>NZ_PHRF01000115.1:0-34342 GCF_004151105.1 Streptomyces sp. L-9-10
ACTTCCTCCACACCTACAACCACCACCGCAGCCACACCGCACTCAACGGACACCCGCCCATCAGCCGCGTTAACAACGTTACGGGTCAATACACCTAGACCAGTAAGTCCGAGGTGGTGTCCGTCCGGCAGGGCTTAGCTTCCTTCCGACGCGCGCCGGCCCGTCGCCCCGCGCCTGCCCCTGCCCGTGGTCCTGGCTCCTTCCGGGGCCGCGGGCTGGGTGGCCAGCAGTACCTTCTGCAGTTCCCTGGCGGCGCGCGGCGGGGCGACGTCGCTGCGGTGGGCGAGCGCGATCGTACGGCGCAGCCCCGGCCTGGCCAGGGCGGTGACCCTCAGATCGCGTGCCCGTGCCGCGACCATGCTCGGGACGACCGCCACGCCCAGACCGGCCCGTACGAAACCGAGGACGGCGTCCATCTCACCGCCCTCCACGGTGAACGACGGCTCGAACCCCTCGGCCCGGCACGCGGCCACCGTCAGGTCGCGCAGGTCGTAGCCGTGCCGGAACATCACCAGCGGCTGGCCCTCCAGATCGGCGATCCTGGCCGGCCGCCGTGGGGCCGGGGCGGCGGCCGAGGAGACCACGACCAGGTCCTCGTGCAGCAGCTCGACCGTGGTCAGCGCGGGCGACGCGGCCGGCAGCGGCATCACCACCAGGGCCAGATCCAGCGCCCCGCGCGCCAGCTCCCGTACGAGATCGTGTGAGCCGCTCTCCTCGATCAGCAGCTCGATACCCGGGTGCAGATCGTGGAAGGCCCGCAGGACGTCGGGCAGCAGTCCGGTGCACAGGCTCGGCGGCGCCCCCAGCCTGACCCGGCCGCGCCGCAGCTGGACCAGCTCCTGTACCTCGACGCGCGCGGTCTCGGTGTCGGCGAGGATGCGCCGCGCGAGCGGCAGGAGCGCCTCGCCCGCGTCCGTGAGGGTGACGTTGCCGCGGGCACGGCTGAACAGCTCGGCCCCCAGTTCCTTCTCCAGCGCTCTGATCTGCTGGGAGAGGGAGGGCTGCGAGACATGGACCCGTTCCGCGGCGCGGGTGAAGTGCCGGGTCTCCGCGACGGCCACGAAGTAGAGAAGCTGCTGGAACTGCATGGAGCCAGGGTAGACCCGCGATAGGAACAGCCTATGGAGATCAGCCGCACCATGTCTTGGACCTCTCGGCATCGCGCGGCCTAGCGTGATGTCCATGGCGCTGGCAACGCGGGGGACGGACCAACGGCCGTCCATGACCCGCACCCTCTGGGGATCGACGATCGGAAAAAAGACGGTCATGGCCGTGAGCGGCCTGATCATGCTCGGCTATCTGGTCGCGCACATGCTGGGCAATCTCAAGATCTTCTTCGGGCCGCCGGAGTTCAACGGCTACGCGCACTGGCTGCGGACCATTGGCGAACCGATTCTGCACTACGAGTGGGCGCTCTGGATCGTCCGAGTCGTCCTCGTCGTCGCCGTCGTCCTGCACGCGGTCTGCGCCTACCAGCTCAGCCGCCGCGACCTGGCCGCCCGCCCCGACAAGTACGTCCACAAGCGGGCCCGCGCCGGATACGCCACCCGCACCATGCGCTGGGGCGGGATCATCCTCGCCCTGTTCATCGTCTGGCACATCCTCGATCTGACCACCGGTACGGTGCACTCCGGCGGCTTCCAGGCCGGCCACCCGTACCAGAACGTCGTGGACACCTTCTCCACCTGGTACGGGAACGTCATCTACCTCGTCGCGATGCTCGCCCTCGGGCTCCACATCCAGCACGGCTTCTGGAGCGCCGCGCAGACCCTCGGAGCGGGCAACGCCACCCGCGAACGCGTCCTCAAGGGGACGGCCAATCTGCTGGCGGTGGCGCTGACCGCGGGATTCATCGCCGTACCCGTCGCCGTCATGACCGGAGTGGTGAGCTGACATGAACGAACCCACCGACTACGCCGAATACACCGTCGGCGAGCCGATCGCCGACACCAAGGCGCCGGACGGGCCCGTCGCCGAGCGCTGGAACCGGCGCCGCTTCGAAGCAAAACTCGTCAACCCCGCCAACCGGCGCAAGCACACCGTGATCGTCGTCGGTACCGGCCTCGCCGGCGGCGCCGCGGGCGCCACGCTCGCCGAACAGGGCTACCACGTCGTCCAGTTCTGCTACCAGGACTCGCCGCGCCGCGCCCACTCCATCGCCGCGCAGGGCGGCATCAACGCCGCCAAGAACTACCGCAACGACGGCGACTCCGTCCAGCGGCTCTTCTACGACACCGTCAAGGGCGGCGACTTCCGGGCCCGCGAGTCCAATGTCCACCGGCTCGCCGAGGTCTCGGTCGAGATCATCGACCAGTGTGTCGCCCAGGGCGTGCCGTTCGCCCGCGAGTACGGCGGACTCCTCGACACCCGCTCCTTCGGCGGTGTCCAGGTCTCCCGTACCTTCTACGCCCGAGGCCAGACGGGCCAGCAACTGCTGCTCGGCGCCTACCAGGCGCTGTCCCGGCAGATCGCGGCGGGCGCGGTCGAGATGCATCCGCGCACCGAGATGCTCGATCTGCTCGTCGTCGACGGACGGGCCCGGGGCATCGTCGCCCGCGATCTGATCACCGGCGCGGTCTCCACCCACTTCGCGGACGCCGTCGTCCTCGCCTCCGGCGGCTACGGCAATGTCTTCTATCTCTCCACCAACGCCAAGAACAGCAACGCCACCGCCATCTGGCGGGCGCACCGGCGCGGCGCCTACTTCGCCAACCCGTGCTTCACCCAGATCCACCCCACCTGCATCCCGCGTTCCGGCGACCACCAGTCCAAGCTGACGCTGATGAGCGAGTCGCTGCGCAACGACGGCCGTATCTGGGTGCCCAAGGCGCGCGGCGATCAGCGGCCCCCGGCCGGGATTCCCGAGGACGAGCGCGACTACTACCTGGAGCGGATCTACCCCTCCTTCGGCAATCTCGTCCCGCGCGACATCGCCTCACGGGCCGCGAAGAACGTCTGCGACGAGGGCCGCGGGGTCGGACCCGGCGGACAGGGCGTCTATCTCGACTTCGCCGACGCCATCGCCCGGCTCGGCCGCAAGGCGGTCGAGGAGAAGTACGGCAACCTCTTCGAGATGTACGAGCGGATCACCGCCGAGAATCCGTACGAGGTGCCCATGCGGATCTACCCGGCGATCCACTACACGATGGGCGGTCTCTGGGTCGACTACGACCTCCAGACCACCGTGCCGGGCCTGTTCGCGATCGGCGAGGCCAACTTCTCCGACCACGGCGCCAACCGGCTCGGCGCGTCCGCGCTGATGCAGGGTCTGGCCGACGGCTACTTCGTCCTGCCGTCCACCATCAACGACTATCTCGCCCGCAATCCGCACCACGACGAGATCGACGAGTCCCACCCCGAGGTGGCCGAGGCGGTCGCCGACACCGAGGACCGGCTGCGGCTGCTGCTCGCCGTCGACGGCGACCGTACGCCCGACTCGTTCCACAAGGAGATCGGCGAACTCCTCTGGGAACACTGCGGAATGGCCCGCACCGACGACGGACTGCGCAAGGTGCTCGACCGGATCCCGCAGATCCGTGAGGAGTTCTGGCGCCGGATCAAGGTGCCGGGCACCGGCGAGCAGCTCAACCAGTCGCTGGAGAAGGCCAATCGCATCGTCGACTATCTGGAACTGGCCGAGCTGATGTGCCTCGACGCGCTGCACCGCGCCGAGTCCTGCGGCGGCCACTTCCGCGAGGAGTCGCAGACCGAGGGCGGTGAGGCCGCCCGCCGCGACGAGGAGTTCTCGTACGCCGCGGCCTGGGAGTTCGGCGGCACCGGCACCGCGCCCGTCCTGCACAAGGAAGACCTCGTCTTCGAGTACGTCCACCCCACCCAGCGGAGCTACGCATGAGGCTCACCCTGCGCGTCTGGCGACAGCCGGACGCCGACGCCCCCGGCGCCATGGTCACCTATGGCATCGACGGCATCTCCGAGGACATGTCGTTCCTGGAGATGCTCGACACCCTCAACGAGGAGCTGATCCTCAAGGGCGACGAGCCGGTCGCCTTCGACCACGACTGCCGCGAGGGCATCTGCGGCGCGTGCGGTGTGGTCATCAACGGCGACGCCCACGGTCCCGAGCGCACCACCACCTGCCAGCTCCATATGCGGCACTTCGACGACGGCGACACCATCGATGTCGAGCCCTGGCGGGCCGGGGCCTTCCCCGTCGTCAAGGACCTGGTGGTGGACCGGTCCGCGTTCGACCGGATCATCGGCGCGGGCGGCTACATCACCGCCCCCACCGGCGCCGCGCCCGAGGCACACGCCACACCGGTGCCCAAGCCCGACGCCGACTTCGCCTTCGAACACGCCGAGTGCATCGGCTGCGGCGCCTGCGTCGCGGCCTGCCCCAACGGTTCGGCGATGCTCTTCACCTCCGCCAAGATCAACCACCTCAATGTGCTGCCGCAGGGCGCACCGGAGCGTGAGACCCGGGTCCTCGACATGGTCGCGACCATGGACGAGGAGGGCTTCGGTGGCTGCACCCTCGCCGGTGAGTGCGCCACCGCCTGCCCGAAGGGGATCCCGCTGCCGTCCATCGCGGCGATGAACAAGGAGTGGCTGCGGGCGACCCGTAAGGTCTCACGCTCCTGAGCCTCCGCTACCGGGTCGCCGTCGGCACCCCCTCGTCCTCGTCGGCGGTCCCGCGCCGCACTCCCCGGGCGACCCCGGCGGTGGCGAGGGCGAGGGCCACCAGCAGTGCGCTGACCCACAGCGGTGCGCGGAAGCCGAGCCCGGCGCCGATCGCGACGCCGCCGGCCCACGGCCCGATCGCGCCGCCCACGTTGAACGCGGCCGTGGCGAGCCCGCCGGCCAGGGTCGGCGCCCCGGCCGCCGCGTAGAGCACCCGCGAGATCAGCGTGGCGCCGACGGCGAACGAGAGGGTCCCCTGGACGAACACGAACGCGCCCGCCGCCACCGGGTTCCCGGCGGTCAGCGCGAAGACGGCCCAGCCGGCGAGCAGTGCCACGCCCCCGGCCACCAGCAGCGGGACGGGCCGTACGTCGGCGAGCCGGCCGCTGATGGTGACCCCGGCGAACGAACCCAGACCGAAGAGCGCCAGCAGGGCGGGCACCCACCCCGAACCGAGTCCGGCCACCTCGGTGAGGAGCGGCGCGAGATACGTGAACGTACAGAACGTCGCGCCGTTCACCAGCGCGCCCAGCAGCAGCGTCACCAGCAACCGGGGCTCGCGCAGCGCGCGCAGCTCCTGGCGCGCGCTCGTCCCCGAGGGGCCGGCGCCACCGCTCGGCACCGCCCGCAGGATCGCCACGACGGCCGGTACCGAGATGACCGCGACCGCCCAGAACGCCGCGCGCCAGCCCCACAGTTGACCGAGCAGAGCGCCGCCGGGAACGCCCGCGACGCAGGCGATGGTGACACCGCCGAGCAGCGCGGAGGTGGCACGTCCCTTGGCGTTCGGCTCGACCATGCCGGTCGCGGTCACCAGCGCCACCGCGAGGAACCCGGCGTTGGCCAGGGCCCCGACGATCCGGGTGACCAGCAGTACCCCGTAACTGGTGGTCACCGCGCCGACCACATGGACGGCGAGGAACGTGAGCAGGAAGACCAGCAGCGCGTGCCGGCGCGACCAGCGCAGAGCGAGCATCGCCATCAGCGGCGCGCCGATGACCATGCCGACGGCGAACGCGGAGGTGAGCGATCCCGCCGCCGGGATGGACACCCCCAGGTCGTGTGCGATGTCCGGCCCGAGGCCGGACAGCATGAACTCGGACGTCCCCATGGCGAAGACCGCCAGTCCGAGCAGATAGAGAGCGAATGGCATAACAGGACTCCGCAACCACACCGTGGATCGTGTGACCGAATGAACCGGCAAGGAGTCGGCGCGGGCGCCGACAGGGCAGCGGTGGGCCGCGGGAGTATCCGTACGGACGCCGTTCATCGACGGTCCGGGCAGGAGATACGCGGCGACCACCGCGCGAAGGGCCCCGGCGTCAGGGAAGTGACACCCGGTCGAGGCCGAACACAGTCCGTACTACGGCGATCCGATGGCGACGGGCCGCGGCCGGCAGCACCAACGGCCCCATGGGCCGCGGAGCTTGTCGACGCGACAACGTGAGCAGGCCACCGGACGACCGGTGGCTAGAGTCTTGACGCCTCGGGACTGGACATGGCGGCAGGTTAGCGGGGCCGGGCCCGCGATGTCGAACGCGCGGTGGTCCACGGGACAGCCCCTAGGCTGGTGGACGTGATGCGCACGACGGGGAGCGGGATGACGGGGAACAGCAGGCCGCTGGCCGTATTCGACCTGGACGGAACGCTGGCGGAGACCGGCCACCGTCAGCACTTCCTGGAGCGGCGGCCCCGCGACTGGAAGGGATTCTTCGGCGCGGCCGGACAGGACACGCCACTGGCCGAGGGCGTACGGCTGGTCGCGGAGGCCACCGAGGAGTGCGAGGTCATGTACCTCACCGGCCGTCCGGAGCGCTGCCGCGCGGACACCCTGGCCTGGCTGCGCGAGCACGGCCTGCCCGAGGGACGGATCTGGATGCGCCGGAACGACGACCGGCGGCCCGCGCGTACGACCAAACTGGAGATCCTGCGCAGGCTGGCCGGCGGCCGGAAGGTGCGGATGCTGGTCGACGACGACGAACTGGTCTGTGACGCGGCCGAACGGGCCGGCTTCCGGGTCGTACGGGCCCGCTGGGCGAGCACGTCACAGGCGCTGAAGGACGCGCAGGAGCGCGAGGGGCGTACCTGACCTCGGCCGCTCAGTGGGTGTCGTCGAGGCGGAAGCCGACCTTGAGTCCGACCTGGTAGTGCTCGATGTCGCCGTCGACGATATGGCCCCGCACCTCCGTCATCTCGAACCAGTCCAGACCACGCAGCGTCTGGGAGGCACGGGCGACGCCGTTGCGGATGGCGTCGTCGATGCCCTCGTGCGAGGTGCCGACGATCTCGGTGACCCGGTAGGTGTGGTGGGACATGGCGTCGCTCTCCTGTTCACGTGTCACGGGTGGCGCGGTGTCACTCCACCGTGCCCCACCGCCCGGCGCTCCGCGAGACGTCCGGAGCCGGATGGCGCTGAGGAAGAACGTCCGAAGGAGCGTCGTCCGTCCGGAGGGCGGGCCCGGGAGACGGGCGTCAGGGGCACGCGTCCCCTTCCGTCTGCGTTCCGTTCGCTTCCGGGACTTGACCGGCCGTTTGGTCCATACCAAAATCCCACACACCCGTGCGAACCCGGTTCGCTCCCCCCACGTCGGGCCCTCTCTTCCTGCTCCGTGCACTCACGCCAGAAGGTTGACCTACGTGAAGAACCGCCCTCTCGCCTGTTCCGTGGCCCTTGTGTCCTCCGTCGCCCTCGGCGGCTGCGGAATGCTGCCCGGCGGGGACGACTCCGTGACGGTCACCGTCTGGCTGATGAAGGACAGCGTCTCGGACGACTTCCTCAAGCGGTTCGTGAACGACTACGAGAAGGAACATCCGTCCGTCCGGCTCGACATCAAGATCCAGGAGTGGACCGGGATCGGCGAGAAGGTGCTGACCGCGCTGGACGGCGAGGACACGCCGGATGTGATCGAGGTCGGCAACACCCAGGTCGCCCAGTACGCGGAGAGCGGCAATCTGCGCGATCTCACCCTGGAGTCGGTACGGGACCTGGGCAGCGAGGACTGGCTGCCCGGTCTCGCGCAGCCGGGCAGTATCAACGGCGCCCAGTTCGGCATCCCCTGGTACGCGGCCAATCGCGTCGTGATCTACAACAAGGATCTGTTCGCGCTCGCCGGCATAGAGAACCCGCCCAAGACCAGGGAGCAGTGGCTCGACGACACCGCCGAGCTGAACCGCGGCGGGAACCAGGGCATCTACCTCGCCGGGCAGGACTGGTACACCCTGGCCGGGTTCATCTGGGACGAGGGCGGCGAGCTGGCCGTCGAGTCCGGTGGCGAGTGGCAGGGGACGATCCATACGCCCGCCGCGCTGAGGGGCATGGACTTCTACAAGGACCTCCAGTCGCTGGGCAACGGACCGAAGAACTCCGACGAGGCCAAGCCCCCGCAGGCGGAGGTCTTCGCCGAGGGCGATGTCGCGCAGATCATCTCCACCCCCAGTTCGGCCCGGATCATCGAGGAGAAGAACCCCGAACTGAAGGGCAGACTCGGCTTCTTCCCCATTCCGGGCAAGAGCGCCGACAAGCCGGGGGCCGTCTTCACCGGCGGCTCCGATCTGATCGTGCCGAAGAACTCCAGCCACCACTCCGCCGCCGTCGAGGTGGTCAAGGCGCTGGCCGGCGAGACCTGGCAGACGGAGCTCGCCCGGACGATGAGCTACGTGCCGAACAAGACGACCCTCGCCGGGGTCATCCGCGGTGACGCGAGCACGGCCGCGATGGCCGAGGGCGCCGCGCGGGGGCGGGCCACCCCGAACTCCCCGCAGTGGGCGAGCGTCGAGGCCGACAACCCGATCAAGCCGTATATGACGGCCGTCCTGGAGGGCGAGGACCCCGAGGAGTCGGCGAAGGCGGCCTCCGATCAGATCAGCGCG
This sequence comes from Streptomyces sp. L-9-10, assembly GCF_004151105.1. Classification (GTDB taxonomy): domain Bacteria; phylum Actinomycetota; class Actinomycetes; order Streptomycetales; family Streptomycetaceae; genus Streptomyces. The sequence goes on from NZ_PHRF01000115.1 coordinate 8,509, forward strand.
GAACTGCTCTCCGGCTGAGGCCACGGGCCGAGGCCACGGGAGAGGGGAGAAGGTCCCTGGTCGGGGCCGCGGGGCGAGGTCCCGGGCGGAGGGCGCGGCCTGAGGTCTCCCGCCGAGGCCGCGGGCCCGGGGCGAATCGCGCGGTTCCCGGACTCCCGGCCATTCAGCCGTCTCACATCCGCGCTCCGCCGTGTGGTCATGTCAAATCCAGTCGGCCACGGAAGAAACAAGGTGCCGGGCCCGTCGCGCGAGCGGCGGACCCCGGCGGCCTGCCTTCCCTACCGGCACAGGAGTCCGCATGTCCGCCATCGCCCCCGCTCCCTTCGTCCCCGCCGCCCCCGCTGTCCCCGTCCCCGCCTCGGTGACCGCGCCCGGACCCGCCGAGCCGCGCTATGTCGTGTCCCTCGCCCGCGACGAGGAGGACGTCCGGGCCGCCCAGCGGCTGCGGCACCTGGTTTTCGCCGGCGAGATGGGCGCCCGGCTCGACGGCCCGGAACCGGGGCTGGACGTCGACGCCTTCGACGCGTACTGCGACCACCTGCTGGTGCGCGAGGAGAGCACCGGCGAGGTCGTCGGTACGTACCGGCTGCTGCCGCCCGAGCGGGCCAGGGCCGCCGGACGGATCTACTCCGACAGCGAGTTCGACCTCTCCCGGCTCGCCCCGATCCGGCACGATCTGGTCGAGGTCGGCCGCTCGTGCGTCCACCCCCTGCACCGCACCGGCGGTGTCATCGCCCTGATCTGGGCCGGACTCGCCCGCTACATGACCGACAGCGGCTACAACTGGCTGGCGGGCTGCTGCTCCGTCCCGCTCGCGGACGGCGGCGCGCTCGCCGCCTCGACATGGAGCACCGTGAAGGAGAAGCACTTGGCGCCCGAGGAGTACTGGGTCACCCCGCACCGCCTGTGGACCCCGGACGCGTCCGCCGCCGCTGCCCGGCCCTCCGAGCTGCCGCCGCTGCTCCGCGGCTATCTGCGGCTCGGCGCCTGGGTGTGCGGCGCGCCCGCGCACGACCCGGAGTTCGGTGTCGCCGACCTGTACGTACTGCTGTCGATGCGCCGCACCAACCCGCGCTACCTGCGGCACTTCCTCTCGCTCGCCCCCGGCGCATGAGCGCCTGGCTGCCCACCGCGCCCTGCACCCCCCGCGACTGCTCCACCCACCAGGGCCCGGCCGCCGGGGCACTGACCGGGGCCGTACGGCTGCTCGCGGGGATCGGCCTCGTCCTGGCCGGAGCGCTGACGGCTCCCTTCCTCAGGGTCCTGGGCGGGGACGTACGGGACCTGCTCACCCGGCACTGGGCGCGCACGGTACTGCGACTCTTCGGCCTGCGCGTCCGTGTCGTGGGGGCGCCCGCGCCCCGGCGCGGGTCCGGGGTGCTGGTCGTCGCCAACCATGTCTCCTGGCTGGACATACCGCTCCTCGCCACGGTCTTCCCGGGGCGGATGCTCGCCAAGAGCGAGATACGGCGCTGGCCGCTGCTGGGCGCGATGGCCGCGCTGGGCGGCACCCTGTTCGTCGAGCGGGAGCGGCTGCGGGCGCTGCCCGGGACCGTACGGACCCTGTCGACCGCGCTCGCCGCCGGCTCGCGGGTGATCGTCTTCCCCGAGGCCTGCACCTGGTGCGGGCGCGACCAGGGGCGGTTCACCAGCGCCGTCTTCCAGGCGGCGCTGGACGCGGACGCCGCTGTCCGTCCGGTACGTATCACCTACCGCGCGCCGGACGGGAAGCCGTCCGGCGCCCCGGCGTTCGTCGGGGACGACACCATCACCGCCTCGCTGTGGCGGGTCGTGACGGCCGGCGGGCTCACGGCGGAGATCACGGTCCTGCCGCTGATCCCCGCCGGGCGCCACACCGACCGCCGCGAACTGGCCGCGGACGCCCGGTCAGGGATCGCCCGTACGGTCACGGACGCCGCCGCCCGGACCACCGTCACGGACGGCGTCCTTCACACAGCGGTCGCCAGCGACAGCGCGAACCTGCCCTCCTCGTCCGTCCACCAGTGCGCCAGCTCCAGTCCCGCCCCGGCCAGTTCGGCGCGTACCCGGTCCTGACGGAACTTCGCCGACACCTCCGTACGCACCTCCTCGCCGGCCGCGAAGTGCACCACCAGATCCAGCTCCGGGACCTTCGCCGTGAGGTCCCGGCGCGCCCGCAGCCGCATCTCGATCCACTCGTGCTCGGCGTCCCAGAGCGCCACATGGTCGAAGTCACGCGGATCGAAGTCCGCGCCCAGCTCCCGGTTGATGACCAGGAGGACGTTCTTGTTGAAGGCGGCCGTCACCCCGGCCGAGTCGTCGTAGGCCCTGACCAGTACGGACTCGTCCTTCACCAGGTCCGTACCGAGCAGCAGCGCGTCACCGGGCGCGAGCAGCCCCCGGACCGATGCCAGGAACGACGCGCGCTCCGCCGGCAGCAGATTGCCGATCGTGCCGCCGAGGAACGCGACCAGCCGGGGGCCCGGGGTGCCGGGCAGCGCCAGCCCCCGGGTGAAGTCGGCGATGAGCGCGTGCACCTGGAGTCCGGGGTGCTCGGCGAGCAGGGATTCGGCGGCCCCGGTCAGCGCGCTCTCGCTGACATCCACCGGCACGTAGCTGTGCAGGCCGGTGAGCGCGTCCAGCAGATGACGGGTCTTCTCGGACGATCCGGACCCCAGCTCCACGAGGGTCCGCGCCCCGGTCGCCGCCGCGATCTCCGGCGCCCGCGCGAGCAGGATCTCCCGCTCGGCGCGGGTCGGATAGTACTCGGGCAGCCTGGTGATCTCCTCGAAGAGTTCGCTGCCCCGGGAGTCGTAGAACCATTTGGGAGGCAGCACTTTGGGGGTACGGGTCAGCCCCTGGAGCACATCGGCGCGCAGAGCCGCGTCCGTGGCGTCCTCGGGCAGGGTGCGGGTCAGCAGGAACGGGCTCACTCGGGTGGCTCCTTGAGAGGGGACAACAGCACGTCGTCGCGGGTCGCCACGAGCAGGGTGCGATCGGGGACCTCGCGCCAGCGCGCGTCGTCGTCGTACGGTTCGGAGGCCACCACGGTCCAGTGGCCCCCGGGATCGGTCAGATACCAGAGGGTGTCCCCCCACGCGGTCGCGGCGATCCGCTCGCCGTCGGTGACCAGCAGATTGAGCCGGGAGGCCGGCGCGGCCGCGGCGATGTCGAGGACGGTGTCGCCCAGCGCCTGACCCAGCTCGTCGCCGGCCCGCAGCCGGTGCAGGAGCAGCGCCCACACCAGCGCGGAATCGGTGCGGGCCGCCAGGGTGAGCAGCTCCTCGGCGGGGAGGGACGCGGCCGGGCCCGCGAGACTGCCCGGCCAGCCGCCGACCGAGCCGTTGTGGCTGAACAGCCAGGGCCCGTCGGAGAACGGCGCGGCGGCGGCCTCCCCGTCGGCGCCCGGCTCGGTCGCGTCACGTACCGCGGCGAGCAGGGCGCCGGTACGGATCACCCGCGCCAGATCGGTGAATCCCAGGTCCCCCCAGATGGGCCGCGCGCGGCGGTAGCGGGCGGGCAGCGGATCGCCGTCCGCGTACCAGCCCACCCCGAAACCATCGGCGTTGACCGTGCCGTTGCGCTGTCGGCGCGGTGCCCAGGACTGCCGGAACAGCCCGTGCGGTGGCGCGATCAGCACCTCCCCGAGCGCCACCGGCGGCCCCAGCCGGGCGAGATGGCGGCACATCAGACATCCCCGGCGGTGCGGAAACCGGAGAAGATCTGGCGGCGGACCGGCAGATCCCAGTTGCGGAACGTACCGCGGCACGCCACCGCGTCCACCGCGAACGACCCGCCCCGCAGCACCTTGTGGGCGCTGCCGAAGAAGACCTCCGAGTACTCGCGGTACGGGAACGCGGCGAACCCCGGATAGGGCAGGAAGTCGCTCGACGTCCACTCCCAGACGTCCCCGATCAACTGCCGTACGCCCAGCGGCGAGGCGCCCCGCGGATAGCTGCCCGCCGGGGCCGGCCGCAGATGGCGCTGGCCGAGATTGGCACGCTCCGGGGTGGCCTCCTCGTCACCCCACGGATACCGCAGCGACCGGCCGGAGACGGGATCGTGCCGGGCGGCCTTCTCCCACTCCTCCTCGCTCGGCAGCCGCCGCCCCGCCCAGCGGGCGTACGCGTCGGCCTCGTACCAGCTCACATGGAGCACCGGCTCGTCCGCGGGGACCGGCTCCTCCACACCGAACGCGCGGCGCAGCCACTGCCCGCCCTCGCGCCGCCAGAACAGCGGAGCGCCGATGTCGTGCGTACGGATCTGCTCCCAGCCGGCCGGCGCCCACCAGCGTTCGTCCGTGTAGCCGCCGTCGTCGATGAAGTGCTGGTAGTCACCGTTGGTCACCGGCACCGTGTCGATGAAGAACGCCGGGACGAGCCGCTGATGGGCCGGGCGCTCGTTGTCGAGCGACCAGGGCTCGGTGGAGGTGCCCATCGTGAAGGGCCCGGCCGGTACGAGCACTTCGGCGGGCAGTCCCGTGGTGTCACCGGCCGGCGGCGGGGGCGCGGTCAGCGCGGCGGGCCCCCGGCGCAGCTGGTGGGTGATGAGCATGGTCTCGTCGTGCTGCTGCTCGTGCTGGGCGATCATCCCGAAGGCGAACCCCGCGTCCAGCAGCGGACCGCCGTGCAGCGGGGTGCGCTCGATGATGTCCAGCACCCTGCCGCGTACGTCGGAGGCGTAGGCGCGCGCCTCGGCGGGGGGCAGCAGCGGCAGCGTCGGCCGTGCGGACCGGGGATGCTCGAAGGCGTCGTAGACGGAGTCGATCTCCGGGCGGATGGCGTCGCGCCCCGCGACCGTCCGCAGCAGCCACTGCTCTTCCTGGTTGCCGATGTGCGCCAGATCCCAGACCAGCGGGGACATCAGCGGCGAGTGCTGCGCCGTCAGCTCGTGGTCGTCGACACAGGAGGTCAGCAGAGAGGTACGGTCCCTGGCGGCGGTCAGGGCCTCGACGGCGCGCCGCCGCAGCTGTTCCGCCGTTGTCCCGACGGCTTCCGCGCTGTCCGCGCCTTCCATGGTTTCCGCGGAGTCGGTCATGTCCTGAGGTCCTTCCCGTTCACAGAGGCGCGTAGATCATCGGCGGGACATCGGCCGCGCATGACATAGCGGTCGTTGAAGGCCGCGACCGCGTCCTGTACGGCCCTCGTGGCGCCGACGCGCGGGAGTGCCTCCTGAGCGATGGCGAAGCAGGCGATCGCCGCAGCGTGCAGCTCCGGATCGCTCAGCGCGTGGCGCGCCGCGTTGGCCCAGAGGAGATTGCGGGGAGCGGGCAGCGAACCCGCCGTCTCCGCCAGTGGTTTGACGGTGCGGTAGACCGTCTCCGACGCCTCGGGATCGTCGAACAGCGCGGTGGTGACGGCGAGTGGCACCATCCAGCCGTCCTCGCCCGGCTGGGCGTCGATCATCCGCAACTCCAGATGACCACGTGGCCGGACGGGCGGAAACAGCGTCGTGAGGTGGTAGTCGAGGTCCGCGCGGACCGGCGGTCGCGGCAGCCCTGACCTTATCCACTCCCGGAAGGTCAGCCCGTCGGGCACCGGCCAGGGCCCCTTCTCCGCCCGGATGCACATCACCGGTGTGTCCAGGGCGTGCGCCGCCCAGGCGGCACGGGGTTCGTACCGCGCCGAGGGCGCGGCGGTACGGGCCGGGTCCAGCTGTGCCCACATCGCCTGCCGGGTGGAGCGCCAGCCGGTCGGTCTGCGTTCGCTCATGGGCGAGTTCGCGAAGGAGGCGACCAGCACCGCGCCCAGCAGATGGGCGAGTTGCCAGCGCCGGCCGTATCCGAGCGGGCCGGGCTCCTCGTGGCCCGCGTCCAGACACACCTGGATGGAGGCCGTGGTCCGCATCATGGCGCGCCCGGCCGGACCGATCCGGTCGAGGTAGGTCTCCATCGCGTCATAGCGCGGCTCCCGCAGCATGCGGTGCGGGGAGTGCCAGGGGTCCTGTCCGAGACCCGCGAGCGCGAGTCCCGCCGTACGCAGGGCCGGGCGTACGGTGTCCAGGTCCGCGGCGGTGGTGGTGATGCACTCCATCAGCGACGCGGCGGGCGGGGAGCTGAGCTCCAGCTGACCGCCGGGTTCGAAGGTGAGTGCCGAGGCGAGGCGCAGATCCCTCAGCCCCTCGTACGCCTCTCGGAGGCGGTGGGCCGGGACCGCTCTTTCGGGGGAGCGCAGGTCGTGCACGAGCCATTCCAGTTCCACACCCACGGTGCGGGGCGGGCCCGTCTTGAAGCAGATACCGCGTAGTAGATCCTCGGCGTCATCTTCGCCGAGTGGTGTTCCCTCATCAAGGAAACCGTCGGATGGCATGGCCGGATCCTCCTGTCGAAGACCGTGACCGGACTCCGCTCCCGGGTTGGGGGCGAAGTGCTTCGTCCAACCTAAAGCCACTCTCGCCGCTTCGCACAAGAGTGCCCCTACAGTCATCGTTTCGTCAGAAATCCGGGTGCCCCGAACGTGCTCGTCCACGCAGGATTTCCGTGTGAGCGCACGGCCGCGGGGGATCGCGAAAGAAACGGACGAGATCGTCCGAACGGGCTGACACCGTACGGAAGACGGCTGTGACGTGGGGATTCGCGCGGCCGTGGACGCGGCGGTCGCCGGGACACGGTGTACGGGCCCGGACCGGCCGCGATCGCGACCGGTCCGGGGACGGGGCGACGGCGCCCACGCGGGACCGGACGGCGGGCACTGCTCCGGACGGGGGCCGGGCCACCGGCCGGGCGAGCCGCGCGCCGGTCATCGAGCGTCGCGGTGCTCGACCGGACGGCGCCCTCGCCGGGGGCGTTCCGGTGGGCGCTCGCGTACAGCGGCGCCCGAGGGCGCGGTGGCGCGCCTCAGCGCCAGCCGTACAGCTCCCTGAGGCGGTTGACGACCAGGTTGAACCGTCCCCGGTCCAGCGCGCAGGCCTCGCGCCGCATGCCCTTCTCGTGAACGCGCAGCACCCGGTCCACATTCACCCAGGACTCGCGGCCCGCGCGGTCCCACGGCCCGACCCCGATCGGCACCCACTCGCGGTCCTGGTTGTGACGCTTGCTGGAGAGCTGTACGGCGAGCAGTGTGCCGGCCGCCTCGCGGGCGACCACCAGCACCGGGCGGTCCTTGCCGCGCCCGTCGTTCTCCTCGAAGGGCACCCAGGTCCAGACGATCTCGCCGGGGTCGGGATCACCGTCGTGCTCCGGGGCGTACGAGGTGCGGACCCGCCCCACGTCCCGGGGCTCGGCCTCCGTCGTGGCGGCCGGGCCACCACGGCCGGGGGAATCGAGGCCGCTGCTGTCACTGGTGCTGTCACTGGTGCGGTCGCCGCTGCCGGCGCCGGGGAAGGGCGTCATCCGGACGACGTTAGATCGTCCGCGGGCCGCTCCGTGGGGCGGGTCCCTCTCGGGCGGGGCGCGGGGCGGGTCCCTTCCCGGATCAGCGGATCCGGGTCCTGTCGAGCCCGGTCATATCGCGCCGGGTTCTGTCGCACCGGTCGTATCGAGCCCGGTCATATCCAGCCGTCCAGCGACGTCATGAACCCGTCGAAGTCGTCGCGGTGGATGGTGTGCCCGGCGCCCGCCACCGTACGGACCTGGAAGCCGCGACGCTCCAACTCCGCCGCGTGCGCGGGGGAGATCATGACGCTCGGACCGGCGAGCTGAACGAGCGAGGGGACGACGGGCGCGGCCGGCAGCAGATCGGCGCCGAACGCCGGGGCGAGACCGAACGCGGTGTTCTCGTCCCAGACCGCGAGGGTCTCCAGCTCCACCTCGACGTCCTCGGCCTCCCACCGGGGGTTCAGCGCCGTGATCTCCTCCCGTGACAGGGTCTTGGCGCGGGCGAGCGCCCTCGGGCCGTCCAACTCCCCCTCGGTGCGCGGCAGACACCAGGCCGGGTCGGAGTAGACGGCACGCCCCGGCGCCAGTCGCTCCACGGCGAGGGAGAGGGCGAGCCCGCCGAGGGAGTGTCCGATCGCCACGTCGGCCCCGGCCGGCAGCGTCTCCACGAGGTCGTCGGCGAAGCGCTCCATGCCGTAGCCACCGCCGTGGCCGGCGTGGCCGGTGGCGCCGTGACCGCGCAGATCGACGGCGATCACGCGCAGGCCGCGGGCCGCGAGGGCCGGGCCCACACGGCGCCAGGTGCGGTGGTCGGCCATGATGCCGTGGATCAGGAGCGCGACACGGTCGCCCTCGCCCCAGGTATGGGTGTGGAGTCGCACAGTGCATGCCTTCCGGGATCTCGGTCGGACCGTTTCGCTCTCGGGCGTGGTGACGTGGTGACGTGGTGACGTGGTGGCGCGGCGGTGCGGTGGCGCGGTGGCGCGGCGAAAATGGCGTGCCGGCCTGCTGGTTCGGCCGTCCGCCGGACCTCCGCGGACCGGTCTGGAAAGATACCGGCTGCCATGACCCAGTCAACCGAGCAGCCCGCTGACCGTCCCGTTCCGACCAGCGCCGATGTCGCCCGGCTGGCCGGGGTCTCCCGGGCCACCGTCTCGTACGTACTGAACAACACCTCGGCCGTGCGCATCAGCGATCCCACCCGGCGCAAGGTGCGCGAGGCCGCCGAGCGGCTGGGCTATGTACCGCACGCCGCCGCCCGCTCCCTGCGCGCCGGGCACACCAGGATCGTTCTGCTGCCCACGGCGCACATCCCCGTCGGACCGCTCTACAGCCATTTCTTCAACGAACTCCAGTGGGCGCTGCGCCGGCTCGACTACACCGTGGTGCAGTACGGCAGTCTCGGCCTGGACGGCGACGGGGCGGCCCGCGCCTGGGCGGAGCTGCGGCCCGTCGCGGTCGTGTCGCTCGGCGAGATCGTCCTCACCCCGCACGGGGTGGAGGTGCTCAAACGGTCCGGCGCGAAGGCCGTCATCACGGTGGGACCCGGGCGGGTCGAGGGCGCGCACGCGCTGGTCATGGACCAGAGCGGGATCGGCGGCCGGGCGGTGGCGCATCTGATCGCACGTGGCTGCCGCCGGATCGGGGTGGTGATGCCCGGGGAACCCGGTCTGGAGCTGTTCTCAGGCCCCCGGCTCGCGGGCGCCCGTGCCGCTGCCGAGGTCGAGGCCGGCGCGGGCGTACGGATCGTCCCGCTGCCGCTCACGTACGAGGAGGACTCGGCCGCCGCCCTCGCCGCTCGGTGGCGGACGCTGGGGCTCGACGCGGTCTTCGCGTTCAGCGACGAGTACGCGATGCTCCTGATGCGCGCGCTCCAGGACGAAGGAATCTCCATCCCGGCGGAGACGGCCGTGATCGGCTCCGATGATCTGCTGCTCGGCAGGCTGCTGCGGCCCCGGCTCTCGACGGTGCGGATCGACATGGTGACGGGGCAGTGGCTGGCCGACCTCGTCGACCGGGCGGTCCGCGATCCGGGCGCCGATCCGAAGCGGTATGACCTGCTGGACTCGCGTGTCGTTCACCGCGAATCGAGCTGACCCCGTCGGGGCGGGCGGGCGCGGACAGGGCCCGGTACGAGGGGGCGCGCGCGGCACAGGGGCGGGCGACATGCGTGGCCGTGACGGGGTGGTTAGCGTCGGAGGTATGACTACCGTTCCGGCGCGCTTCGAGATCCTGCTGGTCGCCGAGCACACCGAGGGCGACGAAGGGCCGCCCAGCTCGGCGAACGCCCTGCGCTCGGCCCTCGTGGAGGCGACGGGCGAAACGGGGGCCTCCGGCTATCCGCGCTACGCGGGCAACGGCATGGAGGCCGATATCGACCCCGAGACCCGCACGGTGGAGGCGCTGCTGATCGACGGCTACGAAGTGGACTACGGGCTGTCGGTCCGCGTGGTCGACGCTCCGGCCGACTGAGGCCCCGGGCCCGTCGCGCGGACGTCCGGGTGCCGGAGCGGGAGCGGTGCGGCCGTTGACAGCGCTCGTTTCCGGACAGAGACTCGGGCGGGGCCGGTGTGAACGATGGTTCACGAGGCGGGCGAACAGCCTGAGGGGAGAGGGAAGATGTGGGGAGCGACCGCCCCTGCGCCCTCACCGCCGGCACCGCGTCACGCTGTGGGAGAGAAGCCGGAGATCCGATGACCATTCGCGACGTCTATGTCGTCGACGCCGTCCGTACCCCGATCGGCAAGTTCGGGGGTGCCCTGGCCTCCGTACGCCCCGACGATCTCGCCGCCCATGTGCTGAAGGCCCTGGTGGACCGCTCTCCGGAGCTCGACCCGGCCAGAATCGACGACGTCGTGTTCGGGGACGCGAACGGCGCGGGCGAGGACAACCGCGACGTGGCACGCATGGCCGTGCTGCTCGCCGGACTGCCGGTGTCCGTCCCGGGGGTGACGGTCAACCGGCTCTGCGGCTCCGGCCTCGAGGCGGTCATCCAGGCCGCCCGCGCGATCGCCCTCGGTGACGCGTCCGTCGCCGTGGCGGGCGGGGTCGAGTCGATGTCCCGCGCCCCGTGGGTCCTCCAGAAGCCGGAACGGGCCTTTCCCGCCGGTCATCAGCAGCTCTACTCGACCACCCTGGGCTGGCGTATGACCAACCCGGCGATGCCTCCGGAGTGGACGGTTCCGCTGGGCGAGGGCGCCGAACTGATCGCGGACAAGCACGCGATCACCCGGGAGCGGCAGGACGCGTTCGCCCTCGCCAGCCACCGCAAGGCAGCCGACGCGTGGGCCGCGGGCCTGTACGACGGAGAGGTCGTCCCGTACGCCGGGGTGGACCTGGTCCGCGACGAATGCGTCCGCGACAGCACCTCCATGGAGGCGCTCGCCAAGCTGAAGCCGTCCTTCCGTACGGACGGGACCGGGACCGTGACGGCCGGCAACGCCTCACCCCTCAACGACGGCGCCGCCGCGCTGCTCCTCGTCGACGAGACGGGGCTGCGCGAGACGGGCCGCGAACCGCTCGCCCGTATCCGGGCCTCCGCGGTCACCGGAGTCGAACCGCAGCTCTTCGGCCTCGGCCCGGTCGAGGCGGTCCAGCGGGCTCTGGCCAAGGCCGGCCGTACGTTCGCCGATCTCACCACGTTCGAACTCAACGAGGCCTTCGCCGCCCAGTCGCTGGGCTGCCTCGCCGAATGGCCCGGACTCGATCCGGCCGTCGTCAACCCGCGTGGCGGCGCCCTCGCGATCGGTCATCCGCTCGGTGCCTCCGGCGCCCGGCTGGCCGGATCCGTCGCCCACCAGCTCGCCGCGGCGGGCTCGGGCACGGGCGTCGCCGCGCTCTGCATCGGCGTGGGACAGGGCCTGGCGCTGGTTCTGGAACGCTGACAGGGGGCACCGGGGCGGTCGGGCGCTGACGGGGGCCGGTCACCGCGCGGCGGCCTCGGCCACCGCGCGGCCCCGGTCACCGCGCCGCTTCGCCGTTCTTGGCCTGCGCCTCGGCCTCGGCCACCGACTTGCGGACCTCGTCCATGTCCAGCGCGCGTGCCTGTCCGATCACGTCCTCCAGGGCGGTCTCGGGCAGCGCGCCCGGCTGGGCGAACACCGCGACATTGTCCCGGACGATCATCAGCGTCGGAATCGAACGAATCTCGAACGCGGCGGCCAGCTCCTGCTGCGCCTCCGTGTCGACCTTGGCGAAGACGAGGTCCTCGTGGCGCTCCGAGGCCTTCTCGTAGACCGGGGCGAACTGGCGGCAGGGACCGCACCAGGAAGCCCAGAAGTCGATCAGGATGAAGTCGTTCTCCGACACCGTCCGGTCGAAGTTCTCCTTGGTGAGTTCCACAGTGGCCATTGCCTGATACCTCTTCCTGACTCTCCGGGTTGCGGCGCCTGCGACAACGGTGTGCGTCGTCGCCGTATTCCTGGCCCCTGCCCGAAGATCGTGTGGCCATGCGACCGCACGCGCACCAGACTGGCCCCTATGACGCATGCCACGGAAACCCTTGAATACGACGTTGTGGTGCTGGGCGCCGGACCGGTCGGTGAGAACGTCGCCGACCGGACCAGGGCGGCCGGGCTGAGCACGGCGGTCGTCGAGAGCGAACTCGTCGGCGGCGAGTGCTCGTACTGGGCCTGCATGCCCAGCAAGGCCCTGCTCCGGCCGGCGATCACACGCGCCGACGCCCGGCGCGTCCCGGGGGTGAGTCAGGCCGTCCAGGGGCCGCTGGACGCCAAGGCCGTGCTCGCCCACCGCGACGAGTTCACCGCGCACTGGAAGGACGACGGCCAGGTCGCGTGGCTCGACGGGACCGGTGCCGATCTCCACCGCGGACACGGCCGGCTGGACGGCAGGCGGAGGGTCGCCGTCACGGGTCCCGACGGCGGCATCAAGGTGCTGGTCGCGCGGCACGCCGTCGCCGTGTGCACGGGCAGCCGGGCCGTCCTGCCCGATCTCCCGGGACTCGCCGACGTCAAGCCGTGGACCAGCCGTGAGGCGACCAGCTCTTCGCGGGTCCCGGGACGGCTCGTGATCGTCGGCGGGGGAGTGGTGGGCGTGGAGATGGCCACCGCCTGGCGGGCACTGGGCTCCGACGTCACACTGCTGGTCCGGGGCGACCGCCTGCTGCCCAGGATGGAGTCCTTCGCCGGTGAGCTGGTCGCCGAGTCGCTGACGGACGCGGGCGCCACGGTCCGTACGGGCGTCTCGGTGAGCGCGGTCGAGCGCGACGGCGGGACGGGAACCGTGACCGTGACGCTGGCCGGCGGTGAGCGGATCGAGTGCGACGAGGTGCTCTTCGCCACCGGCCGCGCGCCGCGCACGGACGACGCCGGTCTCGCGTCGGTCGGTCTGGAACCGGGCTCCTGGCTGACCGTCGACGACACCTGCCGGGTCGAGGGCAGCGACTGGCTCTACGCGGTCGGAGACGTCAACCACCGTGCCCTGCTCACCCATCAGGGCAAGTACCAGGCCCGGATCGCGGGAGCCGTCATCGTGGCGAGGGCCCAGGGCGTACCGACCCTGGACGCGGGCCCCTGGGGCAGCCACGCCGCCACCGCCGACCACGCCGCCGTGCCCCAGGTCGTCTTCACGGAGCCGGAGGTCGGCGCCGTGGGCCTCACCCTCGCCGAGGCCGAAGCGGCGGGCCACCGCGTTCGCGCGGTCGACTACGACATGGCCGGCGTCGCGGGCGCGTCCCTCTACGCCGACGGCTACCGCGGCCGGGCCCGCATGATCGTCGACCTGGACAGCGGGATCCTCCGGGGCGTCACCTTCGCCGGGCCGGCCGTCGGCGAGCTGCTCCACTCCGCCACGATCGCGGTCGTCGGCGAGGTCCCGATCGACCGCCTGTGGCACGCGGTTCCGTCCTACCCGACGATCAGCGAGGTATGGCTGCGCCTGCTGGAGACGTACCGCGGGTAGGGCCCCTCTTCGACGGCCCGAGGCCGGCGCCCAGCACACACGTCGCCGTCGGGGGCACTCCACCGCCCTCGACGGCGGCGGCTTGCCCCCGACGGCGTACCGCTTGACGGCCCCCGACGGTGCGCTTCCAGCCCGGCGGAGAATAGAGGCTAGGGAGATCACCAGTGAAGTTGATCTAACGTGCGGCTGAAACCCCCACGAACGAAGTGAGCTGAACAGCCGTGCGCAAGGAAGCAGTCCAGGACACGCCGCCGCCCCCGCGGGAACACCCGGTCGACGCCTCCTCGCCGGACGCGGGAGACGCCGGGTACAGCAAGGACCTCAAGTCCCGGCACATCAACATGATCGCCATCGGCGGCGCGATCGGCACCGGGCTGTTCCTCGGCGCGGGCGGCCGGCTCGCCTCCGCCGGGCCCGCCCTCGCGCTGGCCTACGCCGTCTGCGGCCTCTTCGCCTTCTTCGTCGTACGCGCCCTCGGTGAACTGGTCCTGCACCGGCCGTCGTCGGGCTCCTTCGTCTCCTACGCCCGTGAGTTCCTGGGCGAGAAGGGCGCCTACACCGCCGGCTGGATGTATGTCGTGAACTGGTCGACCACCGGTATCGCCGACATCACGGCCGTCGCGCTCTACGCCCACTACTGGAGCCTCTTCACCGAGGTCCCGCAGTGGACGCTGGCCCTGGTCGCGCTCGCCGTGGTGCTGAGTGTGAATCTGATCTCGGTGAAGATCTTCGGCGAGATGGAGTTCTGGTTCGCGATCATCAAGGTCGCCGCGCTCGTGGCCTTCATGGCGATCGGTATCTTCCTGCTGGTCACCCAGCAGCCGGTGGACGGGCAGACGCCCGGCCTCCATGTCATCGCCGACAACGGCGGCTTCTTCCCGTCCGGTCTGCTGCCGGTGGTCGTGGTCCTTCAGGGCGTTGTCTTCGCCTACGCGGCCGTCGAACTGATCGGTGTCACCGCGGGCGAGACGGCCGAGCCGCACAAGGTCGTGCCGCGCGCGGTGAACTCCATCATGTGGCGGGTCCTGGTCTTCTATGTCGGCTCGGTCGTGCTGCTGGCCCTGCTGATCCCGTACGACGGCTACTCGGCCTCGGAGAGCCCCTTCGTCACCGTGCTGTCCAAGATCGGTGTGCCGGCGGCGGGCGACGTGATGAACCTGGTGGTCCTCACCGCCGCGATGTCCAGCCTCAACTCCGGTCTCTACTCGACCGGTCGCATCCTGCGGTCCATGGCGATGGCGGGCTCGGCGCCGAGGTGGACCGGGCTCATGAACCGGCATCAGGTGCCGTACGGCGGGATCATGCTCACCGCCGCCGTCTGTGTACTCGGCGTCGGTCTGAACTATGTCGTGCCGGGTGAGGCGTTCGAGATCGTCCTCAACATCGCCGCGCTCGGTGTGCTCACCACCTGGGCCATCATCATGCTCTGTCACCTGGTCTTCGTCCGGCGGGCCAGGGAAGGCCGGCTGGCGCGCCCGTCCTACCAGCTGCCGGGGTCACCGTTCGTCGAGCTGGTCACCCTCGCCTTCCTGGCCGGGGTCGTCGTGCTGATGTGGTCCGACGGCGGGGTCGGCCGCCGTACGGTGCTGCTCATTCCGGTGATCGCGGCGGCGCTGGTCGTGGGCTGGTTCGCGGTGCGGGGGCGGGTACGTGACACGGCGGCGTCCGCCGCGAGCGGGGACACGGCGCCCGCCGGGGACACTCGCTAGAGGGCCTGTCCCTCGCCGTCCGGGCGCATCCCGTCCCCCAACCCGTCCTGGGCTCCGGTCAATCCATCATGGCCCTCGATTCATCCGATGGATACCGTCGGGACAAGAAAATCCGGTCCTGAAAGGAGCGTTGACAGCTTCTTGTCATGCTCCAATCATCGGATCTCATGACGGAACTTCCCAGACGCCATGTACTCGGAATGACGGCAGGGGCGGCAATCGGCGCCGCTCTGGTCCAGCCGGCCACGGCCGACGCGAGTCCGCGCACCACACTGCCGGGGACGAAAACAGGGACCGGGACGGGGACGGAAACGGAAGGGGGAGACGGCGACTGGGGCACGGTCCCGGCCGCTCTCCCCGTACCCCTGGAGCGGTGGTTCGACAACGACGGCATCGACACCGCCGACGCCCGCGGGGGGAACTTCGACGGCTCCGGCTACACCTTCCCCGGCGAGGAACTGCCCACGGGGGAGGTGGAGATCGACGGACTGACCTATCTCTTCCCGGCCGCCACGGCGGGGGCGAGGAACAACATCGTCGCGCTCGGGCAGCGCGTCGAACTGCCCCCGGGCCGGTACCTGTCGGGCCACTTCCTGACGGCGAGCAGTTACGGCGAGACCTCCGGAGAGGCCACCGTCCACTACGCGGACGGCACCACCTCGACCGCCGCCCTCGGCGGCCCCGACTGGTACGCGGGCACGGGCGCCCTCGTCGCCCCGTACCGCTACGGTCCGACCGGCGCCGAGGACCCGCACCAGGTCGTGATCGCCGCTTCCGCGGTCGCCCTCGACCCGGGCAGGGAGGCGGTGGCCCTCACCCTGCCGGTCACCCGCCCCGCCGAGGCGAACTCCTCCTCGCTGCACGTCTTCGCGCTCTCCCTCCAGCCGGCCGCCGAGGGCCGGGCGCTGGCGCTCCGCGGCGCGCGCTCGACGACCTCCGCACTGGACCACGGCGCCCAGAGCGTCGAGGCCACGGTCGTCAACGCGGGGACGGTGGCCATCCTCGCCGCCGACGGGCTCACCCTCTCCGTGGACGTCCCGGGAGCCCGTACGGTCGCACCCGCCCGTGTCACCCGGCTCGCTCCCGGCGAGGAGACCCGCGTACGGATCGGCATCCGGCCCGGCCCCGGCACTCCGCCGGGCACCGGCGGGAACGGCCGTATCGTC
Source organism: Streptomyces sp. L-9-10 (assembly GCF_004151105.1). Lineage (GTDB taxonomy): Bacteria > Actinomycetota > Actinomycetes > Streptomycetales > Streptomycetaceae > Streptomyces. Next base: position 24,597 of record NZ_PHRF01000115.1, read on the forward strand.
GCCCGCGGCCGGGGCCAGCAGGCCGCCGAGGCGCGCCGCTCCCTCACCCTGGGAGTGCCCGACTTCCGGCCCACCGACGACTCCCTGAACACCCATCAGGCGCCGTACTGGTTCCAGGACGCGAAGTTCGGCATCTTCATCCACTGGGGGGTCTACTCCGTGCCCGCGTGGGCGCCGGTCGGGGTGCAGTACGCCGAGTGGTACTGGTCCCAGATGCAGGACCCGGGCAACCCGACGTACGCGTACCACCGCCAGACCTACGGTGAGTCTTTCGCCTACGACGACTTCATCCCGCTCTTCCGCGCCGAACGGTTCGATCCGCGCTCCTGGGTGGAGCTGTTCCGGGACGCGGGCGCCCAGTACCACGTCCTGACCTCCAAGCACCATGAGGGTTTCGCCCTCTGGGACACCAAGGTCTCCGACCGCAACTCCGTGAAGATGGGCCCGAAGCGCGATCTGATCAGGGAACTCTTCGACGCGTCCCGCCGCTACACACCGGAGCTGCACCGCGGTCTGTACTTCTCGATGCCGGAGTGGTTCAACCCCGACCACCCCTGGGAGGGGCACGCGCCCCGCAATCCGTACACCCTGGAACCCGTCCCGTACACCGGCCACTTCGCGGGCCAGGACTACATCAAGGACCTCCAGGCCCCGCAGATGCTGGAGCTGATCGAGGAGTACGACCCCGAGATCCTCTGGTGCGACATCGGCGGCGAGAACGACAGCCATCGCGTCCTGGCGGAGTACTTCAACCACGCCAAGAACCGGGCACGCCCCATCGAGGTGACCGTCAACAACCGCTCGGGCATCGGCCCGCACGACTTCACCACGCCCGAGTACACCACGTACGACTCGGTCGTCACCGCGAAGTGGGAGGCCAGCCGGGGGCTGGACCCGCGCTCCTACGGCTACAACCGGGCCACCCCCGACGACAAGTACATGACGACCGAGGAAGTCATCCACTCCCTCGTCGACATCGTCTCCAAGAACGGCAACTTCCTGCTCGACATCGGCCCGCGCGCCGACGGCACCATTCCGGAGATCATGGAGCGCAGGCTCCGGGAGACCGGGGAGTGGCTGAAGGTCAACGGCGAGGCGATCTACGGCAGTACGTACTGGGCGAGGATGCCGCAGCTCGGTGAGGACCTGCGCTTCACGGTCCGGCCGGAGAAGGCGTTCTACATCCACTCGCTCACCCGGCCGGGCAGCACCCTCACGGTCGGGGCTCCGGTGCCCGTCAGGCCCGGGGACCGGGTGACACTGCTCGGCCATGACCGGCCGCTGAGCTGGCGTACGACCGGCGGCTCGCTGGTCATCGACGTACCGTCGGCGGCACGCGGGTCCGGGCGGCACGTGTGGGTGTTCAAGGTCGACTGGCGTTCCTGAGGTCCCGAGTTCGTCCTGGGGTCCCGGGGGCGTCCTGAGGTCCCGGGGGCTGGGAGCGGGAGCCCGCTCCCAGCCCCCCGGGCCACGCCGGTGGTGCTCAGCAGATCCCGTCCCCCGGCTTGGGGTTGCTCAGCGCGAACAGCGGACGCAGTTTCAGGCCGGCCCAGGTGCCCAGGATCGCGACGGCCCCCCAGATCCAGCCGTGCAGACTGCCCGACGCGATGCCCGCCAGGTAGGCGCCGATATTGCAGCCGCCCGCCAGCCGGGCGCCGATCCCCATCAGCACACCGCCCAGCACCGCGGCGACGGCGGTCCGCCACGGCACGCCGCGATGGAGCGTCCAGGTGCCGCCCAGCGCCGCCGCCACCGCCGCGCCGATCATGATGCCGATGTCGGTCAGGCTGTTCTTGTCGGCGAGCACCGGGCCCGCCAGCATCCCGGCGTTGTTGGGCTGCTGCCAGAACGTCCAGGTCTCCGGGTGCCCGCCGAGGGCGCGTACCAGCTCCGCACCCCACAGGCTGAACGCGCTGGTGACGCCCCAGGCACCGCCGGAGACCAGCAGGACGCCGGCGCCGAGCACGGACAGCGCCAGGGCGCCCGCGGCCAGCGGCCAGGAGCCGCGCAGCACGCGTGCTGCGGCGCCGCGCGCGGACGGTACGGGGCCGGTCGGCGGCGGGTTGCGGCGGGCCTGGACACGCCGCGAGACGAGCACGATGAGCGCGAGCGCGGCCATGGTCACGGCCCAGGAGCCGAACCAGCCGACGTGGTCGGCCAGGACGACAGGCTCGAACGCGGGCAGGTCCTTCCAGAGGCCGAACTGCCAGGCGGCGAGGGTCGAACCGGCGATGAAACCACCGAGGGTGAGCACGATGGACGACTGTCCGGACCCGACCGCGAACAGGGTCCCGGAGGCGCAGGCGCCGCCGAGCTGCATGCCCACGGCGAACAGGAACGAACCGGCCAGCAGCCCCACGCCCAGGGTTCCGGCCGACGGCGCGGGCACCGAACCGAAGAGGCCGGTGCCGGTGCCGATCAGCAGCGCGAACAGCGTCGCCGTGGTCCCGAGCAGCAGGGTGTGGGCGCGCAGGCCGGTGCCGTTGCCGACGGCGACGAGCTGCCGCCACGCGGAGGTGAAGCCGAAGCGCGAGTGGAAGAGCGCCACGCCGAGACCGAGGCCGAGCAGCAGGAGCACACCGGGCCGGGCCCCGTGGGCGGACCACACATAGCCGGTCAGCGCCACGGCGATCAGCGAGGACACGACGAGCGGCACCCGGCGCACGGGCGGGGCCGGGGGAGCGTCGGGACGGGGTACGGAGGTGGGGGAGGGGGCGAGCAGGGCGGCGGACTTCGTCGCCTCCACGGGCGGTGCGGTCATTGCGGGATCTCCGGGGACGGGCTGGGATACGGGAGGGGCCGACGTGACACGGGTGGCTGCCGAGATCATGGCGGAAGGCGTCCGCGAAGAGGGCTCAGCGGCCAGGGGTTCGTCGGCTGCGGGCTCGGCGCCGACGGGACTCGGCGGCGGCAGGTTCAGCGACGACAGCGGGGGCGGGGACAGGCCGGGCGGCGACAGAGGCCGTCGTCGACACACCACGCCGAGTTCGCGAAGAGCGCGAGACAGAGGAGGCGAGCGGGTGCGGACATGGGTACGAGCATAAGGGCCGGTTTCCGCCTTGTGGACCGGCGTCTCGCCATGCGGTCGGCTCGGAGCTGTCGGGATGCCGCGGGCCGGTGAGGCCCGTCGGGCCGCTCTCAGACCTCGGCGGAGGTCCGCGCCGGAGTGGGCCAGCGCGTGTGGAGGGCGTCGATACGGTAGTCGTGGCCGTGCCACCACCCGGCGTGGGTGGCCACCGCGTCCCGTACGTGCGGATGTCCCGCGGGGAGTGCGCGGTGCACATGACCGAGGTGGCCGGGGTCCCGGCGCGGCCAGAGGGTCACCGCCGCGACGGCGGCGGCCAGCGAGACCCCGGCCAGCGCCCCGGCCGCCGTGGGCAGGCCCGCCCCCACGGCCAGCGATCCCGCCAGGGGATACGTGAGCAGCCAGCAGCAGTGGGACAGCGAGAAGCGCGCGGCGAACGCGGCCGGGAGATCGGCGGCAGCCGCGGAGCGGCGCAGCAGCCGCCCGCTCGGGGTGAGCACCACGGACGAGGCGATCCCCAGCAGCGTCCACGCGGCGAGCAGAGCCGGCCACGCCCACCGGCCGGGTGCGACGGCCGTGCCCAGCGAGACGGCGGCCAGCACCCCCGGCAGCACGAACGCCGCGGGCAGCATCACCGTACGGTCACCGGTCCTGTCGAGCAGCCGGGGCAGCAGAAGAGCGGCGGCCATGGACCCGCCGCCGAAGGCGCCCAGCGCCAGCGAGACATCCCCGGCGGTCCGGTCGAGACCGCCGCGTACCAGCACCACCGTATTGACGGTGACCATGGCGCCGCCCGCCGCCACCGCCAGATCGAGGCACAGCAGCGCCCGTAGCCTCGGGGTGGCGAAGAACAGCCGGGCGCCGGAGGACACCTTCGCGCGAGCGCCCCCGCCGCGTTCCACCGGTGCCGGCCGGGGCAGCAGTACGGAGACCACCAGCGCGGCCGAGGCCAGGAAACCCAGCGCGGTGCCCGCGAAGAGCCAGTTGTAGGAGATCACGGTCAGCAGCGCGGCGGCCAGCGCGGGACTGAACAGACTCTCCAGGTCATACGCCAGCCGCGAGAGCGACAGGGCCCGGGTGTAGTCGCGCTCCTCGGGCAGCAGTCGTGGAATCGTCGCCTGGAACGCCGGGGTGAAGGCCGCCGAGGCGCATTGCAGCAGAAAGATCAGGACATAGATCTGCCAGACGTGGGAGACGAAGGGCAGCGAGAGCGCGGCACCGGCGCGGACCAGATCCGTCGACACGAGCAGCGCACGGCGCGGAATCCGGTCGGTGAAGGCGCCGATGACCGGTGCGACGCCCACGTACGCGACCATCTTGACGGCCAGGGCCGTCCCCAGGACGGCGGACGCGTCCGCGCCCGCCAGGTCGTAGGCCAGCAGGCTCAGCGCGACCGTCGCGAGCCCGGTTCCCACGAGCGCGACGACCTGCGCCGCGAAGAGATGCCGATAGGTGCGGTTGCGCAGCACGGTGAGCATACGACTGTCCTTGACCGGCGGCCGGGTGCGTCATCCCAATCTAATGCACGTGTGCGCATCCATGCACGTGTTGGGGTGCGCAGTTGGGGTGCGCATCACGCCGCAGGGGACAGGCCGGGGAGTCTCAGTCGTGCCAAGGCTCGCCGGTGACCTGGTGGTTGGCGTGGCTGATCGCCTCCACCACCAGCCGGCGGAGATGGCCGTCCGTGAGCGCGTAGACGACATGACGGCCGTCCTTGCGCGACCGCACCAGTTCCGCCAGCCGCAGCTTGGCCAGATGCTGGCTCACCGCGGGCCGCGCCGCTCCGCACGCGGCCGCCAGCGCCGTCACATCGGACTCACCGCGGGTCAGCAGCCACACCAGATGCAGCCGGGTGGGGTCGGCGAGCAGCGAGAAGACGGACGCCGCCGCGGCCAGCTCGGAGGCGCCGGGCGTGTGTTGATGCGCATCGCTCGCTGTTGAGGATCCATGGCGTCCGGGCATGCGCCCATCGTAGGCGCGGCCCGTGGAACACCCCCCGCCCATGGTCGCGACGGCGCCCGGCCCGGAAACCTCTCCGTCATCCGGCGAACGCCGGTGGGAAACACCGGCTGCCTACTGTCCCCGCGTGGGCAGGTCCCCCGCGAGGGAAGCCGCTCCCGCCCCCACCCCGGACCCCAGGAGGCGTGGCATGAGCACAGAACCACGGCTGATAGCCCCCGACAGCCACCCGGAGCCCCATCAGGCCGGGACGGCCGCCGCGACCGCGGCGGACACCACGAGAACCGGCGACCGGGCGGTCAGCGAGACCCTGGAGGACTACACCCTCCGGTTCGCGCCGCGTAGTTACCGCCGCTGGACGCCCATGGTCGTGGCGACCACCGCGCTCGGCGGCATCGCCTATCTCGCCGACTTCTCCATCGGCGCCGGTATCGGGCTCACCCACGGCACCGGGAACGCGCTGGCCGCGATCGGCCTCGCGGCGGCCGTCATCTTCATCACCGGATTCCCGCTCGCGTACTACGGAGCGCGGTACAACATCGATCTGGACCTCATCACCCGCGGCTCCGGCTTCGGTTACTACGGGTCCGTGCTGACCAGTGTCATCTTCGCCAGCTTCACCTTCATCTTCTTCGCCCTCGAAGGCTCGATCATGGCGCAGGGGCTGAAACTGGGCTTCGGGCTGCCGCTGTGGCTGGGCTATCTCGTCTCCACCCTCATGGTGATCCCGCTGGTCATCTACGGGATGAAGGCGCTCAGCAAACTCCAGGTCTGGACGACGCCCGTCTGGCTGCTGCTGATGGTCGGTCCGCTGGTCTATCTGGTCGCCAACGACCCGGACACGGTGAACCGTTTCCTCGCGTACGCGGGAACCGACGGCGACGGCGGCGTCAACACCGCTTCCGTACTACTGGGCGCGGGCGTGTGCCTGTCGCTCATCGCCCAGATCGGCGAGCAGATCGACTACTTGCGCTTCATGCCGCCCAAGACCGAGGCGAACAGGCGCGGTTGGTGGACGGCCGTGGTGATGGCCGGCCCCGGCTGGGTGGTGCTCGGCGCGCTCAAACAGGCCATGGGGGTCTTCCTGGCCGTGTACATCCTCTCCGAGGTGGGGCCGGCGGCCGCCACCGAACCCATTCAGCAGTTCCGCGGCGCCTTCGACGCGATGATGCCGTCCTGGCTGGTCGTACCGCTGGCGGTGGTGCTGGTCGTGATCAGCCAGATCAAGATCAATGTCACCAACGCCTACTCGGGCTCGCTGGCATGGACCAACTCCGTCACCCGCGTCACCAAGCACTACCCGGGCCGCATGATCTTCGTCCTGGTCAATCTGGCGTTCGCGCTGATCCTGATGGAGGCCGACATGTTCAGCTTCCTCAACAGCATCCTGGGGTTCTACTCCAACTGCGCGATCGCCTGGGTCGTGACCGTCGCCACGGATATCATGATCAACAAATATCTGCTCAAACTCTCCCCGCACGCACCCGAGTTCCGCCGTGGCATGCTCTACGCGGTCAACCCGGTGGGCGTGGTGGCCTTCGTCGCCGCGTCCGGACTCTCGATCGCCATGTACTTCCACGCGCTGGGCGACACGCTCCAGCCGTACTCACCCGTCGCCGCCGCCCTGATCGCGTTCGTCGTCACCCCGCTGATGGCCGTCGCCACCAAGGGCCGTTACTATCTGCGGCGCACCGACGACGGGATCGACGAGCCGCTGCTCGACGCCGAGGGAAACCCCGGCGCGACGACCTACGCCTGCCATGTGTGCCGGCAGGAGTTCGAACGGCCCGACCTGGCCGCCTGCCTCACCCACGACGCGGTGGTCTGCTCGCTCTGCCTGAGCACGGACAAGACGGGCGACCATCTGCTGCCCGCGACGCCCACGGTGCCCGCCGCTCCGTGACACCCGGTGGGCCGGCCGCCCCGTCGGACCACCAGGTGTCTCACGCCTGGCACAGCAACTCCTCGATCAGAGCGCCCACCTGCGCGGTCTCGATCAGGAAGCCGTCGTGTCCGTACGGCGACCCGATGGTTCTGAGCCGGTCGGCCCCGGGGATGGCGGCGGCCAGCTCCGCCTGCTGGGCCGGCGGATAGAGCCGGTCGGAGTCGACCCCGGCGACCAGGGCCGGCATCCGGACCCGGCGCAGGGCCGCCGCGACGCCACCGCGGCCCCGGCCCACGTCATGGCCGTTCATCGCCTCGGTGAGCGTCACATAACTCCCCGCGTCGAACCGGCGTACCAGCTTCGCGGCGTGATGGTCGAGATACGACTCGACCTGGTACCGGCCGCCCCGCCAGGGATGGCCGCCCGGCTGCGGTCCCCGGCCGAACCGCGCGCCGAGCTCCGGCTCGCTGCGATAGGTCACATGCGCGATACGGCGGGCTATCCCCAGCCCCCGGTACGGACCGCCACCGGCCGGGGCGTCGTGGTAACGGCCCTCCTGCCATGCCGGGTCCGAGCGGATCGCCCCGATCTGGACGGAGCCCCAGGCGATCTGCTCCGCGGAGGCGGCGGCGGGACACGCGAGCACCAGCAGCGAGCCCGTGCGCTCCGGCCGTCCCACAGCCCATTCGAGCGCCCGCATACCGCCCATGGACCCGCCGATGACGGCGGCCCAGCGCGCGATCCCCAACGCGTCGGCGAGGGCCGCCTCGGCGGCCACCTGGTCACGCTGGGTCAGATACGGGAACTCCGGCCCCCAGCGGCCCCCGCCCGGCCGCGCCGACGAGGGGCCCGTACTGCCCTGGCAGCCGCCGAGCACGTTCGGGGCGACCACGAACCACCGGCCGGTGTCGAGCGCCAGGCCGGGGCCGACCAGGGCATCCCACCACCCCCCAGTGGGATGCCCCGGTTCCGCCGGTCCCGCGACATGGCTGTCCCCCGTCAGCGCGTGCAGGACCAGCACCGCGTTCGAGCCGTCGGGGGCGAGCCGCCCCCAGGTCTCGTACGCGAGCCGGACCCCGGGCAGCGCTCCGCCCGCCTCCAGCGGGAGCGGACCGTCGAGCGTCACCCAGGAGCGGCGGCCGGCCGGATCCCCCTCCTGCCAGCCACCGGTGGCCGGCGGGAGGGGGAGCGTGACCGGTTCGGCGGAGGTGTTCAGGACGCCGCCTTCGCGGCGCGGAACCCCGCCTCCAGATCGGCCTTGAGATCGGCCACGTTCTCCAGCCCCACCGAGAGCCGCACCAGCCCCGGAGCGGTGCCCGTCGCCGCGAGCTCCTCCTCGCCGAGCTGGCTGTGGGTGGTCGACGCCGGATGGATGATGAGGCTGCGCACATCACCGATATTGGCGAGATGGCTGAAGAGCTCGACCCCGTCCACGAACCTCTTGCCCGCCTCGACCCCGTCGCGCAGTTCGAACGCGAGGACCGCGCCCGCGCCGTGCGGGAGGTAGCGCCGCCCGGCCTCGTACCAGCGGTTGGACGCCAGCCCCGGATAGTGGACGGCGGCGACCTCGTCGCGCTGTTCCAGCCACTCGGCGAGGGCCAGCGCGTTGGACGTGTGCCGCTCGACGCGCAGGCTGAGCGTCTCCACGCCCTGGAGCAGCAGGAACGCGGAGTGCGGGGAGAGAGCGGGGCCGATGTCGCGCAGCAGCTGGACCCGCAGCTTCACCGCGAAGGCGCCGGCGCCCAGATCCGGCCAGTAGCGCAGCCCGTGGTAGCTGTCGTCCGGGGTGTGGAAATCCGCGAACCGCTCGGCGTGCGCGCCGAAGTCGAAGGTGCCCCCGTCGACCACCACCCCGCCGATGGTGGTGCCGTGTCCGCCGAGGAACTTCGTCGCCGAGTGCACCACGATGTCCGCGCCGTGCTCGATCGGACGGAGCAGATAGGGCGTCGGGACGGTGTTGTCGACGATCAGCGGCAGTCCGGCGTCGTGCGCCGCGTCCGCCACCGCCCGTACGTCGAGGACATTGCCGCGCGGATTGCCCAGCGTCTCCGCGAACAGCGCCTTCGTGTGGGGGCGTACGGCGGCCCGCCAGGCGTCGATGTCGTCCGGGTCGTCGACGAAGGACACCTCGATGCCGAACCGGGGGAGCGTGTGCCGGAAGAGGTTGTACGTCCCGCCGTACAGCGAGGTGCTGGAGACGATGTGGTCCCCGGCGCGGGCCAGCGTCAGGATCGCCAGCGTCTCGGCGGCCTGCCCCGACGCGAGCGCGACGGCCGCGACCCCGCCCTCCAGGGCGGCGATCCGCTGCTCCAGGACGTCCTGCGTGGGGTTGTGGATCCGGGTGTAGATATTGCCGGGTTCGGCGAGGGAGAACAGATCGGCCGCGTGCTGGGTGTCCTTGAAGACGAACGACGTCGTCTGGTAGATCGGCACCGCGCGGGCGCCGGTCGTCGGATCGGGCTCGGCCCCCGCGTGGATCTGCTTGGTCTCGAAGGACCACGAGGGCCCGGCGTCCTGCCGGGAGGTGTCCTCGGGAGTGTGTCCCCCGGTGATGGAGTCGACGGGCTGGCTCATATCAGGCCTCGCACGGGTTCTTGTGGCAGCGGGATCGCTTGACTGGCGGGATCGCTTGATTACGGACCGTAGAGCCGCCGTGTCATGGCCGGAAGCGCGCCGCGCGCATGGCCATGAACCCGCAATGTCGCGGCAACACACGGCACATGCGATCTGATGATCCGTCGGAAGGGCGCGGCACGGAAGGGCGCGGCACGGCAGGGCGCGGCGCGGTGTGCCGGGCGGCGGACGGTGGATCCATCAGGTCCGGCGGGCGCGCCGGCCCGCGCGGCGACGGCCGCGGTGCGCCCACGGGTGGGTGAT
>NZ_PHRF01000115.1:34435-111391 GCF_004151105.1 Streptomyces sp. L-9-10
CAGTTGGCCGACATCGACATAGCGGTAGACCAGCAGCAGCGCCAGGCCACCGGCCGCCACAGACCACGCGAAGAGGTCTCCGGGCAGCCGCTGCCAGACCAGCACGAACAGCGCCGCGAGCGACGCCAGGCCGGCCTCGATACGGAAGAGGTCGCCCTGGCTGATGGTCGCGGTGACCACGTCGTACTGGTCGGCCAGATAGGCGTGCAGATAGGCGTCCCACGCCAGAGCGGCGGCGGCCAGCAACCGGGCCGTTCCGCGCAGCAGACGGAGTTTCCGGCCGGAACCCGAGCGGACGCCGGAGGGCGCTGAGGACATCACTTCTCCCGGGGTTTAGTAGCCGCCGCCGGTGTTCTGCTGCGGAGTGGTGTTCTTCTTGCCTGATGTGCCGAGGACGTACCAGGTGTCGTGGGACCAGAAATCGCCCTGGCCGTTGGTGTCACCGGGCTTGTGGTCGCCCGTGAACCGGTACAGGGGGTGGCCGTTGTAGGTGACCTGCTTCGCCCCGTTGTCGCGCGTGGTGGTGGAGAGCAGGTTCCCCTTCACCCCGCCGGTTCCCGCCTCGGGCTTTCCGGTGACGATCAGGGGCGGCCAGATCTTCACACAGTCACCCGTACAGGTGGACTTGTTCCGCTTGTCCGCCTCGAAGAGATAGAGGGTCCGCCCCTCGCCGTCGACCAGGATCTTTCCGAGGGACGTGGACCTCGCGGACACCTTGCCGACCGCCGTGGCCGAGGGGGACGGGCTCGCGGTGGCGGACGCGAGTCCCTCGGGCGCCCCGCTCGTCCTCGCCGGCGTACCGGCGCCGCCGGCGCCGCCCGAACATCCGGCGACCGCCGCCGCGCACAGCAGGGCCAGGGCCATCGCGGTGGCATGCCCGGTGTTGGTCCCCATGAGACTCCTCGGATCCGGCCGCTCCTCGGGCGGCGGACCGCCCGCCCGTTCACGGCGGTACCACCCACTACACGCCACGCCCCGCCACGTGGCCACCGGACAGAGCCGTCCGCATGTACGGGGCGAGGTGCGGTGGAGAGGCGCGTGGCGTGACGCGTCTGAGGTACGTCGTGAGGTACGCCGTGAGGTGCGTGGCGACGACCGCGCCGCCTGCCGGACGACGACGTCCGGCACGAAGATGCCCCGGATGGCCGTGCCCAGCGGGCCGGGTCCGCTGTTCACCACACGGGAGTCCGACGGCGCGCCGCTCTGATCCGGACCCCGGGGACCGATCCCCATCCTCGTCCGAAAGGGGCTTGACGCCGTGAACGCAGCAACCATGAGCCCGAGGGGCCGTCCCGCCCCCTCACCACGTGGCCGGCCGAGCAGGCGGGACCAGTACCGCCGGGCCGGCCGCTGGCTCGCCCTGACCGCCGCCGCCCTGGTGCTGGGCACGGCCGCGGCGGGTGGCTGGTTCTACACCGCGCTGAGCGGAAACATCCGTGGCGCGGGCGTGGACGACGCCCTCGGCGACAACCGCCCCCGGGCCAGCCGGGGCGAGAACGTCCTGATCATCGGCTCCGACAGCCGCGAGGGGCAGGGCGGTGCCTTCGGCAGGAACCTGACCACCATGCAGTCGGACACGCTGCTGCTGCTGCACATCGGCGGCAGCGGAGAGTGGGCCACCGTGGTGTCGTTCCCCCGTGACTCGTGGGTACGGATCCCCGCGTGCGGCCAGGGAGACGGCGCCGTCTCCACGCCCCATCATTTCAAGATCAACCAGGCGTTCGCGATCGGTGGTTCCACGGGCGACACCGCCAAGGCCGCCGCCTGCGCGATCAAGACCGTCGAGCAGAACACCCGTGTCCGTGTCGACCACTTCATGATCGTGGACTTCCGCGGATTCACCGGCATGGTCGACGCCCTGGGCGGCGTCGAGGTCTGCCCCCCGGTGCCCATCCACGACACGAAGGCCCATCTCGACCTCCGCGCGGGCTGCCAGACGGTGAAGAACGGCGAGGCCCTCGGCTACGTACGCGCCCGCTACAGCCTCGGCGACGGAACGGACATCGGACGGATCGGCCGCCAGCAGGAGTTCATGCGCGCCCTCGCCACCAAGGCCAGGGCCCAGCTGTACCAACCGCGGGCGCTCTACGGATTCCTCGACTCGGCCACCGAATCGCTGACCACCGACCCCGAACTGGCCGGCCTCAAACCCCTGTACGACCTGGCGTCCGGCATCAAACGCATGCCCACGGAACGGATCACGTTCCTGACCGTCCCCCACTATCCCCGGGCCAGGGACGTCCCCGGCGACACGGCCAACGTCGTCTGGAACCCGCCCGCCGCCCAGCAGTTGTTCAACGCCCTCATCCACGACCGGGAGATGACCAGTGCCCGCCTGCTGGAAGCGGCGGAGCAACTGCCCCCGGCGGCCGGCACCGTCCAGGTCACCGTCCTCAACGGCACCGAGGTCCCCGGCAAGGCCCGCGAGACCGCCGAACAGCTGCGCGCGCTCGGCTTCCGGATCAGGGCGACCGGCAACGCCCCCGCCCCGGCCGGGCGGAGCACGCTCGTCTACCCCGAGGGCTTGGCGGAACAGGCCCGGTCCCTGGCCGCGAGACTCCCCGGCCTCGACCCCGTCCCCTCGGCGGGGGCCGGGCACGGCACGCTGACCCTCACCATCGGCCCCGATCTGCCCGATGTCAGGGGGTGACCCGCGACTCCGCCGGTCAGAGGGTGCCCCACGACACCGCCGGCCAGGGAGGTGACCCGCGACTCCGCCGCGCTCGTCAGACGGGCCGCGGCAGTGACAGCAGCGCGTGGTACGCGCCCTGGATGAACGTCTGGCCGGCGGCCGGGCTCACGTTCGTCAGCGCGACCAGTGCGGTGCGGTGGCGCGGGCTGAACCCGGCGAAGGAGCTGAATCCGCGGGTGCCGCCGGAGTGGTGGTAGACATCGCCGTCCGGACGGACGCGGATGTTCCAGACCAGCGCCAGCCGCTTGCCGCCGTCGCGCAGGGCGAGCCGGGGGCGGACCACGTCCACCAGCGCGGTACGCAACGTGTCCGGCACCGGCAGCGGCGCCGATGGCGCGGCACTCGACGGGACGTCCGGCGCGGCGTCGGGCGCGGCGTCGAGCACGACGTCGAGGAGCCTCAGCAGATCGCGCGCGCTGGACCGGAGCGCTCCGGCGCCCGCGAGCCCGGGGATCAGCCACGGCGGCCTGGCGCGTCCGTGCCAGTAGCCGGTGGCCTGCGGAAGGTCGGGCCCGCAGCTGGTGCGGCTCAGCCCGAGCGGGCCGAGCACCCGGGCCGCGAGGAGGTCCCCGTACCCCGGTCCGTCGCCGGGCGCGGCGCGGGTGAGGAGATGACCGAGCAGCCCCACACCGAAGTTGGAGTACCGCACTCGCTCGCCGGGGCGGGCGTGCGGACGTGTCCTCGCCAGGGCGCGCAGCAGATCGGCGGTGGAGAGATGGGCGTACGGATTGGAGAACCAGTCCGCCGCCGCGCCGCCGAGGAACCCCGGGGGCAGCCGGGGCAGCCCCGAGGTGTGGGTGGCCAGATGAAGCAGCGTGATGGGTCCGCCGCGCGGCCGGGGGAGGGCTCCCGGCGGCAGGAACCGGTCCAGCGGATCGCCGTACGCCACCTCGCCCCGGGCCACTTGCTCGGCGAGCAGCAGCGCCGTGAGGCACTTCGTGAGGGAACCGATCTCGAACCGGGTGTCCGCCGTGACGGGGATCCCGCCGTGGTGCGAGGTGCTGCCGTACGTCACGACGGCCCGCCGGTCGCCGTGGCGCAGCGCGACCGCGACCGCGCCGGTGCGCGGCGCCGCCGCCCTGATGGCGTCGGCGGGACGACGTGCCCAGTCGGGCGGAAGCGGCCCGCCGTCGGCGTTCGCCACGTACATCGCGGTCCCGCCCGCCCCGGCGCCCTCGCCCGTCCCCGCGGTCTCATCCGTCCCCGCCGGCCGCGCCGTTCCGGTCGCCTCCTCCGCCCCCGCCGCGCCCAGCGTCACGACCGGGCGCCGAGGGCACGGGAGACGGCGAGGGTCCCGGCGACCACCGCGACCACGGTGGTGTGGTGGTGCGCGGCGAAGCGCTCGGCGGGATCGTCACCGACGGGGTGGCCGTCACGGGGCATCAGCCCGTCCTCGTGCTGGATCACGGCCAGCCGCTCCCACGCCGCCGGATCGCGGTGCGGCTCGGGGAGACAGTCGCCGACGATCAGCAGCTCGGCGACCAGGTCCCATTCGCCGATCTCGAGCCAGATGTCGGTCCAGGCGGGCAGCCAGCGAGTGAGGTACTGGGCGACATCGCCCGGCAGCCCCGAGGGCAGCCGGCCCCAGTCGGTGAGATGGAAGACCGTGTGTGTCATGCAGTAGGCGGTCATCCAGTCGATGAGCCAGGGCTCCGGGCACGCGCCCAGCCAGGTGGCGCGGGACAGCGTGGCCCAGTCGGTGGCGAGGCCGCCCCGGTCGAATCCGCCGATCCGCGCCGCGTTGGCGACGGCGAGGCGGCGGTTCGGCAGCATCTCCGCAGCCCGCGCCGAACGCAGCGAGGTGGTGTGCGTCAGCAGCCGGTCCAGTGCTTCATGGCGGTAGCCGCAGCGGGCGAAGTGGGCGTACGTCTCCAACGGGTCGGTCATCAGCGGATAGCGCAGCAGCCGCTCGTGGAGCATGGCACCGCCCCCGAGCTGCTTCCAGCTGAAGTCCAGCAGCTCGCGGGCGAGCCGTAGTTCGGCGGAGCCGGCCACGCCCTCGCGCAGGACGAGCGAGGCGGCGAGCGCGGTCTCGCCCAGCGGCTTGTACACGCTGTCGGGCTCGGCGAGTTCGGCGGTGGTGTCGGGCGGCAGGGCGCCGTGCTCCCGCTGGGTGTGGAGCCAGGTCAGCGCCTGGGAGGCGATCCGGTGGGCGGATTCTGTGACGGGCATGGCCATCGGGTCTCGGTCCGATCGGGTGTGAGTGCGGGATCCGGGTGGCTTGTGCGGAGGATCAGAGGGGCCGGAAGGTGAGCGGGGACAGGGGGCCGGGGCCGGGTCACATGGCGATCAGCCGACGGGAGATCGCCGTGTCGAGCGCCAGTCGCTCCCCGCAGGCCAGCAAGCCGATGTGCTCCACCAGCGGAGCCGCGTCGAGCGGCAGTCTCAGGCCGTCCGAGCGCAGCCAGGCGAGCCAGCGCGCGATCCGGGCGGCGGTGGGGTAGTCCCGGCGCAGTACGGCACGGGTCGCCCCGCGCGCGAGAGCCAGCGGTGATCTGCGGGCGGCGTCATGCACAGGACCGTCCAGCCCTGGCAGCGCCAGTGTGGACAACTGCCCCATTCTGACGGACCATTCGGCCCACCCCGCCGCGTCGTCGGCCGGCGCGGAGTCCGCCGGGTGGGCCGGCCGCGGCGCCGTCAGCCGCACGCCGTCACCGCCCGTGAGCACGGTCAGCAGGGTGACGGTGCCCCAGTCGCGCCAGGCCATCAGCCAGGGGCCCTCCGGTCCGGCGGGCGGCGGGAGCGGCGCGTCCATCGCGGGCGGCAGCGCGGCGAACGCCAGGGCGATGGCCTGCGCGTCCTCGTGGTGGAGCGGGGCACCCGCCAGCACGACCGGCGCGAAGGTATCGGCGCCGAGGATCCGGATGGCGGCCAGCGCGGCCCCGGGGTCCTGGGCGCTCTCGACATGGGCGGCGACCATGGCCGTGCCCTCGGTGCCCCGCAGGGCACCGAGGGCACGTCGTGCCAGGCCGGCCGCTGATTCCTGATAAGCGGTCCGCGACCGGTCGGGGTTCACAGGCCCTTCGGCTCCTTCGGCTCCTTCGGCGAAAGGAGCGCCAGCAGGAGCAGCAAGCCACCCGCTTCCGGCGCGTAGGCAGGAGCGTCGCTGAAGGGTGCCTCGGGTTCTGCCATCGCCATGGTCAACGCGTGGTGGTCCAGAGTGATTTCTCTCGGCCGGACGGTCTGAGAAAGCATCGATGGGCTCCTCATGTAGATGCCTAATGCCCTGTCTGGGCAATGCACCGCCCACGCTAAGTGACAGGTCACAAACCGGCCAATTGGGATGATGGATGGTCATTCCGCACCCATGACTCAGACATGGAACGGAACGGTGGTCACCACGATCTTCGGGAGCGACCGGAGCGCGCGCCGCAGCCGTCCCGCCAGCGGGCTGTGGAGCAGACGGTGCCACCAGTGCCGTTCGACGATCTCCGGCAGGATCACCGTGATGGTCAGATCGGGGCGCTGGTGGTGCAGGGATTCGAGGTAGCTGATGAGCGGCGCCACCGTAGCCCGATAGGGGGAGAGGACGATCCGCAGCGGAAGATGGTCGCCCCACAGCTGCCAGGCCTCGCGGAACCGCTCGGCGTCCTCGTCGCTGGGGCTGACATGCAGCACCAGGAGGGGCTGCTGGAGGGAGGCGGCGTACGCCAGCGCGCGCATGCTCGCCTGATGCAGCGCGTCGACCGGGACGACCGAGAGATGGCGGATCTCCTCCGGTGTCTCCTCGGTCTCCGGGTACTTCGTCCTGGCCGACGGGGCCTCGGCACCGGACGGCGGCTCCGCGCACGGCTGCGGTGTGATCGTCCGGCTGGGGACCTCGATCGTCTGGGGATGCAGCCGCAGCGCCTCCGCGACCTGGTCGTAATGACGCCGGATCCGCGTCGTCACCAGAAGGAACAGGGCGACGGTGAGAATCGCGAGCCATGCTCCCTCGGTGAACTTGGTGATTCCGGCGGTGATGAAGACGACCGCCGAGAGCAGCGCGCCGGTGGCGTTGAAACAGAGGCTCTTGCGCCAGTGCCGGTCGCGCCTGCGCCACCAGTGCATCACCATCCCGCTCTGCGACAGCGTGAAGGCGAGGAACACCCCGACGGCGTACAGCGGAATCAGCGAGGCCGTCTTCCCCTCGAACGCCACGTAGACGCACACCGCCGCCACGGAGAGCAGGATGATCCCGTTGCTGAAGGCCAGCCGGTCGCCGAGACGCAGAAAGATCCGTGGTGCGTGGTTGTCGCGCGCCAGCAGGTACAGCACCCGGGGGAAGTCGTTGTACGCCGTGTTCGCCGCCAGCAGGAGCACCAGCGCGGTCGCCGCCTGCGTGAAGACGTACATGGCGCCCGAACCGAAGCTGCGATGGGCCAGTTGGGACAGCACCGTCTCCTGCGACTCCGGGATCACACCCTCCAGATAGACCATCGCCATCGTGCCGGCGAACAGTGCGATGAGCAGCCCGATCATCCAGGACAGTGTCGTGCGCGCGTTGCGCCAGGAGACCGGTTTGAAGGCGGGCACCGCGTTCGAGATCGCCTCGATGCCGGTCATCGCCGTCGACCCCGAGGCGAAGGAGCGCATCACCAGCAGCAGACCGACACCCTCGACCGCGTGCAGCGGCGGGGTCGGTACGGGTTCGAAGTCCCGGCCGGCCGCGTCGTACACACCGACGGCGACCAGCGCGGCGATGGCGATGATGAAGGCGTAGGTGGGCGCGGCGAACAGCGCCCCTGCCTGCCGGACACCCCGTAGATTTCCCGCCAGCAGTACGGCGATGACCAGCACACCGATCAGCACGGCGTCATCCGCCAGCCCGGGGACCGCGGAGGTGACCGCCGCCATCCCCGAGGAGACCGAGACGGCGACGGTCAGCACGTAGTCCGTCATCAGACCGGCCGCCGCCACCAGCCCCGGCACCCGCCCCAGGTTGTCCGTGGCGACGATGTACGAGCCGCCCCCGTGCGGGTACGCCCGGATCGTCTGACGGTACGACAGCCCGACGGCCAGCATCAGGAAGATGATCGCGAGGGCCACCGGCACCGAGTACGCGAGCCCCGCGGTACCTCCGAGCACCAGGACGGCCAGCAGCGCCTCGGGTCCGTACGCCACGGACGACAGCGCGTCGGCGGAGAGCACCGGCAGCGCGATCAGCTTGCGCATCCGCTCCCGCGCGATGGCCGTGCTCTTCAGCGGCGCCCCCAGAGTCACCCGCCGGACGAAGGCGCCGAACCGGCCGAGAGGCGTGACGATCTCGCTGTCCGCGGCCTCGGACGGCGGCGCGCTGAGCACGGGCACCTGCACGAAACGGCCGAAGCGGGCCGGGACGATCTGCGCCGGCTCCGGATAGCTGCCGGTATCGGGGTCCACGGGCAGCACACGACGCCAGGCGTCGGGGGTGGCGGACACCCGCTCCCACTCCCGCCCGACCAGCCGCAGCATCGTGGACTGCTCGGCGTCGAGCTCCGGCACGGAGAGCGGCGCGGGGGAGGTGTCGCCCTGGTCCTTGCCCCCACCGTCCGGGCCTTCGTGCCCCTGGGGTCCCTGGGTATCCGTCACACCCGCGAGTCTCTTCGGCGGACCGTGCCACCGGCCCCACCCGCGCCGGACGACACACGGCAGGGGACGGCGACAACCCGTTCGGACGTACGGCCCGGCGCGGCCACGGTGTGCTGGCGACGTGCTTCGGACGTGCTTCGGACATGCCGAGCGGGCCGGGGCATCCCCGCCGGCCGCCCCGGTGAGGATGCCCCGGCCCCGGTGGGTCCCGCACCGAGCTGTCTCCCGTCAGCGGATCCGGGACCGGTATGAGGAGGCCGTCCGGCTACGGAGCGGTCTTCGGCAGTCCCTCGGGGTTGAGCTCGGAGGAGGGCACGGCCTCGTTGCCCAGCCCCCACCGCTCCAGCACCTTCTGGTACGTACCGTTCTTGATGACGGTGTCGATCGCCTGCTGGAACGCCTTGACCAGGCCGTTGTCCTTCTTGGTGGTGGCCGCGATCTTGCCCTGGACCTCGTCCCCGGCACCCGAGAACGTTCCGATGATCTCGGTCTCGCCGGTCGAGGCGGAGTGGTACGCGGCCACCGGGTTGGGGCCGAGGTACGCGTCGAGACGGCCGGAGCCGAGCGCCAGGTAGTAGTCGCTGGAGTTCTGGTAGATCTTGATCTCGGTGGGCTTCAGGCCCTTCTCCGCATTGGCCTTGCTCCAGTCGACCAGCAGCTTCTCCTGGTTGGTGCCCGAGGCGACCCCGATCGTCCTGCCCGCCACGTCCGCCGGGCCCTTGACCCGCCAGTCGGTGCCCTTCTTGGCCTCGAACGCGATGTTGTCCAGCCGGTAGGTCGCGAAGTCGTACTTCTCCTTGCGCTCCTCGGTGACCGTGATGTTGCTGAGGCCGAGGTCGTACTTGCCGCTGTCGAGACCGACGAAGATGTTCGCCCAGTCGACGGTGTTGTAGTGCGGCTTCAGGCCGAGGACGTTCGCGATCAGCGAGGCGAGGTCCGGCTCCACCCCGATCACGGTCTTGTCGTCGGTGGCGTAGAAGTCGAGCGGGGGCACGGAACCGGCCGAGTTGACGACCTCAAGGGTGCCGCGCTCACGGATCTCCGCGGGGACGAGCGCGGCTATGGAATCCACCGTGGGTGTGGTGATCCGCTTCTGGTCGGGGCCCAGATTGATCTGGACCCCCTTCTTGTCGCCGGCCTCGGGCACCGCCTTGTCGGTGCTGCCGTCGGCGGAGTTGCCGCAGGCGGCGAGCGAGAACGTGGTGACGAGGCCGAGCAGGGCGGCGGTGATACGGAGGGGACGGCGACGGGGCGGCACGGAGGACTCCTCGGCAGGGTGGCGAAACGCAAGGACGGACGGATGACGGTGTGGACGGACGGATGGAGGGACGAGCGGAGGGACGTCACAGGACCTTGGACAGGAACGCCTTCGTACGCGCGTGCCGTGGGCGGTCGAGCACATCCGTCGGCGGACCCTGCTCGACGATCACCCCGTCGTCCATGAAGACGACGGTGTCGGCGACTTCGCGGGCGAAGCCGATCTCATGGGTGACGACGATCATGGTGGTGCCGGTACGGGCCAGGTCCTTGATGACATCGAGGACCTCACCCACCAGCTCGGGGTCGAGCGCGGAGGTCGGCTCGTCGAAGAGCAGCACCTTCGGTTCCAGCGCCAGGGCGCGGGCGATGGCCACGCGCTGCTGCTGGCCGCCGGAGAGCTGACGCGGATAGGCGCCGGCCTTGTCCGCGAGGCCCACCCGCTCCAGCAGCCGTCCGGCCTGCTCCACGGCGACTTTGCGGGGCCGGCGCAGCGCCGAGATCGGCGCCTCGATGATGTTCTCGACCACCGTGAGATGCGGGAACAGATTGAAGTTCTGGAAGACGAACCCGATGTGCAGACGCTGCTTCAGCACCTCCCGTTCCTTGAGTTCGTGCAGCTTGGAGCCCGCACGGCGGTAGCCGATCAGCTCGCCGTCGATACTGATGTATCCCCGGTTGAGCTTTTCGAGATGGTTGATGCTGCGCAGCAGCGTCGACTTTCCGGAGCCCGACGGGCCCAGTACGACGGTGACTTCGCCGGTGCGGACCTGGAGGTCGACCCCGCGCAGTACTTCGAGCGCGCCGAAGTTCTTGTGGACGCCGCGCACCTCGACCATCAGACCGCCGTCGGCGGACGGACCGGCGGGTGCGGCCGTGGCGGCGGTGCCGGTGACCGATTCGGAGCCGGTGCTCATTTCTGGATACCTCCGGTGGCGGCAGCGGCCCGCATCCTGCGGGTGAAGGCGCGGGCCCGCTGGAGCGGTGTGGGCGGGGGCGTACGCTCGGCGCCGCGCGCGAAGTGCCGCTCCACGTAGTACTGGGCGATGGTCAGCAGGGTGGTCAGCAGGATGTACCAGGCGGTCGCGACCATCAGCAGCGGTACGACCCGCCCGTTGCGGCCGTAGATCACCTGTACCTGGTAGAACAGCTCCCCGATCGCCATCACCGAGACGATCGAGGTCCCCTTGAAGAGGGAGATCACCTCGTTGGCGGCGTTGGGCAGGATGCCGCGCATAGCCTGGGGCAGCAGGACGCGGCGCAGCTGCCGCAGCCGGGGGATGCCCAGGGCCGCCGCCGCCTCCAGCTGCCCGGCGTCGACCGAGATGATGCCGCCGCGGACGATCTCCGCGGCGTAGGCGGCCTGGTGCAGCGCGAGCCCGATGACAGCGGCGGACAGCGCGCTCACCAGGTTGAGCGTCTCGAAACTCCACAGGACGGGACCGAAGGGGATACCGATCCCCAACTCCTTGTAGAGATAGGCGAGATTGAACCAGAACAGCAGCTGCACGATGAGCGGGATCGAACGGAAGGCCCAGATGTACGTCCACGCCACCGTCTGGAGGATGACGCTCCTGCTCAGCCGCATGAAGGCGAGGACGACGCCGAGCGCGAAGCCGAGCGCCGTGCCGTACACGGTGAGCTGGAGCGTCACCCAGACGGCGTTCAGCACGGTGTCGGCGGACAGGTACAGGAAGAAGGTGTCCCAGTCCCAGCCCGGGTTGGTGATCAGACCGTGGCTGAACTGGGCGACCACGACAAGCGCGGCCGCGCCCGCCACCCAGCGCCAGTAGTGGCGCGCGGGCACGACCTTCAGCGCGGCGAGATCATCCCGGTCCGGGACCGCTCTCCGCGGTGGTACGGCGTGTCCGGGCGGTGGCGCGGCCTGCGCGGCGCCGGTTGCGGTGTCCATCAGTGGCTCCTGCCGGCTACTTCTTCTCGGGCGGACTGATCTGCGACTCCTCGATCGCGGAGTCCTCCGTTCCCCACTTGTCGAGGATCCGGCGGTAGGTGCCGTCGTCGATCAGCTGGTTGACGGCCCCCTGGAACGCCTTGAGCAGCGGGGAGCCCTTGGCGAAGGCGAAGCCGACATCGAGCCGGTGGAACTCGCCGAGGAACCTCACCCCGGCCGCCGGCTGGGCCGCCTGGTAGCGCAGGCCGTTGATCGTCGACATGACCACATCGACCCGGCTCTGCTGGAGGCTGGTGAGCAACGCCCCGTTCTCGGAGTACACACTGACCTTGTACGGCTTCTTGCCCGCGTCCGCGCAGACGCTCTTCCGGGAGTTGAGGGTGGCCTCGAAGGTGGTGCCCGCCCCCACCCCGACGGTCTTGCCGCACAGTTGGTCGAGCCGGGTCACCTCGTCGAGGCTCTTGTCGTCCGCGCGGACGGCGAATCCCTGACCGTCATTGATGTAGGTGACGAAGTCGATCGTCTTGCGGCGGACGTCGGTGACCCCGAAGTTGCCAGTGCCGACGTCGTACTTGCCACTGCCGAGCGCGGGCAGGATCGCCTCGAAACTCGCCTCCTCGCGGCCCAGTCGCACCCCGAGGACCGTGCCGACCGCGTCGGCGATGTCGATGTCCAGTCCGGCCGGGCGGCTCGTCGAGGCGTCGGGGTAGTAGGCGCTGGGCGGCGCTCCCACGGACGAGGCGATCCGTACGGTCCCCCGCTTCCTGACGTCCTCGGGGAGCAGGGCCGCCAGCGACGCGTTCTTCTTCAGCGAGGCGGTGACATCGTCGGCGGGCGCGGGTGCGGCGGCGCCGGCCGCCCCCTCGCCGGAGGCCACGTCCGACCCACAGCCCGCGAGCACCGGCAGCAGCAGGGCGGCCACCAGCGCGGCGGCCAGCTGGTGACGCACGGGCCGCGCACGGCCCGGAATCAGGATGCGCACGGGGTCACACCTCTCTTTCGGAGGAATCAGGGGAGCCGGCGGGCTCGCCGGTGAGGTACTTCTCGAAGGGGAGCGGACCGATGGTCTCCGGATCCGCCCCGGTGTCGAACAGCGGTGTGTAACCGGCCGTCAGATACAGCTCCCTGGCCTCCGGCTGGCGCGGCCCGGTCGTGAGGTGGACGCGGCGGTAGCCCCGTGCGCGGGCGACCCGCTCCAGCTCCGCGACGACCCGCTTCGCCAGCCCGCGCCGCCGGTGCGCGGAGTGTGTCCAGATCCGCTTCAGCTCGGCCGTGGTGGCGTCGTAGCGGCGGAACGCCCCGCCGGAGATGGGCTCGCCGTGCTCCAGCAACAGCAGCAGGACCCCGTGCGGCGGGGCGAACTCCTCCGCGGGATAACGGGCCAGCTCGCTGTGCGCGTCCTTGCCGTAGCGGGTGGAGTACTCGTGTCCCAGCTCGCGCAGCATCGGCTGTGTCAGCGGATCGGATACGGAGGTCGACACCCACGTCAGACCGCCGGGTTCGGCGACGGAGGTCATCAGCCGGCCTCGACCAGGGTCTCCGGGCCACGGGCCGCGCCTGCCGCGTCGCGCCTGGCGACCTCTTCGCGGACCAGCGGGATGACATGGCGGCCGAAGTCGATGGCATCGCCGAGCAGCTCGTAACCGCGTGCGGAGAGGATGTCGACACCGAGGTCGTAGTAGTCGAGCAGCGCCCGCGCGACCGTCTCCGGCGTACCGACCAGGGCGTTGGAGTTGCCCGCGCCCCCGGTGGCCGCGGCGGTGGGGGTCCACAGCGCCCGGTCGTGGCGCTCACCGGACCGCGCGATCGAGATCAGCCGCTGCGAGCCGGTGTTCTCCGGATCGCCCCGCCGGTGATGGCGCACCACGGCAGGCTCGCCGTTCTCCTTGCGGGCCTTGATCGCGTCCACCGTACGGTGCGCCTTCTCCCAGGCGAGCTCCTCTGTCGGGGCGATGATCGGCCGGAAGGCCACCTGGAAACGGGGCGGGGTGGTACGGCCCGCCGCGCGCGCGGCGGCCTTCACCGCCTCGATCTGCTCGGCGGTCTTCGCCAGCGGCTCGCCCCAGAGCGCGTAGATGTCCGCCTCGGCGCCACCGGCCGCGTACGCGGCGGGCGAGGAGCCGCCGAACGAGACATCGGGCCTGGGCTGCTGGACGGGGAAGACATCGCTGACGAAGTCGTGGAACCGGTAGTGCTCGCCCTCGTGGTCGAAGGGCTCGTGCGAGGTCCATATCCGCTTGACGATCCCGATGTACTCACGGGTGCGGGAGTAGCGCTCGTCCTTGGTGAGTGTGTCCCCCTCACGCCCCTGCTCGTGATCGTTGCCACCGGTGATGAAATGCACCGTCAGCCGGCCGTCGCTGATCCGGTCGAGCGTGGCGAATGTCTTGGCGGCGAAGGTGGGATACGAGACATTCGGCCGGTGCGCGAGCAGGATCTGCAACGTGTCCAGCCGGGAGGCGATGTACGCGGCGGCCGGAGCGGGGTCGGGCGAGCCGGAACCGTACGCGAACAGCACCCGGTCCCAGCCGTGGTCCTCGTGTGCGCGGGCCAGCTTGAGTGTGTATTCCTTGTCAAACGCTGCGCCGGATCGGGGACTTGTCTCCGATCCGTTGTTGGTGGCGGCTATGCCGAGGAACTCCACAGGCATGACGGACCTTTCGTGCGGGAGATGGGCGTGCGCCGGCGGGAAGGCATGCCGAGGAAGACCCCGGGGACCGTGGACGCGGCGGACGCCGGGGACCACCGGCCGTACGGGGCAGCCGGGCGGGACGGTGCGAGGGCGCGATGACGGGAGGGAGACGAAGGCGCGATGACGGGAGAGACGTAGAGCGCCTCAGGGAGGGAACGGCAGCGAACGCCCGGTGAAATACGGGAAATCGGCCCACGACGGGGTCACCGAAGGGACGGGGTCACCGAGGGAGGGAGGGGCCGGTCAGGCGGCCCGCTGCCGGGTCAGGCGCAACAAGAAGCGGACCACACTCGACCGAAGTCTATGTGGCCGCGGATGACCAACGGCAGCTGCTTCTGCATGGAGCCAATTGAGCACGGGACGTTCACCGAAGTCAACAGCCTCTCGCACTGTGGGCGGCGTCCGCGGTCCTGCCCCCTTGACAGCCGTCCGGCGTGCGCCCGTACGATCGGGGGGTGTGCGGCTCCGGTTCCCGTGTGAACACCGGTCCGCACCGGCCGTGTTGAGGGACGCGGTACGCGTGATGACACCTGCCGCCCGGTCCACGCCGCCGACCGTCTCTCCCGCCGGAGCACCCCCATGTCCGTATCGCCCTCGCTCGATGGACCGCGCGCCTCCGCCGCGGCCTCCCGGAAGACACGCCCCACCGACCCCGCGGACACCGTCCCGCCGGGGACTCCGGGCGCCTCCCCGCTCTCCCCGCCAGGACCCGACGAGATCTCCCGTATCGTTCCCCGCCGCCACCCCGGCCGGTGGCTGTCGGCGGCGGTGGCGCTGCTCGGCCTCGCGATGGTCGTCAATTCCGTCGTCCGCAACGAGAGATTCCAGTGGAGTGTGGTGAGCCAGTACTTCACCACCCCCGCGGTGCTCGACGGCCTGCTGCTCACCCTCTGGCTGACCGCCGCCGTGATGGTGCTGGGCTTCCTCATCGGTACGGTCCTCGCCGTCATGCGGCTCTCCGTCAACCCCGTACTGCGAACCATCAGTTGGGGGTACGTATGGATCTTCCGTTCGACTCCGATGCTGGTGCAGCTGCTGTTCTGGTTCAACATCGGAGCGCTCTATCCGACCCTGGGGATCGGCATCCCCTTCGGCCCCGAATTCCTCACCTTCAAGACGGTGAACCTCTTCGGCGCGGGTCTCACGGCGTTGATCGGCCTCACCCTGCACGAGGCGGCCTACGCGGCGGAAGTGGTGCGCGGCGGCATCCTCTCCGTCGACGCCGGCCAGACGGAGGCCGCCGCGGCGCTCGGTCTGAGCCGCAGGCGGGTGCTGCGCCGGGTCGTCGTGCCGCAGGCGATGCGCTCGATCGTCCCCACGGCGGGCAATATGCTCATCGGCACGCTCAAGGGGACCAGCATCGTCAGTGTCCTCGCCGTGCAGGACCTGCTGTTCTCGGTGCAGCTGATCTACAACCGCACGTACCAGATCATCCCCCTGCTGATGGTGGCGACCATCTGGTACATCGCCGTCACGACCGTCCTGTCCGCGGGCCAGTTCTATGTCGAGCGCCACTACGCCCGTGGCGCGGCCCGCGAGCTGCCTCCCACGCCTCTCCAGCGCCTGCGCCTGCAGACGGCGGCCCTGGGGGCAAGACTCCGTACCGCGAGCGCCTCCGACGCGAAACCGCTCTGAGACCGCGGGAACCACGTGCCGCCGGGCCGGCAGGTCCTGGATCGCCCTCGCCGTGCCTCGGCGCTCCCGATGGACGAGAATCTATGGGACACGGTATGAGGAAGGGCGTGAGCCGCATGCGAGTGGCATTTCTGGTAGCCCCCGAAGGCGTGGAACAGGTCGAGCTGACCGAGCCCTGGAAGGCTGTGAAGGACGCGGGCGGCGAACCCGCGCTGATCTCCACGGAACCGGGACAGGTTCAGGGGTTCAACCATCTCGACCGGGCCGACACCTTCCCCGTCGACCGTACGGTCTCCGCGAGCACGGCCGGTGACTATGACGCGCTGGTCCTGCCCGGCGGCGTAGCCAACCCCGACGCGCTGCGGTTGGACGCCGGAGCCGTGGCGTTCGTGAAGGACTTCTTCGAGGCGGGCAAACCCGTCGCGGCGATCTGTCATGCCCCGTGGACGCTGATCGAGGCCGATGTGGTGCGCGGCAGGACACTGACCTCCTGGCCCAGTCTGCGCACCGACCTGCGCAACGCGGGCGCCACCTGGGTCGACGAGCAGGTCAACGTGTGTACCGCGGCACCCGGCACACTGATCACCAGCCGGAAGCCGGAGGATCTCAACGCCTTCTGCTCGGCGTTCCTCAAGGAATTCGGCAGCTGAGCGGACGGCCGACAGCCGACAGCCGACAACCGGACACCGGACAGCCGGACAGCGGGACAGCCGGAAGCCGGACGGCGGCTGTGGTCCGGCTGCGGTCCGTCAGGCGCGGACGGCGAGTGTGAAGGAGTGCCCGGCCGGATCCGAGTAGACGCGCACATCGCGCGGGCCACCGTTGTGTTTGGTGTCCAGGGGCCTCGCCCCGAGGCTGATCGCCTCGCGCTCCGCCTCGTCCATCTCGTCCTGTGACACCAGGATCCGCAGATGCGCCTGCTGCGAGCTCTCCGGCCGCGGCCAGCTCGCGGGCGCGTGGCCGTGGTCCCTCCGGATCGCCAGCCGCACACCGTGGTGGCCGACGATCTCCACGAAGTCCGGATCGGCGCCGAGACGGGTCTCCGCGCCGAGGAACTCCGAGTAGAACAGGGCCAGCTCCGCCGGTTCGGCACAGTCGAGGACGAGAACGCTGCTCTTGGTGACGGTCATGTGTGTGCGTCTACCCGCTCTTCCCGGCGGCACGCGGCGCACCGGCGGTGGTGCGGGCGCGTCCTGTTGACCGCTTCGGCTCGCACACTCCGGGTACCAGGGGGAGTCTGGAGACGGACCGGTTCGGAGCGGCGACGGAGAGGAAAGATCCACGTGAACAGTGCGGACCAGCCCGCGGCGGACGTTGTCGTGGCGCTCACTGGTGACGAGAAGGAAGACGCGCGTGTGGTGTTCGGCGCGCTCCGTACAGCCTTCGCCTGCGACCGCGCGGCGGACGATGTCCCGCAGGCGGCGGCCGGGGGCCGCCCCACCGTATGGATCGCCACGTTCAATGTGTCCGAGGTACGCGCGGAACCCCGCCCGGCGAGGCTGAGGGCGCCGGTGGCGGTCACCCTCCAGGGCGGCTACACGGCGGTGGACAGTCTCCGGAAGAGCCTGGCCTCCGCCTTCACCGTCCGCATGATCGGTACGGCCTCCGGCGATCAGGAGGAGGAAGTCCAGCTACGCCTGGAGAACCGCGAGAACCGCTGAGCGCTGTCCGGGACCCACAGAGCCCTGGCCGGGGCCCGCTGAGCCCTCCTGACCGGCGGTCCCGCTCCGGAGCACGCGTTCCCGTGTCGTCCCGGCGGGGCTCACTCCCACTCGTCCTGTTCGGCGACGAGATGCACCGCCGCCTCCTCCGCCGAAGCCGCGGCACCGTCGATCCCGACATCGCGGGCGATCATGTCCTTCTCGGCATCCTCGTGAGCGCCCTCGTCGGGAGCCACCAGCCGGCCCGAGCGCCCGTCGCCCACCTCGTCGTCCAGCCGCTCACCCTCGCCGTACGGCAGGTCCCCGATACCGTCGCCGACGACGGCGCCCTGGTCGGGAGTCTCCTCCGCGAGCCGCTGGTCGAGCGTTTCCCCCGCCCGCTGCTCGGCGGCCGTCGTACCGACGTGTTCCACACCGAGCGGGCGTTCCGGAGGCGACCAGCCCTCGTCGAAGGGGTCCGAGCCCCGGTCGAGGAGGGTGTCCTCGTCGTCGAGGATGCCCTCGTCCTCGCCGATGTCGGCGCCGTCCGGCTGGTAGACCTCGTCGCCCATCGACTCGCCGTTGTCGCCGCTCACGTGACTCTCCTCGCCTCCGTGCGCCCTGCCGTCGTAGACGAGAGCTTTCATGGTGCCTCTGCCTTCGCTCGCCTTCCGGTGCGTTTCGTCGTGACGTCCTGCCGGCGCTCGGCTCATCCGCTCCGTCCACCTTCCCACCAATCACTGCCGTGTCAAACGGCAGGTGAGGCCCCCTGCGACAGGGTGCGCCGGGGGGCCTGCGCGCGATCCCCGTGTTTGTCACCGCTGTCGTCGGGCACGTGACCAAACGACCCGTACGACCCGAAATGCAACCCTCCGGAGTCGAACGTGAGCCGAGAACGCATAGTCATCGTCGGTGCCGGATTCGCCGGCTACCAGGCGGCCCGTACCCTCTCCCACCGGGTCAGGGGGGCGGCCGAGATCGTGCTGCTGAACCCCACCGACTACTTCCTCTACCTCCCGCTCCTGCCCCAGGTGGCCGCGGGAATTCTGGAGCCACGACGGGTGACGGTCTCCATTCCGGGCACCCTGCCACGGGTACGGCTGGTGCTCGGCGAGGCCGACCACATCGACCTGGAGGAGCGGCGTATCGGTTACACGGGACCGGAGGGCGACCGGGGCGAGCTGCGGTACGACCGGCTCGTCCTCGCCGTGGGCAGCGTCAACAAGCTGCTGCCGGTCCCGGGGGTGGCGGAGTACGCGCACGGCTTCCGGGGGCTGCCCGAGGCGCTCTATCTGCGTGACCACGTCACCCGCCAGATAGAACTGGCCGCCGTCAGCGGCGACCGGGCGGAGAGCGCCGCGCGCACCACCTTCGTCGTGGTCGGCGCCGGCTACACCGGCACCGAAGTGGCCGCCCAGGGCAAGCTGTTCACCGACGCGCTGGTCCGTAAACAGCCCGCGTGGCGCCGGACGGGCAAACCCCGCTGGCTGCTCCTCGACATCGCCCCGCGCGTCCTGCCGGAGCTGGACCACAGGCTGTCTGACACCGCCGAGAGGGTGCTGCGCGAACGCGGTGTGGACGTACGGGCCGGTACCTCCGTCAAGGAGGCGCGACCGACCGGGATCACACTGGACAACGGTGAGTTCATCGAGACCCACACGCTGGTCTGGTGTGTGGGGGTACGGCCCGACCCGCTGGTCACCGACCTCGGACTGCCCGTCGAGCACGGCCGGGTACTGGTGGACCCGGAGCTCAGTGTGCCCGGCCATCCCGAGGTGTTCGCCTGCGGCGACGCCGCCGCCGTACCGGATCTCACCAGGCCGGGCCGGTTCACCCCGATGACGGCTCAGCACGCGGGCAGGCAGGGCAAGGTGGCGGGCCGCAATGTGGCCGCCTCCCTGGGATACGGGGAGCGGCAGACCTACAAACACAACGACTTGGGGTTCGTCGTGGACCTCGGCGGAGTCAAAGCCGCGGCCAACCCGCTCGGAGTGCCGCTGTCGGGACCGCTCGCGGGCGCTGTCACACGCGGCTACCACCTGGCGGCCATGCCGGGGAACCGGGTGCGGGTCGCCGCCGACTGGATGCTCGACGCGGTGCTGCCGCGGCAGTCCGTCCAGCTCGGACTGGTCCGCTCGTGGACGGTGCCGCTCGAATCGTCTTCGCCCGAACTGGCGCGGGTTCCCGGCGCGCCCGGTAAGGAGTGACATGAACAGCCAACGCACGAACAGCCGACACCCGGAGGGCGGGCACGCGAAGGGCACGCGCTCGAAGGGCAGGCACCATCAGCTGAACAGCGAACAACTCACGGAGCTGGGGCAGCAGTTGCGGGTGGACTCGGTACGGGTCGCCGACGCGGCCGGATCGGGCCATCCCACCTCCTCGATGTCCGCCGCCGACCTCATGGCGGATCTGCTCGCCAACCATCTGCACTACGACTTCGACCGGCCGGACCATCCGGGCAACGACCGGCTGATCTTCTCCAAGGGACATGCCTCGCCGCTGCTGTACTCCATGTACCTGGCGGCAGGCGCGGTGGACGAGAAGGAGTTCCTCACCTATCGCACCCTCGGCAGCAGGCTGGAAGGCCATCCCACCCCGCGACTGCCCTGGGTCGATGTCGCCACCGGATCGCTGGGGCAGGGACTGCCCGTCGGCGTCGGCATGGCGCTCGCCGGCCAGCGGCTCGGCCACACTCCTTACCACGTCTGGGTGTTGTCCGGCGACAGCGAGATGGCCGAGGGCTCCGTATGGGAGGCGATCGAGCACGCCGGGGACCAGCATCTCGACTCGCTGACCCTCATCATCGACGTCAACCGGCTCGGCCAGCGCGGACCCACTCGCCATCAGCGGGATCTGGACGCGTACGGCCGCAGGCTGCGCGCCTTCGACTGGCACACCATCGAGATCGACGGCCATGACCTCGACGCGGTCGACGCCGCCTTCAACGAGGCCCGGTCGACCTTCCGCAAGCCGACCGCGATCATCGCGGGCACCCGGAAGGGCCGTGGCGTCGCCTCCGTCGAGGACCGCGAGGGCATGCACGGCAAGCCGCTGCCCGACGCGGAGAGCGCCATCGAGGAACTGGGCGGCCGGCGCTCCATCCGGGTGTCGGTGGCGAAGCCCGCCGAGCCCGAGAGCCACCCCCGCGGCGCCGGACGGCGGGCCGCCATCGCGCTGCCGCGGTACGACGTCGGCGACTCGGTCGCCACCCGCGACGCCTACGGCAGGGCGCTCGCGGCCCTCGGCACGGCCCGGGAGGACGTCGTCGTCGTGGACGGCGAGGTCAGCGACTCCACCCGCTCGGAGTTCTTCGCCAAGGAGCACCCCGAGCGGTTCTTCGAGTGCTATATCGCCGAACAACAGATGATCGCCGCCGCCGTCGGCATGCAGGCACTGGGACATGTCCCGTACGCGTCGACCTTCGCGGCCTTCCTGACCCGCGCGCACGACTTCCTGCGGATGGCGGCCGTCAGCAGGGCCTCGATCAATGTCGTGGGCTCGCACGCTGGTGTCTCGATCGGCCAGGACGGCCCGTCCCAGATGGGCCTGGAAGACCTGGCGATGTTCCGTGCCATACACGGCAGTACGGTGCTCCACCCCTGCGACGCGAATCAGGCGGCGCGGCTCGTGGCGGCGATGTATGAACTGCCCGGCGTCTGCTACCTGCGTACGCTCCGGGGCGCGACACCGGTCATCTACGGCCCCGACGAGCGGTTCCCCATCGGCGGCAGCAAGGTGCTGCGCCGCTCCGACGTGGACCGCGTGACGCTGATCGGCGCCGGAATCACGGTCCATGAGTGTCTCAAGGCGGCGGATCTGCTGGCCGGGGAGGGCTTCCCCGTACGGGTCGTCGACCTGTACTCGGTCAAGCCCGTCGACGAGCACACGCTCCAGGCGGCGGCCGACGAGACCGGCTGCCTGGTCACGGTCGAGGACCACCACCCGGAGGGCGGTATCGGAGACGCGGTGGCCGCGGTGTTCTCGGACGGGCGTCCCGCGCCGAAGCGGCTCGTACGGCTCGCGGTGGGGAACATGCCGGGCTCGGCGACCCCGGCGGAGCAGCTCAGGGCGGCCGGCATCGACGCGGACTCGATCGCGGCGGGGCTGCGGCTGCTGGCGGAACAGACCCTCCGCTGACTCCGCTGACTGCGGGGAGTCACGCACAACGCGACTCACGCACACCACGAATCGCGCACAACGCGAGTCACACAGGGCGGAGACACACGAAGGAACCGGACCCACGAAGGAATCGGACACACGGAAGAACCGGACGTACGGAAGAACCGGACGTACAGCGAAGAGAGGGAAGACGGCATGAACACCCATCCCGGCCCGCGGCCCGTCCCGGCCGCGACACACCGGCCGACCGAGCGCGAAGGACGGATACGTACCTGCGTTCCGGCGCGGGTCACCCCGCGCGAGCGCCGGGCCAGAGCCGGCCACGAGCGACAGGAGACGGCCGATCAGGAGTGGAACGTAGTGCGTGGAGAGGACTGAATGACTGTGCGGCTGACGACAGCCCGACTGAACAACGGCCCGGACGTGGAAGCGGGCCAGAACGCGGACACCTGGGAGTGGCTGCGGCACGCGGCCTGCACCGGTGTCGACCCGGAGCTGTTCTTCCCGGTGGGGGAGACGGGACCGGCCGCCGAGCAGGCCGAGCGCGCCAAGCAGGTGTGCCACAGCTGCCCGGTGGAGAGCCAGTGCCTCGAATGGGCGCTGGCCACCGGCCGTACCTCCGGTGTCTGGGGCGGAACGGACGAGGAGGAGCGCCGGCGGCTGCGGCGGCGTGTCGAGCGGCGCAGGGCCCCGGACGGCCCCCCGGCGCGCCCGCGCGGGTCCGCGGCGCCCGGCAGGCCCCGGCGTCCCTGAGGCGTGCCCCACGTGAGGGCGTGCCCACGTAAGCATGTCCATGTGAGCGTGCCCGCGTGATCCCGGCCCACGGCACGAGCGTCCCGTGATGCGGGGCCGGGCGGCCCACGGCACGAGCGTCGTCCCGTGTTGCGGGGCCGGGCGGCCCACGGCACGAGCGTCGTCCCGTGTTGCGGGGCCGGGCGGACCACGGGAGGGTCGGACTGCCGAATCGAGGCGAACCGAGGAGGAATCGCCCCATGCCCATCGCGACGGTGAATCCCGCCAGCGGAGAGACGCTCAAGACCTTCGACGCGCTGGGAGCCGAGGAGATCGAGAGCCGGATCGCTTCCGCCGCCCACGCGTTCCGGCGGTACCGGCTCACCGGATTCGACGAACGCGCGCGGCTGCTGAACCGCGCCGCCGACCTGCTGGAGCAGGACGCGCCGGAGATCGCCCGGACCATGACCACCGAGATGGGCAAGCCGGTCGCGGCGGCCCGCGCGGAGGCGCTGAAGTGCGCGAAGGCGATGCGCTGGTACGCGGAGCGCGCCGAGGAACTGCTCGCGGACGAGCACCCCTCGGCCGCCGACGTACGGGACGCGGGCGCGGCACGGGCGAGCGTCCACTACCGGCCGCTGGGCGTGGTCCTCGCGGTGATGCCGTGGAACTTCCCCCTCTGGCAGGTCGTACGGTTCGCCGCGCCCGCCCTGATGGCCGGCAATGTGGGGCTGCTCAAGCACGCCTCGAACGTCCCGCAGACCGCCCTGTACCTGGAAGACCTGTTCGCCAGGGCCGGTTTCCCGGCCGGCTGCTTCCAGACGCTGCTGGTGGGCTCCAGCGCGATCGAGAACATCCTGCGCGACCCCCGGGTGGCCGCCGTGACGCTCACCGGCAGCGAGCCGGCCGGCCGGTCCGTCGCGGCGATCGCGTCCGACGAGGTCAAGAAGTCCGTCCTGGAGCTGGGCGGCAGCGATCCGTACGTCGTCATGCCCTCGGCGGACATCGAACGGGCGGCGCGTACGGCGGTCACGGCCCGCGTGCAGAACAACGGCCAGTCCTGCATCGCCGCCAAACGCTTCATCGTGCACGAGGACGTCTACGACGGCTTCGCCGAGCGGTTCACGGCCGGGATGCGGGATCTGACGGTCGGCGACCCGATGGACGAGACCACCGACGTGGGGCCGCTCTCCAGCGAGCGGGGCCGCGCCGATCTGGAGAGGCTGGTCGACGACGCGCTGAGCCGGGGCGCGATCGCGCTGTGCGGCGGACAGCGCCCCAAGGAGCACGAGCGGGGCTGGTACTACGCGCCCACGGTGCTCGCCGGCGTCACCGCCTCCATGCGGATCCACCGTGAGGAGACCTTCGGTCCGGTCGCCACGCTCTACCGGGTCTCCGGGCTGGACGAGGCGGTGGCGCTCGCCAACGACACACCCTTCGGGCTGAGTTCCAACGTCTGGACGCGTGACGAGGAGGACGTGCGCCGCTTCGTACGGGATCTGGAGGCGGGCGGGGTCTTCTTCAACGGGATGACGGCCTCGCATCCCGCCCTCCCGTTCGGCGGTGTGAAGCGATCCGGTTACGGGCGTGAGCTGTCGGCACACGGCATCAGGGAGTTCTGCAACATCACCACGGTGTGGCACGGCGCGGAGCCTGACGACGGCTCCTGAAGCGGGCCGCGGGACCAGCAGGGAGACGAGGCGGGTATGCGCAAGGCGACCACGACCACCGCGGGGGCGTCGGCCGGGCTCACCGAGGCAGAGCTCGCCGCCCTCGACGCCCACTGGCGTGCCGCCAACTATCTGGCCGTCGGTCAGATCTATCTGATGGCCAACCCACTGCTCCAGGAGCCCCTGGCGCCGGAGCACATCAAACCCCGCCTGCTCGGCCACTGGGGGACCTCACCCGGTCTGAACCTGGTGCACACCCATCTGAACCGGGTGATCAAGGCCCGGGATCTCGACGCGCTGTGCGTCTGGGGGCCGGGACACGGCGGCCCCGCCGTACTCGCCAACTCCTGGCTGGACGGTACGTACTCCGAGACCTATCCGGATGTCGGCCGGGACCGGGAGGGCATGGAGCTGCTCTTCCGCCAGTTCTCCTTCCCCGGCGGGGTCCCCAGCCATGTCGCCCCCGAGACACCGGGCTCGATCCATGAGGGCGGCGAGCTCGGCTACTCCCTCGCGCACGCCTACGGAGCCGCGCTGGACAACCCCGGGCTGCTGGTCGCCTGTGTGATCGGTGACGGAGAGGCGGAGACGGGGCCGCTGGCCGCGTCCTGGCACTCGAACAAGTTCCTCGACCCGGTGCACGACGGCGCGGTGCTGCCGATCCTGCATCTCAACGGGTACAAGATCGCCAACCCGACCGTGCTCGCCAGGGTGCCGGACAGTGAACTCGACTCCCTGCTGCGCGGCTACGGCCATGAGCCCCTCCATGTCACCGGCGACGATCCGCTGACCGTTCACCGCGCCATGGCCGCGACGATGGACCGCGCCCTGGACCGCATCGCCCAGATCCAGCGGGACGCCCGCGAGGGCCGGACCACCGACCGGCCGGACTGGCCCGTGATCGTGCTGCGTACGCCCAAGGGCTGGACCGGCCCCCGTGAGGTCGACGGACTGCCCGTCGAGGGGACCTGGCGCGCGCATCAGGTCCCGCTGAGCGGCGTACGGGACAACCCCGACCATCTGCGCATGCTCCAGGCGTGGCTCCGCTCCTACCGTCCCGAGGAGCTGTTCGACGCGACGGGCACGCCCCGGGCCTCCGTACTCGACTGCGTACCGGCGGGAACGCGCAGGCTGGGCGCCAATCCGCACGCCAACGGCGGTCTGCTGCTGCGGGATCTGCCGGTCCCGCGGCTGGAGCGGCACGCGGTACACGTGGACAGGCCCGGCTCGGTCCTGCACGAACCCACCCGGGTGCTCGGCTCGTTGCTGGAATCCGTCATGGAAGCCACCTCGGGACGGCGCGACTTCCGTGTCTTCGGCGCCGACGAGACGGCGTCCAACCGGCTGGACGCGCTCTACGAGGCCACGGCCAAGGCCTGGCAGGCCGCGACGCTCGACACGGACGAACATCTCGCG
This sequence comes from Streptomyces sp. L-9-10, assembly GCF_004151105.1. Lineage (GTDB taxonomy): Bacteria > Actinomycetota > Actinomycetes > Streptomycetales > Streptomycetaceae > Streptomyces. The sequence goes on from NZ_PHRF01000115.1 coordinate 59,754, forward strand.
CCCGACGGCCGGGTGATGGAAGTGCTCTCCGAGCATCTGTGCCAGGGATGGCTGGAGGGCTATCTCCTCACCGGCCGGCACGGCCTCTTCTCCAGCTACGAGGCGTTCGCCCATATCGTCGACTCCATGGTCAACCAGCACATCAAGTGGCTGAGAACCTCGCGGAGGCTGCACTGGCGCCGCCCCATCGCCTCCCTGAACTACCTGCTGACGTCACACGTCTGGCGCCAGGACCACAACGGCTTCTCCCACCAGGACCCCGGCTTCGTCGACCACATCCTGAACAAGAGCCCCGAGGTCGTCCGGGTCTATCTGCCACCGGACGCCAACACCCTGCTCTCCGTGGCCGACCATGTGCTGCGCAGCCGTGACTACGTCAATGTGATCGTCGCCGGCAAGCAGCCGAGCTACGACTGGCTGACGCTCGACGAGGCCCGCGCCCACTGCGCCCGGGGCGCGGGGGTCTGGCAGTGGGCCGGTACGGAGAGCGCCTCCAAGACCAGCTACCGCGAGCCGGACGCCGTCCTGGCCTGCGCCGGGGACGTACCGACCCTGGAGACACTGGCCGCCGCCGACCTGCTGCGGCGGTATCTTCCCGAACTGGTCGTGCGTGTGATCAACGTCGTCGACATGGCGCGGCTGCTGACCCATGACGAACACCCGCACGGGATGACCGACTCCGAGTACGACGCCCTGTTCACCGTCGACAAGCCGGTGATCTTCGCGTACCACGGCTATCCCTGGCTGATCCACCGGCTCACCTACCGCCGCCGGGGGCACGAGAACCTCCATGTCCGCGGCTACAAGGAGGAGGGGACGACCACGACCCCGTTCGACATGGTCGTCCGCAACGACCTCGACCGGTACCGGCTGGTCATGGATGTGATCGACCGGGTGCCGGGTCTGGGGGTACGGGCGGTCGCCGTACGCCAGGCGATGGCGGACGTACGCACCCGCCACCACGCCTGGATCCGCGAACACGGCACGGACCTGCCCGAGGTCGCGGACTGGACCTGGACGGGCTAGGAACGCCCGTCCAGGTCCTGCGGCTCACGGCCTCACAGCGCGTACGGAGCTCACGACGTGAACTCGCCGGTCAGCGCGGCGGCCATGCGCAGCTGCGGCGCGGCCTCCTCGGCCCTGCCCTGCCGCTCCAGCGTGCGGCCCAGCATCAGCCGGGCGTAGTGCTCCACCGGGTCGCGCTCCAGGACGGCGCGCAGCTCGGCCTCGGCCTTCGCCAGCCGCGCCGAGTGGTAGTAGGCGCGGGCCAGCAGCAGCCGCGGGGCGACCTGCTCCGGGACCTCGTCCACCAGCCCGGTGAGGATACGGGCGGCCGTGCCGTACTCCTTGGCGTCGAAGAACAGCTGCGCGCGGTCCCAGCGCTCGGCGGCCGTTCCGTACTCGTAGTACGTGGTCTCCACGTGCCCTCCTTCATCGTCTTCGTACACCGTGAACACCGTAATATGGTTGAACATTCCACTATCGATTTCGTGTGGGTACTGCCCGACCGGGCACCACGGGAATAGGTTGTCCGCCATGAGCAATCTTGATCGTCAGGCATCCGTCGCCGTCTGCGGCGGTCGCGGCTTCGTCGTCGCCGAACCGGTTCGTGAGTTGCTGAGCCCGCGCCGGGTCCAGCTGGGGGAGTCCACCGAGGTCCGCAGGCTGCTGCCCAATCTGGGCCGCCGTATGGTGGGCGCCTGGGCCTTCGTCGATCATTACGGGCCCGACGACATCGCCGACGAGCCTGGCATGCAGGTGCCGCCCCACCCGCACATGGGCCTCCAGACCGTCAGCTGGCTGCACGACGGCGAGGTGCTGCACCGCGACAGCCTGGGCAGCCTTGAGACGGTACGCCCACGGGAACTGGGCCTGATGACCTCCGGCCGGGCGATCTCCCACTCCGAGGAGAGCCCGCGCTCGCACGCGCGCTTCCTGCACGGCGCCCAGCTCTGGGTGGCGCTCCCGGACGCCCACCGGGAGGTCAGTCCCCACTTCCAGCACCACACCGACCTGCCGGTCGTCACCGCCCCCGGCCTGAGCGCCACCGTCATCCTCGGCGCCCTGGACGGCGCCGTCTCGCCCGGCACCACCTACAGCCCCCTCGTCGGCGCCGACCTGTCCCTCGCCCACGGCGCGGAGACCCGGCTGCCGCTCGACCCCGACTTCGAATACGCCGTACTGGCCATGTCCGGCGAGGCGGAGGTCGACGGCGTACCCGTACTGCCCGGCTCCATGCTCTACCTCGGCTGCGGCCGCACGGAACTCCCCCTGCGCGCCGAGTCCGACGCAGGTCTGATGCTCCTCGGCGGCGAGCCCTTCGAGGAGGAGATCGTCATGTGGTGGAACTTCATCGGGCGTTCGCACGAGGAGATCGAGGAGGCACGGCGAGCCTGGATGGAGAGCACCCGCTTCGGCGAGGTAACGGGCTACGACGGCGCCCGGCTGCCCGCTCCGGAACTCCCGCCGGTAGCCCTGAAACCACGTGGCCGGGTGCGCTGATCTGGCCTGATCGATCCTGTCGCGGCCCGCCGCGTGGCCTTCGCCGTGCCCCCTCACCAGCCTGGTGAGGGGGCATGGTTGTGCCGCTGTTGGGCGCCGTGCGAGGAGCAGTCCCTTTTCGCCGTCCTCGGCAACGTCCACACCGAAACCCTCGGCGCGCAGCCCGCGCTCGACCGCGGCGGCGATGTGCGGTTCGTCCTCGACCACCAGTACCCGCACCCGGATCTCCTCGTGCGTCGATCGGCGGGCACCAGCAGGAAGGCCGATCACCCCTTCCCGAGTGTAGGGAAAACCGAGGCCAAGGGCCCTTTCTGCTGGTCGGCCCGCGCACTCTCAGTGTGCTCTCAGGGGCGCCTCAGTATTCGCTCAGCCGCTCTCAGCGGCCGCACAGGCCGGACCCCGCACCGTGGAAACCCGCGACGCCCGCGGGGCCACCCGCGAGCCCTGTCACCCCACGGCGAAAGGCGGCACTGTGACTCCCACGTCCGTGCACGAGCGGGAAAACGGAGATACGCGGGAACTCCCTCGGGCCCCCGCGCCGAAACCGGCCGGCGTACGACCGCGTTCCGTGCCAGGGCTGCGCTGGGCACTGATCATCGCGGGCGGGTACGCGGCGGGCGCCGTGGGCTCTGTCCTGGGTGTTCCCTCGCCGTATCTCCTGGCCTCCTTGCTGGTGGGCGCCGTCCTCGCGCTGTCGGGCCGGGTCCGCGACCGCCTTCCCGGACCCGCGAACCGGACGTCCCAGGCACTGGTCGGCGCGCTCATGGGCAGCCATCTGACGTCCTCCGCCCTGATGGCGGCGGCACCGTCCGCGCTGCCTCTCACCGCGGTCACGGCGGCCACGATCGGACAGAGTGTGGCCATCGCGTCGTTCCTCGCACGCAAGGGACGGATCAGCCGGCCGAGCGCGGTCCTCGGCATGATGCCGGGCGGTTCATCCGGGATCGTGACCTGCGCCGATGAACTCAAGGCCGATGTACGGCTCGTCGCCTTCAACCAGTATCTGCGCGTGGGGCTCGTCGCGACGACCGCGCCGCTGCTCGCCCACTGGATGGCCGGCGGCTCGTCATCGGGGCCGGCCGGCGACGGACCGGGGTCCTGGCCGGGCCCCGGCCTGTTCCATCTGGTCGCGGGGCCGGACCAGCCGACCGGTCTGCTGACGCTCGCCGCCGTTTCGGTGGCCGGCGTCCTGGCCGGGCGTCGGCTGCGCCTTCCCACGCCCGCGTTGATCGGGCCCATGCTCATCGCACTCGTCGCCACCATGAGCGGCGTCATCCCGGCATTCGCGCCCGCCGGAATTCTTCAGGATGTCGTCTTCGTCCTCGTGGGCATGGACGTCGGGGTGCGCTTCACCCGCGACACGCTCCGACGCGTACGGGGACTGCTGCCGTCGATCCTCGCCGCGATGACGGCCGTGTGCCTCGGCTGCGCCGGGATGGCGTGGATCTTCGCCAGGGCGACGGGCACCCCGCTGATGGACGCCTATCTGGCCACCACCCCCCCGGAGGGATCAACGCGGTCCTCGCCGCGGCGGTCTCCTCCCACGGGGATGTCTCCCTGGTCTCGACCGTGCAGAGCCTGCGGCTCCTGGTCGTGATGCTGGTGACGCCCATGATCATCCGACGGCTGACACCGGACCGGCCGAAGCCCGCCGGCACGACGGCGCCGGCGGGGGACCGGAGCCGTGTCCGGCGCTGAACGTCGGGCGACCGTGTGTGCATCCCATGCCATCGGAGGAGGAGGCGCTGACGAGGCCGTACCGCTGTAGGTACGCATTTCTGATGCCCCTTTCTCGTTGACGGTGGCCTTTCTCTGACCCAAGGGACAAGCCAGTGAGACGAACTCCCGTCTGATTGTTCGATTCGGCACGAATTCCGAGACCCTGCACGCGGCTGACTGTGCTGCGAGGCGACCGCCGATCCTCGGCGTCTGGCAGCCCGGCTACGCGATGCTCACCCACGCTGGTAGGCGGGGCCGTGCCGACGTCGGTGGGAAGGGCCAGGCGGGCTGACCAGCTCGGCCGCGCTCCTCGCAAGACGCTTGAGCTCGTGCACCGTGAGGGTGACGGGCCTCTCCGGGGCGGCCTCCTCGCATTGCTGGGCCGGCGCGAGGGCCTTCTCCAGCTCGGGCCGGATCTTGACGCGGGTGCTGATCTGCTCCTTGAAGACCTTGTGGCCCTTCGCGCGGTGAAGGGCTTCGAGCTGGCCGACCACAACCGCGGCCATGCCACCGGGCAGCCGCTGCGCATCGATCTCCACACCGGGCGGGCCCAGCTCGCCGACGTCGGTCACGCCTGACCAATGCGCATGCGCGAAGGAGTGGCGGAGACGATCATCTGCGAGGTGGACCGTCCCTTCGGGCTGTCCGTGCGCGTACCCCAGCCCAACCACGTCCAGAACCCCGATCCGCGCCCCGGGGAACATCTGCGCATGCTGACCGACGGCATGCTCGAACACCACGGAGAGAAGGTCGACCTGTCTGCCCTGCTGGAGAGGACCCGGGAACCGCATCCACGGGAGACCGCGCTGACCCTGACATCCGCAGTCCTGCCGGACGGGCATGGCATCGCCATCGCCTCCTTCGTCCTTCTCGTGATCTCATCGCCCGCCATTCGTCATGCGAGCCACGCGGACTCCTTGTGACGTATGCGTGGGGAGACGTCCGAGCCGCCCCCGGCAGCGGACGTGCCCGTGGTGCCGGGGGCGGCCGCGTGCTCCAGGTGCCGGTGCACCAAGTGGATGGCCATCGCGCCCTCACCGGCCGCCGAGGCCACCCGCTTTACCGAGCCGCTACGGACGTCCCCTGCCGCGAAGACCCCGGGCAGGCTGGTCTCCAGAGTCATGCACGAGCGCCCGTGCTCGTGCCACACCTCGGGGTAGGCGCAGGTTTCCTGGGCCTCCGGGCCGGTGAGGACGAAACCGCGGGAGTCGAGGGCGATGATGCCGGCGAGCCACTCGGTGTGGGGGTCGGCGCCGGTGAAGACGAACAGGCCCCGTACGGCGAGCGGGCGGTGCTCGCCCGTGCGGTTGTCGACCACGCCGACCTCCTCCAGCACCTCCTGGCCGATGACCTCGGTGACCTCGGTGACCTCGGTGTGCAGCATGACCTCCACCTGCGGATGGCGCTCGACCTGGTCGACCAGGTAGCGGGACATGCTGGCCTCAAGGCTGGGCCCTCGGACCAGCAGGTGCACCTTTGGCGCGTACCCGGCGAGGAACAGCACCGCCTGGCCCGCCGAGTTGCCTCCGCCGACGACGGCCACCGGGTCCGTGCGGCACTGCTGGGCCTCGTAGACGGTCGCCGAGTAGTGCACGCTCGTTCCCTCCAGGCGTTCGATACCGGGCACCTGGAGTCGGCGGTAGCGGGCACCCGTGGCCAGGACGACGGCGCGGGCGGCGATCTCGCTGCCGTCGGCGAACGCCACCACGTAGTGGTCCTCGTCCTTGGGATGGAGACCGGTCGCCTCCATCGGAATGCTGATCCTGGCGCCGAACTTGTCGGCCTGGAGCACGGCGCGTTCGGTGAGTTCGGCGCCGGAGATGCCGGCTGGGAAGCCGAGCGGATTCTCGATGCGGGACGACGTGGCGGTCTGGCCGCCGGTGGCCATCGCCTCCACCACCGTGGTGCTCAGGCCCTCGGAGGCGGCGTACACCGCGGCAGCGAGGCCGGCGGGTCCGGAGCCGACGATGAGGACGTCGCCGTGACGGTTTCCGGCGGGCAGTGACGGCAGGCCGATGAGCCGGGCCAGTTCCGCGTTGCTGGGGTTGCGCAACAGGGTGGTGTCCCGCCAGATGACGAGCGGTGTCTCCTCCGGGCCGACGCCGAAGCGACGCAGCAGTTCCTCGGCCTCCTCGTCGGTCTCCAGGTCGATCCAGCGGTGCGGCAGCCGGTTGCGGATGGCGAACTCGCGCAGCCGCCGGGTGTCGGGCGAGTAGCGCGAGCCGATGATGCGGAAGCCGGCGCCCTGTCCGACGAGCAGCGCGCGACGGCCCAGACAGGCGCGCAGCACGACGTCCCCGACGGTGGAGTCCTGGGACACCAGGCGGCGCAATTGGTCCAAGGAGACGGCGAGGACCTCGCCCGGCTCCCTGGCGACAGCGGTGTAGAAGGCCACCTGTCCGTGCAGCAGCCCGAGTTCGCCGATGAAGCGACCGGGGCCGTGCACGCGCAGCACGCGCTCCTCGGGAGTGCCGTAGTCCTCGACGACGGCGACGGTACCGCTCAGGACGACGAAGAACGTCTCGCAGCGCTCCCCCTCCTGGATCAGCAGTAAAACGCGCCGCCGACCAGGCCCTGGGGACGAACGCGTGCCCGCCAACATCGTCCTGCTGCTGCAGACCCTCAACGTGCCCGCCCTGGTGTTCAAAATGCGCTGCGTCCGGTGTGCGCCTCGGGTCGCACCGGGAGGACGCCTTCGTTGGTGATCTCGATTCGTCCCTCTTCTCGTACAGCTCCGGCCAAGCGGCCTGTACGAACCTCACTGCCAGGTCCTCCGTGTGTTCCGCCGATGGGTGCGCGTGCGCGGGGCCGGAAGCTGTGCCAGAACCCGTGATCTGTGAAGTTCTGCGACAGTGGACCGGGTAGATCCAGTGCGGCTCCCGGCAGTCACTTGAGGCTCATCAGTTTCCTCGCTTGTGCAACCGACGTCGATGCCCCGCCGTCCAACTCCGTGACAGACTGCTGCCGATCACCCGGGAGGGCACGTGGCGAAGAAGGACGGGACAATGGACGCGGCGAGGGAAGAGGACCGCGAAAAGTGGATGGCGCGTTTCCAGGTGCGACTGGCCATGCAGCCGGGCGTGGACCGGGCAGTAGTACTTCAGGCGGTCAAGGATGTCACCGCGCACTGCGCGGAGACGGGGGAGCACCCGCGGGCTGCTTTCGGTGACCCGGACGCCTATGCCGTGCAGGCCGCCGAGCGGCTGGTGCCGGCGGACCGGGCGGCGCGCGCGAGGCGGCAGGACGGAGCGGTGGACGCGCTCGGGTCCGTGCTGAAAAGGGTCAGGGACGCCACGGGTTTGTGACCGGTCGAAGCGACTTCCGTCATGGCCCGGCGCGCGGGTTCTGACGCGGCTCCCATTCGTCGGGGCTGTTGGGGCGAGCTCCGGCGAAATAAATCCTTGACGGCTCAAGCATAGTGATATGCTTGAGCAGTCAAGGAGGTGGCAATGAGTGATGTGCTGGATGTGTCGCTGCGTCTCGTGCGGGCCCAGGTGTCCCTGGTGAAGCGGTTCGACGCGAGCCTGTCGGGGCTGCACGGCGTGAGCCTGGCCGACTTCACGATGCTGCTGCGTCTGGGGGAGGCGCCCGGCGGCCGGATGCGCCGGGTGGACCTGGCCGAGAAGTTGGGGCTGACCGCCTCCGGGGTGACCCGGGGACTGGCTCCGCTGGAGCGGATCGGGCTGGTCATGCGCGAGACGGATGCTCGCGACGGACGTGTGGCCTATGCCGCACTGACCGACACCGGACGCGAACGCCTGACGGACATGCTCGCCACCGCCGAGCAGATCGCCGCCGAGATCTTCGCCGCCCCTCTGTGGAGCAAGGAGGACGTCGGCCACATGTCCGTCCTGCTGACCCGCCTCGGAGGCGCCGGGCTCCCCGGTCACGGAACCCCGCCCCCGTAACTCCGTAGGAGCTCCCCCATGAAAACCGCCCCCGCCACCCACCCACGGCCCGTCACCCCGGCCGACACCGCAACAGCCATCCGCACGGAGGGCCTGCGCAAGGTCTATCGGCGCGGGCAGGACGGCCTCGTCGCCCTCGAATGCCTTGATCTCACGGTCAGCCAGGGCGAGTTCTTCGGCCTGCTCGGCACCAACGGTGCGGGCAAGTCCACCACCATCGGCATGCTCACCACCCTGGTCACGCCCACCGCCGGAAACGCGTGGGTGGCGGGCCACGAGGTCAGCGCCGACCCGGTCGGCGTGAAATCCCGCATCGGCGTCGTCTCCCAGGCCAACACCCTGGACCGCGCGCTCACCGTGCTGGACAACCTCGCCTTCCGTGGACGCTACTTCGGAATGTCCGCACCGGCTGCCCGTCGTCGGGCGCTGGAACTCCTGGAGCAGTTGGCTCTCGCCGACAAGGCCAGTGCGAAGACTCATCAGCTCTCCGGCGGCCAGGCCCGCCGGGTCATGATCGGCCGGGCCCTGATGCACCTGCCCGAGGTGCTCTTCCTGGACGAGCCGACCGCCGGCGTCGACCCCCAGGCACGCGAGGACCTCTGGCAGATCATCGGGAGTCTCCACGAGGGCGGCCAGACCGTCGTGCTGACCACGCACTACCTCGACGAGGCCGAGGCCCTGTGTCAGCGCCTCGCCGTCATCGACCACGGGCGTCTCCGTCCTCGGGGGCAGCGCATCCGAACCGGTGATCCCGTCAGGGCCGCCGCCCGGCTGAGCGGCGGCGCCGATGGGTCACAACGTCGTGTGAGCTAGCGGATCACCGGGCGGACCGGATCGGAGCCCGGCTCGTGAAGGGTGATCGCCGCGGAGGGGCAGACGCCGGCGGCCATCTGTGCGGTCGCGCGGTGGGCGGCATGCGGCTCGGCGTGCAGCAGGAGCACGAGGCCGTCGTCCGGATCCTGGTCGAAGACGTCGGGGGCGGTCATGGCGCACATGCCGGCGCCGATGCAGCGCTCACGGTCGACGCTCAGGTACGGCGTGCTCACTTCGTGTCCCACGTGACCGGGAGGCGCTTCACTCCGAAGATGTCCGCGGTCTCCGGGCGCAGACCGACCTCCGCGGCCGGCACGGCCAGGCGCAGGGTGGGGAAGCGGTCGACCAACGCACGGAACGCGACCCGCATCTCGACGCGGGCCAGCTGCTGCCCCAGGCACTGGTGGATGCCGTGGCTGAAGGCCAGGTGCCCGGCGGCCTGCCTGCTGAGGTCGAGCGTGTGGGGGTCGGTGAAGCGGTTGGGGTCGCGGTTGGCGGTATTGTACGAGAGGACGACCGTCGTGCCGGCCCTGACGATCTGGCCGCCCAGCTCGACGTCTTCCAGCGCCGTCCTGTGGAACGTCTTGGCGACGCTCAGATACCGCAGCAGTTCCTCCACGGCCCCGTCGGTGAGTGCGGGATCGCCACGCAGTGCCGCGAGTTGCTCCGGGTTCCGCAGCAGCGCGAAGGTACCGAGGGACAGCATGTTCGCGGTGGTGTCGAATCCGGCCGCCAGAAGGATGAGGCTGATTCCTTTCAGCTCCTCGTCCGTCAGATCGCTGTCGGTGAGTTCGCTGAGAACGTCGTCGGTGGGCTTGGCCCGCTTCGCGGCCACCAGCTGTGCGAGGTACTCCTGGGTCGCGGTGTAGGCCGCGATCAGCTCCTCGTCGCTGACCTCCCCGCCCATGAACGCGTCGATCTGCTCCTGGAAGGAAGCCCGGTCCTCGTACGGCACGCCCAGGATCTCGCAGATCACGATGGTGGGGATGGGCTTGGCGAACGCTGTGACCAGGTCCGTCGGCGGCCCGGCCTCTCCCATGGCGTCCAGGCAGTCCGCGGTGATCTGCTCGATCCGCTCGGTGAGCATCCGCATCCGCCGCACGGTGAACTTGCCCACCAGGGGCTTCCGGTAGCGGCTGTGCTCCGGCTCGTCCATGAGGAGGAACTCGCCGGGCGGCGCCGGAGGAAGCTCGAAGTCGACGACGTTCATGAGTTCCTTGCGCGAGCTGAACCGGGGGTCGGCCAGGACGGATCGCACCATCTCGTATCCGGTGATCACCCAGCCCTGCTTTCCGCCGGGGTGGGTGTAGCCGCTGATGGGCCCGTGCCGCAGGGCATCGAGCAGCTCGGCCGGCGGGTCGAAGGGGCAGCCGCTCCCACGCTCCGCCGGCAGAGTCGTGACGGCGTGTACGGACTCGCTCATGACGACCATTCCCCGTTTCGCGATATGACGTGTTTACTGATGCTCGAACGCTACGTCGCCTCCGCGATGCCGTCAATCATGTGAATCCATAACACCAGCTGGGAGACGGTAAATTGACGCAATGATTGCAGTCGAATGCAACGGTGCGTTGCAATGACTGGAGATGAAGGCAATACTGGCGGCATGCCAGGAGGACGGTTGACCCAGCAGGAACGCCAGCGCATCGCGGCCGGCCTCGCCGACGGCCTCTCCTATGCCGAGATCGCCCGCCGGCTTGAACGTCCGACCTCGACGATCAGCCGGGAGGTGACACGCAACGGCGGCCCCGGCGGCTACCGGCCCCAGTTGGCGCACAAGGCGACGGCTCAGCGGGCGCGGCGTGGCACAACGGCACACGCCCACGCGGACCGACCTTCGGGCGGCACGGCGGAGGACAGGATCATCGAGCTGGCGGTCAGGTCGGGGATGCCGAGGATGATGGCACGTGTGCACGTCGACCTGTTGCTGTCCGAGGACGGAAGGCGCACGGCGGCCGAGCTCGTCCGCAGGCTGAAGGTCAGCCCGGCCTCCGTCTCCGTGGCCGTGAACTCCCTGGTCCAGTACGGATATGTCCGGCGTGAGCGCGATCCGCAGCGGCGGCGCGACATCTACGTCGTCGACGACGAAGCCTGGTACCACTCGATGGCGATCAGCGCGCAGCAGACACTCGAGTCGGCGCAGGCCGCGATGGCGGCAGCCGAGACGCTCGGACCCGACTCGCCGGTGGGGCAGCGGCTTCTCAGGGCGGGTACGTTCCTGGAGCGGGTTATCGAGGATCTGAAGGAATCGGCCGACCGCTGGCGCACCCTCCTGATGTGAGGGGGTCTCTGATCACCCTCTCCATCGCGCCTCTCCGCCTCTCCGCCTGTCCGCGCGCCCGGCGGCGGCACTCGGGCCGCTCGGGCCGCTCGGGAAGACGCTGAACGCGGCGCAGGCCTATGTCGCGCTCACCGTTCCGGGGTGGCCGGGTGCCTCATGGCGTGTGCGATGGCGGCCAGGGCTGCCTCGGCCGGTGACGCTGGATCGACGGTGTAGGCGATGAGTGTCTGGTCAGGGGCCTCGGGCAGGCGCAGCGCCCGGAAGGCGAGGGTGAACTCTCCGGCGGCGGGGTGGTGCAGTCGGTAGGTGCCGATGTCCTTGTCGCGGACAGGGTGAACTTCCTGCCAGAGTCTGCGGAAGTCGGGATGCTTGGAAAGGTCCGCGATCAGTGTGGCGAGTAGTGGGTCGTCAGGGTGGCGTGCCGCGTCCAGGCGGAGGAACGCGACGATGTCGTATGCCTTGGCAGCCCAGTCCCGGTAGGTCGTGAGGCTGTGCGGATGCTGGAACACCAGCCGGGGCATGTTGCGCCGGTGGGGCGGTGAGTGCCGGAAGAAGATCTCTTCCGCGATCGCGTTGCAGGCGAGCACTTCGCCCCGGCGGCCGACGACGTACGCGGGAGTATCGGTGAGGGAGTCGAGTAACTGTTGCAGGCCGGGCCGCAGTTCCATGGAGCCGGTCGGGTCGGCGAAGTACGTGTCGGGCGTGTGACGGCGGCCGGGCCGGGCCAGCAGGTGAAGATAGCGGCGTTCGACGTCTGTCAGGCACAACGTGCGGGCCACCGAGTCCAGTACGGCGTCGGAGACTCCGTTTTTGCGCCCCTGCTCGAACCGCAGGTAGTAGTCCACGCTGACACCCGCGAGGTGGGCGACCTCTTCGCGTCTCAGTCCGGGGACGCGGCGCCGGCCCGTGCCGTATGAGCGCAGTCCTACCTGTTCGGGGCTGATTCTGGCCCGTCGAGAGCGTAGAAACGCGGTCAGTTCCGTACGTCGGTCCATGGGCGTCAGTCTGCATGAGGCCAGGTGTGCCGCACAGAGTTCCGTCAGCCACTCTGTGGCGCTAACGCTTCTCGGCTGGTGTGTCAAGGGTCTTGTCCGACCCCTGCACGGGGTGGCAGACGGCGGGGGACAGTGGTGACCGTTCCGCCACCGCCCCCTTCTCCTGTCGCCCCGTCCCGTCCCCCACTTCCGTGTGCCAACAGGGCGCCAGGCCAACCAGGTTGTCCAGAGTGACGGAACGCGCCCGCCGGTCAACTCCGGGCCGCGGCCGGTCCCGGCCGCCGGACCTCTGACCGGCCGGCTTCCCCGGACGGCACCACCAGAGGGAGATTCGCCATGTTGGAGCCGCGCATCCGTTCCGTCACCGTGATGGCCGTCGCCCTGATCGCCGTCTCTGTCCCGGCCGCCGCCGGGTCGGCCGCAGCGGCGCCCGCCCGCGTCCGCTGCCGGCACGGAAGCAGCCCCCGTATCGCGGAAAGGCGTCGCCCGAGGGGGAATCGCTTGACCTCGTGTCAGTCCATGCAAGATCACCGCAATGAGGAGAAACACGTGAAACGAATAATTCCTCTCGCTGCCGTGGCCGGCGTCACCATAATGCTGGTCGGCGCGATACCCGCGAGCGCGAGGAACGATGTTATCGGACCCGCCAGCGTACGCAAGAGCACCTGGGTTCACTACACAACACAACGGACTGTGAGTGATTCCGGAACGAACATATACGTTCGGAAATCGAATGGACCCGAGCTGGACGTCAGGTGGCGCAGGTGTGCGGGAGGACAAACAGGAACGGCGGTAAGACTACCGAACACCGACCCGACCAGCGCCATACGTATCGGACGTGACTTCCTGGCCGGAACCGTGTTCTGTCTCTCCGCTTACAGCCGAGGGAACAACGAAACGGACACGTGGGAGGGCATCATCTACTGGGATGTCCGCGAGGCCCCGTGAAACACCGGCGGATCGTGGCCGCGGCGGGCCTCAGTCTCATGACCGTCGCGGCGTGCAGCCAGAGCCCAGCCTCCCCACCGGTCTCGCCGATCACGCTGAACCAGGCGGGTTACGCCACGGAACTGAGGCAGTCCTTTGGCCAGTACCACTGGCCACCTGACTACCGACCGGATACTGACCGCCTGATCGAGGCGACCCAGCCGCTCGCGGACGAGCGTCTGTCCGCCGGGGTCACCAAGACCGTGCTCGACATCGTGAACAGCTGTGCCTGGTACCTGTCGTGGGATGCCGCAACAGCGCGCGGAGACCGCGTGGCGAGCGAAAGCGCTCTGAGGGTCATGGCCGGGAAACTGACGAAGTACCCACCGGCCGAGGACCTGAGAGGCAAGGAATTCGTCACGCGCGCCGCTGAACGCGCCAGGGTGGGAGATCCTGAATTGGCTCGCCAGTATGTACAAGCCAACTGTGAAACGGTCAGGTGGATGGGGAAATGAGGGGAAGGCGCCTCCCGAGTCGGGCCCGCAGGGGGGACGGGCCCGACTCGGCAGGCGCTCCGAGAACTATGGGGCTTTCGCATCCCGATGGTGCGGAGCTCCACGCAGACCACGCTTCTGTGGTTGCTCCCGTCGTTCCTCCACAGCTCTCTTGTGGTTCTTCCCTACGAGGATCGAGTCGTGGGTGGGTTGAGGACGTACTCGCCCGGTGCGCTACGGGCCAGCGCGGCCACGATGTCGGCGTTGGACCGTACTTCGTCCCAGCGGCGTTGGAAGGCGCAGTAGGCGATGGCGTCGAGGCCGATATGGATGAGGTAGGCGTGGAGGCGCTCGCGCAGGTGGGTCGGGAGCGGGCCGGTGGCGCGCCAGTGGGCCGGCAACGCAGCGCGGATATCGACGTCGCGCCACTGCGGGTACCACGGCCACCAGTAGATGAGCCAGGCCGCGTCATAGAGGTTGTCGCCGTACAGGGCGTTGCCCCAGTCCAGCACGGCGGTGACGGTGCCGTCGGCAGCGAGGACGTTGTGACTGAGCAGGTCGCCGTGGATCATGTGGCGCTCGTCGGGCAGATACGGCGTCAGTGCGGCGAGCGCGGCCAGCCCGGCTTCCACCGGCCCGAGCCCGAACTCGGAGTTGGCCAGCGCTGCTCTCCAGCCGGGCACTCGGGCCGTCTCGGTGCCGATGGCCAGCAACGCGTCCGGCCAGGAGTCGTACGGAGCGTGCCCGTCCGGGCTCCAGATGCCGTATCCGGCGGTGCCGGCCAGGTCGATTCCGCCGATGGCGTCGAGCGTGGTCAGCAGGCTCGGCAGCGTCAGCGCCACGTCGGTGGCGGGCAGGTCGTCGAGCCCGATCCCGTAAGCGCGTCTCGAGATCGCGTAGTGCCAGGTGTCGACCACGCCTCGGGCCAGCACCGGCGGTACGAGCAGGCCGGGCCCGGTGTAACCGGCGGCGAGTTCGTCTTTGGCGAAGTCCGTACCATGCGCGCCGATGCGCAGGACCGCCTCCGCACCATCGATGGTCAACTCGAACGCCTGAGACCAGGCGCCGGCCGCCAGTTGCCGTGGTTCGGTCGCGCGCGGCCCGAAGGACGTGTGCACCAGCCGTCGGGCGAGGTCCAGCAGTACGGTGGAGGCAGGTTCGTTGGGCATCCGGGCATGCTAGGGCCCCTCGTGCGGATCAGGCCGCCGCTCGCGTGCCCGCGGTGACATCAGCCGCTGCCGCGGCGGGCCGTGCCTCGCCGCGTTGGAAGACCCTGGTGTTGTGACGCTTTCGCCTGGGCCGCCGAAGCCGGTGTCGACGGTGTGAACCCACACGCATCCGCCAGGACCGGACGTGGAGCACGGCCGGAACCTCTCCACAACACGGCTTTGCCGCCCTGGGGCAACTTTCAGTCACCAAGGCATCGGCGACGCTGCGGCACGGTTCGTGTGATGACCTGGACACGTCATCGAGTGCGGAGGACCCCGAAGCACCCCTCGATCGTCAACACACCACAACAGGACGAATGGGTGCACCCGCGCACGGTGTGACCGTGATGAGTCTGGCCAGAAACGACTTGCCCGGCTGGGTGTTACGTATAACCTGGCTTCGCTGGCCATGTCGTCGGCTGACGAATGGCTCAGCCGGAAAGTCCATTCTTCCGACTACCCCAAGGGGAAATCGTGAACGACATCACCGCCTTCATCAACGAAGACGCGCGCCTCGACGAGGTCCCGATCGAGCGGGCCGAGGGCACCGTACTGGTAGAGCAAGGTGTCACCGTGCTGGCGACTCCGTCGGCGAACTGGTGCGTTACGTTCGCCATCGGGGAATGAACCGCGGGGCCAACACACTCGACTCCGTGCAGGTGGACCAAGTGGCCGAGCTCATCACTCAAGTGACGAGTCCATCACCCTGACGGAGACCGAGATCTCCACCGACGCGAGCCGGGGCACACGCCGGCCGTGCTCGCGTCGCCGGCCGCGTTTCTCAGCGGCGTGGCGGTGTTCTGTGCCGTGGTCGGCGGCCTCGACGACGGCCAGGGACTGATCCAAGGGGCATGGCGCCGTGTCCCCGCCTGACGCACGGAACTCTGCCGGGCCGGAGACCGCCTTCCGGCCCGGCGGAGCGGGCAGCCCGGTCATGGAACGAAGACCAGTTCATCGGTGAAAAGTCAGGAGGCCCTCGTGAAAGTGTTCACCAGAATCGTGTCCACACTGACCGGACCGATCCCTGTGACCCGATCACAGGCCATCGGAGTCTCGGAGCGCCTGTCCGCCGTCACCTCGCTGACCTCCTCTCTGGAATATCTGACCCAGCGGAAGCAGACCAGGCCGGGCGGACTCCACCACTGGCCCACGATGGCCCGTGACAGGCATGGACCCCCCTTGACCCGCAAGTTCCTCGACGTCATAAGCGGGGAGAAGGCCACGGCGGCGGTGCACATGGCCCGGGTCGCGGTCAGTGCGGGACTGCTGTTGCCAGGTCGGGCGCGCTGGCGGGGGGCGGGCAACATCTTCCTCGGTGTCACCACCGCCGCGCTCCACGCGCGGCACCGGTACGGCAGCGACGGCTCCGACCAGGTGTCGGTGCTGGTGCAGACGGCCACCGGTATGGCACGCCTGTCCACGCGTCCGCAGACCCAGGACGCCTTGCTCTGGTACGTGGCACTGCAGGCCAACACCTCGTACGTCATATCCGGTTGGATGAAACTGCTGAGCAGGTCATGGAGGGACGCCTCCGCGCTCAGCGGCATCATGCGAACGGCGACGTACGGCCACGAGCCCGCCTTCAGGCTGGCGGAGAAATACCCGAAGGCCGCGGTGTACCTCACACACGGTGTGCTCGCGCTTGAGTGCCTCTTCCCGGTGGCCTACCTGGCCGGCGGAAAACTCGCCCGGCCCCTGATCGCCGGCGCGGGCGCGTTCCATGTCGCGAACGGCCTGGTCATGGGACTGGGCCGGTTTGTCACCGCGTTCATCTCCATGCACCCGATGGTCGCCTATACCTCAACCCCGAGGACGCATCCGTCGGTGGCCGGCCGTGACGACCGCGCCCTGTACGCCGGTGCGGCGCTGCTGGCCGGAGCCGTGTCCATTGCCGGTGTGGTCGCGGTCCAGCGACGCATGCGCACGCTGGAAGGCTGTTCACACTCCGCGTACCTGACGACACGTCATCAGAACGAACTCCAATACGAGCGAAGCGAGGGTGACGACCCCGCCCTCCCGGTCCTCGTCTTTGTCAACGGCATGGTCTCCACATCAGAGCACTTCACCTGGATCACGGAGAAGATCGCCTTGGAGAGCGGGTACGGCGTGGTCACCTACGCCCGTGCCGGATACGCCGGCAGCAGGTACCGGAGCACCTCTGCCTATGATCTGGCGGAATCGGTCGATGACCTGGTGGACCTGACCCGCGGTGTTGTCCCAGAAGATCGCAAGGTCGTGCTGGTCGGTCACTCGCTCGGCGGTGAACTGGCCCGCCGGGCCGCCGCGGACCTGGGAGACCGGCTGCAGGGCGTCGTCTATCTCGACTCCTCCCACCCCGACGAGTTGAACCGGTCGAACCAACAGAGCACATCTGCCGAGGGCCTTGTCCTCGTGATGAACACGATGGTGCGGTCCCTCAATGCCGGACTCGGCATTCTCCTGGCACGGCCGGCCTGGGTGCAGGCACTGCCCGCCAACTGCCGTACCCGTGTGTTCGCCCAGTACACCGACGTACGTCTGTGGGAGGCCGGCCGCCGTGAATGGGAAGCCGTCGAGCGGGAATTCCGGGCCTTCGACGGGAAGCTGCCCACCATCGAAGCCCATGCTCTGGTGGTCTCCGCACAACAGACCGTCGACCGGGACCCGGAGCAGTTGTTGATGCACAACGAACTGGCCGAGACACACCGGGGAGAGGGACGTCACGTGAAGAGCTTCGTGCTGGAGGGCGCGGACCATGACTCGCTGCTGACCGGCGGCCGGTTCGCCACCGAGGTGGGCCGCCGGATCATCGCATTCCTCGACGAGACCCAGGCAGCCGACGCACCGCGGGTGCGCGTCGTGGAAGAGGCAGCGCAGTGAATCAGATTGTGAAGAGCGCCTTCACCGGCACCGGTGCGATCGCGCGGATAACGGGCGCGGCCATGCTGATCGGTACGCTCGCCGTGCAGCACCCGAACCCGATGTTCAACCGACTCCAGCGCAAGGACACCTTCGCGCTGCTGCCGAACTGGCGATTCTTCGCCCCGGAACCGGCGGTGCACGACTACCACTTCTTCTACCGCACACTGAACACCGCGGGCGAGACCTCTCCCTGGCGGGCGGTCGATCTGATAGCCGGGCGGCGGCTCCACCAGATTTTCTGGTTCCCCAGCCGACGAACAGAGAAAGCGGTGTTCGACATCAGCAGCGAGATGCTGCAGATGCTCGACAAGGGTTTCTCCGAGGTGATCCGTACGCCTGCCTACCGGGTGATCACCGCGTATCTGCGGGAGCGGGTACACACGGAAACCACGGGTGGTGTCAGAGGGTTTCAGTTCGCTCTCGCACGTGCCACCGGCCACGACACCTCCACCACCCCTGAGATGCTCTTCGTCTCGCCGTACACGCCGATGGACCCGGCCCCGGCCCCCGCCACCGCCCGCCCCCGCATCCGGGGCGGATCACTCCGGGTCCGATGACCTGAACACCCACGGTGGATCGGTCATCGTAAGGGTGTCCGGGGGAGCGCCGACGTGGTCATTCCGCCGTCGGTCTGGGTGACATCAAGTGCGCCTGCTTCCAGCAGGCGGTCGATGACGTCGGGCAGCCCGGCGCGCTGTGCCAGCCCTTGGACGACGACCAGGTCGGTGCCGTGCAGGCCGGCCCCGAGCCGCCAGGAACGCTCGGGCATGGAGCGGGTTACCCGGTCCAGACAGTGCGCGGGCACGCGTACGGTCAGCAGCGCGTTGGTGGACCTCGCGTGAGCGGCGTCCAGCAGCCGGGCCATCCCCTGGATCCTTCGTTGTCGGCCGGCGTCGCACCACGCCTGCGGACTGGCGATGAACCACGGGGTGCAGGTGCGGATCGTCTCGATGATCCGCAGGCCGTTGTGGTCGAGCGTGGAACCCGTCTCGACGACGTCCACGATGGCATCGGCCAGTTCCGGGATCTTCGCCTCGGTCGCGCCGTACGAATGGATCACATCCGCCTGGATTCCCGCGTCCTGGAGGAACCGGCGGGCGATCGTTGGGTACTCGGTGGCGATCCGTATGCCCTGGCCGAGATCCTGCACGGTCCGCGCCGCGTGCTCGGCCGGAACCGCCAGCACCACCCGCCACGGCGAGTCCGTGGCCTTGGAGTAGGTGAAGGACACCACGCTCTCGACCTTGGCTTCGGTTTCCTCGACCCAGTCGGCACCGGTCAGCCCGGCATCGAACGACCCGTCCGCGACGACCAGAGGGATTTCCCGTGGCTTGAAGAAGGCGACCTGTATCGGGCCGCTGTAGGCGATGGTGCCCCGGTAGGCACGTTCGGAGGGCCTGGTCACTTCCAGGCCGGCAGCGGCGAACAGACCAAGGGTCCGCCGCTCGAGCGAAGACCCCTTGGGCAGTGCGAGGGAGAGCATGCGGTCCTCCTAGACGTGCAGCAGCCGGTCGATTCCGGTGACAGGGGGTTTGGGCAGCGATGCAGGTCTGATCTCGATCTCACCCACCAGCAAGTCTTTGGGAAAATCGTCGATGATCGAGGCGATGCCCTTGGCGACTGCCTGAGTTGTCATCTTGTGGGGATCCGTGTCCCCCTCCAGGTTGGCGATCGCGCCCGGCGAGATCAGGCATGCCCGCACACCGTTGTTCCGTTCCTCCAACAGCAGCGTCTCCACGAAGGCCGCCAGAGCGGCCTTCGTGGCACTGTAGGTGGCACCGCCTTCGAAATACCGGGTGCCGGCGTGGCTTCCCATGAAGACGATCAGCCCGTTGCCGGATCGCAGGGCCGGTAGCACAGCCTGGGTCAGATGGAGGTTCGCGCTGAGATTCACCGCCAGAGACCTGTCCCAGTCCGCCTGGCGGATGTCGGCGATCGGTTCCAGGAGGCGGTCGACCGCGTTGGAAACGCACACGTCGAGCCGGTCCGTCGCCGCGAGCACCCGGGCGACGCAGTCCCTGATCTGCTCGGGGTCCGCGAGGTCGCATCGCTGTTCATGGAGCCAGTCCTCGCCGGTCGGCGTGCGGTTGAGGGAGAAGAGGCGGTAGCCCCGCTCATGCAGCTCCTGGGCGAGGCTTCGGCCGGTGCCGCGGTTCGTCCCGGTGAGCAATGCCACCGGGCGGTCAGTCGAGCCCATCGAACAGCCTCCGCCATTGCGAAGTGATCGTTGCCTGGGACGCCCCGCCGCGGAAGAGATCCTTGTCCAATGGGGATCCGTCGGGGTGGCGCAGGCGCATGCAGTCCTGCGACACCTCGGATATCAGCACGGGCTCGCGGTCGTCCGTGATACCGAAGATCAGGCAGAAGTCCCACAGTTCGACAGGGCGCAGCCAGTCGCCCAGGATGGTGTTCACCGCCAGCGCCTGCCGGCGCAGTTCCTCGACCGGCAGGCCCAGCGCGCGCAGATAGTCCTCACCGATCGGCTGGTCCTCGGGGTCGACCCGGTAGTCGAACTTCACCACCGGCGTGGGCAGCGGCTGGTTCTCCTCGAACAGCCCCGGATACTTCACCAGCGTGGAGCCGACCGCGCGGTTCTTGACAATGACCTCGAACGGCGGCGCGGGGTGGTACTCAGCCACGTAACAGGTGGCGGAGAGGCGGCGGGAGAACGCGGTACGGATCCCCGCACCCGCCAGTTTCGCGGCGGCCCGTTCATAGAAGTCGAGCCGCAACGGGCCAGTGTCCTCGACCAGTTCGTCCCGGGCGTAAGTGAAGCTTCGCAGCGAGGGGATGATCTCGACGACGCACAGGCCGTCGGGCAGCAGCCACAGTTTCTTGCTGCGCCCCTCGATGTCCGCGGGCCTTCCCTGCTTCCAGGAGAGAAGGTCCCCATCGGGGGAGTCGCTCACACCGTTGTCAGTCTCCACAGGTTGCTTCATTACAACTCCTCTGTGCAGTACGTACGTTGATGAGGTGGCTGGGAACGACCACGGTCGCGGGAATCATGTGCTGCTTGTGCCGGTCACCGGGTACTCACTGGACGCTCCCCGCCGGCCAGGGCCACATACGCCCGCGCAACCTCGGCGTCGATCTCGGGCGGGACAGGGACGACACACCGGTCAGCGGGGACACGGCCGACCGCGATGGCTTCCAGGCAGCGGGCCTGCAGGGTGAATCCGAGGTCCATGGACTCAACCGAATTCCCCAGGGGGCGCGGCCCGTTCAGATTCACCATGTGGCCCTCGGTGAGGATGTTGACGCGGGCGCCGCCGCTCAGAGTCAGGGTCTGTAATCCCTCGGTCGGTTCGGTGCAGTTCAGGACGGCGGGGTGGGCGAGCAGTCCGGGTACGTCGATCTCCCACGGGAGGTGACCCGCGTTGACCAGGATCACGCCGTCGGACAGCAGGGGGAGGTCATCCGCGGTGAGAATGCCGGGGTTTCCCGTGGACGTCACGATGATGTCCGCCGATGCGAACGCCTCCTGCCGGCCGGGGACCGCGTAGCCGTCGAACATGGCCTCCAGGCGACGGACGGGGTCGTTGTCCCACACGGCGACCCGGGCATGCGCGTTGGCGAAGTTCCTGGCGATGCCGCGCCCACAGGCGCCATAGCCGACGACGGTGACACGCCGTCCGTTGGTGGCCCGGTTGGTGATGCGCAGAAACGACTCCAGCACGCTCTGGCCGACCGCATGGGTGTTCTCCGCGAACTGCTTGATCGGACTGTCGTTGATCACCAGCACCGGGCGCTTGATCCGGGCACGTACCGGCATCAGCCGTGCCCGCCCCGATGTGGTTTCCTCCGTCCCTCCCAGCAACCCCTCGTAGGGCGCGTCGAGGTAGCGCAGGAACAGGCCGCCGCCGTTGTCCAGAAGCAGGTTGGGCCGGGTCGCGAGGACCTGGCGCAGACACGCGTCCTCGGTTTGCGGGTCGCGCGTGCGGTCACCGATGACCGTGATCCCCTGCTTCCTCAGGAAGGTCAGGGTGGCGCCCTGTGTAGTCCTGAGGTTTCCCGTCGCGACGACATCCGCCCCACCGCGTGCCAGCACCAGGAGCAGGGTCGCCGTCTTGGGTTCGAGATGGATCGCCGCGCCGATCCGCAAACCCGCGAAGGGCCGCTCCCGCTCGAAATCGACCGCTGTCGAGGCCAGCAGGCGACAGCTGCTGGCTACCCATTCCATGGTTGGCATCCGGACCATCCCCCTGTCATCGTCAACCTGCTTCCAAGATCATCGCCAGCGTGACCGTGGCGTCGGGCAACGGGCAGGTCATGCCGTGGACACAGCCGACGCCGTGGCGCCCGCACGCTGTTCCGCATCCAACCGTGACTGCCCGGCCAGGAGGATGAGGACGCTGACCGCGAGCCCCAGCACGCCACACACCGCAGCCCATCTCGGACCGCCGTGCTCCAGGACCAACCCCACGACGGCGGACCCCAGCGCCGAGCCCGAGGTCATCAGTGTGACGAGCCAGGCGAACGCCTCGGTGACGGTGCCCGCCGGCGCGAGCTCTCCGACCAGGACGAAGGAGACGGTCAGTACCGGTGCGAGGAACAGCCCGGTCAGCAGCATCAGGCAGGACATCAACGGAGGCGCGGGCAGGAGGCACAACAGCGCATAACCCAGCCCCAGGCCGACTACCAGCAGCAGGGTCCGCCGCGCGGGCGGGACCGGCCAGCGGCGTACGGCGCCGTACGCCAGTCCCCCGACCAGGGCACCGAGGGCGTTCAGGGCCAGGAGCGTCGGGGCACCCCCGGGCAGCCGGTGTTCCTCGGCGTAGGCCACGACGATGACATTGAGCGTGCCGATGGCAACGCCCACACCGGTGAGGCTGACCAGCAGGACGACGAGACCACGGCTGCGCAGCGGGCCGAGCCAGTCGGCCTGGCGGGCAGGGGCCTGCCAGGCCCGGGTGGGCGCCGCGGTGGCGACGACGAGGACCCCCGCGAGCCCCAGCAGCGCGGCGGCCCAGAGGGCTTCCACGGGTGAGGCGGCGGCGACACAGCCGGCAACGATCAACGGCCCGCCCACGAAGATCAGTTGCTGGGAGGCGGAGTCCAGAGCGTAGGCCGACTCCAGTTTCTTCGCGTCGACGACCGCCGGCCACAGCGCCCGCAGGCAGGGCTCCAGCGGCGGGGTCGCCGCTCCCGCCAAGGCCGCTCCGGCCACGACGGCAGCCTGCCGGTCGGGGGCCGCCGCGATCACAAGGAACCCGCAGCCCGCCAGCACGGCTGTCGCCAGCAGCACCACGGGCTGGCCGACATGGTCCACCAGGCGGCCGAGCAGGGGCCCTCCCACCGCCGCGGCGATGGCGAACGCCCCGATGGCAACCCCGATGAACGCGTATGGTGCGCCTGCGTTGCGCAGCGCCAGGGGGATCGCGACAGCGGCCATCGCGCTCGGCAGCCGACCGACGAGAGTGCCCACCAGCAGCCGGGTCGCGTACGGACTCCGCAGGAGGCTCACATAACTCATGAGGCACCCTCGCCGCTGAGGGAAACCGGGGCGTCCTCGGTCAGGTGCAGTTGCAGCGCGGCCGGTCGGCCCTCGCACAGGCGCACCTCGATGTCACCGACGGCGGTGAGACGACGGTGGACGGGGGTATCGACGATGCTGATCCACACGTCGTTGGCCTCCGCGTCCAGCAACCACTCCCGTCCCGCCGCCGTGTTCCAGGCCCGTGAGCGCTGAGCGTGAGGCACGCAGCGAGTGAGCACCTCCGGAGCACCCAACAGGTCCACCTCCACGGGCTGTCCCTGTTCGTCGAAGGCCAGCCTGACGCGTCCCCGGAAGCCGATGCGTGTCACGGTGCCGTCGGGCCACGGCTGCGGCGCCACGGCCAGGAAGCGGGTGAGCGGATCCCAGCGGACCCGGGTACCGCCGGGGCGGGACACGGTCTCCTCGTTTCCCCATTGCGAACGGAACTCGGCGGCGAACCGGTGCAGTTGGAAGGCACGCTCGGCGGCCAGGCGCCGGGCCGGCTCCGTGAGCATGTCCTTCTCGAGGTGGACCAGCTTCTCGTACAGATGGGCCAGCACCGACGACGTCTCGCCTTCCGCGTACAGCTCTTTCAGCTGGGCGCCGGGCTCCCACAGGGACTCCCCGAGCAGCCCGCCGAACGCGAAGGCGCGTCCGATGCCGACGGCGCCCATCGCGTCGAGGTTGTCCGCGTCATGCACCGCGGCGGCGATCACGTCCTCTCCGTCGAGATCGTCACCGCCGAAGCGGTAGCGCCCGGTCAGCTCGACGGCGCGCAGGATCGTTCCGTGCAGCTCCCGCGGGACCTCGCACCGTACAAGCACGTCCAGTACGGCGGTACGGGCCTCCTCGGGGCGGATGGGCCGCCGCCCCTGCCTGGCCTCCTCCACCCGGTGGTAGTCGTGGACGTACGCGGCGACCTGGGCGGACAGTGGATCGGCGGACAGACGGGACGCGATGTCCCCGGCCAGGGCCGCGACCCGGTCGAGGTGGTTGATGTCGTGCGCCGGGTCCGCGGCGGCGAAGTCGGCCCGCACATGGGCGCGGACCCGGTCGAGGAGTGTCACCACTGTCGCCCGTACTCCTCGCGCCACTGCTGGGCCAGTTCCTGCTGCATCCGGGGGTCGAGGCGATGCAGTCCCGGACTCCACGCGCGGCGGGCCAGCTCGCGCGTGCACAGGTACAGCTCGGTGTAGACCAGGTCCAGTACGGAGCCGAGGATGCTCTGCTCCAGAAAGTTCACCGGCTTGCCCTGATTGAGCAAGTACACCGTGCGGCCGGCGACCTGCAACTCCATGACCTCGTCGGTTTCGACGAGCGTGTCGGCGTTGTGGCACAGCCCCTCGACGTCGAACTCGACCTGCTTGGAGCTGCCGCTGGCCAGCACCACGCCGTCACGCAGCAGGGGCAGATCCTCGGTGGTGAGCGCGCGGTGCCCCGAGACACCGACGATCACCTCCGCCCAGCCCAGCAGGTCCTTCCGCGCCCCCACCCGGAAGCCGTGCACCACCGCGGCCGACATCCGCACCTCGTCCGGGTCGTAGACCGCGACCTGGGCACCGGTCCGCCGCAGGTGTTCGGCCAGGGCCGTACCGATGCCGCCATAGCCGAGCACCAGCACCCGCCGCTCGCTGAGCAGCCGGTAGAAGCGCAGTCGTAACAGCCGCTCGACGCTGTAGGCCACCGAGCGGCCCACCTGGACGTCCTCCAGTGCTTTGAGCGGGCTGTCCGCGATGGTGAACACGGGCAGTGGTAACGGCATGTTTCTCTCGTACCGCCATTGTCCCTGTTTGGTGTCCTCCACGATGCCCCGCACGCTCGGGGACTGGGCGAGCTCGCCGACCGCGTCGGCGCAGTATCCGCCCACCTCCTGTACCACCACGGGGAGTTCACTCTCGCGGGCCGCGCGCACGGCGTCGCGCACGGCGAACGTTCCGACGTCCCCGATCGATTCGGGCACGGTGACCGGAAGGTCATCGAGCCGGGAGAGCGCTTCGGGCTGCACGCTGTAGGGGACGGGCACCACCCCGACCAGATCCATGCACCGGTCGAACAGCCGTACGTAGGGAACGGCGGTGTCGAGGAGGTGTGTGACGAGTACGAGGCGAGCGGGCGGCATGGGCCAGCGGGTCTGGGCGCTCTGCAGCACCGGCAGGTCTCCGGCGCGAGCTGCGTGACCGGCGCCCGAATGGGCGACGGGGGCGGCCGGACTGAGGGTGTTCGTCACTGAATGCTCCTGTCGGTGGAAGGCGGCGGGTGGGGCGATAACCGTGGCCTGGGCGGTTCGCCGTCCTGGCTCCGCGGGGCGGCCAGGGCGGCGAAAGGACACGGTGGTGATGGCGTCGAGAGGGTCAACTCCTCACAGCAGAGGGGTGCGTCGGACTCAGGAGTCGCGCGCGACCACGGGGCCCTCGGTGCGGCTTCCGGTCGCCCGCGCCCCGCTGGCGGGCGAGTGAATCGAATGATGTGGTCCGAGGAGCTAGGTTATACGTAACACGCCGCTGGGCAAGCCGTTTCGAGCCAACCTTGCCATCGGTCACACTGTGCCGGAGGTGTACCCATTCGCCCCGCGTGGGACATGTGGCGGGAGCGACGGTGCTCCGTGGTCCTCCCTGGTTGGACGGCCCTCCGTATGCGCGCCGGCATCAGCCGATCGGCCGCACCACACCGGTACTACGAGCCCCTCGGGGCGCTCCGCATCTGATGCCTGAAGGTGCGCGGACAGCCTGGGGGCTTCGGATCGGGCGGTAGCATCTACTCGCGGCGTGGCCGCACGTCACCGACTACAGCATGCCCTGCGGCACGTGCGCAGCGGCCTCCCCTTGGAAAGGTGTCCATGGCCTCCGGTTCCCGTCGCGAGGGCGTGCCCGACCAAGACCGCCCGGATTCCGAGGCAGTCACACCGTCCGAGCGAGGCACCACACCGACGCCCCGACGGCCCACCTCTCGCGACGTGGCGCGGCTCGCGGGGGTCTCCCAGGCCAGTGTGTCCCTGGTGTTCTCGGGAAAGGGCAGTAAGCGTGTGTCCAAGGCCACGGAGAAACGGGTGCGGGACGCCGGCGAGCGGCTCGGCTACCGGCCTCAGGCGGCGGCCCGTCAACTCCGCCTGGGACGCACGGGGTTGGTACTTCTGGCCGTGCCCAACATCCGGGGCCCCTTGTTCGCGCAGGTGCTGGCCAGCGCTCATGACGCGGCCGAGGCCCATGGCCTGACGGTCGTGGCCAGTTCCAGCTGGAACAGCAAGACGATGGCACGGGTCCTCTCCGCTAACCAGTTCGACGGCTTGATGATCTGTTCGCCGAACGACCGCCAGATCGGCGAACTGCCGCCCCTGGTGCCCACCGTCCTCATCGACTCCGACCCGGCGCTGTCCGCGCGGAACCGACTGGTCGTCGATCTCGACGTGGCGGGCGGCATGCGCACGGCCGTCGGGCACCTGGTGGACCTGGGGCACCGCTCGATCGGCCACCTGCGCTACCGGCGGACCTCGTACAGCTTCCGGTCCCGGCAGGCCGGGTTCGAGGCCGCCGCGCGGAACCTGCGCGTCACTGAGTTCTCCATACCTCTCACAGAGGCGCTCGACCCCACACTGGACACGGCACGCAAACTGCTGAGCGATGGCACACCGCCCCGCGCGGTGGTGTGTGACGACGATGTCGCCGCGGCCGGTGTCTACCACGCCGCCGCCACGCTCGGCATGCGGGTGCCCGATGACATCTCCGTCGTGGGCATCGACAACACAGACGTCGCGGGCCTGTTGCTCCCCGGCTTGACGACGGTCGATCTGCACGGCGAGGAGCTGGGCAGACTGGGGGTCGACGCGATGGCGGCGATGCTGCGCGGGGAAACCGTGGAGCCCTTGAAGCAGGTGTCGACGGACCTCGTGATACGGCAGTCCACCCGCCCCGCCGGATGACGACCGCTTGACGCCACCTCGTGCCCGGTGGTGGTGGATCGTCTCACGGGTCACCTCCAGCCCACCGGTTGCCCGGCCCGCTCGTCGCTGTGCGGCAGACGGTTCAGCGCCAGCCCCAGAAGCATCACCGCGTACGCGCACAACACAGCGATCCCGGCCCACCACGGAAGCGGGAAGTAACCGGTGGAGGGCACGTAGTGGGCGACGACCTGCGGATATGCGATGAGGGTCTGCTGGGCGGCGAAGCCGGCGGCCGGAGTGACCCGCAGCAGCCACTGTGACAGGCCGTCGGCCAGCAGCGGGAAGGAAGTCACCACGTACGGGACCGCGATCGCCAGGACGCCGGCAAGGATCGCGAGCCAGGCCCGTCGGAGCAGGGCACCGAGCGCGACCGCGAGTACGGCGGTGAGAGCGAACACGGCGGCCGTACCGACGACGACCCGCACTCCGGTGAACACGGACACGCCGATGACGGGGATCCCGTTCCCTCTCACGATCGCCACACCGACAGGGATCGTGATGCCCACGGCGAGGAGACCGGTCAGGAACGTCACGGCTCCGGCGACAACCGCCTTCGCCGCGAGCGTCCGCCGGGTGACCGGCGGGCCGTACGCGGCCTCGCGGCGGTACTCGGAGGTGACGAACCGGACGGCGACCACGAGCACGACGAGGAGTCCGAGGGCCAGACCGCCGAGCGTACGTTCCACCGGGCGGCCGCCGCCCTCGGCATCTCCCGGTCCTATGTCACCGGTGCCGGTGACGGATATCGTGCCGCCCTCCTCCACCGCCCCGGACGCCTTGTGGTACTTCTCCCAATCGGTCCGGTTCATCTCGCCGACGGCGTCCCCGCTCCAACGCCCGCCGGATGGCGCCCCCTTGAGGACGACGTTGTCGAACGTTGCGCCGGCCTGCGTGAAGCGCACCTCTTCCGTGGCGCCGCCGAGGCCGACAGGCCGCAGCGTGAGGTCGCCCGGAGAGGTGGCGAACAGCCCGACCCGCACGGTCCTGGGCAGCCCGGACAGCCGCGCCGTGCCGACCTTCGCCCACCGCTCGCCGTCGGCCGACTCGTAGCCGGTGATGGTGTCGCCCGCCCGCGTCAGCCGCAGCCAGCGCGGCGACGTGGCCGAGACCCCTCCGTCGCTGCCCGCGATGTCATGGCGGTAGTCGTACTGCATCCGCACGCCGTGGTCGCCGGTGAGCATCAGCGCCGCGTACGAGGATCCCTGGCGGACACCGTCCTTGATGATGATCCCCGCCTTCGCCCATGGCACCAGGCCCGGCACGATCTGGTCATGGTCCGGCGGCGGGTAGGTGATCGTGCCCGTCATGGATGTCATCCGGACCGTGATGCTGCCGTTCTCGCCCAGATCGCGATGCAGGAAGGCGAACTGGTCGTTGACGAGGGAGCCGTCCGGCCCGGTTGGTTCGGCCGGGCACGATCCGTCGCAGGACGCGTGGTTGCCGAACGCGTAGAGCAGACCGATCGTGACGACGGCCAGCGCAGCCGCCACCATCGCGATCAGCCGGCCCGGACGCCGGAATCCTGTCCACTCCCGACGGAGTAGTTCACTGGTCGTAAGCATGAATCAGGTCTACGGACTCGACCATAACGAGGTCCGAACCACCCCTGTCATGCCGCTGTTAGGTGCGGCGGGGCATCCTGAGTCCGGCCGGACCTGAGCGGGGGAGAGAATCATGGGCAAGCCGCGGAGCGGAACCGTCGGACGGCGATTCACGATCTTGTACGCCGCGGGGTTTCTCGGGTCCGCGATCGTGCTGCTCACCCTGACGTACCTGATGTCCGGTGGTGGCCGGGTGACCAGCGTCGCTCCTGAACAGCCCCCGGCCGGCCGCTCCGGCCTCGCCGCCGCCGAGCAGCAGATCCGGGTTCTGGAGCGGCAACTGTCGGACGTGCACGCGCAGCAGAACCACCAGTTGCTCGTCGGCTCGCTGATCGCGCTGGTGGTGATGGTGGGCTTCTCGCTCCTGCTCGGCCGGGTCCTCGCCGGCCGGGTGCTGCGCCCGCTGCGGCTGATCACCGCGGCGACACGGCGGATCTCCGCGGAGAACCTGCATCAGCGGCTCGCCGTGGCCGGACCCGTCGACGAGGTCAAGGAGCTCGCCGACACGGTCGACGGCCTTCTGGAACGCCTCGAAGTCTCATTCGTCGCGCAGCGCCGGTTCGTCGGCAACGCCGCGCACGAACTGCGCACGCCGCTGGCGACGATGCGGGCGTCGCTGGACGTCGCCGTCGCCAAACCGGAGCCCGCGGCACAGACCGTCGCGCTCGCCGGCCGGTTGCGGACCGAACTCGACCGGGTGGATCACCTGCTGGAGGGCTTCCTCGTCCTCGCACGGGCACAGCACGGCACCCTCGCCGACCGGACCCGTGTGTCGCTCGGCGAGCTGGCGCGTGAGGCGCTGACCGTCCGGGCCGCCGACATCGCCGCGAAGACGCTGACCGTCGACGGAGAGGCGCGTGCGAACGCCTGGACGCGGGGGAGCCCGGCGCTGCTGTCCCGGATGGTGGAGAACATGGTCGACAACGCGATCGTGCACAACCAGGGAGGCGGCTGGATCCGTATCTCCACCGAACACGACGACATCGAGGCACGCCTCGTCGTCGAGACCGGCGGGCGCGTCCTCGACCAGGGCCAGGTGGACCGGCTCACGGAGCCGTTCGAGCGGCTCGGCGCCGACCGGACGGGGCCGGAGGGGAGTTCCGGCCTGGGGCTGTCGATCGTGGCGGCGATCGTCGCGGCGCACGGTGGCCGACTCGCCCTGCTGGCCCGGCCGGAGGGCGGCCTGCGCGTTGTGGCGGCGCTGCCGCCGGCGGCCGGTTCGCAAGAGGGCACACCGTGAGGGTTCTGGTCGTGGAGGACGCGCGCTCGCTCGCCGAGGTCGTCGCCGAGGGACTGCGGGACCAGGGGATGGCCGTCGACGTCGCGCACGACGGTCTCGCCGCCGCCGACAAGCTCGGCGTGAACGCGTACGACGTCGTGGTCCTCGACCGCGACCTGCCCGGCATCCACGGCGACACGCTCTGCCAGATGATCACCGAGCGGGACGATCGCGCGATGGTGCTGATGCTGACCGCGGCCGGAGCGCCCGGCGACCGGGTCAGCGGTCTCACCCTCGGCGCCGACGACTACCTCGCCAAGCCCTTCCACTTCCCGGAGTTGATCCTGCGCATCCGGTCCCTGGCCCGCCGCAGGCCCGCCGCCCGGCCCCGCGCGCTGCGCGCCGTCGGCCTCGAACTCGACCCGGTACGCAGGACCGCCCACCGTGACGGACAGCCGCTGAAACTGTCCGTGAAGGAGTTCGCCGTCCTGGAGGCGCTGCTGCGCGCCGGCCCCGGTTTCCTGAGCGCCGAGGACCTCCTGGAACAGGTGTGGGACGAGAACGCCGACCCGTTCACCAACACGGTGACCGTCACCATCGGCCGGTTGCGCCGCAAGCTGGGCAGCCCGCCGGTCATCACGACGACGCCCGGGGTGGGCTATCGCATCGCCGACGACCCGACTGTCTGACGGGGCTCTGACCGTGGAGGGTCACGCCGGCCCGAATCCCTCGGGCCCTCGTCACTGCCCTGGGTGCTCGCCCGGTCCGTATCCCGCGCAGGGCCCTTCTTCTCGGACGGCGGCTCGGCGGACGGCCCGGCCGTGGTGTCGGGTCTGGGAGTGACGGGTGCGGGCGGCGTCGGCGGGGTCTGCGGGGGCGGTGGGAGCGAGGGGCCGCGCATCGGCGGTGGGGCGAGGGGGACTGTCGGGGACGCGGGTGACCCCGGTGCGGCCAGGCGGAGCGGAAGGACGATGAGGACGGCGACCACGCCCACCATGCCGGCCCTGGCCGCGGTGCGCAGCAGCCGGCGGCGGACCGCGGCGCGGCGGATCGCCTCGTATCGGCCGACGGGCGGGCCGAGGGTGTCGGAGGAGGACCGGAGGATCACGGCGAGGGGGTCATCGGGCTCGAACTCCGGGCCGTCGTCACAGCGTGTGGTCAAGGCTTCTCCTCAGGTGGGCGCGGAGCAGTTCTCGGGCCGCGTGCAGGTCGGCCTTGACGGTTCCTTCCTTGCGCCCGGTCAGTACGGCCACCTCCCGTATCGGCATGTCGGCGTAGTAGTGCAGCAGGATCGCCACACGCAGTCGTTCCGGCAGTGACTGCACGAGGAGGCGTACCGATGGGTCCTCCTGTTCGGGATGGGGGCGGACGGCGGCTTCGGTGGTGGCGCGGTGCATGGCTTTCCGCTCGCGCTCCAGTTTGCGCCAGTGGTCCCGGACGAGGTTGGCCGCGGTGACGTAGAGGAAGCCGCGGGGCTCCTCCACGGACGTCCAGCGGGCCCAGAGCCTGGTGAACGCCTCGGAGGCGATCTCGTGGGCCGTCTCGTCGTCGTCGACGAGACGGCGGACCCAGCCCGCGAGGCGCGGGTAGAGGGTGCCGAACAGCTCGGCCGCTGCTTTCTCGCGGGACCGTTTCAACGCTCTCCATGGTCGTGGACACATTCGTGAGGAAGGATCCCGGGCCGCTGGCATACGGTTCCAACGGCCCGGGATCCGGGTGGCGAGTCAGGGACTCGCCGGGCCCGGTTCGGCGAAGACGATCACGTTGTCGAGGTACTCGCCACCGTCACGGGGGCCGCCGCATGTGATGAGCCGCAGCTCCGGACGGTCCACGTCCCCGTAGACGTCGTCCGTCGGGAAGTCCGCCTTGGCGACCGTCCGTACGGAGCTGACAGCGAACCGCGCCTCCGTGCCGTTCTTCAGACGCGCCACGATCCGGTCACCCCGGCGCAGCCGCGAGAGGTGACGGAAGACCCCGTCCCCATAGGTGCCGACCGTGACATGACCGAGGATCACCGACGGGCCGACCTGACCCGGCGTGGGCGAATGCCGGTACCAGCCCGCCCGGTCGTGTGCCGTGATGGGGGGCACCTGCACACTGCCGTCCGGCGCCAGCCCCAGCTCCATGACCGGGGTGTCGACCCCGATGGCCGGGATCCGCAACGCGACCGGGACCGAACGCCCGAGGGCCTGCGCCGCCGTTGCGGGGGAGCCGGAGGAACGTGAAGGCGCCGGCGCGCTGCTGGGGCGGGCCGTTGTGCCCTGGCCCGCCCCGGGGCCGCCGCAGCTCACGAGCAGCGAGGCCGTCGCCGCGGTGACGAACGCGCGCCTGGAGGGCGAGATCATGCCCCGGTCGTCCTCCGGCGGCGCAGGACGAAGACCGCCGCGCCGCCCGCGGCGAGCACCGCGGCGGCGCCCCCGCCGATCAGCCCGGTGTCGGATCCGGACCGCGTCGATACGACCGCCACACCCGTGTCGGGCGCTCCGCTCGGTACGACGGACACCTGGTCCCGGGCCGGAGTCCTGGCCGGTCCGGCGTCCTGGGCCGGAGTCTTGGCCGGTGCGGCGTCCTGGGGCGGAGTCTTGGCCGGCTCCGCGGTCGGGGCCGCGGTGGCCGGGCGGGGCGTCTGAGGGGACGGCGTCCCGTCGGCGAACGCGGGCACGGTGCTCGCCAGTACGGCGGTGCACGCAAGTGCCGTGGCGCTCAGGATGGTGCGGCGCATAACTCGCTCTCCTTCATTGGTCCGCCCGCCCGGTGGCTCGGCGGGCTGAGTAACGGATCGAGCGGAGAGACGAGGCAGCGGCGCAACGGGTTGTAAAGAAACGGCAAAGTCATCGCAGGTGGTGGTGCGGGCACGGCGAAGCGAGCGGTTGGTCACTGTCCGCTCTGTGGACATTCCTCATTTCCGTCGGCTGCGCAGTGCGCGAGTGATCTCGGCGACGGAGCGGAGAATGGCGGCCCGGTGCTGGGGCGGGACGCCACGCAGGGCCTGACGGATGATCACCGTGACCGTCGTCGCGGTCACGGTGCCGGTCAGGATCACCGTGACCGCCCGCATGGCCAGCAGGTCGAGCAGGAGGCGGGAAGTGGTCATCATTGACTCCCATGGATCTGTCGCGGGGACGGGGCTGTCCCATGACGCCTGTCCAGGGGGCTGTCCATCGACTTCTCCGCCTCGGATTGGACGGGCGGTGTCCCGAAAGGCCCTAGGCCGGCAGCCTCTCGACGCGTTGGTGGTGGACGTGTTGGACGGCTGGCGAAGGGAACAGGCCGGTAGAGCCATGACACAGGACGGCAGCGCCGCCGCGCTGGAGGAAGGGTTCTTCGACGACCTCAAGCGCGTGGAACAGCTTCGCCGACGGTTACCGATGGGGGTGCGCCCCTCCCTGCGCGACCTTGCCTCGCGCGTGCTCCGTTCGCACAACACCATCGACAACTGGCTGAGCGGCAAGGCGTTCCCGGCTGACGTGGGCGTCCTGGCCGAAGTGATCGCCGTCATCGGGCAGGCAGCCGCACGCGGTGGCATCGTTGTTGACGGTGACGCGGTGCTGCTCGATCCGGAGCGGTGGCGGGAGCGGCATGACGCGATCAACCGGGCCCGTGTACGGGAAGCCGAGCAGGCGCGGAGAAGCCAACAGGCGATCGCCGATATGGCCGACGCCGAGACCCGGGCGCGCCGTGATGCTCTGACCGACCGGCCCCAGCGCCTGGGCTGTTGGACGGCAGCCCAGTTGCGTGTCCACCCGTCCATCTCCGGCATCGGCTCGCATGCCTCCGGATTCGTTCTGCCCACCTACGTCGAGCGACACCACGACCAGCGGCCCTCCGCGAGCTGGCCGAGCTGCGCGAACGGACGGGGAACCGCCGGCGTGCCGGGCGCCTGGGCTTCGAGCGCGAGCCGTGAACCACGGCTCCATGATGCGGTCGGCTCGGGCTGACAAGCCCGATGGCTACCTTCTCGGCTGGTACCGCATCGCCACCGCCCCCGAGCCGAACTCCACCCGGCTCACGAGCTTCAAGTCGACATGCTTCGACAGCCCCGCGAACAACGTCGGCCCGTGGCCCGCGAGCCTGGGCTGCACCACGAACTCGTACTCATCGATCAATCCCAGTTCCGCCAACGCCAATGGGAGTTTCACACCTCCCACGAACAGTCCCTTACCGGGCTCCCGCTTGAGCTGCTGAACGGCCTTGGCCAGATCCCCGCGTACGAGTTCCGCGTTCCAGTCGACCCGCTCCAGAGTGCTCGACACCACGTATTTCTGTGCCGCGTCGATCGTCTGGGCGAAGGGTTCCATCCAGTCAGGTCTCGCTCCCGGCGGCGCCGGTGGCCGCCACGCTTCCTCCATCATCTCGTAGGTCGTCCGGCCGAAGAGAAGCGCATCGGCCTGGTCGAGGTTCCCGGCGTGGTGACGATGCATGGCTTCGTCCGGGACGATGACACGGTGATCGCAGCATCCGTCCAAAGTGACGTTGATGGAGTACCGGAGGGGTCGCATTTCGAGAGGGTACCGCCGACGGGACAGACCGGTGCTGTGTGGAGAGGGCATGTGAGGACAGCGCCTACTCGCGGGGGACGAAGCGGTCGACCAGGAGCGTGAGGCGGTCGGCGGCTCGGTCGGCCGGCAGGCGTCCGGCGCGGGTGAGGGTGACCAGTCCGTGCAGCGCGGACCAGAACGTCTCGACGAACAGCCCCGGTTCATCGGGATGCGCGTGATCGACGAGAGGGTCCAGCAGGGCCTGGAACGCTTCACGCAGCGGAGCGGGAGTGGCCTCGTCGGCGAAGGGGAGGCCGTTGTCGAGGCTGAACATCGCGTCGTAAAGGGCGTGGTTGCGCTCGGCGAAGTCGGTGTAGGCGCGGGCGAGCGCGACCACGGCCGCCCGGCCGGCAGGCTCCTCCGGCACCGCGGCGCGCAGCGCGGTCGTCAGCTCGGCGAACCCCTCCAGCGCGACCGCTCCCACGATCTCGTGCCTGCCCCGGAAGTGGCTGTAGAGAACGGGTTGGCTGTACTCGATCCGCTCGGCGATCCGGCGCGTGGTGACAGCGTCCCAGCCCTGGGTCTCGGCCAGTTCGCGGGCCGTGGAGACGATCAGCCTGTGGCGGTTGGCCCGCTCGCGTTCCTTGCGTTCATGTACCGACATGACGCGATCCTAGCATCGCTAGACAATCGAGCGGCGATACGTCTAGCATCGCATCAGAATCTAGCGCCGCTAGAAAAACCCTGGGAGGGGACATGCAGGAGGTACTGGCCGTCGTCACGGTCGTCGTGGTCGGGGTGATGGTGGGCGTGGAGTTCGCGGTGGCGGTATTCGTCAACCCGATCCTCGACCGCCTTCCGAACGACGGCGGACTGGGAGCCCGCAGCGATGGGGCGCGCGTCCTCGGCCGGGTCATGCCGTTCTGGTACATCAGCTCGGTCGTCCTCGGCGCGGTGTGGTCCGCACTGACATGGGGTGCCGCGGGCGCGTCGTTCGTCGCCGCGGGCACGGTGCTGCTCGTGGTGAGCGTGGTGATGTCGATCCTGCTGCTCGTGCCGATCAACTCGCGTGTCGCGACGTGGTCGCACGAGGGCGTGCCCGCGGACTGGAAGCAGCAGGTGGGGCGGTGGGACCGGTTCCACTATGTCCGCGTGTGCGTCATCGTGCTCGCCTTCGCGCTGTTCGCCGTCGCCCTCGTCCGCTGACGAACGCGGCGGCCACCGCCGCCTCGTTCAGGAGCGGTGCACGGTGACCGTCCGATCGTTAGGCTCGAGCGAAGAGTTCACCCGAGCTGGAGGTGCCGGAGCTGTGTTTCACCTGGATCACATGGCACTCGGGGTGCCGGATTTCGACGGCGGCGTGCGCAGGGTGGCCGAGCGGACCGGGTTGGGCGGCTATGAGGGCGGGGTGTTCCCCGGCGGTCTGCGCAACTGGATCTTTCCGCTGGGCGGGGACACCTATATGGAGGTGGAGAGCGCTACCGGGGCAACCGGCGGCCCGGCGTCGTGGTTCCGGCGTGCCACCGGCGACGGGACGGAGCGCTGGATGTTCTGGTGCCTGCGCGCGGACACCCGTGAGGAACTGGAGCAGGTCGCTTCGCGGTTGGGCAGCCAGGTCCAGGTGATCCCGGGGCGCAGGGAACCCGACGGCACCCAACGCGTGGTCACCAGCACGCCGGCCGGAGAGGTGGCGTTACGGGCCCGGCAGCAGGGCCTGCCGAACTGGTACTACCGGGATGATCCGGCCAAGAACCCCGCCCGCCGCGAGGTGACCGGCGACCGTACCGCGGCCGGGGTTGCCTGGCTGGAGGTGGCCGGTGAACGGGATCGGTTCCGCGAGCACATCGGGGCGGAGACCTTCGACCGGCTGCCGCTGCGTTTCGTGCCCGGCGAACCCGGGCTGCACGCGGTCGCGGTACACACCACCGACGGTGAGGAGATCGTGATCCGACGCGCCCCCGCCGGACAAGACACCTTCTGAGGCCGCGCGCCGAGGCTCGCCCACCTGGCGGGGGGGTATGGGGCGGGGCGGACGATCCAGGGGTACGAAGCGGGTCCGCGTGGGCGGACCCGCGGCGTCGCGGCCATCGGCGAGTGGCCGTGACCGGCAGTCATGTGACACCGGCCAGGATGGCGCGTGAGCGTCAGGAGTTCTTCGCGGCTCGGTCGGACTCGCTGCGGAGAACGCAGAACTCGTTGCCTTCCGGGTCGCCAAGGACCGCCCAGCCGGTGCCATCGGGCTTCCGGAGATCGTTGACCATGGTGGCACCGAGGCCCAGCAGCCGTTCCACCTCCTGATCGCGCGAGGTCTCAGGGCGCAGACACAGATGGATCCGATTCTTGATCGTCTTGGGCTCGGGCACCTGGTTGAAGTGCAGCACCGGACCTCCTGCCAGCAGCACCTGGGTCTCCCGTTCGCCCGGTTCGTTCTCCGGGTGCGGCGGACGGTCGGTCACCCTGCTCCAGAACCGGGCCAGCTCGTAGGCATCCGCACAGTCGATCGCCACGTTCTGCAATATCGAAACCATGTGCGCGAGCCTCCCGCACTTCCACCCCGGCCGCCACCGAGTTGTGCTCCGGTCTCCGCGCCGTTGACTTTTGGTCGCTGACCAATTTCACTGGGATGCGGGACTTGGTCAACGACCAAAATGGAGGTGAGGAAAGATGACCGGAGTCAAAGCGCTGATCTCCGGCGCCGGTATCGCGGGCCCGGCGCTCGCGTACTGGCTGGCGCGGTACGGGGCACAGGTCACGGTCGTCGAGTCGGCGTCGGCGCGCCGCACCGGCGGGCAGCTGATCGACATCCGCGGCTGCGGGCGCGACGTGATCGCGCGGGCGGGCCTGGCCGAGGTGGTCCGCGCCGCGCGGACGGGCGCGGACGGGCTGTCGTTCGTGGACGCGCGAGGGCGGCGGCGGGCATCGGTGCGGGCGGACGGTTTCGGCGGGGACGGGCCGGTGGCCGACACCGAGATCCTGCGGGGTGCGCTGGTGGAGATCCTCCACGAGGCGACCGGCGGCTCGGTCGAGTACGTCTTCGGTGACCGCATCGACGCACTCGACGACCGGCGCGACGGCGTGCACGTCACCTTCGGGAAGTCCGCACCGCGCCGCTTCGACGTCGTGGTCGGGGCCGACGGACTGCATTCGGGCGTGCGCGGCCTGGCGTTCGGCCCGGACGGCGCGCGGCTGCGTCACCTCGGCTACTACGTGTCGTTCTGGACCGCGCGGAACACGCTGGGGCTGGGCGACTGGACGGAGGTGTACTCCGAACCGGGCCGCACCGTCGGCGCCCGCGCCGTGAGAGGCAACACCCGGCTGATGACGATCCTCGCCTTCCGGTCCGCCCCGTTCCGCTACGACCCTCGCGACACCGCCGCGCTGAAGACCGTCGTGCGCTCCCGCGCCGCCGGAATGCGCTGGCGCACCGACGAGCTGATCGACCAGTTGGAGGACACCCCGGACTTCTACTTCGACGCGTGCAGCCAAGTGACCCTGCCGCACTGGTCGTCGGGCCGGATCGGGCTGGTGGGCGACGCCGCGTTCTGCGCCTCGCCGATGTCCGGGCACGGCACGACCATCGCGCTCGTCGGGGCCTATGTGCTCGCCGGTGAGCTGGCCAGGGCGGAGGGGAACGTCGTCGCCGGGCTGCGGGCGTACGAGGAGCGGCTGCGGCCGTGGATCACCCGCGTCCAGCGGTTCGGGCAGGGCAACGGCAAGACGATGACTCCGCGGACCTCGGCCGGCATCGCGTTCCGGCGCGGCGTGGTGGCGCTTCAGGAGCGGCTGCCGCTCGGCGATCTGCTGCTGCGCGACCAGATCCGGCTGTCGAACGGCTTCGCGCTGCCCGACTACACCCCCTACGAGAGGACACGGCCGTGATCGAGCATCTCGACCCGCCCGAACTGGCCCCTCCGGTCGGCGGCCTCTACACCATCTCTCGATCGTCCGCTCGGGATCCGTCGTCGCGATCGCGGGACAGATCGCCCTGGACGCCGAAGGCCGGCTCGTCGGCGAAGGCGATCACGCGGCCCAGGCCGAGCAGGCGTTCCGCAATGTCGCCGCCGCACTGGCCGCGGTCGGCTGCGGCCCACGTGACCTGTTGAAGAACACCATCCACGTCGTGGGGCACCGCCCCGAACTGGTCGAGCCGATCTTCGCGGCAGGCCGGCGCGCCTTCGGCGGCGACTGGCCCCGCACGGCGAGCACGCTCATCGGCGTCCAGGCACTCGGCCGGCCCGAATGGCTCATCGAGGTCGACGGCCTGGCCGTCATCCCCGCGCACTCCCCGCTCACCCGGCGCAGCCGGGGAGCATCAACCGGCACCGAGGAACACAGGAGCACGACATGACCGCGAAGACATGGTTCATCACCGGCGCGTCCACGGGGTTCGGCAGGCAGTGGACCGAGGCCGCGCTGGAACGGGGCGATCGGGTCGCCGCGACGAGCCGGACCCCCGACGCGTTCGACGACCTGACCAAGACCCATGGCGACAACCTGCTGCCGATCCAGCTGGACGTCACCGACCGCGCGGCCGTCGATACCGCGGTACGTCAGGCCGCCGACCGCTTCGGCCGCCTCGACGTCGTGGTCAACAATGCCGGCTACGGCCTGTTCGGCATGGTCGAGGAGATCAGCGAGGAACAGGCACGGGCGCAGATCGAGGTGAATCTGCTCGGCCCGCTGTGGGTCACGCAGGCCGCGCTGCCGCACCTGCGTGCCCAGGGCGGCGGGCACATCATCCAGGTCTCCTCGATCGCGGGCGTCTTCTCGCTGCCGGGCCTCGGCGTCTACCACGCCTCGAAGTTCGGCCTGGAGGGCTTCACCGCGAGCCTCGCCAAGGAGGTCGCGGACTTCGGCATCAAGGTCACCCTGGTCGAGCCCGCCGGATACGCCACCGACTGGGCGGGACCGTCCGCCGTCCACGCCGAACGCCTGGCGGCCTACGACGGCTTCCGTGCCGGCATGCGGCGGCCGGCCGGGGTGCGCGGCGAGCCGACCGCCACCCGCGCGGCGATCCTCGCGGTCGTCGACGCCGACGAGCCGCCCCTGCGGATCTTCTTCGGCAAGGGGCCGCTCGATGTGATCCGGATGGAATACGCGTCCCGCATCGAGGAGTGGGAGCGTTGGGACGCCGTGTCCCAGGCGGCGTTCGGCGCCTGAACCGGGTGGTGATCGGGGCCCTGAACAGCCCACTTGTACCATGACCGAGAAATCGCCGGTGGGTGACGGAGAACGGACGGAACGGGACACGAGATGCGCTGGACGCTGGACGACGTGATCGAGGCGGCGTTCACCACGCTGGAGGCGGAAGGTCTCGAGAAACTGACGCTGCGTGGGGTCGCCCGGACCCTCGGCTCCCACCTCAACTCGGTGAGCTCGTACGTGAAGACGAAGCAGACGCTCATCGATACGATGGCCGACCACATCGTCGGCTCCGTCGACGTCACCCACCTGCCGGACGAACCGGTCGAACGGGTCCGCACGGTCGCCACCCGCTACCGGGACGCCCTGCTCGCACACCGCGACGGAGGCCGCCTGGTCGCGGGCACCTTCACCGGCACAGGCAAGACCCTGCGGGTCGCCGAAACCATCGTCGGCGCCCTGCTGGACGCCGGGTACCACGAGGCGGACGCGGCCCGCCTGTGCTGGTCGATCGTCTACTTCACGCTGGGCCTGACCCAGGAGCAGCAGACCCCGTCCGGCAATCCCCGCGGCTCGTTCCACGAACTCGTGGCCACCGGCAGCTACCCCGCCCTCGCCCGGATCGGCGAGCACCTCATGGCCTCGGACTCCTTCGACGACCGTTTCCGCTACGGACTTTCGCGGCTGCTGCCTCCAGGAGCCTGAACGCGCGAGCATCAAGCGTGACGGCGGATCGACGCGCCGCCCGTTGCCAAACGACCCTAGGCTCCCGCCATGAGCACGAACCCGCGGATCGCCTGGCGGCAGTCCACCCTCCAGATCACCCGCGTCCACCCGCCCTGCCCCGCCCCCTACGACCAGCACACCATCCGCCACGCGCCGGCCCATGACCCGGTCCGCGCCCGCGCCGTCGTCACCGAACTCCCCACCGTCTGCACCATCGTGGAGGAACTCGAACCCATGCTCCGCCACGACATGGACCACCCCCGGCACATGGCCGACCTCGACTACGTCGCCGTCGGATGCTGGGGCACCATCGTCCAGATCAGCGACCCGGCCTTCGGCGAGGACGGCATCCTCTCCACCCATCTCGACGCCGCGTTCGATGCCCAGGCCGAAGCTCACCCAGAAGCCCGGATCACCGCCGTGTGCGAGATGTACTCGGCTGAGAACTACGCCAAGTACCTCGCCCGTATCCCCGGACAGCCTCGCCTCTCCGCTGACGGCTGGGACG
This sequence comes from Streptomyces sp. L-9-10, assembly GCF_004151105.1. GTDB lineage: Bacteria > Actinomycetota > Actinomycetes > Streptomycetales > Streptomycetaceae > Streptomyces. Next base: position 100,589 of record NZ_PHRF01000115.1, read on the forward strand.
ACCAGGACGTCACCGGGAACCCCGCGCGACTCCTGCGGGCTGTCGGCGTCAACTCCACCGATTCCGGAGCCGAGTACCCCAGCACCGACGAGGGGGAGCCCTACATCGGCGTCGAGTATCTCGACCTCCTCGCGTGTGGCCTGCATTCCCTCTACGGCGAAGAGAACCTCATGGTGTCCGTCTTCAAGGTCACCCGCACCGAGGACGTCCAAGACGCCATCGACGACGTCTGGCTCCGGAACTGAGGCCGGCGGACGGCCCGTCCCGAGCGGTGACGAAAAGAGACGCGCGCCCCTCACACAGATCCTTGCGTGCGTCAGGCCTCCGTCACCCCGCCGCTTCTTCCGCCTCCGGGTCCCAAAGGGCCCGCGCGGTATCGCTTCGGTCGTATCCTCTGTGCGATGGGACGGGGGATACGGCGCTTCGCCGTGTGGGGGCCTGTGACGGCGGTCGCGCTGGCGGGCGGTGGTGTGTGGGGACACTGGCTGGTGGGCCACCGGAGCTTCCGGTCCGGCCCGCATGATCAGCCTGTCTACGACGCGGAGCACAACGCGGTCTACCGTCCCGATCTCGGCGCCTGGTTCGATCTCGACACGGCCACCTTGCACTCGTACATGCCCGACTCACCGCTGTCGGCCTACTCGCTGCCGTTCGTCGGCGCGGTCTCCTGCGCGTTCTTCGTTCTGTCGACGCTCTGGGCCATCACGCATCGGCGGATGCTGGGGCAGGTCTGGCTCGGCTACGTCCGGCGGCCGACCACGATGCTGCCCCGCTACCTCCTGCTCAGCGGTATCTGGATTTCCGGCCTGGCGGTTGTGGCGGTCATGCGGTGGGACCAGCTGAAGGCGATTCTGACGGGGGACACGCCGACCACGGTGTTCTTCGGGGCGGTCGTTGCCCAGCTGTTGCTCCCGTTCTTCCTGGTCTACCTTCCGTGGCAGGGGGACAGGCTGTTGGGGCTGGTCGGAATCTATTTCCCCGACGGGCCCGTCCGCTCCCGCCGCGGCCGTGGCGCCGCCACCAAGCAGGACGCGCTGCGCGGGAAGGCCGACCGGGCCGAGCGGTTCCGCCTCTCCACGTCCCGTGATTTCTCCGCCCTGGCCTGGTCGCTGAAGGCCGATGCGCTGATCGGCCTGATGGCTGAGCGCGGCAACGACACGGACATCCTGGAGGAGGTGCTGCGGGACGGTCCGGCGGCGCTGGGCGCTCCGCGCCACTTCGCCGAATGGTTCTTCGCCGTGATGGACCGGCCGGGGCTCAAGAACGTGGTGGCGCGGGCGTTCATGCTCCGCTACGAGTGGACCGGAACGGTGGTCAGCCTCGAACGGGCCATCGACGTCCTCACGCCCATGGCGGCCTGGCCCCGTCCCTGGTTCTGGCTCACCAGCGCCCGGTGGCGGGACATCAGCCTGAATCTGGCCCGTGCGCTGACGTACCGCTACGAGCTGCGCGGGGACACCGCGGACCTGGAAGAGGCGCTGGCTCTCGTACACAGAGTGGGCCGCCGCTTTCCGTCCAGGGTGCCCGATCGCCTCCTGGAGCTCCAGTTCCTGCGCTACCTGGAGACGAAGGACCCGGCGGCGCTGACCGCCGCCGTCGAGGCGGGCCTGCGCGCCGCCCCCGACCCGCGGCTGGTCCGGGCGCTGGTGGAGAGGTTCCGGCTCGGCGGCGACCGGGACGACCTCGTCCGGGCGCGAGCGCTGGCCGAGCGGCTCGTGGCGGAGAACGGTCCCGGCGCCCCCGCGCACGCCGTCTGCCTGACCGCCCACGCCCAGGTCCTCGCCGCGTCGGGCGAGACGGACGCGGCGGCGGAACGGCTGCGAGCGGCGGCCTCCGGGTCGTCCTCTCCCTTGCGGGTGCGGCTGGCCGCGGCCACTGACCTCGGTGACCTCGGTGCCGGGGGTCCGTTGTCCGCCGAGGGCTACGGGCTCGCCGTCGAACTCCTGCCTCAGCTGGCCTGGATCGGACTGCGCCGTGACGACCAGCGGTGGCTGCTCAGGCGCTGGCAGGGGGTGCCCACGTCCGCCGCCGCCGCGGCGATCGCCGCGGGTCAGGTGAAGACGGCGATCGAGATCCTCGACCACGGGCGCGCCGTGATGTGGGGTCAGCTCGCCCGCCTCCGGGACGGCGCCGAGATCGCGCGCGCCGCCGATCCCGTGTCGGCACGCCGCCTCGACGAGATCCGCGCCGAACTCGACATGCCCGAGACGGCCGAGTGGCGGTTCGACGAGGCAGGCGCCGACGTGGAGCGCCGCGTCCGGCTGGGGAAGGAGTGGGACGAGCTGTCGGCGCGTCTTGCCCTGACCCGGCGGCACACCTACGAGGAGCTTTCCCGGGCGTCCGTCGACGGGCCCGTGGTGGTCGTCAACACGAGTCCGCTGCGGTGCGACGCGGTGGTCCTGCTCCCGGACGACGAGCCGGTCCTGGTGCCGCTCGACGGACTGGAGCACGCCGAACTCGTCGCCTGGGCACGGCAGTCGGCGGACCCCGACGGCCGGCATCAGGCGATGCTCAATGTCATCGCCCCGCGGCTGTGGGACGACCTCGCCGTTCCCGTGCTGCGCGCCGTGGCGCCGCACCTCGGCGAGACGCGACGGATCTGGTGGTGTCCGACCGGGCCGCTCGCCGCCCTGCCCCTCCACGCGGCGGGGCACCACTCCCGGCCCGGCGGCCCCGCCCTGCTGGACGAGGTGGTCTCCTCCTACACCCCCACCGTCAGCGCCCTGCTGCGGTCGGCCGCACGGGTGGTGACTCCGCGCGGGGGCCTCGCCGTCGCGGCGCGCCGGACCCCCGGAAGGTCGGATCTGCCCGCCGTCGACGAGGAGACCGAGGAGTTCCTCCGGTGCTTCCCCGGCGCGGCGGCGCTGCGCGCGGCGCGCGTCGACGACGTTCTCGCACGGCTGCGCGACGCCCACTGGGTGCATGTCGCCTGCCACGCCGACGCCACCGGACTCGCCGTCACCGACGGCGTCGTCTCCCTGGAACAACTCGCCGATCTGCGCCTGGCCGGCGCCGAGTTCTGCTACCTGTCGGCCTGCAGCACCGCCGCGCCCGACCCGCGTGCCTACGACGAAGCGGTCCACATGGCCGCTCTTCTCCATCTGCAGTCGTTCGTCCACGTGGTCGGCACCCTGTGGGAGATCGACAGCGACAGGGCCCTCCACGCGGCCCGGGAGGTGTACCGGACGCTGACCGAAGGGGGCGCCCCCGACGGCGCGCGGTCCGCCTGGGCCGTCCACGCCGCGGCGCGGTCCCTGCGCCGCCTGGCCCCGGACGACGTGGACGTCTGGTCGTCGCTGCTGCACATCGGACCGTAGAACCGCACATCGGACCGTAGAACCGCACATCGGACCGTAGAACCGCACATCGGATCGTAGAACCGCACATCGGACCCCAAGGAGTGGATCAGTGCCCTTCCCCCCATGGCGCCTGCCCTGGCGGCGTCAGCCGCGACGCGCGGCCCCCGGATCCGGTGACGCGCGAGCGGCCGCCGTCTCCGAGCCCGTCCCCGGGGCTGTCTCCCGGGCCGTCACCGACGAGCAAGCCGGCCTGGAGTGGCTGTGCGCCAACCTGCCCGAACTCAGGAGCAAGGCCGACAGATTCGGGTGGCGGACCGAGCTCGAACGGGAGCTGACCGAGGTCCGTGCGGGCAAGGCGGCCACCGAGGCGTTGCGCGAGCTGCGGCTCCGCCGTGACGGAACCCGTGGTTCCGGGCTTCCTGCCGACGGCACCTGGCAGGAACGGCCGTTCGTCGAAAGGTTCCTGTGCCCGCGCGGCCGCTGCCCCGCCCGGGGGCGGAACGCCGACGCCACCGAACCCCGCTGCCACCTCGAGAACGCCCCGATGGCGGCCGAGGACGGCGGCTGATGGACGGCATCCTCTCCGACCTCGCCAAACGCGTCGCCGATCGGTGGTTCGCGTTCCTCGTCCTGCCCGGCGTGCCCTTCACCGCGATCGTGATCGTCGCCTGGGCGATGGGCCCGGCCGGCGCGGGCGAGGCGCTCGATCTCGACTTCCTGGTACGGCGCCTGGACACGCTCGGCGCCACCGCCCGGACCGCCAAGGGCGCCGTCATCGGCTGCCTGCTGGTCGCCGGAGTCACTGTCGTGGCCCTGCTGGTGAGGGAACTGAGCCTGGTCGTGAACCGGCTCTGGCTTGGCAGGTCGGCCGTCCTGTGCCGGATCATGCGCCCCGGTGTGCGGCGCCGCCGCCGGCTCGCCCTTGACGAGGCCCGGCGCGGCGCTTACGCGATCCCCGAGCGCTATCTGCCCCACCGCGCCACCTGGATCGGCGACCGCTTCGCCCTCGTGGACGAACGAATCGCCGCCCAGTACGGCGTGTCCCTGTCCCGGGCGTGGCCGCGCCTCTGGCAGCTGCGCGACGACCGGATCACCAAGGTCGTCTCCGCCGCCTGGGACGACTACGCCGCCGCCACCGTGCGGGTCGCCTGGGCCGTGCCCTACCTGGCCGTCTCGTTCTTCTGGTGGCCGGCCTGCCCGGTGGCCCTCGCCCTGGCGCTCCTGGGCTGGGCCCAGGGACGCCGCGCCGCGGACGACTTCTGCCTCAGCTGTGAAGCGGCCGTCGACGTGCAGATCCGCCGCCTGGCGCACGTCGTGGGCGTGCCCCTGCCCCGCCGGCGCGTGACCGCGACCGAGGGCCGGCGGATCGACGGCATCCTCGCCAAGGGAGCCTTTCTGCCCCGGCCGGACGAGAACCCGCCGCCGGGCGGGTGACAACGCCGCAGGCCGGCGCGGCGAACCGGACCGCGGCGAGAGGCGCGCAGTCTTCCAGGCGGTGATCGCCGGCTCGATCAGTGCTCGGCGTCCGTCGGACACGTCTCCTGGACACGTCTCCCGGACACGTCCTCCGGACAAGTCCCTCGGATCCGGCTTGCGTTCACTTATGCCGCCGTGACCGCCAGGGCGACGACGGTCAGCAGAGACAGCAGCGCCCAGGCCGGCGTGAAGCTGCCGGTGAGGTCGACCAGCAGGCCGAGCACGGGCGGCACCGTGACGATGGCGATCTGGTTGACGGACATGGCCAGACCCAGAGCGAAGCCGGTCTTGCCCGGTGGGGAGGCTTCGGTGACATAGGCGACCCATGGGCCGTACCAGCCGAAGCCGAAGAAGCCGAGCCAGACGAAGACGCAGGAAGCGACGGCCGGTGCCCGCCCGGCCGGCGTCATCAGTACGGACAGCCCGGCGATCACGGCGACCATGCAGACGAGCACGATGACATAGCGGCCGGACCCGGTCCGGTCGCTCCAGGCGGCCAGGCAGATCCGGCCCGCAACGCCCGCACCCTGGGATGCCACCAGGACCAGGGCCGCCTGCCCGGCGCCGACCGATGACGCCTGGTGGAGGTGGAGCACCGTCAGGATGCCCACGCCGCACTGCACCGAGATCAGGCTGGTTCCCGACAGCATGATCTTCACCGTGGACGGTTCACGGAGCATGCGAAGCCGGGCCCGGAGCTGTGCCGCGAGCGGGTCCGACGATTCCCTGTCCTTGGGGGCTGTCAGTGCGGGCGGCCGACGGTAGCAGCCCATGAAGACCCCGGCTCCGAGCAGCGCGACGAAGCCACCGGTCAGCAAGGTCGCCCGCCAGCCGAACTTCTCGGCGACGAGAGGGAGTACGGCCGAGGCGAGCGCCGCCCCCAGCGGCAGCCCGGCCTGCCGGATGCCCATCGCGAAGCCCCGCTGTGACGTGTCGAACCAGGAGGCCACCGATTTGCTCCCACCCGGCTGGACGGTGCTGTATCCCGCGCCGACCACCAGCAGCGCGACCAGCAGGGCCGCGTATCCCGGCGCCAGGCTCCCCACGCCCAGCGCCACCGCGACCACGCCCGCCCCGATCCCGACCACCCAGCGCTCGCTGTAGCGGTCCAGCAGTTCGCCGGCCACCAGCAGCCCGGCCAGCGGTACGAGCTGGGCCGCCGAGACCAGCAGACCCAGTTGCGCCGTGCTCAGGTCCAGGGCGCGCTGAAGGTGGACGCCGAGCGCTCCGAGCCCGCCCACGAAGAAGCCGGATGTGGCCTGGGTGAAGGTGGCGATGCCCAGCACGGTCCAGCGATAGCGCCACGGGTCGCGGGCCTGGGATCCGGCGTGTCCGACGGTTTGTTGTGCCATGCCGACCACACTGCTGTAATGGTCTTATGAAGCTCAACCCTTACGGCGAGGATGCGGTGAATCTGGCCGTGGACCTCGCCAACCGTCGGCCCGAGAACGCGGATGAGCTGGCGGACCGCTGCCGCGCCGCCGGGCTCGTGCTGGAGCGCCCGGTGACGGCGGACGACCTCGACCGCGCCCAGGCGGCACTGAACGCCTGGGAGGAGATCGTCGACGCCGTGGGGGAGGAGGAGCGCGCCGATCTGTTGAACCGGATGCTGGCGGAGGCCGCCGCCTATCCGCGGCTGGCCTCCCACTCCGGCACCGGCTGGCATCTGCACTACCGGGACGCGGAACAGCCCCTCGGATCCGTCCTGTTCACGCTGTTCGCGGTCGGAACCGCACTGCATCTGGCGGGCCGGGGCATGCACCGGCTGCGGCGCTGCGAGGTGATCGAGTGCGACACGGCCTTCGCCGACACCTCGCGCACAGGGCGGCAACGCTATTGCTCGCAGCGCTGCGCCAACCGCGACGCCGTCCGCAGGCACCGGGCGCGGGCCGCGCTCACCTGACCGGGTGGCGGCCCCGTGCCGGATCCATCGGTCAACATCGTTCTCCGACGCCGATTTTCGGCGCGCTGACGGTGATGGTCATTGGTGTCGATAATTTGACGCCAATGAGGAAGTGTGTGAGGGTCGCTTTCATCGGTGCCCTTGTCCGCGTGGTGTTGCCGCCGTCCCTCGGAGTGAGGTGAGCGCGAGCGCACGCAGGTGACAGGCCGGTTTGGAGGGACTGCTCATGTCAGGCAACGCGGACCTGCTCCGCTTGGCGTCGGACCTCGAAGCGAGGCGGGCCACCCTGCTGGTCTCCGGCGACGCGGACGCGTTGGCCGGTCTCCTCTCCGAGGAGCTCTACTACGCCCACTCGACCGGTCGGCTGGACGACAAGAAGTCGTTCGTCGAGAAATTCCGCAACGGCACGTTCGTCTTCCGGTCCGTCGACACCCGAGTGGAATCGGCCCGGGAACTGGGGGAGTACGCGTTCCAGGCCAGTGGGGTGCTCACGTTGCGGGTCCTGGTCGACGGCGTACCACGGCGGATCGTGGCCGGCTGCCTCGTGGTCTGGCGACAGGAGGCGGGGGTCTGGCGACTGATCGGACATCAGGCGACCACCGCGCAGACGGAACCGGAGCGGGCGACGGCCTGATCGCCTTCGGACCGACGAGTCGGGGTCGGACGTGCCGTCGGGTGAGCGTCCGACGGCTGTGGGAAGGAATCGAGGAATCATGAAGAGGCTTGAAGGCAAAGTGGCCCTCATCAGTGGGGGCGCACGCGGGATGGGCGCGGCCCACGCGCGTGCGATCGTCGCCGAGGGCGGCAAAGTGGTCGTCGGGGACCTGCTTGACGCGGAGGGCCAGGCCCTGGTCAAGGAGATCGGCACGGACGACGCCGTGTACGTACACCTGGACGTCACGAGCCACTCCTCCTGGGAAGCCGCTGTCCAGGCGGCGGAGGACACGTTCGGATCTCTCGGCGTCCTGGTGAACAACGCAGGGATCATGAACTTCGGGAGCCTGGAGGCGTACAGCCTCAAGAGCTGGGAGGAGATCATGTCGGTCAACGTGACGGGGCAGTTCCTCGGCGCCAAGGCGGCCCGCGCGAGCCTGATCGCCTCCGCCCCCGCTTCCATCGTCAACGTGTCGTCGGTGGCGGGATTCCGGGGTTTCGCGGGGCTCCACGGATACAACGCGTCGAAGTTCGCGCTGCGTGGTCTGACCAAGTCCCTTGCCCTGGAACTCGCCGAGTTCCGTATCCGGGTCAACTCGGTGCACCCTGGCGCCGTCGCCACGGCGATGACCGAGGGGCTCGACGTGGCCCAGTTGAACCCCATGAAGAGGGTCGCCGATCCGGCGGAGATCGCGGGGCTCATCGTCTACCTGGCCAGTGACGAGTCGAGCTTCGCCACGGGCTCCGAATTCATCGTCGACGGAGGGGAGTTGGCCGGCGGCGGAACAATCGCAGCAGCCTGAGGCGCTGCGCTGCGCTGGGGCAGCGCGGCGCGGGGTGCGGTGCGACGACGGCGGGAGAGGGCCAGATCCTGGTACCTCTCCCGCCGTCGTCACACCGGTCTCGCGCACCTCCCCCTCCATGATATTCGACATGGAGGTTGAAAATTCGACACGAACGACGTACGGTGATGTGTGAAAGGTGGAACATGAGCCGTGCGTTTCCGGCGCGGCCCGGCCAAGGGAGCGTGTGTGCGGTGACTGGGCAGAACTTCGACGTGATCGTGGTGGGAGGCGGGTCCGCGGGAGCGGTCCTCGCGAATCGCCTGACCGAGGACACGTCCCGAAAGGTGCTCCTGCTGGAAGCGGGTAGGGCGTACGCCCCCGACGAGTACCCCGACGTGATCCGGAACAGCGGCCGGGTGGGTGGCGACGCGGACCACGACTGGGGTTACTCCGCCGCCACGGGCCAGGGTGACCATGAGATCCCGGCTCCGCGGGGCAAGGTGCTCGGCGGCAGCTCCGGTGTCAACGCGGGTGTCGCGCTTCGCGCGCGTTCCGCCGACTTCGCCGCCTGGCGCGCCCACGGTCTCTCGGGCTGGACCGACCCCGAGGTGCTGGAGGCTTACAAGCGGCTGGAGACCACCTCGGCGGGTGAGGACGGTCTTCGCGGTCGCTCGGGACCGTTGCCCGTCCACCAGCTGGGATATGAGGAGCTGACCCCGTCGCTGCAGGCGTTCATCGACGCCGCCGCCGACGAAGGGTTCAAGCGCCTGAAGGACGTCAACGGAGTCGACCAGGACGGAGTCACGGCCTACCAGCTCAACGTACTGGCCGGAGTACGCCGTAACACGGGCATGACCTATCTGTCCGACGAGGTTCGGCAGCGCCCCCACCTGACCATCCACGGGGGCACGGAGATCGACCGGGTGATCATCGAGGACGGTGAGGCTCGGGGCGTTGTGACCACCGACGGCACGGTCTTCACCGCCGGCGAGGTGATCCTCTCCGCCGGCGCCTACGGCAGCCCTGCCATCCTGATGCGCTCGGGCGTCGGCCCGGCCGACCACCTGCGGGCCCTGGACATCCCCGTCGTGGCCGACCTGCCGGTGGGTCTGCGTCTGCGGAACCAGCCCTTCTACTTCAACGTGTACTCCCTGCGACCGGGCAAGCTCGGCATGACGCCGCCGGGAGGTGCGCTGGTCTGGACGGGAACCAGCGAGGCCGGCGAGGGCGAACTCGACATCCACATCTCGGCGACTCACCTGATCGATCCGGCATTCAGTCCGACCGGCGGCGCCATCGTGCTCGCGGTGTCGATCGTGCGGCCGGACTCGATCGGAACCTTCCGGCTCCGGAGCCGTGACCCCAAGGACGCCCCGGTCATCGACTACAACTTCCTCGCCGAGCCTCGTGACGTGCGGCGCATGGTGGAAGCGGTCAAGCTGAGCCGGCGCATCGGGGCCAACGCGGTGTTCGCGAAGGTGGCCCAGGACGAGCTGCTGCCCGGGGACGCCGTCCAGGACGACGCGGCGCTCGAAGGCGTCATCCTCGACAACCTGGGCTCCTACGAGCACCCCACCTCGACAGTGCCCATGGGCGGCGACAGCGACGAATGGGCCGTGGTGGACAGCGTGGGCGCGGTGCGCGGGGTGGGCAACCTCCGCGTGGTGGACGCCTCGATCTTCCCTGAGGTGCCGTCGACCGCCACCAATCTGACGGTCATCATGGCCGCCGAGTACGTCTTCCAGCGGGTGTACGGCACGTGAGTTCCCGGACCACGCGCCGACCGCGGTGATCCGGCTCCGGCTCAAGGGGTAGATCCATTATCCCCATGCGCGGAGGTGCCTGTCACCGTTCTCCGGAATGATCTTTGTGCCCCGTATGCGCCTTTAGGGTTGCAGGAGACAAGAGCAACGCACCGACGACGAACGGGAGTTGAGGGTGGCGCACGACATTGCCGCGCTGGCCGTGGAACTTACGGACATGGCCGCGGCCGATCACCAGTCCTCGGCCGGCGCGAACAGCGATGATCCGGCTGAACAGTTGGTGTGGCGCCGGCTGACCGCGCGGCATGGTGACAGACTCGGCGAGATCATGGACGAGTACGGCTGGCCGACGGCGGAAATGGTCGGCGAGGAGTCCGCGCGCGCGGCGTGGCTGATCGCCCAGCACGCCGACCGGCAACTCGACATCCAGCGGCGCGCGCTCCAGCTGATGCGGCAGGCGGTGTCGGCGGGCTCGGCCGGCCCGCGCGAGCTGGCCTTCCTGCGTGACCGCACGCTGGTCAACGAGGGCCGCAAGCAGATCTACGGTACGCAAATCGCCGGCGTGAAGGACGGGGCACCCGTTCCCTGGCCCTGTGAGGAGCCCGAGCGCATGAACGAACTCCGTGCGGAAGTGGGCATCGAGCCGTTCGACGAGTACGTTGCCAAGTTCGCGATGGCCTGACGCCCCGTTCTCGTCCGTACCCGGCGGATCCCGCCGCGCGTGGGCTCCGGGGCCGGTCACGTGCGCAGTTGTTGCCACCACCAGGCGATCGAGGGGCAGGGCAGCGGTTCGGTGCTGGGGTCGCTGGGGCGGTCGGTGAGTGTCAGGGGGATGGGGGCGGGGTTCGGCGGGGGGAGCTGGGTACGCGGGGTCACAGCGGTGTAGCGGGGGGAGTGCGAGCCCCAGTCGAGGTTGGAGCGGA
>NZ_PHRF01000116.1 GCF_004151105.1 Streptomyces sp. L-9-10
ACCGACTCACCCGACCCGACCGACTCAAGATCAAGATCGACCAGACCGAAACAGCCCGGATTCTCCGACTGCGCCGACCGAACAAGACCCCGCACCGCAGCCGCCGCCACATCACGGCCCCCAACCGCACCCCGCGTCACAAACACAAACCGCGACCCCGCGAACCGCTCCTCCACCAAACGCTCCTGAAGCAACCCAAGCACCCGATGCGTCAACGCCCG
>NZ_PHRF01000117.1 GCF_004151105.1 Streptomyces sp. L-9-10
GGAGTCGGCGCGAAGAAACGCCAGTTCGGCAGCAGCGAGAAGGTGTCCTTCAGCTGAAGCCGGTTGAACAGCTGATTGGGATGCTGGGTGGCGACCGTGCTGACCAGCATCACCGCACCGGCGATACGCCAGCCGGCACCCGGCCCCGTGAACAGGCTCTTGCCGATCTCCCGCGGTGATGTGCTCACTTGGCCGCCCCCTCGTGCTCGTCCGTGGAAGCGCCGGCCGGCAGACCG
>NZ_PHRF01000118.1 GCF_004151105.1 Streptomyces sp. L-9-10
CGGAGCCGGTCCCGAGGCCGGTACCGGAGCCGGTCCCGAGGCCGGTACCGGAGCCGGTCCCGAGGCCGGTACCGGAGCCGGTCCCGAGGCCGGTACCGACGACGGACCTGACCCCGGCAAGGGGCCCGACGGCGAATCCGACCCCGGCAGCCGCGCCTGATCCGGGCATCTGACCTGGTCATACCTCTCAAGATGCTCAAATCCACCCAGTGCGGCTACGCTTTATGCGGTGGCTTGACCGAACGACAGGCCGGACCGGTGACAACGCCCCGTCCGGCATCCCGCGCCACCGGCAGGATCGGCCGCCCCGGCCGCCATCGACGCCTCCCGGGCCCGAGCCGGGGCCCTCCTCCCACAGGAAGAGGAATCGAAACATGAAGTCCTCCCGCATCCGTCGTACCGTCGTGTCCGCAGCCGCCGTGGTGGCCCTCCCGGTCTCCCTGGGTGTCATGGCACCCCAGGCCTTCGCGGACCCCGCCGCGCCCGGCACCCCCACACCGCCGAGCGCGCCCGTGACACCCAGCACACCCACATCGCCCGGCGAGTCCACCTCGCCCGGCGGATCCACGTCGCCCAGCGCCTCCGCGTCGCCGAGCGAGTCGACGTCTCCGAGCACGTCCACCTCGCCCGGCCCCTCGACCTCGCCGAGCAGGACCGCGGTGCCCAACCCGGCCGTCCCGTTCGGCCCCGGCTGCTCGTCGATCCCGAAGACCGGCACCGGCAGCCTCGCCCAGATGGCCACGGAGAAGGTGGCGACGGCCATTTCGCACAACCCGGACTTCACCACGTTCCTCTCCCTGGTGAAGAAGGCCGGGCTGACGGACAGGCTGAACACCGCGAAGGACATCACGCTCTTCGTGCCGACCAACGAGGCGTTCAAGAAGCTCTCGACGGCACAACTCGACCAGATCAAGAACAACGAGGCGCAGCTCAGGAAGGTCGTGAAGTACCACGTGGCGGAGAAGAAGGTCACTCCTGACCTGCTCCCCAACGGCGTCTTCTCGACCTGGGAGGGTACGACCCTCTCCACCTCGGGGTCCGACCGTACGTTCAAGGTGAACGACACGGCGAAGATCCTGTGCGGCAACATCAAGACGGAGAACGCCACGGTGTACACCATCGACACCGTGCTCACGCCGAAGTAGGGCCCCGCCTGGCCTTACACACGCCTCCGACCTTCACTTCCCGCCGCCCCCTTTCCACACCGGAGAGGGGGCGGCGCGAAGAACCGATCCCCTTTTCACGCATGGGCGGAATTACTGGGGGAAGACGGCTGCTTGGAGGTTGATAGATATGGTTCCCCTGATACTCGTTCTTCTGCTCGCTCTGATCCTTTTCGGTGCGGGTTTCGCACTCAAGGCACTGTGGTGGATCGCCGTCATCGTGCTGGTCGTCTGGCTGCTGGGATTCCTGGTGCGCCCGACGGCGACAGGAGGAAAGCGCGGCCGCTGGTACCGGTGGTAGACAGACGGCGACGCCGCTCGACCCGGCATGGAATAACGTGACGGAATCGCGCGACGGAGTCGTGTAACGGAAATGGGCGGGCCCGCCGAACGGGCCCGCCCATCCATTGTTTTGAAGGTGCGTCAGATTCCGGCCGAGGCCATTTCGATCGCGGAGCGGTAATTCAGCGCGGTCGCCTTCACACAGACGCCGTACGTCCGGTCCTTGGTGACCACGAGGAAGTAGTCGCGCAGGTTCTTCCAGTAGCTGACGAGATAGCCCAGCCCGGGAATGAACCCCGCGGGCCGGGGAACGAGAGCGAAGGCCTCGGAGCACTTCAGGATCTCGCCGGTGGCCGTCGAGAGGACCGCCGCCACATCGCTGTTCATGTTCCAGCCGGCCGCCAGCGAGTCATTCCAGATGGCACCCGCGATCTGCCGGAGCCGCTCCTGCTCCTCCGGCGTGGGATCGCTGCTGAACGTGACGCCCCCCGACGTCACGATGCGCGCGGCCGGTGCCTCGGTCGTCCCCGCCGCCGCGTGGGCCGCTCCCGCCGTGCCGACGGCCAGGACCGCCCCGGCGGCGATCAGCGCCACCGCCGACGTCCATCGGGATAATCTCCGCTCAATCATCTTCTCTGCCTCTCCCCTACAGCCGACCCGAGGTCCGCATTGGCCCTCGCCGGACGCTGTCGCGCCGAGCCTCCCGTTTCGCCCCCGGGCCGTCAACGGCGCAGATCAAGCCGCGTGGCGGTCCACGAAAGCTCGAACGTCTGTTCTATGATTCCCCCGGTGCACCCCGTTACACGCCCTTGATCAGGGCCGTTGTCCGGGCGCCCATCCCAACGCCCTGCGCTCCGGAGGAATCATGCGACCTGTTCCCGCCCCCGCCCGTCTCGCTCCCGTCCCTCTTCCCGCGCATCCCGTGCGTCCCGCCCTCCCCACGCTTCCCGTCCTCCCCTTTGCGGCCCCCGCGGATCTGTCATCACGACCGTCACCGAGGTGGGGCGCATGAGTCACGGTCACGCCAAGCCTCTGCCGCCGTCGCTGCGGGAATGGGCGGAACGCGTCGTCGGCCCACTCTCCGCCGTACAGGACGCGTCACACCCGCGCGAGTCGTCACGAGTGTGGGATGTCACCGACAGTCGCGGCCGGCGCTTCTTCATCAAGCAGTCGGCGAGCGCCTCGTTCTACGAACGGGAGACCTTCGGGTACCAGTCCGCGGTACCCGCCCTCGGATTCGGCCGCGCCCCGAGGCTCGTGGAGACCGACGCCCGGCAGCTCGCCCTGCTGCTGACCGCCGTACCGGGAACTCCCGTCTCGCGGCTCGCCCTCCCCGCCCCGGAACACCGCTCCGCGCACCGGCAGTTCGGGGCCCTGCTGCGCCGTCTGCACGGCACGGACAAGATGCCGGGCGCCGGACGGCGGGAGGCCAGGACCGCGCTGGAGCGGCTGGCCGACGACGCCGAGACCCACCTCGCGCGCGCCACCGGCCTGATGTCCGAGAGCCGGCGCGCGCTCGTACGCCGCTCGGCCGACCACGTACGGAAACTGACCGATCTGCTCGCCCCCGCCCATATCCACGGCGACGCCCAGGAGCGCAACGCGCTATGGACCGGTCCGGCGCTACCGGAACAGCGGACACCGGGACAGCGGACACCGGGACGACAAGCGCCCGGACAACGGACACCGGGGCAACCGGCGCCGGGACGGCAGGCGCCGCGGCCGGCGTCGGGACAGCTGGCGGTCATCGACTTCGAGCGGTCCCGTTACGCCCCCGCCGTACAGGACTTCGTCCGGCTGGCCTGCGGCCCCTGGCAGGGCCGCGGCGATCTGCGCGCCGCGTTCTTCCACGGGTACGGCCGCCCGCTGACCGACGCGGAGCGCCAGGCGCTGCCGTGTCTGGCGGCGCTCGACGCCGCGAGCTGTCTCGCGTACGGCCCGGACCATGGCGAGCACGACGTCACGGCCCGGGGGCTCCGTACGCTGGCCCGCCTGGAGAACGGCCCCTGGGAGACGTTCGTATGACCGGACGGCGCGCACGTACGTCCGGACCGCGCGCACGCGGCGCGCGCCACCGCTACGGCTTGCGCGCCACGCCCGCGTAGATCGAGACCGCCGCGTCGGTGACGCCCTCCTCCGGTTCGCCCTCCGGGCGCCAGTGGTGCGGCACCGCGAGGCCCGGCTCGACGAACTCCAGCCCCTCAAAGAAACGGAGGACTTCACTCCGGGAGCGCACCTGAGCGGGGATACCGCCGCGGTGGTAGACACCGATCACCCGCTCCCACATCTCCGGGGCGAAGTCCGGAGTGCAGTGGGAGAGGACCAGGTAGCTCCCGGAGGGCAGCGCGTCGAGCAGACACCCGACGGTCTCGTACGGACGGAACTCGTCCGGCACGAAGTGCAGCAGCGCGTTGAGGGACAGCGCGACCGGGCGCGTCAGATCGATCGTCCGCCGCAGCCGCTCCGACTCGATGATGGTCTTCGGGTCCCGGACATCGGCGTGGATGTACGCGGTACGGCCCTCGGGTGTACTGCGCATCAGGGCCTCTGCGTGCCGGAGGACGATCGGGTCGTTGTCGACATAGACGACTCGGGAGTCCGGGGCGGCCTCCTGGGCTATCTGGTGGAGATTGGGCCGGGTCGGGATACCCGTACCGATGTCCAGGAACTGCCGGATGCCGGTCTCGGACGCGAGCCAGCGGGTCGCCCGGTGCATGAAGTGACGATTTGTCCGCGCGCAGATCTTGACGGTGGGGAAGACCGACTCGACGGAGGCCGCGGCCACTTGGTCGGACTCGTAGTAGTCCTTGCCACTGAGATAGAAGTCGTACATCCGGGCGGGGTGCGGCTTGCTGGTGTCGATCTCGTCTACCGACGGGTGGTCGAGGTCCGTCATGCGGGGCCGTCCAATTCTTGCTCGTGGGGGGTTGTCGGGGGGGGCTGGGGTGTCCGAAGGGGGCTGGGGGGCGTCCGGAGGAGGGGTGACTGCGAAGAGGGTGACTGCGGAGAGGGTGGCCACGGGGAGCGGTGACTACAGGAGGCGGTGACCAGCAGGGGCGATGGCTACAGGAGGCGGTGGCTACAGGAGGAAGTCGGCGAGACCGTTCTTGGCGCCGGCGACGAAGTCGGCCATGGCGGCCGCGGTGCAGATCAGGGTCGGCCCCGACGGGTCCGCGGACTGGCGGATCGCGACATGCTCGCCGCCCACCTTCTTCGTCTCGACGCAGCTGCCGCCGTTGGGACCGCTCCATGGCTTCTCCCAGCCATCGCTCCCCAGTTCGTCGGCCGGCATACCGTTGAAAATCTCCCGCATTAGAGCTCCTTGCGTATCCCTAGGAGAAAAGCTCTGGTTTCGTCAACGGGTGCCGCCCGGGCGGACATGTTGTCCAGGACTTCCAGATAGGCGGCGATATCGGGGCGCTGATCCATATAGACGGCGCCGGTGAGATTCTCGGTATAGACGACATCGGGCAGTTCGGGCATGTCGAACCGGAAGAGATGGAACGGTCCGAATGCTCCGAGATGCGGCCCGATCGCGAACGGCATGATCTGTAGCGTGAGGTTGGGGAACGCGGTGGCTTCCAGCAGTCGGTCGACCTGCGCCCGCATCACCTCCGGATCGCCGACGGGTCTGCGCAGGACCGCTTCTTCCATCAGGATCCACAGGAAGGGCGCGTCCGCTTTGGTGAGCAGCTGCTGACGCTTGATGCGCAGCGCGACGCGCCGCTCCAGCTCCTCGGCGTTACGGTGCGCGCCCACCCGCAGCACGCCCCGTGCGTACTCCTCGGTCTGCAACAGGCCCGGCACGTAGTGGGGTTCGTACGTCCTGATCAGGCTGGCCTGGTCCTCCAGGCTGATGTACGCGCTGAACCAGCCGGGCAGCGCGTCGCGATAGCGATGCCACCAGCCGGGCTTGTTGGCGACCTTGACCAGCTCGGTGAACTCCTCGGCCTCGCTCTCCGTGACTCCGTACGCCTGCAACAGCAGCAGGACGTAGGGGAGTTTGAGGCTGACCTCGGAATTCTCCATACGCCGAATGGTCAGCGGAGCGACGTCCAGGACTTTCGCCGCCGCCTCGCGGGACACCCCCGCCTTCTCACGAAGCGCCCCGAGCCGCTTGCCCAGAACGATACGCAGGACGGTGGGCGCGGTACCCGGACGAGCCTCACTCATGCGGGGTCTCCTGACGTCGACTCATCTCACAAAGTCTGACAGGTGACCGGCGCTCTATCCAGAGAGATGTGGAGCATTGTGAAATTATCAGAACGATCAGTTGCGGCCTGTGAGCGTCAGCGCTCATAGTGAACGCGTGGCTCACATCACGGATCACCGTGCACACAAGCAACCCCAGCCCCCCGCCGGGGAGTTACAGGCGCGTGCTCGGCACCCCTGGGGTGCCTGGTGTGCCTCGGTCGGCCGACAGGACGAAGCAACCGAATCCGGCCTCCGCGCACGTACGCACTGTCACGACGTCTACGGTCATGACACGTACCGGCACGAGGCGCACGGACACGACGTGCGCGATCACGGCCGGCACCTCGCGCACAGAAGCGCTTTCACGCTTCCCAGCAGACGGGACTCCGTCGCCAGAGCGCGGCACTGGCTCCGTGATGAGCTTCAGCGGTGGAGACTGCACACGGACCTGTGCGACGTCGCGGTCCTCGTCCTCTCCGAGCTGTTCACCAATGCCGTGCTCCACACGGCCAGCGCGCTGGTCAGCTGTGAGGTGCGGCTCCTGACCGAGCACGTACGGCTCGACGTCCACGACCAGGGCGCACGGGACGGGGCGCCCAGCCCCCGCAACCCCGACTACCGCGCGGAGAACGGGCGCGGGCTGCTGCTGGTCGAGAGTCTGGCCGAGGCGTGGGGCGTCGGTTCCCGCGACGGCGGGGTGGGGCGCACGGTATGGGCGACGCTCCCGCTCAGTCACGGGTCCGGCCTCTGAACGGCCGGCCGGGCCGAAGGGCTGTCGCCGGCCCGACCGGCAGTACAGGGGTCTGCCGGTCGGGCCGGCTCAGCCGTCACCAGTGAGCTGCGCCGACCCGTTACGAGAGAGCGGCGCCCACCACCAGCGCGAAGGCGGCGACGGAGAAGAGCGTGCGGATGAGGTGGAGCGTGTTCCACCGGGACTCGAAGGCGGCGCGCGCCACGCTGTCGGGTGAAGAAGTCGCCGATGCCAGCGCGTTGTTGAGCGGGACGTTGCCGCCGATGGTGACCAGATGATTGAGGACGGCGCAGACCAGTCCGGCCACCAGGAGCCAGCGCTGGGTGTCCGAGCGCCCGTCGACGGGTATGGCGAGCGCCGCGACCGGGAACGCCACCACGGCCAGGAAGGTCAGCAGGAAGACCGGGCGGGGCACGTACTCGTTCACCCGGCGCATGGCTGCGACGAACTGCTCGTCGCTCAGCCGGCCCAGGGCGGGCATGATGCCGGTCTGGAAGATCAGGAAGTACCCCGCGAACAGACCCGTGGAGATCACGGCGAGGGCGAGCAGCAGAGTGGCCATGCGCACATCATGGCGCACGGAAAGGCCGACAGGGCAGGGTTCTTGAACGGTTCTCGATCACACCGATCGATCGCCGCCGATCACCCAGACTGCGCGAATATGGGCCGGTTGTGGAGGCTCTGGCATGGAGTCGCCACTCTCCGTACTGACACTTGTCACGGTGAGCAATGATGTGCGTACATGGAGTGGCGTACGGCTCCGAGGGGATGGCGGGGGTGGTCAGCCGTGGCAGATGTTTCGGGTTCTGTGCTCAACAGGTCGACATTGCCGGTGGGCGGAGCGCGGGAGGACGTGGTGGACACGCCCCATCCGCCCGGCCGGCCGATCCAGGGTGTGCGGGAGGTGACGGCGACGCTGACCGCCCTGGTCCGTTCCGCCCGCCGGGAGCTGTTGATCTTCGATGATCCGGGCAGCTGTCTGGGGCAGTGCATCCCGGAGCAGTTCCTTGAGTTCGCCGGCGCCTGTGTGCGAGCGGCGGGTGAGCAGAGCTGGCACGACAGCGGCCCGGGAGGCAGAGCGCGGGGGCGGTCGAGTGCGGTCGGCGTCCGCAGGATCGTGCCGCGCCACGGGCTCGCCGGGCTCTCGTACCCACTCCCCCGCGATCTGCCCGGCCGGGCCAGGCAGACGGACTCCATCCCGTTCAAGATGATCCTGGTGGACCGCTCGGTCGCCGCGGTCCCGCTCGATCTCCAACTCCACTACCACGGGCTGCTGTTGATCCGCGATCCGGTGGTCGTCCAGGCCCTGGTCCGTACGCACCAGACGTGGTGGGACACGGGCGAGGAGCTGCCGACGGCCGCGGTCCCCTCACCCGGGGGCCTGCCGGGACATCTGCGGCCTGTTCTGGAGGCCCTGCTCGCCGGGCTGACCGACGAGACGGCGGCGACGCGGCTGGGCATGTCGAGCCGTACGTACAGCCGCCGGGTGGGCGATCTGCTCACCGCCCTCGGCACGACGAGCCGCTTCCGGGCGGGTGCGGAAGCGGCTCGACGAGGGTGGATCTAGAGACGGGGGGTGGATCTGGAAGGGATTGGATCCGGACCTAGGAAACGACGTCCTTACGCGAGAAGCCCCGGAAAGCCAGCGCGAACAGCACCACGGCATAGGTCACCGAAATCGCCGCGCCCTTCACCATGCCGCTCCACTCCAGCTGTGGCTGGAGCGCGTCCGCCCAGGCGAACTGCCAGTGCGCCGGCAGGAAGTCCCGCCAGGAACCGAGCGCAGTCACGGCGTCCAGCACGTTACCGATGATCGTCAGCCCGACCGCCCCGCCGACCGCGCCCAGTGGTGCGTCGGTCTTGGTGGACAGCCAGAAGGCGAGGCCGGCGGTCACCAGTTGGGAGACGAAGATGAACGCGACGACGAGCGCCAGCCGGGGCAGCGCGTCGGCGGTGGCCAGGGAGCCGCCCGTCGGCAGTTGGAGCGGCTTCCAGCCGTAAGCCGCGGTGCCCGCCGCCAGGGCGACCAGCGGGAGCAGCAGCATCGCCGCCGCGCTCATGCCGAGCGCCACCGCCAGTTTGCTCCAGAGCAGCCGGGCCCGAGGCACGGGTGCGGCGAGGAGATACCGCAGCGAGGACCAGCTCGCCTCGGACGCGACCGTGTCGCCGTGGAACAGCGCGACGGGCACCACCAGCAGAAAGCCCGCGGAGACGAAGAGGCAGGTGGCCGCGAAGTTGGCGCCGGAGGCCGTCGCGGTGTCCATCAGGTTCACCCGGTCGTTGTCACCATCGCCGCCCGGGGTGCCGCCGATCGCGAAGGCCACGATGAGGACGAAGGGCAGGACGCCGAGCACGACGCCCATCGCCAGCGTCCGCCTGCGCTTCAGCTGCCGCAGCGCCTCGACCCGCAGCGGCAGGGTGCGCCCGGCCCGGTAGCCGGGGGCCGATTCCATCAGCGCGCTCATGCGGAGCCTCCTGAGATCAGGGTGAGGAACGCGTCCTCCAGGCGGTGGTGCGGTCCGACGCCCGTCAGCGGGACATCCAGCCGGATCAACTCGGTGACCAGGGCGTTGGTGCTCGCCCCGTCGAGCCGTACGAGCAGACCGAGTCCGTCGTCCGTGCGGACCGCCGAGCCGATGCCCGCCAGCGCGGCGATCTTCTCGACGACCGGCTCCGGCATCTCCTCGGCGGTGGTGACGAGCAGGGTGTCGCCCGCGCCGGTGATCTCCGCGACCGGGCCGGCCTGGACGAGCTGCCCACGGTGCATGACGACCAGATGCGTGCAGGACTGCTCGACCTCGGAGAGGAGGTGGCTGGAGACGATCACGGTCCTGCCCCCGGCCGCGTACTTGATCATCACGTCCCGCATCTCGCGGATCTGGGGCGGGTCGAGGCCATTGGTCGGTTCGTCGAGGATCAGCAGATCCGGCATGCCGAGCATGGCCTGGGCGATCGCGAGCCGCTGTCGCATGCCCTGCGAGTACGTACGTACGGCCCGCGCCAGCGCGTCGCCGAGCCCGGCGATCTCCAGGGCCTCCTCGATATGGGAGTCCTCGGCGGGCCGGCCGGTCGCCTGCCAGTACAGCTCCAGGTTGGCCCGGCCCGACAGATGCGGCAGGAAGCCCGCGCCCTCGACGAACGAGCCGACCCGGGAGAGCACCGGAGCACCCGGCCTGATGGCGTGCCCGAAGACCCGGATCTCGCCCGCGTCGGGGCTGATCAGCCCCATCAGCATGCGCAGGGTGGTGGTCTTGCCCGCGCCGTTCGGACCGAGGAGACCGAGGACCTGGCCCTTTTCGACCTGGAAGGAGAGATCACGGACCGCATAGCGGTCGGCGGCCCCGGCGTACCGCTTCGTCAGGCCGGTGATCCGCAGCGGCACCTCGGCGAGCGCGGGATCGGGCGCGGGCGCGTTGGTGCGGCGCCGGGCGGTGAGCAGCAGCGCGGACGCGATCAGTACACCGGCGGCCGGCAGCCCCCAGGTCCACCAGGGCAGTGCGGTGGATCCTGCGGTGAGCGCGGACACGGTCGGTACGGTCAGCGGGCCGTCGACGGAGACCCGGTAGGTGGCGGGGGCGGCCGGTGAGGCGTAGCCCAGGTCGGTGGCGGAGAGGACGACCCGGAGCCGGTGTCCCGGCACGACCTGGTGATCCACGGCGGGCAGGGTGAGTTCCACCGTCTTGCCCTGGCCCGCGTCCTCGACCCGTACGGGCGAGACGAGCTGCGAGGGCAGCACCTGCTGGCGGCCGTCGGGCCCGACGTCGTAGACCTTGGCGAAGAGCACCGCGTCCCCGCTGTCGGAGCTGACGGTGGCCCGGATGGTCGGCGAGCCGGTGATCCGCAGCGACCGGTCGAGGGGTGCGGAGTCGAAACGCGCGTGCTGTCCGGGGAAGTCGAGGGAGAGTCCGACGCCGAGGGAGGAGAGCTGGGAGAGTCCGCCGCCGACGCCCGGTACGGCGGAGATGGCCGGCGGGCTGCCGCCCGCCGGGTTGGCGAAGGTCTGTGTGCCGCCGCTGAGCGGGACGCTGGTGGTACCGCTCTCCAGGCCGGGGTAGCGGTCGCTGCTCGCACCCCGCAACAGGGCCCGGCCGTTGGTGGAGTCGACGCCTCCGGTCCGGCTGACGCGGAACGCCGGCCCGGTGTCCGCGCTCTTGTCGTCCTTGAGGTAACGGTCGAACCAGGAGGTGATCCGTCCTTGGAGACGGCTGCTCTCCGGGTCACCGCCGTCGTGTCCGCCCGCCATCCAGTCGACGTCGACGGGTGCGCCGTTGGCGCTGATCGCCTTCGCCATCGCGTCGGCCTGGCCGAGCGGGAAGAGGGAGTCGGTCTGGCCCTGGACGATCAGCGCGGGCACGTCGATACGGTCGCCGACGGCGGACGGGCTGCGCTCTTCCAGGAGCTTGCGGG
The DNA here is from genome assembly GCF_004151105.1 of Streptomyces sp. L-9-10. Taxonomy (GTDB): domain Bacteria; phylum Actinomycetota; class Actinomycetes; order Streptomycetales; family Streptomycetaceae; genus Streptomyces. The sequence goes on from NZ_PHRF01000118.1 coordinate 10,798, forward strand.
CGGCATCGTCCGGCGTGCCGGAGACGGCGACCCGCTGGTACATGTCGCAGAGTTCCTTCTGGAACGTCTCGCAGCCGCCACCGGTGGAGAAGAAGATCCCGGCCCAGAGCTTCTTGAAGACGCCGTCGGGGAAGAGCGCGTCGGCGAGGTTCCAGTACGTGATCAGGGGGGCGATCGCGTCGACCCGCTTGTCGTATCCGGCGGCGAGGAGCGAGATGCCGCCACCGTACGAGGCGCCGGTCACCCCCACGCGGGGATCGCCCTTCGCGTCGAGCCGCACCTCGGGCCTGGCGGCGAGCCAGTCGATCATCCGCGAGACGTCCTTGACCTCGTGGTCGGGGTCGTTGAGCCCGATCTCGCCGGTGGACTTCCCGAAACCGCGCGCCGACCAGGTCAGCACCGCGTACCCGTCCCGGGCGAGTTTCTCCGCCTGGGCGCGTACGTCGTCCTTGCTGCCGCCGAAGCCGTGCCCGACCAGCACGGCCGGCCGGCGCCCGCTGCCCGCGGTGAAGTAGGAGGTGTCGATCCGGGCGCCGTCCATCGACAGCACCTGGTCCGTGCGGTGCACGGCGGGCGCACCGTCCGAGGCGACGGCGGTCCAGGTCCCGGCTCCGACGAGCACAGCGGCTGCGCCGAGGCCCGCGAGCCATCGCGCGCGCAGCCGAAACCGGCGGGGGGTTCGTAGCTCCATGCTTGAACCCTAAACGGGCCCCGGCCCCGGCCGTACGGACACCGGTCGGAACTCGAAGGCATCCCGGGGGAGTACGGATGGCCCCGCCGTACACCAGACGCGGTATGCGAGGCCCCGGCCCGCCACGGCCCCAGGCCCCGGCCTCAGGCCCGGAGCCGTCCGAGGAGTCCGTCGCCCGCCGGGTAGCCGGTCTCCTCGGGCAACAGCCCCGCCGCGGCCGTCAGCTCCCCCTCGCGCACCAGCGCGTGGATCCGGTGCGCGAGCGGCGTCACGTCCCGTATGGACGCGGTCCACTCGTCCGCGTACCGCCGCGCCGCCTCACCCGACAGTCCGAGCTGAAGCGAACGATGCGGCAGGGCCCTCAGGTGCAGGTCCCGCTCCGGATCCCACTGCACGCGGGCGGGAGAGCGCTTCAATTCGCGTTTCCAGTGCGCCGGATCGGGGTGCACGGCGCGGTCGTAGTGCGACAGACAGGCATGAGCCAGCGCCCACTCGAACCCGTCCCGGGCGATCTCCACGGCCAGTACGGTCGTCTGATCCTCTTTGGTGCCCCAGCCGCAGCGGTACATCATCCACAGGAAAGACGGCTTGATCCAGGTCATCCGGTCGCGCTTCCAGGCCGCCGGGAACCGGCCGTCACGGGCGGCGGGGAGGCCGAGGGCGGCCGGATAGGCCTGGTAGACGGTGAGCGTGGACGCCGTGTGCAGCGCGCGTATCCGGTACGTCGGTTCTGGCATGGGACCAGCGTGGTGCCGGGCGACCGGGGCGACCACCCAATTTTGGGCGGGCCCTCAGGTCAGAGTGATCTCCGGGTTGTAGAGGTCCAGCCAGATCGCCAGGTCCAGCGTGCGTTCCAGGCCGCGGCGCGATGCCTGGGTGATCTGCGGCGTGTCGCGCTCCGTCACTCGTCGGATCCGGTCGGCGTCGACCAGGTCGAAGACCCGGTGGGACGGTTGGGAGAGCAGGTCCTTGGCGTGTTCCTGGAGGGCCACGGCGTACTTCGGGTCCTGCGTGGAGGGGTAGGGGCTCTTCACCCGGTCGTACACCGACTTCGGCAACAGGTCCGCCGTCGCCTCGCGCAGCAGGCTCTTCTCCCTGCCGTCGAAGGACTTCAGGGACCACGGGGCGTTGTAGACGTACTCGACGAGCCGGTGGTCGCAGAACGGCACCCTGACCTCCAGGCCGACGGCCATGCTCGCGCGGTCCTTGCGGTCCAGCAGGATGCGTACGAAACGGGTCAGGTGGAGATAGCAGATCTTGCGCATCCGGTACTCGAAGTCGCTTTCGCCACTGAGGCGTTCGATGCCGGCGACGGCCGTCGCATAGCTCTCGCGGAGGAAGTCCGGCAGGTTCACGGCCGTGCTCACATCGGCGCGCAGGACGTCCGCGTCGTCGCCGAAGTGGTCGGCGAGGCGTACCAGCCACGGGAACATCTCCGCCTGCCTCGCCTCCTCGTCGAAGAACTGCAGGTAACCGCCGAAGACCTCGTCGGCCGATTCACCGGAGAGCGCGACGGTCGAGTGCTTCCGGATGGCCCGGAAGAGGAGGTAGAGGGAGGAGTCGAGGTCGCCGAAGCCCATGGGGAGGTCACGGGCCCGGATCATCCGGCCGCGCACCTCGGGATCGGCGAGGGTCTGGGAGTCCAGCACGATGTCCTGGTGTTCCGTGCCCGACGCGCGCGCGACGTCGTGGACGTACGGGGTGTCCGGGGTCGTGCGCAGTTCGTCGGCGACGAAGTTCTCGGTACGGCCGACGAAGTCGACGGAGAAGCTGCGGACGCGCTCGCCGGTCTCGGCCAGTTGACGCGCGGCCAGCGCCGTCATGGCGGAGGAGTCGAGGCCGCCGGAGAGGAGCGTGCAGCGCGGTACGTCGGCGACGAGCTGGCGCCGCACGATGTCGTCGAGGAGGGTGCGTACCCGCGCCACCGTGGTGTCGCGGTCGTCGGGGTGCGGGCGGGTCTTCAGCGACCAGTAGTCCTGCCGGCGCAGCCCGCTCCGGCTCAGGGTCAGTACGGTGCCGGGCTCGACCTCGCGCATTCCGTCCCACACGGCGTGGCCGGGCGTTTTCACGAAGGCGAAGAGTTCGCGCAGTCCGTCCAGCCGGACGCGGGCGCGGGCCAGCGGGTTGGCGAGGATCGCCTTGGGCTCGGAGCCGAACAGCACACCGTCGGGGGTCGGATAGTAGTAGAAGGGCTTGATGCCCATCCGGTCGCGGATCATCACGAGCGTCTCGTCGCGGCCGTCCCAGATCGCGAAGGCGTACATGCCGTTGAGGCGTTCCGCCATGGCCGTGCCCCACTCCTGATAGCCGTGCAGGACGACCTCGGTGTCGGAGTCGGTGATGAACCGGTGGCCGCGGCCCGTCAGTTCGCGCCGCAGTTCGGTGAAGTTGTAGGTCTCGCCGGAGTAGACGAGCACCAGAGGGCCCTGCGGGGTGTCGAGTGTCATGGGCTGACGGCCGCCCGGCAGGTCGATGATCGCCAGCCGGCGGTGGCCGAGGGCCGCGGGGCCGCTGATCCAGGTGCCGCGGTCGTCGGGGCCCCGGCAGGACATGGTTTCCGTCATCGCATCCAATGTCTCGGACGCGGAACGCAGATCACGGTCGAAGGAGACCCAGCCGGTGATGCCACACATGTGTGTCCTCCTGCTTCCGATCCCAGGCCGGAGCGCAGGTCAGAGACCGTGGACAAGCCTGGGGTTCACGGCAGGACGGGGCACCGGGCCAGATCAGTTGTATCCAGCACCTATGTAACGAGCGTGAGTCATACGACTGCGCTCGGTCAACGCGGTCGCCCGGCGCCCGGTTACGCGAAGCAGGCGCTTTCAGCCGTACGCCGCGAAAGGTAATGAACCCCTATGGACCGGGATCCGGGGCACCGCCAGGGCCATGGCGGTGCCGCGCACCGGAGACGGCGGCACGATCAGGCCACGGGCAAAGACTTCATCAACCGGCCGCCGGCCGTGCGGGAGGGGGCGCGGACGAGCGGGCTGGCGGGGCGGGGGTGCGAGCGCGGTGAACGCCCGTGGCCCGTACGACGCGGGACGTCGTACGGGCCACGGTTGCGCTCAGGGAGCCGGGAGCGGTGTTGTCAGTGGTTGCGCGGGAAGCCGAGGTCCACGCCCGCCGGGGCCTCGGACGGGTCCGGCCAGCGGGTGGTGACGACCTTGCCGCGCGTGTAGAAGTGCACGCCGTCGTTGCCGTAGATGTGGTGGTCGCCGAAGAGCGAGTCCTTCCAGCCACCGAAGGAGTGGTAGCCGACGGGCACGGGGATCGGTACGTTCACGCCGACCATGCCGGCCTCGATCTCCAGCTGGAAGCGGCGGGCGGCGCCGCCGTCGCGGGTGAAGATGGCCGTGCCGTTGCCGAAGGGCGAGGCGTTGATCAGATCGACGCCCTCCTCGTACGTTTCCGTACGCAGCACGACCAGTACCGGGCCGAAGATCTCGTCGCGGTACGCGTCGGAGTCCGTGGAGACCTTGTCGAGCAGCGAGAGCCCGATCCAGTGGCCTTCCTCGAAGCCCTCGACCGTGTGCCCCGTACCGTCCAGGACGACGTCGGCGCCCTGGGCCGCCGCGCCCGTGACATAGCCGGCGACCTTGTCGCGGTGGGCCTTGGTGATGAGCGGGCCCATCTCGGAGGCCGGGTCGTTGCCGGGACCGATCTTGATCTTCTCGGCGCGCTCACGGATCTTGGCGACCAGTTCGTCACCGATCGCGCCCACCGCCACGACCGCGGAGATCGCCATACACCGCTCACCCGCGGAACCGTAGGCCGCCGAGACCGCCGCGTCCGCGGCGGCGTCGAGGTCCGCGTCCGGCAGGACCAGCATGTGGTTCTTGGCGCCGCCGAGCGCCTGGACGCGCTTGCCGTTGGCGGAGGCCGTCGTGTGGATGTAGCGGGCGATGGGGGTGGAGCCGACGAACGAGACCGCCGCCACATCCGGGTGCGCGAGCAGCGCGTCCACCGCGACCTTGTCGCCGTGCACGACATTCAGCACACCGTCGGGCAGCCCGGCCTCTGCGGCCAGCTCCGCCAGCAGGTTCGCCGCCGAGGGGTCCTTCTCACTGGGCTTGAGTACGAAGGTGTTCCCGCAGGCCACCGCCAGCGGGAACATCCACATCGGCACCATCGCCGGGAAGTTGAACGGCGTGATGCCCGCGACCACGCCCAGCGGCTGCCGGATCGAGGAAACATCGACGCGGCTGGAGACCTGTGTGGACAGCTCACCCTTGAGCTGTGTGGTGATCCCGCAGGCCAGCTCGACGATCTCCAGGCCCCGGGCGACCTCGCCGAGCGCGTCCGAGTGCACCTTGCCGTGCTCGGCGGTGATCAGCGCGGCGATGTCGTCGCGGCGGGCGTCGAGCAGCGCGCGGTAGCGGAAGAGGATGCCCGTGCGCTGGGCGAGGGACGAGGTCCCCCAGGTGGCGAACGCGGCCTTCGCGGCGGCGACCGCGCTGTCCACCTCCTCGGCGGAGGCGAGCGCGACCTGTGTGGTGACGGCGCCGGTCGCCGGGTCGGTCACCGGGCCCCAGTTGCCCGACGCGCCCTCGACGGTCTTGCCACCGATCCAGTGGTTGACGGTCTTCATTCCGTTTGGCTCCTTCACAGCTGGCGGCGGCGGGCGGCTACGTGCCGGTCGTACTGCTCACGGGCCTTGACCGCGGACGGGCGCGTCGCGGTCTCGGCCACGGGGACATCCCACCACGCCTGGGCCGGAGGGACGCCCGACACAGTGTCTGCCGTTTCGGTCTCCACATAGACACATGTGGGAACGTCGGCGGCGCGCGCCTCGGCCAGGGCTTCACGCAGGTCACGAACCGTCTTGGCACGGATCACCCGCAGGCCGAGGGAGGCCGCGTTGGCGGCGAGATCGACGGGCAGCGGGGCGCCGGTATAGGTCCCGTCGTCGGCCCGGAAACGGTAGGCCGTGCCGAACCGTTCCGCGCCGACCGTCTCGGACAGGCCGCCGATGGAGGCGTAGCCGTGGTTCTGGAGGATCACGGCCTTGAACGGCAGTCGCTCCTGGACGGCGGTGACGATTTCGGTGGGGTTCATCAGATACGTACCGTCGCCGACGAGCGCCCAGACCGGCCGGCCCGGCGCCGCGAGCTGCACGCCGATGGCCGCCGGGATCTCGTAGCCCATACAGGAGTAGCCGTACTCGACGTGGTACTGGTCGCGGGAGCGGGCCCGCCACAGCTTGTGGAGGTCGCCGGGGAGCGATCCGGCCGCGTTGATGACGATGTCCTCGTCGGTGACCAGGGCGTCGAGCGCGCCGAGGACCTGGGCCTGGGTGGGGCGTACGAGATCCTCGTCGGCGGTGAACGCGGCGGTGACGCGGTACTCCCAGCGCTCCTTGTCCTCGGTGTACTCGGTGGCGTACGCGGGCGCGACACGGTGGCCCACGAGCCCCGCGGCGAGCAGTTGCAGGGCCGTACGGGCATCCGCCACCAGCGGGTCGGCCGCGAGCTTGTGGGCATCGAAGCCGGTGACATTGATATTGAGGAAGTGGACGGCGGGGTTCGAGAAGAGCGTGCTGGACGCGGTGGAGAAGTCCGACCAGCGGGTGCCGACGCCGATCACCAGATCGGCGGTCCTGGCCAGTTCATTGGCGGTGGCCGTGCCGGTGTGGCCGATGCCGCCGACCTCGCAGGGGTGGTCGTACGGCAGCGAGCCCTTGCCGGCCTGGGTGGCGGCGACCGGAATACCGGTCTCCTCGGCGAACGCGGCGAGCACGTCCTCCGCCCCGCTGTAGTGCACTCCGCCGCCCGCGACGAGCAGAGGACGACGGGCTTCCCGTACCAGCCGTACCGCCTCGGCGAGTTCGTCGGGATCGGGCGCCTGACGGCGGACTCGCCAGACGCGTTCGGAGAAGAAGTCCTCCGGCCAGTCGTACGCCTCCGCCTGCACGTCCTGGGGCAGGGCGAGGGTGACGGCCCCGGTCTCGGCGGGGTCGCTGAGCACGCGCATCGCGGCGAGCGCGGCCGGGATCAGCGCCTCGGGGCGGGTGACACGGTCGAAGTACGTGGAGACGGGCCGCAGGGCGTCATTGACGGAGATGTCGCCCGCGCTGGGCAGTTCGAGCTGTTGCAGGACGGGGTCGGCGGGACGGGTGGCGAAGGTGTCACCGGGCAGCAACAACACGGGGAGGCGGTTGATGGTGGCGAGAGCCGCACCGGTGACGAGGTTGGTGGCGCCGGGGCCGATGGAGGTGGTCACGGCATGGGCGGACAGGCGGTTGCTCTGGCGGGCATAGCCGACGGCGGCGTGGACCATGGCCTGCTCATTGCGTCCCTGCAAGTACCTCATCTCCGAGGCGGACTCGACAAGGGCTTGGCCGATACCCGCCACGTTGCCATGGCCGAAGATGCCCCAAGTGGCATTGATCAAACGCTGCTTGTGGCCGTCCCGCTCGGTGTACTGCCGGGACAGGAAGCTGATCAGCGCCTGGGCGACGGTAAGACGGCGCGTACTCATCGGGAATCCTCCTCGGCTGCGGGTGCGGCTGCGCCTGCGGCGCCTGGCGTGGCGACTGCGGCCCCGGGCTTCAGGACCGCAGGGTTTACGGCAGCGGGGTTCACGGCCCCGCCTGGCTCCGCGGCCGGGCGTCCGGGCTCGGACCCGGCCGATGCCGCCTCGTACAGCGGCAGCCGGGGGTCGACGGCGAGCCCCGGCCACGTGTCCCTGATCCAGCCGTGGTCGGGGTGGTCGCTGATCAGCCACTCCCGTGACTCCCCCGGCCCCGCCATCACATTGAGGTAGTACATGTCGCGGCCGGGCGAGGCGATGGACGGACCGTGCCAGCCGTCCGGGATCAGGACGGTGTCGCCCGTGCGGACCTCGGCGAGGACGTCCGTCCCGCCGGGGCGGGAGGGTGAGACCCGGTGATAGCCGAGGCCGTCGCCATCGATCTCGAAGTAGTAGATCTCCTCCAGCTCGGACTCGACGCCCGGCCGGTGCTCGTCGTGTTTGTGCGGCGGGTACGACGACCAGTTGCCGCCCGGGGTGAGTACCTCGACCGCGATGAGCCGGTCGCAGGCGAAGACCCCCGCCGCGCCGAAGTTGTTGACCTGGCGCGAGCAGCCGCCCGCGCCGCGCAGTTCGACCGGAACCTCCGGCGCGGGGCCGTAGCGAGCGGGGAGTCGTCGCTCGCACTTCGCTCCTGCCAGGGCGAAGCGGCCTCCCGCACCGGAGGCGATCTGTGCGTGGGCATCACGCGGCACGTACGCGAAGTCCGTGACTCCGCTGAACACGCTTTCCCTGCCCCGCAGTTCAAAGAGTTTGCCCTGCGTGCCCACCGTGCAACCGCCGGTGAGCGGAAGAACGATCCACTCGCTGTCCCCGGCGGCCAGGTCGTGCGTACCGCCGGGCGGGAGCTCCAGGACGCGCAGGCTGCTGTGTGCCCAGCCGGCCCGCCGTGGATCGATGTCGAGGGCGTACGGGCCCGACGCGGCGCTGCCCGCGGGTACGTACCAGCCGTACGGTTCGTGGTTGGTCGTCATGAAGTCTCCGTACCCCCTAGAGCAGACCCACGGCCGTATCGACGGCACGGGCCACATCCCCGTCGACCGGATAGAGCAGTGAACGGCCGACGACCAGTCCCCGGACGGTGGGCAGTTGCAGCGCCTTGCGCCATTTCTCGTACGCGCCCTCCTGATCGCCCCCGATCTCGCCGCCCAGCAGGACGGCCGGGAGTGTCGAGGTCTCCATCACCCGGGCCATATCGTCGGGGTCCTGGGTAACGGGAACCTTCAGCCAGGTGTACGCGGAGGTACCGCCCAGTCCGGAGGCGATGGCGATCGAGCGCGTCACCGCGTCCGCGCCCAGATCGGTGCGGAGCCGGCCGTCCGCGCGGTAGCAGATGAACGGCTCGACGAAGACCGGCAGGCGGCGTTCGGCCATGGCGTCGACGGCGCGGGCGGTGGAGTGGAGGGTGTCGAGGGAGCGCGGGTCCTCGTAGTCGATACGGAGGAGCAGTTTGCCCGCGTCGAAACGGAGCCTGTCGAGGTCCTCGGGGCGGTGTCCTGTGAAGCGGTCGTCAAGCTCGAACGCGGCACCGGCGAGCCCGCCGCGGTTCATCGAGCCGACGACGACGCGGTCCTCCAGGGCGCCGAGGAGCAGCAGGTCGTCGAGGATGTCCGCGGTGGCCAGGACGCCGTCGACACCGGGCCGTGACAGCGCGAGACAGAGCCGCTCCAGCAGATCGGCGCGGTTGGCCATGGCGAGGCGCTGGTCCCCGACAGCCAGGGCGCCGCGGGCCGGATGGTCGGCCGCGATGATCATCAGCCGGCCGTTGGCGCGCAGCAGGGGGCGGCGGGTACGGCGGGCGGCGGCCTCGGCGACGGCCTCGGGGTGGTACGTACGCAGGCGGACCAGCTCGGACACATCGACGCCGCTCACGAGAGGGCCTCGGGGGATCGCGCCGAAGAACGCGCTGTGGACGGCGTGGTGGACGGCTCCGTGGCGGGTTCCGGCGGGGGATCCGCCGCCGGAACCCTCCCGTCCGCGAGCGTCCGCGCGACCTCTTCGTCGTACGGCATCGCGGACGAACAGGCGAGGCGGCCCGCGACGATGGCCCCGGCGGCGTTCGCGTACCGCATGACGCGCTCCAGATCCCAGCCGGCGAGCAGTCCGTGGCAGAGGGCGCCGCCGAACGCGTCCCCCGCGCCGAGTCCGTTGACGACATCGACGGGGACGGGCGGCACCTCTGCCCGGGTGCCGTCCCGGTGGACGGCGAGCACACCCTTGGGGCCCTGTTTGACGACGGCCAGCTCGACCCCGGCGGCGAGCAGAGCCCGCGCGGCGGCATGGGGTTCGCGCTCGCCCACGGCCACTTCGCACTCGTCGAGATTGCCCACCGCGACGGTGGCGTGCCGCAGGGCCCGCGCGTACACCGCGCGCGGCTCCGCGCCGTCCAGCTCCGCACCTCCCGGCTCCGCATCTCCGGGCTCCGCGCCGTTCGGCCAGAACATCGGCCGCCAGTCGAGGTCGAAGACGGTGATCCCCGACTTTCCGCGCGCTTCCAGCGCCGCGAGGGTCGCCGTTCGGCTGGGCTCCGCGCACAGGCCGGTGCCGGTCATCCAGAAGATACGGGCCGAACGGATGGCGTCCAGGTCCAGTTCGTCCGGACGGATCTCCAGGTCCGGGGCCTTGGGCAGCCGGTAGAAGTAGAGCGGGAAGTCGTCCGGGGGGAACACCTCGCAGAAGGTGACCGGGGTCGGATACTCGTCCACCGCCGTCACCCAGCGGTCATCGACCTCGAACTCCCGCAGCGCCTGGTGCAGATAGTCCCCGAACGGGTCCCTGCCGGTACGGGTGATGACGGCGGTGCGTCTGCCGAGCCGGGCCGCCGCGACGGCGACATTCGTCGCGGAGCCACCGAGGAACTTCCCGAAGGTGTCGACCTGAGCCAGCGGGACGCCGGTCCGCAGCGGATAGAGGTCCACCCCGATCCGGCCCATGGTGATGACGTCGTACGGCTCAGGCATGCGCGTCCTTTCGGTTCGCCGGTCACTCCGACGTCACTCCCACATCCACGTCGCTCCCCGATCTAATGCCCGCCTCCGAGCCCTGTCAATGTTTTGTCCTGACATTCGGACGAAGGGGTTGACACTCTTTCCGTACCACCGGAAAGCTGACCGGTATGACCTCTTCCGTACCCACGTCCAACCGCATCCGGGTCGGGTCGGCCCCCGACTCCTGGGGCGTGTGGTTCCCCGACGACCCCCAGCAGGTTCCCTGGCAGCGTTTCCTCGATGAGGTCGCCGAGGCGGGCTACGAGTGGATCGAGCTGGGCCCTTACGGCTACCTCCCCTCCGATCCCGTCCGGCTGGGCGAGGAGACCTCCCGGCGCGGGCTGAAGGTCTCCGCCGGAACCGTCTTCACCGGACTGCACCACGGCCCCGCCGTCTGGGAGAAGACCTGGGCGCACGTCGCGGACATCGCCGCGCTCACCCGGGCGATGGGCGCGGACCATCTGGTCGTCATCCCTTCGTTCTGGCGCGACGACAAGACGGGGGAGGTGCTGGAGGACCGGACCCTGACGGCGGAGCAGTGGCGCGATCTGACGGCACAGACCGAGCGGCTCGGCCGTGAGGTGCGGGACCGGTACGGGCTGCGCATCGTCGTCCATCCGCACGCCGACACCCATATCGACAGCGAGGAGAACGTCAGCCGCTTCCTCGACGCGACGGATCCCGATCTGGTCTCGCTCTGCCTGGACACCGGGCACTACGCCTACTGCGGCGGCGACAGCGTCAAACTGATCGAGACCTACGGGGAGCGGATCGGCTATCTCCATCTCAAGCAGGTGGACCCGGAGATCCTCGCCGAGGTCGTCGCGGACGAGGTGCCGTTCGGGCCGGCGGTCGGCCGCGGGGTGATGTGCGAGCCGCCGGGCGGCGTTCCCGCGCTGGAACCGGTACTCACCGCGGCGCGGCGGCTGGATGTGGACCTCTTCGCCATCGTCGAACAGGACATGTATCCATGCCCTCCCGACAAGCCGTTCCCGATCGCCGCGCGCACCCGCCGTTTCCTGCGGAGTTGCGGCGCCTGACCCGGCGAGGGCGGTACGGAGCGGGGCCGGCGCCTGTGATGCGCCTGACGTCACACAACTCCCGTGAGCGTCCACGCCACATGAGGTCCACGTACCACATGAGATGCACGCGTCATTTGTGCCGCATGCGCCACAAAGATCCCTCTACCGTCACACATATCTCGATTACACAGTCCTTCCGTCACAGGGAGGTGACAAATCTACTCTCTCCATCACTCTGTGTCGCTCGATGGGCACAGGCTGGGTGATCACCAGCGTCGTGCCGCAGCTCCCCCGACGGCCCACCGGCCTTCCTGCGGCGGACGCGGGGAGGTAGCCACTGATGACGGACAAAAGGCTCTGGTCCTACAAGGAGATCGCGGCGCACATCAGGGTGCAGCCGGATACCGTCCGCTCGTACCGCAAGCACGGACTGCTCCCGCCGCCCGACCATGTGGAGAACGGAAAGCCCTATTGGTACGCGGACACCGTCCGCGCCTGGGTGGCCCAGCGTCCCGGTAACAGAAGCAACAGAGGCTGAGCGACCGGGCGGCCGTGAGCCCGCCGTGGGCCCGTACCGATCCGGTACGGGCCCACGGCCCCCGTTCCGCCCCTCTTGCTCGCCCCCGTTCCGCACGGTCACGTTCCGCACGGCCCCATTCCGCTCCGGTCAGACGCTCGCCGTGTCCCGGTCCCGGTCAGAGGGCTCCGTCCGCGCCGGATCTCCCGCGTCCCCTTCGGCGGCCGGCTTCGACTCGCCCTCGCTCAGCCCGAACCGGTCATGGAAGCGGCGCAGCGGCCCGGGAGCCCACCAGGTCGCCCTGCCCGTCAGCTTCATCACCGCGGGCACCAGCAGGCTGCGGACCACCATCGCGTCCATGAGCACGGCGAGCGCGATCCCGAGCCCCAGCATCTTGGTGTTGGTCACCCGGGAGGTGCCGATGCCCACCATGACCACCGCGAGGATCACGGCCGCCGCGGTGATCAGTCCACCGGTGCGCCGGAGGCCGAAGGTCACCGCTTGTTCGTGATCGCCGCCGCGGTCGTACTCCTCCTTGATCCGGGAGAGCAGGAAGACTCCGTAGTCCATGGAGAGCCCGAAGGCGACACAGAACATGAGGACCGGCAGGGTCGTCTCGATGTCGCCGGTGGCGGTGAAGCCGAGCAGCCCGGAGAGGTTGCCGTCCTGGAAGACCCAGACCACCGCCCCGAACATCGCCGTGAGACTCAGCGCGTTGAGCACGACCGCCTGGAGCGGTATCAGCACACTGCCGGTGAGCAGGAAGACCAGCAGCAGGGTCACCACCACGATGATGGCCACCGCCCACGGCAGCCGGTCGGCGATCGCGTCCTTGGAATCGACCAGGACGGCGGCGGTGCCGGTCACCGACGTGTCGAACGCTGCCGGTTCCGCGCGGATGTCCCGGACGAGTTGCTGGGCCTCCTGGCCCACCGCCTCTCCCTCGGCCCGCACCGTGAAGTACCCGTGTTCGCCCGAGGTGACGGGGCCGTCGACCCTGAGCGCCCCCGGCAGAGCCGCTATCCGGCCGCGGTAGTCGGCGTATTCGGCGGGCGTGGCAGCGCCCTCCACGAACACCTCCAGGCCGCCGCTCGGGCTGCCGGGGAAGCCGTCCCGTATTTCCTCCTGGACCACCCGGGAATCAGCACTCGACGGCAGTTGCCGGTAGTCGGCGGTACCGAACGTGGCGCCCAGGAAGGGCAGTCCGAGCACGACCAGCCCGGCCGCCGTGGCGAGGGCGAAGACCGGCGCCCGGCGCATCACCAGCGCGGCCATGCGACCCCAGCCGGCCCCCGGCTCGGCGGACGCGCCCGCGGTTCCCGATCCGTCACGCGTCCCGGGCTTCCGCCGCCGGCGCAGCAGGACCCGCAGATCCAGCGCGTTGACCCGATGGCCCAGCAGCATCAGCGCGGCCGGCAGCAGTATCAGCGCGGCAGCCGCCGCCAGCAGCACCACCGCGATGCCGGCATAGGCGAAGGAGCGCAGGAAGTACTGGGGGAAGACCATCATGGCCGCCAGCGACACCGCCACGGTCAGCGCGGAGAACAGCACCGTCCGCCCGGCGGTGCGCAGCGTGATGCCCACGGCGTCCCGTACCTCGGCGCCCTCGGCCAGCTCCTCGCGGAACCTGCGCACGATGAACAGGGCGTAGTCGACGGCCAGTCCGAGCCCCAGGGCCGTGGTGAGGTTCTGCGCGAAGACCGAGACATCGGTCAGTTCGGTGATCCCGCGCAGCACCGCGTTCGTCCCCAGGATGGCGACGATGCCGAGACCGAGCGGCAGGAGGGCGGCGATCGCACTGCCGAAGACCATCACCAGCAGCACCAGCGTCACCGGCAGGGCGATCAGCTCGGCCCGCAGCAGATCCTCCTGGATGATGTCCTGCATCTCGTGCTGTACCGCGACGGGTCCGCCGAGCGAGACCTCCAACGGCCCGTGCGTGCCGCGGAATTCCGGCGCTATCCGGTCCAGGACCGTCGCGGCCTTCGTCTCGTCGCCCTCGATCCTCGCCGCGATCAGCGCTTCCCGGCCGTCCTCGGCGCGCAGCGCGGCCGACCCGGTCCCCCAGTAGGACCCGACCCCGGTGATGCCCGGCTCAGCCGCGAGCCGGTCGGTGAGGTGCTTGGCCTCGGCGGCCACCGCGGGGTCGTCCACGCTCCGGCCGCCGCTGTCCACGAGCAGCAGCAGATTGGGCTGAGAGGCCGGGAACTCCCGCTCCAGCGCCTGGGTCGCGTACGTCGACTCGGCGTCCGGATCCGCCCAGCCGCCACTTCCCATCCGGTCGGCGACCCCGCTCCCGGCGAAGACGGCCAGGGCCGTGATCACCAGCGCGACCAGGAGCGAGAACCTCGGCCGCGCGGTGACGAACCGGGTCCATCCCCCAAGACTCGGTCCAGTATTGACTTCGGACATGGTGCGGTGTCCCCTTCACCGTGACCCGCGGCACGGGTCAGTCATTGTCATAGAATAGACAAACACGAGTCATCGCTCGCATTAATCAATAATGCGAGCTGTCGCTCGTGTTTGTCAACCGATCCAGGAAAGCCGGGGATTCACATGCCGGAGGCCAAGAACGGCAGCGAGAACGGAACGGGAAAGCCGCGCCGCCGCCAGGCCCGCGGCGAGCGCCGCATCGCCCAGCTCCTGCAAGCCGCGGCCAATGTCTTCTGCACCACCGGTTACACCGCGGCGAGCACCAACTCCATCGCCCGCGAGGCAGGCGTCTCCCCGGGCACGCTCTACCAGTTCTTCCCGAACAAGGAAGCCATCGCCGTCGAGCTGGGCGATCACCTGCTGACCCGCTGGCGTGCCACCTACGGCCACGCGTTCACCCCGGCCCATCTCGAACTGCCGCTGGACCAGCTGCTGGACGCCGTCCTCGACCCGTTGATCCAGTTCAACTTCGAGAACCCGGCCTTCAACGTCCTCATGCACGGCCCGGACATCCCCGGCCAGGTCTCCCGGGACCACGACGCCCTGCACTCCTCCATGCTCACCAGGGTCGAGGAAGTCCTCGCCGGCTACCTCCCCACCGCACCGGAGCCCGACATCACCCGGGTCGCACACACGGTCTTCGCCGTGTTCAAGGCGGGCATGGATCTGATCCTCGCCGTGGAGCCCGCCGAACGGGACGCGTACATCGCCGAGCTGAAGGCGGTGCTCTTCCGCTACCTGTGTCCGCTCGTCGGGGACCTCCACAACGGCTCCGACCATCAGGACCGGGTTCGATTTCATACCCCCTAGGGGTAGGGTCGTAGGTGCTGGGACGTCACGCGGCCCCTGCGCGCCTCTGGCGTACCACCACCCGTCCCTACGCCAGCCCCGAAGAGGAGAAACACCATGACCGCCGAGACGAAGAACCAGGTCACCACCGTCTACCAGGTCACCGGTATGACCTGCGGCCACTGCGAGGGGGCCGTCTCCAGCGAGATCTCGGCGATCGCGGGCGTCACATCCGTGGAGGCCACGGCCGCCACGGGACGGGTGACC
The DNA here is from genome assembly GCF_004151105.1 of Streptomyces sp. L-9-10. Taxonomy (GTDB): domain Bacteria; phylum Actinomycetota; class Actinomycetes; order Streptomycetales; family Streptomycetaceae; genus Streptomyces. The sequence goes on from NZ_PHRF01000118.1 coordinate 26,032, forward strand.
GTCGTTTCCCAGGCCCCGCTGGACGAGGAGGCCGTGCGCGCGGCCGTCGACGAGGCCGGTTACGAACTGGCCTGAAGAGGCCCGCCCCCACGATCGGAGGCACGAACCCGCCCCCTCCTCCGTTTATGTGGTTAGCACCTCCTATGTGCCTGCGGTCCTTCACATGCACCACAGGACCTTCACAAAGAGATCTAGATCACATAGATTGAGGGGTAACCATTAGGTCGACTCGCGAGTCTAAGAGGACGATGCCAGAGAACGTCTTGGGGGACGTTTGATGGGATCGTGTGAGATGTCTTGGGGGACGTCTCATGCACGCGATTGGCCGGGGCACGTGCACCGGGGAGCTTTGAGCGGCCCTCCCGTACGTACCCCGGTCCGACCGCTAGTAGCCGTTGATGGTTACGGCAGACGCCCGGCCCGGATCCCGTGGGGGGAATCCGCTCCGGGGATATGGAAAGCGCCCCGTTCGTCGACCCGTGGGGGGATCGGCGGCGGGGCGCTTTTCGCTGCGTACACCCGGCGTGGACGGACATGCGCAGTACAAGCGGGCGCGCCGGGCCGCAGGGGCCCGGGCGCGGGAAGCGTGGGTCAGCGGGACTCGACCGGGACGAAGTCGCGCAGGACCTCGCCGGTGTAGATCTGGCGCGGACGGCCGATACGGGAGCCCGGCTCCTTGATCATCTCGTGCCACTGGGCGATCCAGCCGGGCAGCCGGCCGAGCGCGAAGAGCACGGTGAACATCTCGGTCGGGAAGCCCATGGCCCGGTAGATCAGACCGGTGTAGAAGTCCACGTTCGGGTAGAGCTTCCGCTCGACGAAGTAGTCGTCGGCGAGCGCGTGCTCTTCGAGCTTGAGCGCGATGTCGAGCAGCTCGTCGGACTTGCCGAGAGCCGAGAGGACGTCGTGCGCCGCCGCCTTGATGATCTTCGCCCGAGGGTCGAAGTTCTTGTAGACGCGGTGCCCGAAGCCCATGAGCTTCACACCGTCTTCCTTGTTCTTCACCTTGCGGATGAAGGAGTCCACATCGCCGCCGGAGGCCTGGATGCCCTCGAGCATCTCCAGCACCGACTGGTTGGCGCCACCGTGCAGCGGGCCCCACAGGGCGCTGATGCCGGCGGAGATCGAGGCGAACATGTTCGCCTGCGAGGAGCCGACCAGGCGCACGGTGGAGGTCGAACAGTTCTGCTCGTGGTCCGCGTGCAGGATCAGCAGCTTGTCGAGAGCGGAGACCACGACCGGGTCCGGCACATACTCCTGCGCCGGGACCGAGAAGGTCATCCGCAGGAAGTTCTCGACGTACCCGAGGTCGTTGCGCGGGTAGACGAAGGGATGCCCGATCGACTTCTTGTACGCGTACGCCGCGATCGTGGGCAGCTTGGCGAGCAGCCGGATCGTGGAGAGATGGCGCTGCTTCTCGTCGAACGGGTTGTGGCTGTCCTGGTAGAACGTGGACAGCGCGCTGACCACGGAGGACAGCATCGCCATCGGGTGGGCGTCGCGCGGGAAGCCGTCGTAGAACCGCTTGACGTCCTCGTGCAGCAGTGTGTGCTGGGTGATCTCGTTCTTGAACGAGGCCAGCTGGTCGACCGTCGGCAGCTCGCCGTTGATCAGCAGATACGCCACCTCGACGAAGCTGGAACGCTCCGCCAGCTGCTCGATCGGATAGCCGCGGTAGCGCAGGATGCCCTGTTCGCCGTCGAGATAGGTGATCGCGGACTTGTAGGCGGCGGTATTGCCGTATCCACTGTCCAGCGTCACCAGACCGGTCTGAGAACGGAGCTTCCCGATGTCGAAGCCCGTATCGCCGACGGTGCTGTCGATCACCGGGTAGGTGTACTCGCCGTCGCCGTACCGCAGTACTACCGCGTTGTCGCGTTTCTCGCTCACGTCATCCCTCACCGACGTAGTGCCTCTTCTTCGAGGTGCCCTGACTGTCTCTACCATCCCCCATTTGGCTCAGGAGAGTGCACTCGGGGTCGGCCTTTAGGCCTTTTGGCGGCACTCAGTGCCGCCAACCTACTCATCGTGCCCCCTTCGCCCCAGTTGTGGGAAGCCGAGATGCCGAAAGTCCCGTCAGCCGATGGCCGAGGGCGGTGAAACGTCTGCCCGCGGAGACCGTGCGTACCGCCTGTCCTATGGCCTTGCGGGAGCCGACCAGCACGACGAGCTTCTTGGCGCGGGTGACCGCCGTGTAGAGCAGATTCCGCTGGAGCATCATCCAGGCACCGGTGGTGACCGGAATGACCACGGCCGGGTACTCACTGCCCTGGGAGCGGTGGATCGTCACGGCGTACGCGTGCGCCAGCTCGTCCAGCTCGTCGAAGTCGTACGGCACCTCCTCGTCCTCGTCCGTCAGCACCGTCAGCCGCTGATCGTCCACGTTGAGGGAGGTGACGACGCCGACGGTGCCGTTGAAGACGCCGTTCTCCCCCTTCTCGTAGTTGTTGCGGATCTGGGTGACCTTGTCGCCGACGCGGAAGACCCGGCCGCCGAGCCGCTTCTCGGGAAGATCGGGCCTGGCGGGGGTGATGGCCTGCTGGAGCAGGGCGTTCAGCGCACCCGCGCCGGCCGGGCCGCGGTGCATCGGCGCCAGTACCTGCACATCGCGTCGCGGGTCGAGACCGAATTTGGCGGGAATCCGATGGGCCGCCACCTCGACGGTCAGCCGGCCCGCGTCCTCCGTCTCCTCCTCCACGAAGTGGAAGAAGTCGACGAGGCCCTGCGTGATGGGCGGTACCCCGGAGTTGATGCGGTGGGCGTTGGTGACCACCCCCGACTGCTGGGCCTGCCGGAAGATCCGGGTGAGCCGGACGCGCGGCACGGGACCGTTTTCGGCCAGCAGATCGCGCAGGACCTCGCCGGCCCCGACCGAGGGAAGCTGGTCCACATCCCCGACGAGCAGCAGATGCGCGCCCGGCGCCACAGCCTTGACCAGCTTGTTGGCCAGCAGCAGATCGAGCATCGACGCCTCGTCGACCACCACCAGGTCGGCGTCCAGCGGACGGTCCCGGTCATACGCCGCGTCCCCGCCCGGCTTGAGCTCCAGCAGCCGGTGGACGGTGGACGCCTCGGCCCCGGTCAGCTCGGCGAGCCGCTTGGCCGCCCGTCCGGTGGGCGCCGCCAGCACCACCTTGGCCTTCTTGGCCCGCGCCAGCTCCACGATCGACCGGACCGTGAAGGACTTGCCGCAGCCGGGACCGCCGGTCAGAACGGCGACCTTCTCTGTGAGGGCGAGCCGGACCGCCTGCTGCTGCTCGGGGGCCAGCTCGGCCCCCGTACGGCCCGCCAGCCAGGTCAGCGCCCGGTCCCAGACCACGTCCTGGAAGGCCGGCATCCGGTCCTCTCCGGTGCGCAGCAGCCGCAGCAACTGGGCGGAGAGGGACAGCTCGGCACGGTGGAAGGGGACCAGATAGACCGCGGTGACCTCCTCTTCGCCGCCGTCCGGCCCCGGCACCCTCTCCCGTACGACCCCCTCGTCCTCTGCGGCCAGTTCGGCGAGGCACTCGATGACCAGGCCCGTGTCGACCTGGAGCAGCTTCACGGCATCCGCGATGAGCCGCTCCTCCGGCAGGAAGCAGTGGCCCTGATCGGTGGACTGGGACAGGGCGTACTGGAGCCCGGCCTTGACCCGCTCCGGGCTGTCGTGCGGGATACCGACGGCCTGGGCGATCCGGTCGGCGGTCAGGAAGCCGATCCCCCAGACGTCGGCCGCCAGGCGGTACGGCTCGTTCCTGACGACGGAGATCGAGGCGTCCGCGTACTTCTTGTAGATGCGGACGGCGATGGAGGTCGAGACGCCCACCCCCTGGAGGAAGACCATGACCTCCTTGATGGCCTTCTGCTCCTCCCAGGCGGCGGCGATCCGCTTCGTCCGCTTGGGGCCGAGACCGGGGACTTCCACGAGCCTCTTGGGCTGCTGCTCGATGATGTCGAGGGTGTCCAGGCCGAAGTGTTCGACGATCCGGTCGGCGAACACGGGGCCGATGCCCTTGATCAGACCGGATCCGAGATAGCGGCGGATGCCCTGGATCGTGGCCGGCAGGATCGTGGTGTAGTTCTCCACCGTGAACTGCTTGCCGTACTGGGGGTGCGAGCCCCAGCGGCCCTCCATACGCAGTGACTCGCCCGGCTGCGCGCCCAGCAACGAGCCGACCACGGTGAGGAGATCGGCACCACGGCCGGTGTCGACGCGGGCGACCGTATAGCCGTTCTCCTCATTGGCGTACGTGATCCGCTCAAGGACGGCTTCGAGCACAGCGGGATTGGACATGATCCGACGCTACCGCCAGGCTCCGACATCATCGTCGGCCTGTGGACAACTACCCGCCTGTGGAAACCTACTAGGGGCCCGGTCCACTGGACCGGGCCCCACGCGCGCCCCCTCAACAGAGCCTTCCTGATCCCCCCGGATCCCTCCCCCGAAGGCCCTGTCGACGTATACGACTCACGTCACCCCAGAAGGGTTGCACGATTCCTCTGCGTAATTTTCCGGGTTCGCGGCCGGGCCTCCGCGGATCACCGGAGACAGCAGCGCGGCCACCGCGCAGAGCGCGCCGGAGGCCACCCGAAGAACACCGCCGCTTCCGTTACGGCGGTCTCGCTGCGGCACCACCTCACGGAGGCGACAGGGGTGACGCCGACCGCGTACCGGCGGACATTTCGCGGTCCCCGGGGAACGCCTCCGCGCTCCCGGGGAACGCCTCTGTAGAGCGAGAGCGCGAAATCGTGTCTACAGAGCGTGTTGTACGTACCGTTCGATGACTTCGGTGAGCAGTTCCACGCCGTCCCGCGCCCACAGTTCGTCGTTGAACAGCTCCACCTCGATCGGACCGGCGTAGCCCGCCGCGTCGACCCGCTCCCGCCAGGCGCGCATATCGACGGCGCCGTCCCCGATCTGGCCACGGCCGTTGAGCACCCCGGCCGGAAGCGGTGTCGTCCAGTCGGCCAGTTGGAAGGTGAAGATCCGCGAGGCCGCGCGGGCGACGGCCGCGGGCGCCCGGTCGTCCCACCAGATGTGGTACGTGTCCACGGCCACCCCCACCTGATCGGCGGGGAACCGTTCTGCCAGGTCAAGCGCCTGGTCGAGGGTGGAGACCACACAGCGGTCGGCCGCGAACATCGGGTGCAGGGGCTCAATGGCGAGCCGTACCCCGCGCTCCGCCGCGTAGGGGGCCAGTTCGCCCAGGGCGTCCGCGATACGTTCGCGCGCCCCGGGGAGGTCCCGGCTTCCCTCAGGGAGCCCGCCAGAGACCAGGACGAGGGTGTCCGTGCCCAGCGCCGCGGCCTCATCGATCGCCGCGCGGTTGTCGGCCAGCGCCTCGGCCCGCCGGCCGGGGTCGACGGCGGTGAGGAAGCCGCCGCGGCAGAGTGTGGTGACCGCGAGGCCCGCGTCCCGTACGAGCTTGGCGGTGGCCTCGATCCCGTACGCCTGGACGGGCTCGCGCCACAGCCCGACGCCTGGCACACCGAGATGGACGCACGCCTCGGTCAGCTCGGGGAGCGACAGCTGTTTCACGGTCATCTGGTTGATGCTGAAGCGCCTCAGCTCCGCCATCGGCCGATCGGTCACTGGTCCACTCCGTACACGCTGAGCAGGGATGCCATCCGAGCCTCCGCCACCGCCGGGTCGGGGAACAGACCGAGCCCGTCGGCCAGTTCGTACGCCCGCGCCAGATGGGGCAGCGAGCGGGCCGACTGGAGGCCGCCGACCATCGTGAAGTGGTCCTGGTGTCCGGCCAGCCAGGCGAGGAACACCACACCCGTCTTGTAGAAGCGGGTCGGCGGCTGGAACAGATGCCGGGACAGCTCCACGGTCGGATCGAGGAGTTCGCGGAAGCCCTTCGTGTCGCCGGTGTCCAGGACGCGTACGGCTTCCGCGGCAAGCGGCCCCAGGGGATCGAAGATCCCGAGCAGGGCGTGGCTGAAGCCCCGTTCGTCACCCGCGATCAGCTCGGGGTAGTGGAAATCGTCGCCGGTGTAGCAGCGCACGCCCTTGGGCAGTCGGCGGCGCAGCTCGACCTCTCGCCGTGCGTCCAGCAGGGAGATCTTGACGCCGTCGACCTTGTCCGGGTGCTCGGCGATGACCTGGAGGAACGTCTCGGTGGCCGCGTCGAGATCCGTACTGCCCCAGTAGCCCTCCAGCGCGGGGTCGAACATCGGGCCGAGCCAGTGCAGCACGACCGGTTCCGTCGCCTGCCGCAGGAGATGCGTGTAGACGGTGAGGTAGTCGTCGGGGCTCTTCGCGGTCGCCGCGAGGGCCCTGGAGGCCATCAGGATGGCCTGCGAGCCGGTCTCCTCGACGAGCGCCAACTGCTCCTCGTAGGCCGCCCGGACTCCGTCCAGGGAACCGGAACCGGCTGCTCCAGGGGTCAGTTGGTCGGTGCCCACGCCACAGGCGATCCGGCCGCCCACCGCCTTCGCCTCGGCGGCGGAGCGGCGGATCAGCTCGGCCGCGCCCGCCCAGTCCAGGCCCATGCCGCGCTGCGCGGTGTCCATGGCCTCGGCGACACCGAGGCCGTGCGCCCAGAGATGGCGGCGAAAGGCGAGGGTGGCGTCCCAGTCGACGGCGGCGGGCGCGTCGGGGCTGATATCGGCGTACGGGTCGGCGACGACATGGGCCGCGGAGAAGACCGTGCGGGAGGCGAGGGGCGCCCCGCCGGCGGCGAGCCGGGCGGGCTCGGAGCGAGGCGTGTACGTACGCGATCCACCGTCGGCGGAAGGCAGTCGGAGGGTCACAGCGACAGCTCCGGTACGTCGAAGCGGCGGCCCTCCGCCGAGGACCGCAGCCCCAGTTCGGCGAGTTGCACACCGCGCGCGCCCGCGAGCAGGTCCCAGTGGTACGCCTCGCCGAGCACCACATGGCGCAGGAACAGCTCCCACTGCGCCTTGAAACCGTTGTCGAACTCGGCGTTGTCCGGCACTTCCTGCCACTGGTCGCGGAAGGATTCGGTGGCGGGCAGATCGGGGTTCCAGACAGGCTTGGGGGTGGCGCTGCGGTGCTGGACGCGGCAGCGGCGCAGACCCGCGACGGCCGAGCCGTGTGTGCCGTCGACCTGGAACTCGACCAGCTCGTCGCGGTTGACCCGGACGGTCCAGGAGGAGTTGATCTGGGCGACCGCTCCGCCGTCCAGCTCGAAGATGCCGTAGGCGGCGTCGTCGGCGGTCGCCGCGTAGGGCTTGCCCTGTTCGTCCCAGCGCCGCGGGATGTGGGTGGTGACATGCGCCTGGACGGTGGTGACCCGGCCGAACAGCTCGTGCAGGACGTACTCCCAGTGCGGGAACATGTCCACGGCGATGCCGCCGCCGTCCTCGGCGCGGTAGTTCCAGGAGGGGCGCTGGGGGTCCTGCCAGTCGCCCTCGAAGACCCAGTAACCGAACTCTCCCCGCACGGAGAGGATCTCGCCGAAGAAGCCGCCGTCGATGAGGCGCTTCAGCTTGAGCAGACCCGGCAGGAAGATCTTGTCCTGGACCACGCCGTGCCTGATCCCGGCGTCACGGGCCAGCCGGGCGAGGTCGAGGGCGCCGTCGAGATCGGCCGCGGTCGGCTTCTCGGTGTAGATGTGCTTGCCGGCGGCGATCGCCTTCTTGATGGCCTCGACCCGGGCAGAGGTGACCTGGGCGTCGAAGTAGATGTCGATCGTGTCGTCCGCGAGGACGGCGTCGAGATCCGTGGACCATTCGGTGAGGCCGTGCCGTTCGGCGATCTCCCTGAGGGCGTGTTCGCGGCGGCCCACGAGTACGGGCTCGGGCCACAGCACCTCGCCGCCCCCGAGGTCCAGCCCGCCCTGCTCGCGGATCGCGAGGACGGAGCGGAGCAGATGCTGCCGGTACCCCATCCGCCCCGTGACGCCGTTCATGGCGATCCGCACTGTCCTGCGTGTCACGAAGTTCCCTCCATATGGCCGTAGCAAGCGCTTTCTATCAGGTAAGAAGCTAGCCTGCGACAGCGAACCGGACAAGAGCCCGACGCTCATCCCGCACCGATCTCACTCCGAACCACCCCGATCCCCCTCGTCCCCCTCGGAGGAAAGCGATGACAGTCACCCTGGCGGATGTGGCGGCCCGCGCCCGGGTGTCACCCGCCACCGTCTCCCGCGTACTGAACGGCAACTATCCGGTCGCCGCAGCCACCCGGGAGCGCGTGCTGCGCGCGGTGGACGATCTCGACTACGTGCTCAACGGGCCCGCGAGCTCACTGGCCGCCGCCACCTCCGACCTGGTCGGCATCCTCGTCAACGACATCGCGGACCCGTTCTTCGGGATCATGGCGGGCGCGGCGCAGACCGAGATCGGCGGCCAGGAGGGCACCGGCAGGGCGGGCGGCGAGAAACTCGCCGTCGTCTGCAACACCGGCGGCTCGCCCGAGCGTGAACTGACCTATCTGACCCTGCTCCAGCGCCAGCGGGCCGCGGCCGTCATCCTCACCGGCGGAGCGCTCGAAGACCCGGACCACATCGCGGCGATGACCACGAAGCTGGCGAAACTCGCGGACGCGGGGACGCGGGTGGTGCTGTGCGGACGACCGCCGCTGCCGGGCAGCGACGCGATCGTGGCTTCGCTGGCCTTCGACAACCGCGGGGGCGGGCAGCGGCTGACGGAGCATCTGCTCACGTTGGGGCACCGGAGGATCGGCTACGTCGCGGGCCCGCTGGAGCGGACGACGACCCGGCACCGGCTGGAGGGGCATCTGGCGGCGCTGGCGGCCGCGGGGCTGAGGGATCCGGCGTCGCCGGATCCTGCGTCACCGGGCACGGAACGGGGCGAGGGCTACGGCGAGAGCCCCGGAGAGGGGCGGCCGGGGCACGAGGGACGGGAAGGGCATGAGGGGCACGAGGGCCAGGAAGGGCTGATCGTGCACGGGCCCTACAGCCGCCGGGCGGGGTACGAGGCGACGCTGGAGCTGCTGCGCCGCGCACCGGATCTGACCGCTGTGGTCGCCGCGAATGACACGGTGGCGCTGGGGGCGTGCGCGGCGGTACGCGACCAGGGGCTGCGCATTCCGGAGGACGTCTCGGTGGCGGGCTTCGACGATCTGCCGTTCTCGGTCGACGCGACGCCGGCGCTGACGACGGTGCGGCTGCCGCTGTACGAGGCGGGGGCACGCGCGGGCCGACTGGCGATGGGCACGGAGACTCCGCCGCCGGGCGGGATCGCCACGATCACGGCCGAGTTGATGGCACGGGCGTCGACGGCGCCGCCGCGGGCGGCCGGGGGCCGGGGGCCGGCCGACTGACCGGCCGAACCGCTGAACCGCTGAACCGCTGACCGGCCGGGGCGGGTGGCGGGGCGGGTGCCCGGGGCGAGCGGCGGGGACGGGTGCCCGAGGCGGGTAGTGGGGGCGGGGACCGGGGCGGGTGGCGAGCTGACGCCAATGTGCGGATCGGGCCTTGCCGCGCCTCGACGGACCGACGTAGCGTTGACTCAGTCAAAGAAAAAGTCCGGGGGTGGATCATGGCCGTCCAGGAAATCCGCGCGTTCAACCGCTTCTACACGAATCTCATCGGGGCGCTCGACTACAGCAAGCACCTCTACACCCCGTACACGCTCACCGAGTCACGGGTGCTGTACGAGCTTGCCCACGCGCCGCGCACCGACGCCGCCGATCTGCGGGTCGAGCTGTCGCTCGACGCCGGCTATCTGAGCAGGCTGCTGACGAAGTTCGAGAAGGACGGGCTGGTCGGACGCGCGCCGTCCGAGCGGGACTCCCGGCGGCAGCGGATAACGCTCACCCAGCAGGGGCGCGAGGCCGCGGCGCTGCTCGACGAGAGGTCACGGGAAGCGGTGGGCTCGCTGCTCGCCCAGGTCGAGCCGGCGCAGCGGCCCCGGCTCGCGGACGCGATGCGGACCGTGCGGGACATCCTCGGCGCCGACCGCCGGGCGGCGCCCCACCGCGCGGAGCCGGTCCTGCGTGATCCGATGCCCGGCGAGCTGGGCTGGATCGTGCAGCGGCACGGCGCCGCGTACGCCGCGGAGTACGGCTGGAACACCGAATTCGAGGGGCTCGTCGCCCGGATCGTCGCGGACTTCGCGGAGGACCACGATTCCCGGCTGGAGCGGGTCTGGATCGCCGAGCTGGACGGCATCCCGGTGGGGTCCGTGATGTGCGTGCGCGACGACGCCCCGGAGGTACGGGACGAGGCCCCCGTCACCGCGCGGCTGCGCCTGCTGCTGGTCGAGCCCGGCGCCCGGGGACACGGACTCGGGAAGCGGCTGATCGGGACGGTGGTGGATTTCGCACGCGGGGCGGGGTATCAGGAACTGACGCTGTGGACGAACGACGTCCTCGCCGCCGCCCGCACTCTTTACCAGCACGCCGGATTCACGCTGGTCTCCGAGACACCGCACCACTCGTACGGAGCGGATCTGGTCGGCCAGGACTGGCGGCTCCCTCTCGGGACAGGAGCCACCTCAAGCCAGGAAGGGATACGACCGTGAAATTCGCCTTCTCCACCCTTGGAGTACCGGGCCTGCCCATCCCCGATGTCCTCGCGCTCGCCGCCGGGACCGGCTACCAGGGGGTGGAGTTGCGCGCCCATCCCGAGGAGCCGGTCCACCCCGGCATCGGGCCGGGCGAACGGGCCACGGTGGTCGACGAGTTCCAGCGCGCCGGAATCGAGATCCTGACGGTCGCGGGGTACGTGCGGGTGGCGAAAGCCGACGCCGACGAGGAGCGGCTGCGCCAAGAGCTGGACGAACTGCTGTGGCTGGCACGGGATCTGGGCGCCCCCTTCGTCCGTGTCTTCCCGGGCGGCGGCGACCAGCCCGCGGCCGAGGCCGACGCGACGGCCGCGCGACGGCTGGCCGCGGCGGCCGAGCTGGCGGCGGACTTCGGCGTACGGATCCTGCTGGAGACACATGACTCGCACCGCACGGGTGTGGACGCGGCCCGGGTGCTGGGGCCGGTGGGGCACAAACACGCGGGGGCGCTGTGGGATGTGATGCACACCTGGCTGGGCGGCGAGGCGCCCGCCACCACGTACGCGGCTCTCTCCCCGTACCTCGGCTATGTCCAGGTGAAGGACATCGCTTCGGCGGAGGACACGACGCCGCTGGCGCTCGGAGCGGGCGTGCTTCCCCTGGGCGAGTGCCTGGCGCTGCTCGACGACGACAGCTGGGTGTGCTGGGAGTACGAGAAGCGCTGGTATCCGCAGGCGGCGGAGTTGCCGGGGCTGCTGGCGGCGGGGCGGGAGCATCTGGAGGGGCTGATCGCGGAGAACCGCCACAGCTGACCGCGCCCGCGCGGGAAAGCCGAGGCGAGGGCGGGCAGCGGTGAGAGGCAAAGGTGAGGAGGAGGAGGAGGCGTCGGGAGCGTCGGCATCAGGCCCGAGTCGGCGCGCACCCCGGCGCCAGGGGCTCGTCGGGCCCGTTCACGGCAGGAGTGGAGGTGGCGGTGACAGTGGCGACGGCCGGAGCAGGCTCGGCAGAAGCCGACTCGGCGGAGGCGAAGGCGGACGCGGACGCGGACGCGGCGGGCGTCGGCTCGGCGGACGCCGGCTCGGCGGGGAGCGGTGTGGCCGGGCCCCCGGTACGGGACAGTGAGGTGAGGGCCACTCCCCCCACCAGCAGCGCCGCCGCGCACCAGCGCAGGGGGCTGACGGACTCGCTCAGCAGCAGCGCCGCCGACGACATCCCGAAGACCGGGACGAGCAGGGAGAAAGGCGCGACGGACGAGGCGGGGTAGCGGCGCAGCAGGAAGCCCCAGGCGCCGAAGCCGAAGACGGTCGTGACCCAGGCGACGTAGAGGATGACACCGATGCCGGTGCCGTCCAGGGCGCGCAGCGCGGCCAGGTCGGCGTCCGGGCCCTCGAACAGCAGCGAGAGACCGAGCAGCGGCAGTACGGGTACGGCCGACACCCACACCATGAAGTTCAGGGCGTCCGGCGGGGACGCCTTGCGGGTGAGCACATTGGAGACGCCCCAGCAGGCCGCGGCGGCGATGACCAGCGCGAAGGCGAGCAGCGGGCCCGAGGTGCCCTCGTCGACCGCCGCCACAGCGATCCCGGCCAGCGCGACGGCCATGCCCAGCAGCCGTACACCGCCGGGCCGTTCACCGAGGGCGACCGCCGCGAACAAGGCCGTGAAGACGGCCTGGATCTGGAGGACGAGCGACGAGAGACCGGCCGGCATGCCCTGGTCCATGCCGACGAAGAGCAGTCCGAACTTGGCCACACCCAACACCAGTCCGACCCCGATCACCCACTTCCAGGCGACCTTCGGCCGGCCCACGAAGAAGACCGCGGGCAGCGCCGCCGCCAGAAAGCGCAGTGCGGAGAAGAGCAGCGGCGGGAAGTGACCGAGCCCGACCTCGATGACGACGAAGTTCACTCCCCAGACGGCGGTGACGAGAACGGCGAGAGCGATATGAGTGGTGCGCATGCACTGAGGATCATCGGACCGGACTATGTAGCACCAGCGCGGATTTCTTCATGGTGGAATTCAGCGTTGCTTATGATTCTCCAGGAAAGCTCCAGGAAAGGGGGCAAGGATGCTTGATCTGGCCAGGCTGCGCGCGCTGCACGCCGTCTCCGTCCACGGTTCCGTGGCCGCGGCGGCCGCGGCTCTCGGCTATACGCCCTCGGCCGTGTCCCAGCAGATCACCAAGCTGGAGCGGGAGACCCGTACGACTCTGCTGGAGCGGCGCGGGCGAGGTGTGGCGCTCACCGACGAGGCGCGCCATCTCGCCTCCACCGCCGAGGAGTTGCTCGGGATAATGGAGCGCGCCGAGACCACGCTGGAGGAGCGCAGAGGGAAGCCGACGGGGCAACTCGTCGTCGGGGCGTTCGCTTCCTCGGCCCGCGGCCTGCTCCCCGGCGTCCTGGCGGAGCTGGCCGAACGGCACCCCACCCTCGATGTCCGGCTGCGGGAGATCGATCCGCATCTCTCCATCGATCTGGTGGCCCGCGGGGCGATCGATCTGGCGGTCGCGCACGACTGGGACATCGCGCCGCTGCCCGCCCCCGAGGGCGTGGAGCAGGCGGTCATCGGGGACGACCTGTGCGATGTGCTCGTACCGGCGGCGCATCCGCTGGCGGGGCGGCGGTCCGTACGGCGCGAGGACCTGTCGCGACAGCGCTGGATCTGCCAGCCGCCCGGGACGGTCTGCCACGACTGGCTGACGCGTACGCTGCGCGCGGCCGGCTGCGAGCCCGATCTCGCGCACCAGGCCGAGGAGAGCCACACACAGCTCGCGCTGGTGGCGGCGGGGCTCGGTATCGCCATGATTCCGCGCCTGGGGCGCGGGCCGCTTCCCGAGGGGGTACGCGCGATCACGCTCGACCCCGTACCGATACGCAGGCTGTACGCGCTCTGGCGGACGGGCGCGGCCAGACGTCCGGCGGTCACGGCGACCGTGGAGACATTGCGGCGGCACTGGCCGGCGGTCGCCGCCGTCTGAGCCTCGCCCCTTGCCGAAGGCCGCGCCCCTCACCGCCGGGCCCCCGCCCCTCACCGCCGGGCCCCGCGCCTTACCGGCGGGCCGGGTCCGGCCCTCACGGCTCGCAGGTGCTGTCCGTGGCGCGTCTCTTGACTGGCAGTTACTTTCCGGATATCCGTAAATCTTGGAAGTTTCCTTCACTTTCCTCGCAGCGCACGGCCGGAAGGAGCACCAGTGCACGACCGGACCATCTCCAGACGCGCCCTCCTCACCGCAACCGCCGTAGCGGCGGCGGCTGTTACCACCGCCGCCGTCCCCGCGGCCGCCGCCGTCCCCCCGCCCCACGAGCGAGCCCCCGACCAGTTCCCCCGCGACCGCCGCGACCCTCTGGACCGCCGCGCTCGCCTGCGCCGCCTCATCAGCCGTATGAGCCTGGAGGAGAAGGTCGGCCAGCTCTTCGTCATGCGGGTGTACGGCCACTCCGCCACCGCGCCCGACCAGGCCGACATCAACTCCAACCTCGCCGAGATCGGGATCCGCACGGCCGCCGAGCTGATCTCCACGTACCACGTCGGCGGCATCATCTACTTCGCCTGGGCACACAACACCCGTGATCCGCACCAGATCGCCGGCCTCTCCAATGGCATCCAGAAGGCCGGCCTGGCCCAGCGCGTCCCCGTGCCCCTGATCATCGCGACCGATCAGGAGCACGGCATCGTCGCCCGGATCGGCGAGCCCGCCACGCTGCTGCCGGGCGCCATGGCGCTCGGCGCGTCCCGTTCGCACTCCGACGCCCGCGAGGCCGCCCGGATCGCGGGCACGGAACTGGCCGCCATGGGCATCAACCAGAACTACGCTCCCGACGCGGACGTCAACGTCAACCCGGCCAATCCCGTCATCGGCGTCCGGTCCTTCGGCGCCGATCCGCAGGCGGTGGCCGGGATGGTGACCGCCCAGGTCAAGGGGTACCAGAGCGCCGGCATCGCCACCGCCGCCAAGCACTTCCCCGGTCATGGCGACACCAAGGACGACAGCCACTACGCGCTGCCCACCATCCACCACACCCGCGAACAGTGGGCGGAGCTGGACGCGCCGCCGTTCCGGGCCGCGATCGCCGCCGGTGTCACCTCGATCATGACCGCGCACATCGTCGTCCCCGCCCTCGACCCGAGCGAGGACCCGGCGACCCTCTCGCACCCCATCGTCACCGGCGTGCTCCGCGAACAGCTCGGCTACGACGGCCTGGTGGTCACCGACGCACTCGGGATGGCGGGCGTACGGCAGAAGTACGGCGACGACCGGGTGCCCGTCCTCGCGCTGAAGGCGGGCGTCGACCAGTTGCTCAATCCGCCGGATCTCCGCGTGGCGTGGAACGCCGTCGTGGCCGCGGTCAAGGGGGGCGAGCTCAGCGAGCGGCGCGTCGAGGAGTCGGTCCTGCGCATCCTCGAACTGAAGGACCGGCTGGGGCTGTTCCGCGGTGATCCCTATGTCTCGTCCCGGGACGTGGACCGCGAGGTCGGCACTCGGGCGCATCTCGCCGCGGCCGACCGGATCGCCGAGAACACCACCACCCTGCTCGTCAACGAGCGCGGACTGCTGCCCCTGAGCCGTCGCCGGGAGAGGAATCTGCTCGTCGTGGGTGCCGATCCGGCCTCGCCCTCCGGGACGACGGGTCCGCCGACCACCGTGCTGGCCACCGCCCTGACCGAACTGGGCTTCACCGCCACGGCCCTGTCCACCGGTACGGCACCCACCGCGGCGCTCGTCGCGGCGGCGGTGGAGGCCGCGCGGGGCAAGGACGCGGTGGTCGTGGCCACGTACAACGTCTCGGCCACCAGCACGCAGCGCACGCTGGTGAGCGCGCTGGCCGCGAGCGGCGTTCCCGTCGTCGCGGTCGCCATCCGCAATCCTTACGACATCGCGTGGCTGACCGGTGTCACCGCGTCCCTCGCCGCGTACTCATGGACGGATGTCGAACTGCGGGCCGCGGCACGGGTGATCGCGGGCCGGGCGCGTCCCAGGGGCCGGCTGCCGGTGCCGGTGCAGCGCGCGGACGATCCGACGCGGGTGCTGTATCCCGTCGGCCACGGACTGGGCTACTGACCGCTGCCGGCCCGGCACGGGAGACGCGCAGTGCCCGCCGTTCACGGGGCATCGAGTCCCATGAACGGCGGGCACGGCGGGCACCGCGCGGGCACCGCGGCAACGGCGGGCGGCTCGGAGAGCCGACGCGCTACGGCCTCAAGGTCTGCTGCCGCTCGACCTTCTGGCGGTCGAGCTTGGAGTCGAACGGAGCCAGCGGCTTCGCCTTCGACTCGTCCTTCTGCACGGCGGCCGGAGCGACGCCCGCCCAGGCCAGGATCCGGGCCGTGGCCTTCGCCTGCTGGTCCGGGACCAGACCCGCGACATTGGCGCCGTGGTTGGCGCCCGGCGCGACATACACATAGCTGTCACGCGCGCCGCTGCCGAGGCGGAACTGCTCCGCGCCCCACGGGTCGTTCTGGCCGTACACGAACAGCATCTGGTTCGCGTGGTGGCGGACCCAGTAGTCGACATCCGGCATCGTCAGCGGGTTGAACTTCATGGGGATGTCGCGGGGTACGAAGTTCCGCGGCGGCTGGTATCCGTACCGGCTCAGACTGCCCAGGTGCGGCTGCTTGATGTCGGGCGAGCCCAGCTGCGTACCGGCCTGGTAGTAGTACGGCGTGTACGTCGTCAGGCCCTGGTCCGTGTAGGCGGAGAAGCCGGAGATCGTGTCGACGGTGTCGTAGATCTCCTGGTCGGAGACGGTGGCCGCCGGGATGGTGTCGCAGTCGGAGAGCAGGCTGTACTGCCAGAAGCCCCAGACGAAGTCGAGCACGGTGGCCTCGTAGGCCTTGTCGAGCGTGCCGATCGTGTGGAACGTGGCGCCGTTGGCGTCCGCCCACTCCTGGAACTTCTCCTCCAGCGGCTCGCGCCGGATCAGCGCCTCGCGCTGCACGGCGTTGAGCTTGTCGCGGCACTCCTTGGTGCCGACGCGCTCGAAGAACCGGTCGTACGCGGAGTCCTCTTTGTTCCACACGTCATTCGGCGCGACGTACGCGACGACGCCGTCCATGTCACGCGGGTAGTAGCGCTCGAAGTACGTGGCGGTCATACCGCCCTTGGAACCGCCCGTGGAGAGCCAGTTCTTGGGGTAGATCTTCTTCAGCGCGGTGAAGATACGGTGCTGGTCACTGGCCGCCTGCCAGATGTCCAGCTTCGACCAGTCGGCCGGCTGCGGGCGCGACGGGGTGAAGAAGCGGTACTCCATCGACACCTGGTTGCCGTCGATGATCCGGGTCGGCTCACTGCGGCTCGGGGTGGTGGAGACGTTGTAGCCGCCGGTGAAGAAGACCGTGGGCCGGCTGGTGTCCTTGTGCAGCAGCGTGATGCGCTGCTGGAACGTGCCCTTGGACGGCCGCCGGTGGTCCACCGGCTGCGTGTAGTTGAGAACGAAGTAGCGGTATCCCTCGTACGGCTTCTCCTGGATCAGGCTCATCCCCGGGATCGCGAGGATTCGGTCCTTGATGTCGGTGGTGTCGGTGGCGGTCTTTTGATCCGCACTCCGATCGGCGGCGGTGGCCGCGCCGGCTGTCGCCACCGTGCCTATGACCAGCACGAACGACAACACCCATCTCAGCGCCTTGCGCATTCACACTCCCTGTGTTCATGACAGACGCCGTGAACCTAGCCCGGTCACCGTCCGAACCGCCAGTCCTCTTGACCGTTTTATCCCGCCGGGCTCCCGCGCAATCCTCAGCAGAGGATCCAGCCCGTCGAGCCTTTCTTCCCCGAGACGACGCCCGTGGCCCGTACACAGCGGTTCAGCGCGTGCACCGTGACCGGGCCTGCCCGGTGTGTGTAGTCGCCGCTGTCCACGACCGGATTGCCGCCGCGCGACTGGAGGCTGACCGACATCGCGCGCCTGGCCCCCGGCTTCTTCGCGACGGTGACCGCGCAGGCGTAACCGCGGTTCTTGTACACCCGCAGCTCACCGGTGGCGAAGCCGACCGTCTTCTGCGGCCGGCCGGAACAGACCGACGCGGCCTCGGCTCCTGACGCACCGGGACCGGCCAGCACCGTGGCCCCCGTGGCGGTCAGGACCACCAGACAGTGCAGCAGCGCTCTTCTGATCCTGATACCACTCCCGGCCGCCCCAGCCGAACCGAACACGAATGCCCCCCATGACTACTCGGGTGTACATGCGTACGACGCGCGGGGAGCCAGGACGGTTGCGGAACCGCGCCCCGCGCGCCCCCGTGCACCCCCACGCAACCGGGCACAACCAGTCACAATCGAACACAATTGGACACCGCGTCACCGCACCGCCGCGGGCTCCTCCTCGCCGATGAAGCTGCTCCACAGCCGGGTGTACCGGCCGTTCAGCGCGAGCAGTTGCTCGTGCGTGCCGTCCTCCACCACCCGGCCGTGGTCCATCACTATCACCCGGTCCGCGCGGGCCGCGGTGATCAGCCGGTGGGCGACCACCAGGGTGGTACGGCGGCCGGTGAGCCGGTCGGTGGCCTGGTTGACCAGCGCCTCGCTCGCCAGGTCCAGCGCGGCGGTCGCCTCGTCGAGCAGCAGGATGTCCGGGTCGACCAGTTCGGCGCGGGCCAGGGCGATCAACTGGCGCTGTCCGGCGGAGAGATTGCGGCCGCGCTCGGCGACCGCGTGCAGATAGCCGCCGTCCAGGGTGGCGATCATCTCGTGGGCGCCGACCGCGCGGGCCGCGGCCTCCACCTCCGCGTCGGTCGCCTCGGGGCGCCCGTACGCGATGGCGTCCCGGACCGTACCGGCGAAGAGATACGCCTCCTGCGGTACGACGCCGAGCCGGTGCCGGTACGCCGTCAGATCCAGCTCGCGCAGATCCGTACCGTCCGCCGTCACCCGGCCCGCGGTCGGGTCGTAGAACCGCGCGACCAGCTTGACCAGCGTGGACTTGCCCGCGCCGGTCTCGCCGACGAAGGCGACGGTCTGGCCGGCCGGTATGCGCAGATCCACGCCCGTCAGCGCGGCCTCGGCGCCCCCGGCGATGCCGCTCCCCTCGAAGCCGCGCCCCTCCAGGCCGCTTCCTTCCAGGCCGCTCTCCTCCAAGCCGGTCCCTTCGACGCCGCTCTTCTCGGCGCTGTCTCCGTCGATGCCGCCTCCGTACGAGAACTCGACGCCCTCGAAGGCGATCTCACCGCGCAGCGACAGCACGTCCAGCGGCGCCTTCGGGGCGGCCGTCGACGTCCGCTCCCGCAGCAGCTCCTGGATCCGGCCCAGCGAGACGGTCGCCTGCTGGTAGCCGTCGAAGACCTGCGAGAGCTGCTGCACCGGCGCGAAGAACAGATCGATGTAGAGGAGATACGCGACCAGCGCGCCGGTCGTCAGCGTGCCCGCCTCCACCCGCCCCGCGCCCACGATCAGCACGGCCGCCGCGGCCACCGAGGAGAGCAGCTGGACGAAGGGGAAGTAGACCGATATCAGCCACTGACCCCGTACCCGCGCCGAACGGTAGTGGTCACTGCGGGCCGCGAAGCGCGCGCCGCCGTCCTTCTCGCGCCGGAACGCCTGGACGATCCGCAGCCCGGACACGGACTCCTGGAGGTCCGCGTTGACGACGCTGATGCGCTCGCGGGCCAGTTCGTACGCCTGCACGCTCTTGCGGCGGAAGAAGTACGTACCGACTATCAGCACGGGCAGGGTCGCGAAGACCACCAGCGCCAGTTCCACATCGATCACCAGCAGCGCCACCAGGATGCCGAAGAAGGTGACGACGGAGACGAACGCGGTGACGAGCCCGGTCTGCAGGAACGTCGACAGCGCGTCGACGTCGGTCGTCATGCGGGTCATGATGCGGCCCGTCAGCTCACGCTCGTAGTAGTCGAGCCCGAGCCGTTGGAGCTGCGCGAAGATCTTGAGCCGCAGCGCGTAGAGGACACGTTCGCCGGTGCGGCCCGTCTTGCGGATCTCGCCTGTCTGCGCCGCCCACTGGACGAGCACGGTCAGCAGACCGAGCGAGGCGGCCGTCCAGACGGCGCCGAGGGCCAGTCGCTCGACGCCCTGGTCGATGCCGTGCCGGATGAGGACCGGGAGCAGCAGGCCCATGCCCGCGTCGACCGCGACGAGCGCCAGGCTGACCAGCAGCGGCAGTCCGAACCCGCGCAGCAGCCGGCGCAGCCCGTACGCCTCCTCGGCGGCCACGGCGCGCGCCTCGTCGATCGCGGGCAGGTCGGTGGCCGGGGGCAGCGCCTCGACCTGGGCGAGCAGTTCGGGTGTGGCGCCGGGGGCCGCGGAGTCGGGCGAACCCCCGCCGGGCGCCTCGTCCCGTTCCCACAGGGCGGGGGTGACACCGCGCTCGGCGTCGAACTCCGCGTCGATCTCGGCCTGGAGGGCGCGGGCGTCCGCCACGGCCCCCGGAGACTCCAGGGACTCCAACGACTTCGGCGACTCACGGGACTCGGCGGACGCGGGGGACTCGGCGGACGCCTCGGGCTCGATCACCTCCGTCTCGCCCCTGGCCCCGGCCCCGGACAGAGCCTCGACGGCGACCGCCGTGTGACCGGGCGAGACCCCGCCCAGTGCGTCCGGCTCGGTCAGCAGCCGCCGGTAGAGGGCGGAGCGCCGCTGGAGCTCCTCGTGCGTCCCGATGTCGGCGAGCCGGCCGCCGTCCAGTACGGCGATACGGTCCGCCAGTCCGAGGGTGGAGCGGCGGTGGGCGATCAGCAGCGTCGTACGGCCGGCCATCACCGCGCGCAGCGCGTCATGGATCTCGTGCTCCACCCGGGCGTCCACGGCGGAGGTGGCGTCGTCGAGGACGAGCAGCCGAGGGTCGGTGAGGATGGCCCGCGCGAGCGCGACGCGCTGGCGCTGTCCGCCGGAGAGCGTGAGGCCCTGCTCGCCCACCTTGGTGTCGTAGCCGCCGGGCAGTTCCGAGATGAAGCCGTGGGCCTGGGCGGCGCGGGTGGCCCGGAGGATCTCCTCCTCGGTGGCGTCCGGCTTTCCGTAGGCGATGTTGGCGCGGACGGTGTCGGAGAAGAGGAAGCTGTCTTCCGGTACGAGCCCGATGGCGGCCCGCAGCGAGTGGAGGGTCAGCTCGCGCACGTCATGGCCGCCGACGAGGACCGCGCCGTGCGTCACGTCGTAGAAGCGGGGCAGCAGCAGCGAGACGGTGGATTTGCCGCTGCCGGACGAGCCGACGACGGCGACGGTCTCGCCCGGCCGCATCTCCAGCGAGAAGCCTTCGAGAACGGTCCGCCCGTCCTCGTACGCGAACGAGACATCGTCGAACTCGACCGATGCCTCGGCGTCCGCCGGCAGCTCCTTCGTACCGTCCTGAAGGGTCGGTTCCGTGTCGATCAGCTCCAGCACCCGTTCCACCCCGGCCCGTGCCTGCTGACCGATGGTCAGCACCATGGCGAGCATCCGGACGGGGCCGACGAGCTGGGCGAGATAGGTGGAGAAGGCGACGAACGTGCCGAGGGTGATCTGTCCCCGGGTGGCCAGCCAGCCGCCGAGCGCCAGCATCGCGACCTGCCCGAGCGCGGGGACGGCCTGGAGGGCGGGGGTGTAGCGGGCGTTGAGCCTGATGGTGCGCAGCCGCCCGGCGAACAGCTTGCGGCCGGCGTCACGGAGCTTTCCGGTCTCCTGGTCCTCCTGGCCGAACCCCTTGACCACGCGTACGCCGGAGACGGCCCCGTCCACGACCCCGGCGACCGCGGCGGCCTGCGACTGGGCGTACCAGGTGGCGGGGTGCAGCCGGGTGCGGCTGCGGCGGGCGATGAACCAGACGGCGGGGGCGACGGCCAGCGCGATCAGTGTCAGCGGCGGCGACAGCCACGCCATGATCACCAGGGATATGAGGAACAGCAGCACGTTGCCGATGGTCATCGGCAGCATGAAGAGCAGGCCCTGGATGAGCTGGAGGTCGCTGGTGGCGCGGCCGATGACCTGGCCGGTGGAGAGCGTGTCCTGACGCCGCCCGTCGAGCCGGGCGATCGTGTCGTACATCTCCGTACGCAGATCGTGCTGGACGTCGAGGGCGAGCCGTCCGCCGTAGTAGCGGCGGACGAAGGTGGCGGCGTAGACGGCGAGGGCCGCGACGATCAGCAGACCGGTCCAGACGAGGAGGGAGCGGTCACCGCCCCCGATGACATCGTCGATGACGACCTTGGTGATCAGCGGGACGAGAGCCATCACCGCCATCCCGGCGAGCGAGGACCCGAGGGCGAGCACCACGTTGCGCCGGTACCGCCACGCGTATCCCGTGAGCCGCCGTGCCCACCCTTGTTCCGCCGCCGCCACTGAGTGCCTCCCGATCGACCTGATCTGCCGGAAGGCACCAACGCGGGCCGTCGCGGATTTCATCCCTCCGCAACACATACCGGTCCGTGGTCGCAGACGCACCAGCGGATGGTCCTAGGACCTCGCCACCGGAACCTCCGCCTCCGGGCCCTGGAGGGGCGTTCAGGCGCCGGCCCTGGCGAGGTCCTTGTGGACGGTCCTGGCGACGGCCTGGATGGTGTTGATGCCGTCGTTCATCGTCCTGTCGTCGTAGGTGAGGACGGTGATCGTGTAGTCGTGGCCCTTGCCCGTGAACGCGCCGATGCTGTGCACGCGCCAGCCGTGGGTGGACCGCTGGAGCCAGCCGTTCTTGAGCTGGACGGTCGCGGTGGCCGGGGCGCCCGCCGGTACGCCCCAGCGCTGGGACGTCACGACCTTGCCCATCCGGTCCAGGATGAAGGCGCGCGAGGCGGCGCTGAGCACGGTGTTCTCCGCGGTGATCAGGGACAGCAGCCGCCTCTCGTCCTGCGCGGTGATCTGGGTGAGGCCCCAGGAGCCCTTCGCGCCCGGGACGGTCCCGGTCATCCCCGCGGCCTTGAGGAAGCCCTTGACCTTCGCCGGACCGAGCTGCTTCCACAGCGCACTGGTCGACGCGTTGTCCGACCTGGTGATCATGGCTGTGGCGAGATCGGTCTCACGCCCGGTCAGCTTGCGGTCCGTCTTCCGCGCGTCCCAGAGCAGCGTCGCGAGGACAGTGACCTTGACCACACTGGCGGAGTCGTACTGCTGCGTGGCGTGCAGGGTGCAGCGCGTGCCGGTCGTGCGGTCGTGGACCGCGAGGGCCGTGGTGGACTTCCGGCCCTTGAGCGACGCGGTGATGTCCCTGGTGAGCTCGGCCCCGAGCCCGGCCTTGTCCGAGGTGCAGGCGACGGCCGGAGCCGCCGCGGCGGCGGGCCCCGTTCCCGCGGTCACCGGTACGAGTACACCCACCGCCAGGGCGGCGGCGAGCGGGCCCCGGGCACGCCGGGATATTCGCTGGTGCGTCATGAAGGATTCCCGCCCCTGGAGCGTCTGCGAGCGCGCTCCGCGCGGCGCGCTCGCCGACCATGATGCACACGGACGAGTGAATGGTTGTACGGCCAGATGGTGTCGTGATTGTCACAACTGTCGGTCTTGCCGCAACCGTCCCGCCGGCCACCGCCGGTTCCCCGCTCCCCGCCCGCGCCGGGCTCCGGTCAGAGATGGGTCGGGGCGAACATCCTGAGCAGAGCGGGGAGAACGACCACCGACGGGCCCGGTGCCGCGAGCGCCCCGGCGAGGTCCTCGCGCAGGGACTCCGGGGTGGTACGGACCGCCGGAACGCCGAAGGACTCGGACAGCGCCACGAAGTCCGGACGCGACAGCTCCGTACCGGTCGCTTCGCCGAAGGCGTCCGTCATGTACTCGCGCAGGATCCCGTAGCCGCCGTCGTCCACGATCAGCCATGTGACCGGCAGGTCGTACTGGCGGGCGGTGGCCAGCTCCGCGAGCGAGTACATCGCGCCGCCGTCGCCCGAGACGGCGAGGACCGGTTTCGTACGGTCGGCCGCCGCCGCGCCCAGCGCGGCGGGGAACGCGTAACCGAGACCGCCCGCGCCCTGGCCGGAGTGCATCGGGCCCGGCCAGGCGGACCAGGCCCAGTAGGCGAGGATCGTCATGTCCCAGAAGCTGGGGGACGCGGCGGGCAGCGCGTCGCGTACGGAGGCCAGCACCCGCTGCTCCAGGGTGAGGTCCTGGGCGGCGATCCTCGCCCGTACCTTCGCCAGGACCGTACGGACGGACTCGGCGCCCGCCGGGTCCCGGCGCTCGCTCACCGCGTCCAGCAGCGCGGAGAGCGCGTTGCGGGCGTCGGCGTGGATGCCGAGGGCGGGATGGTTGGACTCCAGCTTGCCGAGGTCCGCCTCGATCTGGATCACCCGGCCGCGCGGGCGGAACGTGTGGTAGTTCGAGGAGAGTTCGCCGAGCCCGGAGCCGACCACCAGCAGGACGTCCGCGTCTTCGAGGAAGTCCGTGGTGTGCCGGTCCTCCAGCCAGGACTGGAGCGAGAGCGGATGCTCCCAGGGGAAGGCGCCCTTGCCGCCGAAGGTGGTGA
>NZ_PHRF01000119.1 GCF_004151105.1 Streptomyces sp. L-9-10
GCCCCGACACCCCCATCATCACCACCGACGCCCGCCACCGCGCCGACGCCAAAAGCGGACTCATCACCCTCGTCGAACACGCCCTCATGGCCCGACTCCGGTAACCGTGACGGTCAGACGAAGGCCCCCGCACTCACCAGGAGTGCGGGGGCCTTCGTCGGTGCCGTGCCAGGGCGTGGGCTACGGCGTTGTGCTCAGCCCTGCCAGCTGTGCGGGGCGCGGAAGCCGGGAGTGCGCTCCAGCCGGCGCCAGCCCGCGGTGGAGCGGCCCCGGTGGGCGGGGGCCTCGGGCTGCGCGGCGGCGCGGGCCATCAGCACCGCCGTGATGGCGGCCAGCTCCTCGGGGCCGGCCTGGCCCTTCTCGACGCGCAGCAGGGATTCGTTCGTGATGTCGCTCATGGAGTCGTGTCTCCGTCTTCTCGGCGGGAGGGCGCGGGCCGCGGTCTTACTGCGGGGGGTTGCCGTGCTTGCGGGACGGCAGGTCGGCGTGCTTGGTGCGGAGCATCGCGAGCGCGCTCGCGAGCACCTCACGGGTCTCCGCGGGGTCGATGACGTCATCGACCAGTCCGCGCTCCGCCGCGTAGTAGGGGTGCATCAGCTCGGCCTTGTACTCCTTGACCATGCGGGCACGCATGGCCTCGGAATCCTCGGCCTCGGCGATCTGCTTGCGGAAGATGACATTGGCGGCACCCTCGGCGCCCATCACCGCGATCTCGTTGGTCGGCCAGGCATAGGTCAGGTCGGCCCCGATGGACTGGGAGTCCATCACGATGTAGGCCCCCCCGTACGCCTTGCGCAGGATCAGGGAAATCCTCGGCACCGTGGCGTTGCAGTAGGCGTACAGGAGTTTGGCGCCGTGGCGGATGATCCCGCCGTGCTCCTGATCGACACCCGGCAGGAAGCCGGGCACATCCAGCAGCGTGACGATGGGGATATTGAAAGCGTCGCACATCTGGACAAAGCGCGCAGCTTTCTCCGACGCCTCGATGTCCAGGACGCCCGCCAGCGACTGCGGCTGGTTGGCGACGATCCCGATGACCTGCCCGTCCAGTCGCGCCAGCGCGCAGATGATGTTACGGGCCCAGCGCTCGTGGATCTCCAGGAAGTCGCCCTCGTCGACGAGTTCCTCGATGACCTTGTGCATGTCGTACGGGCGGTTGCCGTCCGCCGGCACCAGGTCGAGCAGCACGTCGGAGCGGCGGTCCGCCGGGTCCTCGGAGGCGACCGTGGGCGGGTTCTCCCGGTTGTTCTGCGGAAGCATCGACAGGAGGTAGCGCACCTCGGCGATGCAGGTCTCCTCGTCGTCGTACGCGAAGTGCGCGACGCCCGAGGTCTCCGCGTGCACATCGGCGCCGCCCAGACCGTTCTGGGTGATCTCCTCACCCGTGACGGCCTTGACCACATCGGGGCCCGTGATGAACATCTGCGAGGTCTCACGGACCATGAACACGAAGTCCGTGAGGGCCGGGCTGTAGGCGGCGCCGCCCGCGCACGGCCCGAGCATCACGCTGATCTGCGGGATGACACCGGAGGCACGCGTGTTGCGCTGGAAGATCCCGCCGTAACCGGCGAGCGCGGACACGCCCTCCTGGATCCGGGCCCCCGCCCCGTCGTTCAGCGAGACCAGCGGAGCACCGGCCGCGATGGCCATGTCCATGATCTTGTGAATCTTCGTGGCGTGGGCCTCGCCCAGGGCGCCGCCGAAGATCCGGAAGTCGTGCGCGTACACGAAGACCGTGCGGCCCTCGACCGTGCCCCAGCCGGTGATGACACCGTCGGTGTACGGCTTCCTGGCCTCCAGGCCGAAGCCGCTGGCACGGTGCCTGCGCAGCTGCTCGACCTCCTTGAACGACCCCTCGTCGAGCAGCAGCTCGATACGCTCCCGAGCGGTCAGCTTGCCCTTCGCGCGCTGTGCCTCGGTCGCCCGGTCGCTCGGCCCTCGACGGGCCTCCTCGCGCAGGGCGTGCAATTCGGCCACACGGCCCCGGGCATCTACGGGCTCGCCCGGCGTCTCGTCCACTACGGTCATGTCCCAACCCTACGAAGAGCACCAAGGAATCGCGCCGTCGACTCCACACAGTCTCGTGGCGGTATTCCTGGTGGGCCTGGACAGAACCCGGCCCGTTGCGGGGTTCCTGAACAGCAAGCTACCCCCGGCTCTTGTGGGATTCCCCTAGATGTCAGCGCACGGCAAACTCACAGCGATGACTCGCGCCCGCTGTGCCGGGGGTGATCCTCAGGCGTACGCCACGGCCCGCCGCGAGCACCTCGACGGCAGGGTCGTGGCCGGTCACCCGCCGTACCGGCCGGTCCCAGACGATCTCCAGCGGCTCCCCCGTACGGGTGGGCCCGCTCACGCGGAACACCGCCGTACGGCCGCGGACCACGACGAGTACGCTCGCGGAAGCGGACGCGGTGAGCGGCCCCGCCGTCCCCGGCTGCCAGAAGTTCGCGGCGGTACAGCCGAGTGAGCGGATCTCCACCGCCTGCGCGGCCGCCGTATTGGCGAGGATCCCGAGCCAGTGGCGGTCGGCGGCGCGGGCCGCCACGGTACGCCGGGAGGCGCCGGGCAGCAGCAGATAGGCGTACGAGGCGTCCACCGGATCGGTGCCGTGGTCCAGCCAGAGAGTCCGGTAGCGGCGGGTACGCCGTTCAGTGGAACTGGTGGTGTTGATGTCGCTCCAGGCGCCCGTGCGCGCCTCCACGAGGGTGTGTACGCCGGCGCCGCCGGGGAAGACCCAGCCGCCGTGGCCTTCCAGATGGGCCCAGCGCGGGCGGGGCCCGTCGTCGAGCGTGAACGTGTCGGCGCCGTTCTCGCCGAGGTTGCGGTTGTCCACGACCGTCTCGGCCGGCACCCCGTCCGTGGCGCTGATGCCCGCGCCCAGACAGATGACGGCGTCGGCCGCGAAGAACCATGACGTGCGGGCTTCGAGGGTCGAGCCGAGGCCCTTGAGATGCTGGCCGACGGCGGCGAACTCCCCGTCGGTCACGCCGCCGACCCACCGTACGGCCGGTTTGGGGGCACCCCACTCGCCGCCGGCCCGGTCCGCGAGCCGCTTGGTGGAGACCGTCGTGCCCGGCAGCCGATACGGGTCGACCGTGGGCCAGAACCAGTCCGTGTACTGGTCGTTGCCCCGGTCCGCGCCCCACCAGTAGAGCATTCCGGCGCCGGTGTGCCAGCCGCGCGGATTCTCGCCGTTGCCGCACTCGTAGTGCGTGATCCGGTCGGAGGCCATGGAGAGCGCGGCGGCCCAGCCGGGCCGCCGGTGCACGGCGCGGTCCATCGCGGCGAAGAGCGTGTGGCCGACCGGCTCGGGGGCGGCGGGTACGGGCGAGGCGGCGACGGCGTGCAGCCGGGCGAGATCGGCGACGTCGAACTGGCGGGCGGTGAGGACCGGTGAGACGGTGTCCCGCTCGATCCACCCCTTGACCAGGGCGGTCCAGCGCTCCCGCTCGGCCGGGGAGGCACCGCCCGCGAGCAGCGGGATGGCCGCGATCAGCCCCTGGCCATGGAAGTGATCACTCCGCATCACCCCCTGGTCGTCGCTCAGGAGATAACCGCGGCTGATGGCCCGGCCGTTGACGCCGTCCATCATCAGCCCGTTGTAGATCAGCGGGGCGTAGGCGCGCTCCACGCTGTCCAGGATGACCTGCCGACCGGGGTCGGTGACGGCCCAGGTGGAGCCGGCGAGCAGGGTGAACAGCCGGCCGAGGCCGTCCAGCATGACCTGCCCGTACGTACCGGAGTAGGCGACCCAGGTGTGCTGGACGAAGGAGCCGTCGGCGTAGAGTCCGTCGCCCTTCGTGACATACGGGAAGACGGGCGAGAGGGCGTCCCGGGCGAGGGCGAGCTTGGCGGGGGCCCGGCCGAGCACCCCGCGCAGGGCGACGGAGCGGCAGAGGTCGACCCGGTTGGCGCCGGTGCTGGTGCCCGAGTAGTCGGCGAGCAGCGCGTCGGGGACGAAGTGGTCGACGGCGGCGCAGGCCGCGGCCCGCTGCTCCTCGGTGAGCTGCTCGTACAGGACGGCCACGAGGTCCATGAGCAGCCGGGGAGAGCCGATCTGCCACTCCCACCAGTTGCCGTACGGGGTGGTCGCGGGGCGGTAGACGGTCGCGGAGAGATGGCCGAGGCCGCGGACGACCTCGGCGAGGAGCGCCGCGTCGCCCGTGAGCCCGGTGCCCGGCTGTGCGTACGCCTGGGCCATCGTCCACAGCCTGCTGTAGCTCTGGGTGATCCCGGACGGCGGGTCGAAGGGGCGGTCCGGCCAGAGGGAGGCGGCTGCCGGGGCCATCGACCGCCGGAAGCGCGCGGCCAGTTCACCGGTCCGCGCGAGCCGGGAGGCGTACGGCTCGACGGCCGGGTCGTAGCCGGTGCCGAGCTGGAGGTCCACCCAGCGCCTCCGCAGCTCCTCGAACTCATCGGCGGCGGCCCGCTGTCCGGCGGAGGCCGGGCGGGAGAGCGCGAGCGAGAGGGGGACCGAGAGGGCGCCCGCTCCGGTGACGGTCAGAAAGGCGCGACGGGACCAGGCGGACAGCAGCGACACGGAAACCCCCGCGATCGGAAGTGGTGCAGACCGGCTGCCCGTTGGTCTAGCAGCACGTGCGGCCGCTTTCAACGGTCCCGACGCGGTGGAGTGCCGCGCCCCCACGCGGGCGGATGTGCCCAACCACGGTCCGTGTCCGCCAAGTTGTGAGGACCGGAAGATTGTGAGAGCGCTCTCAAGCTCAACTCTTGACGCGTTCCCCACGCGTCGCAAGAGTGGTTGCCCACGCAGGCGCGGCCCCCACATACCGCGTTACTCCCTGCGTTCCCCCACATTTCAGGAGAACATTCGTGATATCCCGCAGACTGTTCCTCACCGGTACGGCCGCGGCCGCGACAGCGCTCACCTATCCCGTCTGGGGAAGCGCTCTCAGCCCCCACGCGTCGGCCGCCCCGGAGACCTGCGAGCTGGCCCTGCGGAACACGTCGCTGCCGGGCGCGGTCAACGCGTATGTCACCGGCCACGACCAGGCCACCAACAGCTGGGTGCTGCTGCGTGCCGACGGCAGCGTGTACCGGCCGGAGTCACCCGGGGCGCCGCAGACCCCGCTGCCCGTCGACTGCGCGATCCCGCTCAACCCCGCGGGCGGCGCGCCGGTCGTCCTGACGCTGCCCCGGATGTTCGGCGCCCGCGTCTACTTCGTACGCGACGACAAGCTGGACTTCTTCCTCAACCCGGGCCCCGCCCTGGTCGAGCCGGCCTTCGCGACCCCCTCCGACCCCAACTACGGCCGCACCTGGTCGTTCTGCGAGTTCACCTTCAACCAGGACCAGCTGTTCTCCAACATCAGCTATGTCGACCTGGTGACGGCCCTGCCCATCGGCATCACGCTGGAGGGCGACGCCACCCATACGGTCGCCCCGCTGCCCGAAGGCGCCCTGGAGCGGATCGCGGACGGGCTCACCGCCCAGGCGGGCGTGGACGGTCACCCCTGGGACCAGCTGGTCCTGCGCGGCGGGGACGGGCGGGTCCTGCGCGTCATCTCGCCGCAGAACCTGGCGGGCCAGACGCCCTTCGCGAATGTCTTCGACAGCTATGTCGACCAGGTCTGGGAGAAGTACCGCTCCACGGATCTGCGGATCGATCTCCAGGGCGGGCGAGGCGTGTTCACCGGCCGGGTCAGCGGTGACACGCTCACCTTCAACGGGGGCCACACCTTCGCCAAGCCGACCTCGATGGACATCTTCACCTGCAACAGCGGGCCGTTCGCGAACAACCCCGCCGACTCGGACGACAAGAAGGGCCTGCTCGCCCGGCTCGGGGCCGCCTTCAACCGCTCGACGGTGCTCAGCCACGCGGACCAGCCGAACGGCGCCACGGCGGCCGACTACTACAAGGACCCGGTCACCAACCACTTCGCCCGGGTGGTGCACGCCAACACCCCGATCGGCTACGCCTTCCCGTACGACGACGTGCAGCCGGACGGCCAGCCGGACGTCTCGGGCGCGGCGCACGACGGCAACCCGCGCCGCTGGACGGTGTCGGTCGGTTCCTGACCCGGCCTTCCGGCCCGGTACCCGCGGGAGAACTCCCGCACGGGAGCTTCCGTACGACGACGGTGCCCCGCCCTCCCGGGACCGGGAGGGCGGGGCACCGTCCTGTGTACGGAGCGCCAACGGCGTCAGCAGCCGCCGCAGTTGTAGAACGTCACGTCCCAGTGGTTGCCCTCGTCGGCGTAGACGTTGCCGGCGCCGGACTGCCACTGCGGAGCGCCGTCACCGCGCACCCCGATGTACGTGAAGGTGTTCTTGATGTAGTTGGTGACGCAGGTGGCCTTGCCGAAGTCGAGCTTGTAGCCGTTCCAGTGCGAGTACGTGCCGCCCGCGTGGCCGGTCTCCGTACCACCCGTGATGTTGAGGCCGCAGCCGCTGGCGCTCTTCAGCGTCTGCGCCCCCTTGGCCGAGTCCAGGTTGAGCTGGTCGAACGACGTACAGGTCGGGGTGTTGCGGTCGGAGCAGCCACCCGACGAGGACCAGGTGATCGCCGACGACCGGAACATCGAGGTGGCGGTGGCGTGGGTGATCTTGGTGGCGGCCTGTGCGTCCGTGGCCGCGCTCAGAACACCGAATCCGGGGGCGAAGAGCGCGCCGAGCACGAGGGCGAGCGCGCTGAGAACCGAGCGGATTTTCATTGGGGGGATTCCCTCTCCTGCTGAAGACCATGGAGCCGATTGGTGCCGATGGGCGATGGAGCCGATGGGCGGTGGGGCCAATTGGGCGGTGGGGCAGGTGGAACAGGGAGATGGTGCCCGATGTCTACGCGCGTCCGCCAGAGGGCGGCGCCCTCGGGAGAACTCGATCGGATGACATTGTTGAAATCTGAACCAGACACGTCTATGGTGAGTGTCGTTGAAGGTTAAACAACCACCGCGCACACCACTACCTACCGCGCACACCACTACCTCAGGAGCAGTCATGGGAATCTTCGGCCGCAAGAACGACTCCGCTCAGACCACGGCCTCCGCGGGCACCGCGACCGCCACGGTGGACCCGGCGCTCGCCGCGCTGACCGGCGAATACACCATCGACCCGGCGCACAGCACGATCAGCTTCACCGTCCGGCACGCGATGGTCACCAACGTCCGGGGCACCTTCACGGAGCACGAGGGCTCGCTGAGCCTGGACGGTACGGACCCGACAGCCTCCTCGGCGCTGATCGAGGTCGCGATCGCCAGTGTCGACACCGGGATCGCGGACCGCGACGGTCATCTGCGCAGCGCCGACTTCTTCGACGCCGAGACGTTCCCGAAGATGTCCTTCCGCTCCACCACCGTCGAGCAGCTGGACGCGGAGACCTACCGGCTGACCGGTGACCTCTCCATCAAGGACGTCACCCGGCCGCTCACCATCGATCTGGAGTTCAACGGCTCGGCCACCGACGTGTACGGCAACGAGCGCGTCGGTTTCGAGGGCAGCGCCACGATCCTGCGCTCCGACTGGGGCCTGACCTGGAACGCCGCGCTGGAGACCGGCGGTGTGATGGTCAGCGACAAGGTCAAGCTGAGCTTCGACATCTCCGCGATCAAGAAGGCCTGATATCCCCCGGACCGGACGGAATCTAGAACCCGCCGCCCCCGCCGTCGAACCCGCCACCCCCGCCGAAGTCCCCTCCCCCGCCGAAGCCTCCGCCGCCGAAGTCGCCCGGGTCGAAGTCCGAACCCGAGTAGTCTCCGCCGCCGAAGCCGGACGGGTCACCGCCGCCGAAGTCCGCGGCATAGGCGGGGGTCGCCATCATCGAGCCGAGCATCGTGCCGACCAGCAGCCCCGGCAGCAGCCCGCCGCCGAAGTAGCCGCCGGCCCACGGTCCGTACGCCGGTCCTGCCTCCCAGTAGGGGCGGCGGCCGTGCTCGGTCTCGACCGTACGGGTCTGCGGGTCCGCACCGTCCGCCAGCCGGGCGGCGTCGGCCGCGCAGACCGGGACCGTACGCCGGACACCGGCGGGCGGCGCCCACTCCGCGTCCGTCACCGAAGGGCCGTGCCGCGGATCGAAGAAGCACGGCGAACGGCGCTCCGGAAGCGGGGCGCCCGTCCTGCGCGCAGCCAGCATGGCCAGCGCGAACCGGCCGTCCTCCAGCGCCTCGGTCACCCCCCGCACGTCCTCGGGCCGTTCCGCCGCCCCCATCAGGGACTTGGCCTTCTCGTAGGAGTCCAGGGAACGTTCGTAGTCCGCGCGCATCGCGTCATCGGCGCCCGGCTCGCCGGGGTGGAAGTCGAGCCGGTCCAGCTCCTCGCCGAACGCGGTGATGTCCTCGTCCACGACGACCCGCAGCTTCTCCAGCGCCTCGCGGGTGCGCTCGTCACGCTTGCGGCGGTTGACGCGCGCCACGGTGTACGCGCCCGCGCCGCCCAGCACGACGACGGAGCCGAGCACGATCAGCCCGGTGGACGAGCTGCCCGCGCCGCCCGAGCCCGACCCGGTGTCCCAGGAGGCCGGGGCCTGGCCTCGGACCTGTGGCAGGGCCTGGTCCACGAAGTTGTTCAGCTCGGTCGCGGCGTCGACCGGGCCGCCCGCCTTGACCGCGTCCGTGAGATTGCCGACGGCCCGGCCGGGCATCACCGAGGCGTCGGCGCCGGCGTTGAATCCGTCGCCCAGACGGATGGCGTACAGCCCTGTCACGCCGGTCTCGGTCCGTACGTCCCGCAGCACGTCCGACGCCGGGAACTGGGCGTTCGCCGGCAGGACCGCCACGAAGAGCGGTTTGTCCGCGTCCTTGATCTTCTTCGCCAGGGCCCCGGCCTCGGACGCCGAGAGCTGCCCGGCGGCCCGCGGGTCCACATAGACCGGGCTCTTCTTGAGGGCCTCGCCCACGGCCTGAGGGCCGCTGGCGGCCGGGGCGTCGGTGGCCGCGCCCGCGCCCGGCGCCACCAGGAAGGCCGTGGCGAGGAAGGCGAGAAGCAGCCCGGACAGAAGGGAAATCAGCCTCGTCCTCATACATATTGACGCTACCCGAAGTACGGCCGAACCGGACGGGCGAGGAAATGACGGAACGGGAACGAGGTCCGACGGGAACGAGGGCTCAGGGGAGCGCGGGCCTACGGCGCCGACTCGCGGACGATGATCTCGGTGGGCAGGACGACCGGCCCGCCGGGCACGGACGACGTCCCGGCGAGATGTCCGAGCAGCAGCCGCGCCGCCATCTCCCCCATCTGCTGGGTGGGCTGGCGGACGGTGGTCAGCGGTGGCTCCGTGTGCCGGGCCAGCGGAACGTTGTCGAAGCCGACCACCGCGACGTCGTCGGGGACCTTGCGCCCCGCCGCCCGCAGGGCCCGCAGCGCGCCGGCCGCGCTGATGTCGTTGTGCGCGAACACGGAGTCGAAACGGACCTTGTTGTTGAGGAGTCTCTCCACCGCGAGCCGTCCCGACAGCTCGGTGAAGTCCCCCACCATGACGAGTTCGGTGGGCAGGACCTCGACGAAGCCCCTGAGCCGGTCGCGTACGCACCCGAAGTGCGAGGGCCCGGTGATCACGAGCGGTCTGCGGCGCCCGCCGGCCAGCAGATGGCGGGCCGCGGAGGCGCCGCCCTCGTGGTTGGTCGTCTCCACGGACGGAAAGCCCACGGGGCGGCTGCCCCGGTCGTCGATCAGCACGACGGGCAGCCCCTTGCGGTGCAGTCCGACGATGGTGTCGAGGGTGTTCTCCGGCTCCACGACGAGCAGTCCGTCGAAGGCGCGGGCGGAGACCTGGGTGACGAAGTGCTCCACCGAGTCGGGGCCGCGGTTGCAGGTGAAGAGCAGCAGGCCGTAGCCGGCCGCCTCGACGGTGTCCACGACCCCCTGAAGGACCTCGCCCATCCAGGGCCAGCTGAGCGCGGGCACCAGCATGCCGATCGTATGGCTGCTGCCGCGGGCCAGTCCCACGGCGCCCGAGCTGGGGACGTAGCCGAGCCGGGCGATCACGGCCCGGACACGGGCGGCCGTGCCCCGGTCGACTTCACCTTTGGTATTGATCACCCGCGACACGGTCGTCTTGCTGACGCCGGCCTCACGGGCCACATCGGCGATGGTGACACGCATCGTGGCCTCCCCGAAGAGGTGGGGAACCGGACGCGGCCCCACAGGCCGGTACCGGTCCCGGAACCGGTACCGGTGCTCGGCGGTGAGTTAACCGGCGCGCAGGACCGCCGTCAACACTTCACACCGAGATTGGTCCGCACCTTTGTTACGTACCAGGCCGGCCGCAGGTCAGGGATGACGCGGGGACGTTGTGCGTTCAGTTTGTGAATACCCGGCCTCTTGACGGACGTTCGTAACGGCAGTTCACTCACGCCGCACGGCATCACCCCCCACAGCACTGCCGATGAAGGGCAGCAGACTTATGTCGAGATCGACTGGCATCGGGCGGCGGCTGACGAGGACGCTCCTCGCGGGCGCCCTGGCCACCGCCGGACTCACCGGCCTCTCCGCCGGTACGGCGCAAGCCGCCGGCGAGCAGGTCAACATCTGGCTGACGACAACCGACGACAGCGGAGGACGCCATGTCACCCGCGGTCTCCAGCAGCAGACCCCCGTCACCTTCCAGCCGGGCAACGGCGGCAGCGGTACGAACGTCAGCGTCGACGAGGGCGCCCGCTATCAGACCTTCACAGGCGGCGGGGCGTCCTTCACGGACACCGCGGCCTGGCTGATGAAGGGCAGCGGCGCGCTCTCCCAGGCGACCCGTGACGACACGATGAAGAAGCTCTTCTCGCCCACCGAGGGCATCGGGCTCTCCTTCATCCGCAACCCCATGGGCGGCTCCGACCTCGCCCGCTTCGGCTACACCTACAACGACATCCCGGCGGGCCAGACCGACCCGGGTCTCGCGCGGTTCTCCCTCGCGCACGATCTGGCCGATGTGCTGCCGCTGACCAAGCAGGCCAAGCAGCTCAACCCGGCGCTGACGACCATGGCCTCGCCGTGGACGGCGCCGGCCTGGATGAAGGACAACGGCCAGCTCAACGGCGGCTGGCTGAAGGCGGAGAACTACGGCACGTACGCGGACTACTTCGTCAAGTACCTCCAGGCCTACCGCGACCAGGGCATCCCGGTCGACTACGTCTCGGTGCAGAACGAGCCGACCTGCTGCGCCGGTTACCCGTCGATGAGCTGGAACGCCTCGGGTCTCGCCTACTTCACCAAGAGCGAGCTGCTGCCCAAGCTCCAGAGCGCGGGTCTGTCCTCCAAGGTGCTGGCGCACGACTGGAACTGGGACACGTACGACGCGTACGCGGCGGAGACCGTGAACGACGCGGCCGTCCGCAACCACCCCAACTTCGGCGGTGTCGCCTGGCACGGCTACGGCGGCAACGTCCAGAAGCAGACGGACGTCCACAACCAGTATCCGCAGCTGAACGCCTTCCAGACCGAGCACTCCGGCGGTACCTGGATCGCCAATCAGCAGCGCGAGGACATGTCGAACATCATCGACTACACCCGCAACTGGGCGAAGTCGGTGACCAAGTGGTCGCTGGCGGTGGACCAGAACCGCGGCCCGCACAACGGCGGCTGCGGCACCTGCGACGGGCTGATCACGGTCCACAACGGTGACGGCCGGCACGGCCAGGTCGACTACACCATCGAGTACTACACGATGGGTCATCTCACGAAGTTCGTGAGGCCGGGCGCGGAGCGCATCGCCTCCACCGCAAGCTCCACCGTGCCCAATGTGGCCTGGCGCAACCCGGACGGCTCCAAGGCGCTGATCGCGTACAACGACGCGTCGGCCGCCCGTGAGCTGCGGGTCAACTGGGGCGGGCAGAACTTCAGTTACTCGCTGCCGGGCAAGACCTCGGCGACGTTCACCTGGTCCGGCACCCAGTCCGGCGGTGGCGGCACCGGCACCTCGGGCACCTTCACCGGGCTCGGCGGCAAGTGCCTGGACGTGGCGGCCGGCGCGAGCGCCAACGGGACGGCCGTCCAGCTCTACGACTGCAACAGCTCGACGGCCCAGCGCTGGACGGTGGGCACGGACTCGACGATCAGGTCACTCGGCAAGTGCCTGGACGTGACGTCGGCGTCGACGGCCAACGGCGCCAAGGTGCAGTTGTACGACTGCAACGGAAGCGGTGCCCAGCAGTGGACGTACAACGCCGGGACCGGTGACATCGTCAACACCGCGGCGGACAAGTGCCTCGATGTGACGGACAACTCCCCGGCCAACGGCGCCCGCGCCCAGATCTGGACCTGCACCGGAGCCGCCAACCAGAAGTGGCGGCTCCAGAGCTAGACCAGCCGTCCGGGAGCCCGGACGGGCCGGGGGCGGACCGCGCGGAGCGGGTGACTACTCCGCCGGTTCGACCCCGGCCCGCAGCAGTCCGTACGTGTACGCGTCCTCCAGCGCCTGCCAGGACGCCGCGATCACGTTCTCGCCGACCCCGACCGTGGACCAGTCGCCGACCCCGTCGCCCGTGGTGATCAGCACACGGGTGGTGGACTCCGTACCGTGCCTGCCTTCCAGGATGCGGACCTTGTAGTCCACCAGCTCCAGCTTGGCGAGCTGCGGATAGATCCGCTCCAGACCGACCCGCATGGCCCGGTCCAGGGCGTTGACCGGGCCGTTTCCCTCGGCGGTGGCGACGATCCGCTCGCCCTTGGCCCACAGCTTCACGGTGGCCTCGTTGGCGTGCGTACCGTCCGGCCGGTCCTCGACGATCGCGCGCCAGGACTCCGTACGGAAGTAGCTGCGGGGCCGGCCCTCGACCTCTTCGCGCAGCAGCAGTTCGAAGGACGCGTCGGCCGCCTCGTAGGTGTAGCCCTTGAGCTCGTGCTCCTTGACCCGGCGGACGACCCGGCCGACCAGATCGCGGTCATCGCCGAGGTCGATGCCCAGCTCCCGGCCCTTCAGCTCGACGGAGGCGCGGCCCGCCATGTCGGAGACGAGCATCCGCATGGTGTTGCCGACCCGCTCGGGGTCGATGTGCTGGTAGAGGTCGGGGTCGACCTTGATCGCGGAGGCGTGGAGTCCGCCTTTGTGCGCGAAGGCGGAGACGCCGACATACGGCTGGTGGGTGGAGGGCGCGAGGTTGACGATCTCCGCGATGGCGTGCGAGATCCGGGTCATCTCGGCGAGCGCGCCCTCGGGCAGGACGCGCTTGGCGTACTTCAGCTCCAGCGCGGCGACGACCGGGAACAGGTTGGCGTTGCCGACGCGCTCGCCGTAGCCGTTGGCCGTGCACTGGACATGGGTGGCGCCGGCGTCGACGGCGGCGAGGGTGTTGGCGACGGCGCAGCCGGTGTCGTCCTGGGCGTGGATGCCGAGCCGGGCTCCGGTGTCGGCGAGCACGGTGGTGACGACGGCCTGGATCTGCGCGGGCAGCATGCCGCCGTTGGTGTCACAGAGGACGACGACATCGGCGCCCGCTTCGGCGGCGGCCCGTACGACGGACTTGGCGTACTCGGGGTTGGCGCGGTAGCCGTCGAAGAAGTGCTCGCAGTCGACGAAGACGCGGCGGCCCTGTTCACGCAGGTAGGAGACGGTGTCGCGGACCATCTCGACGTTCTCGTCGAGGGTGGTGCGCAGCGCCAGCTCGACATGGCGGTCATGCGACTTGGCGACCAGGGTGACCACCGGGGCGCCGGATTCGACCAGCGCCCTGACCTGTGGGTCCTCCGCCGCTCTGGCTCCCGGCCTTCGGGTGGAGCCGAAGGCGACGAGCTGGGCGTTCTTGAAGTCGATCTCCTGCTGGGCGCGGGCGAAGAACTCGGTGTCGCGCGGGTTGGCGCCGGGCCAGCCGCCCTCGATGAAGCCCACGCCGAAGTCGTCCAGGTACCGGGCGATGGCCAGCTTGTCGGCGACGGTCAGGTTGATGCCCTCACGCTGGGCGCCGTCGCGCAGCGTCGTGTCGAAGACATGAAAGCTGTCGTTGTGCACCGTGGGCCCAGTGGACTCAGTGGTCATGGTGTGTAGCTCCTGTCGAGTGGAAGGACTGGCTCCACTTGCCCCCATCATCGCTCGCGCCTCTCTCCGGCGATGATGGGGCCGGAAAACGAAAAAACCTCTCGCGGGTGCGAGAGGTCTGCGCGCGGGTCTGGGGCACGGTGGCCGCGCCGTACATGGTGGTACGAGGCGATCACTGCGGACCGGCGCGCCTGCTGCCAATAATCGTGGCGAACGAGAGCACGGGACGATTTTCGCATGTCTGGCGCGCGGGGGAAGGCCCGTCTCACGATGCGGTCAGGACGGATGAGCGGTGCGTGACGACAGCGCGTCATGGGACAGCCGCCGAGACCCGCGCCCGGGGCCTCGGCGGCCGTTCTCGGGGCAGGGCCGTCAGCCCAGCTCGTGCATCCAGCCGTGGGTATCGGCCGCCCGGCCCGTCTGGATGTCCAGCAGGGCCTCGCGCAGCCTCAGCGTGACCTCGCCGGGCTCGCCGCCCGACTGGGTCCACTCGCCGCCCGTGGACTTGACCACACCGACCGGGGTGATCACCGCGGCCGTACCGCAGGCGAAGACCTCGGTGAGGGTCCCGTTCTCGGTGTCGCGGCGCCAGTCCTCCTTGGAGATCCGGCCCTCCTCGGAGCTGTAGCCGAGGTCGGCCGCCAGTCGCAGCAGCGAGTCACGGGTGACGCCCGCCAGCAGGGAGCCGGTCAGCTCGGGGGTGACGATGCGGTCGCCGTACACGAAGTACAGGTTCATCCCGCCCAGTTCCTCGACCCAGCGGTGCTCCACCGCGTCCAGGTAGACCACCTGCTCGCAGCCCTTCTGCGCGGCCTCGGCCTGGGCGAGCAGGGACGCCGCGTAGTTGCCGCCGGTCTTGGCGAAGCCGATGCCGCCGGGCACCGCGCGGACGTAGTTCTCCGAGAGCCAGACCGAGACCGGCTTCACCCCGCCGGGGAAGTACGCGCCGGCCGGCGAGGCGATGACCAGGAACAGATACTCGTTCGCCGGCCGCACCCCGAGCCCGACCTCGGTGGCGATCATGAACGGGCGCAGATAGAGGGAGGCCTCCCCGCCGTGCGCGGGCACCCATCCCTTGTCCTGCTGGACCAGCGCGTCGCACGCGGCGATGAAGGTCTCGACGGGCAGCTCCGGCATGGCGAGCCGGCGGGCCGAGACCCGGAAGCGCTCGGCGTTGGCCTCGGGCCGGAAGGTGGCGACCGAGCCGTCGGGGCGGCGGTAGGCCTTGAGCCCCTCGAAGATCTCCTGCGCGTAGTGCAGGGTCATGTTCGCCGGGTCGAGTGAGAGGGGCCCGTACGGGACGAGCTGCGCGTCGTGCCAGCCGCGTCCCTCCGTCCACCGGATCGTCACCATGTTGTCGGTGAAGTGGCGGCCGAACCCCGGGTTGGCCAGGATCGCCTCGCGCTCAGCGTCGGACAGCGGGTTCGAGGAGGGCTTGAGTTCGATCGTGGGCGTGGTCATGAATACTCGTCCTTCACCGGTTGATGTGACGGACCGCGTTCACGTCGCTACGACTACTAGGACGTCCGAGCATTCCCGCGTGCCGCGGCCCACGCCGATTATCGCGCGGGTCGGGACGGATGCATGAAACGGGGTGAAAGCGGCCCTTGGATGATGGTGGCACCCGGAGGCCGCAAAAGAACAGCCGCCGGGCTCCGAAGACCCGGCGGCTGTGAGGAGTCGACGGGTCAGCTCGCTACTCGTACGGCGAGCGCGTCACCGATCTGGTCGGTCGTACGCGCGGTGGCCGCCGTACCGTCACGCCCGGCGAGATCGGCCGCGACGGCCTCCTCCACCCGGACGGCCTCGGCGTCGAAGCCGAGGTGTCGCAGCAGCAGGGCGACGGAGAGGATGGTGGCCGTGGGGTCGGCCTTCCCCTGGCCCGCGATGTCCGGCGCCGACCCGTGGACCGGCTCGAACATGGACGGGAACGTACGGTCCGGATTGATGTTCGCGGACGCGGCCAGGCCGATACCGCCGGTCACGGCGGCGGCCAGGTCGGTGAGGATGTCACCGAAGAGGTTGTCGGTGACGATCACGTCGAAGCGGTCGGGCTGGGTGACGAAGAAGATCGTCGCGGCGTCGACATGCAGATAGTCGGTGGCGACGTCGGGGTACTCCTGGCCCACGCGGTCGAAGATGTTCTTCCACATGTGGCCGGCGTAGACGAGGACGTTGTTCTTGTGGACCAGCGTCAGCTTCTTGCGCGGACGGGAGTTGGCGCGCTCGTACGCGTCACGGACGACCCGCTCCACGCCGTACGCCGTATTGAGACTCACTTCGGTGGCCACCTCGGCGGGCGTGCCCGTGCGCAGCGAACCTCCGTTGCCGGTGTACGGACCCTCGGTGCCCTCGCGGACGACGACGAAGTCGATGTCCGGGCGGCCCGCCAGCGGCGTGGCCGTGTTGGGGAAGAGCTTCGACGGCCGCAGGTTCACGTAGTGGTCGAAGGCGAAGCGCAGCTTGAGCAGCAGTCCGCGCTCCAGGACGCCGGACGGCACGGTCGGGTCGCCGATCGCGCCGAGCAGGATCGCGTCATGTCCCTTGAGGGCCTCCAGCTCCGCGTCCGGGAGGGTCTCCCCGGTGCGGTGCCAGCGGCTCGCGCCGAGGTCGTACTCCTTGGTCTCCAGCTTCACATCCTGGGGAAGGACCGCGCGCAGGACCTTCAGGCCCTGGGCCACGACCTCCTGGCCGATGCCGTCACCGGGGATCACTGCGAGATTGAGGCTGCGAGACATGGGTGCACCTTACCGCTCGTCCCAGTGCATGACATCGCGTGTCCATTCTGTGGACAGATTGCGAATCAGTCGTCAACTGGACGCCCGCGATACATGCATCCGCCACCCATTGGTGTCACGGTCGGCACATGGAAACTCCCCGCGTCGGGATTCCCGACCATCTCGCCTCCCGTATGACCATGCCGGAGCAGCACGCGTACCTGCGCGAAAAGATCGGCCGACGCGGCCTGCTGCGGGCGGGCACGTTCGCCGCCGGGACGGTGGCGGGCGCCGGTCTGCTCGGCTCCAGCGCCGCCACCGCGGGCGCCACCACGGCCACCGCGCCCGCCTTCCTGCCGTCGTCGGCCGCCGTACGGGTCGACGGATCGCTGGTGGCCCCGTTCGGCCGCCACCTGGCCTTCGGCTCCGACCCGAAGACCATGATGTCCGTCTCGTGGCAGGTGCCGTTCGCGGTGCGGAACCCCTACGTCCGGGTGGGCCTGAAGCCCTGGGACCTGAGCCAGAGGATCAAGGCGGAGGTGCGCTCGCTGCACACCCCGTCGCTGTCCGCCGAGCTGCCCGCGGTGGACCAGTACTACCTGCATGTCCCGCTGGAGCGGCTGCGCCCCGGCACGACCTACTACTACGGCGTGGGCCACGAGGGCTTCGACCCGGCGGACGCGCGCAACCTGGGCACGGTCGGTACGTTCCGTACGGCCCCGCCGCGCGCCGA
Source organism: Streptomyces sp. L-9-10 (assembly GCF_004151105.1). Classification (GTDB taxonomy): domain Bacteria; phylum Actinomycetota; class Actinomycetes; order Streptomycetales; family Streptomycetaceae; genus Streptomyces. The sequence continues at coordinate 17,369 of NZ_PHRF01000119.1, forward strand.
GCCGTTCGTCTTCACCGCCTTCGGCGACCAGGGCGTCTCCTACGACGCCCTCGCCAACGACCAGGTGATCCTGGGCCAGAACCCGGTCTTCCATCTGCACGCGGGGGACATCTGCTACGCGGACAGCAGCGGCCAGGGTCTGCCCGCGGACACCTACGACGCGCGGGTCTGGGACCAGTTCCTGGCGCAGACCGAGTCGGTGGCCTCGCGGGTGCCCTGGATGGTGACCACCGGCAACCACGACATGGAGGCCTGGTACTCCCCCGACGGGTACGGCGGCCAGAACGCGCGCTGGTCCCTGCCGGGCGGCGGGCTGGATCCGGTGACGTCGCCGGGCGTCTACTCGTTCCGGTACGGCAATGTCGGCGTGGTCGCCCTCGACGCGAACGACGTCTCCCACGAGATCCGGGCCAACGCCGGCTACACCGACGGCGCCCAGACGCGCTGGCTGGACCGGCGGCTCGGTGAGCTGCGCGCGGACAAGGACATCGACTTCATCGTGGTGTTCTTCCACCACTGCGCCTTCTCGACCACGAACGCCCATGCCTCGGACGGCGGGGTGCGCGACGCGTGGGTGCCGCTCTTCGACAAGCACCGCGTCGACCTGGTCGTCAACGGCCACAACCATGTGTACGAGCGCACCGACGCGCTGCGCGGCGGCGTCGTCGGGCGCCGGGTGCCGGTCGGTGAGTCGGTCAGTTCGGTACGCGACGGCATCGTGTACGTCACGGCGGGCGGCGCGGGCAAGGCGCTGTACGACTTCCCGGTGCCCGACAGTTACGAGGGCCATGTCGCCGAGGTCGAGAGCGTGCCGTCGTACCACTGGGAGCGGGGCGGCGCCAAGGCCACCGAGACCGTGGAGTGGTCGCGCGTGCGCTACACCGGGTTCTCGTTCCTCGCCGTCGAGGTGACGACGGGCCACCGCCCGGCGCTGAAGGTCTCCGCGCTCGCCGAGAGCGGCGAGCGCGTGGACCACTTCACCATCACGCGCTGACTCCCGCGCCGGCCGGTGGCCGGCGCGGATCAGCGACCGGCGCGGGTCAGTGGCCGGTCGAGCCGCCGTTGTCCCTGCGGTCGAGAGCACGCTGGAGGGCGGCGGCGGCGTTCTTGCGGTCGGATTCGCTGGTGCGGGAGGTGTGACGGACGCGGCGGCGGACAGTCGTCTCGGCCATGATGATCGACTCCTTGGAATAGCTGAGCCACGCGGCGGGACCGCGTGATGCGTCAGCGCTGCCGGAAGGGGCGCGGCCGGAAGGGGCGGGGGCATACGCGACAGGGATTGCCTGTGTGCGGGCGCGTGCCAACAACCGCCATTCGCTGGATCGAGCGAGACGTTCGGCTCATTCCAAGCTAAGCGAGGATCGGCGCTCTGTCCCCACGATTACTCGGACTTCCTACTATCTGAGACGGTGATCACTCCGACCTGCGGAAATCCCTCGTGGGTCGGCGAAGATCCACCGGACGCGCCCTACATCACATCGCCGTCGCGCCAGTCGAAGACCAGCGCCGTGTCATCCCCGGGGGACGCCGGTCCCGGGAGGGGCCGTCCCGCCGCCGGACGCAGATACGTGGAGCCCTCCTCGTCCGGCAGCCGTACCACTCCCCCGGGCGCCAGCACCTCGATCCGGTGCGGCCAGGACTGCCAGCCGCGCGCCCGGTAGAGCCGCGCCCCGTCCTCCGAGGCGGAGAGCGCCCCGGCGTCGTACGCGCCGTCGATCACGCGCTCCAGCACCTCCATCACCCGGTCGCCGAGCCCCCGTCGGCGCCGGTCGGCCCGTACGCCCACGGCCTCGACGTAGCCGACGCGGTAGGAGCGGCCGTCGTGCAGCACCCGGCGCTGGACCACACTGCCGTGCGCGAGGAGCGTGCCGTCCGGGTCCCGTACGAGGGCGTGCACACCGCCGAGCCCGTGGTCCCAGTCCTCGTCGGAGAACCCGCCCTCGAAGGCGGCGTCCAACAGGGCGCGGATCTCCGTGAGTTCGGCCTGGGAGAGCTCGAAGGTGTGGGCGGTGCGCAGGATTTCGGTCATACGCGCCACTCTCTCAGGGCCCGCCCTCCGCCGCGCGTTCCAGGCCCTGTCTTCAAAGTCTCGCCGCGGGGCCCGCTGTTTCCGGGCGGAGGGCCGGGGCACTCGACCAGCGGAGGCCCATATGAACGTACACACGGCGTCACTCAACGGACGAGGCAAGGCGCGACAGGCGGCGAACAGCCAGGCCATGGACGGGGCGGCCCGCTGGGGCTTCGCCGCGCGCGGGGTGATCTATCTGCTCATCGGCGTGCTCGCGCTCCGGGTCGCGTTCGGCGGTGGCGGCCCGGAGGCCGACCGCGGCGGCGCGCTGGCGGAGATCGCGGGGCAGCCGTGGGGCGTCGTCCTCCTCTGGGCCCTGGGCATCGGGCTGGCGGGCATGGCGCTGTGGCGCCTCTCCGAGGCGCTGTTCGGCGCGGCGGGACCCGACGGCCACAAGACGCACAAGCGGCTGCTGTCGGCGGGACGGGCGGTCTTCTACGGATTCGTCGCCTACTCCGTGCTGGCGTTCGCCGCCGGTGACAAGGGCAGCGGCAGCGGGTCCGGCGACCGTCAGTCGCGGGATGTCACCGCCAAGGCGCTGGAGCTGCCGGGCGGGCAGTGGATCGTGGGGGCCGCGGGGGTGGGCATCACCGCCGCGGGGCTCTGGGTCGGTGCCCGCGCGGTGCTGCGCAAGTACCACAAGCATCTGAAGCTCGGCCGGATGTCCCGCGGGGCACGGCGGTTCCTCGATGTGACCGGCGTCGCGGGCGGGGCCGCGCGGGGCGTTCTCTTCGCCGCCCTGGGGGTGTTCGTCGTCCAGGCGGCCGTCGCCTATGAGCCGGACCGGGCCAAGGGGGTCGATGACACCCTGCGCTCCTTCACCGACACCCCGGCGGGGCCCTGGCTGCTCGCGGTGGTCGCGGTGGGGCTGGCACTGTTCGGGATCTTCTCGTTCATGATGGCCCGCTGGCGCAGGGTCTGACGCTCCGGGCATGGAGCCGCCCCCGTACCGGCGAAGGGGGGTTGCCGGTACGGGGGCGGAGTCTGCGGGGCCGTCAGCCCATGTGCGGGTAGCGGTAGTCGGTCGGCGGGACCAGCGTCTCCTTGATGGCGCGGGTCAGTGTCCAGCGCATCAGGTTCTGCGGGGCGCCCGCCTTGTCGTTCGTACCGGACGCGCGGCCACCGCCGAAGGGCTGCTGGCCGACGACGGCGCCGGTCGACTTGTCGTTGATGTAGAAGTTGCCCGCCGCGTAGCGCAGCTTCTCCATCGCGTCGGCCGCGGCGGCGCGGTCACCGGCGATGACCGAGCCGGTCAGGGCGTACGCCGAGACGGACTCCATCTGCGCGAGGACCGTCTCGTAGTCGGCGTCGTCGTACACGTGCACCGCGAGGATCGGGCCGAAGTACTCGGTCGTGAAGACCTCATTCTCTGGGTCGGTGCAGGCGATGACGGTCGGCCTGACGAAGTAGCCGACGGAGTCGTCGTACGTACCGCCCGCGACGATCGTGCACGTCGGGTCGGCGGCGGCGCGGTCGATGGCGGCCTTGTTCTTGGCGAAGGCGCGCTCGTCGATGACGGCGCCGATGAAGTTCGAGAGGTCGGTGACATCGCCCATGGCGATCCCGTCGACCTCGGCCGCGAACTCCTCCTTGAACCCGTCGTTCCAGATCGACGCCGGGACATAGGCGCGCGAGGAGGCGGAGCACTTCTGGCCCTGGTACTCGAAGGAGCCCCGGGTCAGCGCCGTCCTGAGGACCGCGCGGTCGGCGCTCGGGTGGGCGACGACGAAGTCCTTGCCGCCGGTCTCGCCGACGATCCGCGGGTAGGAGCGGTACGTCTCGATGTTGTTGCCGACGGTCTTCCACAGGTGCTGGAAGGTCCTGGTCGAACCGGTGAAGTGAATGCCCGCCAGGTCGCGGTGGTTCAGGGCCACCTCGGAGACGGCGATGCCGTCGCCCGTCACCAGGTTGATGACGCCCTTGGGCAGGCCGGCCTCCTCCAGCAGCTCCATCAGCAGCACGGCGGCGAGGGTCTGCGTGGGGGACGGCTTCCAGACCACGACATTGCCCATGAGCGCGGGCGCGGTCGGCAGGTTGCCCGCGATCGCCGTGAAGTTGAACGGGGTGATCGCGTAGACGAACCCTTCGAGCGGCCGGTGGTCGAGCCGGTTCCAGACGCCGGGCGAGTTGGCCGGCGGCTGCTCGGCGAGCAGGTCACGGGCGTACTTGACGTTGAAGCGCCAGAAGTCGACCAGCTCGCAGGGGGTGTCGATCTCGGCCTGCTGGGCGGTCTTCGACTGCCCGAGCATGGTCGCGGCGGCCAGCGTCTCGCGCCACGGTCCCGCGAGCAGTTCGGCGGCGCGCAGGATGATCGCGGCGCGGTCGTCGAAGGACATGGCGCGCCAGCCGGGGGCGGCGGCCAGGGCGGCGTCGACCGCGTCGCGCGCGTCCTGCTGGGTGGCGCCCGCGAACGTACCGAGCACGGCCCGGTGGTTGTGCGGCTGTACGACGTCGACGCGCTCGCCCCCGCCCATCCGCTTCTCGCCGCCGATCGTCATCGGCAGATCGACGGGGTTCTCGGCCAGCTCCTTGAGCTTGACCTCAAGACGGGCCAGCTCCGGGGAGCCCGGGGCGTAGCCGTGCACCGGCTCGTTGACCGGCGCGGGAACCTGGGTCACAGCGTCCATGGGTGCCGAATCTCCTTCATCAGTAGGTCAGGGGCGGTCGGTCTCGGTGGCGGCGGTTCAGCCGCGGCTGACCAGCGAACGCAGGAAGAACGCGAGGTTGGCGGGGCGCTCGGCGAGGCGGCGCATGAAGTATCCGTACCAGTCGGTGCCGTACGCGATGTAGACACGCATCCGGTGTCCCTCGGCGGCCAGCCGGTCCTGCTCGGCCTCCCGGATGCCGTACAGCATCTGGAACTCGTACTCATCGAGCTTACGTCCGGCGCGGCGGGCGAGGTGCTGGGCGATCGCGATGAGGCGCGGGTCGTGGGAGCCGACCATCGGGTAGCCGCCGCCGTTCATCAGGATCCTGAGGCAGCGGACATACGCCCGGTCGACCTCTCTCTTGTCCTGGTACGCGACGGACGCGGGCTCCTTGTAGGCGCCCTTGACGAGCCGCACGCGCGAGCCGGCCTCGGCGAGCCTCCGGCAGTCCTCCTCGGTGCGGAAGAGGTACGACTGGACGACCGCGCCGGTCTGCGGGAAGCGGTCGCGCAGCTCGCCGTGGATGGCGAGCGTCGAGTCGATGGTGGTGTGGTCCTCCATGTCGAGGGTGACCGTGGTGCCGATCTCGGCGGCGGCCTCGACGACGGCGGTGACGTTCTTCAGCGCGAGGTCGTGTCCGCCGGGCAGGGCCTGCCCGAAGGAGGAGAGCTTGACCGACATCTCGGCGCGGGCGCCCAGCTCAAGCGGGGCGAGGGCCTCGATCAGCCTCAGATAGGCGTCCCGGGCGGCCAGCGCCTCGGTCGGGTCGGAGATGTCCTCGCCGAGGACGTCGAGAGTGATCTCCAGACCGCGGCCGGCCATGTTCTGGACCACCGGGACCATCTCCGTGACCGACTCACCGGCGATGAAGCGGTTCACCACGGGCTTGGTGACCGGGGCGGCCGAGACGACACGGCGCATTCTGTCGCTCCGCGACGCGGCGAGGATCACGGGACCCAGCACGGGGCACCTCCACGGTGAGATCGAGAGAGCCGTAACCGAACGACCGACCATCCGCCGAACATCCGCGAGACGGAATCGATCAGTTCGGTACAGCAAGGAGAACCACTGTGAAATTTAAGGACCGGTACGTTCCTCAGCCATCGACAGCTGTCACGCATCCGTGGCCCGGATCTCAGACATGTGTCTGAAAGCAGTGGGAGAATGTCCGGGTGAAGGACGATTATCAGGAGCTGGTCGACGAGATCTCGGCGCTGCTCGGTGTCCCCGCGACGCTGGAGAACCGGGACTTCGGACTGATCGCCTTCGGTGCGCACGACAGCGAGGACGACACGGCCATGGACCCGGTCAGGACGCGTTCGATCCTGACCAGGAAGTCCACCCCGGCGGTCCGCGCCTGGTTCGAGGGCTTCGGCATCACCCGCGCGACGGAACCGGTCCGTATCCCCGCCGCCCCGGACGCGGGCGTCTTCCGGGGCCGGATCTGTCTGCCCGTACGGCACCGGGGCACGGTGCTCGGCTATGTCTGGCTGCTCGACGACTCCGATCCGGGGCCGAGCGCCTCCCGGCTCGCGGCGGCCATGGAGGTGACCTCGCGGATCGGTGATCTGCTCGCCGACGAGGTGCGGGCGGGCGCGGATCTGGCCCGCGAGCTGCGCGCCGTGCTGACGGCGGAGCCGGGCTGGCAGCGGGACATGGCGCTGGGCGCGCTGCGCGCCGCGCTGGGGCCGAGCGCGGACGGACCGCATGTGGTGCTCTGCGTGGCGCCCTGGCGCGGTGAGGAACCACGGGTACGGGCGGTCCCGGGGACGGCGGCGCTGTGCACGCTGCCGTACGGGGCGGTGGCCGGGGGCCGCACGGCGTCGGTCACGACAGCCGGCCCGGCGGCCGGGCGCCCGAACGGCTCGTCGGCGGGCGCGACGACCGGCCGGGTGAGCGGCTCGGGGAACGGCTCGGTGAGCGGTTCGGTGAGCGGTTCGGTGAGCGGCCCGGGTGAGGCGGACACGCTCGCTCTGCTCGTACGGCTCCGCTCACCGGACGCGCTCGCGCCCGTCCTCGCGGCCGTCGCCCGGCTGTGCGAGGACGCGGGCCCGGGGGCCGCCGCCGGTTCCTGCGCGCCGCGCCGCGGTCTGGCCGAGCTGCCCGCGGCCTGGCGGGAGGCGGTCTCGGCGGCCCGCGCCTCGGTCGCCCAGCCCCGTTTCGGCCCGGTGGCGCAGTGGACGTCGATCGGCCCGTACCGTCTGCTGACCGCGCTCCCCACCGGGCCCGACCCCGTGATCCGGCCGCTGCTGGACCCCGTACACGCCGAACTGGCCCACACCGCCGAGGTGTTCCTCGACCATGCGGGCCAGGCGGGGCGTACGGCGTCGGCTCTCGGCATCCACCGTCAGACGCTCTACTACCGGCTCTCCCGGATCGAGCAGCTGACGGGTCTGGAGCTGGACGACGGCGAGGACCGGCTGCTTCTCCATATGGCCCTGAAGGCGACCCGGCTCTGACGCACGGGCCGCGCGCGGGCAGGAGGCGGTCGGATCAGTCGGTCAGATCCACCGAGCGCGCCGAGGCCGCGCCGATCTCCTCCGAGATCTCCGCCAGTACGGCCGGCGGTACGTTGTCGTCGACGGTGAGCACGACCAGCGCCTCGCCGCCCTCCTCCGCCCGCGAGACCTGCATCCCCGCGATATTGAGCCCGGCCTCGCCGAGGATCCGGCCGACCGTGCCGACCACACCGGGGCGGTCCTCGTAGCGCAGCACGATCATGTGCTCGGCCAGCGCCAGCTCCACGTCGTACTCACCGATCGCGACGATCTTCTGGAGGTTCTTGGGCCCGGCCAGCGTGCCGGAGACCGAGACCTCCTCGCCACCGGAGAGCGTGCCGCGCACGGTCACCACATTGCGGTGGTTCGGGGACTCGCTCGACGTGGTCAGCCGGACCTCGACGCCACGCTCCTGCGCGAACAGCGGGGCGTTGACATACGACACGGTCTCGGCGACGACATCCTCGAACACGCCCTTGAGCGCGGACAGTTCGAGCACCTTCACATCGTGCTGGGTGATCTCGCCGTACACCTCGACATCGAGCCGGACCGCGACCTCGCCCGCGAGGGCGGTGAAGATCCGGCCGAGCTTCTCGGCGAGCGGCAGCCCCGGGCGTACGTCCTCGGCGATGACCCCACCCTGGACGTTGACCGCGTCCGGCACCAACTCGCCCGCGAGCGCGAGCCGTACGGACCTGGCGACCGCGATGCCCGCCTTCTCCTGGGCCTCGTCGGTGGACGCGCCGAGGTGCGGGGTGCAGACGACCTGGTCGAACTGGAAGAGCGGGGAGTCCGTACAGGGCTCCTTGGAGTACACGTCCAGACCGGCGCCGGCGACCCGGCCCTCCTTGAGCGCGGAGGCGAGCGCCTCCTCGTCCACGATCCCGCCGCGCGCGGCGTTCACGATCCGCACCGTCGGCTTGACCTTGTGCAGCGCCTCGTCGCCGATCAGACCGAGCGTCTCGGGGGTCTTCGGCAGGTGCACGGTGATGAAGTCCGAGACTTCCAGCAGCTCGTCCAGCGTCAGCAGCTTGACGCCCATCTGCGCGGCGCGGGCCGGCTGCACATAGGGGTCGTACGCGACGATCTTCATACCGAAGGCGGACATGCGCTGGGCGACCAGTACGCCGATGCGGCCGAGGCCGACGACGCCCAGCGTCTTCTCGCTCAGCTCGACGCCCGTGTACTTGGAGCGCTTCCACTCGCCGTTCTTGAGGGCGGTGTTGGCCTGCGGGATATTGCGCGCGGTGGCGACCAGCAGACCGCAGGCCAGCTCGGCGGCGGTGACGATGTTCGAGGTCGGCGCGTTCACGACCATCACGCCTGCCTTGGTGGCGGCGGAGACATCCACGTTGTCGAGGCCGACGCCGGCGCGGGCGACCACCCTCAGCTTGCCCGCGGCGGCGATGGCTTCCGCGTCGACCTTGGTCGCGGAGCGCACCAGGATCGCGTCCACGCCGGCGATGGCGGGCAGCAGCTCCGCGCGGTCGGCGCCGTTGCAGTGCCGGATCTCGAAGTCCGGACCGAGCGCGTCGACGGTGGCGGGCGAAAGCTCTTCAGCGATGAGTACGACAGGTTTCGAGCTCACGTGAGTCCTCACAAGTCCCATAGCGGACGGCCGTCCCGACGGCCGCATGCGGTGGAGGGTTCTGGCCGCGTGGAAGACGCACGACGCTGTGGGCCTGACGCGTATGTGCTGAGCAGTCTAGTGCTGTCACCGGGGCGTTTTCCGCCCCGGCGGCAGGATCACCCGTACGTGCGGTCCCGCGTCGGCGTTCCGTACGGGCGGCCCCGGCTCATCCCTGGCCGGGGCCGCCCGCGCGCGGTGTTACGCGTCCTCGTTGTCGACCCAGCTCATGAGCTTGCGCAGCTCGGCGCCGGTGGTGGCGAGCAGGCTGTCGCTGTCGGCCTTCTTGTACTCGTTGTACTTCTTCAGACCGCCGTGGTACTCCTCCATCCAGTTCTTGGCGAAGGTGCCGTCCTGGATCTCGGCCAGGATCTTCTTCATCTCGACCTTGGTCTGGTCGGTGATGACGCGCGGGCCGCTCACGTAGTCGCCCCACTCGGCGGTCTCGGAGACCGACCAGCGCATCTTCTCCAGGCCGCCCTCGTACATCAGGTCCACGATGAGCTTCAGCTCGTGGAGGCACTCGAAGTACGCGATCTCCGGCTGGTAGCCGGCCTCGGTCAGCGTCTCGAAGCCCGCCTTGACCAGCGCGGCGGTGCCGCCGCAGAGCACGGCCTGCTCACCGAACAGGTCGGTCTCGGTCTCCTCGGTGAAGGTCGTCTTGATGACGCCGGCGCGGGTGCCGCCGATGCCCTTCGCGTACGAGAGGGCCAGCGCGAAGGCGCTGCCGGAGAAGTCCTGCTCGACGGCCGCGATACACGGCACGCCGCGGCCCTCCTCGTACTGGCGGCGGACCAGGTGGCCGGGGCCCTTGGGGGCGACCATCGCGACATCGACATTGGCCGGCGGCTTGATGAAGCCGTAGCGGATGTTGAGGCCGTGGCCGAAGAACAGCGCGTCGCCGTCCTTCAGGTTGTCCTTGATGGACTCCTCGTAGACCTGGCCCTGGATCGGGTCCGGCACCAGGATCATGATGACGTCGGCCTCGGCGGCGGCCTCGGCGGGCGTCACCACGCGCAGGCCCTGCTCCTCGGCCTTGGCCTTGGACTTGGAGCCCTCGTGCAGACCGACCCGGACGTCGACACCCGAGTCACGCAGCGACAGCGCGTGGGCGTGGCCCTGGCTGCCGTAGCCGATGACCGCGACCTTGCGGTTCTGGATGATGGACAGGTCGGCGTCGTCGTCGTAGAACAGCTCGGCCACTGGGTCTTCTCCTTGGTGTGCGCTGCTTGGGGTGCAGGCGGCTTTGAAAATGTCGCAGCTCGCGTCCCACCCACCGTACGGCGGGACGGTCGCTGCGGTCTCCCGGTCTCGCCATACGAGCGGAACGGGATGGGGTGTGCGTACGGGCGGGGGACGGGAGGTTACGCGCTGCGGTCGAGTGCGCGCAGGCTGCGGTCGGTGATGGACCGCGCGCCACGTCCTATGGCGATCGTGCCGGACTGCACCAGCTCCTTGATGCCGTACTGCTCCAGCATCTTCAGCATGGCGTCGAGCTTGTCGCTCGATCCCGTGGCCTCGATCGTGACGGCCTCGGGCGAGACGTCCACGGTCTTGGCGCGGAACAGCTGGACGATCTCGACGATCTGGGAACGGGTCTCGTTGTCGGCGCGGACCTTCACCAGGACGAGCTCGCGCTGGATCGCGGCGCCGGGCTCGAGTTCGACGATCTTCAGGACGTTCACCAGCTTGTTGAGCTGCTTCGTCACCTGCTCCAGGGGCAGTTCCTCGACATTGACCACGATGGTGATGCGGGAGATGTCGGGGTGCTCGGTGACACCGACGGCGAGCGAGTCGATGTTGAAACCGCGGCGGGAGAACAGCGCGGCGATCCGGGCGAGGATGCCGGGGGTGTTCTCCACCAGAACGGAGAGCGTGTGCCTGGTCATGTGTCGGTCTCTTCTCTCGGTCTCTCGGGCTCTCGTTCCGCGGCTCAGTCGTCCGCGCCGTCGCCGAAGTCGGGGCGGACGCCCAGGGCGGCCATGACCTCGTCGTTGGAGGTGCCCGCGGCGACCATCGGCCAGACCTGGGCGTCCTCGTGGACGATGAAGTCGATCACGACGGGGCGGTCGTTGATGGCGTTTGCCTTGGCGATCACCGCGTCCAGCTCGTCCGGGGACTCGCAGCGCATCGCGACACAGCCCATGGCCTCGGACAGCTTGACGAAGTCCGGCACGCGGGTGCCGCCGGTGGGGCCGTCGGCCGCGTCCTGGCCGGAGTGCAGCACGGTGTTGGAGTAGCGCTGGTTGTAGAAGAGGGTCTGCCACTGGCGGACCATGCCCAGCGCGCCGTTGTTGATGACCGCGACCTTGATCGGGATGTTGTTGAGCGCGCAGGTGGTGAGTTCCTGGTTGGTCATCTGGAAGCAGCCGTCGCCGTCGATGGCCCAGACGGTGCGGTCCGGCTGCCCGGCCTTGGCGCCCATGGCGGCCGGCACGGCGTATCCCATGGTCCCGGCGCCGCCGGAGTTCAGCCACGTGGCGGGCTTCTCGTAGTCGATGAAGTGCGCGGCCCACATCTGGTGCTGGCCGACGCCCGCCGCGTAGATGGTGTCCTCGGGGGCGAGTTCGCCGATGCGCTGGATGACCTGCTGCGGCGAGAGGGTGCCGTCCGCGGGCTGGCTGTAGCCGAGGGGGTAGGTCTCGCGCCAGCGGTTGAGGTCCTGCCACCAGGCGGCGTAGTCACCGACGTGGCCGTCGGTGTGCTCGGCCTGGACGGCCTGGACCAGATCGGCGAGGACCTCGCGGGCGTCGCCGACGATCGGCACGTCCGCGGTGCGGTTCTTGCCGATCTCGGCCGGGTCGATATCGGCGTGGACGACCTTGGCGTGCGGCGCGAAGCTGTCCAGCTTGCCGGTGACGCGGTCGTCGAAGCGGGCTCCGAGGGCGACGATCAGGTCGGCCTTCTGCAGCGCGGTGACGGCGGTGACCGATCCGTGCATGCCCGGCATTCCCACGTGCAGCGGGTGGCTGTCGGGGAACGCGCCCAGCGCCATCAGGGTGGTGGTGACGGGGGCGCCGGTGAGCTCGGCGAGGACCTTCAGCTCGGCGGTGGCGCCGGCCTTGAGGACGCCGCCGCCGACGTACAGCACCGGGCGCCTGGCCTGCGTGATCAGCTTGGCGGCCTCGCGGATCTGCTTGGCGTGCGGCTTGGTCACCGGGCGGTAGCCGGGCAGGTCCTGGGTGGGCGGCCAGCTGAAGGTCGTCTCCGCCTGGAGCGCGTCCTTCGCGATGTCCACCAGGACCGGTCCCGGGCGCCCGGTGGAGGCGATGTGGAAGGCCTCCGCGATGGTGCGCGGGATGTCCTCGGCCTTGGTGACCAGGAAGTTGTGCTTGGTGATCGGCATGGTGATGCCGCAGATGTCCGCCTCCTGGAAGGCGTCCGTCCCGATGGCCTTGCTCGCCACCTGGCCGGTGATCGCGACCATCGGCACGGAGTCCATGTGCGCGTCGGCGATCGGGGTGACCAGGTTGGTGGCGCCGGGGCCCGAGGTGGCCATGCAGACGCCCACCTTGCCGGTGGCCTGGGCGTAGCCCTCGGCCGCGTGGCCCGCGCCCTGCTCGTGGCGGACGAGGATGTGGCGGACCCGGGTGGAGTCCATCATCGGGTCGTACGCGGGGAGGATGGCGCCGCCGGGGATGCCGAATACCGTGTCGGCCCCCACTTCCTCAAGAGAGCGGATGAGGGACTGCGCGCCCGTGACGTGCTCGACGGAGGCGGGGGACGGTCCGCCGTTACGGGCCCGCGGCTGCGGATGGTGGGCCCCGGTGGCCTGCTCGGTCATCGGCATTCTCTTCTCGAGGCTGAGGGTTTTTGCGAGGGTTTGGGGTGTGCCGGTGCAACAAAAAACCCCTCGTGCCGTGAGGCAGGCGAGGGGAGCGCGTCGGTGGGGTGTGCGGAGCGGTTCGTGCTCTGCTTCAGCCGACGCGCTTTCCAAGTACGAGAATTCGGGTGCGCATGGCACTGACCATCCCTCCGGCGCGCCATGGCTGTCAAGTGGGTGGGACGGGAGTCTCACTATTTGAGCGGATCGAGGGGCATCGAAGGGTGTGGAATCCGGTCACCCGCGGACGGCCGGGAAGACCTGACGGGAAGCCCGCTTCCGGGCAGCGCGCTGCCCGTCAGCACGGGCTGGGCCGCACCGCCCGGCAGAGGGTACGCGCCGGCCAGCAGGGCGCGGCGCAGCCGGCGCTCGTCCAGCGGCCCGGAGAAGGCCATCCCCTGGCCGTGCGTACACCCCATGGCGCGCAGCGCGAGGACCTGCTCGGGGACGTCGACGCCGTCGGCCACGGACTGCATGCCCAGATCACCGGCGATCCGCAGCAGCCCCGCCGTGATCTTGTGCAGCCGCGCGGACTCCACGACGCCCTCCACCAGACCGCGGTCCAGTTTCAGTACGTCCACGGGGAGCCTGCGCAGGGCGCTGATCGCGGCGTAGCCACTGCCGAAGCCGTCGAGGGCGATCCGTACGCCCAGCCGGCGCAGCGCGATGAGCCGGTGTTCCAGCTCGTCGAGCGAGGCGCGCGGATCGCTGTCGGAGAGCTCTATCATCAGGGCCCCCGACGGCAGCCCGTGGCGGCTGAGCAGGGACTCGATGGAACCGAGCGGCAGGGACTTGTCGAGCAGCCTGCGGGCCGGGAGCCGTACGGCGACGGGCACAGGATGGCCGATTCTCGCCCGTTCCACGGCGTGGGAAACGGCCTCTTCCAACAGCCAGCGACCGAGCTCCGCGGTGCGGTCGCTGTCGTCGCCGGCGCGCAGGAACTCCGCGGGGGTGAACAGGATGCCCTGGGCGGAGCGCCAGCGGGCCTGGGCGGCGACGGCGGAGACCCGGCCGGTGGTGAGATGCACCACCGGCTGGTGCAGCAGGGCGAATTCGCCGTCGTGCAGGGCGGTGCGCAGCCGGGTCGCCAGCTCGGTCTTACGGACGACGTCGGCCTGCATCTGGGGCGCGTAGAGCTCGACCCGGTTCTTGCCCGCGGCCTTGGCCCGGTACATGGCGAGGTCCGCGTTGCGCATGAGCTCGGTGGGGGTTATGCCCCGTTCCGCGAAGGCGATACCGATGGAGGCGGCGACCCGGACATCGTTGCCGTCGATGCGGTACGGCTGCGAGAGCCTGAGGCGGAGCCGGTCGGCGATCTCGTGGACCTGGTGCTCGCGGGCGGTCAGGTCGTCGTTCCCGTCGCCGAGGACGATGGCCGCGAACTCGTCGCCGCCGAGTCTGGCGGCGGTGTCACCGGCCCGTACGGAGTCCTGGAGCCGGTGCGCGGCGAGGATCAGCAGTTCGTCCCCGACCTGATGCCCCAGGCGGTCGTTGACGCCCTTGAAGCCGTCGAGGTCGATGAAGAGCACGGCCGTGCCCGGATCGGTCGTACGGCGGCCGGAGAGGGCCTGTCGTACGCGCTCGGTGAACAGGGCGCGGTTGGGCAGGTCGGTGAGCGGGTCGTGCTCGGCGTTGTGCTGGAGCTGCGCCTGGAGGCGGACCCGTTCGGTGACGTCCCGGCTGTTGAAGATCAGCCCGCCCTGGTGGCGGTTGACGGTGGATTCCACGTTGAGCCAGTCACCGGCGCCTGATCTGAACCGGCACTCGATGCGGGTGGTGGGTTCCTCGGAGGGGGGTGCGGCCAGGAAGCGCCGTACTTCGTGGACCACCCTGCCGAGGTCGTCGGGGTGGATGATCGAGGCCAGCTCCGCGCCGACGAGATCCTCGGCCTCGCGGCCGTACACGCCCGTGGCGGCGGGGCTGACGTAGCGGAGTATGCCGGAGGGCGCGGCGATCATGATCACATCGCTGGAACCCTGCACCAGGGACCGGAAGTGGTTCTCCTTCTGGGCCAGTTCATGGGTGAGCGCGATGTTGTCGACGAGCATGATGCCCTGCCGTACGACCAGCGCGAGCACGACCGCGCAGCCGGTGAGGACCACCACCCGGTCGACCCGCCTCCCCTCGATCACGTTGTAGAGGATGCCCAGCGTGCAGACGGCGGCCGCCAGATACGGCGTGAGCGCGGCGAGCGAGCCGGCGATGGGACGGCTGGGGGTACGGGGATGCCGTGGCGGTGGAGGGCTCTCCGGGACCCGGCGCATCCCCCATGGCGCGTACGCGAGGAGCAGCGAGCCGGCGAACCAGCCGGCGTCCAGCAGCTGTCCCGAGCGATAGGTCTCCCGCAGCAGCGGGGACGTGAACAGGGCGTCGCACAGCACCGTCAGGGCGAGCGCGGCGATGGCGGTGTTGACGGCGGACCGGCTCCCCGTGGCCCGTCGGAAGTGCAGCGCGAGCACCATGCTGACCAGCACGATGTCGAGCAGCGGATAGGCGAGGGAGAGCGCCGCCTGGGTCACGCTCTCCCCCTGGAAATGCGCCGTCCGCGCGAGGGCGAGACTCCAGGAGAGCGTGAGCAGTGAGCCGCCGATCAGCCAGGAGTCGAGCGCCAGACAGACCCAGCCGGCCCTGCTGACCGGGCGTTTGGCGAGCACGAGCAGTCCCACGATGGCGGGTGGCGCGAAGCAGAGGAAGAAGAGATCGGCGAGTGAGGGACTGGGCACCGGCTCGTCGAGGATGACCTCGTACCAGCCCCAGACGGCGTTCCCTCCTGAGGCCATCGCGGAGGAGAACGAGAAAAGGAGCCAGGCGGGCTTGAAGCGGCTGCCGCGGCCGCGCGCGTAGAAGAAGCAGGAGACCGCGGCGATCGCGGCGGCCAGGCTGAGACCGAAGTCACCCATGAACAAGGCCAGTTCGTGCGAGCCCCAGCCCAGCGCCGCGCCGGCCGCGTAGCCTCCGCAGATGAGGGCGAGCAGGAGCTGCGCGACCAGCCCCGAGCCGCCGCCCGCGACCGCCCGCCTGCCGAGGAGCACTCCTTCGGCGCTCACCGGAGCACCCCGGGAGGTGTCGCTGTCACCGCCGAGGAAACCTGCCTGTTGATCGGGATGTCCGGAGGCCGCCGCCGGCGTCCCTGCCGCGTCGGATCGTTCGTCCATTGGCCGTACATCGCCCGTCGCCCCCCTCGCGTTCTGTTCACTCCGCTGCGCCGCCCCAGGCACGCCGCAGCCCCCAGATCGGGACGATACACCAGTCTCGTCACTCAGGGACATAGTTCTTCTACTCTCCGTGACGACCAGGGGAGTTGTCGGCCACGAGGGTGTCCGGTCGGCTGCGGAGAGTGTCCGGGGGTGCCTTCCGGGTCGTGACGCGGGGTGCTGCGACCGGGGGTCAGCCGGTGGTGAGGACGATGTTGCGCGGCTCCTCCCCGGCGGCGAACCGGGTGAGCTGGCCGGCCAGCAGCCGGTGGGCACGCGGCAGGAACGCCGAAGTGGAGCCGCCGACATGGGGGCTGACGAGGACGCCCGGGGTGTGCCAGAGCGGATGGCCGGCGGGCAGCGGTTCCGGGTCGGTGACGTCCAGGGCGGCCGTGATCCGTCCGCTCCCGGTCTCGGCGAGCAGCGCCTTGGTGTCGACGACGGCGCCGCGCGCGACGTTGACCAGAAGTGCGCCGTCCTTCATCCGCGTCAGGAACTCCGCTCCCGCGAGACCCCTCGTCCCCTCGGTGAGCGGGGTGGAGAGGATCACCACATCGGCGCCGGGGAGCAGTTCGGGAAGATCGGTGAACGCGTGGACGGCGCCGCGCTCCGTCGTGCGGGCGGAGCGGGCGACGCGCACCACCCGCGCGCACTCGAAGGGCGCGAGCCGGTCCTCGATCGCCGCGCCGATCGATCCGTACCCGACGATCAGTACGGACTTGTCGGCGAGCGCCGGGTAGAAGCCGGAGCGCCACTCCTCCCGCTGCTGGCCGGTGACGAAGCCGGGGATGCCGCGCAGGGAGGCGAGGATCAGGGCCAGCGCGAGTTCGGCGGTGCTGGCCTCGTGGACGCCCTTGGCGTTGCACAGGCGTACGCCGGCGGGCAGCGTGCCGAGCGCGGGGGTCACATGGTCGATGCCCGCCGAGAGGGTCTGGACCACGCGTACGGAGGTCATGGCGGCGAGCGGCCGTACCGCGACCTCCGGTCCCTTCATGTACGGGACGGCGTAGAAGGCGCAGTCGGCCGGGTCGGCGGGGTACTCCTCACCGCCGTCCCAGAACAGGTAACGCGGTCCCTCGGGGAGTCCTTCTATCCCGTCGGCCTGGAAGGGGAGCCATACGTCTGAAGTCATGGTCAGGAGGCTATGCGACGTGCGCCGGACCGATGGGGTTAGCTTGAGGGCGGCATGAGGAGGGGTACGGCGTTGGAGCGCAGGACAATCGGTGCGGCGGCGCTCGAAGTGGGCGCGATCGGCCTCGGCTGTATGCCGATGCACTGGGCGTACACCGGCTCGCAGCAGCACGGGGACCGTTCGCTCCGTACGGTGCACGCGGCGCTCGACGCCGGTACGAGCCTGCTCGACACGGCCGACATGTACGGCCCCTTCACCAACGAGCTGCTGCTGGGGCGGGTGCTCGGGCAGCGGCGGGCGGACGTCTTCGTCTCGACCAAGTGCGGACTGCTCGTCGGTGATCAGCACATCGTCGCCAACGGCCGCCCCGGCTATGTGCGGCGGGCCTGTGACGCCTCGCTGCGGCGGCTCCAGACCGATGTGATCGATCTCTACCAGCTGCACCGCGCCGACCCCGAGATACCGGTCGAGGAGACCTGGGGCGCGATGGCGGAGCTGGTGACCGCGGGGAAGGTGCGGGCGCTCGGGCTGTGCGCGGTGGGGGCGCGCGCGTCCCGGCGCAGATCGGGGGCGCATCTGCACGAGTCCACGATCCGCCAGCTGGAGCGGGTGCAGCAGGTCTTTCCGGTGAGCGCGGTGGAGGCGGAACTCTCGGTGTGGTCGCCGGAGGCGCTGGAGCGGCTGCTGCCGTGGTGCGAGGCGCGCGGTATCGGGTTCCTGGCGGCGATGCCGCTGGGCAACGGCTTCCTGACCGGCACGCTCACGCCGGGGCAGGGCTTCGAGCCGGACGACGTACGGGCGCGGCATCCGCGGTTCACGGCGGAGATCATGGCCGCGAACCAGCCACTGGTGGTGGGGTTGCGCCGGATCGCGGCGCGGCACGGCGCGACCCCGGCGCAGGTGGCGCTGGCGTGGGTGCTGAGCCGGGGGCGGCATGTGGTGCCGCTGCCGGGGACGAAGCGGGAGCGGTGGGCGGTGGAGAACGCGCGGGCGGCGGAGCTGACGCTGACGGCGCGGGATCTGGCCGAGATCGCGGAGCTGCCGCCGGTGCGGGAGTCGTGGGACTGAGCGTGTCCGCGGGGTAGGAACAGCCGCGGTGCAATAGCGGTGAAGCACAGGGGATTCGGCGCGGACGAATCGGCGCAGACGAATCGGCGCAGACGAATCGGCGCAGGGGATCAGCGCAGGGGATCAGCGCAGGGGATCAGCGCAGCGGAATCGCAGCCTTCGAAGGGATCGAACCGTGCAACGTTCAGCAGTGACGGCCGTAGGGGCCGCTGTCGCCCTTCTCGTGTTGACGGGATGCTCCTCGGGCGGCGACACGGGCGCCGTGCCCGGCCGGAGCGCCCCGACGACCCCGGCCGCCGCCACGTCGCGGGACGCGCCGCCAAGCCCGTCGGCCGCGCCCGCCAAGGGCTCGGCGAAGGTGGTGTCCA
The DNA here is from genome assembly GCF_004151105.1 of Streptomyces sp. L-9-10. Lineage (GTDB taxonomy): Bacteria > Actinomycetota > Actinomycetes > Streptomycetales > Streptomycetaceae > Streptomyces. The sequence continues at coordinate 35,795 of NZ_PHRF01000119.1, forward strand.
CCGCGGCGGAAGGGCTCGCGTCCCCGTGGGGCCTGGCCGCTCTGCCCGACGGTGATCTGCTGGTGTCCTCGCGCGACGAGGGGACGATCACCCGGGTGGACGCGGAGAGCGGGCGGAAGACCGTGATCGGCGACGTGCCCGGGGTCTCCCCCGCGGGCGAGGGCGGGCTGCTGGGCATCGCGCTCTCTCCCTCGTACGCCTCGGACCATCAGGTGTACGCGTATTTCACGACCGAGGGGGACAACCGCGTCGCGCGAATGTTCTACGACGAGAAGAAGCCGGCCGGACAGCAGCTGGGGGCGCCGGACACGGTGCTGCGGGGTATTCCGAAGGGCAGTATTCACAATGGCGGCCGGATCGCGTTCGGCCCGGACAAGATGCTGTACGTCGGCACGGGCGAGACCGGTGAGACGGGCCTCGCGCAGGACAGGAAGTCGCTGGCCGGCAAGATCCTCCGGATGACTCCGGACGGGCAGCCCGTCCACGGAAATCCGGAGGCGGATTCGGTCGTCTATTCCCTGGGCCACCGCAATGTGCAGGGTCTGGCCTGGGATTCCGAGAAGCGGCTGTGGGCGTCGGAGTTCGGCCAGAACACCTGGGACGAGCTGAATCTCATCGAGCCCGGCAAGAATTACGGCTGGCCCGACGCGGAGGGAAAGGCCGGTGAGCCCGGCTTTGTCGACCCGGTCGCGCAGTGGAAGACGGACGAGGCGTCGCCGAGCGGTATCGCGTACGCCGAGGGCTCGATCTGGATGGCCGCGCTGCGCGGCGAGCGGCTGTGGCGGATTCCGCTGGCGGGACGGGAATCCGCGGCTGCCCCGCAGGCGTTGTTGAGTGGGGAGTACGGCCGCCTGCGCACGGTCCTTTCGGCGGGCGGGAACAAGGTGTGGCTGATGACCAGCAATACGGATGGCCGGGGCACACCGAAGCCGGGGGACGACAGGATCCTCCTGCTGGAAGTCGCGTAGCGATACGCGCCGCGACGCGTGGTGAAGAGGGTGGGCAGTCCGTGTTCAACCTGATCGAGGAGCTTTTCGCGCCGGGCCGCAAGCACACCGACGAGGAACGGAAAAGACTGGAACTGACCAGGGTCGATGTCGATGACAACGATCCGGGCCGGGGACCGATAGATCTCGCCTCGGGAAAAGTCACGATAAGGCCGCCCACCCCGCACGGGGAGTGACGAGTTTTGGGCCTGTCCGGTGGAACTCCGCGGGCCGCGGAGTTCCGCCGGACAGGCCCTGGGGCGCTAAGCCGCCGAATCGGGGAAAAGGCGCAGCCGGTGCGAGAGCGCCGCCGCTTCCGTACGGCCGGACACGCCCAACTTGGCCAGGATGTTGGAGACATGGACACTCGCGGTCTTGGGCGAGATGTACAGCTCCTCGGCGATGGCGCGGTTGCTGTGACCGGCGGCGACCAGCCGCAGGACGTCCTGCTCCCGGGGGGTCAGGCCCAGTGAGCGGGCCGGGTCCGGATCCGGGCCGGAGCGGGCGGCCGTACGGACCCCGGCGGGCGTCGGCGCGAGGCTGATCCGGGCCCGGCCGGCGAGCAGTTCGATCTCCTCGGTCAGCGGGCGCGCGCCGAGGCCGCGCGCCGCCGTATGGGCCAGGACGAGCAGATCCGCGGCTTCGGCGCGGTCGGCGTGGTGGTCCAGCAGCGCGGCGGCCCAGCGCTGCCGGGCGAGCGCCAGTTCCAAGGGCCGCTCCGTCGCTTCGAAGGCGGCGACGGCACGCGCCCACAGCTCCGGCGCCATCCTGCCCTCCGCCCGTGCCAGCTCGGCTTCGAGCAGGAGGCCGTACGCCTGCCAGACGGGCACGAGCGTGGGCATCCGCTTGGCGTGGACGCGTATGGCCGCGAGGATCGCCGCGCGTCCCGCCTCCGCGTCCGGCAGCCCTCGGGCGTCCGCCTCGATGGAGGCGGCCGTGCACAGCAGCGGCAGTGCGTACTGCCGGGTGCCCGGCGGGAAGCCGTGTTCGGTGATCCGCTCGAACTCGGCCCTGGCATCGGCCAGCGCGCCCCTTCGCGCGGCGATACACATCGCGAGCCGGGCCGGCGGTATGAGGTGCTGCGGCTGGAAGTCATGGGTGCCGAAGAAGCCCCTGGCCAGCTCCACCTGGCGCTGAGCCTCGTCGAAGTCGCCGCGTACCACGGCCAGTTCGGCGCGGCGCCCGGCGACCAGACCGCGCGCCTTGTGGGACTGGGCGAGCGCCACCGTGTCATCGAGGACGGCGTCCGCCTCGGGCCAGCGCCCGAGGGAGAAGAGGGAGTGGGCCAGATTGTGCCGCACCCAGGCCTCCGTATCGGCGAGCCCCCGCTGATGGGTGAAGGCGACGCCCTGCTCCGCCGCGGTCACCGCTTCCCCTGAGCGGCCCATGCTCTCCAGCGTGGACGGCAGATTGACACTGGCCCGCCCCAGGATCCCGGCGGCGCCCAGCTCGACGGCCCGGTCCCGGGCCTCGTGGATCTCGGCGATGCCCTCCTCGACACCCCCCGCGTCGGCGGTGAGCCAGCCGCGGGTGAGACGGGCGTGCAGCTCGGTCAGTTCGGCGCCGACCAGCCGCGCGTACTCCACGGCCCGGTCGGCGGCGGCCAGGCTTTCGGGACCCGGGTGGTGCAGGGCGCCCCAGCTCGCGACCGTGGCGAGGACCTCCGCGTGCACGGCGGACGGCCGCATGCCGCGCACCAGCTCCTGGGCGGTGGCCAGCTCCTGCCAGCCGTCGCCGCGCGTGAGGTCCTGCACCAGCCGGGAGCGCTGGATCCAGAACCAGGCGGCGCGCAGCGGATCCTTCCCGCCGTCCTCGCCCTCCAGGACCCGCAGGGCCTTCTTGGAGATCGCCAGGGCGCGTTCACGTTCACCGCCGAAGCGGGCGGCGACCGTCGCCTCCGCCATCAGGTCCAGATAGCGCAGCGGCGCGGAGGCGGGATCGCCGCCGCAGGGCGGATAGACCTCGACGTCGTCCGGCGGCCGCAGCGTGCCGCGTACCTCCTCGGGGGCGTCGTCCCACAGCTCCATGGCCCGTTCGAGCAGCCTCAGTTGCTCGGAGTAGGCGTAGCGCCGGCGCGCCTCCACGGCGGCGCTCAGCACGGCGGGGAGGGCCTTGGCGGCGTCGTGCGCGTGGTACCAGTGGCTCGCGAGGCGGGTGGTGCGCTCATCGGCCCGTACGAGCGAGGGATCGGCCTCCAGCACCTCGGCGTAGCGGCGGTTGATCCGGGAGCGCTCGCCCGGGAGCAGATCGTCGCTGACCGCCTCGCGCACCAGGGAGTGCCGGAAGCGGTAGCCGTCCCCGTCCGCCGTGGGCAGCAGGATGTTGGCGCCGACGGCGGCCCGCAGCGCCTCGATCAGCTCGTCCTCCGCGAGTCGGCCGACGGCCGCCAGCAGCCGGTATTCGACGGTCGTGCCGCCCTCCGCGACGATCCTGGCGACCCGTTGGGCGTCCTCGGGCAGCGCCTCGACCCTGACGAGCAGCAGATCGCGCAGGGAGTCGCTCAGACCGGTGCTGCGCCCCGTCCCGATGGAGCAGGCCAGCTCCTCGACGAAGAACGCGTTGCCGTCGGAGCGTTCGAAGATCTGGTCCAGCACGGCCGGGTCCGGTTCGGCCGCGAGGATGCCCGCGAGCTGGCTCCGTACCTCGGCGCGGCTGAAGCGGGAGAGCTCGATACGGCGGACGGAACGCAGCCGGTCCAGCTCGGCCAGGAGCGGGCGCAGCGGGTGGCGGCGGTGGATGTCGTCGGCGCGGTACGTGGCGAGCACGACGAGCCGGCCGCGGCGCAGCGCGCGGAAGAGATAGGCGAGGAGATGGCGGGTGGAGGCGTCCGCCCAGTGCAGATCCTCCAGGACGAGCACGACCGTACGGTCGGCCGCCAGCCGTTCGAGCAGCCGGGCGGTGAGCTCGAAGAGCCGGGCGGTGCCGTCCTCCCCGAGCGCGCCGCGGTCCGACTGCCCCAGCTCCGGCAGGATCCGGGCCAGCTCGTCCTCCTGGCCCTCGGCCGCCGCCTTCAGTTCGTCGGGCAGTTGGCGCCGCAGCGAGCGCAGCGCGGTGGAGAAGGGCGCGAACGGCAGTCCGTCCGCGCCGATTTCGACGCAGCCGCCGACCGCGACGACGGCCTTCTGGGCGCAGGCCACTTCGTGCAGTTCCTCGATGAGCCGTGTCTTGCCGACCCCGGCCTCGCCGCCGATGAGCAACGCCTGCGGCTCGCCCGCGGTGGCGCGGGCGAGCGCTTGGGTGAGGGCGGTGAGTTCTCCGGATCTGCCGACGAACACGGGGCTGACTGACCTGGTCTCCACGGGGCCGAGCATCGCACAGGGGTCTGACAGCGCGGCACTGGATTTCGCGGCGCTGCTGATCGCGGCGCTGCTGATCGCGGCGCCGGTGATCGGCTGGAGTGCCATCGCGTCACCTCACGTCACGTACATCACGTCACGTGTCATGTCACGCGGCGCGCGTGAACCGGTCGTGCCACGTGTTCACCCGCCCCTCCCGTGCTTCCCTGGCCGCTCGCCTGGCCTGCCGACGGGCGGCGCGGACCTCCCGTACGAGCCGCTGCTCCTCGGCCCTGCGGATCAGCTCGGCCTCGTTGATCTTCTGGAGTTCGTACGCGAACATCGGGTCCCCCTGATGAAGATGTCTGGCGTCTGGTGATGCCTCTACCTTCGTCTCCCAGGGGGTGCGACCGCATCGGGAGAGTGCCGCATCCTGACGGGCCCCGGTGCCTTAGAAACAGGGGCGCGGACATACGTACGGCCTAAGGCCCCGGCGGTGACGCCGTGCGGGCCTCAGACCGGGAGGGGGGACGGTACGGCTGGGGAGCGTGCGGGATCAGGGGGTGGGGGCAGGGGCGGCCGGGGGCGTGGGCAGTGCCGCGAAGAGGTCGAAGTACATGCCGAAGGAGACCAGCAGCCCCAGGAAGCCCAGGATCGCCCCGGCCAGCGCGACGGGGCGCGCCCAGCCGGTGCGCTGCGGCAGGGTCAGGACGATCACTCCGACGAGCATCGCCACCAGGGCCACGGCGCCGTTGATCGCGGCGGTGACGTGCCAGCCGTCGGCGTAGATCGCGGAGATCTGCTGCTCGGCGGTGCTGGACTGGCCGGTCTTGAGCTGTCCCACCAGGCCCTGGCGCTCGGCGAGGACCCGGCTCGTCCAGGTGCCGGTGAGGGCGACGATCCCGAGGCAGACGGCGACGATGGAGGCGGCCGCGGAGCCGAGACCGGACGGGCGGCTCGCCGCGGCGGCGTCGTCATCGCCCAGGTCGTCGGCGTCCTCCGCGTCCTCCGCCGCGGCGTCCTCCGGGCCTTCGGCCGCGGTGGTGTCCTTGTCGGCGGGCTCGGCGGCGGATCCCTTCGTGAGGTCGGCCTTGGGGCCGGTCGTGGTCTCCGCCGTCGGCTCGGCGCCGGAGGCGGCGGTCCCGGCCGTCTTCGGGTCGGTGGTCTGGTCGGCGGTCTCGGTCTCGGGGGTCGGGTTCATACGGCGCACGCTAGGGGCCCAGTCTGAGAACTTCCTGAGAACGCCGAAACTCGCGGCCGGGAGAGCGTTTCCCGGCGACGTGCGAGCGTTCACCGCACGAGCACGCTGTCCTCGGTCTCGCTGTTCTCTGTCGCGCGCGGCTCAGGGATCTCCGCGTCCCCGCGCTGTTCGGGCGCCTCGATACTGATCCGCGGCAGCCAGCGGTCGAGCCGGCGCGGCAGCCACCAGTTGGCGCCGCCGAGCATATGCATCAGGGCCGGGACCAGCAGCGTGCGGAGGACGAAGGCGTCCAGCGCGACCGCCGTCGCCAGCGCGATGCCGAACATGGCGATGACCCGCTCACCGCTCAGGACGAACGCGAGGAAGACCGAGATCATGATGACCGCCGCGGAGTTGATCACCCGCCCGGTCTCGGCGAGGCCCACACGGACCGCCCGGCGGTTGTCCCCCGTCGCCAGCCACTCCTCGTACATCCGGCTGACCAGGAAGACCTGGTAGTCCATGGAGAGCCCGAAGAGCACCGAGACCATGATCACGGGCAGGAAGGGTTCGATCGGGCCCGCGCTGCCGAGCCCCAGCAGCTCACTCCCCCACCCCCACTGGAAGACCGCGACGACGACCCCGAAGGACGAGGCGACGGCGGCCACATTCATCAGCGCGGCCTTGACCGGGATGCCCACCGACCGGAAGGCGAGCAGCAGAAGCAGACAGCCGAGGGTGATGACGACCCCGATGAAGAGCGGCAGTTTGCCGATGATGATCTCCGCGAAGTCGTCGTAGCTCGCGGTGAGCCCGCCGACGTGCACGTCCAGGGAGGTGCCGGCCTCGGCCTCGGGCAGGACGTCCGTACGCAGCCGGTCGACCAGGGCGCTGGTGTCCTTCGACTGGGGCGAGGAGTCCGGGACGACGGTGAGCGCCGCCGTGTCGCCGCTGCCGTTGAACGTGATCGGGCCGACGGACGCGACGCCTTCCGTCGTACGCAGCGTGCTGGGCAGCTGGTCCATGGCGAGCCGGTCGTCCGCGCCCTCCAGGTGTGCGACCAACGTCAATGGGCCGTTGACGCCGGGGCCGAACCCTTCCGCGAGCCGGTCGTACGCCTGCCGGGTGGTGCTGGAGGCGGGGTTGTTGCCCTGGTCGGAGGTGCCCAGATGCAGCGAGAAGGTGGGCAGGGCGAGGATCAGCATGACCGCGGCGGCCACGGCGCCGAGCAGCTTGGGGTGGCGTTCGACGAAGAGGGACCAGCGGGCGGCGAAGGTCGTGGGCCGGTCGGGCTCGGGGCCGTGCGCGGCGAGCCGCTCGCGTTCGCGCCGGTTCAGCGCCCGCGTGCCGATGTACGAGAGCAGGGCGGGCAGCAGGGTCACGGACGCGGCGACGGTCAGGACGACCGTGAGCGAGGCGGCGATCGCGACGCCGTTGAGGAAGCTCAGCCCCAGGATCAGCATGCCCAGCAGGGCGATACAGACGGTGGCCCCCGCGAAGACGACGGCTCTGCCGGTGGTCGCGACCGCGTTGACCGCCGCCTCGTGGACGCTCAGGCCGCGTTTGAGGCCCGTACGGTGCCGGGTCACGATGAACAGCGCGTAGTCGATACCGACTCCGAGGCCGATCAGCAGACCGAGCATCGGGGCGAAGTCGGCGACCGTCATCACATGGCCGAGCAGCGCGATGCCCGCGTACGCCGTGCCGACCGAGACCAGCGCGGTGGCCAGGGGCAGCAGGCTCGCGGCGAGCGAGCCGAAGGCGAGGAAGAGCACGACGGCGGCGACCGCCACGCCCACGATCTCGGCGGTGTGCACCGAGGTGGATTCGGTGAGCGCGACGGCGCTGCCGCCGAGCTGGACGTCCAGTCCGTCGTCGGCGGCGGCCTTCGCGGTGTCGACGACCGCTTCCGCCTGCGACAGGGGGAGGTCGTCGGTCGGCCGCTCGAAGGTGATCCGCGCGTAGGCGGTCCGTCCGTCCGCGCTGATCTGCGCGGCGCCGTCGGGGGCGTAGGGGCCCGCGACGGAGGAGACACCGGGCAGCTTCCCGACCTTGTCGAGCATCTCCCCCATGCGCTGCTGGACCTCGGGCGTACGGACGGAGCCGAAGCCGGGACCGGTGCCGGAGGCGCGGTCCGCGTGCCAGACGATGGTGTTGTCGTCGCCGCCGAGCCCCCGGAAGCCGTCGTCGAGGAGCTGGGCGGCGCGGCCCGACTCGGTGCCCGGGGCCTCGTAGTCGTTGGAGTACGAGGATCCCAGCACGCCCGCGGCGGTCGAGACACCGCCGAGGGCGAGCAGCCACAGGAGAACGGCGAGGAGACGGTGCCTGATGCACCACCGTGCGATGGCTGCCAACGGATCGCTCCCTGGGTCACTCCGGGTCACTCGTGGGAGATTCACTGTCGCAGCGAATAGTGATCGATTGTCCGTTTGGTGGGTTTACTCACAGTGTGCGGTGCGCGGGAACTCCGCACGCCGGAGACGTGCGGGAACCCCGCGCGGCTCCGGCGCCTCAGCCGGAGACGCTCACCCGTCCGTTCTCGATGTGGCCCATCAGACGGCGCCGGAACCCCGTCCCGGTGTCCGTGCCGTCGCCACTGCCGGTGTCGCTGTCACTGTCACTGTCGGTGGTGATCTCGATGTCGTACCAGCCGTGCGCGTCCGCCGCCGAGTGCACGACGGTCCGGCCGCGGCCGGGCTTCACCGTGATCTGCCGGGTCCAGCCGTCGAGGTCGGCCTCGTCGACGTATCCCAGGGGCCGCAGCGTGAACGTGATCGGCCGGTCGCCGCTGTTGCGCAGGTCGAGATGGAGGTCGCGGTCGTGGTGGTCGACGGTCGAGGAGACCTCCGCGGCGTGTCCGGCCACCGGTCCCGCGAACTCGCGGCGGAAGCCGTTGGGCCCGGTGATCGTGAAGCGGTACGCGTCACCGGTGAGCCCGGTAAGGGGCACCGTCCATTGCGCCGTGCCCCTTACATCGCGGTGCTGCGGGATCGCGAACTCGCCGGCGTACGGATAGAGCGCGAAGTGCGCGCTCGCGCGCCCGGTGTTGCTGAGCGCGACCTTGAACACCCGCCCGTCGCCCTTCCCCTCGACCCGGCCGTACGCGTCGGTCTGGTACGGCAGCGGCCTGGCCGGGCGTACGCCCTTCTCCTGTACGGGCATCCGCTGCTCGTCGGGGGGTACGGGGCGCCAGCGGCCGGTGAACGGCGGGATCTCCCCCGGCTGTTCGACCTCGGGCAGCCTGCGGCCACGCCGGAAGTCGAAGGCGGAGGTCAGATCGCCGGTGACATTGCGCCGCCACGCGGTGATGTTGGGCTCGTCCACCCCGGTCCACTTCTCCAGGAAGCGGACCACGGAGGTGTGGTCGAAGACCTGCGAGCAGACGTAACCGCCGACGGTCCAGGGCGAGACGACCAGCAGCGGGACGCGCACGCCGAGCCCGGTCGGCCGTCCCTGCCAGCGCTCGGCGGAGCCGGAGGGGCCCTCGGCGGGCGGGACGGGCGGCGGTACGTGGTCGAAGAAGCCGTCGTTCTCGTCGTAGTTGATGAGCACGACGGTGTGCTTCCAGACATCGGGGTGCGCGCCCAGCGCGTCGAGCACCTTGTAGACGAGCGTGGCGCTGGCGATCGGCGACGACGCACCGGGGTGCTCGGAGTCGACGGCCGACGGCACCAGATAGGACACCTCGGGCAGCGTCCCGGCGGCCACGTCGGCCCGGAACCGCTCGGCCAGGGTGCCGCTCTCGACCCGCCGCAGCCCGCGCTCGAAGAGCGACCGCTCGCGCGGGGTCAGCGCGGCGACGCCCGCGTCCAGCGCGGCGAGCAGCCGTTCGCGCTCGGCGGCGTCCTCGGTGTCGCGCACGGCGGCGTAGAAGGCCTCCATGTAGGTGAAGCCGGCCGCCCCGGGCCGGCCGGGCAGCGCACGCGCCTTGGTGAGCGCCTTGCGGGCGATGTCCTTGAAGGTGGTGAAGAACTCGATGTTGTTGTCGGTGAAGTTCTCCCACTCCGTGTACGTCTGCCAGCTCCGCCCGGCCTTCTCCAGCCGCTCGGCGTAGGTCGGCCACGGATAGCCGGGGTGGGTGGCCTCGTCGTACGCGTCGTTGCCCACGGCCCGCCGCCCGTCGGCCTCGTACCCGGTCCAGCCGCTCCACAGATGGTTGCGGTTGGGACTCGTCGACGTATGGACGGAGGAGTGGTAGGCGTCGCAGATGGTGAACGTGTCCGCCAGCTCATAGTGCAGCGGCAGGTCGTGGCGGTCGTAGTACGCCATGGTGGCGGCGGTCTTGGCGGAGACCCAGCCGTCCATCCACCCGTTGTTCCAGGCCGCGGCCCCGCCGTTCCAGGAGTGGTCCAGGTCCCCGATGTACTGGAGGTCCTTCTGCTGTGCCTCGGCCGCGTCCCGGATGGGGAAGGGCAGGACGGTCTTCAGCGGCCCGGGCTGCTCGAAGACGGGCTTCCCGGACGGCAGCTCGACGGCGTTGCGGTCCCCGAAGCCCCGCACGCCGCGCAGCGTGCCGAAGTAGTGGTCGAAGGAGCGGTTCTCCTGCATCAGGATCACCACATGCTTGATCGCCCGCAAACCGCCGTCGGCCGGCTCGGCGGCCAGCGCGGCCTGAAGGGACGGCGGCAGCACCGACCCCACCGCCGCCGCTCCCAGGGCGCCGGTGCCGAGGGCGAGCATTCTTCTGCGCGATATCTCCGGAGACATGCTTGGTGACGGTAATGAAGCCCGGTGTCCGAGAGAAGACCCCGCAACGGCCGAGGAGTGAACGTCCAAGGGGAGCGCGAGCCATGGGCCGGGAGCGTGGACCGCGGCCGGGGGCACGGACCGCGGCCGACGCGACGGGGGCGACGCGATGGGGGGCGACAAGGCCGGGGCAGGCGCCCGGCTCATCGGCCGCGCTGGTCAGTCGACGGAGTCCATGAACTCAAGCATCCGGCGGTTGACTTCGTCCGCATGGTCGAACTGCGGTCCGTGGCCGGTGCCGGAGAGGATCTCGGCCCGGGTTCCCGGTATCAGCCGGGGCACACGCTCCACCTGCCGCCGCGGGTGCACGAGCAGGCTGCGCTTGCCGAGCACGAGGTGGAGCGGGGTGCGGACGCTGGACAGTTCGTCGTCGGTCAGGGGGCGGGGAGCCGGGCGCCGTACGCGGTAGGCGCGGACGGCCGTCCTTGTCATGGTGCGCAGCTCCGGCACGACGAGGACCGGCTGTTCCAGCCAGGCCGCCAGTCGCGGACGGAGGGCCTTGGGGGCGGAGGTCGCGAACAGGCTGACGAAGATCCAGACGAAGAAGCGCAGGCCCACCTTCTCCAGGCCGCCGGGGTCGAGCAGGGTGGCGGAGGCGAGGCGGCCGGGTGCGCGGTGCGCTTGGTTCACTGCGAGCCAGCCTCCGTACGAGCTGCCGACGAGATGGACGCGGTCGAGGCCGAGCCCGGCGAGCGTCTCGTCCAGCCACCGCGCGGCCCGTTCGGGCTGGTGGATGGGTTCGCGCTGGACGCTGCGTCCGGGGTCGCCCGGGGTGTCGATGGCGTAGACGGGGCGGTCGGCGCTCAGCGCGGGGGTGTTCGGGTACCACATGGCCGAGCAGGAACTCGCCCCGTGCACCAGGACGACGGGGGTGCGGGACCGGGCGGCGGGGTCGGTGGGGCCGTAAAGGTAGACGTGTGTGGTGCCGAAGGAGGTCTCCACGTCCTGTTCCGCGCGGGCCGGCGCCGCCAGGGCGTAGACGGCGTCGCAGGCCGCGAAGTGGCGGTCGCGCCTGGCTTCGCTCACGTAACGGCCGACATCGGCCTGAGGGCGGGCAGCGGTTTCGGGCACAGGCACCTCCGGGTCCGGGATCCTTTACGGTACGAACGTATCACCATGATGATACCGCTGTATCATCAACAGGTCCCGGCAGGGACGCCCCAGCGGAACGACGAGCGGAGAGAAAGCCGATGCCCAAGCGCGTGGATCATGCGGAGCGCCGTACGGAGATCGCCGAGGCGCTCGTCCGGGTCGCCGGGAGACATGGGCTGCATACCGTGGGAATGCGCGATGTGGCGGCCGAGGCGGGCGTGTCACTGCGGCTGGTGCAGTACTACTTCGAGACCAAGGAGAAGCTGCTGCTCTTCGGACTCCAGCACCTGACGGGGAAGTTCGGGGAGCGGGTCGCCACCCGGCTCAAGGCCACCGGGGACCGCCCGGGACCCCGCGCCACGATCGAGGCGCTGCTGATGGTGGCCCTGCCCACGGACGAGGAGAGCCGCACGTTCCACTACGTGCTCACCTCGTACGCCGTCCTGGCCGTCAACGACGCCGCGCTCGCCGCCCAGCCCTTCATCAAGGACCCCGACGCCGCAGAGGACACCGTGGCCGAACTCCTCCGTCAGGCGCAGGAGGCCGAGCTGCTCAGGCCCGGTGTGGACCCGCAACTGGAGGCGGCCGGTCTGCTCGCCATGTCCGCGGGACTCGGCACCGGCATCCTCGTCGGCCAGCGCGGTCCCGAGTCGGCGGCCGCCGTCCTGGAACACCATTTGGACCGCATCTTCAAGGAGTGAGCCGGGGCGGTGAGCCGGAGCGGTGAGCCGGAGCGGTGAGCCGGGGCGGTGAGCCGGGGCGCGTGCCGGCACGGCAAGAGGCAGCGAAATGCCCCGTCAGGGCGGGATCTGGGCGATTGCCGGGCGGAAGCCGAGCGGGCGCGGGCTCTTCGTTGACCGGGGAGTTCGGGGCCGGAAACACTGGCGTTCGGCCGTAACGCCGGATACGTCCGGTTACCGGGCAACTCGCTCTGACGGGGGGACAGATGAACAGTGCGGCACACCACATCGGACCGGACACGGCGCCGGACCGCTACCGGCTGCTCAGCTCCATCGGGCGCGGCGGCGAAGCCGTGCTCTACCGGGCGGAGATCGAGCTGGACGGGGCGCCGGAGACGGTGGTCGTCAAGGTGCTCGACTCCAAGTCCGCGCTCGGTCCCGGGCAGTTCGCCCGGCTGAGCACGAAGTGGAACGAGCAGGCGGAGCTGCTGCGCTTCGCGAACCGCCCCGGCGTCGTGGGGGTGCGCGAGCACTTCGAGGGTCCGCCGATCCATGCGCCGGGCGGCGCCTCCACCGTGTCGGGCCGGGCGCTCGCGCTGGTGATGAACCATGTCGAGGGCGTCGATCTGCGCGACTGGCGGTTCGAGCGGACCCTCACGACGCCCGCCGAGCGGCGTGACGTGATGGGGACGCTCGCCCAGCTCGCCGACGTACTGGACTGGCTGCACTCCGGCCGGGCCACGACCTCGGGTCGCGTGGTCGTGCACGGCGATCTGTCCCCCGGCAACGTCATGGTGAACGTCCACGGTCAGGCCACCCTCGTCGACTTCGGCCTGAGCAAGCTGACCGCGGACCACGAGACGGCGGAGGTCTGGTTCACGCCCGGGTACGCCGCCCCCGAGGTCTTCGACGGCAGGCGTACCCCCGCGACGGACCGGTACGCGTTCGGGGCGATCGCGTACTTCCTGCTGAGCGGCCAGGCGCCGCCGAACACCCCGGAGCAGCTGCGCCACGCCATCCGGGCGCTGCCGCAGCTCTCGTCGCTGCCTCCGGAGCGCAAGGAGCGCGTGCTCGCCGTCTGCGCGACGGCTCCGGAGCAGCGTCCGGAGAGCCTGGCGGGGTGGCTGAAGGACGTACGTGACGCGGTGGTGTCCACGTCCTCCGCCTCGGCTTTCGCCACGCCTGCCCCTGCCCCTGCTCCCGCCACCGCCACGCCCGTCGCCCCGGGCACCCCCACGCCCTCCGCTCCGACCGTGACCTCCGCCCGCCCGGTCCCGCCCCCACCGGTGCTGCCACCTCCACCGCCCGCGAAGGCCCCGGCGGCCCCAGCGGCCGCAACGGCCGCAACGGCTCCACCGCCCGTCACATCCCCGCCGGTCCCCACCCCCAGCCCCGCGCCTCCCCCGGTCCACTCCGTGCAGGACGCCGTACCGCCCCGCCGGGTCGCCCCCGAGCTGCGGCCGGGGCCGCTGGTCATCACCCCCGCCCCGGCCAGAAAGCGCCGCCCGGCCGTCGCCGTGCTCGCGGTGGCGCTGGCGGGCGCGCTGACCGTGATCGCCGCTCAGTGGATGTCGGCGGGGGGCGACGACGAGAACAACGGGGCCCCGTCGGTCACCGAGACCGTCACGGCGACGGAGACCGAGACGGCCGGCCCGGCGGCCCCGGATCCGTCCGCGAGCGAAAGCCCCGACGAGTCCGGTGAACCCGGCAGCGTGGCCGGCGCCGACGCCGTGTCGCTCACCGGCTTCCCGCAGGTCGACGGGGACGACATGTTCTCGGTGAAAGAAGCGGTGATCAACAGCAAGGGCCACAGCGACGCCTTCGTCTCCGACTACGACTGCGGTGGGTACATGGAGTTCAATCTCGGCCGCGCCTGGTCGACCCTCGATCTCGTCGCGGGCATCGAGGACAACAGCGTCAAGGACACCGCCCGGCTCCGTATCACCCTCGACGGGACGCCCCTGTTCGAGGAGAAGATCGAGCTGGGCGAGCCGCAGAACCGGTCCCTCAGCGTCAAGAACGGGCTGCGGCTGGTGATCTCGTACACCGCGACGGACACGGAGACCTGCGACGCGGGCACGGTCGCGCTGGGCACTCCCACCCTGCGGAAGTGACCGGGGCCGCCCCGCGCGCCGGGGCCCCGCCCCGCGCGCCGGGACCCGCCCCACACGCCGCGGCCCCGGCCCACACGTCGGCGTCCGCCCCGCCGCCCTACTCCCCGTACGGCCACACCAGCAGCACCGGGCACTCCGCGTGGTCGACCACGAACCGGGTCGCCCGGCCCAGGCTGTGCGGCCCCGGGCGGTCCCGCTCCCCGTCGCGCGCGCAGATCAGCAGCGCCGCGCCGGCCGCCGCGCGTACCACCTCGTGCTCCACGCGCCCGTGGTGGTCGAGCAGTTGGCAGGGCCTGCCGAGCCGGTGCGCCGCGGCCTCCAGCAGGTCGGCCGCGGCCGTACCGGAGAGGGCTTCGAGCCGGGCGCCGGGGTCACGGTCGGTCCGGTGGCCGCGGCCGAGCAGCCCCGTATACGCCTGGTGCGCGGCGGCGGCGATCTCGTCGTCGCCCACATGGAGCAGCACCACGTCGTCGTCGTGCGGAGCGCGCTCGCGCGCCGCGTCGACACAGGCGGGCCAGGTGGATTCGGTGATCCAGACGACGACGGTCCGCGCGGGCACGGTCCCCGCGGGGTCGGTCCTCGGTGGACCGGGCGGCGGTACGGTCACAGCGGTCAGCCTCCGATGAGTAGCAGCGTCCCCCACAGAGCCACGGTCGAGACGACGAGCGTGGCGGGCACGGTCAGCAGACCGAGCCGGGTGAAGTGGCCCAGCGCGGGCGCCGAGTCGTGCTCGTGCAGGATGCGCCGCCACAGCAGCGTCGCGAGCGAACCGACATAGGTGAGATTCGGCCCGAGGTTGACACCGATCAGCGCGGCGAGCACCGGTCCGGGCCCCGCGGGCGCGACGACGGGCAGCAGCGCCAGGATCGCCGGCAGGTTGTTGATCAGGTTGGACAGTACGGCGGCGACCGCCGCGATCGCCAGCAGCGAGGAGAGGGACGAGCCGTCCGGCAGCAGCCTGCTGATCCCGGTGTCCAGGCCGTTGTCGACGACCGCCTTGACGACCACGCCGAGCGCGAGGACGAAGAGGCAGAACAGCGGGTTGGCGGCCCGGACCAGCCCCGTGACGGTCGTCCGCTTCTGCCGCAGGGCGCGGGCCGCCAGTACGGCCGCACCGGCGACGGCCGCCCACAGGGGTTCGATCCCGGCGAACGAGGTGACCACGAACCCGGCCAGGGTCAGCCCCAGCACGACCAGCGTGAACACCGGTACCTCGCGCGGCTCGTCCGTGCTCGGGGGGTGCGCCCCCGCGGCCAGATCGGCGGCGAAGAAGCGGCGGAAGACGGCGTACTCGACGGCGATCGCGGCCAGCCACGGCAGCGCCATCAGCGCGGCGAACCGGGTGAAGGACAGCCCGCTCGCCGTGAACGCCAGCAGATTGGTGAGGTTGGAGACCGGCAGCAGCAGGGACGCGGAGTTCGCGAGATGCGTACAGGCGTAGACATGCGGCCGGGGCCGGGCACCGACCCGGGCGGCGGTCGCGAAGACGACCGGGGTCAGCAGCACCACCGTGGCGTCCAGGCTCAGTACGGCGGTGATGACGGCGGCGACGGCGAAGACCCCGCCGAGCAGCCGCCGCGGCCGGCCGCCGCAGAACCGCGCCACCAGATCGCCCGCCGCCGTGAACAGCCCTTCCTCGTCGCAGAGCTGAGCCAGCACCAGCACCGCCGCGAGGAAGACGACGACGGGCAGCAGTGTGGACGTCTGCGCGCGGGCGTCCTCGGGCGAGACCGCGCCGAGAGCGATGACCAGCAGCGCCGCGGGTACGGCCGCGACCGCCTCGGGCAGTCCGCGCGGCCGTACGACGGCGAACGCCAGCACGGCGAGCAGCAGCCCGACGGAGACGATCTCAGCGACGACGGAGTTCACGGGCGGTCACGTTCCGGGGCTGTCACAGGGAAAAGCCGGCCTCTGCGTCGAGTACTTCGCGGACCAGGCCGCGACGAACGAGCGGGGGCGGCGCACCCGACGGGTACGCCGCCCCCATGGCGTCCAGGGGCGGCGATGGGCGTCCGCACGAACCGGCGTCAGCCCTCGACGTCCGGCTTCTCCGCGCGGCGCCCGCCGCGCCCGGTCACTCCGCCGGAGCGAGCCGTTCGAGGATCAGCTCACGCACCCGCGCCGCGTCCGCCTGGCCGCGCGTGGCCTTCATGACCGCGCCGACCAGCGCGCCCGCCGCGGCCACCTTGCCCGCGCGGATCTTGTCGGCGATGGCCGCGTTGCCGGCGATGGCCTCGTCCACGGCAGCGCCGAGCGCGCCCTCGTCGGAGACGACCTTGAGGCCGCGCTTCTCCACGACGGTGTCCGGGTCGCCCTCGCCCGCGAGCACGCCCTCCAGCACCTGGCGGGCCAGCTTGTCGTTGAGGTCGCCGGCCGTGACGAGCTCCGCGACCCGCGCCACCTGCTGCGGGGTGATGGGCAGTTCGTCCAGCCCGCGGCCCGACTCGTTGGCGTGCCGGGCCAGTTCGCCCATCCACCACTTACGGGCCTGGTCGGCCGGGGCGCCCGCGTCGATCGTGGCGACGATCGACGCGATCGCGCCCGCGTTCAGGATCGACTGCATGTCGTGCTCGGAGACGCCCCACTCCTCGCGGAGCCGGTTGCGCCGCGTCCGCGGCAGCTCGGGCAGGGCCTGCCTGAGCTGCTCCACCCAGTCACGGGGCGGGGCGATGGGCACGAGGTCGGGCTCCGGGAAGTACCGGTAGTCCTCGGCCTCCTCCTTCACCCGTCCCGAGGTGGTGGAGCCGTCCTCCTCGTGGAAGTGGCGGGTCTCCTGGATGATCGTGCCGCCGGAGTTCAGCACCGCGGCGTGGCGCTGGATCTCGTAGCGGGCCGCGCGCTCCACACTGCGCAGCGAGTTGACGTTCTTCGTCTCGGAGCGCGTACCGAACTTCTCCCGCCCGTGCGGGCGCAGCGAGAGGTTCACGTCGCACCGCATCTGGCCCATCTCCATGCGGGCCTCGGAGACGTCGAGCGCCTTGATCAGCTCGCGCAGTTCGGCGACGTACGCCTTGGCGACCTCGGGGGCGCGCTCGCCCGCGCCCTCGATGGGCTTGGTGACGATCTCGATGAGCGGGATGCCCGCGCGGTTGTAGTCGAGCAGGGAGTGGGACGCGCCGTGGATCCGGCCGGTGGCGCCGCCGACGTGCAGCGACTTGCCGGTGTCCTCCTCCATGTGGGCGCGCTCGATCTCGACGCGGAAGATCTCGCCGTCCTCCAGCTGGACGTCCAGATAGCCGTTGAAGGCGATCGGCTCGTCGTACTGGGAGGTCTGGAAGTTCTTCGGCATGTCCGGATAGAAGTAGTTCTTCCGGGCGAAGCGGCACCATTCGGCGATCTCGCAGTTGAGCGCGAGGCCGATCTTGACGGCCGACTCGACGCCGATCGCGTTGACGACCGGGAGCGAGCCCGGCATGCCCAGACAGGTCGGGCAGGTCTGCGAGTTGGGCTCGGCGCCCAGCTCGGTCGAGCAGCCGCAGAACATCTTGGTCCTGGTGCCGAGCTCGACATGGACCTCCAGGCCCATGACGGGGTCGTACGTCGCGAGGGCGTCCTCGTACGGCACGAGTTCAGTGACGGTCACAGGTACTTCTTCCTCATCAATGCTTCATCGGTGTCGGCCGGCCGGTGCCGGTGGGAGGACGGCTTTCCGAGTACGGAGAGATCCACTTCGTCGGCGAGGCGGGCGACGCAATCGCTGGGGTCGGGCCGCCCCGGGCCCTCGACGAGCTGCCCGGACCCACGGGCCGTACGACCTGTGGGAGCGGCCCGTGGGCGGCCGGCGCGATCATGCCGATCTTGATGGCCGGTTCAGCCCAGCAGGACGTCGTCGTCGCCCAGGCGCTTCAGCTCCCGCAGGAGCAGAGCGACGCCCGTGACAAGGGCGGCGGCGGAGACGACCGCGTCGACCAGCCGGAGCGTGTCGTTGTCCTTGCGGGCCGTCCTGGCCTGCTTGACGACGCTGATCGCGCCGAAAGCGCTCGACCCGATCGACAGATAGGTGCCGGCCTTGGACTTCTTGAAGCCCTTGGCCTTGCTCATTGCACTGGTCATAGTGACGGAGCCTCCTCAAGCAGCGGGTGTCCCCACTTTTCCACGAAGGCGGCCTCGACCGCGGCACCGACCTTGTAGAGCCGGTCGTCCTTCATGGCGGGGGCGATGATCTGGAGTCCGACCGGGAGCCCGTCCTCCGGCGCGAGGCCGCAGGGCAGCGACATGGCCGCGTTGCCGGCCAGGTTGGTCGGGATGGTGCACAGATCCGCGAGGTACATCGCCATCGGGTCGTCGGCGCGCTCGCCGATCGCGAAGGCGGTGGTCGGGGTCGTCGGCGAGACGATCACATCGACCTGCTCGAACGCCTTCTCGAAGTCCCGGGTGATGAGCGTGCGGACCTTCTGTGCCGAGCCGTAGTACGCGTCGTAGTAGCCGGAGCTGAGCGCGTACGTACCGAGCATGATGCGGCGCTTGACCTCGTCGCCGAAGCCGGCCTCGCGGGTCAGGGCCGTGACGTCCTCGGCGGACCTCGTGCCGTCGTCGCCGACCCGCAGGCCGTAGCGCATGGCGTCGAAGCGGGCGAGGTTCGAGGAGCACTCGGACGGCGCGATCAGGTAGTACGCGGCGAGTCCGAGGTCGAAGGACGGGCAGTCCAGCTCGACGATCTCGGCGCCGAGCGCCTTGAGCAGTTCCACGGACTCGTCGAAGCGCTGGACGACACCGGCCTGGTAGCCCTCGCCGCGGAACTGCTTGACGACACCGACGCGCATCCCGGCGACCGAGCCGTTGCGGGCCGCCTCGACGACCGGCGGGACCGGGGCGTCGATGGAGGTCGAGTCGAGCGGGTCGTGTCCGGCGATCGCCTCGTGCAGCAGGGCGGCGTCCAGGACCGTACGGGCGCAGGGGCCGCCCTGGTCGAGGGAGGACGAGAAGGCGACCATGCCGTAGCGGGAGACCCCGCCGTACGTCGGCTTGACGCCGACCGTGCCGGTCAGCGCTGCGGGCTGACGGATCGAGCCGCCGGTGTCCGTGCCGATGGCGAGCGGCGCCTGGTACGAGGCGAGCGAGGCGGACGAGCCACCGCCGGAGCCGCCGGGCACCCGGGTCAGGTCCCAGGGGTTGCCGGTGGGGCCGTACGCGCTGTTCTCCGTGGACGACCCCATGGCGAACTCGTCCATGTTGGTCTTGCCCAGGATGATGACGTCGGCCGCCTTGAGCCTCTTCGTGAGCGTCGCGTCGTAGGGCGGGATCCAGCCTTCGAGGATCTTGGAACCGACGGTGGTCGGCACGCCCTCGGTGGTGAAGATGTCCTTGAGCGCGAGCGGGACACCGGCCAGCGGTCCGAGCTTCTCGCCCGCCGCCCGCTTCGCGTCCACGGCGCGGGCCTGGGCCAGCGCGCCCTCGCGGTCGACATGGAGGAAGGCGTGGACCTTCTCGTCGACGGCCTCGATCCTGGCGAGATGGGCCTCGGTGACCTCGACCGCCGTGAGTTCGCCGGAGGCGATCTTCGCGGCGATCTCGGCGGCGGTGAGCTTGACGCAGTTCTCGATCTTGCTGTTGACCGTCATGGCTGTTAGTCCTCCCCCAGGATCTGCGGCACCTTGAAACGCTGCTGTTCCTGGGCAGGGGCGCCGGAGAGCGCCTGCTCGGGGGTGAGCGAAGGACGGACCTCGTCCGCGCGCATGACATTGGTCAGCGGCAGCGGGTGGGAGGTCGGCGGTACGTCTTGGTCGGCTACCTCGGATACGCGGGCGACCGCGCCGATGATGTCGTCGAGCTGTCCGGCGAAGTGGTCGAGCTCTTCGGCCTTCAGCTCCAGACGCGCCAGCCGGGCGAGGTGGGCGACCTCCTCGCGCGTAATGCCAGGCATGCAGCGATCCTCAGGGGTGAGTGCGATGGGTTGTGGCCCAATCCTATGGGGCCGGGGCCCCTGGCCACGAAACGGTTCGCCGTCACCCGGTCCTGGAGGCCCCGGGAACCCCGTCCCGAGGGCCGCCGCCCACCGCTCCCCCGTTCCCCTTCGGTCCGCTTCCGACAGCCGTTTCCGTCAGTGGCCGGCCGGCCCGGCGGCCGTCACTGGACGACCTGGCCCGACTGCTCCCGCGCACGCTCGACGGCCAGCTCGCGGGCGCGCGCCGCCTCCAGCTCCGCCGGGCGCTGCCAGCCGCGCTCGCCCCTGGCCAGCAGCCAGGCCGTCGCCTCGTGCGGCGGCATCGCGGCGGCCACCAGCCAGCCCTGTACCGCGTCGCAGCCCAGATCCCGCAGCCGCTCCCAGGTCTCGTCGTCCTCGACGCCCTCCGCGACGACCAGCAGGCCCAGTGAGTGCGCGAGGTCCACCGTGCAGCGGACGATCTCCCCGTCCTCGGTGTCGACGGCGAGCCTGGCCACGAAGGAGCGGTCGATCTTCAGCTCACTGACCGGCAGGCGCCGCAGATGCACCAGCGAGGAGTACCCCGTGCCGAAGTCGTCGAGGGACATCTTCACGCCGTGCCCGGTCAGGCCCGCGAGGGTGTCGGCCGCCCGCTGGGGGTCCTCCAGCAGGACGTGTTCCGTTATCTCCAGCTGGAGGGAGCCGGCCGGTACGCCGTGCCGGGCCAGTCTCGCCGCCACCGCGCCCGCGAAACCGGGGGTGTGCACGTCCCGCGGGGAGACATTGACCGCCACCGGCACCATCAGGCCCTGGGACCGCCAGCGCGCGACCTGAGCGAGAGCCATCTCCAGTACGTACTCGGTGAGATGAGGCATCAGACCGGAGGACTCGGCGATCGCGATGAAATCGTCGGGAGGGACCCGGCCGCGCTCCGGGTGCACCCAGCGCACCAGCGCCTCCAGCCCGGCGACCTGGCCGTCGAACCGGACCTTGGGCTGGTAGTGCAGCTCCACCTCGCCCGCGTCCAGCGCGCGGCGCAGATCGCCCAGCAGGCCGAGGCGGTCGGGGGTGTTGGAGTCCCGCTTGGACTCGTAGACCTCGACGCCCGTACGGTCCCGCTTCGCCTGGTACATCGCGACGTCCGCGCGCCGCAGCAGCCCTTCGGCGTCCACCGCGTGCTCGGGGTAGACGGCGACTCCGGCGCTCGCCTCCAGGACCAGCGTCAGCCCGTCGAGGTCCAGCGGCGAGGACAGCTCGGCCACGAGATGGCGGGCGACCCGCTGGGCGCTGGTCGTGGAGTCGCAGGTCGGCAGCAGCACCGCGAACTCGTCACCGCCGAGCCGCGCGGCCTCCGCGCCGCGTGGCAGGGCCAGCCGGAGCCGGTCGGCTATCTGCAACAGCAGCCGGTCTCCCGCGAGGTGACCGAGCGTGTCATTGACCGAGCGGAACCGGTCGAGGTCGATCAGGACCAGTCCGGCCCTGGCGCCCAGGCCCTCCGCCTCCTCCAGCGCCGACCAGGTGCGCTCCAGCAGCCACTGCCTGTTGGGCAGTTTGGTCAGCGGGTCGCGCAGCTGCTCCTCGGCCCGTGCCCTGGCGATCCACAGCGTGGAGTCGAGGGCGATCAGCGGGATCGCGAAGAGCGGCAGCAGGACGGGCAGGGACATCGCCACCACACAGATCAGCGGAGCGATGCCGAGCAGGGCGACCGCGACCAGACCTTGCCGGTACAGGGCCGTTCGGGCGACGGTCGGCAGTCCGCCGCCCTGCGGGGAGAGCGCGTACCAGAGCAGCAGCCGGGTGACCACGAGATGGGCGGAGGCGGCCAGCACGATCTCGACGACACTGGCGAACCCCCAGTCGAGCGGCTGCCAGGGTTCCTCGACGGTGGGGACCACATCGAAGGCGGCGAGGACGAGCGCGGCGGCGGCGATGCCCAGCATGTCCGCCGCGCCGTGCAGGACGCCCAGCCGCCAGCGGTGCCTGCGGGCCACCCCGACCAGCACCACGACGGCGACGGAGACGAGTCCGGCGGCCACCCAGCCGTAGAGCAGCAGGACGGCCAGGGTGAGGGCGGCGCCGGAGCCCGTGCCGCCCCACCAGCGGTCCCGGCCGAGGGCGACCAGATGGCCCACGATGATGCCGGTCAGCACGGCCAGCGCCCATCCCGATGTGCCACCGGGGAAGAGCGCGTGGCCGTCGCGCACCGTATGGAAGAGTCCGGTCGCCAGGACGACGACGGCGAGTCCCACCACAAGAGCGGGCGTCCTGGCCGCAAGGCCCGCAATTCGCGCGAATCCGCGCGGGGGTGAGACCGGGGCGGCGCTCTCGGTCGGTTTCATTCCCGTCCCTCTCACAGCCGGCGAAGCCGATGCCACGCGATGTCACGTTGTCATGCACACACGGCCGGAATCACACCACTCAGCCGTTCACGACAGGCGCACCTCTCAACAGTAGGCCGCGGAACGCTCCGACGGGCAGCGCTCTACAGCTGTTGCCCGAATGCGACCTGCCCATCCGTATCCATCTGGTATGCGCCGAACGGGTGAGCTTTGCGGCCCGAATTCGACGGTGTGGGACTCCGCTTTCCGGGGGATTTCGCGCTACTCCTCGGGGGTGGCCGATGGCTCCTCGGGCCTGACAGCGGCCTCCCTGGCCGCGTCCGGACCCTGTTCGAGCAGGATGGTGAACCCCTGTTCGTCCAGCACCGGAACCTTCAGTTGCATCGCTTTGTCGTACTTCGAACCGGGGTTCTCCCCGACCACCACGAAGCCGGTCTTCTTCGAGACGGCCCCGGTCACCTTCGCGCCACGGGTTTGAAGCGCCTCTTTCGCGCCATCCCTCGTGTAGCGCTCCAGCGTGCCCGTGACGACGACCGTCAGGCCCTCCAACGGCCTTGGTGCGTCGTCCTCGCCGGTGCCCTCCTCCTCCATACGTACCCCGGCGGCCCGCCACTTGCGCAGAATCTCGCGGTGCCAGTCGACCTCGAACCATTCCTTGACGGAGGTGGCGATGATCGCCCCGACTCCGTCGACCGCCGCCAGCTCCTCTTCCGTGGCCTGCTCGATCCGGTCGATCGAGCGGAACTCCCTGGCCAGCGCCTCGGCGGCGACCGGTCCTACATGGCGGACGGAGAGCCCGGCGATGATCCGGGCCAGCGGACGCTCCTTGGCCGCCGCGATGTGCTGAAGCATCGCCAGGGCGTTCTTCTTCGGCTCGCCCTCCTGATTGGCGAAGACCGTGACGACCTTCTCGTCACCTGTCTTCGGGTCGCGCTTGGGCAGCCCGCTGTCCTGGTCGAGCACGTACGCCTTGATGGGCAGCAGTTGTCCGACCGTCAGGTCGAAGAGATCGCCCTCGTCCAGCAGCGGCGGTGTCTCCGGCTCCAGTGGTCTGGTGAGGGCGGCGGCGGCCACATAGCCGAAGTTCTCGATGTCCAGGCACTTGCGGCCGCCGAGGTAGAACAGCCGCTCCCGCAACTGGGCCGGGCAGGTGCGGGCGTTGGGGCAGCGGAGGTCGATGTCGCCCTCCTTCATGGCCCGCAGCTCCGTACCGCACTCGGGACACACCGCGGGCATCTCGAACTCGTACGCGTCCTCGGGGCGCAGATCGATGACCGGGCCGAGGATCTCCGGGATGACATCGCCGGCCTTGCGGATCACGACCGTGTCACCGATCCAGACGCCCTTGGCCTTCACCACGTCCTGGTTGTGCAGCGTGGCGAACTCGACCTCGGAACCGGCGACCGTGACCGGCTCCACCTGCGCGTACGGCGTGACACGCCCGGTGCGGCCGACGCCCACGCGGATGTTCACCAGCTTGGTGTTGACCTCCTCGGGCGCGTACTTCCACGCGATCGCCCAGCGAGGGGCGCGCGAGGTGGAGCCCAGCCGGCCCTGGAGCGGGATCTCGTCGAGCTTGACGACCACACCGTCGATCTCGTGCTCCACGGAGTGGCGGTGTTCGCCGAAGTACGCGATGAACTCCCGCACCTCCTCGATCGATCCGACCACCTTGTTGTGCCGGGCGGTGGGCAGCCCCCACTCGCGCAGCAGGCCGTACGCGTGCGAGAGGCAGTCGATGTCGAAGCCGTCGCGGGCCCCGATGCCGTGCACCACCATGTGCAGCGGGCGGGTCGCGGTGATCTTGGGGTCCTTCTGGCGCAGTGAACCCGCCGCCGCGTTGCGCGGGTTGGCGAACGGCTTGTCACCCGCGGCCACCAGACGCGCGTTCAGCTCCTGGAACGCCTCCATCGGGAAGTAGACCTCGCCGCGGACCTCCACCAGATCCGGGACGCGCTCGCCCGCCAGCCGGTGCGGGATCTCGGCGATCGTACGGACGTTGGGCGTGATGTCCTCGCCCGTACGGCCGTCGCCGCGGGTGGCGGCGCGGGTCAGCCTGCCGTGCTCATAGGTGAGATTGACCGCGAGCCCGTCGACCTTCAGCTCGCACAGGAAGTGGAAGTCGGGCGTGCCCACGTCCTTGGCGACGCGGTCGGCCCAGGCGGCCAGCTCGGTGTCGTCGAACGCGTTGTCCAGGGAGAGCATCCGCTCGCGGTGCTGGACCGCGGTGAAGTCCGTCTCGTACGCCCCCGCGACCTTCTGGGTCGGCGAATCGGGCGTGCGCAGCTCCGGATACTCCTCCTCCAGCGCCTCCAGCGACCGCAGCAGCCTGTCGAACTCGCCGTCGCTGATGACCGGCTGGTCCTTCACGTAGTACCGGAAGCGGTGCTCCTCGATCTGCTCGGCGAGTTGGGCATGCCGCTCCCGTGCCTCGGCGGGCACCGCCGTCCGCTGTTCGCCAGCCACCGTTTCGTCCTCCCGTTCACCATGACCCGGCATCCGGATCGTCACTCAGGGTTGTCCACGAGGGATCTCGCGGCCCTGACGCAGTGCGCCATCGCGGCGCGCGCGTACGCGGGAGAGGCCCCCGCGAGCCCGCACGACGGGGTGAGCACCACGGACTCCGCGAGAGTCCCCGGATTCAGCCCCAGCCTGCGCCACAGCGTCCTGACACCCATGACGCTACCGGCAGGGTCCGACAATGGGCCGTCAGTGCCCGGCACGATTCCGGCGAAGAGTTTCGTTCCGCTCTCGACCGTCTCACCGATGGTCTCCTCGTCACGTTCGGTGAGCAGACCGAAATCGAACGAGACCGCCGCGGCGCCGGCCCGACGCAGCAGCGCGAACGGAACGTCGGGCGCGCAGGAGTGCACGACCGCCGTCCCCGCGCTCAGCGCGGTCACCTCGCGCAGCGCGCTCTCCACGACCTGGCGGTCAACGGCGCGGTGGGTGCGGTAGCCGCTGGCCGTCCTCACATGTCCGCGCAGTACGGCGGTGAGGGACGGCTCGTCGATCTGGAGCACCGGTACGGCGCCGGGCACCCGGCGCCGTACCTCCGCGAGATGCGCGGTCAGCCCCTCCACCAGCGAGCCGGTCAGGTCCCGGCAGGCCCCGGGGTCGCTCAGCGCCGACTCGCCGTTGCGCAGCTCCAGCGAGGCGGCCAGCGTCCACGGCCCGACGGCCTGGACCTTGAGCGGACCCACGTACCCCTGGGTGAACTCCTCCAGCGCGTCCAGGTCCTCGCCCATCCAGGACCAGGCCCTTTTGGTGTCACGGCCCGGCCGGTCGCCGATCCGCCAGCCACTGGGCTCCACACGCGCGTAGACCTCGACGAGGAGCCCCGCCGTCCGGCCGATCATGTCGGCGCCGGGGCCGCGGGCGGGCAGCTCGGGCAGATACGGGAAGTCCTCGAAGCTGCCGGTGACGGCCTTGGCGGTCTCCCGCGCGTCGCCGCCGGGCATGGAGCCGATCCCCGTGGCGGCTCCCCAGACGCTCCCGGCGGGCGCGGCCGGCGATGCCGGGACCGGCTCGTTCCGCGCGTCGCTCCGGGATTCGTTCCGCGACGCGTCCATCCGCTCGCTCACCGGCCCGGCCGTACGGTCACGTCGTCGATCCGCGCGTCGCGCGGCAGGTCGAGCGCCGCGAGGATCGTCGTCGCCACGGACCCGGGGTCGATCCAGCGGCCGGCGTCGTACTCCTTGCCCTCCTGCTGGTGGACCTTGACCTGCATGGGGCTCGCCGTACGGCCCGGATAGACGGAGGTCACCCGCAGACCGCTGTCCCGCTCCTCCTCGCGCAGCGCGTCGGCGAGCGCCTTGAGGCCGTGCTTGGACGCGGCGTACGCGCCCCACTCGGCGTGCGCGCTGAGCCCGGCGCCCGAGTTGACGAAGATCACCTGGCCGTGGGAGATCCGGAGCTGGGGCAGCAGGAGCCGGGTCAGCTCGGCGGGGGCGACGAGGTTCACGTTCAGCTGCTCGTGCCAGGTCTTGGGGGTCAGGTCGCCGATCGGCCCGAGGTCGACGACGCCCGCGATGTGCAGCAGCGAGTCGAGTCGGTCGGGAAGCGTCTGCTGGGCGAGTGCCCAGGAGAGCCGGTCCGGGTTGGCGAGGTCGCCGACGAGGGTACGGGCGCCGGGGAACGCGGATCCGAGTTCCTTGGCGCGGCCGGCGTCACGGGCGAACAGGATCAGGTCGTCGCCGCGCTCGTGCAGCCGGCGCGCGACAGCGGCGCCGATGCCGGAGCCCGCACCGGTGATCAGATGGGTAGCCATGCGGTCATGGTCGCATCACCGCGCCCCGATCACTGAACGCCGGCGGACTCCTCCAGATAGGCGAGGGCGCTCACCCCGTCCTCGGCGAAGAACACCAGGTCGGTGAGGGGCAGCGGCAGGAAGCCGTCCTCGTCCATCCGCCGGAACTGCTGCTTGAGTCCGTCGTAGAAACCGGCCGTGTTGAGCAGCACCACGGGCTTGGTGTGCAGGGCGTGCTTCTTGAGCTCCAGGATCTCGGTGGCCTCGTCGAGCGTCCCCGTACCGCCGACCATGATCACGACCGCGTCGGACTTGGCGAGCAGCAGGGCCTTGCGCTCGGCGAGGTCCTCGGCGACCACCATCTCGTCGGCGTTCGGCCGGGCGACGCTGCTCAGGAAACCGACCGAGACCCCGACCAGCCGCCCGCCCGCCTCCTGCACACCGTCGGCGACGACCTTCATCAGCCCGCTGTCGGAACCGCCCCATACGAGGGTGTGGCCGCCCTTGCCGATCAGCTCGGCGAATTCACGGGCGGGCCGCGTGTAGTGCTCGGGGAGATCGGCGGCGGAGAGGAAGACACAGATATTCATGAGGCAAACGGTACGGCGGGAAGAGCACGCCGTGCCCCGTTGCTGAAGATACGGAGGGACCGAAGAGGTACCAGGCGGGGCGATGACCCGCACCAGCGAAGGGGCAGACCATCATGAGCACCGTGAGCACGGGACACCACATCACGATCGAGCGGGGCACGGAGCATGTACGTGTCGTACGGGACGGGCGGATCATCGCGGAGAGCCGCACTCCGCTCCTGCTGCGCGAGACCGGCTGTCCGGTCCGCTACTACCTCCCGCCGGAGGACGTGCGTACCGAACTGCTGACGCCCTCCGACACCTCCACCCACTGCCCGTTCAAGGGCGACGCCTCGTACTGGTCGCTGCCCGGCGCGCCGGATCTCGTCTGGGCGTACCCCACGCCCAAGGCCGAAGTCGCCCAGATCAAGGACCACTTCTGCTTCTACGACCCGGAGGTCGTCGCGGCCTGAGAAAAAACTTCCTCCACGAGCGATGAGTTGCGCCGGGCACACCGGTCTGAGTCGGTATGAACAATGTGTGCACGGTGACATCGGGGGACGGCACCCCGATCGCGTACCGGCGGTCGGGGGACGGCCCGCCGGTGGTTCTGGTGGGGGGCGCGCTCAACACCGCCGAATCCGACGCCCCGTTGGCGAAGCTGCTGGCGCCGCGTTTCGATGTGATCACCTACGACCGGCGCGGGCGCGGCGCCAGCGGTGAGAGCGGCCCGTACGCCGTGGAGCGGGAGACCGAGGATCTGGCCGCGCTCCTCGACGAGGCGGGCGGGAGCGCGTCCGTGTACGGGGTGTCCTCGGGCGCGGCCCTGGTCCTGGAGGCGACGGCCGCGGGCCTGCCGATCACCCAATTCGCCCTGTACGAGCCTCCGTACGCGACCGATCCGGCCGATCTGCCGGTCACGGCGGCCTACCGCGAGCGGCTCACGGACCTGCTGGCGCGGGGGCGGCGGGGCGAGGCGGTGGAGCTGTTCCTCTCGCTGGTGGGAATGGTGCCCGAGATGATCGCCCGGATGCGCCGGTCCCCGATGTGGCCGGATCTGGCGGCGCTGGCGCACACCCTGGCGTACGACAACGCCGTACTGGGGCCGGGGCTGATCCCGGCCGACCGGCTGGCGACGATCAGAACGCGCGCGATGGTCGTGGACGGCGGCGCCAGCCCGCCGCCGACGCGGGACGCGGCGCGCGCGGTGGCCAGGGCCCTCCCCCGGGGCAGGCACCGCACACTGACGGGCCAGACACATGAGGTGGCGCCCCATGTGCTGGCACCGGTCCTGGAGGAGTTCTTCGCGGCATAAGGCTCCGCGGTGTAGGGCTTCGCGACCGCAGGGCATTCCGGGCTTTCCGACGGTGGTTCGCGCAGGGCTTTCGCGTGGGCTTTTGGCTGGTACGCGCGTTTTCTGGCTGATGGGTCACTTGCGTGGCGTACGCGACGCCGGGGCTTGACGTGAGCATGACCACTCGATAGGAGTGGTGCGTTCAACTCGCGTAGACCCCCCACAGACCCGCTCAGGCGGAGACCGCGAAACGGCCAGGAGGAAGCATGTACCGACGATCGACGCCGGGGAACAGACCGCCGGTGAACAGGCCGTGGCAGATCACACCGTCGAAGAGAACAGTGTCGAAGAGAACGGTGTCGAAGAGAACGGCGCTGTCCGCACTCGGTGGCCTGGTCGCCACGGTGCTCCTCGTCACGGCCCACCCCGCCGGCGCCGCGCCCGCGCCCGTCACCCCGTCGGACCGGGACGGCATGAGCCGGGCCTTCACCCGGGCCGCGGCCGAATTCGAGGTCCCCCGGGACCTGTTGGTGGCCGTCGGATACGGCGAGACACACCTCGACGGGCACCGGGGCGAACCCAGCCAGGCCAATGGCTACGGCGTGATGCACCTCGTGAGCAATCCCACGAACCGCAGCCTGGAGAAGGCCGCCGAGCTGACCGGCGAGCCGGGCGCCGAGCTGCGCGCGGACACGGCGGCGAACATCCGCGGCGGCGCGGCCGTCCTGCGTGCCTACGCCGACGGGCTGGGGCTGGACACCGCGGAGCGCGGCAGCATCGACGAGTGGTACCCGGTGGTCGCCCGGTACGGCGGGGCGTCCGACATCCGCACCGCGCGGCTCTACGCCGACACCGTCTACACGCTCCTCGCACAGGGCATCGACGCGGACGTCGCGGGTGGCGAGAGCGTCACCGTACGGCCGCGCGCCGTCGAGCCCGAGCGCGGCGCGTACGCGCCCACGGACACGGACCGGCGGCGCGCCGCGCTCTCGCCCGACTACCCGGCCGCGGCGTGGGTGCCGGCCAACGCGGCCAACTACGCGGCCGGCCGGTCCTCGTCGATCACCAGCGTGGTCATGCATGTCACGCAGGGCTCGTACGCCGGGACCATCAGCTGGTTCCAGAACCCGGCCTCGCAGGTCAGCTCCCACTACGTGGTCCGCTCCTCGGACGGCGCCGTCACCCAGATGGTCCGCGACAGCGACACCGCGTACCACGCCCGCTCGGCCAACGCCTCCAGCCTGGGGATCGAGCACGAAGGCTTCGTCGCCGACCCGAGCTGGTTCACCGACTCGATGTACCGGTCGTCCGCCGCGCTCACCAAGTACCTCTGCGACAGGTACGGCATACCCAAGGACCGGGCGCACATCGTCGGCCACGCGGAGGTGCCGGGCAACGACCACACCGATCCGGGACCGAACTGGAACTGGAACTACTTCATGCAGCTGGTGGGCGGCAGCACTGGGGGCGGCGGGAGCGTCCAGTTGGGCTTCCCCTCGTACAACACGCTGCGCAGCGGTTCCACCGGTCCCCAGGTGACGGCCGCTCAGACCCTGCTGAACCAGCAGGGGCACGACGCCGGCACCGCGGACGGCGTCTTCGGCACGCGGACCGCGAGCGCGGTCAGTGCCTTCCAGACCGGCCGCGGGCTGCCCGCGGACGGCGTCGTCGGCGCCCGCACCTGGACGGCCCTGCTCTCCGCCGGGACCGCCTCCGTGGTACGGGAGGGGAGCACGGGCCCCGTGGTGGAGCGTCTTCAGCGCGCGTTGACGGCGGCCCTCGGCCGGACCGTGTCCATCGACGGCCAGTTCGGAGCGAACACGACGCAGGCTGTCCGCGACTACCAGAGCGGCCGTGGCCTGAGCGCGGACGGCATAGCCGGTCCCGCGACATGGTCGGCGCTCCAGGCGGGCCGGTAGGCGGGTCGCTAGGCGGTCACGTAAGCGGGTCGGCAGGCGGTCGCGCAAGCGGGTCGCTAGGCGGTCACGTAAGCGGGTCGGCAGGCGGTCGCGCAAGCGGGTCGCTAGGCGGTCACGTAAGCGGGTCGGCAGGCCGTCCGGCAAGAGGTCCGTCCATCGAATCCGGTCGCGACAGCCGCGCCGACCACTGCGACCTCTCCGACCACCGCGACCTCTCCGACCTCTCCGACCTCTCCGACCGCGCGGCCCCGGGCTTTCCCCGGGGCCGCGCGGTGCGTCAGGCACGGCGGACGGTGAACTCGGCGCGCCGTACGCGCAGGACGGTCCGTCCGCCCTCCGTCGACACGCGCGCGCCGTCGCAGACCGCCCTGCCCTCCACCGCGACCACCGACTCCCCGGCCACCGGCTCCCCGCCGTCACCGCCATCCCCGCCGAGCGCGCCGAGCGCGCGGAAGGTCGCCCGGCCGTCGGCGACGCCGGTCAGTTCCGCCGTCGCGTACGCGATCCGGAGCCCGCCCGCCGTGAGTCCGAGCGGCAGCATCGCCGCCGTACGCCCCGGCAGACGCAGCTTCTCCCCGCCGAAGAGGGGTTTGCCGTGTTCGGTGACCGTGAAGTCCTGGTCGTAGCCGGAGGAGACGTTGAAGGCGTGCAGCAGCCGTCCGCGCTCGCCGTCCGCCGTCGTCAGCAGGAAGACCCCCGGGTCGGTCGCGCTGTGCCGGAGGGCGGGGGCGGCGTCCAGCGCACGGAAGGCGCGGCCCCAGAAGGTCAGATCGCACTGGTAGTCCGTGGTGATCACCACGGCCCGCCCCCGGCCCACGGGGATGTCGAAGCCGCAGCCCTTGCCCGTGGAGAGCTCGCGCAGCACCGTCGTTCCGCGCGCGGGCACGCACAACTGGGCGCGTGAGAGGCGTACTTCCGGGAGCGGCGCCGCCCAGCCGTGAGCGGTGACCGAGAGCCAGAAGCGGTTCGCGTCCGTCATCGTCTCGCCGGCCGTGAGCCCCAGCGCCTCCGCGAGCACCGCGCACCGCCGGTCGGCCATGTCCTTGACCGGGAGCCTGCCGGACAGCAGCAGCTTCCCGCCCGCTTCGAGATAGCGGACCAGCCGGCGCTGGAGCTCCGCCCCCAGATGCTCGCCCGTCGCCAGCGCGAGCACCGGTACGCGCGCCGGATCGAGGTCGCCCGACTGGAGGTTCACGCTCCGGTAGCGGAAGCCGCCGAGGAGCATCGCGCGGGCCAGCGAGCCCCGGGGACCGGCGCCGCGTGTGTTCACCGCTTCGTCCAGCACGCGCTGGACCGATGCGAGCTCCGGCGGGTGGTATTCGGTCAGATAGTGATCGGGCACGAAGCCGAGCGCCACGTCGTCGTAGGTCGTCCGCATCGGCGCGAGCACCTCGGCCGGTCCGCCCATGGCACGTACCGCGCGCCGCGTCGACGCGTAGCTGACCCCCGGCCGGCCCTCCGGATCGACCGGTGCCGCGAAGCCGTGCCGTTCGCCCGTGATGCCGATGCGGTCGTTCCCGTCGCCCGCCGGCTTGTCGAGCTTCGGGTTGAACCCGCCCGCGAACAGGTAGTAGTTGATCATTTTCGCGCCCTGCGCGACACAGAGCCGGGTCTTCAGATCGACGCCGGACGGGCTGGTCTGACTGTCCATGTTCTGCCCGTAGTCGGCGTGCCCCGCGTCGAACTCCAGCGCCGTGACGGGTTGGTCCTCGTCATTGACCGCGTCCATGAAGGCATTGATCAGATACAGGTCGGTGACATTGCGCAAGGTCAGATCGCCCAGGTAGAAGTCCGCGCCGGAGATCGTCCCCCCGACCCCCGCGTAGGTCTCCATCAGCTGGCTGATTCCGATGGGGAACGGCTCGGCGCGGCTGTCGGAGGTGCCGTGGATGTTGATGACGAACGGGACGCCCGTGACGCCGTGGGTCTCGGCGGCCCGGCGCAGCTCGGTGACGTACCGCGCGAAGCGTCCCCGCATGAACCGGCCCAGATCGTGCATCAGGGCCGCGCCGTACGCGTCCTCGGGGTGGCGGATGGCCTTGCGCCGCCCGGCCGCGTCCGCGCCGGCGAACGGGTAGCGGTCCGCCAGCCCGTCCCCGTACTCCTCGCGCAGCCAGCCGTCGAAGTCGGCCGTCAGATGGTCCGTCAGATCGGGCGAGTTGCTGACCCAGGCCAGCATGCCGATCTCGTTGTCCAGTTGTACGGAGACGACGGGGCCGCCTCTGCCGCGCAGCCGTTCCGCGAGCACCGGCATCACCGCCGCGTACCAGCGGCGTGCCTCCTGGAGGAAGGCGGGCGCGAGGTAGTCGACGGTGGGGGTGGTGGCGGGGGCGTCGTACCAGCCGGTGGAGACGATCTCCGGGTGGTCCTCGCGCACCCGGTCGGGGACGCCCTCGCCCTTGAGTTCGGCCATGGTGAAGGGGCCGGGGCGGGCGATGAAGAGGAACCCGTTGCGGTGGCAGAGATCGATGAAGGCGCCGAGGTCGCGCTCGGGGCGGGTGCGGCCGGTGACATCGATGGTGCCGTCCGGGAGTTCGTGCCACATCCAGGGGATGTACGAGGCGATGGTGTTGAGGCCGGCGGCCTTCGCCCGGTCGAGCCGTGACTGCCAGTCCGCCCGCTTCAGCCGGAAGTAGTGGATCTCACCGGCGAGGACGAGCGCGGGTTCGCCGTCGATGAAGAGCTGTTTGTCCCGGTACGAGACGGAGTCGGCCGGGGCCGGGCCGGCGGGCGCGCCCGGCACCGCCTGTGCCGCGTACGCGGCCGGGGCGGCCGGTGCGGAGAGGCCCGCGGTGGCGAGTGTGCCGAGGGCGGCGCCGCCCAGGACCGTGCGGCGGCGTGGTGCGGGGACAGGCGTCATGGCGTCGTACTTCCTCGGTGGAAGAGAACGGGTGGCGGTTCAGGGGAGCGGATGGCAGCATGTATGCGCTGTCTGTATGCGCATACAGAACCCTGGGACAGGCTCTTCACCCCTCACAAGAGTCCGCCTGGTTACGCTTCCGTAACGGACAGAGCCCTCCATCACAGGGAAAGGCCGTGCCGACGCATGACTCCGTACCGACCCATGACTCCGTTCCGCCCCGCCCCCGCCTGGCTGGCCGACGCCGTCTTCTACCAGATCTATCCGCAGTCGTTCGCCGACTCCGACGGCGACGGCATCGGTGACTTCGCCGGCATCACCGGACGCCTCGACCATCTCGCCTGGCTGGGCGTGAACACGGTCTGGCTCAACCCCTGTTTCGCCTCGCCCTTCCGCGACGCCGGATACGACGTCAGCGACTACCTCTCCGTCGCACCCCGCTACGGCACCGACGAGGACCTCGCCCGGCTGGTGGACGAGGCCCGCCGGCGCGGCATACGCGTGCTGCTCGACCTCGTCGCCGGACACACCTCCGACCAGCACCCCTGGTTCACCGCCTCCGCGGACGACCCGGAGGACCACCGCTACATCTGGGCCGAGCCCCGCACCGCGCACACCGGATCCGGGACGGACGCGCCCCTGCCCGCCGGGTTCGTGGCGTCGCCCGGCACCCGCCCCGGCGCCTATCTGCCGAACTTCTTCGACTCGCAGCCCGCGCTCAACTTCGGCTACGCGCGCAGCGATCCGGCCGAGCCCTGGCGCCAGGCCCCCGACGCCCCGGGGCCCCTGGCCAACCGCGCCGCCCTGCGCGAGATCATGGGCCACTGGCTCGGTCTCGGACTGGCCGGATTCCGCGTCGACATGGCCGCCTCGCTCGTCAAGGACGACCCCGGCCAGTCCGAGACCCGCGCACTCTGGACCGAGCTGCGCCACTGGCTCGACGCCGCCCATCCCGAGGCGGTCCTGCTCGCCGAGTGGGGCGACCCGGCCGTGTCGGTCCCCGCCGGGTTCCACACGGACTTCTTCCTCCAGTTCGGCGGCCCGGCCGAGGGGCGTCCGCTGCGCTCCCTGTGGAACAACCGTCAGGGCACCGACAACGACGGCTGGGACCCGGTCGACTGCTTCTTCGACCCCGGCGGCAAGGGCTCACCGGGCATCTTCGTGGACGCCTGGCGGGAGGCCGTCTCCGCCATCGGTGACGGCGGCCATGTCGCCCTGCCCACCGCGAACCACGACTTCGCGCGCCTCAACTGCGGCCCGCGTACGGCGGAACAGCTCCCCGCCGCCTTCGCCTTCCAGCTCACCTGGCCGACGCTGCCGGCGGTCTACTACGGCGACGAGATCGGCATGCGCTTCATCCCCGGCCTGCCCGACACCGAGGGCAGCGTGCTGGGACCGCGCTACAACCGGGCGGGCTCCCGCACCCCCATGCAGTGGGACGACACTCCGAACGCGGGCTTCTCGGCCGTCTCCGACCCGGACAGCCTCTACCTCCCCCTCGACCCGGACCCCGGCCGCCCCACGGTCGCCGCCCAGCGGGCCGACGAGGGCTCGCTGCTCCATCTCGTACGCCGTCTGATCGCCCTGCGCCGGGCGACGCCGGAACTCGGCCCCGCGGGCGGCGTCGAGGTGCTCCACTCCGGCTACCCGTTCGTCTACGTCCGGGGCGGGCGCCATCTCGTCGTGGTCAACCCGCGCGCGACCCCGGCGGCCTGCGCGGCGGACACCGTCGACACCGCGCACGCGCACGCGCTCGAAGTCTCCGGCGTGGCGGTGGACGGCCGCACGATCACGGCCCAGGGCTTCGCGTACGGCGTGTTCGACCTCACACCGGAGGAGCCTGACAGGACCTGAGCGGCGGCCCCGGACAACACACCTGGAGCGTGTCTCTTCGATCGATTTTCGGTTGAAGACGCTGGCCAGGACGTTGCCCTCCGGTCGGTGCCCGCCAAAGGGACGGCGACCGCGCAGGTCGCCGCCCCTGGTTACTCACGAAGCCGACTGTTCGTCGGGAGGTCCGCGATTGAGGCGAACGAAGGTCCGGTTGCCGCTCAGCCGGCGTCGCGTTTGCGGTAGCGGATATGAGTCGTCAGCGGTGAGTGGAGCACCTCGATGGGCTCGAAGTCGAAGGTCTCGACGCCGTCGAAGATGCGCTCGCCGCTGCTGAGGAGGACGGGTGCGATGTCGAGCGTGAGTTCATCGATCACGCCGGCGTTGAGTGCCTGTCGAACCGTCGAAGCGCCACCGGCGATGTCCACACCCCTGCCGTCGGCGGCTTCGAGCGCCTGCGCATAAGCGGCGTCGAAGCCTTCGGTGACGAAGTGGAAGGTGGTCCCTCCCTCCATCTCGATCGGTGCGTGGGCGTAGCGAGTAAGGACGAAGACCGGAGCGTGGTAGGGGGGCTCGGGGCCCCACCATCCGTCCCATGTCTCGTTCCACTCGCCTCGGATCGGCCCGAACATGTTTCGGCCCATGACGTAGGCGCCACGCGGACGCATCAACCAGCTGTTGGCCGTCTTGTCGGCTTCGGTCGCGCGCGGGTCGCCGATATGCCAGCCGTGCAGCTCTTGGCCGCGCTTGCCCAGCGGATTGTCCCGGCTCTGCTCGGGTCCCGCGACGAAGCCGTCGAGCGAGATCGACATGTGGCAGGTGGTGTCGGACATCAGCTTCTCTCTGAAAGCAGCAGTTGCGGGTTGTCGTGAGGACATTCGGACCGCACGACACACGTACAGACTGGCAGAGGCCACCGAACTCATCGCGACATCGCGCGGCCGTTGAAGGTCTGGCTGCCACGCGATCAGACGGACACCGGAGACCGGGGCCGTCATCGCAGCAGGCCGGCCACCCCACCTTGAGGAGGGACCAGTCAGAGAGACACGGCCTAGCTGTATTGATCACGAGCGTTGTTGACAGTGCCGGGTCTTGATCATGGCGAAGACCTCCGGTGTGGTGGAGGTGTCTAAGCTGCACCGCACACG
>NZ_PHRF01000120.1 GCF_004151105.1 Streptomyces sp. L-9-10
CACAGCAAGCATCGCCACCACCACATCCACCGACCGCTCCAACAACAACCCCACCCGCGACTCCACACCCACACCACACCCCACCAACACCCGAGCCAACCGACCAGCCCGCTCATCCAACTCCCCATACGTCAACGACACCTCACCACACACCACAGCCACCGACCCCGGCGACTCCGCCAGCCTGTCCCCGAACACACTCACGATCGATACGTGCTGGACTGACGGCATCGACTGCCCACCCTCGAACATTGTTGTTTTCCCCGTATATCTCGTGAATGTGTCGCCGTGGGCGCCGGGCGCCGGCCTTCAGCCCTGGCGTCGCAGGGCCCGGCCGCCGTACTGGAGGCCGGCGACCGGTCCGCCCGCACGCTCCCTGACGAACCGTCCGATGATCGGCAGGGCGTCGTGGACGCGGTCCCGTGCGACGAAGAGGTCGTCCTCGTGGATCGTGAGCAGGTAGTCCGAGTAGTCCTCGCGTGTGAGGAAGAGTTCGCCCGAGCCGTCGGCGACCACCATCAGCAGCAGATCACCGTTCGTATAGCTGCCGAGATAGTCGGCGAGGTCGCCGACCTGCGGGGCCTCGGGATGCGGCAGGCTGTAGTGACCGAGGTCGAGCCCGTTCGCGCGCAGCTCCCCCACCAGGTCCTCCCACAGCTTGGGCCCCGCCGTGGAGTTGGTGGTCACGGCGAGCGCCGTGCTGCTGCCGGGATGGATACGGAGGTTGCAGGTGGCGCCGCCCACCGCTCCGTCGTGGCCGAACCACGCGTCGTCCCCGCTCCTGTGGCACATCAGGCCCAGGCCCCAGGCGTCCGCGAGGCCGAACGGTTCGGCGTCCGGCACGCTCTCGCGCATCTGGAGGATCGCGTCCTCAGGCAGCAGTTGGCGGTGGGCGAAGGTGTCACGGTCGTCGAGGTGCAGCCGGGCGGCGGTGACCAGGTCCCGGGCGCTCCCGGCGAGGCCGCCGGCCGCCGCCAGGGAGAGCGCCGTCATATGGTCGACCGGCTCGGCTTCGTCGCTGCCCGCGCGTATCGCGTGCCCCTCGGCCCTGGTTCTGACCGGTTGGTCCGCCCCGGGCCTGGGGTCGTGCAGGAACACGGGCTCGATGCCCAGCGGGCGCAGCAGGCAACTGTCCATCGCCGTCCACCAGTCCATGCCGGACACGGCTTCGATGACGGAGCCGAGCAGGCAGTATCCGGTGTTGGAGTACGAGAACGCGAGGCCGGGCGGGAAGAGGTTCGGCTCTTCCCCGCAGACGGTCGCGAAGCGCCGGTACGAGGGGCCGCGCATGTCGGCGTACTCGATGCTGTCCGCCAGACCGGCTGTGTGGCTGAGGAGTTGACGGACCGTGCCGGTTCCGATGAGCGGATTGGTCGTGTTCTTCAGCTCGGGCACGAGTCCGGAGAGCGGTTCGTCGAGGTCGAGGTCGCCGTCGGAGACGAACTGCATGGTGAGACCGGCGGTGAAGAACTTCGTCACGGAGCCGAAGGGGAAGGCGGTGTCGGCTGTCACCGGGTTCTTCGTCCGGACGGATTCGACTCCGACCGTGTGCTCCGTCAGGGCGCCGTCGCGGTAGAGGGCCAACTGCGCGCCCGTAACGCGATGTTCGCGCGCGAGCTCGTCGAATATCTCCGCGACGCGGCCCGGTGATCCGCTCGTACCCACTGAAGACTTCCCCCCGCTGTCCGGTGTCTCATCGTCCCCAGGCTCTCCCTCCGGCCCCGCTTCCGCAATCATCTTCGACGGCAGTGGAAACCCCCTGGTCAGAGGGGTTTTACTCATTCAGTGCCAGCCGAAAGGGCCGCCCCGGACAATCCGGGACGGCCCTCCTCGCCACGTACGTTTCCGAGCTGTCCGAGCCATCCGAGCCCTTCCGGCTCCCCGGCTCCCCTCGGCTCCCCCGGCTCTCTCGGCCCTCCCTCTATCGCACGGTGACGGACACGACCGTCGCTCCCGCCGCGATCGCGAGCACCGCCGCGGAGATGATCAGGAACCGCGGATTGCCGACGTTGACGGTCCAGCCCACGCCCACGCGCCGGGGCACGAGGATGGCGGGATCATCGGCGTTGACGTAGACGACGCCGGCTCCGTACCAGTGGCGGTCGTCGTCACGCGGCACCAGCCCGGTTCCCTCGTCCGAGCCGCCGGAGCCGCCCGTACCGCCCGAGCCGTCCCCGTTCTCCAGTGCCAGCCGGCTGCCCCCCGGGCCCATGCGTACGAGCGGAACGGACACGGCGACGGCCGCGAGCGTCGGTACGCCGATGACCAGCGTCAGCACGGCGCCGGAGCGGCTGTCGCTCCACATCATCCCGGACAGCCCGAGCAGCATGAGGTTGAGCAGCGCGGCGACGCCCAGCAGGCTGCGTGCCGTCACGCTGAGGTAGCGGCGGTGCTGGGCGGCGCTGCTCCGGGGCCGTGAGACATCCAGGTCCGCGCGGGCACGCAGTACGGCGGCGACCGTCCCGATGACCGCGGCGGTCAGCAGGATCTGGGCGAAGACGAGGCTGTACGCGGTCCAGAAGGTGGTCGTGATCTCGCGGTACACGGTCCCGCTCGACGAGCGTTCCGGGAGTGCCAGCATCTCGGGCAGCCGCGGGTAGACGATCGCACCGGCGACGGCGGTCACGACGATCACCACGACCGAGGGGATCGTCCAGGCCCAGGGGAGCCGTACGGGGTCGGTGCGCAGGGAGGTGTCCATGACCACGCCCTGCCGTACGTTCTCGTACCAGTTGCCGCGCTCCTTCGCGCGGGCGAGGGCGCGGTGCGCGCTCAGCCACAGCGTGGCGGCGATGACGCAGAGAACGACCGCCGCCACGCCGCCGACCGCGACGCTGTCCAGTACGGCGCCGATGGCGAGAGCGGCCACGGTGACGATGAGGGTGGCAGGCAGTAACAGGGCGCGGTAGCGGCGGCGTTGTTCGCTCACTTCGGGGGCGTCCGCCTTGTCGGGTGGGACCCGTACGCCGAAGGGAACCGCGTGAGGGTTGAGCAGTGGGCTCGGCGCGGCGTAGAGGGCGGCCCCCAGAGCCAGCAGGATCCCGGAATTGACGAGCAGGCTGACAAGCACGGTGTTCACCTAATCCAATTTCTCGCATCGGCCGCCTGTCTTGCAAGCGCCTTCGGCCAGGACTGAAACCCGCAGGTCGAGCGGGCTTCCCCGGGAATTGTCCCGGAATTATTACCGATCGGTATTCGATGCACGGCCATGTGCCCGTCGTGCATCATGGCCATGTGTCACGGCGCACGACTGACCTGGAGTTCCAGGAAAGCGCGAACGGGGGTTCACTCGGGCATGAGGAGAGGGGAGCGCAGAAATGACGGGCCGGCGGGTCACACACAGAGAATTCATTTCACCTTCAAGGACGTAATGAATTTTCGACTGCGGAGACCTCTCGGGCCCGTCCCCGAGTCGCTTTTCGCGCTGGGGGTTCTCCACCGGAATACCGACGACGCGTTCTCCGAATGGCGCAGAGCCGTCAAGGTCAGACAGGGCCGGCGCCTCCATCAGCTGCTGGGTCTGGCCGAGAGCCTTGCCGCCTCCCCCGGTCTGCTGTCGATCACCCTGTCGGCGTCGGGAAAGGTGAGAGTCGACGTCAGCGGCCTTCCGTCCGGCCAGGCGTCCTCCGCCCCAGCGCCCGCGACCGCGGCGCCCACCGCCCAGGCTCCGTCCGCGCAGCCGCCCTCCGGCCAGGCCTCCTCCACCCATCTTCCGGCCTTTCTCCGCGAGTTCGCGGACGAGGCGATCCAGCCGTACTGGCCCCGGATCCACAGTTTTCTGGAGAGCGAGCGCGAGGCGAGCGGCCGGCTCATGTTCACCGGCGGCATGCACGAGCTGTTCCGGGCCGTGGACGGGAGGATCCACTGGCAGCCGCCCGTCCTGACGATCCCGAGCGACCGGGCGCTGCCCGGCGAGGTGCGGCTGCGAGGTGCCGGCCTGCTGCTGGTGCCCTCGCTCTTCCTGTCCGGCCCTCCGCGTCTCTTCCTCAACGAGGCCGCGCCGGAGCGGGCGCCGATCCTGGTCTACCCGGTACATCCCGACCCCATGATGGCCTCCGCCCTGTGGAACCTCACCCAGCCGAAAGAGTCACTGTCCGCTCTTGTCGGGAGCACGCGCTCCGCGGTGCTCCAAGCGCTCACCGAGAGCCGTACGACGACCGAACTCGCCCAGTATGTGGGGGTGTCCGCCGGTTCGGCGAGCCAGCACGCGAGCGTGCTGCGCAACGCCGGGCTGGTGTCGACGACACGGACGCGCAACTACGCCATCCACACGCTCACACCGCTGGGCGAGGCACTGCTGAAGGGTCCGGCGCTCGGGCCGCCCCCACGCCCCTCCTGTTCCCCCGCGCCCCTGCCGACCCGCCGGAGCCTTCCCGGCCCGCCGGAGCCCACCTGACCGACGGACCCGCTGGACCCACACGCCCCACAGGCCCCACTCGGCCTGCCGGACCCGCCGGACGCGCTGTACCTGACGGTCCCGCCGGACCCGATAGGGCTTCCTCATCACCCGCCACCCCCCTCGCCCTGCTTGGCGAACCCCTCCAGGGTCGTCCGTACGTACGTCAAGATCTCCTCCTCGGGAACGCCTCGCACCATCGCTTCGGCCAGGAGCGTGCGCAGCCGCTGCTCCCAGTCGACCCCCACCCGCAGTTCCGCCGTCGCCCTCCACACGTCCGGGTGGACCACCGCCCCGCTCTTGCGGTTGATGCGGATGATGCCCTCGCGGCGCAGCAGGTCGTATGCCTTGTTCACGGTGTGGAAGTTGATCGCCAGGTCGACGGCGAACTGCCTGGTGGAGGGCAGGGACGCGCCGGGCTCCAGCATGCCGTCGGCGATGGCTTCCACCACCCGGTCCCGGATCTGCTGGTAGATCGGGACCTCACTGTCGAGATCGAGTACTAGATGCACAAGCTCACTCTATCTGATATACAACTACTAGAACAGATGGCCACGGCAGGACCGCAGACCGGATCCCGGAGCGGGTCCCAGAGGGAGGGATGGATCTCATGGCAGAGCTGAAGATTTCCGGCGCGGAGCTGACGGTCGAGTTCAGCCGGCGGGAGCAGACCTGGCTCCACCGCAGCTCACTGACCGTTCCGCTGGCGAGTGTGCGCCAGGTGACCCGGGTCGACCGTCCGCTGAGCGTCGCCCACGGCACCCGCAACGGCCTGGTCGTCTCGGGGTTCGCCAAGATCGGCTTCTGGGGCGTCATGGTCGGGCCGCGGCAGCTCGTGGCCGCCTATCGCGGCAGGCCCGGTCTGCATATCCTGCTCGACCGCACGCCCGACGGTGAGAAGGTCGATGAGCTGGTCCTCTCGCTCGACGACGCGGACCAGCTCGCCGAGCACCTCGGACAGCGTATGGGGAAGAGCTGATGAATCAACCGAACTACCGGATCGAAGTGACCGGCCTGACCAAGCGGTTCGGGCCGGTCACGGCTGTGGACAGTCTCGGCTTCTCCGTGGAGCCGGGCGTCATCACCGGATTCCTCGGCCCCAACGGGGCCGGCAAGACCACGACCATGCGCATGATCCTCGGTCTGGTCACGCCGACCGCGGGCACCGCCACCATCGGCGGCAAGCGGTACGGGGAGCTGCACCGGCCCTCCGAGATCGTCGGGGCGGTCCTCGACGCCTCGGCGTTCCATCCCAATCACTCGGCACGCGACCATCTGCGGATCTACCACACCATGGGCGGCCACCCGGCGGGCCGTGTCGAGGAGTTACTCGACCGGCTCGGCCTCGCGCACGCCGCGCACCGCAAGACCCGCACCTTCTCCACCGGCATGAAGCAGCGGCTCAGCCTCGCGACCGCGCTGCTGGGCGATCCCCAGGTGCTGCTGCTCGACGAGCCGAGCAACGGCCTCGATCCCGAGGGCATCGCGTGGCTGCGCCGCTTCCTGCGTGAACTCGCCGACGAGGGCCGCACCGTACTGGTGTCGAGCCATGTGCTCAGCGAGGTCCAGCAGATCGTGGACGACATCGTGATGATCCGGCGCGGCAAGCTGGTCGCGGCCGGCCCGCTGCGGGAGATGGAGCGGTTCAGGCCCTCGACCGTACTGGTCCGCTCCCCCGATGCCGAGGCGCTCAGGAAGCTGCTGCTGCGGGGCACGTCGGACGGGGTGGCCGCGCAGAGCGTCGAGACGGGGCACGACGGCGCACTGCGGGTGCATGGGCTCGCGACCGCGCAGATCGCCGATCTGGCGTCTGCCGCGGGACTTCGGGTGCATGAGCTGCTCACCGAGGACACGAGCCTGGAGCAGTTGTTCTTCGAACTGACCGCAGACCGCGAGGGGGAGGCCCGATGAACGCGTTGATCAAGGCGGAGTTCCGCCGGCTGCTGGCCACGCGCCTGTGGCTGTGGGCGCTGCTGACCGCCGTCGTCCTGGGCGGTGGCATGGTCGGACTGCTGACCGCCGTCGGACCGGAGAATTTCTCGCCGCCCATGCCGGGGCTGGAGACGAAGGACGGCGTCCTGTCCGTCTTCGGGATGCTGGGCTTCACGGTCTTCGTCCCCGCCGCGCTGGGCACCCTGGCCATGACGTCGGAGTACCGGCACCGTACGGCCACCTTCACCTTCCTCTTCGCCCCGCAGCGCTGGCAGGTGCTCACCGCCAAGCTGGTCACCTTCGGAGTGGCCGGTCTGGTGTACGGGCTGGTGCAGACCGGCAGCGCGGGCGTGGGGTTCTTCGGGGCGCTCGCCGCCCGCGGGGTCACTCCCGGGCTGGGTACCGGCACGGTGATCGAGCTGCTGCTCAGACTGGCGCTGACGATGGCGGTCTACACCCTGCTCGGGGTGGCGATGGGAGCGCTGATCCGCAATCAGATCGTGGCTCTCGCCGTGGTGATCGGCTATCTCTACATGGGTGAGCTGATCCTGATGATGATCCCCGGGGTCAATCTGCTCTACCCGCTGCTGCCCGGTGGCGCGACGGCGTCGCTCACCAGCTTCACCTATCTCGCTGATGTTCTGGCGGACGAACTGTCCACGAGTCCGGTGTCGTTGCTGTCACCGGTGGGCGGCGGACTGCTGCTGGCGGGTTACGCTCTCGTCGCGGCGGCCGTGGCCGTACTGGTACCCATGCGACGGGACGTGGTCTGACGGCCGGACCGCGGGTACGGACGATTGCCGGTCTCCCTTCCCCCGGCGATCGCCTGTACACGCAAAGGGCGGGTGCCCCGGACCGCATTCCGGGGCACCCGCGTTGCTCCTGCTCCACTTGTGTGGCCGATGGTGGCCGGGCGCGGCTGTGGCGCCCGACGGGTCAGGCGGGGACGCCGGCCTTTCCGGCCGGTACCGTCTCGCCCTCCATCTCCCGTATGAGGCTGGCGGGCCGCATGTCCGTCCAGTTCTTCTCCACGTAGTCGAGGCAGGCCTGCCGGCCGTCCTCGCCGAAGACGACCGTCCAGCCGTCCGGGACGTTCGCGAAGGTGGGCCACAGCGAGTGCTGGTTCTCGTGATTGACCAGTACGTAGAAGGAGCCGTTGTCGTTGTCGAACGGGTTCTCCATGAGTTTTCCCTTCCCCAAGTCCGGGTTCCG
Organism: Streptomyces sp. L-9-10; assembly: GCF_004151105.1. Classification (GTDB taxonomy): domain Bacteria; phylum Actinomycetota; class Actinomycetes; order Streptomycetales; family Streptomycetaceae; genus Streptomyces. The sequence goes on from NZ_PHRF01000120.1 coordinate 7,541, forward strand.
GACTTCCCCCGGCCCCCCGCGGCATGATCTCCCAGCCGCTTCAGCCGGTTCAACTGTTTTGCCTGGGCCCAAAGGGTCCCGGCCGGAACCTGATATTCGATGTGTGCCAATTGGCGGATGGACGGTGCGTGAGTGGTGCGTGGACGGTGCGGTGTCGCGATGTGCCTGACCTCGGCGGATCAGCCGTTCCGCGCGAAGAATTCGAGCAGTGCGGCGTTGACTCCGTCGGGGCGTTCCAGATAGCCGTAGTGACCGGCATCACGGATCTCCGTATAACGGGATCCCGGTATCGCGTCGGCTACTTCACGGCTGAAGTGCGGGGGCAGTATCAGGTCGTCCGAGAAACCGATGACGAGGCAGGGCCTGTCGATTCCCCGGTAGGCGGCGAGCCGGTTGGTGGTGATGTCGATATCGAGCTGGGCACGGTACCCCGGCAGCTGCGACACGGGCGCGAGTTCGAAGATGTCCAGCCAGTCCTGGACCTCCTTGTCCTCGCTCAGGGTCGCGGGCGACAGGTTCTGGAGGGCGCGGAGGGTGGCCCCGTACAGCGGTGTCATCGTGCCACCGTTGTCGTGGAACTCCCGTTCCGCCCGCGCGTGCGCCCGGCGCATGAAGTCCGTGCGCCCCCGTGTCGCCATCAGTACGAGCTGACTGACCAACTCCGGTCGGGCCAGGCAGAGTTCCTGAGCGACATGGGCGCCCAGGGAGGTGCCCACGAGCCGGCAGGGTCCGAGGCCGAGCCGCTCGATGAGCCCCGCCGTGTCGGCGACCAGGTCCTCGATGGTGAAGCCCTCGGCGCAGGCGTCGGTCGGCGGGATGCCCCGGTTGTTGAAGGTGATCACCCGGTAGCCGGCCGCTGTGAGGGCGGGCACCTGGTGGAGGTGCCAGGAACGGCCGCCCGCACCCGAGCCCATCACCATCACCACCGGTTCCCCCTGGCCGGTGTCCTCGAAGCTGAGGTTGATTCCGTTGATGCGGCTGATCGCCACGTACGCTCTCCGTTCTGCCGTGGTTCCGGATCAGGCGTCGGCCACCGACAGGGCGGCCCGTGCCCCTGGGACTCGCGCGTCCGCGTCCCGCGCACCCACCTCACGGGCGTCCGTGTCACGCGCATCCGTGTCACGCGCGCCCTCCCAGTACGCGCCGAAGAGCGCCGCCTCGTCGGGGACGCGTGCGGGGATGGGCCTGGAGACGGTGGTGTGGTTGAGGAAGTGCCGCCAGGTGACGTTGCCCGCGACGCTCGATCCTCCCCAACTCCCGCTGGAGAGCGTGGTGGTGAAAGGTACGCCGCTGGCCAGGCTGCCGGTGTTGGTCATGGTCGACTGGTTCACCACGACACGGCAGTGTGAGACGGCCTCGGCCAGCCGCATGACCCGGTCCGCCCTGGCCGTGTGCACGGCGCAGCTGTGCCCGAGGCCGCAGCGCTCCGAGATGTTCTGCACCAGCCGTACGGCCTCGTCGAAATCGGTGTAGACGGAGACGGTCAGCAGGGGGGACAGTTTCTCCCGCAGCACCGCGGAATCCTGCCAGGGGTCGGCGCAGCGGACGACGAGGACGGTCACCTTCTCCGAGGCGTCGAGGGTGACCCCGGCGGCCCGTGCGATGTCCGCGGCCGGGCGGCCGATCATCTCGCGGTTGAGTGTGCTGCCGTCCGGCCACAGCAGCCGGACGACCCGGACGGCCTCCTCCTCGGTGCAGAGATGGGCGCCGGCGCGTGCCAGTGTCTCCTCGAACGCGGCGGCGATGGAGTGGTGCACGAGCACATTGCTCTCGGACGAGCAGGAGGTGCCGTGGTTGAACCCGGCCCCGTGCTGGATCTTGCCGACGGCGTCCTCGAGGTCCGCGGTCTCGTCCACGATCACGGTCGGGTTGCCGACTCCGGCGCCGATCGCCGGCGTACCACTGCGGTAGGCGCGCCGTACCGTTCCCGCACCGCCTATGGCGACGACGGAGTCGGCGGCGGCCATGAGCTGTTCGCCGGGCTCACGGCCGGTCACGGGCAGGCACTGCATCAGGTCGGGAGGCGCCCCGATCTCCGCGAGCGCGGCGCGCATGACGTCCAGGGTGGCGAGTGCGCTGCGGTGCGCGCGCGGATTGGGGCTGAAGACCGCCGCGTTCCGGGTCTTCAGCATCGGCAGCGCGTTGCAGATGATGCCGGGGGCCGGAGCCGTCGCGGGGCTGGCGACGGCGATCACCCCGAGCGGTTTCGCGATCTTGACAAGCCCCAGATCCGGCTGTTCCTCGACGACACCGACGGTCCGCGCCCCGTGCAGATCGTTGAGGATCCCCAGCACGCGTCTGCGTTGCAGGGTGTACAGGTCTTCGATGTCCCCGAGTCCGGTCTCCTCGTGGCTGAGGCGGGCGAGTCCGCGTGCGGTCTCCTCCCGGTAGCAGTGCCAGCCGACGGCCATGACGGCCCTGTCGGTGTCGGCCTGCGACCATGACGCCACTTCCGCAACCGCCGCTCGGGCTCGGCGTACGGCTTCCTCCACGGATTCGCTGATCACAGCTACTCCCCTACGGCGGTCGCTGAGGCGCGGCCCCTGGAGCACAGTGACGCGCCTTCATCCCGGCAGGTCGTCCAGCAACTCCCGACCTCCCGCAGAGAACTTCACGTTCCTGCCCGGACAACGTAACCACAGAGAAACCGGAGCGGCCACAGTTTCTGTTGACGGCAAATGCCCTGTATTCACGGGCCCGGCGGGACTCCCACCGGACTGTTCATTTTGGGCTCGGCCAAAACTCCCTATGCGGAAGTCAATTCTGTGCGATGCGGAATTCCGCGGAATTCCGGTCCCCGGGGCGGCTGAGCGGAAGAAGCACCGGCCCGCCGGCCGAGGGGGGCGGCCGACGCACCGGTCGACCGACGCACCGGTCGGCCGCACGGGGGCGGCCGACGCTCACCCGTCGGTGAGGACCGGTGCGCGTCGGCCGCCCCGACGGTCAGTGACCGATCCACCCGTGCGTACGGGCCAGTTCGATGATCCGTGCGCGGATCCGCTTGATCTGATCAGCCGTCAGAGTGCCGTCGGCGTCGAGGAGTACGTCGGTCAGCTCGCTCCGGAACCCGGCGGCGCCCGACCGGCCCTCCGCCTCTCCGCCGTCCGCTCCCAGCTGCTCCGGCCTGCGGCCCGAGGGCTGATGGATCAGGCGGATCTCCGACGCCTTCGGGCCCTTCTCGCCCATCTCGACGAAGAACTCGACGTCCCTGCCCGCCTGGTAGAGGTACTTCTCGTCCAGCAGATCGTTCGCGTGCATGAACACGTCCTCACCCCCCTCGTCCGGGTTGATGAATCCGTACCCACGCGTCTCGTCGAACCGCTGGATCTTCCCCGTCTTCAACACAACCGCACCTCCACGACCGCCACAACCAACCATGATTCAGCCCGATCAGGATGCTACGTCGCACGCCGCGGCGCCACCCCTGAAGAATTCATGATCCGGGCAGTGAATCGACCATGACGGTTCAAGGACGCGGACACTGTCTGCACAGCTCAGGCCGTGGCACCGTCGGCGGTGAGTCCCGGTTCCTCCCCCTTGGTGCACGCCATACCGGTGTGACCTCCGGAGGACCGGGCCAGCGATCCGCGCCCGCCGTGCCCACCGCGCACCGGCGAGCGTATTGTCGGCCGCACTGCCGACGCCACGGATTCACCACTTGCTTACGGGGGCGTTACATGCAAAGGATCCATTTCACCGCGGCAGATCTTGCCCGAACCCGGCTGCAGAGCACACTCGGACCTGTCGCCGAGGGGGTCTTCGCGCTCGGTGTGCTCACTCAGTCCCGCAACGCCGACTACGCGCGATGGCGAGGCGACGTACTGGGCCGGCTCCGCGAGACCTCCTCCCTCAACAGACCGCTCGTCCCGCTGCTCCGGGCCCTCAAGGCGCCGGACGACCTGCTGTTCCTGCTCGACTCCTCGCCGGACGCGGACACCTCGGCGCTCGCCGCGCTCTCCCTGACGCGCACGGACGCGACCCGGCTGGCCGTGGACATGTGGCGGGCCGGTGTCGCGCCGTACTGGGACAGCATCCTGGAGCGGCTCGACAGTGAGTGCGACGCGCACGGACGTATCGCCATGACAGGCGGCGTCGAGCAGTTACTCGCCACGCTGCACCCCCGGATCGTGTGGAATCCGCCGGTGCTGGAGATACACGACGGGCTGGAGCTGGACGTCCATCTCAGGGGCCAGGGCCTGCTGCTCAACCCGTCGGCGTTCCTGCCCGGCCTGGTCGGCCGCGTCATCGCCTCCGAACGGGACAGCGACCAGCCCGCGTTGGTCTTCTCCGTACCGCCCGATGTCGCGGGTCTGTTCGCGATCCCGGACGACCCGGAGATCACCGGCGGACAGGCGCTCAGCGCACTCGTCGGGCAGACGCGCGCCGCCGCCCTGCGCGCGCTGACCAACACCTGCACCACCAGCCAGCTCGCCGCACGGCTCGGCGTCTCCCCCGGCAGCGCGAGCCAGCACGCCTCGGTGCTCAGGGAGTCCGGGCTGATCACCACCCGACGGGTACGGAACTGCGCCCTCCATTCGGTGACACCGCTCGGAATGGCGCTCCTGGGCGGCCGGCTGCGGAAATCCCCTTCCACGGGCCGTCTGGGTACGCGCCGGGCCTCCGTGAACTGAGCCGCCGCTCCGGAAGAACGTAGGGTCGATCCGTATTTCATCTCCATATGCTTTGGCTGTCGGTAAACAACCCCGCACCGAACGTGAGAACTTCATATGCTGGCAGTGAATGCGGGACTGTTTACCCGTCACATCGCTGTGCGCAGAATCAATCCCGCATGCCGCACGACAACTGACAGCAATGAAAGGGGAACAATCGCCATGAGCAACGCCATCACCTCCCTCCTCGGTTCCGAAGGACCGGCGGCCGGGGGGCGTCATCTCGTCATCGAGGACCTCGACTCGATGCCCGAGCAGGGCGTCGCGCTGCTGAGTATCTGCATCAACGCCTCTCCCGTCGCCCCGGCGTTCCACGGGCACGAGCAGCACCAGGGATGACAGAGGCGGGGGGGAACGGCTGGTGGCCGTCGGCCGGCGACGGCGCGCGGCTCGGCTTCAAGAGCCATCTGCGCGCGACGATGGTCCCGGGAGAGGCGGCCTATCTGGTGTCCCAGCGCGGTGTCACCGCGCTGTACGGGGATCACAGCGAAGTGCTGGTACCACTGCTCGACGGCAGCCGCAGCCCTGACGAGGTACTGCGTGACGCGGCTCCCGCGCTGACCGCCGAGGAGGCCGCCGCCTCGCTGCGGGCCCTCGACGCGGCGGGACTGCTGCGGCTGCGCCCGGCCACGGCGGAGGGCGCGGCGGCGGTGCCGGACCCGGCGGCGGCGCACGGCTCGGCGGTGGCGCGGGACTCGGCAGCGGTACGGGACCGGGCCGCACCGGAAAACCCCACCGCACCCCCCCGCACCGATCCGGCCGCCGAGGCCTACTGGGATCTGGCCGGGCTGGACGGCGCACGTACGCTGGACACGCTCGCCCGGACGTCGGTACGCCCGGTGGCCCTCACCGACATCGATCTGCGGCAGGTCGGCGCCGCCTGCCGCGCCTCGGGACTGACGCTCGCGCCTCCGGACACGGACGCGGACCTCTCGCTCGTCCTGTGCGACGACTATCTCTCCCCCCGGCTGCGCGAGGTCGATGCCGGGCATCGCGCGGCCGGGACGCCCTGGCTGCTGGTGGGAGTGGGCTCTGCGGCTCCCTGGATCGGGCCGGTCTTCCGTCCCGGCCAGGGCCCGTGCTGGCACTGTCTGGCGACCCGGCTGCGTGGTCACCGCTCCTCCGAACGCCCCCTCCAGCGCGCCCTGGGCCTGGAGGGACCGCCTCAGCGTCCGCACGCCACACTGGCGGCGGGCAGGGCCATCGCCGTACAGCTCGCCGTGCTGGAGGCCGCCAAGTGGCTGGCGGGCGTACGGACGGCCTCCCACGGCTCCGTGAACACACTGGACACACTGGGGCTGCACACCACGGCCCATCCCGTGGTGCGGCTGCCGCAGTGCGCGGCCTGCGGGGATCCAGAGCTGGTGGCCCGGCGGGTCACCGCTCCGTTCACGCCGGTGTCGCGGCCCAAGGCCGTACAGGACCTCAACGGCCACCGGGCTCTGACACCCGGTCAGATGATGAAGCGCTACGGGTCGTTGGTGGATCCCGTGACCGGCATCATCAAGGAGATCCGGCGCGCGCCGGGGAGCCCGGAGTTCGTCAACGCCTTTCTCTCCGGCCAGAATCTGGCCATGCGCAGTGGGACGCTGGCGGGGCTGCGGGCCGGGCTGCGCTCCCTCAGCGGGGGCAAAGGGCTGACGGACGCGGAGGCCCGTACGAGCGCGCTGGGTGAGGCGGTGGAGCGCTACAGCGGGACCCGGCAGGGCGACGAGCCGGTCGTCCACGACTCCCTGCGCGCCCTGGGCGAGGCGGCGATCCACCCCAACTCCTGCCAGTTGTTCGACGAGCGGCAGTTCCGGGACAGGGAGCGGTGGAACGCGGGCGGCAACCGGCTGTACCACGTACCACCGCGCTTCGACGTGCGCCGCCCCACCGACTGGACCCCGGTGTGGTCGCTGACCGGACGGACCCAACGCCTGCTGCCGACCTCCATGCTGTACTTCGGCGAGGAGGAGTCACCGGACGGCCTGAGCGCCGACTCCAACGGCAACGCGGCCGGCAGCAGCCCCGAGGACGCCCTGATCCAGGGGTTCCTGGAACTGGTGGAGCGGGACGCCGTGGCGCTGTGGTGGTACAACCGGACCCGTCAGCCCGGTGTCGATCTCGACGCGTTCGGCGAGCCCTACATCGAGCGGCTGCGCGAGGGCTACCGTACGGTGCGCCGCGAGGTGTGGGCGCTGGACGTGACCTCGGACCTCGGCATTCCGGTGATCGCGGCCCTGTCCCGGCGTACGGACAAGCCCGCCGAGGACATCGTCTTCGGCTTCGGCGCGCACTTCGACCCGCGACTGGCGCTGCGCCGGGCCCTGACGGAGATGGGCCAACTGCTGCCCCTCGTCAGCGAGGTGACGGCCGAGGGCGACGGCTACCGCATCACCGATCCCGAGCCGCAGGACTGGTGGCGTCACTCCACGGCCGCCAACCGCCCGTATCTGCGGGCGGATCGGGGCGTACCGGCCCGGGGGCCGCGCGACTGGGCCTACGTCCCGACCGACGATCTGCGGGAAGACGTCACCGCCATCACGGAGTTGACGCGCTCGCACGGGATGGAACTGCTCGTACTCGACCAGAGCCGACCCGATCTGGAACTCCCTGTTGTGAAGGTGATCGTCCCGGGGCTGCGGCACTTCTGGCCCCGGTACGCGCCCGGCCGCCTGTTCAACACACCGGTGGAGCTGGGGAGATGCGCCGAACCCACGCCATACGGCCGACTGAACCCCATACCACTATTCGTATGACCTCTACTAGCGGACGCGTAAAGTCCGAGTAACGGAACGACGATTTCGTCCCGGCACCGCCCGATCTCAGCACATCCTTCACGACGATCACTTAGGCTCTTCACGTAGTACGGAGGTTCGACGGGGAAGGCTGCGAAGACACACCATCATGCGAAGTCGCGATGACGGATCCACTGAGAAAGTCCGGCCGGGGGAGAAGGACGAGGTGACGCGCGGCCCCACGACGCCACCGGATCTACCGGCTCCTCAACTGGCCCGCGTCATCCTGACGATCGCTCTTCTCGGCTATCTGAGCGTCACCATCATCAATCTCATGGGAGTGGACCACAGTACGTTCTCTCTCACCGCCTCCCTCACGGGCATGCTGCTCATTTTCCTGTTGCAGCTGAGACACTCCAGTCCCGCGGCCCGACGGGCGCCCACCTGGCAGAAGTCGCTCACACTCGGCACCCAGGCGCTGCTCACCTATCTGCCGATCGCGGCCTTCCACTCACAGTGGGGGGCGATGGCCGGTTTCCTCGCGGGATCCCTGCTGCTCCTGCTGCCCGGCCGACGGGCGTGGTTCGCCTACGGCGCCGTGGGGATCAGCATGGTCATCCCCCCGGTCGTGGACCGTCTCCCACTGCGCGAGGCGTTCTATCTGTGCCAGTCGACGCTGCTGACCGGACTGGTCGTGTACGGGCTCTCCCGGATGGCCGAGCTGGTACGGGCGCTGCACGACACCAGAATCGAACTGACCCGGATGGCGGTCACCCAGGAACGCCTGCGTTTCGCACGGGACTTGCACGATCTGCTCGGCTACAGCCTCTCCGCGATCACCCTGAAGAGCGAGCTGATCCACCGGCTGGTCCCGACGCATCCGCGCCGCGCCATGGACGAGATCAGTGAAGTCCTGGCGATCTCACGGCAGTCGCTCGCCGATGTGCGTACGGTCGCCAGCGGGCTGCGGGGGCTCTCGCTGGAACAGGAGCTGGGTTCGGCGCAGTCCCTGCTCGCCGCCGCCGATGTGCGCGTGCGGGCCACCATCCGGCTCGGGAAGATCAGCCAGCAGGTCGACACCGTGCTCGCCGCCGTGCTGCGGGAGGCGATCACCAATCTGCTGCGGCACTCACGCGCGGGTGTCTGTGACATCGAGGCCGTTCAAGAAGGCGGGTGGGTACGGCTGTCCGTGCTCAACGACGGGGTCGACCCGGCGTACCGCGACTCCTCACCGCACAGCGGCAGCGGTCTGGGAAACCTGGAGACACGGCTCCGGGCCGTGTCGGGCCGCCTCTCCGTCGCACGCGGCGCCGACGGCACCTTCCAGCTGATGGCCGAGGCGCCCGCCCATCTGATCAGAGGAGTGCCCGATGTGGACGACGTCTACGCCCAGGACTCCGCGGCCTGAGCGGCCCCACTGGATCCGAGGAGGAGACCCCACGCATGGCGATCCGCATTCTGCTGGCCGAAGACATGAACATGGTCCGCGGAGCGCTGGTGGCTCTGCTGAACCTGGAGAGCGACCTCAAGGTCGTCTGTGAACTGGAGCGCGGCGACCACATCCTGCCTGCCGCGCTGGAACACCGCCCCGATATCGCGATCATCGACATCGATCTGCCGGGGATCGACGGACTGACGGCGGCCGCCCGGCTGCGGGAGTCACTGCCCGAGTGCCGGACACTGATCCTCACCAGCCTGGGCCGGCCGGGAACGCTCCGGCGCGCACTGTCGGCGCATGTCTCCGGCTATCTGCTCAAGGACGCGCCGCCCCAGGAACTGGCCACGGCGGTACGGCGGGTGGTCGCCGGTCACCGGGTGATCGACGCACAGCTCGCGCTCTCGGCGTGGGACGGCGCCGAGTCGCCGCTGACCGAGCGGGAGACGGAGGTGCTGCGGATGGCGGCGGAGGGGTCGGAGGCCAATGAGATCGCCCGGGATCTGCATCTGTCACCCGGGACCGTGCGGAACTATCTGACGACGATCGTGGCCAAGCTCAACGCGCGCAACCGCGTGGACGCGATCAGGATCGCTCAGGAGGCGGACTGGCTGCTGTGAGAGCGTGCCGCTGTGAAAGCGGCACGCCCCCGCGCCGCCGCCCATCGCGCCGCCCATCGCGGCGCCCACTCGCCGCCCCCGCGCTCAGGCGAGGTGGCCGTCGAAGTCATCCACCGGTATGGCCATACCGGCCGCGGCCAGATACTCGATGATTCCCCGGGTCACCGCCCTCGGCAGCGGCAGCGCGTCCGACGCCTGGTCCGGGGTGATGGGCCAGGCCAGCATTCCGGCCACCCACGCCGCCTCGGGGCGGTGCAGCAGCACCCGGTGCGGCGAGCCGACCGACTCCAGCGCGAACCCCGCCGCTTCCAGGGTGAACGACACCCCGCGCGGCATCCGGACGGGGCACTTCGGCGGCAGCGATACGGGGGTGAAGGGAGCGGGCCGGGCGACGGGGAAGACCGAGAGCAGCGGCCCCTTCAGATCGTCCAGACCGAGCGTACGGACCACCAGGTGGGAGAGCCGCTTCAGCACCGGCAGCAGGACCAGATAGGTATGGGCCCGGGGCACGACACTCCCCGGCCGGGGTTCGAGATTCGCGAGGAGCACGGGCCCGAGCTGCATCCGGCGCAGCGCCTCGTGGACGACCGGGTGCGCGTCTCCGATGCGCTCGGTCCCCCACCGCCCGGTCAGGACGAGCGTCTGGCCACCGGCCTCCGTGGCGACGGCGACATCCTCGCTCAGCGACCAGAGGTTCACTGTCCGATGCTCATCCGCCGTTCCCATGCTGCCCCTCGATTTGAAACGGCCAGGTACCGATCAGTATGTGGGGGCCGGCGAGGCCGGGGGGAGCGAGGATGTCACGAATCCGATGTGGAGATTTCACGCGGGGGGCGCGAGAGCGGCGCCTTGCGGAATGACCAGGCGCGGCGGTCCGTTGTCCAGGTCATGTACGCAGACACGGAGACGATCCGGAAGATCCTCACGCGGAGCGGCGACACCTGGGCCGTGGTCGGGCTGTCCGACAACCGGTCCCGCGCGGCCTACGGCGTCGCGGCGGTGCTCCAGCGCTTCGGCAAACGCGTCGTGCCGGTCCACCCGAAGGCCGAGCGGGTCCACGGCGAGCAGGGCTACGCCTCGCTGGCGGACATCCCGTTCCCGGTCGATGTCGTGGACGTCTTCGTCAACAGCGACCTGGCGGGCGCGGTAGCGGACGAGGCGGCGGCGATCGGGGCGAAGGCGGTCTGGTTCCAGCTCGGGGTGATCGACGAACAGGCATACGACCGCACCCGCGCGGCCGGCCTCGACATGGTCATGGACCGATGCCCGGCGATCGAGATCCCGCTGCTCGGCTGATTCCCGGGACGCGAGAACACAAAAAGCCGGCTCAGCGGGCTCCCACAGGGGCACGGAGCTGTTCGGCCAGCCGCTCGAGTTCGGCCGCCGTGGCAGGCGAGGGGTCGTTGAGTCCGCTGTGCACGGCCGTCGGGCTCTTCAGGAAGCGCCGGAGCACGGCCACAAGGAACCCTTGCGGCAGAGCCCGCAACGCGGTGAACGCGCGGGGTACCGGTGGTGTCCCCATCGCGGCGAGGTTCTGCCGCATGAGGTGGAGCATGCCGCGGACCGCGTCCGGGGCGTCGGCCAGCGCCACCGGGCCGCCCGCCGCGTATACCGCCTGACCGAGCGGGACCTCGAACGCGGCGTGCGTCCTGAGCCAGGCACCCATCCGCGGCTCGGCCTTGGCGTTGATCCCGGCGGTACGGAACGTCTCCACGATCCGTACGAGTCGCTGGGTGGTACGGCCGTCGGGCTCACCGATCGGCATCGCGACCCGGCGGGTGATGAGATTGGTCTTGCGGTAGCGGACCACGTCACCGTCCATCGTGCCGCCAGTCGCGGGGAAGCCGAGCAGCACCCGCTCGTGGCCGATCACCGCACCCAGCGTCTCCGGGCCGGCTGCCCAGTTGAGCAGGAACAGCACGTCACCCTGGACGCCGGCGAGTGATTCAAGCACCGCATCCACCTGGTGGGTGCGGACGAAGACGGTGATCAGGTCGTACGCGCCGTCCGGGTGCTCGATCACCGGTACCGGCACCCGCCTGACAGCTGAGTTGTCTTCCTCGGCGAGCTGCACTCCCTGCCGGCGCAGGGCGGTCAGGCGCTCGCCCCGGGCGAGGAGCGAGACGTCGTGGCCGGCCTCGTGCATGCGGGCGGCGAACAGGCTGCCGCAAACTCCGGCGCCGTACACGAGCAGTTTCATGACAGCTCTCTTTCACACGTTCGTTTGAATCATACGTTCGTTTCATTGAAACATATGTAGAGTCCCTCGTGTGGCGACCCCAGACACCCGCACCCAGATCCTCGACGCGGCCGAGCACCTCTTCGCCGAGCACGGATACCGCGGCACCTCGGTCCGCGCGATTACCAAACTCGCCGGAGCGAACCTGGCCGCCGTCGGCTACCACTTCGGCTCGAAGGCGGAGCTGATGGCCGCGGTCGCCCGCCGCGTGAGCGAGCCCGTCAACGCTGCCCAGTGCGCCGGGCTCGACACATTGCTCGCCCGGACCCCCGACCCGTCGGTCGGCGAACTGGTGGAGGCATTCGCGGGGCCGCTGTTCGACGAGATGCCGGCCGGCGACGAGGGCGGCGCCCGGACGTCCCGGCTGATCGTGACGATCCTCAGCGACCCGGCCGAGGAGGCACGCAGCTGGACCGGCCCGGCCGAGGACTCGGTCCGCGAGCGCTACCTCGCGGCCTTCGCGCGCGTACTGCCCGGCCTTTCCCCGGAGGAGCTGTGGTTCCGGATGCGGGGGATCCTTGCCGTGACGGTCGTCGACCGCCTTGAGGCCCACCAGCAGCCCTCCCCTGGCTGCGCGTCCCCGGTAGCGGGCGAGGCGGCCCGGCGATGGGCGATCACGTTCCTGACGGCGGCGGTGAGTGCGCCACCGACCCGAATCTGACGACCCAATACAGACGACCGCGACAGACCATCGCGATGCGTACGTCCTGGGCCGAACTCGTCCATGCAGACGATGACTTCGGGCTCGCCGCGCAGGTTTTTCAGCCCCCGTTCCTCCCGGGGCCCAACGCTTCTGCTCTCCGGGTCCCGCCGTCGGACAGCCGCACGCTTGTCGTCCTCGTCCGACCCTCGATGAGATCCGTCGACGTCAACTGTCAGATCGGCTGCTTCCCGGATCTCGGTCAGACGCCCAGGCCCTCCAGAACCACCGCGCCCGGCAGGCCGCCGAAGATCTTGCCCGGGACGATCAGCTTGCCGCGGCGTCGGCCGCTGCCGATCAGGACCCATTCCGTGTCGAGCACCGCGGAGTCCACCAGCAGCGGCCAGGACGCGGGCAGTCCGATCGGCGTGATGCCTCCGTACTCCATGCCGGTCTCGCCGACGGCGGTGTCCATCGCGGCGAAGGAGGCCTTGCGCGCGCCCAGTTGCCGGCGGACCACGCCGTTGACGTCGACGCGGGTACGGGAGAGGACCACACACGCCGCGAGCGTCGACTCGCCGCCCCGCTTGCCCGCCACGACCACGCAGTTCGCGGACTGGTCGAGGAGTCCGGGGCCGTGGTGCTCGGCGAAGACCGCCGTGTCGGCGATCGCCGGGTCGGTGTCGACGTACACCAGCTGCTCGGCGGGGACGTCGCCACTCCAGGCGCGCACGGCGTCGGCGACGGGCGGCGTCAGTTCTTCGAGGCAGTCAAGGGCCGGTCTGGCGTTGTCGAAGTTTCCCACGGGAGCGCGCATGGACAGTACGCTAACAGCCGTCCCACCAGCACGGACCGGGTGTCTCAGCGTGCGGGCGGGATCGAGACGGACATGATCATTTCGACGGTCTCGGTGCCTTCGTTGCGGTAGATGTGCGGCACGTTCGCCTCGAAGACCGCCGAGGCGCCCGCCGGTACGGTGTGCGCCTCGCCGTCGACGACGAGGGTCAGTGCGCCGGTGGTCACATGCAGCAGTTCGGCGGTTCCCGACGGATGCGGGTCGGAGGAGCTGGAGTCCCCCGGCCGCAGGATCCACTCCCACAGTTCCAGCGGTCCGCGGGCCTCGGTGCCGACGAGCAGCGTGGTCCGGCTGCCCGCGGGCGTGGACCACATCCGGACGGCCTGGCTCTCCGGCACGATCCTGACCTGCGGGCCCTGCTCGTAGTCGAGGAGGGTCGTGATCGAGACACCGAGCGCGTCGGCGAGCTTGACCGTGGTGCCGACGCTGGGGTTGGTACGAGCCTGCTCGATCTGGATGATCATCCCGCGGCTGACCCCCGCCCTGGCCGCCAAGGCGTCGAGGGTGAACCCCCGTTCACCGCGCCAGCGCTTGAGATTGCGGGCGAGCGACTGCGTGAGCTGGTCGAGGTCCGACACGTTCCGTCCAATATTCAATGAGGAAGTGCAATGGGCCGCACTATGGTGTGGTACACCCCACCGTTCATCGCACTGTACTGCGAGGCCCCGCGCGACCGCACCCGCCGCCCTGACCACGCGGCGACACCCCGGAGCGACGTACGGTGAGGCTCACCCCAAAGATGAGTGCCCCCGCGGTCCCCGGAGCGGGCTCAGGGCGGCCAATATGACCGTACGGTTGGCTGAAAGCAGTTGACCACACCGAGCCTCAACGGACCGTCGGCGGGCGTCCGGAGCTCCGAACGGGCATCAGTATCCCGGCTTCGGGCACGGCAGACGCGGATTTCGCGCATATGACAGGGGCTACAGCGGTTCACCGTATCTACCATGCCTCTCCTGGCCGGTGGGTGACTTCGGGACGAACTCCCCCGTTGAGTGGGCTCCAGCCGATCTGTGTGTTCCATGAGCTCGCGGCGTGGTTAGCATGAGCGCCACATGTGGTGCGGAAGATCGCCGTCCCCATCGGTGTCAGATCCCGCCCGTGCGGCCGAAGCGCGCTGGTCGGCCGTCTATATCCCCCGCACTCAAGCACCCGAGGGACCGCGGAATGTCAGTGCCTGTCGCCCCCCGCCCGCGCCGCATACGCAAGGCACGGTCTCTGCCGCTCGCCGTACCCCTGGGTCTGCTGGTGGTGGCCGCCGCGGCGGGAGGCGCCGTGGCCGCGACGGCGCCCGCGGCGGCCCGTACCTGGGTGGCCGCCACCGTCGCCACCGCCTGGCTGTGCCTGGCGGTCACGACCGTCACCTCCGCGCTGCTGCTGCGCCGCGGCCGGCGCGGAACGGCCACCGCCGAGCACGAGACGCGGGCCGCGCAGACACGGCTGACCCAGCTGGGCGCGGAATCGGCGCACCTGCTGAACGTGACGCTGCCCTCGGTGGTCAAGCGGGTCCGGGACGGCGTGGGCGCCGACGAGACGCTGGTGTCCATCCCGGGTCCGTCCGATCCCCAACTGCGGCGCCTGCTGGAGATGTTCACCACCGAGGTCGCCGACTCCGCACGGCGTTCGGCCGACGCGTCGGCCGAACGCGACAGAGCCGTCGCCCAGCTGACGCGGGCCGCCGACGAGCTGGATCTGCTCACCTCCAAGACGCTTCCCGACGCTCTCGGCGGCCTGCGCTCCGGCGGTTCCGCGGACACCGTGCTCGGCACCGTCGAACAGCCCTCCGACCCGCGGCTGCGGGTCCTGCTGGACACGACGGTCCGGGACTTCGCCATCAGTGAGCGACGGGCCGCGGCGGCACAGGCCGCCAGCGCCAAGGCGCTGAGCCGGGTCCAGGCGAAGGCCGTGAGCATGCTCGCGGATCTGCGCGAGATGCAGGACCGCTACGGCGAAGAGGTCTTCGGGGACCTGCTCAAGCTCGACCACAACACCTCGCAGCTCGGACTGCTCACCGACCGGCTCGCCCTGCTGATGGGCGGCCGCGCGAGCCGCGCCTGGAACAAGCCGATCGGCATGGAGAGCATCCTGCGCGGCGCGGTGGGCCGGATCTCCGCGTACCAGCGGGTCAGACTGCACTGTTCGAGCCGCGCCGCGATCGCCGGATTCGCCGCCGAGCCCGTCATGCACCTCCTCGCCGAACTCATGGACAACGCGGCGAACTTCTCCCCGCCGATCGACGAGGTCCATGTCTATGTCGAGGAGCGCACCGCCGGGATCGTGGTGACCATCGAGGACAGCGGGCTGAAGATGGCCGCCGCCGCGATGCGGCGCGCCGAGGAGTCCGTCTCGGGACGGGTCACCGACCTGGCCATGCTCCAGGGCACCCGGCTGGGTCTCGCCGTGGTCGGCCGGCTGGCCGCCAAGTACCACATCAGCGTCAACTACCGGCCGTCGTCCCGTGGCGGTACGGGCGTCGTGGTCCTCTTCCCGCCGCAGCTCATGGCCCAGCAGCGCGGTGTGGCCCCGGAGCAGTCCCTGCGGCGCCCGGCCCCGGCCGCGGAGGCGGCGGCTCCCGCCGCCCCGCCGGTCACTCCGGCTCCCCGGACCCCGGCGGCCCCGCCCCGCTCGTCCGCCCCGTCCGCCCCGTCTGCTCCGGCGGTCTCCCCCGCGCTGCCCGCACCGTCCGCCCCGGTGGACGGCCCCCGCGTGGCGACGCCCAACGGTCTCCCGGTCCGTCCGCCCGGCCGCACCATGGCCGCCGCCGACCGGGGCCGGCCGCAGCCGGAGTCGGAGCGCGAGGCCGTACAGCCGGGCCGTGACGCGGGCTCGCAGTTCGGGGCCTTCCACCGTGCGCGCCGCGCCTCGGAGGACCGGCCGGGCTCCGGCGACGCCACCGGCGGGGCCGGCACCGCCGGCACGTCCGGCGCCGACGACGTGTCCGAAACCGGCGGTACGCGGGGACCTGACGGCACATCCGGGACTCCGGCCGAATAAGGGCCGCCCTCTCCCCGTACGGCGCCCGGGGTCTTGGCGCCCTTCCCCACCCGGAACGCGAGATTGGAGGCACGGGCAGGTGACCGGTCCGCCGGGTACCACCCGCCCCACGCACACCATGCAGACCACTGACAACAGCCTGACCTGGCTCCTCGAGAGCCTGTTGGAACGCACCCCCGGCACCCGGCACGCCCTGGTGCTCTCCCGTGACGGGCTGAAGCTCTGCTGGAGCCGTCATCTCACCCTGGACCAGGCCGACCAGCTGGCGGCCATCTGTTCCGGCATCCAGGCGCTCGCCCAGGGCGCCTCGGTGGAGTTCGGCAACGGCACCGGCGGTGTACGGCACTCGATGACCGAATTCCACGGCGGGCTGCTGTTCATCGTGGAGGCCGGGGACGGAGCGCATCTCGCGGTCGTGGCCGAGGACGGTGCCGACCCGGGTGTGGTGGGCCATCAGATGACCGAGCTGGTCGAGCAGATCGGTGAGCATCTGCGGGCCGAGCCACGCGGGACGGTCCAGGAGAGTTCCCCGTCATGACCCCCCGCCGGCCCGTCGACACCGGGGATCCCGACCGGCTGTACACCGTCACCGGTGGCCGCAGCCGGGTCGACGACGACTCGTTCGATCTGGTCACCCTGATCGTCAGCGAGTGCGAACCGACGTCGGGGATGCAGTCGGAGCACGTCCGGATCCTGGAACTGTGCCGCCATCCCACGGCGGTCGTCGAGATCTCCGCGGAGCTGAAGCTGCCGGTGACGGTGGTACGGATCCTCCTCGGTGATCTCGTCGCGACGGGCCGGATCACCGCCCGGCATCCCCGTGCGGCACGCTCCGCCGAGCTGCCCGACTCCGCCCTTCTGAAGGAGGTGCTCCATGGACTCCGCAACCTCTGAGCTTCCGGCCCGTACCCCGCTGGCCGACGCCGCCGAGACCGGTCTGAAGATCGTCATCGTGGGCGGATTCGGGGTGGGCAAGACCACCCTCGTACGGTCGGTGAGCGAGATCCGGCCGCTCAACACCGAGGAGGTCATGACGCAGGCCGGGATCGGTGTCGACGAGACCGCCGGGCTGACCACCAAGACCACCACGACCGTCGCCTTCGACTTCGGCCGGATCAGCCTCAACGACCGCATGGTGCTCTATCTGTTCGGGGCGCCCGGACAGGAGAGATTCTGGTTCCTCTGGGACCGGCTCTTCTCGGGCACGCTGGGCGCGGTCGTCCTCGTCGACACCCGGCGGATGAGCGAGTCCTGGTACGCGATCGACCGGCTGGAGCACCACAGGACACCGTTCGTCGTCGCGGTCAATCGCTTCGACGACGATGTCTCGGCATTCTCACTGGCGGAGATCAGGCAGGCGCTCTCGCTGCCGGATCACGTCCCGCTGATCGACTGCGACGCACGGGTGCGTTCGTCCGGCAAGAACGTACTGATCACCCTCGTGGACCACCTCTACGAACTGGCCATGGCCCGGGAGATGACCCCATGACCGATTCCGCGGACCCCTCCCCCGACCACGCCGTCCCGCCGCCCGGCTGCCCCGCGCACGCCGGCGTGCAGGACGAGGCCGTGGCGCTGAGCGGCCTGGAGTACCAGCAGACCCCGTCCCAGCTGTACCGCACCCTGCGCAGGGAACACGGCGCGATCGCGCCCGTCGTGCTCGACGGGGGCATCCCCGCCTGGCTGGTGCTCGGCTATACCGAGGTCTCGTATGTGACCAGCCATGACGAGCTGTTCGCCCGTGACTCGCGGCGCTGGAACCAGTGGCCGTCGATCCCGCCCGACTGGCCGCTGATGCCGTTCGTCGGCTATCAGCCGTCGGTCATGTTCGCGGAGGGCCCGGAGCACCAGCGCAGGGCCGGCGTGATCACCGACGCGCTGGAGGCCATCGACCAGTTCGAACTGGCCCATACCTGCCGCGGGATCGCCGAGGGGCTCATCGACGACTTCGCCGGCAGCGGCAACGCCGAGCTGATGACCGCGTTCGCGCACGCGCTGCCGATGCGGGCCGTGGTCCAGCTCTGCGGGATGCCGGCCGACGGCGTCGACACCGACGACCTGGTCCGCGATCTGCGGATCTCGCTGGACGCCGCCGAGGGCGATGACCCCGTCGCCGCCTATGTGCGGGTGATGGAGCGGATGCGGCAACTGGTCAAGGACAAGCGGGACCAGCCGGGTTCCGACCTCACCTCCCGGATGCTCAGCCATCCGGCCGGGCTGACGGACGAGGAGATGGTCGTCGACCTGATCACCGTCATCGCCGCCGCGCAGCAGCCGACGGCCAACTGGATCTGCAACACCCTGCGACTGCTGCTCACCGACGACCGGTTCGCGCTGAACGTGTCCGGCGGCCGGCTCAGTGTGGGGCAGGCGCTGAACGAGGTGCTGTGGCTCGACACCCCGACACAGAACTTCATCGGCCGGTGGGCGGTGCGCGACACGCAGCTCGGCGGCCGGCACATCAAGGCGGGCGACTGTCTGGTCCTGGGGCTGGCCGCGGCCAACACCGATCCGCAGCTCTGGCCGGAGGGCCATATCGGCCAGGAGAACTCCGCGCATCTGTCGTTCAGCAACGGTGAGCACCGCTGCCCCTACCCGGCCCCGCTGCTGGCCGATGTCATCGCGCGCACCGCGGTCGAGACGCTGCTGGAGCGGCTGCCCGACGTGGTGCTCGCGGTCGAGCCGTACGAGCTGACGTGGCGGCCGTCCATCTGGATGCGGGGGCTGACCGCGCTGCCGGTGAGCTTCACCCCGGTCGTGCAGTAGCGAAAGCCGTACCGGCCGTACGCCCGCGGGCGTACGGCCGCCGGGCCCGGTCGTTCCGGGCCCGGCGGAGGCCGTCAGTCCTAGGCAGGGGTGAAGCGCACGGGCAGTGTCCGCGGTCCACGGGTGAACACGCCCTGTTCGACCGGGTCGAACCCGTCGGCGAGACGGATGTCCGGCATGGCGTCGAGCAGTTGGTTGACGCCGGTCTCGACCTCCGCCTTGGCCAGCAGGGCGCCGACGCAGAAGTGCCGTCCGAGCGCGAAGGCCAGGTGGTCGGCCGCCGCGGAGAACGCGGTCGTCGTGGTCAGGTCGTCCCGGAAGATATTGAAGCGGTCCGGCTCCTGGTAGCGCGAGCCGTCACGGTTGGCCGCGCCGATCAGACAGGTGACCGTGGCTCCCGCCGGTATGGTGCCCCCGCTCACCTCCACGTCCTCGGCGGTCTGCCGCATGATCATGTGCACCGGCGGGGTGAACCGGAGCGTCTCCGCGAAGGCCCGGTCGATCAGCGTACGGTCCCGCTGTACGGCCGCCAGCTGGTCGGGGTGGAGCAGCAGATTCGCGAAGACGCTGGCGATCGCCTTGTCGGTGGTCTCACCGCCGGCCGCCAGCAGCAGGCTGCAGAACGCCTTGATGTCCTCGTCGCTCATCCGGACGCCGTCGACCTCGGCGGCGCAGAGCGTGGAGAGCAGATCGTCCCCGAGGTTGTCGCGCCGCTCGCGGATGATCGGCAGCATGTACGCGGCGAACTCGACGCGGGTGCGCTCCCCGGCCGCCGCGACCTCCGCGTCGCCGGAGAGGTTGCCCAGGAAGGCGATGACCGCGGTGTACCAGCCGTGGAACCGGGCGTGGTCGGCCTTGTCGAGGCCCAGCATGTCCGCGATGACGTTGACGGGGAAGCGGGTGGCGTAGTCCGCCACCAGATCGGCGGATCCGGTGTGCCGGAAGGCGTCGATCAGTTCACGGGAGTTGCGCTCGACGACCGGCAGGAACTTCTCGCGCAGATCGCTGCCGCGGAAGGCCGGAGCGACCAGTGCCCGGCGTACGGCGTGTTCCCGGCCGCTCAGCTGGAGGATCGTCTTGCCGTGCACGGGCTCGATCTGCCAGTCGTAGTTGTCGGTGGTGAACTCCGACTCCTTGTCCTTGAAGGCGTGTTCGACGTCCTCGTAGCGCGAGATGATGTAGCTCTTGGTGGCCTCGTGCCAGATGAGCGGTGCGCTCTCGCGCATCGCGCGGTAGGCCGGATACGGATTCGCGGCGAACTCGGGCGACAGAATGTCGGGGACCTGATGTGCGGTGGCCATGGAGCTCCTCGGTCAGTACCTGGCCCGATCGATAACGGGCGACTCAGCCAAGGTTATTGATCAACCGTCATCAGATACAGCCATCGGCGAGCCGGACCTGAGGTCAGTGTGCCTGGAGTGGTCGCTTACGGTGTAACTCCGATCAGCACGGAGGAGACGTCATGACGGAACGGGCACTGATCACCGGAGTGGGCGGGAAGGTCCCCGGCGTCGACCCCGCCGCGTTCACCGCGCCGACGTCCGTGGTGGTCGGCGACGTCACCGTGGCGGCGGGTGCGAGCGTCTGGTACCACACCGTGCTCAGGGCCGACTGCGGGCCGATCGTGGTGGGCGCGGACAGCAACATCCAGGACAACTGCACCCTGCACTGCGATCCCGGTTTCCCGCTCACGGTCGGCGAACGCGTCTCGGTCGGTCACAACGCGGTGCTGCACGGCTGCACGGTCGAGGACGACGTACTGATCGGCATGGGCGCCACGGTTCTCAACGGCGCGCACATCGGCGCGGGGTCACTGGTCGCGGCGCAGTCGCTCGTACCGCAGGGCATGCGGGTGCCGCCGGGCTCGCTGGTCGCGGGGGTGCCCGCCAAGGTCAAGCGCGAGCTGACCGAGGAGGAGCGGGCGGGGATCAGGCTGAACGCGGCGGGCTATCTGGAGCTGGCGAAGGCACACCGCGAGACGCACGGGGACTGACGGGAACGGCAGCGGCTGCCGGAGAAAGGCCGGCCAGAAAGCTCGGGCAGAAAGCTCGGCCGGAAAGGCCGGTCAGCAAGCTCGGCCGGAGAGCTCAGTCCGCGGCGGGTACGGGATCGGGCTCGCCCGCCGAGGGCTCCCGCTCCGCGGCCTTCTTGGCACGGTTCCTGAGGATGAGCATGGACGCGATCCCGATCAGCACCGCGAGCAGCAGGCCGAGCCAGGAGAAGCGCTTGAGCCATGCCTCGGCGACCACGCCCACCGAGTAGACGACGGCGGTCGTACCGCCCGCCCAGACGATGCCGCCCAGCACGTTGGCGATCAGGAACTTCCAGTACGGCATGCGCAGCACTCCCGCGAGCGGCCCGGCGAAGATCCGCAGCAGGGCGACGAAGCGGCCGAAGAAGACGGCCCACATGCCCCACTTCTGGAACGACCGCTCCGCCATGGCGATCTGGGCCTCGCCGAAGTGCTTGGGGAACTTCGCACCGAGCCGGGCGAGCAGCGGCCTGCCGCCCTTGCGGCCGATGGCGTAGCCGATCGAGTCGCCGATGATCGCGCCGGCGGTGGCGCAGGCGCCGAGGATGTACGGGTTGATGTCGCCGTGCTGGGAGGCGAGCAGCGCCGAGCTGACGAGGACGATCTCACCCGGCAGTGGGATACCGAGGCTTTCGAGCCCGATGACCACCCCCACCAGGAGATAGACACTGACCGCGGGAACGGTCTCCAGCCACTCCTGGACGTGCACCGCCGGTTCCTCTCGTTGTTTCCGCTGCCCGGTGGGCGGGTGAGGTGAGGAATCCGGCGGAGGTCAGGAATTCGGGCGAAGGGTCCAGACCACGGTCATCTCTCCGGTGACCGCTCCGTCCTCTCGGGTGAGGGTGACGGCCACCGGGAATTCGGGCCGCTCACCGGCGTCCAGCTCCGCGACGACCTCCGCCGCTGGCCGGCCCAGCGTGGCGGTGGCCGTGACGGTCCCCTTGGCGAGTTTCTTATAGCCGATGTCCGCCTTGACGGCGAGCGGGACCGCGCGCTGGAGCTGGTCGCCGAAGGCGGCGAGCACGATGGCGCCGCTCGCCGACTCGGCGAGGGTGAACATCGCCCCGGCGTGCGGTCCGCCGACGTGGTTGTGGTAGTCGGGCTGGTCGGGCAGCCGGAGGACGGCCCGTTCCCCTGTGGTCTCCAGAAACTCCAGTCCCAGGGTCCTGACCATGGGAACGGTGGCGGCGAGCATCGCGCCGACGGACATCTGATCTGCGGTCATGGAGGGCGATGTTACCTGTGAGTAGGATAGCTTCACCATCCCCTGACAGGGCGGACGTGGCAGCCGCTGCGGGGCCCCTCTATCGTTACTCGCCATGTGGCCAGGACAGCAGCCGCCCGGGGGCGAGCAGAACCCGCAGGACCAGAATCCCAATCCGTACCAGCAGCCGGGGTACCACCAGCCGAATCCCTATCAGCAGCCGGGATATCAGCAGCCGGGCTACCCGCCGCAGCAGCCCGGACAGGAGCAGCCGGGATATCAGCAGCAGCCCGGCTATCCGCAGCAGGGATACCAGCAGCCCAACCCGTATCAGCAGCCGACCGTGCCGCAGTACCCCGTGGCGGGTCAGCCCGGTCCGCCCGGTCCGGGACCGGGCGGGAAGAAGAACACGACGGTCATCGCTGTCGTGGCCGCCGCGGTGGTCGTGATCGCCGCCGCGGGCACCGCGTTCTTCGTGATGGGCGGGGACGACAAGAAGAGCGACAGGGCCGACGACGCCAAGGCGTCCTCCTCCGCGTCCCCGGACGGCGGGCCGTCCGCCGACCCGTCCGCCGACAACCCCCGGGACGGTTCCGTCGCCAAGCCGACGATCGAGGGCTGGAAGGTGGTGACCAACCCGAAGTACGGGACGCAGTTCGATGTTCCGGCCGACTGGGAGGTCGACAAACCGGGCGTGATATCCGGCTTCGAGGACGCCAAGAAGGGCGACGGTTCGCCCGTCGTCACCTTCTCCGCGCCCGCCTTCTACAAGTCCAAGTGGTGCTCCCAGGACACCGACAAGGACGGCAAACTGGAGGACAGCAGCCTCGGCGGCACCGGCACCAAGGGCGGCAGGGGCGCCAAGGACACGGCGACGGGCGCGCGGAGCGAGGCCGGCAGCTGGGTCTGGGCCGCGTTCGCCCAGGAGGAGTCCGAGGCGTCGCTCAAGAAGAACGTCACGGTCAGCGAGTCCGAGGCGTACACCACGACATCAGGGCTCAAAGGCCACTTCGCGACCGCGGCGGCCACCGGCCTCGCCAAGAAGAACAAGTGCGACACCGACGGCAAGTCGATCGCCTTCACCTTCGCCAACGCCAAGGGCGACTTCTCGACCTGGGTGCTCATCGCCAACAAGAACGTGCCGGACGAGATCCCGGACGCGACGATCAAGAAGATCATGAGCACCGTCCGGCTGGCCGGGGCCTCCTGACCGGATCGGCACAAAACCGGTTGGCACGGGGCAGCGGCCACCGGGATAGTCCCGTAGTGACCTCTCCCTCCGATGCCGACGCCGACGCCGGCCCGCGACGCCCCCGCCGTCCTCACCGCCCCGCGTGGGCCGGCCGTAACTACACACTGCTGACCGCCGCGGCGATCGCCACCAATCTGGGCAGCCAGGGCGCGCTGATCGCCTCGGCGTTCGCGGTCCTCGATTCGGGCGGCGACGCGGGCGACGTGGGGCTGGTGGCCGCGGCCCGTACGGTTCCGCTCGTCCTCTTTCTGCTGGTCGGCGGCGCGCTGGCGGACCGGCTGCCCCGGCACCGGGTGATGGTCGCCGCCAATGCCGTCAACTGCGTCTCGCAGGCCACCTTCGCCGCCCTGGTCCTCACGGGCGACCCGCGGCTGTGGCAGATGATGGTGCTGGCCGCGCTGGGCGGTACGGGCCACGCCTTCTTCAGTCCGGCCTCCGAGGGCATGCTGATGGCCAGCGTCAGCGGCGAGCAGGCGGGCCGCGCCTTCGCCCTCTACCGGATGTCGATGCACGGCGCCGGGATCGGCGGCGCCGCCCTGGGCGGGGCGCTCATCGCGGTGATCGGCCCCGGCTGGGTGCTGGCCGTCGACGCCGCCGCCTTCCTGGTGGCCGGGGCGCTGCGCGCCTTCCTCGATGTCAGCCATATCCCGCCGCGCGCGCCGGGCGCCGGGATGGTCAGCGATCTGCGCGACGGCTGGCGGGAGTTCATCGGCAGACCCTGGCTCTGGTCGATCGTCGTCCAGTTCGCGGTGGTCAACGCGGTCGTCGTGGCGGCCGAGGCGGTGTACGGGCCGCTGGTCGCCCGCGACGAACTCGGCGGGGCGGGCCCCTGGGGCCTGGCGCTCGCCGCGTTCGGCGCGGGCACCGTGGGCGGGGCGCTGGTGATGATGCGCTGGAAGCCGCGCCGGCTGCTCCTCGCGGGCACGCTCTGTGTCTTTCCCCTCGCCCTGCCGCCCGCCGGGCTCGCCGTGCCGCTGCCGGCCGCGGGGCTGGTGGTGGTGATGTTCCTGACGGGGCTCTCGATCGAGGTCTTCGGGGTGTCATGGATGACCGCGCTGCATCAGGAGATCCCCGAGGAGAAGCTCTCCCGGGTCTCCGCGTACGACATGCTCGGCTCGATCGGGATGATTCCGGTGGCCACCGCGCTCGCGGGACCGGCGGAGAGCGCGTTCGGGCGCGCGTACGCGCTGTGGGGCTGCTCGGCGCTGGTCGTTCTGCTGACGGCCGCGGTCCTGACCGTGCCGGACGTACGCCGGCTGACGCGCCGCGCCGCCGCACCGGCGGGGACACCGAAGGCCCCCGAGACCTCCGCCGTGTCAGCCGACACTGAAGGCGCCGTCGGGCGGGCGGGGTGACGGTACGGCGCCGCTGTCCCGTACCGGGCTCGCGTCCCCGATGAACCGCCGGAGCGACGCGCCGTGTTCGACCCGGGCGGGGAAGGCGTCGGCGGCGGTACGGCGCGCGAGGGCCGCCGTGTCGATCTCCGTGTGCGAGGCGACCAGGACGGCGTTGCCGAAGCGGCGGCCACGGAGCACCGAGGGCTCCGCGATCAGCGCCAGTTCCCCGAAAGCCGTGGCGAAGGTGGCCAGTTGGGAGCGGAGGAAGCCGAAGGGCGCGCCGTCGGCGAGATTCGCGGCGTAGACCCCGTCCGTGCGCAGCACCCGCGCGGCCTCGCGCGCGTACTCGACCGAGGTGAGATGGGCGGGCACCCGCGAGCCGCCGAAGACATCGCCGACGAGCACGTCCACGGAGCGGTCCTGGGCGGCTTCGAGCCAGTGGCGCGCGTCCGCGCCGTGCACGGTGATGCCGGTGCCGTCCGGTATCGGCAGCAGCTCCGTGACCAGCGCCAGCAGTCCCGTGTCCGCCTCCACCACGCTCTGCGTGGAGCCGGGCCGGGTGGCCGCCACATAGCGGGGCAGGGTGCAGGCCCCGCCGCCGAGGTGGAGCACGGTGAGCGGAGCGCCCTCGTCGCCCGCGCGGTCGACGACGTGGGCGAGGCGCCGTACGTACTCGAACTCCAGATGGGTCGGCTCGTCGAGGTCGACATAGGACTGGGGCGCGCCGTCGACCGTCAGCAGCCAGGCACGCTCCCGGTCCACATCGGGCAGCAGTTTGGCGGTGCCGCTGTCCACGGCGCGCAGGACGGGGATCGCTTCGTTCACGCTCCCATTGTGCGCTCGTACGACGGCCGCGCGCCCGCCTCCCCGGGGTACGGGGAGACGGGCGCCGCCGGAGCGGGTCCGGCCGGGCCGGAGCGGGTCAGAGCAGGGACGTGACCGTGCCGGCGCCGACCGTACGGCCGCCCTCGCGGATCGCGAAGCCGAGCCCCGGCTCCAGCGGGACGTCACGGCCCAGCTCCACGGTCAGGGTGACCGTGTCCCCGGGGCGCGCGACGGCCGTCCCGCCCAGGTCGATGTCACCGACCACATCCGCCGTACGGATGTAGAACTGCGGCCGGTAGCCGCTGGTGACCGGGGTCGTCCGGCCGCCCTCGCGGGCGGAGAGGACGTACACCTGCGCGGTGAAGCGCCTGCTCGGTACGACACTGTCCGGCGCCGCCACCACATGGCCGCGGCGGACCGCGTCGCGCTGCGTACCGCGCAGGAGCAGCGCGACGTTGTCCCCCGCCTCGGCGGATTCCATCGGCTTCCCGAAGGTCTCCAGCCCGGTGACGACCGTCTCGATGCCCGCGCCGAGCACCTCCACCCGGTCGCCGACGCGCACCGTGCCGCGCTCGACGGCGCCGGTGACGACCGTGCCGCGCCCGGTGATGGTGAGGACGTTCTCCACCGGGAGCAGGAACGGCGCGTCCGTGTACCTGACGGGCATCGGCACATACGTGTCGATCGCGTCGAGCAGCGCCTCCACGGCCGCCGTCCAGCGCGGGTCGCCCTCCAGCGCGCGCAGCCCGGAGACCCGGACGACGGGCGCCGCGTCGCCGCCGTACCCGTGCTCGGTGAGCAGTTCGCGCACCTCCAGCTCGACCAGGTCGGTCAGTTCGTCGTCGCCCGCGTCGGCCTTGTTGAGGGCGACGACGATGTGGTTGACGCCGACCTGGCGGGCGAGCAGGACGTGCTCGGCGGTCTGCGGCATGATCCCGTCGAGCGCGGAGACGACGAGGATCGCCCCGTCGAGCTGGGCGGCGCCGGTCACCATGTTCTTGATGTAGTCGGCGTGGCCCGGCATGTCGACATGCGCGTAGTGCCGGGTGTCGGTCTCGTACTCGACGTGCGAGATGTTGATGGTGATCCCGCGGGCGGCCTCCTCCGGGGCCCGGTCGATCCGGTCGAACGGCACGAACGTGCCGGTCCCCCGGTCGCTGAGGACCTTGGTGATGGCGGCGGTCAGCGTGGTCTTGCCGTGGTCGACGTGGCCCATGGTGCCGATGTTCAGGTGCGGCTTGGTGCGCACGTATGCCGTCTTGGGCATGGTTCGCGTGGTTCCTTCCAGGAACTCGAAGCTGAGAGGGACCCCCGGGCCTTGCCGACCCTCCCCCTGCGGGGTCCGCCGGACGATCCGGGAAGGGTCAGCTTCGGGCGCCGCCGAGGGGCGCCACGGGTGCGGGCGCTGCTGCCGCCGCCGCCGCGGCTGCGACTGCCGCGTACGCGAGGGGGAAACCGGCAGCCTCCGGCGCGTCCGCGACTGCGGACGGCGCTGCGGGGAAGGCGTACCGGAACATGTCGCCGATCCTGGCCCATGCCCGCCGTTCACGTCGAATGGTTTTCCCCGCCACGGGAGTTCACGTGGGTCGGTTAGCATCCCCGAATGCTCGACACCGCCCCCAGGCCGGTCCCCAGGCCGGCCCCCGAGCCTTCGCCGGGCCTCGCTGTCCGCTGCTTCCGGGTGCTGCTCTCGCCCTGGTCGCGGTTCGCCCTGCTCATCGCCGTGCTGGCCGCGGCGGGTGCGGCGGTGCTGCTGTACGAGCCGCAGAAGCTGCTGGCCGACGGCTGGCCTCCGCAGTTCAGCGGCGCGACGGCGGTGGTGCTGTTCGCCGTGGCGTACGGGCTGTGCGCCGTCGCGTTCGTACCGCGTCCGCTGCTCAGTCTCGCCGCGGGCGCCCTCTTCGGCTCGGCGTTCGGTCTGCTCGCCGCGGTCGCGGGGAGCGTACTGGCCGGGGCGATCTCCTTCGGGCTCGTCCGCTTCCTCGGGCAGGGGGCGCTGCGGCCTCTGCTGCGGGGCCGCTGGCTGCTGGCGGCCGACGGACAGCTGAGCGAGCACGGCTTCCGGTCGATGATGGCGCTCCGGCTCTTTCCCGGGGTGCCGTTCGCCGCGGCCAACTACTGCGCCGCCGTCTCCCGTATGGGGTGGGCGCCGTTCCTGCTGGCGACCGGGATCGGAACGGTGCCCAACACCGCGGCGTATGTGATCGCGGGCAGCGAGGCGTCGTCCCCGACCTCGCCGATGTTCCTGATCTCGACGGGCTTCATCGTGCTCACGGGAGTGGCCGCGGCGGTCGTCGCCTGGCGTCAGCGACACCGGCTCCGCCGCCGCTGATCCTCTCCCTCACCGGGTCACGGCGTGGCGAGTTCCAGGTCGCCGCCGGGCGGCGGTGCGGAGAAACGCGCCACGTCGGCGTCCGTGACCTCCGCCAGCTCCGTCGGCGACCAGCGGGGCCTGCGGTCCTTGTCGATGACCTGGGCCCGGATGCCCTCCTGGAGATCGGGGAAGGTCAGCGCCGCACACGACGCCCGGTACTCCTGGACGATCACCTGCTCCAGCGTGGCCGTCCGCCGGGCGCGGCGCATCGCGACGAGGGTGGCCTTCAGGGCGGTGGGCGACCGGGTGAGGAGTGTCTCGGCGGCGTCCTTGGCCGCCGGATCCCCGTTGCCACGCAGTCGCTCGATGATCTCCTCCACCGAGCCGGCCGTATAGCAGGCGTCGATCCACTCGCGGTCCGCGTCGAGCCGCCCCTCCGGCGGGGTCGTCGCGTACCGGCGTACGACCTCCCGTACGTCGTCCGCGTCCCGCACCTCGGGCCCGGCGAGCGCGGCGCGCAGTCCGGAGAGCCGGCCGGTGGGTACGAAGTGATCCGCGAGGCCGCACAGCAGGGTGTCGGCCGCGCCGATCGTCTGCCCGGTGAGGGCGAGATGGGTGCCCAGCTCACCGGGGGCCCGGGAGAGCAGGTAGGTCCCGCCGACATCGGGGACCAGCCCGATCGCGGTCTCGGGCATGGCGACGGCGGACCGTTCGGTGACGACACGTACGCCGCCGTGCGCCGAGACCCCGACACCACCGCCCATCACGATGCCGTCCATCAGGGCGACATACGGCTTGGGGTAGCGGGCGATCCGTACGTTGAGCCGGTATTCGTCGCGCCAGAAGGCGTGCGAGGCACCCGCGCCGGTGCGCGCGTCCTCGTGGATCACGCGGATGTCGCCACCTGCGCAGAGCCCGCGGTCACCGGCGCCCGAGATGATCACGGCCGTGACGTCGTCGTCGCTCTCCCACGCGGCCAGTGCCTCGTCGATCGTCCGCACCATGGGGTGGGTGAGGGCGTTGAGGGCGCGGGGCCGGTTGAGGGTGAGGTGGGCGGTGCGGCCCGCGCGGCTGGTCAGCACCGGTTCGTCGTGGGCCATGCTCTCGCTGGTTCCTTCCCTGGGCGGACGCGTCCGTGAGGCCGCGCCCGTCCAGTATGGACACGCCGTCCCGGCGGCTTCCCACCGGTTCCCCCGCGCGGGGATCAGGTACCGGCGGGGCCCGCCAGCGCCTCGATGATCCGCTCCGCGGCGAGCGTCGCGGTCAGTGTCCCGTTCCGCACCTCACGCTCCAGCGCGGGCGCCAGCTCCCGTACGCCCGGGTGTTCGCGCAGCCGGTCCAGAAGGTGGTCGCGAACCATCGTCCACGTCCAGTCGACCTGCTGGTCCCGGCGCTTGCGGTCCAGCCGGCCGTCGGCGCCGAGCACCGCGCGGTGCTGTTCGAGCCGTTCCCACACGGTGTCGAGACCGGTGCCCTCCCGCGCGCTGCAACTGAGCACCGGCGGCGTCCAGGCCGCGTCCGCCGGGTGCATCAGCCGGAGCGCGCCCGCGAGTTCCCGCGCGGCGGAGCGGGCGTCACGTTCGTGCGGGCCGTCGGCCTTGTTGACGGCGATGACGTCGGCCAGTTCGAGGACGCCCTTCTTGATGCCCTGGAGCTGGTCCCCGGTGCGCGCCAGGGAGAGCAGCAGGAAGGAGTCGACCATGTTGGCGACGGTGGTCTCGGACTGGCCGACCCCCACCGTCTCGACGAGCACCACGTCGTAGCCGGCGGCCTCCATGACGATGATGGTCTCGCGGGTCGCCTTGGCCACCCCGCCCAGCGTGCCCGCGGTCGGCGAGGGCCGTACGAACGCGGCCGGGTCCACGGCGAGCCGTTCCATCCGGGTCTTGTCGCCCAGGATGGAGCCTCCCGTCCTGCTGGAGGACGGGTCGACGGCGAGCACCGCGACACGGTGGCCGAGGCCGGTGAGCAGCGTTCCCATCGCGTCGATGAAGGTGGACTTGCCGACGCCGGGGACCCCGCTGATGCCGATCCTGCGGGCTTTCCCGGAGTACGGCAGCAGCTCGGTCAGCAGTTCCTGCGCGAGCCTGCGGTGGTCGGGCCTGGTGGACTCCACGAGGGTGACGGCACGGGCGATGTACGAACGGGAGCCGTCCAGAACGCCCTTGGTGTAGCTGTCGATGTCGATCCGTGGGGGCACGCGCTCACCGCTCTGCGCCGGAGGCGGCGTTCCCGGAAGCGGCGTCCCCGGCCGGAGCCTCGTGCCCCAGCGAGGCCGCCAGCGCGGTCAGCAGATCGCGTGCGGCGTCCGGGATGACCGTGCCGGGCGGGAAGACCGCGGCGGCCCCCGCCCGGTGCAGCTCCTCGATGTCCTGGGGCGGGATCACTCCCCCCACCACGATCATGATGTCCTCGCGGCCCTCCTCGGCGAGCTGTTCGCGCAGCGCCGGTACGAGCGTGAGGTGGCCGGCGGCGAGCGAGGAGACCCCGACGATATGCGCGTCGGCCTCGACGGCCTGCCGCGCCACCTCGGCGGGCGTCTGGAACAGCGGGCCGACGTCCACGTCGAAGCCCAGGTCGGCGAAGGCCGTGGCGATCACCTTCTGGCCGCGGTCATGGCCGTCCTGGCCCATCTTGGCCACCAGGATGCGCGGCCGGCGTCCTTCGGCCCGTTCGAAGTCCTCGACGGCCGCGCGGGTGTGCTCGACGGCCGGGGAACTGCCTGCCTCGTTCCGGTACACACCGGCGATGGTACGGATCTGGCCGGAGTGCCGCCCGTACACCTTCTCCAGTGCGTCGGAGATCTCACCGACGGTGGCCTTGGCGCGGGCCGCGTTCACCGCGAGGCCGAGCAGATTGCCTTCGAGGCCGGGGCGCGAGCCGGCCTCGGCGGCGGCGGTGAGCGCGCGCAGCGCGTCCTGGCAGACGTCCTCGTCGCGTTCGGCGCGCAGCCGCCGCAGCTTCTCGATCTGCTGGGTGCGTACGGAGGAGTTGTCGACCTTGAGCACGTCGATCTTCTCGTCGGTCTCCACCCGGTATTTGTTGACGCCGATGACGGGCTGGCGTCCCGAGTCGATCCGCGCCTGGGTACGGGCCGCGGCCTCCTCCACCCGGAGCTTGGGGATTCCCGCGTCGATGGCCTGTGCCATCCCGCCGGCCGCCTCGACCTCCTCGATGTGCTGCCAGGCGCGCCTGGCGAGGTCGTAGGTCAGCTTCTCGACATACGCGCTGCCGCCCCAGGGGTCGGTCACCCGGCAGGTCCCCGACTCCTGCTGGAGCAGCAGCTGGGTGTTGCGGGCGATACGGGCCGAGAAGTCGGTGGGCAGGGCGAGGGCCTCGTCCAGCGCGTTGGTGTGCAGCGACTGGGTGTGGCCCTGGGTGGCGGCCATCGCCTCGACGCAGGTGCGGGTGACGTTGTTGAAGACGTCCTGCGCGGTGAGCGACCAGCCGGAGGTCTGCGAATGGGTGCGCAGGGAAAGCGACTTGGCGTTCTTGGGGTCGAACTTCTTGACCAGCCGGGCCCAGAGGAGCCGGGCCGCGCGGAGTTTGGCGATCTCCATGAAGAAGTTCATGCCGATGGCCCAGAAGAAGGACAGGCGGGGCGCGAACGCGTCCACATCGAGTCCGGCGCCGAGTCCGGCGCGCAGATACTCCACCCCGTCGGCGAGGGTGTACGCCAGCTCCAGATCGGCCGTCGCGCCCGCTTCCTGGATGTGGTAGCCGGAGATGGAGATGGAGTTGTAGCGCGGCATCTTCTGCGAGCTGTACGCGAAGATGTCGGAGATGATCCGCATCGAGGGTTTCGGCGGATAGATATAGGTGTTGCGGACCATGAACTCCTTGAGGATGTCGTTCTGGATGGTCCCGGCCAGCTTCTCGGGCGGTACGCCCTGTTCCTCGGCGGCCACGATGTAGAGCGCGAGTACCGGCAGCACCGCGCCGTTCATCGTCATCGACACACTCATCTTGTCGAGCGGGATGCCGTCGAACAACTGGCGCATGTCGTAGATCGAGTCGATGGCCACGCCCGCCATGCCGACATCGCCGGTCACCCGGGGGTGGTCGCTGTCGTAGCCGCGGTGGGTCGGCAGATCGAAGGCGACCGAGAGGCCCTTCTGCCCGGCGGCGAGGTTGCGCCGGTAGAAGGCGTTGGACTCCTCGGCGGTGGAGAACCCGGCGTACTGCCGGATGGTCCAGGGCTGGTTGACGTACATCGTGGGGTACGGGCCGCGCAGATACGGCGCGATGCCGGGGTAGGTGCCGAGGAAGTCGAGCCCCGCCACGTCCCGGGCGGTGTAGAGCGGTTTGACGGCGATGCCCTCGGGGGTCTCCCAGAACAGATCGTGATCCGCCCTGCCGGTGTTTTCCTTGACGGCCGTACGCCACTGGTCCTCGGTGATCCCGGCGCTGTCGCCGGGGCCCAGCTCGATCTCGGAGAAGTCCGGGATCCCCATCACGCCACTCCCATCCGGTCGAGGACGGAGGTCAGGACGGCGATCGCGTCGCCGCCCGCGACGACGAAATCGTCGACTCCGGCCCGTACATAGGTCTCACGCTGTTCGCCGGGGCGGCCGGCGAGGAACACCTGGAGCGCGCCCGCCGCCTTGAGGGCCTGCGCGACGGGCGCGGCGCCTTCGGCGTAGAGCGTGTCGCTGGAGCAGATACAGGCGACGGCGGCCCCGCTGCGGGTGAAGGCGTCGGCGGCGGTCGCCGCGTCGACCGTCACCGGGTCATGGACCGGTTCGATGCCGCCTGCCTGGAAGAGGCTGGCGGTGAAGGTGGCGCGGGCGGTGTGCGCGGCGGCCGGGCCGAGGGCGGCCAGGAAGACGCGGGGCCGGGCGCCGGTGGCGGCGAGATGCGCGTCGGAGCGGGCGCGGAGTGCCTCGTACGCCTCGTCGCGGCGTACCACCGGCAGTCCGCCGCCGGGCGGCGCGGGCGCCGGGTCGCGTTCCACCGGGGGCTGTGAGAGCTGCGGGAACTCGCTGACGCCGGTGATGGGTTCGCGCCGCCTGGCCAGCCTGCCCGAGCGCTCCTGCCAGGTGGCCGCGAGCCGCTCGGCGATCAGTCCGTCGTGGAGCGCGGCGCGCTGGCCGCCGGCGCGTTCGATCTCCTGGAACCACTCCCAGGCGGCGTGTGCGAGCTCGTCGGTGAGCCGCTCCACGTACCAGGAGCCGCCCGCGGGGTCGATGACCCGGCCCAGGTGGGACTCCTCCAGGAGGATCGTGGAGGTGTTGCGGGCGATCCTGCGGGCGAAGGCGTCGGGCAGTCCGAGGGCGTGGTCGAAGGGCAGTACGGTCACAGCGTCCGCGCCGCCGACCCCGGCCGCCAGCGAGGCGACCGTGGTGCGCAGCATGTTCACCCAGGGGTCGCGCCGGGTCATCATCACCGGCGAGGTCACGGCGTGCTGGCGCTGCGCCCCGGTGCCGGGCCCCGCGTCGGCGCCGCACACCTCGGCCACCCGGGCCCAGAGCCTGCGCGCGGCCCGGAGTTTGGCGATCGTCAGGAACTGGTCGGCGGTCGCGGCGTACCGGAACTCGATCTGCGCACAGGCGGCTTCGACGGTGAGTCCGGCCGCGGTGAGGTCACGCAGCCAGCCGACGCCGGTGGCGAGGGAGCAGCCCAGTTCCTGCGCGTCGGAGGCGCCGCCCTCGTGGTAGGGCAGCGCGTCGACGGTGATCGCGCGCAGGCCCGGGTACTCCCGGGCGCAGAGCGCGGCGAGTTCGGCGGCCTCTTCCGTAAGGCCCGTCACTTCCCGTCCGGTACGGGCGAGTTCACCCACCGGGTCGGCGCCGAGGGTGCCGCGCGCCGCGTCGCGGGCCACCCCGCGCTCCTCGTACAGCTTCAGCAACTCCCGTGCGGCGGGCCCGAATTCGGCGCCCGCGTCGAGGGCGACCGGCGCGAGGTCGAGATAGACGCCGTCGAGGGCGGCGGCCAGTCCGGACACCGGGATTCCGGCGGAACCCACCGACAGCCAGAGGGAGGTGACCCCGTTCTCCAGGTCGGAGAGCACTGCCTCGTTGGTGCGTACGGGATCGGGGAGCGTATGGCGCTGCCGTACGTCCCAGCCGGAGACCGCGCCCCCTTCGGGTCGGCCGCCTCTGGTGAACGGCGCGAAGCCGGGATAACCGGAGTCCCCGGGCGCGTCGTCGGCGGTGTACAGCGGACGAGTGGTGAATCCGTCCTGGAGCGCGGTGGACAGCGCGTCCTCGGCGGCCGGCCCCGAGAGATCCCGACCCGACTTGCGCAGCACGCCTGCCACCAGGCTCTGCCACTGCTCGCGGGTCGCATCGGGGAACTCGGCGGCCAGGGAAAGCCCGTCGTCAGGGAGGACCGTCATGCCCAGATATTAGGGCAGCCCGGCGAACCAGCAGCAGAGCACAACGCTGTGACCTTGCCCTCGCCCAAATGACTTGAGTGTAGGTCATTCATGGCGCGAGATATGCGCGAGGCGGACCCGAACCGGACGCGACCCGCACCCGGTACGAGCACCCGGGACAAGCAGGGGCCACCCACGTCCCGTCACCCTCAAGACGCTACGCTGCCCACCACCACATCAGCGAAGAGCCGGCATGAGTAGGACTACTCACCCCTCCATATGATCGAACCCGCGTTTCGACCGTCACCCCTCAGTCCGTCACTGCCCCGCTGTTCCGCAGGCCAGTGCTTGATCATCTCTTGGATGGCGTAGTTCCCCATGTCTTGGTTCGAATCTTTCATCCTCGGGCTCGTCCAGGGGCTGACCGAGTTCCTCCCCATCTCCTCCAGCGCGCATCTGCGGCTGACGGCGGCCTTCGCCGGCTGGCACGACCCGGGCGCGGCGTTCACCGCGATCACCCAGATCGGTACGGAGGCGGCGGTCCTCATCTACTTCCGCAAGGACATCGCCCGAATCGTTTCCGCGTGGTGCCGCTCGCTGGTGGACAAGTCGATGCGCGGTGACCACGACGCCCAGATGGGCTGGCTGGTCATCGTCGGCTCGATCCCGATCGGTGTGCTCGGTGTGACGCTGAAGGACCAGATCGACGGGCCGTTCCGCGATCTGCGGCTGATCGCGGTCACGCTGATCGTGATGGGCGTCGTGCTCGGTGTCGCGGACCGGCTCGCGGCCCGTGACGAGACCGGCGGCAAGCACCGCGCGATCAGGGAGCGCAAGTCACTGCGGGACCTGAGTGTCAAGGACGGTCTGATCTTCGGCCTCTGCCAGGCGATGGCGCTGGTGCCCGGCGTCTCGCGCTCGGGCGCCACGATCAGCGGTGGCCTGCTGATGGGGTACACCCGTGAGGCGGCGGCGCGGTACTCGTTCCTGCTCGCGATCCCGGCGGTGCTCGCCTCGGGCGCGTTCGAACTGAAGGACGCCGGCGAGGGACACGTCGCCTGGCCGCCGACCATCTTCGCGACGGTCATCGCCTTCATTGTCGGATATGCCGTTATCGCGTGGTTCATGAAGTTCATCACCACGAAGAGCTTCATGCCGTTCGTGATCTACCGGATCCTGCTCGGCATCGCGCTCTTCGTCCTGGTCGGCACGGACACGCTGAGCCCGCACGCGGGCGAGTCGGCCGGCTGATCCGGGCCGCCGGGGGCGGCCGTGCGGGGAGTGTGTGAGCGAAGTGTGAGCAAGGACGCTCCCCGATCGGCACCGGGAGGTGCCCGCCGCCCCCTACGCTTGCCACATGTCCTCTTCCTCCGCTTCCGCATCCCCGGCATCCGACGCCGTCGCGGCCAATGAGCGCATCCGCGCGCTCGTCGAGGCGGCCGAGACGTCCGACGGGACATGGCCCGCGGAGGCGTACGAGGTCCTGCTGCTGGAGTGGGCCGCGGCCCTCCACGACAGTGTGGACGAGGCCGCCTAGAACGCCTCCTGGAACCCCGTCCGTTTGACCGCCCCGGTCAGGAACAGGGCCGCTGCGACGGGGTTCCCTCCGGCAGCAACTTCCGTTCGGCTTCCGTGTAGTCGCGATCCGCGGCGGCGCACAGGGTGCGGAACTGGGCGCCGGGGCTCAGGTCGAAGGTCTGGCGCAGGCGGCCGGTGTCGACGGTCAGGCGATGGCCGCGCACGAACCCCGAGATCCAGTCCCCGCCCGCGACCGGCAGAGCGCCGACGGCTCCGTCGCCCGTCAGGTCGTAGATCTGGACCTGCTTCTTGTCGAAGAGGTACGTGACGACGCTGTCGCCGGGGCCGAACCCGATCAGGACGTCGTTGCTCGCGCGGGGCACGCTGCGCGTGTGTCGCTTCCCGCGGTCGACGTCCCACACACTCACCTGCCCATCGGTGTTCGCCACGGCGAGACGTGAGCCGTCCGCGTCGAAAGCGAGCGCACCGGCCAGGGAGTCGACGCCGAACGGCACATTGACGGCCGTTCCCGTCAGTGTGTCGACGCGTCGGGGAGTACGGACGTCCCACAGCAGGATCTCGCCGCGCTGGGTTCCCGTCCTGGTGACCGCGGCGACCTGTCCGGGGTGCCCGGGACGGGCGATGAGCCGGCTCTTCGCGAGGATCTCGCTGGTGAGGCCGGTGCCGGCCCAGTTCGGCGCGGGGTGGACGAGGAAGGGCCGGGTGCGCACGGCCGCGTCGGCGGCGTCCACGCGGGCGAGCCTGCCGTCCACGGTCAGCAGAGCGATCTCGCTTCCCTCCAGCGCGGCGACACTGTCCACTTCGCCGCCCCGCAGCTCGTCGACACTGTCGAGTTCCTTCGCCTTCGGCACGATGTCGTCCAGCGGCACGCTGTCGCGCAGGTCCCGCACGGAGTACGACCGGTGGAGGTTGCCGCTCTCGCCCCACACCACGATCCGCTCCGAGTCGCCCGTCCACGTGGGTATCCAGTCCGCCGGGCCGGCGGGTGGCGGCAGTGACACCGACTGGTGGCGGGTTCGGGAGGCGTCGAGCACCTCGAGGCGCCGGTCGGAGACCAGGGCGACGAAGCGCCCGTCCGGCGACACGCTGTACTTTCCCGAGTCGGCCCGGAACCGTTCGCCGCCCACCGGTTCGGCGCGCACCGCCATCGGTGCAGCAGGGCCTGGCCGGTCTTGGCGGTCCGCCTGGTGTTCCAGGCGGCCAGGGCGAGCTGCAGCGCGGTGGCGGGGTCGCTGCCCGGCCGGTCCTCGGCGGCCTGGGCGAGCAGGCCCGCGGCCTGGGTGCGCAGTTGGTCCTCGGCCGTCCTGAGGCTCTGCCAGGTGGAGAGCGCCAGTACGACGGCGAGCACCGTGAGGACGGCCAGCGCCCCGACCGCGGCCTGCCTGAGGCGGGCGCCGCGCCGTGAGTGGCGGCGGCTGAGCAGGATGTAGCCGCGCTCGGCGGCGGAGATGTCCTCGATGTGCCCGGCCAGCCGGTGGCCGGCCTCGGCGAGGTCCGTTCCGCTCAACAGGCGTGCGGGTTCGTGGTGTTGTGTCTGCCATCGCTTCAGATCGGTCCGGAGCTGCTCCTGCCAGGAGCGGAAGTCACGGGAGTCGACGAGCCACTGCCTCAGGCGTGGCCAGAGCGCCGTCAGCGCCTCGTGCGCCAGGTCGACCATCTCCTCGCGCTCGCCGCCGCCCGGGGCCGGGGAGAGCACGACGAGCTTGCCGGGGGCCAGCTCCCGTGCCACGTGCAGGAGTTCGGGCGCGAGGTCGGCGGTGCGTGTGGGGCTGCGGGAGAAGGTGTCACCGCCGGCCGGCCGCGCCAGCTGTACGAACAGCCGCCGGGCACGCTCCTGTTGGTCCCGGGTCAGCTCGGACAGGGCGTCTTCCGCGTAGCCGACGAGGGCGCCCGCGACGCCGCCGAGGTCTCCGTAGGCGGCGTGGGTGAGCATCGAGCGGGAGCGCCGCTTCCACAACTCGGTCAGGGCGAACTGGACCAGCGGCATCCGGCCGGGCTCGTCGCCCGCGTCCGCGACGATCCGCTCCGGCAGCCCCGGCTCGAACCACAGCCCCGGCACGGCGTCGACGGGCGCGGTCACCGCCCGTTCCAGGTTGTCGGCCGCGAGCGGAGCGATGAACTGCACGGCGTCGCTGACGAGGTCGGAGGTGCCGGCCGTCACCAGCACGTCGAGGGAGTCGGGCCGCGTGGTGGCGACGACGCGCGGCACGGCCGTGCCGTCCTTGCCCGCCAGAGCCGCGAACAGTCCGAACAGACGGCGGACGGCGGCGGGTTCGGCAGCGCCCGCGTACTCCTCGAACTGGTCGACGAAGATCACGTGTCCGGCGCTCGCTCCCCGGGCGAGGACCCTGCCGCGCAGCTCGGCGGTCACATCGTCGCCGGAATCGAGGAGCCCGGCCAACTCCTCGGCCTTGACGAGCCGTCCGACCTCGCCGAGGCCCGGCTCCAGGATTCCGGTCAGCGCGCGGGCGAGCACGGCTGCGGCCCGTACCCCGGGCACGGGCCGCAGCTCGGACACACTCATTCCCTCGGCCCGCAGCAAGGGCAGGACCCCCGCCCGTACGAGGGACGACTTGCCGCATCCGGAGGGCCCCGCCACCAGCGTCACCGGCCGCCCGCGCACGGCCTTGTGCACGCGGGCGGTATCACTGTCGCGCCCGTGGAAGAACTCCGCGTCGCCCTCCGTGAACGGCGCGAGCCCCTGGAACGGGCAGACCGGCCGCAGTGTCCGTTCGTCGACCAGCTCGGCCGACGGCAGCAGATACGCGGTGCGCTCGCCCCGGTGTGCGGCGACCGTCATCCCGACGACACCGTTCTGCTGGTCGTCCCAGACCGGCGCCCCGCTGAACCCCTCCGCGATGCGCGGCCCCGGCTCCTGGGCCTCCATCTGCACCCAGCCGGAGCCCTGTCCGGCACGCAGCGTGCCCGAGGCCCATATGCCGTCGTCGGCGCCGGCCGGGTAGCCGAACGCGCGGAACGTGTGCCCCCATACGCCCGTACCGTCGACGAGCGGCACCGGCCTGGCGCCCTCGACCGCCACGTCGAGCCGGAGCAGCGCGACATCCGATCCGCCGCTCCGCCAGGACACCACCGTCGCCCGCGCCCGGGGTCGGCCTCCCAGCAGGGGAAAGTCGAGGTCCACGGGGGTGCCGGGCGCCCGTTCCCCGGCATCCGGCACCCCGAGTGCCCCGGCGACGACATGAGCGCAGGTGCACAGGACGTCGGGGGCGACGAGGAACCCGGCGCCGATCACCTCACCGGCGGCCGAGAGGATCCTTGCCTGCGACGCGTCAAGGACATCGCTCCCCCGTAGCGCGACCATGGTCCCCCTTGCCCGACGTGTCACGTACCACCCGACACGCCAGCATCCCCGGCGCGATCGCCGCGCACAACTCGCCGCGCGGGGAACCCGGTTGACGCGGATCCCGGGTGATCCCCGCGCCCGGCGTCCTTGTCGGTTCCCGTCGCGGACCTGACCGTCGGTTCGGTCAGGTCGCGGCGGTGGGGGCCACCGGGGCCCTGGAGGCCGCCGGCGGGATCGTCGGCCGCTCGGGCCGGGGCTCGGGGCCGACCAGGCAGTCGAGGGCCTCCTCCACCCCGGACGCGACCTGGATGACGAAGCGTTCCTCCTGACTGATGAAGCCGTCGGAGACCATGTTGTCCAGGAGCGTGAGCAGCGGATCGAAGAATCCGCCCCGGTTGACCAGGACAAGTGGCTTGTGATGGATGCCCAGTTGGTTCCAGGTCGCCACTTCGAGCAGCTCGTCGAGCGTGCCGAGGCCGCCCGGAAGCACCGCGAAGCCGACCGCGAGGCGGTACATCAGCGCCTTGCGCTCATGCATCGTCTCCACGACGATCACTTCGGTGCGTGACTCGTCCGGCTGTTCGCGTTCGTACAGCTGACGGGGGATCACACCGGTCACCGGCGCCCCGGCGTCCAGCACGGCATCGGCGACCGCGCCCATGATGCCGACACCGCCCGCGCCGTAGACCAGGCCCGTCCCGCGCTGCGCCAGCGCCTCCCCGAACTCGGTGGCGAGCCTCAGATGCTGGGGGCGGGCGCCCGGCCGGGCGCCGCAGAACACACCGACTCGCTCCACCCGCGACGCTGGCATGGTCATATCCGTCTCCGTCTCTCCAGCCCGGCCTGATCGACACTTCCCGATCGACACTTAACGTATCCGAACGGCTACGTTAAGCGAAGAGGGCCTTTCTCGCCCCCGCTCACCGACGCCCACCCCAGGGCTGATTAATAGCACTAAACCCCCAAAGGGATTACTTACCGGGTCATGTGGCGCAGGCGAGGGCATACCGGTGGGGCGAGACGATTGCTGCGGAGTACGGCGGAAGCGGTACGACCCGCCCGCGGCGTGGCGGCGGGACCTCCCCGGCCGCGGTGAGCCCGGCTCCGCTGCTCTCCCTCTTTACTGCCGGGGCCATGACGGTCCACCGGCCCGGAGCGAGATGTGGAGGCTGTCGATGGTGCCCGCCATGCGGAGTGACGAACGCGAACGGTTCCTGGCCGACACCCATGTGGGTGTCCTGGGAGTCACCGACCCCCGAGGAGTCAGAGCGCCGCTGCTCGTACCGGTCTGGTACCGGTACGAGCCGGGCAAGGACGTCGTGGTACAGACCGGCCGGGCGTCGCTCAAAGCGCGGCTGATGAAGGAGGCCGGGCGGTTCAGTCTGTGCGTCCAGGACGAGACCGCCCCCTATCGCTACGTCAGCGTGGAAGGTCCGGTCACCTCCGTCGCCGATCCGATGGACCCGGCGGAGCGCGAGACCATGGCGCATCGCTATCTGGGGGCCGCCGAGGCACGGGACTACCTCGCGGGGACGCGGGACCAGCTCATCGAGGACATCACGTTCCGGATGCGCCCGGAGCGCTGGCGGAGCGCCGACTTCGCCGCCTTCGCCGCCGAGTTCGCCGGTGCCGACGGCCCGCGCTGATCCGCCCCCGACAGCGCTGGAAGGCAGGACCGCATGACCGACACCGGCCCCCGCACGGACGGTATCGACAGCCACCCCGACCCCACGACCGGCCGCGACGGACCGGCCGTCACGCCTCTCCCCCAGGGCTTCGCGCGTCCGCCGAGCCCCGGCCGTCCACCGGACCTCGGCCGTCGGCCGGACCCCGACCGGGCTCAGGATCCCGGCCGGACACGGGACTCCGGCCCACCGGACCCCGGTTATCCGCGGAACAGCAGCCTCCCGGAGCTGTTCGAAGCGCGTGCCGGGGCCGCCCCCCAGGCCCCGGCGGCCCGCTACCGGGACCGCGTCATGACGTACGGCCTGCTCAGCACCGCCTCCGACCGGCTCGCGGCCCGGCTGGTCGCCGCCGGTGTCGGACCGGGCTCGGCGGTGGGGGTGTGCGGCAGCCGCTCGCTGGAGGCGCTGGTCGCGTTCCTGGGCATCCTCAAGGCCGGTTGCGCGTATGTGCCCCTCGATGAGGACCACCCGCCGGCCCGGCTGCGGGCGATGGCCGAGGACGCGGGCGTCCATGTCGCGGTCGTCCTGCCGGGCAGCACCCGCCGTATCCGCGGTCTGCACACGCGCGTCGAGCTCGGCCGGGTCACCGGCACCGTTCCGCCGGACGCGCCGGACGCACCTGACGCGGCCGATGTCCCGGACACCCCGGACATCCCCCCGCCGCCGTCCCCGGCGGCGACCGACCGCGCCTACGTGATGTTCACCTCCGGCTCCACGGGCAGGCCGAAGCCTGTCGCGATCGCGCACCGCGGGGTGGCCCAGTTGGTGCTGTCGGATCCGCGGCTGCCCCCGCCGGGCCCAGGCGACGGAGTGCTGCACGGCTACGGCCTCTCCTCCGACGCCTCCACGATCGAGATCTGGAGCGGACTGCTCGGCGGCGCCTGTCTCGTCCTGGTGGACCGCGAGGAACTGCTCGCTCCCGCCGTCCTGGAGGAGCGTTTCCGTACGCACGGTGTGACCGTCGCCTACCTCACCACCAGCGTCTTCCACCATCTGGCCAGGACCCGGCCCGGCGCCCTGCGCGGACTGCGGTTCGCCTCCGCCGGCGGGGAGGCGATGGATCCCGGCCTCGCCCACGCCGTACAGACCGCCTGCCCCGGCACGACCGTCGTCAACTTCTACGGACCCACCGAGAACAGCGTGGTGTCCACCGCGTACTTCCTGCCGAAGCTGACCGGTGACGAGACCCGCGTCCCCATCGGCCGTCCGTTCGCCACCTCCACCTGCCGGGTACTGCGCCCGGACGGCACACCCACCGCGCCG
The DNA here is from genome assembly GCF_004151105.1 of Streptomyces sp. L-9-10. Classification (GTDB taxonomy): domain Bacteria; phylum Actinomycetota; class Actinomycetes; order Streptomycetales; family Streptomycetaceae; genus Streptomyces. Next base: position 49,549 of record NZ_PHRF01000120.1, read on the forward strand.
GGCGAGGAGGGCGAACTGTACGTCGGCGGGGACGGCCTGGCGCTGGAGTACATCGGCGACGCCGAGCTGACGGCGGAACGGTTCGTCAGCTCGCCTGACGTACCGGGCGGCCGGCTGTACCGGACCGGTGACCGCGTCGTATCGGGGACCGACGGCCTCCTGGAGTACCGGGGGCGGCTGGACCGGCAGGTCAAAGTGCGCGGCCAGCGCATCGAACTCGACGAGGTCGAGGCGCGGCTGCGCTGCCACTCCGAGGTCGGCGAGGCCGTCGTGGAACTCCGCGACGGAGTCCTGGCCGCCTATCTCACCCCCGCGCGGCCCGGCGGCACCGTTCCGGTGGACGCGCTGCGGACGTACTGCGGACTGTGGCTGCCCGCCCAGGCGGTGCCGACCCTCATCGCGCGGGACCGGTTCCCGGTGACCAGCGGCGGCAAGGTCGACCGCACACGCCTGCTGGCCGAGTCACGGCACGGCGAGGTGGGCGCGCCGCGCGGGGAGTCACGAGCGGACGGAGAAGTCGGGAAGTCACGAGCGGACGCCGCGAACGGACCGGGTCGGCGCCGGGAGCCCCGGTCCGGCCCCGGAACGGAGGCGGAGGGTCCGCTGGAGGCGCTGGCCGAGGTGTGGCGGCTGGTGCTGCGCGTACGGCCCGCGCCCACGGACAGCTTCTTCGCCATCGGGGGCGATTCCCTGCTGGCGGCCGAAGTGGTGGCCCGTACGCTCGCGTTGCTGGATCTCGACGCGGCGCTCGGCAGCAGCCTTATCCGGGCCCTGCTCACCGACCCGACGCTGGAGGGTTTCGCGGCCGCCGTCGGCGCCCACCTCGGCCGGCCGGCCGGCGCGCCGCGACCGGACGCCCCGTCGCGGACGCCACGGACGCCAGGGACCCGGCAGGCCCCGGACGCGGAGGTCGACTTCGTACGCGAGACCGCGCTCGGTTTCCCGCTGCCGCCCGCCGGGACGCCGGTCCCGCGGCCCGGCGAGCCCTCGGACGTCCTGCTCACCGGCGCCAGCGGTTTCGTCGGCGCGTTCCTCCTGGACCGGCTGCTGCGCGACACGACGGCCCGTATCCACTGCCCGGTACGTGCCTCGGGCGCGGCCCACGCGGAGCGACGCGTCCTGGCCGCGCTCACCCGTTACGGCCTAGGCGCGGACGACACCGCACGGCGGCGGCTGGTCTGCTTCCCCGCGGACCTCGCGGCTCCCGGACTCGGCCTGTCCCCGGAGCATGCCGCCGGTCTGGCCGGGTGCCTGGATCTGATCGTGCACAACGGCGCACGGGTCAACTTCCTCTATCCCTACAGCGCCCTGCGGGCCGCCAATGTCGAAGGCACCCGCGAGATCATCGGACTGGCGGCCCGCCGCCGCGTGCCGGTGCACTTCCTGTCCACGGTGGCGGTCCTCGCCGGCTTCGGCACCGCCGGTGCGCGGGAGGTCGACGAGGACGTGCGGCTGGACCACGCGGACCGGCTCACCATGGGCTACGCCGAGAGCAAGTGGGTCGCCGAGGGCCTGCTGCGCAACGCGGCGGAGCAGGGGCTTCCGGTCGCCGTCTACCGTCCGTACGAAGTGACCGGGGACCGGCTGCACGGCGCCTGCAACACGGAGACCGCGATCTGCTCGCTGTTCAAGACCATCGCGGAGACGGGGCTCGCCCCCGACATCGCGCTGCCGATGGACTTCGTGCCGGTGGATCATGTGGCGGAGTCCGTGGTGCACATCGCCACCCGGCACCGGGCGAAGGACCGGGTCTACCACCTCACCAATCCCCGCCCGGCCGTGCTGCGCGACGTACTGGACCGGATGCGCGTGGCGGGATGCGAGCTGCGCATGCTGCCGTACGGGGAGTGGGTGGGCGAGCTGGTACGTCATGTCGCGCTCCATCCCACCAGCCCCACCGCGCCCTTCGTGTCCCTCTGTGTGGACCGGGCGAACCAGGGCGACATCTCGGTCAAGGAGATGTATCTGGAGGGCGTCTTTCCCCGGCTGAGCCGCCGTAATACCGAAGCGGCCCTGGCCGGGAGCGGGCTGGACTGTCCGCCGGTGGACGCGGTGATGCTCGACCGCTATCTGGAGTACTTCTTCACGTCGGGCTATATGACGCGTCCCACGGTCGCACCGGCCGGCGCGGCGGCGGTGGTGACGTAGGCGGGACAGGGAGTGGGGCGGGGAGCGGAGTGGGGCGGGGGCGCACTCCCCCGCCCCACCCGCGCCACCGCCCGTCGAGCCGGGGTCCGACCCGTCACCAGCGCACCGGAATCGTCTCCGGGAGCAGTACGGCGTGGTCCTGCCGCCAGCGGATCCGGTCCGGCGCGACGGCCAGCCGCAGCCCGGGGAGGGTGTCGAGCAGGGCACGCAACGCCACTTCGGTCTGCGCCCGGTTCAGCGCGGCGGCCGGACAGAAATGCCGGCCCTGTCCGAACCGGAGATGCGGCGTCGACGGCCGCCTGTCGATGTCGAGCCGATCCGGGGAGTCGAAGACGGCGGGGTCGCGGTTGGCGGCGTCGATGGAGATCAGCACCAGCTCACCGGCGCGAACCGGGACTCCCCCGATCTCGGCGTCCTCCCGTGCGATACGCGCGATGGAATCGCCCAGCATGACGGACCACCGGTACAGCTCCTCCAGAGTGCCGGGCAGCGCCCGCGGCTCCCGCCTCAGCCGGGCGGCCAGCTCCGGGTCGCGTGCCAGCACCAGTCCGCAGAGGGCCAGGAAGCCGGCCGGATTCCCGAGTCCCGACACAAAGAGGAACAGCGCGATCTCCACCATCTCCTGATGGCTCAGCGGATGGCCGGAGGAGCGGTTCAACAGGGCGAGGCGGCCGAGGAGCCCTTCCGTGCCGATGCCCGTCATCCAGTCGTCGAAGCGCCTCAGCGCCTTGGTCCAGTCGGCGAAGAGGTTCTCGTCGGCCATTTCTCCCGTACTGAGCAGACGGAACCAGCCGGCCAGTTCGGGGGCCGCCTCGGTGGGCAGTCCGAGCAGTTCGCAGGTCACGTGGGAGGCCCACGGGAGGGCGAAGTCGACCACCAGATCGCCCGGTTCGGCGCTCTCGTCCGCGTTCCCCTTCCCGTTCCCTCTCCCGCTCCCGTTCCCACTCGCGTTCCCGTTCTCGGCCGCCTTCGCCTTCATCGTGGTGAGCAGCGTGTCGGCGATGTCGCGTACCCGCTCCAGGGAGACATGCGTCTGCCGGGGCCCCATGCCCTTCACGGCCTCGTCCCGCAGCCCCGCCCGCCGCAGCATGGTCATCGTGCCGACGACGCTGAGCGGCGGCGCCGAGCTGTCCTCCTGCGGCATGTCGGGGTCGGCGATCAGACTGCGGCTGAGCCGGGGGTCCTTCAGCGCCTCCCGCGCGGCGGCGTAGCCGGTCACGAGCCAGCCGCGCGCTCCGGCGTTGGTGACCACACGGGTGACGGACTCCTCCACCACGAATCTGCCCAGCTCACTCGCCAGGGCGTCGCCGCGGAAGCTGAAGGGATAGTGCGGGATGTCACCGACAAAGCTCATGACCACCGTCTCCTGTTCGCTGGGCGGGCCGGCCGGAGGACGACAGCCCGAGGAATCCGAAAGGGGCTTTCCGTCATACATTCCCGTGATGGCGGCATACACCCGATATCGGAACAGGAGCGGCGCAAGACCACTCTCAGGGGGAGTGCTCGTGCGGTCAGAGTTCGAAGCCTTCGGGGAACGGGTCGTCCGGGTCGTAGTGGTACTGGGCGGTGCCGGTGATCCAGGCGCGGCCCTCGACGGTGGGAATCACGGTGGTCAGGCCGCGAGTCGCCGCCGGCCCCCCGAGGACGCCCTCTTCGACGAGGCGGCCGGTGAAGTGCGTACCGATGAAGGACTCGTTGTCGAAGTCGGTGTCGAGGGCGAGTTCGCCACGGGCATGCAGCTGGGCCATACGGGCGCTGGTGCCGGTGCCGCAGGGCGAGCGGTCGAACATGCCCGGGTGGATGACCATGGCGTGCCGGGAGTGCCTCGCGTCCGACCCGGGGGCGGCCAGATACACATGGTGGCAGCGTTGATCTCGGGGTTGAGGGGGTGGACGGGGCGGTCCTGGTCGTTGACGGCGGCCATGATGGCGAGGCCCGCGTCGAGGATGCGCCGCTTCTCCGTACGCGCGAACGGGATGCCCAGCTTGTCCAGGTGGACGATGGCGTAGAAGTTGCCGCCGAAGGCGAGGTCGTACGGGACGTCGCCCCAGGGTTCGGCCCGTACCGTGCGGTCGAGGCCGAGCGCGAACGACGGTACGTTGCGCAGGACGACCGACTTCGCCGCTCCGTCCGTGACCCGGACGCGGGCGACGACCAGCCCGGCGGGGGTGTCGAGGCGGATGGTGGTGACCGGTTCCGTGACCTCGACCATGCCGGTCTCCACGAGGACGGTGGCGACACCGATGGTGCCGTGACCGCACATCGGGAGACAGCCGGAGGTCTCGATGTAGAGGACGCCGTAGTCGGCGTCGGGGCGGGTGGGCGGCTGGAGGATGGCCCCGCTCATCGCCGCGTGGCCGCGGGGCTCGTTCATCAGGAACGTACGGATGTGGTCGAGGTGTTCGATGAAGTAGCGGCGCCGGTCGAACATGGTGGCGCCCGGCACCACACCGACACCGCCGGTGATGACCCGGGTGGGCATGCCCTCGGTGTGGGAGTCGACCGCGTGGAAGACCCGGCTGCTGCGCATACGGTTTACCCGAGCCCTTCCGCGAGCGCCTTCTCGGTGGCCCGGCGCACGATCTCCTCGTGCTCCGGGGTGAGCGGAACACGCGGCTGGCGGCAGGGACCGCCGTACCGGCCCACGAGATCCATGCTCGCCTTGATCGCCTGCACGAACTCCGTCCTGGAGTCCCAGCGCAGCAGCGGGTGCAGCGCCCGGTAGAGGGGAAGCGCGGTCTCCAGATCGCCGGCCGAGGCGGCGCGCCACAACGCGACCGAGGCGCGGGGGAACGCGTTGGGATAGCCGGCCACCCAGCCGGGGGAGCCCGCGACGGCCAGTTCCAGCGCGACATCGTCGGCTCCGCACAACACGTCGAGACCGGGGGCGAGTTCGGCGATCCGGTAGATACGGCGGACGTCGCCGGAGAACTCCTTCACCGCGACGATCAGTCCCTCGGCGTGGAGTTCCGCGAGCAGTTCGGGCACCAGATCGACCTTGGTGTCGACGGGGTTGTTGTACGCGACGACCGGCAGGCCGGCCCTGGCGACCTCGCGGTAGTGCGCGACCACGGCGCGCGGATCGGCCCGGTAGGAGTTCGGCGGAAGCAGCATCACGGCGGCGGCGCCCGCCTCGGCGGCCTGCTCGGCCCAGCGGCGGGCTTCGTCGGCGCCGTAGGCGGCCACTCCGGGCATGACCGTGAAGCCCTCGGGGGCGGCCTCGACCGCCGTGGTCACCACACGGGCGCGCTCTTCCGGCGCGAGGGTCTGGTACTCGCCGAGCGAGCCGTTCGGGGTGACGCCGTCGCATCCGTTCCCGGCGAGCCACCTCACATGCTCGGCGTAGCCGTCGTAGTCCACCCCCAGCCGGCCGGCGGAGCCCTCGCGCAGGGGCAGCGCCGTGGCGACCAGCACGCCGTGCCAGGGCTCGCGCCGGGTCGTTCGCTCGTGTGGTCGTCCGGTCGCCGACGCGTTCATCTGACCTCCAGGGGGACTCTGTTGATCCGGTTGGTGCGGCCGGGCGGCGGGTTCCGCACCCGCGGCGAGGGCGCCGAGCGGAAGCGGCTGGGCGATGGGCCTGCTCGCCGTGGAGCGCAGATCGTCCTCGGCCGGTGCGCGTCCGGTGCGCGCGGCGACCAGACAGCTGGTGGCGTAGCCGCAGACCCGCCCCTGGCACAGCCCCATACCGGGGCGTGCGAAGAGCTTCACCGCACGGGAATCGGTGGCGCCCAACTCCTCGACGGCCTCGGTGATCGCCCCCGCCGTGACGTCCTCGCACCGGCACACCACGGTGTCGTCGTCGATCCACCCCGTCCATCCCGGCCGCACCGGATACGCCTTGTGCAGGGCGGTGGCGAAGGAGCGCAGCGTCGCGCGCCGGTGCGAGAGACGGAGCACCGCCGCAGGGTCAGGGGTGGCGCCGGCCGTCGCGTACGCGGCGTGGAGCCCGGCGAGCCGGCCCTCGGTCACGGACAGCTCCGCGCCGCCGACCCCGCAGACCTCCCCGGCGAGATAGACCCCCGGAACCGTGCTGAGCTGCCGGCCGTCCGCCGTGGCGACCAGGCTTCCGTCGATGTCGCGGCGCGTGTCGCAGCCGAGCTGGAGCGGGATCTCGATCTGGGGCGTGAAGCCGTAACCGACGGCGAGCGTGTCGCAGTCGACGCGGCGCTCGCTGCCCGGCACGATCCGCCACCGCGCGTCGAGCGCGGCCACCGTGACCGCGGAGACCTCGTCTTCGCCGTGGGCGGCGACCACGGTCGTACGGGTCCGGTAGGGCACGCGGTGGCACAGCAGCGTACGGAGGAGTCCCGCGCCCTCGGCGAGTCTGCCGGGGTTACGGGCCACGGCGAGCGGATGCCGTACGAAGGCGGTCGGCCGCCCGGCCTCGAAGACCCCGACGATGTCCGCGCCCGCCTCGGCGAGACCGGCGGCGACGGTGAGGAGGAACGGACCGGTGCCGGCGACCGCGATCCGCCGGCCGGCGCGTACGCCCTGTCCCTTCAGCAGCGCCTGCGCGCCGCCCGCGGTGAAGACGCCGGGCAACGTCCAGCCGGGGAAGGGAAGTTGGCGGTCGTAGGCACCGGTGGCGACCAGGACCGTACGGCTGTCGACGACCCGCCCGGCGCCGCCGCGCGGGGTGCGGGCGGCGACGGGGTGCGTGGCTACGGTCTGTGTGGCCACCTTCTGTGTGACGACGGTCTGTGTGGCGACGGTGTGGGTGCGGAACCCGCCGGGGAACTCGTCGGCGGTCCGTTCGACGTGCCAGACGGAGTGTCCCGGCAGGTAGGCGATCCGGTCGGCGTGCTCGCTGAGCCCGTGCAGGAGCCGCCGGAACTCCGGCCGGCCGTGCTGCGAGGCGCCGCTGTCGCCCTGGCGGTGGCGCCAGTACTGGCCGCCTGGACGCGGGCCCGCGTCGATCAGGGCGACGCGGGCCCCGGCGGTGGCGGCCGTGACGGCGGCGGCGAGACCGGCCGGACCGGCACCGAGAACGGCGAGATCGTACCGGTCGCGCCGTGCGGCGGCGGGCTCAGCACGCGAGGTCGTCATGGCCCGCCCCCTCCTGGGTACGGACCTGGTCACCCGGCGCGGCCTCGATCAGGCAAGCCCGTTGATTCGGCTGACCGTTGACGGTGACCAGGCAGTCGAAGCACACGCCGATGCCACAGAACACACCGCGCGGAGCGCCGCCGACGCGGGTACGGCGCCAGGAGCGGTGCCCGGCGGCGATGAGCGCGGCGCCGATGGTCTGGCCGGCCGAGGCGTCGATCGTCAGGTCGTCGAACCGGAAGCGGAAGGGGAATCGGGGGGCCTCGTCCTCCGCGCTCACGCCGCCGCCACCTCCTCCCCGAACCGGTCCGGGCGGAACGGCGTGAGATCCAGGTCGGGTTCGGTACCGGCGATGACCTGCGCGATCAGATGTCCGGTCGCGGCGGACAGCCCGATCCCGGCGCCCTCGTGCCCTCCGGCGTGCAGGAGCCCGGGGGCACGCGGGTCGGCGCCGATGACCGGCAGATGGTCCGGGCAGTAGGGGCGGAATCCCACGTAGCTTCGCAGGAGCCGGACGTCGGCGAGGAAGGGGAAGACGGCGATGGCCTGCGCGGCGAGCGTGCGCAGGACCGGCAGCGACATCGAGCGGTCGAAGCCGACGCGCTCGCGGCTGGCCCCGATCAGTACGGTCCCGGCCCGGGTGCCCTCGACCACGACCGAGCTCTCCAGCCCGGCGTCGCCGCTGGCCACGTTGGCGACGTACTCGGCGGTGTACACCTTGTGCCGGATGACCCGGGGCAGGGGCTCCGTGACCAGGATGAAGCCCCTGCGCGGCAGCACCGGAACCGGCGCGCCCGCGAGTCCGGCGGTCTGTCCGCTCCAGGTACCGGTGGCGTTGACGATCCGGCCGGTGTGGATCACGGGTGTCGTGGGCGAGTCCGTACGGACACCGGTGAGGGTGCCACGGCCGTCGCGTACGAATCCGACGGCCTCCGTCCCCGTCAGTACGGTGGCTCCGCGACCACGGGCGCGCTGGAGCAGCCGGGCCGCCGCCAGCATCGGCTGGACCTGGCAGTCCTGTGGGTAGTACGCGCCGGAGACCACGTCGGGCGTGAGGTGCGGCTCCAGGCCGGCGACGTCGCCGGAGGACACGTCGACCGCGTCGATTCCGGCCGCGCGCTGACGGGCGGTGAGCTGCCTGAGGCCGTCGGCGGTGGCCCGCGAGGCGGCGACCACGACGCCGCCTTTTCTCTGGTACTCCAGTCGCCCGGCGCCCACGTCCTGGGCGACCTCGCTCCAGAGCCGGGAGGAGAGCAGCGCCAGATCGAGTTCGGGTCCCGGCTCCTTGTCGGAGAGCAGGATGTTGCCCTCGCACGCGGCGGTGGTACCCGCGGCGATCGCGCCCCGCTCGATCACGGTGACGCGAAGGCCCGCCGCGGAACAGTAGTAGGCGCAGGCGGCACCGACCATGCCCGCCCCGATGACAACCACGTCGGGAGATCTCTCCGAGCCGCCCATGTCCGTAGCATGCCATGTGGCACCGGGGCGCACCATGGTCCGTCGGCCCACTCGGCGGGCCGTGTCAGCGAGCCTTGTCGGCGGGCCGTATGAGCAGACGTTGTCAGTGGACCCGTTGTCCGGCCGGATCCAGGGGCCCGTCCTCCTGGACGGCGCCGAATGGGCCACGTAGGTGTCCGGAAGTCGATCTGACCACTCATGGCCCTTGGCCTGGGGCTCCCTCTGCCGGAGACTGAACCGATGACACAGCGTGTGGATCTCGCGACCGTGATGGACCGTCTGGCGATCGAAGACGTGATCACCGGCTACGCCGTGGCCATGGACGACGCCGACTGGCCCGGGTTCCGTGCCCTGTTCACCCCGGACGGCCGCGCCGACTACACGGCGGCGGGCGGTATCGAGGGGACGGCCGCCGAGGTCGCCGACTGGCTGGCGGGCACGCTGCGGCCCTTCACCGTCCGTCAGCATCTGATCGTCAACCGGTGGCTGCGCATCCAGGACCTCGGGGGCTATCCGGGCGACCGCGCCGAGCTGCGGGCCGACTATCTCAGCCCCCTGCGGCACGAGTCGGGCGAGGACCTGATGAGCGGCGGCGGCTTCACGTTCGGACTGCTGCGCGGTGAGGACGGCTGGCAGCTGCGCACCGTGGTCGTCCAGGAGAAGTGGCGGCGCTCCTCCGTACCGGCCGGCCTCGGCTGACCTGCGGGAGCCGCGCCGGACGCGCTTGCTCCGTCTCCGCTTCGGTTCCCCCGATCGGGGGAAGGGTCTGCTACGCGGACGGGAGTTCGGGGTGATCGTCGAGGAGGCGCTGTATGCGAACGGCATCGCCGTGGTGGCGCGGCGCGTCCGCCGTGGCCGCCGGCGCGCTCCCGGCCCTCGCTTTTCCCTCCCCCTCTCTCTGGTGGCTGGCGTATGCCGCGCTGGTGCCCTGGATGCTGCTCATACGGTCCGCGCCCACGGGCCGCCGCGCGGCGTTGGACGGCTGGCTGGGCGGTCTCGGATTCGTCATCGCCGTGCACCACTGGCTGATACCGAGCCTGCATGTGTTCATCGTGGTGCTGGCGGCGCTGCTGGGGCTGCTGTGGGCGCCGTGGGGGTGGCTGGTGCGCGCCGTGCTCGGCGGGGCGCCGTCCGCGGGCCGCGCCGCCGTCGCGCTCACCGTGCTCCCGTCGGGCTGGCTGATGGTCGAACTGGCCAGGTCCTGGGAGGGACTTGGCGGGCCGTGGGGGCTGCTCGGCGCCAGCCAGTGGGAGGTCTCCCCCGCGCTGCGGCTCGCCTCGGTGGGCGGGGTGTGGCTGGTGAGTCTGCTGGTGGTCGCGGTGAACACCGCGCTGACCCTGCTGGTCTCGGTGCCCCGGGCACGCGCCGCGGCGGCCCTCGGCATCGTGCTGTGTGCCGTCACCGTGGCGGCGGCGGTGTGGTGGGCCCCGGAGCCGGGGCGGTCGGGCCTGGCGGCGGTCGCGGTGGTCCAGCCGGGCGTGGTCGCCGGCGCGGACTCCGTGGAACGCCGTTTCGCGCGCGGCGAGGAGCTGACCCGCACCCTGGCCGGACAGGATCTCGATCTGGTGGTGTGGGGAGAGAGCAGCGTCGGCGCGGATCTGGCGGCACGGCCCGATCTGGCGGCACGGATCGCCGTACTGTCCCGCACGGTCGGCGCCGAGATCCTGGTCAATGTCGACGCGCGCAGTACGGATCCGGCGGGCCGGGCGGGGATATTCAAGCGCGGTGTGCTGGTGGGGCCGGACGGTCCGACGGGCGATGTGTACGACAAGATGCGGCTGGTGCCCTTCGGCGAGTACATCCCGGCCCGTGCCGCGCTCGGCTGGGTGACCTCGGTGGGCAAGGCGGCCGGTGAGGACCGTATCCGCGGCACCCGCCCGACAGTGATGGTGCTGCCGGGCGAGGGCAGGGGCGGACTGCGTTTCGGTCCGCTGATCTGCTTCGAGTCGGCGTTTCCCGATATGAGCAGGCGGCTGGTGAGGGACGGCGCGCAGGTGCTGGTGGCGCAGTCCTCGACCTCGTCGTTCCAGGGCAGTTGGGCGCCGGAGCAGCATGCCTCGCTGGCGGCACTGCGGGCGGCCGAGACCGGCAGGGCGATGGTGCACGCCACGCTCACGGGCGTCAGCGCGGTGTTCGGCCCCGGGGGTGAACGGGTCTCCGGGGCGATCGGTACGGACCGTTCGGCCGCCGCCGTCTTCGACGTCCCGCTGGCCCGGGGCACGACCCTCTACACGCGCTTCGGCGACTGGGCGGTCCATGGCGCGCTGGTCGTCCTGGCGGCGTTCTTCGCGGTCGAGGGCGCGCGGTCGCTCAGGCGGCGGACTGGTCCAGCGCCTCTCGTACCACCCGCTCGCACAGCTCGTGAGTCAGCAGTGCGTCCCTCGCGCTGAGCGTCTTCCCGGCGCGTACGGCGTCGAGGAACGCCAGGACGCACTGTTCGACACCGCGCTGGCGGGCCACCGGAACCCAGTCGCCGCGCCGCCGGACGCTCGGCTGCCCCTTGTGGTCGATGATCGTCGCGAGATCGTGGACGGCACGCTTGGTGTCCTGTCCCGACACTTCGAGGATCTCCTCGGTGGAGCCGCTCAGCCGGTTCATCACGCCGATCGCGGTGAAGCCGTCGCCGGAGAGCTGGAGCACGACATGGTGCAGCAGTCCGTTCCTGACCCGCGCCCGTACGTCGGTGTGTTCGACCGGTCCCGGAAGCAGGAAGCGCAGCGTGTCCACGACATGGATGAAGTCGTCGAGGACGAAGGTGCGCGGCTCCTCGGGGAGCCCCACCCGGTTCTTCTGGAGGAGGATCAACTCGCGTGGATGCTCCAGACACTGCGCGTACCCGGGCGCGAAGCGGCGGTTGAAGCCGACCGAGAGGCTCACGCCCCGCTCCTCCGCGAGGCGCACGATCCGCTCGGAGTCGGCGAGGTCGTACGCGATCGGTTTGTCGACATAGGTCGGTACGCCCGCCTCCAGGAGCCGGGTGACGATCTCGGCGTGCACTGCGGTCGGGGCGTGCACGAACGCGGCGTCGAGGCCCTGGGCGAGCAGCGAGTCGAGATCGGTGTGGCACCGCTCCGCCGGGATGTGGTGGACCTCGGCGGTACGCGTCAGGGTGGCGGGGGTACGGGTCTGCAGATGCAGCTCGACCCCGGGCAGTGTGGTGAGCACCGGCAGATACGCCTTCCGCGCGATGTCGCCGAGCCCGATGCAGCCGACCTTCACAAGGGCCTCCCCAGCCTGTCCTCACACGTCACACGTCACACGCCGAGGCCCGTCACACGCCGCCGACAGCCGTTGAGAGCCGTTGAGAGCCGTCGGCAGTCGTTGACATGCGGGTTCGCGTGTCCGTCCGCGTTACTGACGCGGTGTCCCGGAAGCATACGTGTGCTCAGGAGGCCGCCAGTCGGCGATCCCGGCGAAGCCGCGCAGGATGAGTCCGGGCCCGAAGCGGGAGACGGCGACGATCAGCGCGTCCCGTACGGCGACGGCGACCGGATTGCCGACGGCCGTCATCGCGCGGCACCGCTATCTGACCGGCCACCCCGAACTGCTCGTCTCCCGTTACGAACTGGCCCTCGAAGCCACTCGCCGACCGGAGCTGCGGGCCTTCTACGACGCGATGGGGCAGCGCTTCCGCGAGCCGATGGTCGCGATGATGACGGCGGCGGGCTCCGCCGAGCCCGAGCGGCACGCGCTGTCGCTGGTGGCCTGGTGCGAGGGGCTGATGTTCTCCTGCGCGGCGGGCTCGTACCACGATTCCGTGCCCTCCCTGGAGGCGCTGCGCCTCGGATTCGGCGAGCTGCTGCGCGGAATGCCCGGAACTCCGGACGAGGACCGGCCCGCCCCTGACGGGTCCCGGTCCGCCCCGGAGGAATAAGCCCTCGCCACATCGGCGGGTCGTCCATGAGGATGTCGGTCATGACACTCACCGAGGCCACGCCCGAACGCACCGAGCCCTCTCCCCTCGCCGGCGAACGCGAGATGCTGGAGGGCTGGCTCGACTACCACCGCGAGACCCTCGCCCAGAAGTGCTCAGGACTGGACGGGAAACAGCTCAAGGAGGCGTCCGTTCCGCCCTCCGATCTGACCCTGCTCGGTCTGGTACGGCACATGGCCGAGGTGGAGCGCGGCTGGTTCCGCAACCGGCTGGCCGACGAGCGAGCCGCGCCGATCTACTTCACCGACGCCGACCCGGACGGCGACTTCCACGCCGGGGAGACCGACACCTGGGAGGAGGCGCACACCACCTGGCGCGCCGAGATCGCCCACGCCCGCGAACTGGCCGCGCCGCACTCCCTCGACGCTCTCGGCGCCGGACCGCCCAGCCGGGACACCGGCGACCCGTTCACCCTCCGCTGGATCTACACCCACATGATCGAGGAGTACGCCCGGCACAACGGCCACGCCGATCTTCTCCGCGAGCGGATCGACGGCGCGACGGGCGACTGACCGATCGCTCAGCCGCTCGGCCGCGCCGTCGGCTGACGGGCCGCTCGGCCGGCTGACCCGGCCGAGCGAGCGGCGAGCGGGCCCGGCGTCACCCGTCCGGGCCAATCCGCGCTCTTCCGCTCCCCAACAGCGCCCCCAACCAGCAGAGTTGCCCGGGTGCACCGAACCAACCGAACGAGAAGCGCGGCGATGATCCTGATGGGGGTGGCGGTCACCGCCGTCTCCGGATGCGTGGCCGTGGAGCCGCATCCCTCGCCCGGTCCCTCGCCGCGCCCGGAGACGAGCAGCGGCATCCAGGGCCCGGGAGCGCCTGAGCCGCTGATCATCGAGGCCCCGGCCAAGGAAGCGCTGGAGGCGGCCGTCCCCCCGCCGGCCCCGGGGGCGGCTCCACGCTCCTCCGCCGGGGCCCGCCCGCCGGCCCAGGACGGATCGGCGGGCCGTGACCGGCCGGCGGGCCAGGACCGGACGAAGGGCCCCGAGCGGCCCCCGGCCGCGTCCCGGCCGGAGCGGCGGGCCCAGGACCACCCCGAGGAACGGCGTCATTCGGCGCCGTCGTCCGCACCGTCCATCGCCGATGTCTGCGCCCTCGGCGAGAGGTACGGCAAGTGGCCGGAGGACAGCCCCCAAGCTCGCATCTGCCGTGACACGTACGGCGATTGAACGGCCCCCATACGCAACCCCGAGGACGCAACCCCGACGCCCGACGCCTACCCCGCGCCGCACCCGCTGTCACCGTCCGCGCAACAGCCGCTCCAGCCGGTCGATCCCTGCCCGGACCCCGTTCACGTCCCCCTCGTGCCCCAAGGCGTCCGCCGCGTCACGCGCCCGGTCCAGATGGAGCCGCGCCGCCTCCGGCCGCTGGAGCTTCAGATAGTCGGCGGCGAGATTGAGGTGGAGCGACGGATAGAAGGCCCGTACGACCGATGAGGCCCCGGGCACCCCCTCCCGGGCCTCAGCCAACCGGTCACCGCCGGTCCCGCCGTCGTCCCCCCGGTCACCGCCGGTCCCACCGTCGTCCGCGCCGTCGTCCCCCCGGTCGCCATCCGCCCGGCCACCCGCCCGGTCACCGGTCGCCGGCTCCTCCCCCAGCCCGGCAGCGGCTGTCAGCGCCCTCAGGTCCCAGGCCAGTTCATCGCCCGGGTCGTCCTGCGTATCCGCCATGTAGTGCGCGAGGGCGCAGCGGTGGAACGCGTCGCCCGCCTCCCCCAGCTCCGTCCAGAGCTCACCGAACCGGTTGCGTGCCTCCTCGCGGTCGCCGCCGTGGAGAAGCATGACCGCCTGCCCGATCCTGGTCATGACGGCGTCCTCCGACGCCTCCTGCCGCTCCCTCACTACCGCCGCCTCCGCATGCCGTCCATGGGCCGCCCACATGCCGTCCAGTACATCCGACGAACATGACGCTATCCGGCATGACGGACATTGGCCTTTCAGGCTCGGGCGGACAGCCCGAGCCTGTCGGCCGTCCCGTGGATCAGGCGCGGTCGTCGAGGTCGGGGATCCGCCAGTCGATCGGGTCGTGCCCCTGCGCGGCGACGGCCTCATTGATCTGCGTGAACGGCCGCGACCCGAAGAACTTCTTCGCGGAGAGCGGCGAGGGGTGCGCGCCCTTCACCACCACATGGCGCTCCGTGTCGATCAGCGGCAGCTTCTTCTGCGCGTAGGCGCCCCACAGGACGAAGACCGCCGGGTCGGGCCGCTCGGCCACGGCGCGGATCACCGCGTCCGTCACCTTTTCCCAGCCCTTGCCCTTGTGGGAGTTGGCCTCACCCGCGCGGACCGTCAGCACCGCGTTGAGCAGCAGCACACCCTGCTCGGCCCACGGCATCAGATAGCCGTTGTCCGGCACCGGGTGGCCCAGCTCCTCCTTCATCTCCTTGTAGATGTTCCGCAGGGAGGGAGGGGTCCTGACACCGGGCCGCACCGAGAAGCACAGGCCGTGTCCCTGCCCCTCCCCGTGGTAAGGGTCCTGGCCCAGGATCAGGACCTTCACCTTGTCGTACGGAGTGGCGTCGAGCGCCGCGAAGACCTCATCGCGGGGCGGGTAGACCGGCCCCTTCGACCGCTCCTCCTCGACGAAATCGGTGAGCTCCTTGAAGTAGGGCTTCTGCAGCTCATCGCCGAGGACGCCGCGCCAGGACTCGGGCAGCATGTCGGTGTCGGTCACGTCAACAACCTCCGGTAAGCGATCACTTGTGCAGCACTGAACCTACCGGGGACCACTGACAACGGCCTCCGGCTGCCGGGAGTCGGCAGCCGGTGACACCACTCCGAACGTCCTGAACACTCTGAACGTCCTCAACGCACTGACCGCCTTGACCGCCCTGAACGCCCCCTACCAGCTGGCCTTCCGGTTCAGCTCCCACATCTGCATGACCGTCTGCGGATCGAGGGCCCGCTCACCGCCGCCGATGTCCTCGGTCGACGCCACGTACAACCTGCCCTGCCACAGCGGGAGGAGCCGTACGTCATCGACGAAGATCTCCTGGGCGCGCTCGAACTCCGCGTTCACCGCCGCGCGGTCGCTCACCCGCCGGGACCGGGGCAGCAGCTTCTGGGTGATCTCCGGGCTCTCGTACGGCGTGCTCAGCGCGTTGTTCGTGCCGACGAAAGGCGCGATGAAGTTGTCCGGGTCCGGGAAGTCGGGGAACCAGCCGCGGCCGAAGACGGGGTACTCCCCCTTCTGGTAGCCGGCCTGGAACTGCTTCCACGGCTTGCTCCGGAGGGTGATCCTGAACAGCCCCGACGCTTCGAGCTGGCGCTTGAGCTCGGTGAACTCCGCGGCCGTCCCCGACCCGTAGCGGTCGGTGGTGTACCAGAAGGTGAGGGGCACGGGCCCGGTGATGCCCGCACCGTTGAGGATCGCCCTCGCCTCGTTCACATCGGGTTCGCCGTACCGGTCGAAGAAGCCGGTGGTGTGCGCGAAGATGCCCTTGGGGACCATCGAGTAGAGCGGCTCGGCCGTGCCCCGGTAGACCTTGGCCACCAGCGCGTCGCGGTCCACGATCTGGGCCACCGCCTGACGTACCGCGAGCTTGCCCGCCGCCGGATCCGCGGGGTTGAACACGAGATAGCGGATATCGGCACCGACGGTCTCGACCAGTTGAAGATCCTTGGTCTCCGGCCCCTTGTGTTCGAGTGCGACGACCTGCTCCGAGGTGAGCCCCCGGTAGATGGCGTCGATCTTCTTCTTCCGCAGAGCGCGGAAGACCGTGTCGGAGTTCTTGAAATACTGGATCGTGACAGCGTCGTTCCGGTGTTCCGCGAATCCGCGGTAGTCCTTGTTCCGGGTCAGCTCCGCCCTGTCCCCGCTGGTGTACGAGTCGAGTACGTACGGCCCCGAGCCGGTGATCCCGCCGTCCTGTCGCAGCCTGTCCCGCGGATACGAGGCCGGCGGGACGAGGGACATCGCGGGCGTGGCGAGGATGAACGGGAAGGTCGCGTCCGGCTTCCGCAGCCGGAAGACGACGGTGTCGTCCCCGCTCGTCTCGACCGTCCGGAGGGATTCCAGCAGACCGGCGGGGCCGCCCGGCACGTTGATCTTCCGGATCCGGTCGAAGGAGTGCTTGACGGCCGCCGCGTCGAGCGGATCGCCGTCGGAAAACGTCAGGCCGTCGCGCAGCACGCACCGGAAGACCTGGTTGGCGGCGTCGGTGAACTGGCATTTCCGCGCCGCGTCGGGCTGCGGATACGAACTGCCGGTCGGAAAGCTCACCAAGGTCTGGAAGACATTGCGGAACATCTCCCAGGAGTTGTCCCAGGACGCCGCCGGGTCGAGCGTGCTCGGCTCACTCGTCGTGCCGACGGTTATCCTTTGTTCGGCCTCCGCGTCATCGTCCGAGAACAGGCCGCATCCCGCGAGCAGGGACATGGCCGCCACGGCCGCGGCGGCCCGCCGAATTGTCCGGTCGAACACGTGCACGCTCCTTTTCAGCCATGGATCGGCAGACCATACCGCAGCGCCCACCGGATCAATACGCCGATCCGGTGGGGCTTTTGGGGAAATTGACGCCGGGAATCGTCACCCCACTCCGGCGTTGAGGAAGATGCCCCCGTCGACGACCAGTGTCTGTCCGGTGATCCAGTCGGACTGGTCGGAGGTGAGGAACGCGGCGGCGCCGCCGATGTCCTCCGGCACCCCGAGCCGTCCCATCGGGTAGGCGGCCGCGGCCTCCGCCTCCCTGCCCTCGTAGAGCGCCTGCGCGAACTTGGTCTTGACCACGGCGGGCGCGATGGCGTTGACCCGTACCGCCGGCGCGAACTCGTGTGCCAGCTGAAGGGTCAGATTGACCATGGCCGCCTTGCTCATGCCGTACGCGCCGATGAAGGGGGACGCCGAGATCCCGGCGACCGACGCGATGTTCACGATCGCGCCGCCGTTCTCCTTCTGCCAGGCCCGCCAGGTCTGCTGGGCGAAGCCGAGCGCCGAGATGACGTTCGTCTCGTACACCTTGCGGGCCACGTTCAGGTCCATCTCGGCCATCGGGCCGAAGACGGGGTTCGTCCCCGCGTTGTTGACCAGGAAGTCGACCCGGCCGAACGCCTCCATGACACGCGCGACGGCCGCCGCCTGGTGCTGCTCGTCGTGCGCCTTGCCCGCCACTCCGATCACCCGGTCGGAACCGAGCCTCTCCACGGCCTCCTTGAGCGCGTCCTCGCCCCGGCCGGTGATGCACACCCGGTCGCCGCGGGCGACGAACGCCTCGGCCACTCCGTATCCGATGCCCCGGCTCGCGCCCGTGATCAGGGCGACCTTCCCGCTGTCCGGCACCTGCCGCTCAGACTCCGGCCGCCGCGTCCGCTCCGTCATGTCCGTTGCCCCCGGCCTCAGTTGAGCGGTCCGCCGGCGACGTACATGACCTGGCCGGAGACGAATCCGGCCTCCTCGCCCGCGAAGAAGGCGATGGCGTTCGCGATGTCCTCCGGCCTGCCGACACGCTGCACCGGGATCTGGCTCGCCGCCGCGGCCTGGAACTCCTCGAAGCCCATGCCGATACGGGCGGCGGTCTGGGCGGTCATCTCGGTGACGACGAAGCCGGGCGCCACCGCGTTCGCCGTGATGCCGAACTTGCCGAGTTCCTTCGCGAGGGTCTTGGTGAAGCCCTGGAGACCGGCCTTGACCGCCGCGTAGTTGGCCTGGCCGCGGTTGCCCAGCGCGGAGCTGGAGGAGAGGCTGACGATACGGCCGAACCCGGCGTCCACCATGTGCTTCTGACACGCCTTGGCCATCAGGAACGCGCCCTTGAGGTGCACGTTCACCACGGTGTCCCAGTCGGACTCGGTCATCTTGAAGAGCAGATTGTCCCGCAGCACACCCGCGTTGTTGACCAGGATCGTCGGCGCCCCCAGCTCGGCCGCGACCCGTGCGACGGCGGCCTCCACCTGCGCGCCGTCGGAGACGTCGCAGCCGACGGCGAGTGCCGTGCCGCCGGCCGAGGTGATCTTCTCGACGGTGTCCTTGCACGCCGCCTCGTCGAGGTCGAGTACGGCGACGGCGCGGCCCTCCGCCGCCAGCCGTACCGCGGTGGCGGCGCCAATACCACGCGCCGCCCCGGTCACGATGGCTACGCGCTGCTCGGTGGTGGACATCCCTGTTCTCCTCGCCCTAGGCTCCTGCGGCTCCCGATCACCAAGACCCCTGAGCAACCGCTTAGTAGGTCCAGCAGAGAGACGCTAGAAGCCACGGCACGTGGTGTCAACGGCCGACCGCGCCGATGGCGGGATCCGGAGCCGACATCACACCGGCACCACACACCACCGGCGGGTCACGTCGCCCGCGTCACCTCGCCCGCGTCACGCCGACCTCGCGAGCGGTTCGTTCAGCGCACCAGCAGATCGAGCAGCCGCTCGGCCTCCGCCCCCGGGTCGTCCGTCAGTCCGGTGTGTACCGGACCGGGCTGTACGACGGTCGAGCGCGGCGCGATCAGCCACCGGAACCGCCTGCCCGCGTCATCGTCCGCCGCCTGCCCGGCCGCGTCGCCGCCGCGGCATACGCTCTCGACCGCGTGCAGCGCCGCCCGTACCCCCACGACATCCGCGTCCGGGTCGAGGATCATCAGCTTGGCCTCGTCCAGATGGGTCCTGGCCGAAACGTAGGACCGGGCGCGGCAGTAGACCAGTACGCCCGCGTTGAAACACTCACCGCGCTCGACGCGCGGCACGACCCGCAGCAGCGCGTACTCATAGACGTCCTTCATGCTCACTGGCCGCCGTCCTTGGCGCTCTTCTCGTCTGCCGTCCGCCGTGTGGTCCGCTCTCCGGGCGTCAGCCGGGCGGCCAGCCAACCGGGCGCCCGTGACGGGCCGTTCGTGGTGGGCGCGTCGAGAATGAGGCGCTCGTGGATCGTGCCGGCCCGCGCGAGCAGAGGCTCCACATACGCGCGGCGCAACGCGTCGGTGGAGTCGAAGCCGGGCTCGTCGACCAGCCACTCGTCCGGTACGTCGGCGGCGACCTCCGTCAGCAACTCCTCGGTGACCAGCGGCGCCAGCTCGGCGGCGGCCGACGCGATGTCGGGGCCGAAGGAGGCGAGCACATGGTCGGAGGCGTTGTACGGCTTCGCCGCGGAAGCCGGCGCGCCGGGCCAGTTGTGGTGCCAGATCATGGTCGCGCCATGGTCGATGAGCCACACGTCACCATGCCAGACGAGCATGTTGGGGTTGCGCCAGGAGCGGTCGACGTTGTTGATGACCGCGTCGAACCAGACGATCCGCCCGGCCTCCACCGGCCCCACCTGGTAGGCCAGCGGATCGAAGCCGATCGATCCCGGCAGATAGTCCATGCCGAGGTTCAGTCCACCGCTCGCCTTCAGCAACTCCTGCACTTCCTGGTCCGGCTCGGAGAGTCCGATGACGGGGTCGAGCCGCATACTCACCAGTTCGGGGATCCTCAGCCCCAGCCTGCGGGCCAGCTGTCCGCAGATCACCTCCGCGACCAGGGTCTTGCGGCCCTGTCCCGCGCCGGTGAATTTCATGACGTACGTACCGAGATCGTCGGCCTCGACAATCCCCGGAAGCGAGCCGCCCTCACGCAAGGGCGTGACATAGCGAGTCGCTGTGACTTCGGTGAGCATTTCCCCAGGTTATACGGCTGGGGTGCCTTATGATCCACGGAATATCGCACAGGGTCCCCATTCCGGCACATCGCCACGATCACCTCCGGGGAGGGTCCGGGGAGTCTCGCCCGCACCGTTTCCTCTCCACAACGGACCTGCGAGGTTCTTCAGTCGAGGCCGGAGAAGGAACGGAAGAGGTGTTCGGCGAAGGCAGGGTCGTGTTGGTTGTCGATCAGGTGCTGGATGTACCCGTTGGGATCCAGGCGCGCTGTGGTCAGGGTGCTTTCGTAGGCCGGGGTGAACTCCTCACGCAGTTGTTGGGCGTATTTCGACAGGGCGGCATCCGCCTGCTGGGTGTCGTCGAGGGGGAAGTCCAGGCGC
The DNA here is from genome assembly GCF_004151105.1 of Streptomyces sp. L-9-10. Classification (GTDB taxonomy): domain Bacteria; phylum Actinomycetota; class Actinomycetes; order Streptomycetales; family Streptomycetaceae; genus Streptomyces. The sequence goes on from NZ_PHRF01000120.1 coordinate 70,076, forward strand.
TCGGCGAGCATTTCGGCCTGGATGAAGGCGTCGGTGATCCCCCGCCCGGGTGTGGGGTCCTTGTTGTGCGCGGCGTCACCGACCAGCGCCCATCCGGGGCCGTGCGGCCGGCGGAAGAAGTTGGGGAGGTCCGAACAGCAGTACAGGCGGTCTTCCTGTTTTCCTTCGGCGAGTTGCCGGTCCAGCTCCGTCGACGACTGCCTGGCCATCTCCCGGTAGGTGTGCTGCCGGTCGTCGTGGGCGGGGATGGTACGGGAGACCTGCACGGATACGAGGGTCAGCCCGTCCTGGGTGGGAATGCAGCCGGCCCCCATGCCGTGTCCGGTGTAGATCTGCACACCGGGGTCGGGGATGCCGCTCCAGTAGGAGTAGTAGACACGGGTGCTGCGGGGATCCTGCCGCACGAAGGGTGCGTGGGCCAGGCGGGCCACGGTGGAGTTCCGGCCGTCGGCGCCGATGACCAGGTGGGCGCGGGCCAGGGTGGTGGAGCCTCGCGGGGTGCCGTGGCGCACGCCGGTCACCTTCCCGTCCTCCCACTGCAGATCCACGACCGTGGTGCGGGGACGGAACTCGGCGCCCGCGCGGATGGCTGCCTGCACCAAGAGGTGGTCCAGGGCGTAACGGCGGGGAGCGCAGCCCCCGGTGATCGTCCCGAGGGCGGGGGCGGGGCCTGTGAAGCGGGCACCGGGAAAGCTGAGGGACAGGCGGGTCAGCAGCGGCGCGCCTGTGGCGAGTACCTCGCCCAGGAGGCCCCACCGTTCCAGGCGGGCCAGTCCGGGCTGGTGGATGTAGAGAGTGGACAGGGTGTCGCTGGGGAAGCGGGCGCGGTCCAGCAACAGGACCCTGCGGCCGGTACGGGCCAGCAGCAGGGCGACGGCTGCTCCGGCACAGCGCGCGCCCACCACGATCACGTCGTACATGTCGGGCCCATCGGGAAGTGGTGCGCCGCGACGGCGGTCGCGGGTCTGGTGTGCCGCCGGCCGAGGTCGGAGAGGATCTCCAGGGGCCAGGTGCCGTTCACGTCGTGCCTCCTCGGGGCGGTCGCCCGGTTCAACGACGGCGGCCGACGGAAGTGCCGTACCGCGCCGAGACGGCACCCCGCGGAACCGCGCCTTCCGCCGCTGGGCCCGTGCACCTGCCCGGGTCGGCCAGGGGGGTCATTTTCTTCCCAGGAAGATCGTGACTCTCCCGTCCATGCGGCGGACCTGGCACCGTGGAGGACATGAAGGGTGCGAAGGAGAATAAAAGCCGCGAGCTTGCCGCGTTCCTGCGTGCTCGCCGCGGTGAGGTCTCCCCCCGGCAGGCCGGGCTGGCCGTGCGTGAACACTCGCGGAAGGTCGCCGGGCTGCGCCGGGAGGAGGTGGCGGGCCGGGCCGGGATCAGCGTGGACTACTACACCCGCCTGGAACAGGGCCGGCTTCCCGCACCGTCCGGGAGCGTCCTGGACGCGCTCGCCCACGCTCTGCTGCTCGACGACGACCAGCGCGACTACCTGCGCCGGCTGGCCGACCTGGCCCCTGCCGCGCGCCACCGGCGCACCCGGCCGCAGCTGGTGCCGGGGCCGGTACGGGCCGTGCTCGCCGATCTGGGCACCACGCCCGCCGTGGTACTGGGACGGTTCACGGACATCCTGGCCTGGAACCCTCTCGCGGCCGAGCTGCTGTGTGATTTCGGCGCCGTCCCCGAAGCGCGGCGCAACTTTCTCTGGCTGACGTTCCTCGACCCGGGCATGCGCGAGCGGCTTCCGGACTGGCATCTGTCGGCCGGGGAATGCGTGGCCTATCTGCGCATGGACGCCGGTCGCCACCCGAGCGATCCCCGTCTCGGCGAACTGGTGGAGCAGCTCAGCACCGCGGACTCGGAGTTCCAGCACTGGTGGGCCACCCACCGGGTCTCCGGCAGGAGCTTCGGCAGCAAGCGGATCCTGCATCCGACGGCCGGCGAGATCCGGCTGGACTGGCAGGTCCTCACCATCGCCCAGGAGCGCGACCAGTTCCTCGTGGTCATGCCCGCCTCCGACGAGGACAGCGGCCAACGGCTCAGGGCCCTGGGCACACCGTAAGAACGCGCATGGCACGACCATGCGCCACACCTCTGGAAGGAGGCCGAGGCGCGAGGCCCCCGAAACGCGCGGGGCCCGGCGCCTCCACAAACCCATGACCACCACACTCATCACCGGAGCCACCCGCGGGCTCGGCCTGGAGACCGCCCGCAGGCTGACCGCGGCCGGGCACACCGTCTACCTCGGCGCACGCGACCTGGAACGCGGCCAGGAAGCCGCCCGGCAGACCGGCGCCCGCGCGATACAACTCGACGTCACCGACGAGGAATCGGTGCGGGCCGCCGCGAAACTGGTCCGCGAGGAAGCCGGAACACTCGACGTCCTCATCAACAACGCAGGTATCGCAGGCACCTGGGATCCACCCGCCGAGATCACCGCCGCCGCCATGGAGACCGTCTACGCCACCAACGTGTTCGGCCTCGTCCGCGTCACCCACGCCTTCCTGCCCCTCCTGGGCACCAGCGGCCACCCCGTCATCGTGAACGTCAGCAGCAGCGGCGGATCCCTCACCCGCTGCGGCGACCCCACCAGCCTCGAAGCGACCTTCCCGATGGTGGCCTACTGCTCGTCCAAGACCGCCGTCAACATGATCACCGTCCAGTACGCCAACGCCTTCCCCCAGATGCGGATCAACGCGGTCCACCCGGGAAGCATCGCCACCGACTTCAACCCGCGCGGCGAGCGGAGCGCCGAAGAGTGCGCCGAGTTCATCGTCCGCATGGCCGCCGTCGGCCCCGACGGCCCCACCGGCGCCTTCCTCGAAGACGACGGCCCCGTCCCCTGGTAGGAGCGGCCGGGCAGTTCCACGCGCTCGCCGTCGATGACAGTCTTGAGGGTGGCGTCCACGGCTGTCACCAACCTCTGTGTCCGGTGCACCCGGACTTCGTTTCGGCCGCGTCCCTGAGCCGGTGCACCCAGTCCTTGAGGCCGGCGTCATCTCCGGTATCCAGGTGGCCCAGCCGCGGCGACGGTGATGACGTGCAAGAGCGGGTGTCGTGTGTGCAGCGAATCCGGCATCGGGTGCTCCTTGGGTGGTGGTGTGACGAGGACCTGGTCCTCGGGCGGGGAAGCGGCGGTGTTCGAGGACTGCGGCGAGGGTGCAGACGGGGTCAGGCGTCACGTTCCGGGGACGATGACGACCTTGCCGAGGACTGTGCGGGACTCGGCGAGCGCGAGCGCCGAGGCGGCGTCGGCCAGCGGAATCTCCGCGGCGATCCGCGGGACCAGGGAAACGGTCGGCCACCAGCCGCAGCACCTGGGCGAGGTCCTCGTTCAGCCGACGCTGCCAGGACTCCCTGCAGCGCTTGCCCGCCCAGTAGTTGTAGAAGTGCGCGCTCTTGCCGTTGGGCAGGGAGTTCCACGCGGCGAGCCGCGCGAACAGCTTCAGCACCGGCAGCCGCGAGTTGCCTTCCTCGTCCTTCGTGGCCGCGGTGCCGTACGACACGTACTGGGAGGAGCGCTATCTCGGCCATCCGGACATCCAGCCGGAGAACTACGACCGCTGTTCGCTGATCCCCTACGCGGACAGGCTGACCCGGCCGCTGATGCTCGTCCACGGGCTCGCCGACGACAATGTGTTCCCCGCCCATACGCTGCGGCTCTCCGCCGCGCTGCTCGCCGCGGGCCGGCCGCACACCGTACTGCCGCTGCCGGGGGCGGGCCATCTCGTCACCCGGGTGGGGCAGGCGGACACACTTCTGCGCCACGAACTCGGCTTTCTCAGGGAGTCTCTCGGTATCTGAACATCGCGGCGGGTATAGCCGTACCTATCGCTGAGCGGCCGACCGGCCGACGCGGAGCCCATCAGGGATCGGAGCTCGGTATGACGGGAACGCAGGGGACCGCACGGATCGTCACACGCCGGACCGTGGTCGCGGCGGCGGGCGCGACGGGGCTGGCGGCGGCGCTGGTCGCGTGCGGCTCGGACGCTCCGGCGGAGTCGGGGGCGGGGACGGAGTCGGGGTCCGCTGCCGGGAAGTCCACCACACCCGACGACAGCGCGGGCAGCGGCGCGGGCCCGGCCGACGCCCTCGCGAAGACCAGCGAGATCCCGGAGGGCGGCGGGATGGTCTTCGCCGACCAGGGCGTGGTGGTCACCCAGCCCACGGCGGGCGAGTTCAAGGCGTTCTCCTCGAAGTGCACCCACGCGGGCTGCGCCGTGAAGGACATCTCCGACGGGATCATCCACTGCCCCTGTCACGGCAGCCAGTTCAGCGCGGCGGACGGCAGTGTGAAGGCCGGACCCGCGACACAGCCGCTGCCGGCGACACCGATCAAGGTCACCGGGGACTCGATCACGCTCGCATGACCTGACGCGTGTCCGGGCGCCCGTGCCACACATGCCCGTGCCACACATGCCCGCACCGCGGATGCCCGTAGCCCGGATGTCCCTACCCCGGGCGTCCGTGGCCCGGACGCCCGCACCCATGACCGGCGGCCGGCGGGCTTCACTTTTCGTCGGCAGAAGGTGAAGCCTCCGGCCGCCCCACCCCGTTCCGTCCTGTTCCGCCTGTTCCGTCCTCGGTCAGCCGCCGACCACCTGGTTCGCGGCCCCGGCCGCTTCCCGCAGCGCCTCGACGGCGGCCCGGATCGACGGACGGCGGTCCGCGTCCGTCCGCCACACGGCGTAGACATGCCGGCGCATCCGCTGCCGTACGGGCACGACCGCCACACCCTCCGGCACGGCGCCGCGTCCCAGCCGGGGCGCGACGCAGACCCCGAGTCCCTCCGCGATCAGCGCGAGCTGGGTGTGGTACTCCCCCGCGAGATGCGCGATCCGCGGCTCGAACCCCTTCGAGCGCAGCGTGAACATCAGCCACTCATAGCAGAATTCGCCTTCCGGCCAGGAGACCCAGGGGTCGTCCGCGAACTCCTCCAGGTCCACTTCCGACCGGTCCGCGAGCGGATGGTCCGCGGGCATGGCCACATCGGGGACGTCGTCGAGCAGATGCGCCGTCGCCAGGCCGCCCGGCACCGGCAGCCGCTTGTTGCTCCAGTCCAGCACCACGGCGAGATCGAGATCGCCCCTGACGACCCCGCGGATCCCGGCCTCCGGCTCCAGCTCCCGCGACCGGACCCGCAGCTCCGGATGGCCCTCGCGCAGCGCGCGGATCGCCAGCGGGAAGAGCCCGCGGGCGGCCGTCGGGAAGGCCGAGATCCGCACTTCCCCGACCACCCGGCCGCGCTGCGCCTCGATGTCCGACTGGGCGACCTCGACCTGGGAGAGGATCCGCGCGGCGTGGTCGGCGAGCAGCCGCCCGGCGTCGGTGAGCCGTACGCCGCGCCCGTTCCTGGCCAGCAGTTGCTGGCCCACCTCACGCTCCAGTTTGGCCATCTGCTGGGAGACGGCGGAGGTGGTGACGTGCAGTCCCTCGGCGGCGCCGCTCACCGAGCCGTGGCGGGCCAGGGCATCCAGCGTGCGCAGGCGCTCCAGATTCAACATGTAAGCAATACTAATCAGAATGGTGGACATAATCTCGCTTGTTCTACGAGATGCTCCACGCCAGGCTGTCCGTATGAGCACCGCCACCCCGCCCCGTCCCGGGCCGGACCCCGCCTCCCCGTCCCTCGCGATTCCGGCCACGTCCGCTGCCGTCGATCCGGCGCTTCCGGGCACCCGCCGCACCTCCCCCGCCGTGGACTGGCGCATCCGGTTCGCGGTGCTCGCGCTCATCTGGGGCTTCAGCTTTCTGCTCATCAAGGTGGGCACGCACGGCTTCGCCCCCTTCCAGGTCACCTTCGGCCGACTGTTCTTCGGTACGGCGGTCCTGGCCGTGGCGATGGCGGTGAAGCGGGACCGCCTGCCGCGCGGGCTGCGCACCTGGGGGCATCTCGCCGTCGCGGCGTTCTTCCTCAACGCGCTGCCGTTCTCGCTGTTCGCCTACTCCGAGCTGACGATTCCCTCGACCCTCGCGGGCATCTGCAACGCCACCTCGCCGCTCTGGGGCATGGCCCTGTCGCTGGTCGCGCTCTCCGAGGACCGGCCGACCCGGCGCCGGGTCGCCGGACTCGGCCTCGGCTTCCTCGGTGTGCTGACCGTGCTGGGCGCCTGGCAGGGCTTCTCCGGTCTGGATGTCACGGGTACGGCGATGGCGCTGCTCGCCTCGCTCAGCTATCCGATCGGCTGGATCTACGTACGCCGCACCCTGGCGGGCGACAGCAGCTCCCATCTCTCCCTGACCGGCGCGCAGCTCTTCCTCGCCACGCTGCAACTCGCGCTCGTGACACCGCTGTTCACCACCATGCCGACCTCGTTCCCGGCGGGACCGCTGCTCGCCGTGCTCGTACTCGGCGCGCTGGGCACCGGTCTGGCGATCCTGCTCCAGTACGGAGTGGTCGCCGAGGTGGGCCCGACGACGGGCCAGATGGTCACGTACTTCATCCCGGTCATCGCCACGGCGGCCGGGGTCACACTCCTCGGCGAACAGCTGAGCTGGAACACCCCCGTCGGCGCCCTGATCGTCCTGGCCGGGGCCGCGCTCACCCAGAGCAGGCCCAGGAAGCGGCCCGCGCCCCGGCCGTAGCCGCACACGCCCCCACCGGGCCTCGGCCATGGACGGACACGCCCCGACCACTTCCCAGCCGTGGCCGCACGCGTCCCCGCTCGCGCCTCAGCCGTAGCTGCGCGCGGGCGCCGGGCCGGCCGCCGATGCCACCGCGTCGGCGACCGGCCCGATGTCGTCACCGGTCATCTCCGACACCGTCAGCCGTACGCCGGGCGGCGTGGCCATCCGGAAGCGCGCTCCCGGCGCGACCGCCCAGCCCGCGTGGAGCAGCCGCGCCACCGCCCCGGTCTCGTCGGCCACCGGCACCCAGACATTCATGCCGCTGCGTCCGTACGCCTCGACGCCCCGCTCCGCCAGGGCCCGTACGAGCGCGTCGCGCCGTGCGCCGTACGACCGCGCCACGGCCGGCACGTCCACGGCGCCCGAGGACCACAGCTCCACGACGGCGCGCTGGAGCAGCCGGCTGACCCAGCCGGGCCCGAGCCGCTGCCGCCCCGCCACCCGGTCCACGGTCAGGGCGTCCCCGGTGAGCACCGCGATCCGCAGATCCGGTCCGTACGCCTTCGCCGTGGAGCGTACGAACACCCAGCTGCTCGTGGTCCCGGCGAGCGGGTGCAGCGGCAGATCGACCATGCCGTGGCCGTGGTCGTCCTCGATGAGCAGCACCTCGGGACGGTCGGCGAGCAGGGCGCGCAGTTCCCTGGCGCGGGCCGCCCCCACCGAGGCGCCGGTGGGGTTCTGCGCGCGGTCGGTGACGATGACCGCGCGGACGCCGGCCCGCAGCGCCCGCGCCAGCCCGGCGGGGAGCGGTCCCTGGTCGTCGACACCCATCGGTTCGGGCCGCAGCCCGAGCGCGGGCACCAGATCCAGCAGCCCGCCCCAGCCCGGGTCCTCGACGGCGACCGCGTCACCCGGGCGCAGATGGGCCGCCAGTACGCGTTCGATCGCGTCCAGCGCTCCGGAGGTCACGGCGAGCGGTCCGGCCGGCACCCCGTCGGCGTCGAACCCCGCGCGGGCGAGCCGGGCGAACTCCGGGTCGACGGGCGCCTGTCCGTAGAGCCCCGGATGTTCCGCGTGGTGCCGCGCGGCGGCGGCGAGGGCGTCGTGCAGCGGAGGCAGCAGCGCCGGATCGGGGTTGCCCTCCGACACATCGCGTACGCCGGGGGGCGCGTCGACCCGGATCGAGCCGCGCGCCGTACTGGCGGGGCGGGCACGCACCCTGCTCCCCCGGCGTCCCGCCGTCTCGATCACCCCGCGCTCCCGCAGGCTCCGGTAGGCGGCGGCGACCGTGTTCGGATTGACGCCCAGCTCCGTCGCCAACTCCCGCATCGGCGGGAGGAGCTGGCCCGGGGCCAGCTCTCCGGAACCCACCGCGCGCTCCACGTCGGCGGAGATTTCCGCCGCGCGCCGACCCGAAACCCGATACTCTCCTAGCACAAAGAGGATTATGCACTAGTGCAATGGAGAACGCAATGCCGGAGAGCACCGCCGCCTACCAGCCCACGCCACGCACCATCCCCACCCGTTCCCGGGAGCGGGCGGCCTACGACCGCGAGCTCGTGCACGGGATACTCGACGAGGCATACGTCTGCCACCTCGGCTTCGTCCGCGACGGCGCTCCGGTCGTCCTGCCGACGCTCTACGCCCGGGTGGACGAGCGGCTGTACGTCCACGGCTCCACCGGTTCGCGTCCGCTGCGCATGACGGCGGCCGGCGGCGGTACGGAGCGCGCGGACGGCGAGAACGGGGCCGACCCCGGCCTCGCCGTCTGCCTGACCGTGACCCATGTCGACGGTCTGGTGCTGGCGCGCTCCGCCTTCCACCACTCGATCAACTACCGCTCCGTCGTGGTCCACGGCGTCGCCCGTCAGGTCACCGACCCCCAGGAACGGCGCACCGCGCTCGACGCGATCGTCGACCATGTCGTACCGGGCCGCTCCCACGACTCACGCCCGGCCAACGCCCGTGAGCTGGCCGCGACCGCCGTGATCCGGCTCGATCTCGACGAGGTCTCCGCCAAGGTCCGCACGGGCGGCCCCAACGACGATCCCGAGGACATGACGCTGCCGCACTGGGCCGGGGTCGTGCCGCTCGCCCGCGGGTACGGCGCGCCCGTCCCGTCCGACGATCTCGACCCGGCCATCGCCCTGCCGGACTATCTCTCCGTGCCCTGAAACGAACCACGGACGAGACCACGGACGGCACCGCGGACGACACCAAGAAGCCGACCAGGAACGAGACCCCGGACGGCACCGCGGAGTGCGGGCGGCGGCGTCAGACGATCGCCGCCGCCCGGCGCCGTACCGCCGCGAGCCGGGCCTCGGCCACCGCGAGACCCGTCACCGCCGCGAGCAGCAGGACCGTACCCAGCAGGGTCGCGGCGGTCAGCCGCTCACCGAGCAGAGCGACCGCGATCACCGCGGCGCTCACCGGTTCGAGCAGCATGATCACCGAGACGGTCGCGGCCCGCACCACCGCGGCCCCGGCGAAATAGAGGGCGTAGGCGAGCGCGGTCGGCACGGCCGCGACGTACACCAGCAGCCAGACCACCCGGGCCGGTTCCACGGTGTGCGGCAGCAGTCCCTCACCCCAGGCGACCGGCAGCAGCAGGACGGCACCGATGGCGAACGCCCAGGCGGTGGTGGCCATCGAGTCGCCACCGCCGCCCTCGCGCCCCAGCCACCGGGTGAGCAGGGTGATCCCCGCGTACCCGGCGGCGGACAGGATCGCGAGCGCCACACCGGCGGGGCGTACGGAGCCGCCCTCACCGCCGAGCACCAGCACTCCGAGCCCGGCGAGGGCGCCCGTCACGGCGACCAGACCGCCGACGCCCAGCCGCTCGCCCATGGTGACGCGGGCGCCGAGCGCGATGAGGACGGGACCGGCGCCGAGGGTGACGACCGTGCCGACCGCGAGACCGGTCGCCTCCACGGCGGCGAAGTAGGCGCTCTGGAAGACGGTGAGGCCGATACCGGTACCGAGGATCCGGAGCAGCCGCCGCCGACGCGGTTCCGCGGGCGCGGGCTCCCGGCGCCGCCGCAGCGCGAGCGCGCCGAGCAGCAGGACGAGACCGCCCAGGCAGCGCCAGAAGGAGAGCGCGAGGGGGCCGAGGTCGCTGACCCGGTAGACCAGCGAGGCGGCGGCGCCCGCGGTCCCCCAGGCGACCCCGGCGACGATCAGGAAGAACAGACTCCGTCCGACGGGCAGGCCGGAAGGAGCGGAGGAAACAGAAGAGGACACGTGACGTCTCCGTGTGAAGAGCGGGATGGTGTGGGTCGCTCAGCTCCGACACGCGGGCAGCGACGAACCGCTCGGGACGGACCGCCGATACGGCGTGTCCTGTCCGAGCCCGGTCTTCGTCAGCGGATGGCCGCCCGCGTTACGACGCGGGAGGCGGAAGAACGGTCAAGTGCATGATCGGCACCCTACGTCGCGGTGTGTCCGGTGGACAACCGCGCCGGGTCGCCCGCCCCCGTACCGCTCGCCATCGGCCCGGAAGGCGCCTTCGGCGTCGACGACTGGGCGATGAACGCGCCGATCAGCACCACGACGCCGCCGATGATCTGCGGCGCGGAGAGATGCTCCCGCAGCAGCACCCAGGCCAGTACGGTCGCGACGACCGCCTCCAGACACGCCACCACCCCCGCCACCTGCGGCGAGAGCCGGCGTACGGAGATCACTCCGGTCACGTACGCGAGCACAGTGGCGATCAGCACGATCCAGCCGAGCAGCAGGGCCGCGGCCACGCTCGATCCGCCCATGTCCGCGCTCCCGCCGAGCAGCGACCAGTCCATGCCCCAGGGCCGGGCGACCACCGTCAGTACGACGGCCCCGACGAGCAGTCCGTACGCGATCACGCCCAGCGGATCGGCCGCGTTCTCCCCGTCGGCGCCCTGGTCGGAGAGGACGAAGTAGCCGACCTGGCAGCAGGCGGCGGCGAGCGCGAGAAGTACGCCCACCGGGTCGAAACCCAGCCCGGCCCAGACCTCGACCACACAGGCGAGTCCGCCGACCGCGAGAACGACCCCGACCGCGGCGGCGCGGGTCACGGGCCGCCGCTGGACGAACCGCACCCAGAGGAGGACGAGCGCGGGGGCCAGATACTCGATGAGCAGCGCGACCCCGACGGGGATACGGGAGATCGCGGCGAAGTAGCAGGCCTGTACGCCCGCGACGGCCAGCAGGCCGAATCCGGCGAGCAGCACGGGCCGTTGCCGTACCAGCGCCCGATGGCGCCAGGCCACCGGAAGCATGACCAGGGCGGCGCCGGTGACCCGTAGCCACACGACATGGAGCGGGTCGAGCCCCGCCTCGATCAGTGGCTTGGCCGCCACGCCCGAACCGCCGAACGCGAACGCCGACGCCAGGGCAAGGCCCAGGCCGGCGCTCCTCCCCTGAGACATGCGCATGACGTCATCATGACAGCCGACGTCAGGAGCGTCACCTTCATGACACCTGTCGAGACAGGTGATGTCCGCCGGGACGGCATGACGCGGCGGGCCGAATCGCCCGTGGTCAGACCGACCGTGACGTACCGGACAGCCGCCCGGACAGCGACCGCGCGTCCACCCCGGCCCGTTCGAGGACATCGACCGCGCGGCACTCCCGGTCGGCGGAGAGCGCGGCGAGCAGATCGAGTCCGCCGGCCCGTGGCTCACCACGCCGCTCGGCGCGTTCCAGCGCGCCCGCCATGGCGGTGACGGCCGGGGGCGACCAGCCCGTCACCGGACGGTCCGGTACCACGGGCACGGCCCCGGAGTCCTCCACGGTTCCCTGCCAGCGCAGCCCGTAGCCGATGCTCCGCTGGACGAGATAGCCCAGCACCCGCGCCAGCTGGCGGCCGCCGCCGAACACGGCCCGTACCTCGGGGTCGGTCTCCAGCAGTGAGTGCAGCAGATGGGCGGTGTCGATCTGCCGGTCACCGTCGCGGAGCGCCCTTCTGCGCGCGCCCGAGACGACGGATGCCAGCTCCGGGGTCAGCCGGGCCTCGACATCGGCGCGTGCGGACGCGGTATCGGGTCGGTTCGGTGCGGACTGTTCCGGCACCCCCGGAGATGGGCTTTGCACCCTCTCACCCCATCAGTCCCAGGCTCCCGGAACATCCCCGGCGGGGAGCATTTCCGCGTCCCACCGGAGTTGGGCACCTCCGGACCGGTCGTCCTCCTTACGAATGAGATCGCCCCCGCATCTCCCCCGGGGAAGCGCGCCGCCTTGCTTCCGCGCGACGGACAGGGGCACGGGCGCGCGACGGACAGGGGCGCCGGGGCGGGGAATCGCCGGGCAGAGACGCGGCGGGCAGGAACACGAAGAGGCCCCGCGGCGCCTCGGGTACAGGCACGGCCGCGGGGCCTCCGCTACGCAGAGAAGCGCGCTCAGTCCTCATCGGCGAGGATCAGATAGAGCTTCTTGCGCGATTCGGTGATGACCGCCAGAGCCTTCTGACGCTGCTCGGGCGTACCGGTCTTCCAGACCTGTCCGAACGCCTCCATCAGCCCGAAGCCGGCCTGACGGATCTCGTTCATCGTGTCCCAGTCGATACCCCGGCCGGCCTCTTCCCACGGGGCCTCGGGCCCCGATTCGGCTTCCGCGCGCCCGGTCTCGGTGAGCGTGAACAGCTTCTTGCCGCCCTCGCTCTGGCTGGTGATCAGCCCCTCGTCCTCCAGCAGCTGGAGCGTCGGGTACACCGAGCCGGGGCTGGGGCGCCAGGCCCCGCCGCTGCGCTCGCCGATCTCCTGGATCATCTCGTATCCGTGCATGGGCCGGTCCTTCAGCAGGGCCAGGATCGACGCGCGCACATCACCGCGCCGCGCCCGTCCCCTGCCGCCGCCGCGCCCGCGGCCACCACCGAAGGGGCCCCCGAAGCCGGGCCCGAACGGACCGAAGGCCCCGCGCCGCCCCTCGAAGTCACCGCGGCCCGGGTGGCCGGGTCCGCAGTTGCCGGGCCCCGGACCGGGTCCGCCCCCGTGCTCGTGTCCATGGTCATGTCCATGTGAACGCATCGCTCTCACTCCCTACATCGTTGATCTGTCGCGATGCGTCAACGATATATCGGAACAGGTCGCTCGGCAAGCAGCAAGCCTGTTCGGTCTCTGTCGATCCGGCCTCTGTCCCAGGTGACCTGGTTCGCCTGCGCGACCGCGCGGCGCGGGTCGGTGTCGGTGTCGGTGTCGGTGTCGCAGCGCGGCTTCTCAGCCGACGGTGACCGGCGGTTCCGCGATGCCGATGAAGTTCCCGGCCATGGGCCGGATGCGGACCGACCACCCCTGAGCCGTGAGGTCGTCCGTGAGCGTCTGGCCGTCGTGGAACACCTTCACGATGCGGTACTGGCTGCCGTCGCCGAGCCGGCGAAGCGCGGTCGGGGTCGGCTGGTCCGCGAGGACTTCCTCGTAGGCGGCTGCGGCGGGGCCGTCGTCGATGAAGACCGCTTTGCCGCCCGGCGCGAGCGCGGTGGCGACGGTGTTCCAGAAGTCGGGCAACCGTGTCGGCGGGACGTGGGAGAGCCAGAAGGCGAAGAACACGGTGTCGTAGCGCCGTGGTGGCTGCCACTGGAACAGGTCGGCCTCAAGGAACTGGACGGTGGGGGATGCGGTGCGCGCACGGGCGAGGGCCAGCACTTCGGGTGACGCGTCGACAGCCGTCACGGACCGCGCCCGCGCGGCGAGCCTCGGGGTCCATTGGCCCGTTCCGCAGGCCAGCTCCAGCGCGTCCCCGGCGATCGGGAGGTCATCGACGGCGGCCAGTAATCGCCGCAGGTCTTCGTACTCCGCGTAGGGCCGGTCGTACTCGTCCGCGCCGGCCTTGTAGTAGGCCATTTGCTCTGCCAGGAGAGCGTCGTCGTTCATGCGGGTTCCTCTCGTCCGGGTTCGGTCGGAGCCAAGTGCGCTCGGCTCACCGGCTTGGTCGCCACTGACACTGTCGGCTTTCACCTCTGAGTAAGGTCAAGTGCCTTGAGGGCATGGGGTCGGGACCGTCAGCAGATGAAGCGGGCCGCTCCACGCGTCGACGACGGCGTGACGGTGGTCCTGTCGGCGAGGTCCAGCCGGACGGCTCGGGGCCGGATCCCTCCGAGATCGATGCCATGCCACCGAAGTTCGACCGCAAGTGAGGGATGATGAGCCGCCGTATAACTCAAGGTGTACTGATCGTCGGCTCGATCGGCGTCTTGATCAACATCGTGGACGCGATCGGGACGGGGAGCCCGGAGCCGCACGATGCCTTCGCCGCGGTGGTCGCGCTCGGTGCGGGGGCTGAACTGCTCAAAGAGCGGCGGCCCAGGGCTGCGAAGGTGTTGTATGCCGTGACGTCGGTGCTGCTGGTAGTAGCCGGATCCTTCGCGGGTGCCCCGGCGTGGGCCTCGCTCTTCAGGGGCACGGCCTATGACTGGCTCGACCTCGTACTCGGGGCGCTGGTCGTGCTTTACGTTGCCGTCGCCGCGGGTCAGCTGCTCGCGCACCTGTCCCGCAGAGCATCGAGGTCCCGGCTGTGACCACACCGGCCGGCACCGCGGATGAAGTCTGGGCGAGGGGCTCGGTGGCGGAGGCAGCAGGACGAGCGCCCCGTCGAACACCGGTGAGAACGGCCCGACTTCACTGAGACGAGCCAGTTTCCCTCCCGGCGATCCGGTTCCCACTAAGGTCATGGCTGCTCCACAGCCCGGCGCCACACGACCGTCGTGCGGCGCTTCGCCGACCCGTTGATTGGACTGGTGTGAAGTGAAGATCGTGTATCGCCATCTGCTCGGCCGTTCCTTAGTGGTGGCGCTCCGGAAGCGGCTCACCGCCGCGATGGGCGTAGTCGCACTGCTGGCGGCCGTCCTCACCGGCACGGCCGCCGGTACGGCCAGTGCGGCGCCCCAGGCGGCGCCGGTCGCCGCCGCCGAGGCGGCCCCCGGGTGGGTCTGCCCCGGTACGCCCATACCGCCGGGTTACGTGATCACCAGCCGCGCGGCGAACGGCTGCAACGGTGCCGGCTCCTGGTACATGCAGCCCGCGCAGGACGGGATCTGGATCTGTGCCACCTCGCCGATCCCTCCCGGCTACGTGCTCACGCTCCACACCGCCAACGGCTGCAACAGCAACATCGACACCTGGTTCATGCAGCTGGCCCGGGACGGCCAGTGGGTCTGTGCGGGCTCGCCGATCCCCACCGGTTACGTGCTCACCGGCTACATCAGCACGGGCTGCGGCAACATCGGCATCTGGTTCCAGCAAGTGGCCCGCGTCGGCCAGTACATCTGTCCCGGCGTGCCCGTGCCGCCCGGCTTCCGTACCGACGCCTACAACGCGAGCATGTGCGGCGGCCGCGGGGGCTGGCTCCTGCTCAGCGCCTGATCCGGACGGATCCGCCGGAGGGCACCGCGTGGTACGCGGTGCCCTCCGGCGTCGCACGCGCGGGTGGAACCCCGCCGGCCCCCGGCGACCAGGGTTCGGTGACCGGGGGTTCGGCGGCTGACGTTCGGCGGCCGAGGTTCGGCGACTGACGTTCGGCGACCCGGGTTCTCCGGGAACACGCCGCTGCCGGTCTTTCCGTACCTTCTACGCTCCGTCCATGCGTATTCGAATCGTCGACGCCTTCGCCGACCGCCCCTTCACGGGCAACCCCGCCGGGGTCCTCCTCCTGGACGCCGCCCGCTTCCCGGACGACGGCTGGCTCCAGCGGGTCGCCGCCGAGGTGAACCTGTCGGAGACCGCCTACGCCCATCCCCTGCCGCCCGGCGGCGACGCCGACTGGGCGCTGCGCTGGTTCACCCCGGCCACCGAGGTGGATCTGTGCGGCCACGCCACCCTGGCCACCGCGCATGTGCTGCGCTCCACCGGACGCGCGAGCGGCGCCCTGCGCTTCGCCACCCGCTCCGGGGTCCTCGGTGCCGTCGCGCACGAGGACGGCTCGCTCACCCTCGACTTCCCGACGTCCGCGCTGACGCCCGTACCGGTCCCGGACGGGCTCGCGGCGGCGCTGGGCGCCGAGCCGGTCGCCGTCCACGACACCTCGGAGCACATCGGCGATCTGCTGGTCGAGCTGGCCGACGAGCGGGCCGTACGCACGCTCACCCCCGACCACGCCTCGCTCGCCGCGCTCTCCCGGCGCGGTGTGATCGCCACCGCCGCCGCCGAGGACCCGGTCCGGGGCTACGACTTCGTCTCCCGCGGCTTCTTCCCCGCTGTCGGGATCGACGAGGACCCGGTGACCGGCAGCGCCCACACGGCGCTCGCCCCGTTCTGGTCGGCGCGACTGGGCCGTACCGAACTGACCGGCCTCCAGGCCTCCGCCCGTACCGGTCTCGTCCACACGTCACTGCGCGGCGAGCGGACCCTGCTCACCGGGCGTGCGGTGACGGTCATCGACGGCGAGCTGCTCAGCTCCCCCTGACAACGGCGAATGGGGCGTACGGACATCCCGTACGCCCCATCCCTCACCACCTCGTCCGCCGGACATCAACGCCCGACGCGAACCACCGCCCCGCGCGGCTACACCGTGGGCAGCCAGCCCACCTTCCCGGCCAGCAGCGCATACCCGACGAACGCCCCGATGTCGAGCAGTGTGTGGGCCACCACCAGCGGCCCGACCCGCCCCCAGCGCCGGTACAGCAGGACGAACACGACGCCCATCACCATGTTGCCGATGAAGCCGCCGATCCCCTGGTACAGGTGGTACGAGCCGCGCAGCACCGAGCTGGCCACCAGCGCGGCCATCGGCGTCCACCCCAGCTGGCCGAGTCTGCGCAGCAGATAGCCGACGACGATGACCTCCTCCAGCACGGAGTTCTGCGCCGCGGAGAGGATCAGCACCGGAAACTTCCACCACACATCCGGCAGCGATTCCGGCTCCACGGTCAGGTTGAAGCCCCCCTCCTGCATCGCCAGATAGAACGCGAGCCCGGCGCTCCCGATACCGGCCGCGATCAGTGTGCCGCGCCCCAGATCGGGCCAGGGCCGCCGGACGTCGAAGCCGATGGCGCGCAGCCCGCTGCCCTCCCGCGTCAGCAGATGCGCGACCAGCAGGACCGGCACCAGCGCCGTACAGATCCCGAAGAGCTGCCAGGTGAGGTCGAGCCACGGCCGGCCGGGGGCCGCCGATGTGTTGAGCTTCGCCGCCTGGTCGCTCAGCGCCTCCGGTCTGGTCAGCGAGCCGATGAAGCTGATCAGCGCCGACACTCCGCTCGCGCCGAGCGAGAGCGCCAGTACGAGTACGGTCTCGGACCGCAACGTCCCGCGTGAGATGGCCTCCCGGGAATGGGAACCGTCCTCCAGGCCCGCCTCCGCCTGCACACCTGCCTCCAGTTGGGTAATCCCGCCTCATGCCCCACGCGGTGCCGCTAGGGTCTCGAATGCAGGTACGAAGATCGCGCGCGACAGGCCGGGGGAGCAATTCGCCGTTCGCGTGGCGAGGCTCGTTCTCGTCCACTCTTCCAGCCCTTGTACACCCTTCATGAAGGAGGGGCGCCACCGTCATGGGACGTCACAGCTTGCCCGATGCGAAGGCGACCGGCACGGGCAGGGCCCGTTCACCGCGCCGTCGCACCGTCTCCATCGCCACCGGGCTGGTCCTGGCCGTGGCGGCGGGGACGGGGGTGGTGGCACAGAGCGGTCTCCTCTCCTTCGCGGACCCCTGCGCGGACGCCCCGGTACGGCTGGACCTGGCGGCCTCCCCCGATATCGCCCCCGCGCTGCGCGCCATCGCGGACCGCGCGCGGCAGGACCGGGTGACGACCGACGGCCACTGTCTCGACGTACGGGTCGAGGCACGCGAGAACTACCAGGTCGCCGCCGCGCTCGCCGACGGCTCCGGGCCACCCGGCTACCAGGTGTGGGTGCCCGACTCCGACGTCTGGGTGGAGCGCGCCAAGGGACTGGGCGACGGCATCTCACTGACCCCGGCCGGTACGGTCGCCCTCTCTCCGGTGACACTGGCCACCGTGCCCACGGCCGCGCGTGCCCTGGGCTGGCCCCGCGAGCGCTATACATGGGCCGAACTGGCCGCGACCGCGACCGGCGACGACGGGCTGCTGCTCGGCTCGGGCGACCCCGCCCGCAGTGCCACGGGACTGCTCGCGCTCAGCAGCATCGCCGAGTCCTCGCGGCAGGAGGGCGCCGACGGCGACACCCGTACCGCCGCCACCGCCGAACTCCTCACACAACGCGTCTCCGACACCGACACGCGGGTGCTGGAGACGCTGGCGCGCGACGACTCAGGCGCGGAGAAGGGCAATCCCCGCCGCAATGAGGCGGTGCTGCTCTCCGAACAGGCCGCGTTCACCCACAACTCGGAAGGCAACGGCTCCGCGGGCCTCCAGCTCTTCTATCCCACGGACGGCGCGCCCGTACTCGACTACCCGTACAGCATCGTCGATGAGACGGAGCTGACCACCGACCAGAGCCGCGCCGCCATGCGGTTCATGGCGCTGCTCGGCGACGAGGCCGCGTACCGCACGCTCCGGGAGCACGGCTTCCGGGTGGCGGACACGGCGCTGGACTCCGCCCTGGTGCGTACGGCGGGCGGCCTCGCGCCCCAGCCGTACGACGGGAAGGACGCGGGACCGCCGTCCTCGGAGGCACTTCAGCGAGCGCTCGGCCTGTGGACGGTGACGGTGCAGAGCGCGCGGCTGACGACGGTCGTGGACACCTCCGGTTCCATGGCGGCGGCCGTGCCCGGCCGGGACGGCCAGAGCCGGATGGATGTCACGAAAGCCTCGCTGCTCCGGGCTCTCGCGGGGTTCACCCCCGAGGACGAGATCGGTCTGTGGGAGTTCTCCACCCGGCTGGACGGTGCCAAGGACTACCGCGAGCTGGAGCGAACGGCCCGGCTGGGCAAACCGGTGAAGGACGGCGGCACCCACCGGGACCGGCTCTCGGACGCCTTCACCGCGCTCAGGCCCGTGCCGGGCGGCGACACCGGCCTGTACGACACGACGCTGGCCGCCTACCGGGAAGCCGTGGCCACATTCGTCGGCGGGAAGTTCAACGCGCTCGTCATCCTCACCGACGGCTCCAACAAGGACGACGACTCGATCTCACGGGCCGAACTGATCAAACGGCTGAAGACCGTCGTGGACCCCCGCCGCCCGGTGCCGCTGATCGCGATCGCGGTGGGCCCCGACGCCGACCGGAACGAGGTCGACACGATCGCCAGGGCCACCGGGGGCGCGGGCTACGAGGTGAGCGATCCCGCCGAGATCCAGACCGTGATGCTCCGGGCGGTCATGCTGTCGGCCGGACTGACCGGCCCCGACACGACGGCGGCCGACCGCCGCTGAGCACGGCTCGCGGGCGGGCCGTGCTCAGCGGTGCACGGCCCGCCGACGGGGCGGCGGGCCGTACGCGGCACGGCCCGGCCGGCCCCGTCGCTCAGCCGATCCCGTCTCCGGAGGGCCCCGGGAACCCCAGTGGCCAGCTGTGCACCGGCTCGCCCTGGTGCATCAGCTCGCAGTAGCGGCGGGTCATGGCCGCCAGCGCGGCGTCCCGCTCAAGACCGGCCTCCAGCGCCCGGTGGAAGGTGTCCACCTGCCACGCGGCCCCGTTCATCCGCCGCTTGCAGCGCTCCTCGATCACCCCGAGATAGAAGTCGCGGTCGGCCGGCTCGATCTGCCACGCGTCCAGACCGGCGGCGGCGAGCGGCAGCAGCTCGTCGCGTACGAGCTTCACCACCGGCACGGTCGTCAGACCGGTGGCCCGGCCGGGGCGCGGCCAGCGCAGCTCCGCGTCGATGCCATGGCGGCAGGCGAGGTCGAAGTTGGCCGCCGCGTCGGCGAAGGACAGCCGGCTCCAGACCGGTCTGGCGTCCTCGGCGAGCGCGCGCACCAGCCCGTAGTAGAAGGCGGTGTTGGCGATCACGTCGGTGACGGTGGGGCCCGCGGGCAGGACGCGGTTCTCCACCCGCAGATGCGGTACGCCGTCGGCGACCTCGTAGACCGGCCGGTTCCAGCGGTAGACCGTGCCATTGTGCAGCGCGAGTTCCTGGAGCTCCGGCACTCCGCCGCCGTCGAGCACCCGCAACGGGTCCTCGTCGTCGCAGATCGGCAGCAGCGGCGGGAAGTAGCGCAGATTCTCCTCGAAGAGGTCATACGCGGATTCGATCCAGCGCTCCCCGAACCAGGTTCTGGGGCGCACCCCCTGGGCCTTCAGCTCCGGCGGCCGGGTGTCGGTGGCCTGTTCGAAGAGCGGCGGCCTGGACTCCCGCCACAGCTCCCGGCCGAACAGGAACGGCGCATTGGCACCGAGTGCCACCTGCACCGATGCCATCGCCTGGGCGGCGTTCCACACATCGGCGAACCGGTCGGGCGTCACCTGGAGATGGAGCTGTACGGAGGTGCAGGCGGCCTCGGGAGTGATCGAAGACGAGGTGCACGTAAGCCGCTCGACCCCTTCGATGTCGAGGGTGAAATCCTCGCCCCTGGCCGCCAGCATCTGTTCGTTGAGCAGGGTGTAGCGGTCGACGTCGGAGAGATTCGCGGACACCACGTCATGCCGGGTGAGGGTCGGGAGAATTCCGATCATCACGATCCCCGCGTCCACCTCACTCGCTTTGCGGTGGGCATATCCGAGGCCGGTACGGAGTTCCTCGGCAAGCTGGTCGAGAACCCGTCCGCCCAGCCGGTGCGGAGCCACGTTCACTTCCATGTTGAACATTCCGAGTTCGGTCTGGAAATCACCGCTCGCGATACGCTTCAGCACCTCGGCATTCATCATCCGGGGCATCCCGTCGGACCCCGCGAGATTCAGCTCGATCTCCAGACCCATCAGATTCTTGGGTCGGTCGAACCCCTCCTCCGCCAGGAGCCGCCCCAGCACCGCCAGGCACTGCTGCAGCTTTCTGCGGTATTTCTGCCGATCGGACAGTCCGGAACCGCCCGCCTCGACCTTCTCACCCATCGAAGTGTCCCTCCTCGATCGAGTGGGCAGCCCGCGGCACCGGGCGCTCGCGTCACGATCGATAATGCCCACACGGAGTGATCCGTAACGTCCCACCGACGCCGCGTACCGGGTACAGTGTGGACATCGGTCGTGCGGCACATTCCTATGGCATGGCGTGGTGTTCTGTATCCACTGCCCGACCGGCCGCGAAAAACGCCGACGAGTTTCGGCCGTCCGCGGCGGATCAAACGCCCCAGGCCAGACGCCTGCGTTCCGCGCTTATCAGCAGAAACTACGCAGGAGATGGACTTAATAGTGCCTTGTCCGCAATATGCAGGACAGCTAGCAGAAACATGACACGAACACGTGTCGTATAAACTCCCGTATACGAGGCAGAGAGTCGGCATCGGCCGTACAGCCATGCGCCCACCTCTGACCCCGCATGCTGACAGCGACGTCCGCACCCGCCCATGCTCCACCTCACGCGTCACCCCTGTCTCCTGAGTGAGAGGCAACCCACCATGCCGCTGCATGTTCCCCCGGCCCCCGCGCCCGCCCTGCGCAGCGTTCTCGCGGCACTCGGTTCCCCTACCGCCGTGCGCGATGCCCGCACCCCCGCCCTGCAGTCCGTCAAGGGACCCCTGAGTCCAGAACTCCCGCTGCCCGTCCATGTGCTCGACCATGTCAGCCCGGCAGCCCGGGCGACCGCTCCGGCGGGACGTACGCCACGCACCAGGCTGGCCGGCTGGCGCTTCCTGATCCGCAGCGGTGACCACGCCGTCGCGGCGGCGGACACGATGCTCACCGCGGACGGCTGGGCCTTCTCGCGCTTCTTCGAGGGGCCGTACGTGACCGCGACGGAGCGGGCCGTACGGCAGGCGGAGTCCCTGGGAATCGCGTACCAGCCCCGGCTGCTCTCGGTGCCCGAGCTCTACATGCTGACGCTCTGGCTGCACGGGGACACGGAAGCGGACGCTTCGACGGGGGCCCCCGCGCCGGCCGACATCCTGGTGCCTCTCGCGCCGGCCCCGCCGGGCATCGCGGCCCACCGTCCGCACCGCGTCGCCGAGTTGCTGCCCATGATCGGACTGCGGCTCGCGCCCGCGCCTCTCCTGCGTACGCCGGCCTGAAACCGGGGCGCGGGCAGCGCGCCCGCGTCGCGCACTCCTCCCGTACCCCGCGGCCGCTATGGTCGCGGGGTACCTTTCTGCTCATCCGGGCTAGCCCGGTCCGGCCACCCCGAACCACCCGAAAAGACAGTCAAGTTGAACTGAACCGTCCGGCTGGGTGACACGTCCTTAAGCAGAAGGAAGCGCTGTCGCGAAATCCCTGCGGATTGCCGTCCGTAGGGCAACACTAGGACTGGACCAGACGAAAACGGGGGGCGGCCTTGACCGAATCGAGCCGCAGGACACTCACTACGACACCGCGAAAGAACTCGCCCATGTGCCAGCACCAACCAGCCTGTCCCACAGCCGACTCCGCCGACCGCGACGCCGCCCGACTGATGGCTCACCATCCGGAGCAGGGCTGGAGTCTGCTGTGCAACGGCGTTCTGCTCTTCGAAGACACCGGTGAGCTGCTGCCCGACGGGAAGATCATCGCCCCGCACCGGCCGCTGCGGACCGAACAGGTGGTGACGGCGGCCTGATGCCGCCCGGTGGCGTCCGAACGCCGCCGGAATGACTGGGGCCGGCCCGGAGACCTTCCTCCGCACCGGCCCCGACGCATGTCCGGCCCCGCGAGCCGACTGCTCCGTGTCTGTCCGACAGGGCCCGGCCGTCAGTTGTCGTACGCGTCCAACGGCGGGCAGGAGCAGACCAGATTGCGGTCCCCGAAGGCACCGTCGATACGGCGCACCGGCGGCCAGTACTTGTCCGCCGCCGAGACCCCGGCGGGGAAGACCGCCTCGTCGCGGCTGTACGCGTGCTCCCACGCTCCGCCCAGCGCGGCGGCCGTGTGCGGGGCGTTGCACAGCGGGTTGTCGTCCGCGGACCACTCACCCGACGCGACCTTCTCGATCTCCGCGCGAATCGCGATCATCGCCTCGCAGAAGCGGTCGATCTCGGTCAGGTCCTCGCTCTCGGTGGGCTCGATCATCAGCGTCCCCGCCACCGGGAACGACATCGTCGGCGCGTGGAAGCCGTAGTCGATCAGCCGCTTCGCGATGTCGTCGACGCTGACGCCGGTCGCCTTGGAGAGCGGCCGCAGATCCACGATGCACTCGTGGGCCACCAGTCCGTTCGGACCGGTGTAGAGCACCGGGTAGTGCGGCTCCAGGCGCTTGGCGATGTAGTTGGCGGCGAGCACGGCCACCTGCGTCGCGCGCTTGAGGCCCTCGCCGCCCATCAGCCGCACATACGCCCAGGAGATCGGCAGAATACCGGCCGAGCCCCACGGAGCCGCCGAGATCGGTCCGACGCCCGTCCCGGGCCCGGCCGCCGGCTGGAGCGGGTGGTTGGGCAGATACGGGGCGAGGTGGGCCCGTACCCCGACCGGGCCGACGCCGGGACCGCCGCCGCCGTGCGGGATGCAGAACGTCTTGTGCAGATTCAGATGCGACACGTCGGAACCGAACCTGCCCGGCTTCGCCAGCCCCACCAGCGCGTTGAGGTTCGCGCCGTCGACGTACACCTGGCCGCCCGCGTCGTGCACGGCCGCGCAGATGTCACCGATGTGCTCCTCGAACACCCCGTGCGTGGACGGGTAGGTGACCATCAGGACGGCCAACTCGGCGCCGTGCCGGGCGATCTTGGCGTGCAGGTCCTCGACGTCGACATCGCCGTCCTCACGGGTCTTGACGACGACGACCTTCATGCCGGCCATCACCGCGCTCGCCGCGTTCGTGCCGTGCGCGGAGGAGGGGATGAGACAGACGGTACGTCCGGTGTCGCCGTTGGCCCGGTGGTACGCCCGTACCGCCAGCAGGCCCGCCAGCTCGCCCTGCGAACCGGCGTTGGGCTGGAGGGAGACCGCGTCGTAGCCGGTGACCTCGGCGAGCCGCTCCTCCAGCTCCCTGATCAGCGTCAGATAGCCCTGCGCCTGGTCGGCCGGCGCGAAGGGGTGCAGCGCGCCGAACTCGGGCCAGGTGACCGGCTCCATCTCGGTCGTCGCGTTCAGCTTCATCGTGCAGGAACCGAGCGGGATCATGCCGCGGTCCAGCGCGTAGTCGCGGTCCGCGAGCCGGCGCAGGTAGCGCAGCATCGCGGTCTCGGAGCGGTACTGGTGGAAGACGGGGTGCGTCAGATAGTCGTCGGTCCGCAGCAGCCCGTCGGGCAGCGCCTCCCCGGTGGCCTCGTCCAGCGCCTCGATGTCCCCGCTCACGCCGAAGGCGGTCCACACGGCGGCCAGTTGCGTACGGCCGGTGGTCTCGTCGCAGGCGATGGAGACATGATCGGCGTCGGCCAGGTGGAGGTTGACCCCGCCCTCACGGGCGGCGGCCACCATCTCGGCGGCGCGGCCCGGGACGCGTACGGTCAGCGTGTCGAAGTACGCGCCGTGCACGATCTCGACGCCGCCGGCGCGCAGCCCCTCGGCGAGCAGCGTGGCGTAGCGGTGGGTGCGGCGCGCGATGGACCGCAGCCCCTCGGGGCCGTGGTACACCGCGTACATCCCGGCCATGACGGCGAGCAGCACCTGCGCGGTGCAGATGTTGCTGGTGGCCTTCTCGCGGCGGATGTGCTGCTCGCGGGTCTGGAGCGCCAGCCGGTACGCCTTGTTGCCGTCGGCGTCCACGGAAACCCCGACGAGCCGGCCCGGCAGGCTGCGCGCGAACTTCTCGCGTACGGCCATGAATCCGGCGTGCGGTCCGCCGAAGCCCATCGGGACCCCGAAGCGCTGGGTGGTGCCGACCGCGATGTCGGCGCCCAGCTCACCCGGTGAGGTGAGGAGCGTCAGCGCGAGCAGATCGGCGGCGACGGTGACGATCGCGCCGAGGCCGTGCGCCTGCTCGACGACGGGCCTGATGTCCCGTACGGCCCCCGAGGCGCCCGGGTACTGGAGCAGCACACCGAAGACCCCGCGCTCGGCCACCTCGGCCGGGATGCCCTCGCTCAGGTCCGCGACGACGACCTCGACACCGGTCGGCTCGGCGCGGGTCTCGATCACGGCGATGGTCTGCGGCAGGGCGTCGGCGTCCACCAGGAAGACGCCGCCCTTGACCTTGCCGACCCGGCGGGCGAGCGCCATGGCCTCCGCCGCCGCGGTGCCCTCGTCCAGCAGCGAGGCGCCCGAGGTCGGCAGACCCGTCAGCTCGGCCACGACCGTCTGGAAGTTGAGCAGCGCCTCGAGCCGGCCCTGGGAGATCTCCGGCTGGTACGGCGTGTACGCGGTGTACCAGGCCGGGTTCTCCATGACGTTGCGCAGGATCACCGACGGCGTGTACGTGCCGTAGTAGCCGAGCCCGATCATCGGCGCGAGCACCTGGTTGCGGTCCGCGAGGGAGCGCAGCTCCGCCAGTACCTCGGCCTCGGTGCGCGCTCCGGGAAGCCGCAGCGCTTCCGTGCTCTTGATGACGTCCGGCACCGCGGCAGCGGTCAGCTCGTCGAGCGAGCCGTAGCCGACCTGCGCCAGCATCTTCGCCTGCGCCGACGCGTCGGGCCCGATGTGGCGCTGCTCGAAGGGGGTGCCTCGCTCCAGCTGGGAGAGCGGAATACGGTTGACGGTCATTGCGGAGGCCTCCTGGTCGACGCGACCTGTGAAGGGCACCGAGACACGGGTGCCCGAACGGCCTCCCCCTCTGTCATCTCGACCTGAGAGCTTCACCGGCCCGCCCGGAGGCAGCCCGGCTTTCACCGTCGGTGAGAGCGGGTGCCGTCCGACGCCCGCCCTGCTTTCCAGAGTGACCTCGTCCGTGCGGTACGGGGGCCTGAGAGATTCCGGGGAGGATTTGCTCCTTCGGCGCCTCCGGCCTTCTCTCCGGAGGACTCTCCCGCACGGGGTCAGCAGCCGCTTGCCAGCCTACCAGCGCGGCCTTCGGCACAACTTTCGAGTGGCCGACGTCCGAGTTCTGCACTTTTGTAGTATTCACAAGCAGTTGCGAGCAGTTGCGACCAGTTGGAGGGACCGTGGAGACCGACATTGATCCGCGCAGTCTGATAGGCCGCAAGGCGTTCGACCGCAACGGCCATAAGCTCGGGACTGTGGACGAGGTGTATCTCGACGACGCCACCGGAATCCCCGAGTGGGCCGCCGTCCGTACCGGACTCTTCAGCCGTGACGCCTTCGTTCCCCTCGCCCCCAGCACCCTGGCCCAGGACGGGCTGCGGATCCCGTTCGAGCGGGCGCTGATCCGGGACGCCCCCGATTTCGGTGTCGGCCGGCATCTCTCCCCCGACCAGGAACTCCAGCTGTACCACCACTACGGCCTGGCCCTCCCGGACCCCGAGTCACCCGAACGGCCCGCGTCGCTGTCCGACCGTGACTCCGAACGCGACTTCGGACGGCTGGCCGGCCAGGACGACTGACCCGCCACCGCCGGCACCAGGGGCAGCGGCTCGGACAGCTCCAGATCGGGGTCGTCGGCCCAGAAGGTCCGCACCCGTCCCGGCGCGGACCCGGGCTCCTCGAACCGTACGGTGACCCTCCGCACCCCGCTGCCCTGCACCCACCCCGCACCGAACTCCCGATGGCGTACGTCGTGTCCCGCCGGGAAACGCCGCTCGGCGGGCGCTTCCGGTACCTCCACGGGCCCGCCGCCGCTCCCGGCCCCTCCGGGCACCGCCGTCCCGACGCCGACCACCCCTCCCGAGGCCGCGCCCGCGGTCCCCGCCGCGCCCGCGCCCACCGGCTCGCGCTCCCGCTCGTCCGCCGGCGCGTGCGGGGCGGCGGCGGACTCTTCGGCCGCCGCCTGGGCGAAGAGGTCCTCCTGCGTGAAGTCCGCGAGCCCGGTCACCCCCACCCCGAGCAGCCGCACCCCGCCCGTGGTGTCCACGGACTCCAGCAGCCGCCCGGCGGCCTCCCGCACCACTCCCGGGTCGTCCGTGGGCCCGCGCAGGGTCTCCGAGCGGGTCAGGGTCGAGAAGTCGTACCGCCGCACCTTGAGGACGACGGTCCGCCCCGAACGTCCGGCCGCCCGCAGCCGCTCGACGCACCGGTCGGCGAGCCGGTCCACTTCCGTGCGCACCCGGACCCGGTCGTGCAGATCGACATCGAAGGTGTCCTCGACCGACACGGACTTGGCATCGCGCTCGGACACCACGGCCCGGTCGTCACGTCCCAGCGCCATCCGGTACAGCGAGGCGCCGTGTGCCTTCCCCAGCAGCCGTACGAGCTCGTCCTCGCCCGCCTCGGCCAGCTCGGCGACCGTGGTCATGCCCGCGCGGCGCAGATGATCCCCGGTCGCGGGCCCGACCCCGGGCAGCGTGCGCACCGGCATGGGTCCCAGCAGCGCGCGCTCCGTACCGGGCTCTATGAGCACGAGGCCGTCCGGCTTGGCCTGCTCGGAGCCGATCTTCGCCAGCATCTTGGACCCCGCCAGCCCCACCGAACCGCTGAGCCCCGTCACCGCCCTGATGTCCCTGCGCAGCCGCTCACCCGCCGCCAGCGCCGAGGCCGTGTCATCGGCCGAGCCGCCCGCCTCCAGATCCACGAACGCCTCGTCCAGGCTCAGCGGCTCCACCAGCGGCGAGAGCCTCCCCAGCAGCTCCATGACCTGCTCGCTGACCGCGCGGTAGAGCGCGAAGCGCGGCACGAGATAGGCGGCGTTCGGCGCCAGACGCCTCGCCTGGGCCATCGGCATCGCCGAGTGCACCCCGAAGCGTCTCGCCTCGTACGAGGCCGTGGAGACCACCCCACGCGGCCCCAGACCGCCGACCACCACCGGCTTTCCGCGCAGACTCGGCTTCGCCGCCTGCTCGGCGGCGGCGAAGAAGGCATCCATGTCCAGATGCAGGATCGTCGGCGCGGATCTCACACCACCGATGTTCCCTCACGCCACTGACAATCGGCCGGAGACGCGGGTCAGACAGCCCGGTCCCGCCGCCGTCTCGCCAGTTCATCGGCGGGGTTGTTGCCGATCAGTGTCTCGCCGGTGTCGATCCGCTCCCCATGGAGCTGGGACAGCGCGGCCTCGACATCCCGCCACACCACACCGACCGCGATCCCGAAGACCCCCTGGCCCCCCTGGAGCAGGCTCACGACCTCGTCGGGCGAGGAGCACTCGTAGACGGTCGCGCCGTCGCTCATGAGCGTCACCCGGTCCAGATCCTGGAAGCCGCCCGCCCGCAGATGCTGGACCGCCGCCCTGATGTTCTGCAGAGCGACCCCGGTGTCCAGGAACCGCTTCACGATCTTGAGGACGACCACGTCCCGGAAGCTGTAGAGCCGCTGGGTGCCCGACCCGTACGCCGGGCGGACACTCGGCTCGACGAGTCCCGTGCGTGCCCAGTAGTCCAACTGGCGGTACGTGATCCCCGCCGCCGCGCACGCGGTCGGACCCCGGTATCCGACCGTCTCCGCACCGGGGTCGGGGGTACTGCCGTGAAGCGGATACGGACCGCCCGCCGCCGTACTGTCGCCGCTGCTTCTCACGCCGACCCTCCGTCCTTGACCTGCCCTGTCGAAGGTAGGCAGTAGCCCGGGGTGCGTCAACGATCGCCACACTCGCCACGCCGAGTGATAATCACCCTGAGTGTGGTTTCCCGTGCCCCTTTTCGGGGAAGGGGTGACCGAATGCGCTGACAGAGCCCGGCGCAGCGCTCACCGGCCGCTCACTGGCTGTTGGTCCCGAAGTCCTCCGGAGAGATCTGGTCGAGAAACTCGCGGAACTTCTCCACCTCGTCCTCCTGCTCGTCCGGGATGGCGATGCCGGCATCGTCCAGAACCCCGTCACTGCCATAGATCGGCGTGCCCGTGCGCAGCGCGAGCGCTATGGCATCGGACGGCCTGGCGCTCACCTCGACCCCGCTCGCGAAGACCAGCTCCGCATAGAAGACCCCTTCACGAAGGTCCGTGATCCGGACCTCGGTGAGCTCCTGGCCCACCGCTTCCAGCACGTCCTTGAAGAGGTCATGGGTCAGCGGCCGGGCCGGGGCCATGCCCTGCTGGGCGAAGGCAATGGCGGTCGCCTCCCCCGGTCCGATCCAAATGGGGAGGTACCGGTCGCCTCCCACTTCACGCAGGAGCACGATCGGTTGGTTGGAGGGCATTTCCACCCGGACACCCACAACGTCGAGCTCGTTCACACAGCAACCCTAGGACGTGCCCGGCAGGTTTGGGTAGTCGGACTCCCCCATGATCAGTCCGGCAGGACCCCGAGGGCGGTCCGGACCAGAGCCGCGTGAAGGCGTGTGGAGAGCGCGGCCAGCTCCTTGGTGGTCGCCTCGGCATGGGCCCTGGTCTGCGGGTTACGGTGCCGGCGCAGCGGCGACACGACCTGTTCGACCAGTCCGGCCTCGCGTTCCGCGGCCGCCTTCATGACCCGCAGATGCCGGGGCTCCAGACCGAATCGTCCGAGATCCGAGACGAGCCGGGCCACGGTGACGGCCCCGGCGTCGTAGCCGCCGTCCGGCAACGGCGTGATGAGACCGTACGATTCCCACTCGTCGAGCAGACTCTCACCGACCCCGGCGGCGGCCAGCAGCTCGTCACGGCCGATTCGCGCGGCGGTCCGAACCCCGGACTCCGCCTCCGGGACGGCGCTCAGCGGCCCGCGCTGCGGGCTCGGCAGCTGGACATGCTCGCCGCGCCCCAGGGCGTCCAGCTGCTCCCTGATGACCTTCAGGGGCAGATAGTGGTCCCGCTGCATCCGCAGCACCCGGGCAAGCCGCTCGACATCCCCGTCACTGAACTTCCGGTAACCGGAGGGTGTCCTGTCCGGCTCGACCAGGCCCTCCGCCTCCAGGAACCGGATCTTGGAGATGGAGATGCCGGGAAACTCGTCCCGCAGCCGGGCGAGCACCGCGCCGATGCTCAGCAGCGGCCCGCCCGTGGGGGCGGTACCGGATCCGGCACCGCCCTTCGGTGTGCGCAGCATGGACCTTCCCTGAGGGTCACACGCCCCGCTGGCTCGCGTAGAAGACCAGCCGGTACTTACCGATCTGGACCTCGTCGCCGTTCGCCAGCAGGACCGAATCGATCCGCTCACGATTGACGTACGTACCGTTCAGACTGCCCACGTCCGAGACGGTGAAGCGGCCGTCGGCACCCCTGCGGAACTCCACATGGCGCCGCGACACGGTCACATCGTCCAGGAAGATGTCGCTCTCCGGATGACGGCCGGCCGTGGTCAGCTCGCCGTCCAGCAGGAAGCGGCTACCCGAATTCGGACCGCGGCGCACCACCAGGAGCGCCGACCCCGTCGGCAGCGCGTCGACCGCCGCCTGCGCCTCCGGTGTGAGCGAGGGAAGCGACGTCTGGCCGGTCACCTCGGAGTCATACGCCTCAAGACCCGAGATGGAGATCGTCGAGGTGGTCTCCGAAGCACGCTCCGCGGGCGCCCCGCCCCGCAGCGGCGCGCCACAGTTGGAGCAGAACCGACTGGCTTCGGCGTTCCGGTGTCCGCACCTCGTGCATACAGGCAAGGCCGACATAGAGGGATCCTCCTGCCGCGACTGCCCCCCGGGGACAGATGAGTCCTCGAAACCTATGCGGCCGGGACCAGCAGGGTCAACAGACGACGCGCCGGACGCCTCGCCACCCACCTGGTCGCGGAAGAGCGGACGCTCGCCGCCCGACTCCTCGCTCTGGCCATGGCGCGACGCGCGATGGCGAGCGGTGCCGCTCTCCTCGCGTGCGCTCTTGCCGAACAACTTCGCAAACAACTTCACGGGCGATTCCCCTTGACCGAAACAGACCCGCCCGTGGGGCAGGACGAACCCTGAATGAACACACCTGCCGACCCGGACATCTTGACAACGTCCGTATCCACCGGACAGTTTCCACCACGCACCACGCTGATCGTGCGCCGACCCCCCGCAACCTCATGCCCGCGTACGGCGGCTGCCATGCACCCCTGCCTCACTGCGACGACGACCGAGCGTAGTCAGGACGCTTCGCCGGTCGCAAGGCGTCCACGATGATCTTCTCAGCACGCGCCACCGTGGCTGTGGCCTGCTCCTTCTCCAGCGTCTGGACCACTCCGCCCGGAATGTTGAGGGCGGGCTCCAGATCCTGCGGCTTACCGATGACCTTGAAGACGTACGGGGCGGCGACTCGGTTGCCATCCACCTGAACGTCACCCCCCGTACCCGAGAAGTATGTATCGGCGACCACCCGCACGTCATTGACCTGGATGGCCTCGGCGCCCGCCGCCCGCAGCTCCTGGATCGCGTCGAGCAGCATGTCCGGCTCGACCGTGCCGCTGGGATCGTCGATGGTCAGCGTGATTCCGGGCCCCTGCGCCGCGACCGTCCCGGCCAGGATGCCCAGCTGCTGCTCCTTCTCCCGCGTCTGCTTGCGCGCCTCCTCCGCCTGGTCCGAGCTGGTCTCCAACTCGGTGCGCTGGGCGTCGAGACGCTGCTTCTCGTCCTCAAGGCGCTGCGTACGGTTGTCGAGTTCGTCGAGGATGCGCACCAGGTCCTCCTGACGGGCGCCCCGCAGCGCGCTGTCGTCGTTGTTCGAGGTGACCTGGATGGCGAGCCCGAGTCCGAGCACGAACAGCAGGACGGCGACGATCAGCTGGGCCCGGGTGACCCTCGGCGGCCACAGCCCCGCGGCCAACCGCTGACGCCCGGTGAGCTGTTGGCTCTCCGGCTCCGACGGGCCGCCCGTACCGTTCTCGTTCCTGGGGTTCTCTCCGCCGTTCATCGGCCTCACGCCCGGAACACATGCCGGCGGATCGCGGCAGCGTTGGAGAAGATGCGGATACCGAACACGACCACCACGCCGGTGGACAACTGCGCGCCCACGCCCAGCTTGTCGCCCAGGAACACGATCAGCGCGGCCACGACCACGTTCGACAGGAACGAGACGACGAAGACCTTGTCGACGAAGATCCCGTCGAGCATGGCGCGCAGTCCCCCGAAGACCGCGTCGAGCGCGGCGACGACGGCGATCGGCAGATAGGGCTCCACCACCGCCGGCACCTCGGGCCGGACCAACAATCCGACCACGACTCCCACGACGAGGCCCAGTACGGCGATCACGATGTGCCCTTCCCGGTGTTGGCCGCGCCCTGTCCGTTGCCCTTCCCGGCGTCGGCGGCCTTCGGCTCTGCTGTACGTACGATCAGGCTCGGCGCGGCAGGCAGGCGCACGTCTTCCTGATCCGAAATGCTGGTGCGAATACCGAAGTTCTCCTGGAGCGCGTGCAGATACTGACCGTCGGCGCTGTCCTGGAACGCGGTGCTCAGCTTCTTCCCGTCCCCCACCGCGAGCACCGTGTACGGCGGCACCAGCGGCCTGTTGTCGACCAGTATGGCGTCGCCCGCGGCCCGGATCGCGGACAGCGAGGTCAGCCGCTGCCCATTGATCGCGATCGCTTCCGCGCCCGACTCCCACAGCCCGTTGACGACGCGCTGCATATCGCGGTCGCGCACCCGGCCCGTATCGGAGAAGCCGCTGCTCTCCCGCGGCCCGTCGCCACCGGACTCGGCGTCCTTGGCGTCATCCACCACGAGCTGCACGCCAGGACCGTGCACCGGCGTCGCGCCCGCGAGCAGAGCGACCAGTTCGCCCTGGTCGCCGCCGTGAGCCCGCAGGGCCGCGCGCTGGCGCTCACCCACCTCGGCGCGCAGCTTCTCGACCGTGCTCTCCAGCGTGTCCGCCGTGGCGGTCTCCGCGTCGATCCGGCTGATGAGCTCCTCGCGCTCCTTGGCCACCACGGGCGCCGAGATCCGCGCCTGTGCCGCGCCGACGGTGACCACGAAAGCGGCCAGCACCAGTCCCGCGGCGAGGCCGAGCTTCGCCTTGAGCGTGCGCGGCAGGCCGCCTTCCTCCGCGTCTCTGCGCGCCGCCGCCTCCGCGTAGCCCTCGTCGAGGCTGTGGTCCATCACATTGTTCAGCAGCGACATCGACGCGTCGGGGCGCGGCGGCGGAGAGCCGGTGCTCCGAATGGGGGGCTGCTGCGACATGACGCACATCGTCGCACGTCGGGGCCGCTACCGCCGAATGGCCCCACCGGCGCGCCGCACGGCGGTCGATCACGCCGTACGGCACACCGGTGTCACACCCGCGAAGGGCCCTAGTGACCTGCGCTGTCCACGACCGACGACCACTCGTCGAGCAGCGCCTGCGCCGACGCGTCGTCGGGACCTTCGGCCCACAAATGAGTGACGGCCTCGGCCGGGTCGGGCAGCACCATCACCCAGCGGCCGTCGGCCTCCACCACACGCACCCCGTCCGTCGTGTCCACCTGTCGGTCTCCGGCCGCCTCGACGACGCTGCGCATGACCAGCCCCTTGACGGCCCAGGGCGTCGCCAGATCCCGGCGCAGCACATGGGCGCGCGGGATACGGGCGTCGATCTGGCTCAGCGTGAGCTGCGTACGCGCCACCAGACCGATCAGCCGCACGAAGGCGGCCGTACCGTCCAGGACACTGCTGAACTCCGGCACGATGAAGGCTCCGCGCCCGTCACCGCCGAAGATCGTGGTCTCCTCACGGCCCACCCGGGTCAGATCGTCCGGCGAGGTGGTCGTCCACTCCACCTGCGTGCCGTGGTACGCGGCGACCTGCTCGGCGATCCTCGTCGTGGTCACGGGCAGCGCCACCCGCCCGCTGCGGCGCTCGGCCGCGACGAGATCGAGCAGGACCAGCAGGGCGCGGTCGTCCTCGATGATCCTGCCCCGCTCGTCGACCAGCGACAACCGCTCACCGACGGGGTCGAACCGCACCCCGAACGCGGCCCGCGCCGAGGCGACGATCTCACCGAGCCTGACGAGGCCCGAACGGCGCGATTCGGCCGTCTCGGTCGGCCGGGACTCGTCGAGGCCGGGGTTGATGGTCAGCGCGTCGACGCCGAGCCGGCCCAGGAGGCTGGGCAGCACGAGTCCGGCGCTGCCGTTGGACGCGTCGACCACGACCTTGAGCCCGGCCTCCGCGATCCCGGTCGTATCGACATTGCGCAGCAGCGAGCCGGTGTACGAGTCGAAGACGCTGGCCGGGAAGTGCAGGTCTCCGATCTCCCCGGGGAACGCGCGGCGGTACTCCTGTCGCGCGTACACCCGGTCCAGCTTGCGCTGACCGCCCTGCGACAGGTCGGCGCCGCGCTCGTCGAAGAACATGATGTCCACGGAGTCCGGGACCCCGGGCGTGGTACGGATCATGATGCCGCCGGCGCTGCCCCGGGCCGTCTGCTGACGGGCGACCGGCAGCGGGACATTCTCCAGGTCCCGGACGTCGATGGCGCTGGACTGAAGTGACGAGATGACGGCGCGCTTGAGCGCACGAGCACCACGTGAGTGGTCACGCGCCGTGGTGACGGTGGAGCCCTTCTTCAGGGTTGTGGCATACGCGCCCGCGAGCCGCACCGCCACTTCTGGCGTGATCTCGACGTTCAGGATGCCGGAGACACCGCGCGCTCCGAAGAGATGCGCCTGCCCTCTGGACTCCCAGATCACCGACGTGTTGACGAAGGCGCCGGCTTCGATGGTCTTGAACGGGTAGACCCGCACATTGCCCTGGATGATCGATTCCTCGCCGACGAGGCACTCGTCGCCGATGACCGCGCCGTCCTCGATCCGGGCGGCGCGCATGATGTCCGTGTTCTTGCCGATCACACAGCCGCGCAGATTGCTGTGCTGCCCGATGTAGACGTTGTCGTGGACAACGGCCTTATGAAGGAACGCGCCGGTCTTGACGACGACATTGGATCCGACGACGGTGTGCTCGCGAATCTCCGCGTCGGCCTCGACCTTGGCGTAGTCACCGATGTACAGCGGCCCGCGCATTACGGCGTCGGGATGGACCTCGGCGCCTTCGGCGATCCACACGCCCGGTGAGATCTCGAAGCCGTCGATATCGACGTCGACCTTGCCTTCGAGCACATCGGCCTGGGCCTTGACGTAGCTCTCGTGCGTGCCGACGTCCTCCCAGTAGCCTTCGGCGATATAGCCGTAGACCTTCTTGCCCTCCTTCATCAACTGAGGGAAGACATCACCGGACCAGTCCACCGACACGTCGGCCTCGACATAGTCGAAGACCTCGGGCTCCATCACGTAGATGCCCGTGTTCACGGTGTCCGAGAAGACCTGTCCCCAGGTGGGCTTCTCCAGGAAGCGCTCAACCTTTCCCTCTTCGTCCACGATCGTGATGCCGAATTCCAGTGGATTCGGCACCCGGGTCAGACACACCGTCACCAGTGCGCCCTTTTCCTTGTGGAAGGCGATGAGGTCGGTCAGATCGAAATCGGTGAGCGCGTCACCGGAAATAACGAGGAAGGCATCGTCCTTCAGTGCCTCCTCCGCGTTCTTCACACTCCCCGCGGTGCCGAGCGGCTTCTCCTCGTTGGCATAGGTCAGTTCCATGCCCAGCTCTTCACCGTCACCGAAATAGTTCTTGACGAGAGAGGCGAGGAATTGCACGGTTACGACGGTCTCACTGAGCCCATGGCGCTTGAGCAACCGCAGCACATGCTCCATGATCGGCCGGTTTACGACCGGCAGGAGCGGCTTGGGCATGCTTGAGGTCATGGGGCGAAGTCGAGTACCTTCGCCACCGGCCATCACGACGGCCTTCATGTCGGAAGCGTCCTCCTTGAAGAGACGGTCTCGCCGACTTCACCCGTCTGGACAGAGGCCCCATTGACGTCGGGCGCGGGCCGGCGACACTGCACGGCACCACATCGACGAGTTCAGTCGGCCACGTTGTCCGCCTTGACAAGCCGACGGACCTGGACCACATACAGGATCCCTGCCCACCAATAGAGACTTGTACCCCAAATAGCGAACGCCCATCCGAAAACTTCAGCGAGTGACGCAAGCCAGCCACTTCCGTCACTGAGGAGCAGCAGCGGGAAGGCGTACATCAAGTTGAAGGTAGCCGCCTTGCCCAGGAAGTTCACCTGGGGAGGCGGATAGCCGTGCCTGCGAAGGATGGCCACCATGACCAGAAGCATCAGTTCCCGGGCCACGAGGGCCGCGGTGAGCCAGAGGGGAAGAATCTCCCGCCAGGTGAGGCCAACCAGGGTGGAAAGGATGTAGAGCCGGTCGG
This sequence comes from Streptomyces sp. L-9-10, assembly GCF_004151105.1. GTDB lineage: Bacteria > Actinomycetota > Actinomycetes > Streptomycetales > Streptomycetaceae > Streptomyces. Next base: position 105,581 of record NZ_PHRF01000120.1, read on the forward strand.
CCGCGGGGTCGAGGAGTCGCCCCAGGCTGCTGATCTGGTTCCAGCGGCGGGCGAGCTTGCCGTCGAGATAGTCGCTGACGCCGCTCAGCATGAGCACCAGCAAGGCCCATCCATCGCTCTTCGGCCCGCCGAACTCGGGGCGCAGGATCAGCCACAGGAAGAGCGGTACGCCGACGAGGCGGGCCATGCTGAGGATGTTGGGGATGGTGAGCACCCGGTCCGTCTGAACGCGAGTCTCCTGGACCTCCACCCGGGGGCCTCCTGTGTGGAACGTGCCAACGATGCCTCCTGACCCTACCCTCAGGGCCGGCGGACCGACGCAGGGGGGTGAGGAAAGGGGCAAAAGTGAGAGTGTCTGCGGAACGCAGGAATGCCCCGCACCAAAGGTGCGGGGCATTCCCATCAAAAATTGTTCGGCGGCGTCCTACTCTCCCACAGGGTCCCCCCTGCAGTACCAT
>NZ_PHRF01000121.1:0-3531 GCF_004151105.1 Streptomyces sp. L-9-10
GTGGGCCGGTCGGATGACCAGGTGAAGGTGCGGGGTTTCCGTATCGAGCTGGGTGAGGTGGAGTCCGCGCTCGCCGGCCATCCGGACATCGCACAGGCGGCGGTGCTGGCCGTGCGGGGCCGGGGGAGTGCGAAGCGGCTGGTCGCGTACGTCGTTCCCGTACCCGGTGCGGCGCCGACCGCCGCCGGTGTGCGGGAGTTCCTGGCGGGCGTCCTGCCGGAGTACATGGTGCCGTCCGCGGTGGTGACGCTGGACGCGTTGCCGTTGATGCCGAACGGCAAGGTCGACCGCAAGGCGCTGCCCAGTCCTGAGCCGTCCGCTGTCGGGGAGGCCGGGTATGTGGCTCCGCGTTCCGTGACGGAGGAGGTGCTGTCCGGGATCTGGGCGCGGGTGCTCGGCCTTGAGCGGGTCGGCGTGGAGGACAACTTCTTCGATCTCGGCGGGGACTCGATCCTCAGCATCCAGGTCGTCTCCCAGGCCCGCGCCGCGGGCATCGCGCTCGCCGTGCAGGACCTGTTCGTACGGCAGACCGTCGCGGCCCTGGCTGCCGCGCTCACCAGCGCCGATGCGGACGAGTCCGCCGGCCGGGACCGACCGCCCGTGGAGGGCCCTGTGGTACTCACCCCTGTTCAGCGCTGGTTCTTCCGTACCCACCGCAAGGACCCGCGGCTGCTCAGCACCGCCGTACGGCTCGGGCTGCGTCCGGGCACCGACCCGGTGGCGCTGGCCGGTGCGGTGACCGCGCTGGTGGCCCATCACGACGCCCTGCGACTGCGCTACGAGCGGACCGGCGCGGGCTGGCGGCAGCGCAATCTCGCCGAGGACCGGTCCGTCACCCTTGACCGCCACGATCTCTCGGCGCTCTCGGCACCGGCCGCTCGGGCCGCCATGGAGGACGCCGTCGAGGCCCTGCGGACCGGCTTCGATCTTGCGGAAGGACCGCTGATCCGCTTCGCGCTCTTCGAACGTGGTGAGCAGGACGATCAGCTGGCGGTGGTGGCACACCATCTGGTCGCGGACGAGGCTTCGTGGCGGGTGTTGCTGGAGGATCTGGCGCTGGCGTATGGGCAGTTGGTGTCGGGTGCGGTGGTGGAGCTGGGTCCGCGTTCCGCGTCGTTCCAGGAGTGGGCTTCGCGGTTGCGGTCGCATGTGGAGGCGGGTGGTTTCGACGCGGAGCTGGAGTACTGGAGCGGGGTCGGCCAGGACGTACCGACCGAACTGCCCGGCCAGGGCACTCCCGCGCCCGACGCCTCGCACGACGGCCTGGTCACGTCGGTGGAACTGTCGGCCGAGTCGACACGGAAGCTCTGCCACCGCGCCACATCGGTCTACCGGACCGGGCCGGACGAACTGCTGCTCGCCGTGCTCGCCCGCGTCCTGGGCCGGTGGGCCTGCCAGGACCGGATTGTCGTGGACGTCGAGCGAGCCGGCCGGGAGGACGTGTTCCGGGGCGTCGATGTGTCACGGACGGTGGGCTGGTTCAGTACGGTCTTCCCGCTGGAGCTGGCTTCCGGAGCCTCCGGCGCGGCTGCCGGCGGGGGTGAGGGTGCGGACCCGGCCGACTGGGACGTACTCGTCAAGTCCGCGAAGGAGCGGCTGCGTGGGGTACCCGGCCATGGTCATGGGTACGGCGCGCTGCGCTACCTCGGGGATCCCGACTCGGCGGCGGGTGACCTGGGCCGTACGGTCCGTCCGCAGGTCGGCTACAGCTGCCTCGACGGGACCGGGACGTGGACCGGGACCGGGGCCGATAGCGGGGCCGGGACCGATGCTGATGTACCGCCCGTCGAGAATCCGCTCTACCACGTGATGGAGCCGGGACCCGACGGGCGACAGCACGGCCCGCTCGGCCCCCGGGCCCACGCGCTGGATGTGGCGGCCCGCGTGGTCGGCGGGCGGCTGGTTGTCAACCTGATCCGGTCGGCCGGTGTGTTCTCCGACGAGGTGATGGAGGGGCTGGCGTCGGCGTTCGTGGGGGAGTTGGAGGGCTTTCTCGCGCATTGTGAGCTGCCGGGTGCCGGTGGTGTCACGCCGTCGGACTTTCCGCTGTCGCCGTTGGATCAGGCGGGTCTGGACGCGGCGGTCGGTGACGGGCGTGGTGTCGAGGATGTCCTGCCGTTGATGCCGTTGCAGTCCGGGATGCTCTTCCACGCCCTCGCCCAGGATGGCTCCAGCGCGTACTTCGAGCAGCTGATGTTCGCCGTCGACGGTGTGTCCGACATCGACAGGTTCGCCGCGTCCTGGCAGCGCATGGTCGACGAGATACAGGCGCTGCGCATCGGGGTCGTGTGGGAAGGCGTGAGCCAGCCGGTGCAGGTGGTGCGCGAGTCGGTCACGCTGCCCATCGAGATCCTGGACTGGCGCGCCGCCTCGGCACCCGAGCACGCCGCACTCTGGACGGACCGTGTCGCCGCCGACCGGCAGCGCGGTCTGGACCTGGGCTCCGTGCCCCTCGCCCGGCTGACCCTGGCCCGGCTCACGGACGACCGTGTCCGCGTGCTGTTCACCTTCCACCACATCCTGCTCGACGGCTGGAGTCTGGCGCGGGTGGTGTCTCTCGTGCTGGACGACTATGCGGCGCGGCGGGATGGGTTGGTGTTGCCGGTGGTGGTGGGTGGTCGTGGGCTGGGTGTTCAGGCGGGGTGGATGGCGGGGCGTGATGTGGGGGTGGCGGAAGAGTTCTGGCACGCTGGTCTGGCGGGTTTTGACGCGCCGGTGGCGTTGCCGTATGACCGGCCGGCTGTTCATGCCGGTCAGGCTCGTTCTTCGGAGCGGGTGGAGGTGGAGTTGTCGGAGGAACTGTCCGGTCAGCTCTTTTCGTTTGCGCGGCGGCATCGGCTGACCGTCAATGCCGTGGTGCAGGGTTTGTGGGCGCTGTTGCTTTCGGGTCGCAGTGGTCAGGGTGATGTGGTGTTCGGCGCGACGACCTCGGGCCGGCCCACTGATCTCGATGGTGCCGAGGACATGGTGGGGTTGTTCATCAACTCTCTTCCGGTGCGGGTGCGGCTGGATCCGGGTCGTCCGGTGGTGGAGTGGTTGCAGGGGTTGCAGAGCGAGCAGGTCGAGGCCCGCCGCCACGACCACCTCCCCCTCAACCGCGTCCAGGCACTCAGCGAACTGGGCCCCAACCAGGCGCTGTTCGACAGCCTGGTGGTCTTCGAGAACGCCCCCGTCGACACCGACGGCGCCGCCGGGCACGGCCTGGAGATCAGCGAGATCGTGGTCGACCAGGCCACCAACTACCCCCTCAATCTCATCGTCTACAGCGGCGACCGACTGACGTTCACCCTCGCGTACGACCCGGACGTGTTCGACCGCGCCACCATCGAGAGCCTGCGCGGTGACCTCGTCCGGCATACGGGCACCGTCGCCGATGCCCCCGCCGGGCGCACGCTCGCGCAGCTGGACCTTCTCGGCGGCGAGCAGCGGCACCGGCTGCTGGAGGAGTGGGGCACGGGTGAGGAGCGGTCGGAGCGGCTGACGCTGGCAGGGATCTTCCGCGCTCAGCTGGAACGGACTCCTGACCTGCCC
>NZ_PHRF01000121.1:3541-7299 GCF_004151105.1 Streptomyces sp. L-9-10
CCCGGTGCGGGTACGCCTGGATCCGGGGCGTCCGGTGGTGGAGTGGTTGCAGGGGTTGCAGAGCGAGCAGGTCGAGGCCCGCCGCCACGACCACCTCCCCCTTAACCGCGTCCAGGCACTCAGCGAACTCCCCATGAACCAACCGCTCTTCGACAGCCTGGTCATCTTCGAGAACTATCCCGTCGACACCGACGCGGCCGACCGGCACGGTCTCAGCGTCAGCGAGGTCGGCTCGGTCGAGGCGACCAACTACCCGCTGAACCTGGCCGCGTTCACCGGCAAGCGCCTCGTACTGATCCTGCTCTTCGACCCCGACGTCTTCGACCGCGCCACCGTCGAGGGGCTGCGCGGCCAGCTCACGTTGCACGCAAGGAGCCTGGTCGACGTCACGGACGAGAAGATCGCCGACCTCGGCCTCGTCACCCCCGGCCGACGCAACGAGATCCTGCGGACCTGGGGCCGGGGCGCCCCCGGCGACAGCGGGCACACCCTCACCGAGATCTTCGCCGAACAGGTGGCGCGGGTCCCCGGCAACACCGCCCTGATCGTCGGTGACGAGCGGGTCTCCTACGCCGAACTGGACGCCCGCGCCAACCGCCTCGCCCATCACCTCGTCGAGCGAGGGGTACGGCCCGACTCCCGGGTCGGCGTCTGCCTCGGGCGCAGCGCCGAACTGTTCGTCGCGCTGCTGGCGGTGCTCAAGGCCGGCGGGGCGTACGTACCGCTGGACCCGGAGTACCCGGCCGACCGTCTCGCCTTCATGGTCTCCGACTCCGGAGCCGGGCTCGTGGTCACCGACAGCGCCTGCGCCGGGGCCCTCCCGCCCACCGACGCCGGACTGCTGCTGCTGGACGACGCCACCGAGCACGCCGCCGTCGCGGCCCGGCCGGGCCACGCGCCGGAGGTGACCGTACGGCCCGACAACCTCGCCCACGTCATCTACACCTCCGGCTCCACCGGCCGGCCCAAGGGCGCCGTACTCCCGCACCGCGGTGTGCTGCGCGTCGCCCGCGACCCCAAGCTGGCGATGACCGAACGCGATGTGGTCGGCCAGCTGGCCACCGTCTCCTTCGACGCCGGTACCCTGGAGATCTGGAGCGCCCTGCTCAACGGCGCCGCGCTGGCCGTCAGCCCCACCCGTGTGATGTCCGCGGCCGAGACCGGTGCGTTCCTGCACTCCCGCGGTGTCACCGCGATCTGGATCACCGCCGGACTGTTCCACGAGATCGTGGACAGCGATGTGCGGGTCTTCTCCGGACTGCGGCTGATCATGTCGGGCGGTGACACCCTCTCGCCCGCACACTGCGTCAAGGTGGTCGGGCAGCTGCCCGGAGTCCGCATGATCAACGGCTACGGGCCGACCGAGGGCACGGTCTTCACCTCGCTGTTCGTCGTCAACGACAACTATACGGGCACCGGCCCGATGCCGATCGGCACCCCCATCGCCGGCACCGGTGTGTACGTACTGGACGCCGCGCTGCGGCCGGTGCCGCCGGGGGTGGCCGGGGAGCTGTATCTGTCCGGCGACGGGATGGCGCGTGGCTATGTGAACCGGCCCCGGATCACCGCCGAGCGCTTCGTCGCCGACCCGTTCGGTCCTCCGGGCTCCCGGATGTACCGCTCCGGAGACCTGGTGCGCTGGCTGCCCGACGGCAACCTCGACTTCGTCTCCCGCACCGACTTCCAGGTCAAGATCCGCGGACAGCGCATCGAACTCGGCGAGATCGAGTCGGCCGCCGCCGGGTATCCCGGTGTCGCCCAGGCGCTGGTGCTGGCGCGCGAGGACATCCCGGGCAGCAAACGGCTGGTGGCCTACGTGGTGCCCGAGTCCGGTGCGCCGGCGCCCGAGCCGGACGAGGTGAAGAGCTTCATCGGCCGCTCGCTTCCCGCCTACATGGTCCCCGCCGCCGTACTCGTCCTGGACGTCTTCCCGCTCACCCCGAACGGCAAGGTCGACCGGCGGGCGCTGCCGTCACCCGAGGAGATGGCGGGGGAGGGCACCGAGGGTCTCGCCCCGCGCGACCCCGGCGAGGAGTTGGTGGCCGGCATCTGGGCCGAGGTGCTGGGCCTGGAGCGCGTCGGCGTCCTGGACAACTTCTTCGATCTGGGCGGCGATTCGATCCTGAGCATTCAGGTGATCTCCCGGGTCCGCGAGGTGTTCGCCGTCGATCTGCCGGCCCGCACGCTCTTCGACAACCCGACGGTCGCCGACCTGGCGTCGGCGGTCGAGTCCCAGGTGCTGGCGGAACTGGAGTAGCGCGCGCCGGCCCGCGGCCCGCGGCCGGAGCCGGCCCCGGCATCGGCGGTACGCGCCGTACGACCTCGTGGCACCCGTACGACCTCGTGGCACCCGTAGAGGAGAGAGACGCATGGACGCGGCATCACGCGAGAGCTGGATTCAGTCCCTGCCCGAGCACGTACGGGACAGGATGCGCTCACGGCTGGCCGGCGGCGACGACGGGAAGGCCCGGCCCGGCCGGATCACCCCGGCCGGCCGCGACCGCGACCTGCCGCTGTCGTTCGCCCAGCAACGGCTCTGGTTCCTTGACGAGTTCGAGCCGGGCAGCGCGGAGTACAACTCGTGCGCGGCGCTGCGGGTCACCGGCGACCTGGACGTCCCCGCGCTGGCCGCCGGGCTCTCGGCGCTGGTGGTGCGGCACGAATCGCTGCGCACCACCTTCGACGCGGTGGACGGACAGGGCGTACAGCTCATCGGTGAACCCTTCGCGGTGCCGGTGCCCGTCACCGAGGTGCCGCCCGCCCCCGGAGCCGAGCGGGACCTGATCGTCAGGAGCCTGCTCAGGGCCGAGGTGACACGGCCCTTCGATCTGCGCACAGGTCCGCTGCTCCGCGCGCTCCTGGTGAAGCCGGACGACACCACCCACATCCTCGTGCTGACGATGCATCACATCGTCACGGACGGCTGGTCGATGGGCATCCTGGAGCGCGAGCTGAGCGCGCTCTACGCCGCCGCCCTGCTGCCGGGACCGCGCGGGACCGCCGCCCTGCTGGAGCGCGCCGGGCTGACCCCACTGCCCCTGGCCTACGCGGACTTCGCCGTCTGGCAGCGCGAGCGGCTCACCGGCGGCGAGCTGGACCGTCAACTCGACTACTGGCGAGGGAAACTGGCGGCGCTGACACCACTGGACACCGCCACCGACCGGCCACGCCCCGCCGTACGCGGATACGCGGGCGCCGCGTACCCCTTCCGGTTCCCCGCCGGGCTCACCGAGCGGCTGACCACCCTCGCGCGCGGGCGCGGCGCGACCCTGTTCATGGCCGTGACCGCGCTCAGCCAGCTGCTGCTGTCCCGCCACTCCGGCCGCCGTGACATCGCCGTGGGCACCCCTGTCTCCGGACGCGACCGGGGAGAGGCGGAGCCGATCGTCGGCTTCTTCGTCAACACCCTGGTGCTGCGGTCGGACGTGGACGAACTCCGCACGTTCGGGGAGTTCCTGGACTCCGTACGGGAAACGGTGCTGGAGGCGTTCGCGCACGGCGAGGCGCCGTTCGAGCAGGTCGTGGACGCCCTCGTCACCGAGCGCGATCTGAGCCGTCCGCCCCTGGTGCAGGCGATGGTCGCGCTCCAGAACGCTCCCTCCGCGCCTCTGCGGCTGGACGGCGTGGAACTGGCCGAGGAGCCGCTGCCCCGTGATTTCGCGCTCTTCGATCTGACGTTCACGTACTGGGAGGAGGGTGGGGAGCTGCGGGGTTCGGTCGAATACAGCACGGATCTGTTCGACGCGTCCACGATCGAG
>NZ_PHRF01000121.1:7309-10601 GCF_004151105.1 Streptomyces sp. L-9-10
GGTGACGCTCGCCGAGGCGCTGGCCGCGCCGGGTGGTTCGGAGCGTCCGATGGCCGGGCTGGCCATGCTGGCGGAGGGCGAACTCGCGCGGATCGCCGCCGACCGGTCCGGTGCGGAGCGGCGGTTGCCGGACACCAACGCGGTCGAGCTGTTCCAGCGGCAGGCGGCCCGCACCCCCGACGCGCCCGCGGTCGTCACCGACAGCGGGACACTGAGCTACGCCCGGCTCAACGAGCGCGCCAACCGGCTCGCGCACGAACTGGCCGCCCGGGGCGTCGGCCCCGAGGACGTGGTCGCGGTCTCCCTGCCACGCTCCGCCGACCTGATGGTGACGCTGTACGCGGTACTCAAGGCGGGCGCGGCGTATCTGCCGGTCGACCCCGACTACCCGGCCGAACGTGTCGCGGCGCTGCTCGCCGACGCGCGCCCCGTACAGGTGATCACCCAGGGCGCGGCCGATCTTCCCGTACGGCCGGGCCCCGGCACCACGCACCTGGTGCTCGACCTGCCCGCCACCCGCGAAGCGCTCGCGGCGCGGCCGGCCGCCGACCTCACCGACGCGGACCGGCGCGCCCCGCTGCGACCGGGAAACGCCGCGTACGTCATCTACACCTCGGGCTCCACCGGCCGCCCCAAGGGCGTCGTCGTACCGCACAGCGGACTCACCAACTACCTGCGCTGGTGCGAGGGTTCCTACCCCGGCATCCGGGGCGGCGCGATACTGCACTCCTCGGTCTCCTTCGATCTGACCGTCACCACCCTGTTCGCACCGCTCGCCGTCGGCGGCACCGTCTACGTCAGCGCGCTGGAGGACATCGACCCGGATCTGTGGGCCGACGGCCGGCCCGCGCCCACCTTCATCAAGGCGACCCCCAGCCATCTGCCACTGCTGGAGTCACTGCCCGACGAGGTACTCGCGCGGGGCGATCTGGTGGTGGGCGGCGAGCAGTTGCTCGGCGAGGCACTCGCCCCCTGGCGGGCGCGGCACCGCGGTGCGAGCGTCGTCAACGAGTACGGGCCGACCGAAGCCACGGTCGGCTGCGTCGTACACACCGTGGGCCCGGACGACACCGACCCGGTGGGCGCGGTCCTGATCGGCAGACCCTCCTGGAACATGCGCGGCCATGTCCTGGACGGGCTGCTGCGGCCGGTGCCCGTGGGGGTGCCGGGGGAGCTGTATCTCGCGGGTGAGCAGCTGGCCCGTGGGTATCTGGGGCGGCCGGGGCTGACGGCGGAGCGCTTCGTGGCGGACCCGTACGGTGCGCCGGGCGGACGGATGTACCGTACCGGCGACCTGGTGCGCCGTACGGCCGACGGGGCCCTGGAGTACCAGGGCCGTACCGACGACCAGGTCAAGATACGCGCGCACCGCGTCGAACTGGGCGAGGTGGAAGCCGTGCTGGCCGCGGCGCCCGGTATCGGACAGGCGTGTGTGATCGCGGCGGAGGCCCCCGGCGGACTGCGGCTGGTGGGGTACGTCACCGCGCGGCCGGCCGGCTCCGCGGGCGCGGACGCCCCGGACGATCCCGCGTCCCACACGCACAGCACCGCGTCCCACGCAGACGGCCCCGCGTCCCACGCGTACGGCCCCGGCCTCGAAGCCGCGGCCCTCAGGGAGTACGCGGCCCGCGCGCTGCCCGACTACATGGTCCCCGCCGTCGTCGTCGTCCTCGACGCACTGCCGCTGACCATCAACGGCAAAGTCGACCGCAGGGCGCTGCCCGCCCCGGACCCCTCGCTCTTCGCCTCGACCGCCGAGCGCGTCGCCCCGCGCAACGCCCTGGAAGAGGCGTTGGCAGGCATCTGGATGCAGGTGCTCCACCTCGACGACATCGGCGTCCTCGACAACTTCTTCGAACTGGGCGGCAATTCGATCCTCAGCATCCAGGTGATCTCCCGGGTGCGGAAGACCTTCGGGATCGAGCTGTCCGCCCGATCGCTCTTCGACCGGCCGACCATCGCGGAGTTCGCCGAGCGGGTCGCGGAAGGCCGGGCGGCCGGACACACCGCGCGCATCGCCCCGGCCGGCCGCGACCGGACGCTGCCCCTCTCCTTCGCCCAGCAACGCCTCTGGTTCCTCGACGAGTTCGAGTCGGGCAACCCGGCCTACAACGCGGGCGGAGTGCTGCGGCTCACCGGCCCGCTGGACATCTCCGCGCTCTCGGCCGCGCTCTCGGCACTGGTGGTACGGCACGAATCGCTCCGAACCACCTTCGACGCGGTCGACGGCCGCGCTCTACAGCTGATCGGCGATCCCTACGAGGTCCCGGTCCCGGTCACCGAACCCGCCGCGACCGACCCGGACGCACGTGAACGGGAACTCCGGACGACTCTGGCGGCCCAGTTCGCCCTGCCGATGGACCTGCGGAACGGTCCGTTGCTGCGCGCCCTGCTGGTCCGCGCGGCACCCGACGACCACGCGCTCGCCGTGACGATCCATCACATCGTCACCGACGGCTGGTCGATGGGCGTGGTCTCGCGCGAGCTCGGCGCGCTCTACAACGCGGCACTCGAAACGGGCTCGCGCGACGCCGCCCACCTTCTGCGGCACAGCGCCCTGCCCCCGCTCCCCGTGCAGTACGCGGACTACGCCGTATGGCAGCGCGAGCACCTCTCCGCCGACGAACTCGACGCCCAACTCGACTTCTGGCAGCGGAAGCTGGCCGGGGTACAGCCGCTGGAGCTGCCCGCCGACCGGCCCCGCCCACCGGTCCTCGGCCACGCCGGCGCGCTGCACACCTTCCGGCTCTCCGCCCACGCCACCGACGGACTGACACGCGCGGCCCGGCAGCATGGCGCGTCGCTCTTCATGGCCACCACGGCGCTCAGCTCCCTCCTGCTCGCCCGCTGGTCCGGCCGGAGAGACATCGCGCTCGGCACCCTCAGCTCGGGACGCGACCGGGCGGAGGTCGAAGGGCTGATCGGTTTCTTCGTCAACACCCTGGTGCTGCGGTCGGACGTGGACGAACTCCGCACGTTCGGGGAGTTCCTGGACTCCGTACGGGAAACGGTGCTGGAGGCGTTCGCGCACGGCGACGCGCCGTTCTCCCGGGTCGTCGACGCGGTCGTCACCGAGCGCGATCTGAGCCGCCCGCCCCTGGTGCAGGCGCTGGTCGCCTTCCAGAACACCCCCGCCGCGCCGATGCGGCTGCACGGGGTCGAACTCTCCGAACAGCCGCTCTCCCGTGATTTCTCGCTCTTCGATCTGACGTTCACGTACTGGGAGGAGGGTGGGGAGCTGCGGGGTTCGGTCGAATACAGCACGGATCTGTTCGACGCGTCCACGATCGAG
>NZ_PHRF01000121.1:10611-35038 GCF_004151105.1 Streptomyces sp. L-9-10
CGTGACCCTCGCCGAGACGCTGGCCGCGCCGGGCGGTTCGGAGCGTCCGATGGCCGGGCTGGCCATGCTGACCGAAGGCGAGCAGGCGCGCATTGACGCGGACCGCGCGGGCGCGGAGCGGCAGTTGCCGGACGCCACCGTCATCGAGCTGTTCCAGCGGCAGGCGGCCCGCACCCCCGACGCGCCGGCCGTCGTCAGCGACTCCGGCACCCTCACCTACGCCGAGCTGAACGAGCGCGCCAACCGGCTCGCGCACCATCTGATCGCGCAGGGCGTCGGCCCCGAGGACGTGGTCGCGCTCGCGCTGCCCCGCTCCGCCACCCTCGTCGTCGCGCTGCTCGCGGTCCTCAAGACGGGCGGCGCGTATCTGCCGCTCGACCCCGGCCACCCCGCCGACCGGCTCGCGTACACACTGCGGGACGCGGAGCCCGTCCGCGTACTGACCGACACCGCCACCCGCGATCGCGTCGCGGACAGCAAGAGCCCCCTGCTGCTCCTCGACCAGCCCGCCGACGGCGACGGTTACGACCCCGCCGCCCACGAGGCGGTCGATCCGGTACGCAGGCACGCCGCCCACCACCCGGCGTACGTCATCTACACCTCAGGCTCCACGGGACGGCCCAAGGGCGTGGTGATCCCGCACGCGGCGCTGGCCACCTTCCTCGCCTGCATGGCCGACCGATTCCCGCTCACGGCCGCCGACCAGCTGCTCTCCGTCACCACCATCAGCTTCGACATCGCGGCGCTGGAGATCTGTCTCCCGCTGCTCGCCGGCGCGCGGGTGATCGTCGCGGAACAGGAGGCCGTGAGCGACCCCGACCGGCTGGCCGGGATCCTCGAAGACTCCGGGGCGGGCATCATGCAGGCCACCCCGTCGCTGTGGCGGATGCTGCTCGCCGTACAGCCCGACGCGGTCAAGGGCCTGCGGGTACTCGTCGGCGGCGAGGCGCTGCCGCCGGACCTCGCGGAGCGGCTCGCCGGCTCCGCCGCGAGCGTCACCAACCTGTACGGTCCGACCGAGGCCACCATCTGGGCGACCACCGAGGACATACGGCCCGGCGTACGGCACGGGATCGGCGGCCCGGTCTGGAACACCCGGCTGCACATCCTGGACGGGCTGCTGCGGCCGGTGCCCGTGGGGGTGCCGGGGGAGCTGTATCTCGCGGGTGAGCAGCTGGCCCGTGGGTATCTGGGGCGGCCGGGGCTGACGGCGGAGCGCTTCGTGGCGGACCCGTACGGTGCGCCGGGCGCGCGGATGTACCGTACCGGCGACCTGGTGCGATGGACCGGCCGGGGAACCGTCGAGTACCTCGGCCGCACCGACCACCAGGTGAAGATCCGCGGGCTGCGGATCGAACTGGGCGAGGTGGAGGCCGTGCTGGCCGCCGGACCGGGCGTGGGACAGGCGTGTGTGGTCGCCGCCGAGGGGCCTGGCGGACTGCGGCTGGTCGGCTACGTCACCCCGCACCCGGACGGGGCCGCGACCGGCAGCGTCGCCCCCGCCACGGATGTCCCCGCGCTCGACACCGACGCGCTGCGCCGGCACGCGGGCCTGACCCTGCCCGACTACATGATCCCCGCCGCGCTCGTCGTACTGGGTGAACTGCCCCTGACGGCCAACGGCAAGGTCGACCGCAAGGCGCTCCCCGCGCCGGAGCCGACCGCCACGGCCGGAGATCCCGGCGCACGGCCGGTCACCGGCACCGAAGTACTGCTCGCCGGGATCTTCGCCGAGCTGCTCGGTGTCGAGGACGTGGGCCTGGACGACAACTTCTTCCATCTCGGCGGTGACTCGATCCTCAGCATCCAGCTGGTGGCGCGCACCCGCGCCGCGGGGGTGCCGCTCACCTCGAAGGACATCTTCCGCGCCGCGACGGTGCGCGCGCTGGCGGAGCTGGTCGACAGTACGGCGCACGGACCGAACGACGGGTTGGGCGAAGGACCGGCGCCACAGAGCGCGACGGCGGCGGGGCCGCTGCCGCTCACCCCCGTACAACGCCGTTTCTTCGAGACATACCGCACCGACCCGCACCACTACAACATGTCCGTCCAGCTGGAGCTGGCGCCGGACACCGATCACGACGCGCTGATCCGGGCCGTCACCGCCGTCATGGCGCGCCATGAGGCCCTGCGGACCCGCTTCACCGGCAGCGGCGTCGAACGAACCCAGCACATCGTCCCGGAGTCAGAGCCGGTCCCCGTCGCCCGACGGGATATCTTCGGCGTCACCGCGCGGGAGCTGGCAGAGGTCATGGACCGGGCGGCGGCCGAGGCCCAGGCATCACTGGACCTCACCGAAGGACCGGTGGCGCGCGCCGTCCTCTTCGACGGCGGCGCGGGCAGCGCGCCCCGACTGCTGCTCGTCGCCCACCACTTGGTGACCGACGCGGTGTCGCTGCGCATCCTGCTCGCCGACATCCACTCCGCCTACCGGCAGGCGCGCGACGGCGAGCCGGTCACGGTCGCGCCGGTCCGTACGTCCTTCGCGCAGTGGGCCGCGCGATGGTACGAGCACGCCCGGGACGGCGCGTTCGCAGCCGAACTCCCCTACTGGAAAGAGGTGCTGGAGAACGAATCCGCTCCTCTTCCGCTGGACGGGCCGGGACCGAATACGGTCGCCACGGAAGCGGAATTCACCGTCGAACTGGACGAGTCGGAGACCGAGGTGCTCCTGCGTACGGCGCCCGCCGCATTCCGTGTCCGTACGGAGGTCATTCTGCTCACCGCGCTCGGCGCGAGCCTTTCCGGATGGGCGGGTGGCGAAGGCGTCACCGTCGATCTCGAAGGCCATGGCCGCGGTGAGCTGTTCGACGACCTCGATCTGTCGCGTACGGTCGGCTGGTTCACCGCCATCCATCCGGTCCATCTGAGCGTCCCGGCTGATCAGCCGCCGAGGGCGCGTGTGAAGCTCGTGGGGCGGCGGTTGCGTGCCGTCCCCGGGCAGGGACTGGGGTACGGCGCCCTGCGCTACCTCCAGCGGGAGCCCGCGCTGGTCGCCGCGCCCGCGCCACAGGTGGTCTTCAACTACCTCGGCCGGTTCGACGACGCCCCGAGTGCCGCGCGGGGCGGTCCGGTACGCGCCGTACTGCCGGCCGTCGCCCAGCAGAGCGACCGCGCGGAGCGGCCCCATCTGCTCGACATCACCGGCGTCGTCACCGGCGGCCGGTTCCGGCTCGCCATCCGCTATTCCAGCGTGACGCATCACGAGAAGACCATCGCGGAGCTTTCCGGGGAATTCCTGCGCGAATTGCGCGCACTCCTCGGCTGACGCCTCGCGCGTCCATATCCGAATGAGAGGGAAAACGGAAATGTCGGTACCGTTCGAGAACAATGAGGCTTTCTATCTCGTACTCGTCAATATGGAGGGCCAGCACTCGGTGTGGCCCACCTTCGCCGACGTGCCCAAGGGCTGGGAAGTCGTCTTCGGCCCGCGGCGGCGGCAGGAGTGCCTCGACTTCGTGGAGACCAACTGGACCGACATGCGGCCCAAGTCGCTGATCGAGGCCATGGGCGCGTGACGTGACCCGTACAGCCCAGGGATCCCGCACAGCCCGCACAGCCCGCACACACCGGACGGAGGACAGCAGATGACCGAGAGCTCTCCCACCGAGGCCAATGTGGCCCGGGTACGTGAGTACTACCGGCTGGTGGACGCGGACGATGTCCTCGGACTCGTCTCGCTCTTCACCGAGGACGCCGTCTACCGGCGGCCGGGTTACGAGCCCATGCGCGGTCACACCGGCCTGACCGCCTTCTACACGGGCGAGCGGGTGATCGAGAGCGGCCGGCACACCGTCGCCACGGTCGTCGCACGGGGCGACCAGGTCGCGGTCAACGGTGTCTTCGAGGGCGTCCTCAAGGACGGCCGCCAAGTCCAGCTGGAATTCGCCGACTTCTTCCTGCTCGACGGCGAGCGGCGGTTCAGCCGCCGGGACACCTACTTCTTCGCCCCACTCGTCTGACCCACCCCGCCCCACCCCGCCACACCCCGATCGCACGAACCGCCACAGGAGGCCGGAGTGCATATCGTGTCCACACCAGTAGCCCGACCACTGACGGAGCGGGAGCGCGTGGAGCGCAGCGCCGCCCCCGCCTTCGGCACCGCCTTCACCGAGCACATGGTCTCCGCCCGATGGAACCCCGAACAGGGCTGGCACGAAGCCGAGTTGGTCCCGTACGGTCCGCTGCTCCTGGACCCCGCCACGGTCGGTCTGCACTACGGCCAGGTCGTCTTCGAGGGGCTCAAGGCGTTCCGTTCGCACACCGGCGAGGTCGCGGTCTTCCGGCCGGACGCGCATGCCGTACGGATGCGCGCCTCGGCCCGTCGCCTCATGATGCCCGAGCCGCCCGAGGAACTGTTCCTCGCGGCGGTGGACGCCCTGGTCGCCCAGGACCAGGAGTGGATACCCGACGACCCCGGCATGAGTCTCTATCTGCGCCCCCTCCTCTTCGCGAGCGAGCGCACCCTCGCCCTGCGCCCCGCCCGTGAATACCGCTTCCTGATGGTCGCGTTCATCACCGAGGGCTACTTCGGCCCTGCCCAGCGCCCGGTACGGGTCTGGGTCACCGACGAGTACTCCCGGGCCGCCGCCGGCGGCACCGGAGCCGCCAAATGCGCGGGCAACTACGCCGGGAGCCTGCTCGCCCAGGAGGAGGCCCAGAGCAAGGGATGCGACCAGGTCGTCTGGCTCGACCCGGTGGAACGCCGCTGGGTCGAGGAGATGGGGGGCATGAATCTGTTCTTCGTCTACGGATCCGGCGGTTCGGCCCGGCTCGTCACCCCGCCACTGACGGGCAGCCTGCTGCCCGGTGTCACCCGTGACGCGCTGCTGCGACTGGCACCCACCCTCGGCGTGCCGGTGAGCGAGGCGCCGCTGAGCCTGGAGCGGTGGCGTGCCGACTGCGCCTCCGGCGCGATCACCGAGGTCTTCGCGTGCGGCACCGCCGCCCGGATCAGCCCCGTCAACGAGGTCAGCACCAAGGACGGCTCCTGGACCATCGGCCCAAACACTGTTGGCGCAGACACTGCCGGCGGAAGCGCCGGCGGCAACGGGGCCCGTGTGAACACGGCCGGCGAGATCACCGGCAGGCTCTCCGCCGCGCTGTTCGGTATCCAGCGCGGCGAACTGCCCGACCCCCACTCCTGGATGCGGCCGGTGTCCCCGGCCAGACAGTCGGCGACCACATGAACGAGACCGCCGGTCGCGACGGACTCGTCGCGTCACAGCGTCTGTTGAACCTGCTGGAGGAGTCGGGCGCACGCTACGAACTCCTGGCACACACGCCCGAGGGCCGGACCGCGCTCGCCAGCGTGCTGCGCGGTCACGCGCTGACGGCAGCGGCCAAATGCATGATCGTCACCGTGCTCGGCGGCACCCCCGCCGAGCGGCACATCCTCGCGGTGATCCCCGGCGACCGCCGGGTGGACCTGGCGCGGGTCGCGGCGGAGTGCGGCGGACAGCGCGCCCAACTCGCCCGGCGCGACCTCGCGGAGAGCCTGACCGGCTGTGTGAGCGGCAGCATCATCCCGTTCTCGTTCCATGACGAGCTGACCGTGCTCGCCGACCCCGCGCTCTTCGTGGAGCCGACTCTCTACTTCAACGCGGCCAGGCTGGATCTGTCGGTGGCGCTCGCCTCCGAGGACTATCTGGCCCTCGCCAACCCCAAGATCGTCCCGATCGCCACCTGACACGGGCGGTGACCGCGTCACCGTCCGGCCGTCCGGCCGGACGGCAGCGGGAATCAATGTGAGAGGACCCGACACCCCATGACCGTGCTCGACGAGATCATCGGCGGAGTACGCGAAGACGTCGCCGAGCGCCAACGGCGGGTGTCCGAAAGCGAGGTGCGCGAGCGGGCGCTGAAGCGGGCGCCCGCCCTCGACGCCGCCGCCGCGCTGCGCGGCGGCACGGGTGTGCGGGTCATCGCCGAGGTGAAACGGGCCAGCCCGTCCAGAGGCACGCTGGCCGCCATCACCGACCCGGCGGCGCTGGCGGGGGAGTACGAACGCGGCGGCGCGGCCGCGATCAGCGTCCTGACGGAGGGGCGCCGCTTCCATGGCTCGCTCGCCGACCTGGACGCGGTCCGTGCCGAGGTGCGGATCCCCGTACTGCGCAAGGACTTCGTGGTCACGCCGTACCAGCTGTGGGAGACCAGGGCGCACGGCGCGGACCTGGCGCTGCTGATCGTGGCCGCGCTCGCGCAGGACGAACTCGCCGCGCTGCTGAAGCTCGCGGGTGAACTGGGGCTCACCGCACTGCTGGAGGTGCACGACGAGGAGGAGACCGATCGCGCGCTGGCACTCGGCGCGCCGGTGATCGGTGTCAACGCCCGGGATCTCAAGACCCTCCGTATCGACCGGGGTACCTTCGCCCGGCTCGCCCCGCGCATCCCGGAGGGGGTGGTACGTATCGCGGAATCCGGTATCCGGGGACCCGAGGACGTGGCCGAGGCCGCGGTTCACGGCGCGGACGCCGTGCTGGTGGGCGAGGCGCTGGTGACCGCCGCGGGCCCTGGTCCCGCGCTGGCGGCACTGCGCGCGGCGGGGCGTGCCGGACGGGCGCCGAGGGCCTGAACGCGGTAGTGATCACCGCCCGCCGGCGCCGACATCGGCGGGCGGTTTCCCGGTTGATCGATCGCCACGTTGATCCATCGCCACGCTGATCCATCCCTACGCTGATCACGTCGCGCCGGCGGCCAGCGCCACGAGCTTTCCCAGCACCTCGCGTTCGAGGTCGAGGAACGACCGCTCCTCACCTTCGGTGATCCATATGCCGAAGGCCACGCCGAACACGGTCACGCCGGATTCCGCCGCGAGCGTGGCCGTCGCCTCCGGGACGCCCCGCGATCGGAGGGCGGCGGCGATCGCCGTGGCCAGCCGGGCCGACTTCAGCAACTCTCGTTTCACGATCGCGTTCCGGACGGCCAATGCACAGGCGATCGGTGGCGGCGTGAAAAAGAAACAGAGACGAGCCCGCGGCCCCTGTTCATGATCCGCTCGGCCGTTGTCCGTATTCGTGATTGCCGCCATGGCCGTATCGCGGCGAACACGGGCCCCGGTACGCGGACCAGGCCAATCGGGGAAGGCCGGTGCGGTCCACTCCGGTCCACTCCGGTCCGCTCCGCCGATCCACCGATGCCTCGCGGTGTTCCACCGGTGGGTTCCCATTCGTCCGGCAGACCCCGCGCCGGAATCGAATTCAAGCCGCCGTTTTTCCATGTTGCTCGCCCGGTTTTGCGCACAGCGGTATCCACGCGCTTTCCGAACCGACCACCCGGTCCGTTCGCCTTCATGAGGTCGTCTTCATGAGGAAGGCCTCGGCGAAGTCTTCGGTGAAGTCCTCCGTGAAGTGCTCCGTGAAGTTCCGCCGCGATGCCGGCGACCGACGGCGCGGGCATCGCCCGGGTGCGGTGGCGGGCAACCGCCCGGCGGTCACTCGAACGCCGGCAGTCGCGCGAACTCGCCTTTCTGGTGGCGGAAATGCTCGCCGCCCGGCCATCCCGGGAGACCCTCCGGCGACGCCTCGCCGATCCTGTCGACCGCCGTGGCCGGGCCGTGGCCGGGCGTCGCCGGTTGTGGAACAGGCGGGGATGGGGTAGATCCGGCTGCGGCGCCCGGCTCACGTACGACCTGCCGTGTTGCCGGCGGAAGCGGAAGGGATGCGGCCGGATCGCCCGGCGGAGTTTTAGCCCTCGCTAAAGCGTCCTCGCGGGCCACTGCGGAATTCTGGCCACATTTCCCGGAGATGTTCTGGAACCCTGCCCATTCCGGCATAGGAAGAACGCCGCCGGCGGCGCGGCGCCCTTTGTCGGGCGCGGCTCGGGACTGCGGCTAAACTCTCGGAAAACAGCGGGGTTGACGCACTTTCAACTACAGCTGACCCCTCTTGGGCAGGTGCAGCCAGCTGTACCTCCATAGGCGTGCGGCCTCCCCTGTCGGATGTGATGGGGCGGACGCACTATGGAAGTCATCGAGGCCAACGGTACTTTCGAATGTTTCCGATAGCCCTTGGCGACTCGTGGTAACGTCGAATGCACTTGCGAGTTGAAACGGTGGGAGCGGCTCGTCGCCGGTGAATCCGAGGCCGGGTCGACAGTGCGCACGGATCCTGCGGGGGAGTATGCGTCGCATATATTTTACGCCTGAGAGCCTGTCGCAAACCAGAGTTCTTCCGCAGGTTGATCAAGTTCGCGAGTCTCTCTTCGCCCT
This sequence comes from Streptomyces sp. L-9-10, assembly GCF_004151105.1. Classification (GTDB taxonomy): domain Bacteria; phylum Actinomycetota; class Actinomycetes; order Streptomycetales; family Streptomycetaceae; genus Streptomyces. The sequence goes on from NZ_PHRF01000121.1 coordinate 18,821, forward strand.
GGAAGAGCTGAGCCTGGGCGGCGGCGGACCGGTGTTCAAGCCATGGCGCAAGAAGGTGGGCAACTCCGGCAACATCCGCGCCCTGGTGAGGCTCGCCCAAGTGGTCCGTCCCATCCCGGACATCGATCAAGTGGTGCGAAGACTGGGACTTGACGCGCGTAGCGCCACGGAGGACGGCGGCCTCGCGGAGCCGTCCGATTCCCGGGAGAGACCTCAAGTCGTCCAGGATCTGGAGGAGTTCCACCGCATCGCGATAGCTCCGTACTGGAAGGCCATTTCCAAGCGGCTGCACGCCGACCGCACCGCGCGCGGTCAGATCATGCTCAGTGACGGCGTCGGCAAGCTGCTCTCCACCCTCCACCCGGCCATCCGCTGGGACGCGCCGATCCTCGAAGTCCCCGGAAACGGGGACGACTTGAAACTGGAGTCGGGCGGCCTCGCGCTGGCGCCCTCACTCTTCCTCGCGGGCCGGCCCCCGGTGCTGTCGGGCGGCGGATCCGACGGACGCCCGGTGACGTTGATCTACCCCACCCGGGCCAACCCCGAGTGGGCCGACTCGCTGTGGGAGTCCAAGGGCGGCGCCGAACACGCGCTGCACGCGCTGGTGGGGCGTACGCGCGCATCGGTTCTCGAAGCCGTGACCAGCAGCTGCACCACCACCGAAGTCGGCGAGAGCGTGGGGATCTCCTCGGCAGCGGCCAGCCAGCACACCTCGGTCCTGCGCACGGCCGGGCTGATCACCACCCTGCGCACGTTCAACAAGGTGCAGCACACCATCACCCCGCTCGGCGTCGCGCTGCTCAACGGCGACATGGCGGACCGGAGCTAGTACCTCTCGTTTGGATCTTGCCGGGCTCGCGCGCGCCGGCGCCGTGCCTCGCCGTGTTGGTTGCTCCAGTCCCGTCCGCAAGCCGTGTTGGTCTCGGTCCGGCCTGCCGGCGGACGATGTCTCAGGCGGAGAGCGGCGGCCAGAACTCCTCGACGCGGTCGCGGTTCTGGTACATGCGCCAGTAGATGTCGGCCAGCCGGTCCGGCTCGACCACAGTGATTCCGGGCGGCAGAGAGGCGCTCTCGACATTGTCGTGACCTTCGCTTCCGGCGATGACGGCGCCGACGGTGAGCGTGCCGACGTATACGCCCAGTGGGGCGATTTCCCCGTGGAGCGAGTACAGGTAGTTGCGCGTGGCGGCCATGGCCGGTCCGACACCGCTCATGCCCGGCATGGGGTGGGCGGCGGTGAGGCCGTGGGTGACCAGTATGGCGCCGTCGCCGCGTGCGGTCATGGCCGGCAGGACGGCGCGGGTGATCGCGACGGGTGTGAGGGTGAACAGGCTCAGCAGCTCGCCGAGCCGGTCCGCGGTCAATTCCGTCGCGGGCCGGGGCATGGCCGTCATCGGTGCCGGCGAGTACTCCAGCACATCGATGCGGCCGAAACGTTCATGGACTCTCGCCACCAGTGCCGGAATGCCGGCGGGGTCGGCCAGGTCAGCGGGGAAGGCCGCCGCCTCGATGCCGTTGGACGCGAGGGAGCGGACCAGTTTCTCCAGCCGTCCGGGTCGGCGGGCGACGAGAGCGACCCGGAAGCCCTCACGGCCGAAGCGACGAGCCAAGGAGGCTCCGAGGCCGGTACCGGCCCCGAGAACGGCGATCACAGGGGACATGGCGGCGTACTCCTCAAGAGGCTGCGACGATAAGTTGAATGTCCGTTCAACTTATCTTGCACGGTACCACTAAACTTGAGGGGGTACTCAAGAAAGGATTCGCGGTGCGTGCGGACAAGGACGAGGGAGCCGGGGCGGTCGGCCGCCGGGGCGGGCCGAAGGCCGTGCGCGGGCTGCGGAGTGACGCGGCGCGCAATGAGGAACGGCTGAAGGCGGCGGCGGCCGAGGTGTTCCGGGAGCGAGGGCTTGGGGCTCCGGTGGATGAGATCGCCAAGCGCGCGGGAGTCAGCGTCGGCACGCTCTACCACCGTTTCGGAGGCCGTGAGCGGCTCATCGACGCGGTGGTGCCGGATGCTCTCGCCGCACGCTTGGAGGAGGTCGGCCACTGGGCGCTGGGGCAACAGGACGCGTGGAAAGGGTTCGCCGGCTATGTCGAGCGTCTGTGCGACCTCCAGGCGAGCGACCGCTCATTCGGTGAAGCCCTCAGCGGCGGGACTCCGGGCTCACGGCGTCTGACCGACGTCTGCTCGGCTCAGGCGGAGACCGCTCGCCGCGTCGTCGCCAACGCGCATCGACAAGGCACCCTTCGCGAGGACTTCACCCCGGCGGATTTGTCGTATGTGTTCTGGTTCACGACCGCCGCGCTCCACGCCACGGCGGACGACGATCCGGACGCCTGGCGACGCGGCATCGCCTTCCTCCTCGACGGCCTCCGCACTCGCTCCGCCGCGGAGATCCAGCACCACGGGACGAACTGACGCATCGTCAACGTGGTGCGACAGTGGGCCGCCCCACGTAGTCGTCCGCCACGCGAATCGACGGGACGAACGGGATCGGCGGGAACATGCGGGGGCGGCGGGCTCTACTCCCCGACGATCCACGCGTACGCGGCCTGCGCCGTGAACTCGCCCTGCCCCGCGGGGAAGAGCAGCCCCGCCGTACCGAACGCCGGATCGAGCGGTGCGCCGGGCGTGGCGGCGTAGGGGACCGCGACACACCGCATCCCCGCGGCCCGCGCGGCCATCACACCGGGCGCGGCGTCCTCAAGTACCACGCAGTGGGCGGGTTCGGCTCCCAGCCGGCGCGCCGCCTCCAGAAAGACATCCGGCTCCGGCTTGCCGTGCGCGACCTCCTCGGCCGAGACGGTCGTGGCGAAATACCCGTCGAGTCCGGTGACGGCGAGCGCCAGTTCGATGGCCGCCCCGGACGATCCGGACGCCACGGCCAGGGGCACGCCCTCGGTGTGCAGCCGTTCCACCAGCTTCCGCATCTGCGGGAACGTCTCCGTCGACGCGCGCACCCGCTCCAGATAGAGCCGGTTCTTCTCGGCGAGCAGGGTGTCCAGCGGCGCGTCGATCCCGTACTCCCCGCGCAGCGCCTCCAGCGTCTCGCGGGTGCTGATCCCGATGAACCGGCTGTGGTGCTCCCAGCTGAAGTCGGACACACCGTACTGGGCCAGGAGCAGTCGTCCGGCTTCGTAATAGTTGGGCTCGCTGTCGACGAGTGTTCCGTCGAGATCGAAGATGACCGCAAGCGTTGGGGAAGTGCTCATACGGTCCAGCATGCCAAGCGTTCCTTCAGCGTCGCTCACCGACGGCCCGGCCCACCGACTCGACCAGTGGCAGCAGCCGGTGCGGCACTCGCTCGCGCAGCGCCATCTCCGTACGCGTACGGACCACACCCGGCAGCTGGATCAGACGCTGGACCACATCCTCCAAATGGCCGTTGTCGCGGGCCACGACCCGGGTGAGCAGATCCCCTGCGCCCGTGATCGAGAAGGCCTCGACGATCTCGGGGACCTCGGCCAGTGCGTCACCGACCTCGTCCAGATGTCCCTGCGTCACCTCGATATGGACAAAGGCGAGCACCGGATGGCCGAGAGCGGCCGGGGAGAGGAACGGCCCGGTGCCGGTGATCACGCCCTCGCGCTCCAGTCGGTCGAGCCGCGCCTGGAGCGTTCCCCGGGCGATCCCCAGGATGCGCGCGTACTCCCGCACGCTGGTACGCGGCTGCTCGATGAGGAGCCGCAGGATGCGGGTGTCGAGCGCGTCCACCGCCATCGTCCGCCGGCCTCCTGCCGTCCGTGGGTACGGCCCGTGCCTGTACCAATGGCCCCATTATGTGGGACCGGCCTGAGCCATCAGTCCCGGGCCTTCGGGTGACGCGGGCGACGGCAGGCTGATCCTCTCGGCCGCCTCGCCGCCGACGTCGGCGCTGCTGTCGCCGTCGCTGTCCGCGTCTGCGCTCCCGGCGCCGGGAGCACGGTCGTCCAGCGTGATGGTGACGGTGGTCCCCGCGTGGGCGAGCGCGTCCAGACCGGCGCCGATGCGTTCGTACAGAGTGGTGGCCAGCGCCCAGTCGCCGTCACCGGCGTCCGTGGTGTGCCGGGTGGTGAACAGGGAGATCAGGACGGCGATGAGCGAGCGCCCGGACAGCGCGGCGGCGATCCGGTCGTCGCCCCGGTCGGTGATCCGGGGAGGCATCCGGAAGTGGGAGTGCCGGCCCGCCTGGCCGGTGATGAACTCCCAGGTGTCGCGGTGGCAGACCAGGGACGCCGACGACACCCGGGCGGCGCGTTTCAGCAGCTCACCGTGCTCCTCGGTCATGGGGGTCACACGGCGCACGGGGCTCACGGGGTGCATGAGGTTCAGGGGGTGCGCGGGGGTTACGGGGGCCACGGGCGGCGCCTGTCGCGCGGGCTCCCCGGGCGCGCGCAGGCCCCCCTCCGCGTCGTCCATGCGGGAGGTCAGCGCCGTGATGTCCGCGCGGACCGCCGCCAGCTCGCCGCGGGCCTCTTCTAGGTGCTCCAGCAGCGGGCTGAACTCCAGGCGCAGCGCGTCCAGGAGTGAGGGGGTCACCCGCTCCGTGAGCCCTGGCCAGGCCCCGTCCACCGGGACGCCCCGGGGAAGCGCCGAGGGCTCGGACAGTGTCGAGTGCTCGGGCGGCTGCGAAGGATCGGGGGAGGGCTCGGGCGAGGTCTCGGCCGGTGCCGACGGCTCGGGGGGCCCCGAGCGTACGGTCCGGGCGTCGTCCTCCTCACGCTGGCTGGGAACGCTGGGCATACCGGCGACGCCGGACATACCGGGAACGCTGCCGGGCATACCGGGGACCCCGGGCATGTCGGACACCCTCATCCCGGGAGGAAACAGGGGCTCGCCGGTCGTCCCGAACGGCAGGGACGGGTGACCGGCGGACCCGGGACGGAGGCTTTCGACGGCCTCCTTCAGCTGCTGGACCTCGTCCTGGAGGATCTCCACGGCGGTTTCGACGGTCTGCCCCAGCTCGTCCCTGCCGCGCGCCAGGCCCTCCTTCGTCTCCCGCAGCTCCGTACGCAGCTCGTTCAGCCCGGAGGCGAGGGCCTCCTGGGTGGCCCGGTGCGCCTCGTCGCCCGCCATGCGGAGCCGGTCGAACCCCTCGGCGAGGGCCGCCCGCAGCTCCCTGCGCGTGTCGGTCAGCGAGTTGTGCAGCATGCTCAGCAGGGTGTGGGAGCCGTCGTCCTTGTTCCGGGCCAACACTGTTCCTCGTCTCTACGGTAAGTAGTCACCTGATCTCTGGCAGTACGCGCCCCGGGTGAAACCTCGGGGACGGCGATAACTGACGCGCCGCCACCCTTGGGAGTGGTTGTGCGGTGGATCCGGTGTGATGGGGATCGTTGTGGTTTGGCGCCGGGGCAGGAGTCCGGCCGTGGCCGCGCATGGCAGATTGCCGCCATGGCGACTTACCGCCAGTATCCGACGCTGTGTTCGAAGAAAGGAGCGCCGAGACTCTTCGAAGCACCCGAACCCACCTCCTTCACCGGGTGCTTGAGGAGAGGCAACTCATGACCAGAGCACCGGCGAGACGCGGGGCCCGGCTGCTGGCAGCCGGGCTCTCGCTCGTACTGCTCCCCGCCGGACAGGCCGTCGCGGCCGGCGCCGGCCGCACCTCCGCCACCATGGACGCGGCGCCGCCGTCGAACGCGACCGCCCGCGCCGAACACACCGTCACGCTCGTGACGGGCGACAAGGTGACCGTCACCGACGTGGGCGGCGGTCGGCGCACCGTCTCCGTCGAACGTCCCGAGGGCGCGACCGGAGCGGTGCGCAGCGAGATCTCCGACGGCGGGATCACCGTCGTACCGGACGAGGCCACGCCCTATCTCCGGTCCGGCGCACTCGACAAGCGGCTCTTCGACGTCACCTCCCTGATCGAGCTGGGTTACGACGACCGCGGTACCGGCACACTCCCGCTCATCGTCACGTACGGCAAGGGCACCAGGGCCGCGACCCCGCGCGGCGCCGACCGGATACGGTCGCTGCCGAGCGTCAACGGCGCCGCCGTCGAGGCGTCGAAGAACGGAACGGCCTTCTGGGACAAGGTCGTTCGCCCGGCCTCCTCCGCGTCCACCGCTTCCTCGGCCCCCGCCGCGGCGCGGTTCGCGGCCGGCATCGACAAGATCTGGCTCGACGGACGCGTGACGGCCGACATGGCCGAGAGCAACGCCCAGATCGGCACCCCGAAGGCGTGGGAGGCCGGCCTCACGGGCAAGGGCGTCAAGGTCGCCGTCCTGGACACCGGCGTGGACGCCGGACACCCCGATCTCACCGGCCGGCTGGGCGAGACGAAGAGCTTCATCGAGGGCGAGGAGGTGGCCGACCGCGCGGGACACGGCACCCATGTCACCTCCACCGTCGGCGGCAGCGGCGCGGCCTCGGACGGCAAGGAGAAGGGCGTCGCCCCCGGCGCCGGTCTCGCCGTAGGCAAAGTGCTCAGCGACGCGGGCTTCGGCAGCGAATCGCAGATCATCGCCGGTATGGAGTGGGCCGCGAAGGACATCGACGCCAAGATCGTGTCGATGAGCCTCGGTTCGCCGGAACCCAGCGACGGAACCGACCCGATGGCCCAGGCGGTCAACACCCTCTCCGCGCAGACCGGCGCGCTCTTCGTGATCGCGGCGGGCAACACCGGCGGCGCGGGCACCATCGGTTCGCCCGGCGCCGCGGATTCCGCGCTGACCATCGGCGCCGTCGACTCCGCCGACCAGCCCGCGTACTTCACCAGCCAGGGCCCGCGCTACGGCGACAACGCCCTGAAGCCGGACCTGTCCGCCCCCGGCGTCGGCATCCTCGCCGCCCGCTCCCAGCTCACCGAGGGCAGTGGCCCGTACACGACGATGAGCGGCACCTCCATGGCGACCCCGCATGTCGCCGGAGCCGCCGCGCTGCTCGCCGAGAAGCACCCCGACTGGTCGGGGCAGCAGCTCAAGGACGCGCTCATGAGCACGTCCGCGCGGCTCACCGACTCCGTCTACGCGCTCGGCGCGGGCCGGGTCGACGTACCGGCGGCCGTGGACGCGGCCATCACCGCGACCGGCAGTGCCGACCTCGGCTTCCACAGCTGGCCGTACGAGGACAACAAGCCCGTCACCCGGACTGTCGGCTACGCCAACTCCTCCGACAGTCCCGTCACTCTGAGCCTCGCCGTCGACGGTGCCGCCGACGGAGTCGTGACGCTCGCCGACTCCACCCTGACCGTCCCGGCGCACGGTACGGCCGCGACGACCGTCACCGGAGACGGCACGAGGGCCCCCGTCGGCACCACCTCGGGCCGTATCGTCGCGAAGAACGGCGACACGGTCGTCGCGCACACCGCCTTCGGCCTGGTCAAGGAGGAGGAGCGGTACACCCTCACGGTCCGCGCCAAGGACCGGGACGGCGCGCCCACCGCCGCCCCGCTCTCGGTACAGAGGCTCGCCGAGGGCCATGACCCCTTCCCGGCCACGGTCGGAGACTCCGGAACGCTCCGGCTGCGCCTGGCGCCCGGTGACTACGCCATCTCCTCGTTCCTCGACGTACGCGGCAGCAAGGACAAGGACTCGCTCGGCCTCGGTTTCCTCTCCGAGCCCGAGGTCGTCATGGACCGCGACCGCGACATCACGCTCGACGGGCGGCGGTTGCGGGAGATCCGGGCCGAGGTGGACCGCCGGACCGAGACCCGTCAACTGCTGATGGAGTTCGACAGGGAGGCGAACGGCGCGACGTACGGCGGTGCCGTGCAGGTGCCGCTCACCTACGACAGTGTCTTCGCGGCCCCCACGCGTGAGCCCGCCACCGGAACCTTCGAGTACCGCACGGTCTGGCGCCTCGGCAAGCCGCTGCTGGAGCTGACGGCGGGTGGCAAGCGCATCGGGGAGACCGTCGTCCAGTTCGGTTCCGCGCTGCCCGAAGGACGGCAACGGCTGCCGCTGATCGACGCGGGTACCGGAAGCACGGAGGAGTACGAGGGCGGGGCCGCGCGCGGCAAGGCCGTCGTCGTCCGCGCGAGCGACACCGTCAGCCCGCGGCAGCTGGCTCAGAACGCTCAGGACGCGGGCGCCGAGGCGCTGTTCGTCACCGACGACGCGCCCGGCCGGCTGCTGGCCGACTTCGCCACGGAATCCGGCGAGGAGCGTCCGCTGACCATCGCCACCGTCAACGCGGCCGACGGCACACGGCTGTTGGAGTCGGCCCGTCGCCACCGGAGCGCGGAGCTGACCGGCACGCGCTACACCCCGTACGTCTACGACCTCTCCGAGGGGCACCCCGGAGCCATCCCCGAGGATCTGGTCTACCGGCCGGGCACACGCGAACTGGCGGTGCTGAACACGAAGTTCCACGCGGCCGAGCCCGTCGACGGCGGTGAGTTCCGCTACTCGATCACGGACACCTTCCCCATCGGCTTCGGCTTCCCGGAGAAGACCGCCTACCCGGCGGAGCGTACCGACTACGTCAGCACGGGCGCCGGCCAGTACTGGCACGAGTCCGTCACCGCGGGCCCCACCACGCTCGAACAGCGCGGCGGCGTGGTGTCCTACCGCGGCGGTACACGCTCCGGACTGGACTGGTTCAAGCCGGTGCTGCACCCGTGGCTGGGCACCGGGCTGGGCTGGGGACAGCAGCGCAGGGGCAATGACCTGCGATTCAACACACCGGGCTGGGGAGACTCGGGCCCCGACCACACCGGCTTCGGCGACGTGTGGAGCGACGACTCGATGACGCAGACCACCGAGGTGTACGCGAACGGGCAGCTCATCGACCGCAGGACCAGCTCGGGCGCGTACGCCTGGGACGCCGACCCGGCCGAGCAGACCTACAAGGTCGTCACGGACACCACCCTCGACCCGGAACGCTGGCGGCTGTCCGTCAAGGGCCACTCGGAGTGGACCTTCCGCTCCGCGGAGACCCCCACGGACCGCGAGACCTTCCTGCCGCTCCTCAACCTCGGCTTCGACGTCGACACCGATCTCGCGGGTGACGTGCGCGCGGGCAAGCGGCTGTCGCTCGGGATCTTCTCCGAATATGTCAAGGGAGCACCGGACACCGGCAGGATCGGTGGCGGCCGGCTGGAGGTCTCGTACGACGACGGCAAGAGCTGGACCGCCGTCTCCCTGGACCGGGCCGGAGGCAAGCGGGCGGCCTGGGAGGGCACGGTACGGGTACCGAAGGACGCGACGTATGTCTCGCTGCGCGCCTCCGCCACCGATGACCGGGGCGGATCGGTGACCCAGGAGATCATCCGGGCGGTCGGCGTCAAGTAGCCCCGTTTCAGGGCCCGGTGGCCTTGTCGCTCGGCGGCCCGTTGAACCGTGGCCCGGTGGACCGGTACGGCCTGAGTTGTCGGCCGTACCGGTCCACCGGGCCCGCGCCACCGTGAACTGCCGGACGAAGGCCGAACGGAACAGGCCAACTCGTCCGGCACAAAGGTGTATCGCGACGAGTGCGCACCAACTCCGCCCCATAATCTGTCAGTTCGCCCGCACGCCCGCGCGGGTAAGCATCATCCGTCCTTCTCCGCCCCCCCACATACAGGAGCATCCCCGTGACGGTCGGCAGGCTCAGGCGCCACATCGACACGAGTAAGCCCCACCCCGCTCGTGTGTACGACTATTTTCTCGGTGGCAAGGACCACTACCCCGTCGACATCGAGATGGCGGAGCAACTGGCCGCGGGCGCGCAGCGCGGCGCCCAGATCAACCGGGAGTTCATGCACCGCGCCGTCGCCTGGACCGCCCGCGAGGGTATCGACCAGTATCTCGACATCGGTACGGGTATCCCCACCGAGCCGAATCTGCACCAGGTCGTGCAGGAGATCCTCCCGGCCTCCCGGATCGTCTACACCGACAACGATCCGATCGTGCTGCGCCACGCGGAGGCTCGCCTCGTCAGCGGTCCGCGGGGCGCCACCGACTACCTGGAGGCGGATGTCCGCCGCCCGGAGGAGATCCTCGAACACGCCCGCGCGTTACTGGACTTCAGCCGGCCCGTTGTCCTGTCGCTCATCGCGCTGATGCATTTCGTCCCGGACGAGGACGACCCGTACGGCATCACCCGCACCCTGGTGGACACCCTGTCCTCCGGCAGCGTCCTGATCGTGTCGCACGGCACCGCCGATTTCCTCGATCCCGAGCAGGCGAGCAAAGTCACCGGGACGTACCGGAAGGGGGGCATCTCCCTGTGCCCCCGCACCCGCGCCGAGGTGGAGCGGTTCTTCGAGGGAACCGACCTCGTGGACCCGGGCCTGGTCAGGGCCCCGGAATGGTACCGGGACACGGCGGCGCCGGAGCGCGAGGAGAGCGGCTTCTACGTCGGAGTGGCGCGCGTGCGGTAGTGAATTCCTCCCCCCCGATCCCGACAGGGACAGGAGTGGGCGCCGCTAAACTGGTCCCATGCCTGATACTCCGCAACCCGTCACCCGTCCGCGAGGGCGTCCGCGTAAAGACGCCCAATTCGCGCCGACCGACCAGGTGATGGCCGCGGCGATCGAGGCTTTCTCGGTGCACGGATACAACGGGGTTTCACTGCGGACGGTCAATGACGAATTGGGCGTCAGCCGCAACCTTCTTTATCAGCGCTTCGGCTCGAAAGCCAATCTGTGGCGCGCCGCCGTCGACTGGGCTTTCCGCCCGCTCCTGGAGCATCTCGAAGCCTCGGACGACGAGTCCGCGGACCCCATGGTACGGCTGCGGGTACTGATCCGGAGTTTCATCGAGTACTCGGCGACGCGCCCCTATCTCGGACGTCTGGTCACGGTGGAGGGCGGGGTCCACACGGAGCGGGTGGACTATCTCTACCACCAGTACATCGAGCCCGTACGCTCGCGTATCACTCCCGTTTTTGAACTGCTGCGCGAGCAGGGAAGAATCAAGAACATCCCGTACGAGGTCTTCTATTTTCTCCTCACTTCCGGCGGCCCCGCGCCCTATGCGCAGATCGGGTTCGCCGCGCTGATGAATCCGGAAGTGATGTCACAGGACGAGGCGCGCGTACGGCTCTACGCCGAGAATGTCGCCGAAGTGCTCATCAACGGAATCTCCCTGCCCGGCTGAGGACGCCCCGGGCCCCGGGCCCCGGCCCCGCGCCTCGCCTCCTCAGCCGGTGAGCGGGTCCGTCACCGGGTGAGCAGGTCCCGCAGGGCCTTGGCGATATCGGCGGGGGCCTCCTCCGCCATGAAGTGGCCGTAGGTGACGGAGACATGGCGCAGATCCGCGGCCCACGCCCGCCACAGGGCCCGGGCGTCGTAGCCGAGGGCCGCGCCCCAGTCCTGCTGGAGGACGGTGACCGGCATCCGCAGCCGCTCGCCGGCGTCCCGGTCCGTACGGTCGTGGTCGACGTCGACGCCCGCCGAGGCGCGGTAGTCGGCGACGATGGAGGGCACCGCGTCACGGCAGGCGTCCAGATACGCGGCGCGGACACCGGCGGGGATCGCCCGCGGGTCGCCGGTCCAGCTGTCCAGGAAATGGCCGAAGAATTCGTCCGCGCAGGCGGTGATCATCCGCTCGGGCAGACCTGGCGGCTGGGCCATCAGATAGAGGTGGAAGCCGACGGCCGCGGTGGTGCCGTGCATCACCTCCCACATGTCCAGGGTCGGCAGCACGTCCAGGCAGGCCAGGTGGGTGATCGCCGCGGGGTGGTCGAGTGCGGCGCGGAAGGCGACCAGGGCGCCCCGGTCATGCCCGGCCAGCGCGAAGCGCTCATGGCCCAGCGCGCGGGCCAGGGCGACGATGTCGGCGCCCATGGTGCGCTTGGAGTACGTGTCGCCACCGGCCTCGGCGGGCTTGTCGCTGGCGCCGTAGCCGCGCAGATCGGGGCAGATCACGGTGTGATCGGCCACGAGGTCGGCGGCGACGTGCCGCCACATCAGATGGGTCTGCGGGAAGCCGTGCAGCAGCACGACCGGACTGCCCGTGCCCGCGAGGGCCACGTTCAGCGACACGCCGTCCGCGACGGGAACGCGCCGGTACTCGAAGCCGGCGATGGCAGGCGTCATGGTTCCGCCTCTTTCCTTGGCTGATCCGGTTGACCGGGGGGATGTGGCCGCCCCGGTCGACCGGTGTGAACAGGTGCCTTCAGCCTGCCGGGCGCGAATGAGCATCGGATCAGCGCGCTATAGCGTGGCCGGGGGCGAAGCCACGCCCGAGGGAAGGGGTGGTCACGGGTGCGGGTCGGGTTCGGGGTGCTGGGGCCGGTGACGGCCTGGGACGCTGCCGGGGGCGCGATCGCGCTGAAGGGGCCGCGGCACCGCGCGGTACTGGCCCGGCTGATCGTCGCCCGCCGCCGCGTCGTCCCGGTCGGCCGCCTCGTCGAGGACCTGTGGGCGGATCCGCCGCCCGGCGCGGTGGGGGCCGTACGCACCTTCGTCGCCGCGCTGCGCCGAGAGCTGGAGCCGGAGCGCCCGCCCCGTGCCCCGGCCGGGCTGCTGATCACGGAGGGGCCGGGATACGCGCTGCGCGCGGAGCCGGACACGGTGGACGCCTGGCGCTTCGAGCGGACGGTGGCCGCCGCCGCGACGCTGCCCCCGAGGGACGCGCTCGCGCGGCTGGAAGAGGCGCTGGGATGGTGGCGCGGGCCCGCGTACGCGGAGTTCGCCGACGCGGCCTGGGCCCGCGCCGAGCGCTCCCGCCTGGCCGAACTGCGACTGCACGCCGTCGAGCGGCGGGCCGGGGCCCGGCTGTCCCTGGGCCTGGCGGCCGAGGCGGTGCCGGACCTGGACGCGCATGTCGCCGAGCACCCCTGGCGCGAGGACGCCTGGCGGCTGCTGGCACTCGCGCTCTACCGGACCGGCCGCCAGGGCGACGCGCTCGCGGTGCTGCGCCGGGCACGCACGCTCCTGGTGGAGCAGCTGGGGGTGGACCCGGGCCCGGGGCTGCGCCGTCTGGAAGCGGACATCCTCGCCCACGCCGACCACCTCGGCCCCTCGGCAGGGGAGGCCGGACCGAGCGGGCAGGCCGGGTCGGTCGGGTCAGCCGGGTCGGTCGGGACAGGTGGGTCGGTCGGGACAGGTGGGCCGGCCGAAAGCGCGGACGGCGCCGCGGGACAGGTGTGGGCGCGGGCGGCCGCCGCGTACGACCGTACCGTCGCCTCCGGCGCCCGTGCCCGCCTGGAGTCGACGGTGGGCCTGCTGCGCGGCCTCGCGGTGACCGGAGGCGGCGGCCTGGAAGCGGCCCGCCTGCACCGCGTGGCGGCCATCACCGCGGCGGAGGAGCTGGGCGACCCGGCGCTGACAGCCCGGGTGATCGGCGCGTACGACGTCCCCGCGATCTGGCCGCGCTCGGACGACCCGGAGCAGTCGGCGGCCGTCGTGGCCGCGGCCGAACGCACCCTGACCGCGCTCCCTCCCGGTGGCAACGAGGGGGCTCGGGCCCGGCTGCTCGCCACGATCGCGCTGGAGTCGCGCGGCACCCCGCCCCACGCCCTTCGGCCGGGCGGCACCCGCTCGGCACGCGGCCTCCATGCCGCCCGGCAGGCGGAGCGGATCGCACGCGGCCTGGACGACCCCGCACTGCTGGCCTTCGCGCTCAACGCCGTGTTCATGCAGACCTTCCACCGCGCGGGTCTGGCCCCGCGCCGGGACGGGATCGGCGCCGAACTGGTCACTCTGGCCGCCCGCCACGATCTGGTCACCTACGAGGTACTCGGCCACCTCATCCGTCTCCAGGCGCGCGGCGCGCTCGCCGACTTCTGCGGAGCCGACCGGCACGCGGCCGCCGCCGACGGGCTGGCCGAGCGCCATGAGCTGCCGCTCGTGGGCGTGTTCACCGAGTGGTACCGCGCGTTGCGGCTCGCCGAGACGGGCCGGGCACCGGCGGCCGAGGTGGAGGCGGCCTACCGGGATGCCGCCGCGCGTCTCGACGGAGCCGGCATGCCCGGCCTGGAACGCGGCCTGCTGCCGCTCGCGCTGCTGTGCCTGCGGGTGCGGCACGGCCTGCCGGCCCCGGCCGACGAGCACCTCGACTACGGGCCGTACGAGCGATGGGCCCGTCCCCTGGTGCTGCTGGCACAGGACCGCCGCGACGCGGCCGGGACGGCGCTGCGCGAGAGCCCGGACCCGCCGCCCGACCTGCTGTTCGAGGCGCTGTGGTGTCTCACCGCGCGGGCGGCCGTCGCCCTCGGGGACCGGGAGACCATACGGCGCGCTCACGGCGAACTGACCCCGGCGGCGGGGGAGTTGGCGGGGGCGGGCAGCGGCCTGTTCAGCCTCGGCCCGGTCGCGGGATATCTCGATGAGCTCGCCACCGCGGGATCAGCAGGACGGGCCGGACGGACCGGGCCGTAAGTTCGGCGGGAAGCCGTTGAACAACCACGGCGACAGCCATCGCCACGGCCGTATGCCACGGCCGTGACCGCGGTGGCCATCGCCGGGCGCGCGCACCGTCCGGCGGCGCGTCCTTGGCCCGTTGGCCCTCCGCCCGCTCACGGCGATCGCGGCTCACTATGCCAATGGCCCAGCAGCTCGGAGCCGACTTGAGCCACTGGGGCCGAGGATGCTGTGATGGAACCAACAATGGCGCTGCGGATCCCCGCGGCGCTTTTCTCATGCCGGAGTGAAAACGGGCGGGCTGGCAGTGCTGAAGAGGATGTTCGTGTGTCCCGATCCGGGACGGCTGCGGCTGTACGGTGCCGTGCGCGCCGTTCTCGGCATCGGCCTGGCCGTCCTCGTGTGCGGGGCGGCCGGGCACCCGCTCGCCGGAGTCGTCACCGGCGGGCTCGCCGCGCTCCTCGCCCTCTTCACGGTCACCGACACGACGGTCCGAGGCCAGGCCGTCACCACCGCGCTCCTGCCCGCCGTCGGATTTCCGGTGCTCGCCCTCGCGTCGGCGCTGCACGATCACCCGCTGCTCCGCGACGGGGCGTTCCTCGTCGTGGCGGGTGCCGGGGTGTACGCCCGCCGCTGGGGCCCGCGGGGCCATGCCCTGGGGGTCTTCGGGTTCATGACCTTCTTCGTGGCGCAGTTCCTGCACACGGTCCCCGCGCGACTGCCCGGTCTGTACGCCGCGGTTCTGCTCGCCCTGCTCGCCTCGTCGGTCGTCCGCTTCGGCGTCTGGTGCTACGAGCGACGCCTGCCGCCGTCCGCCGTACCCGCGCTGCCCGGTGCGTCCGGTCTGGTCCGTACGACCACCCGGCAGGCGGTTCAGGTGGCCGTCGCGGGCGCGCTCGCGCTCGGCGCCGGCCAGTTGCTCTCACAGGACCGGTGGTACTGGGCCGTCGGCGCGGCCTGGTGGATCTTCGTGAACACCGCCTCACGCGGGGAGACCCTGGTCCGCGGCTTCCGGCGGATGGTCGGCACGGCCGTCGGCTGTGCCGTCGGACTGGTCGTCGCGGTACCCCTGCACGGCGCGCCTGCCCCCACCGCCGCGCTCGTCGCCGTGTGCGTGTTCGGGATCTTCTACACCGCCGCGGTCTCGTACAGCTGGATGATCTTCTTCGTGACCGTCATGGTCGGCCTGCTGTACGGACTGCTCGGCGTGCTCGACCCTGGGCTGCTCGCCCTGCGGCTGGCGGAGACCGGTGTGGGGGCACTGGGTGCGACGGTGGCCGTCCTTCTCCTGCTGCCGGTGACCACACACGCCGTCACCGACGCGTGGATCCAGCAGGCGCTGCGCTGTGTCCACGGCTGCACCGCCACGGCCGCCCGTCGGCTCGCCGGGGACGAACACGCCGACCCGGGGCCGCTCGCCGCGGAACTGGAACTGCTGCTCGGCCGGGTACGGATGTCCCTCGCGCCGCTCGTTCATCCGCTGAACCCGTTGCGGGCGCGCGGGGCCAGAGCCCGCCAGGTGCTCGTCCTGCTCGACGAGTGCGCCCGCGAGGTACGGGGGTTCGCCGCGGTGGCCGCCGACCCCGCCGCCTCGCACGACGCCCGGCTCGCCGCGGCCTGCCGTCGGGTCGAGGCCGCCGTACGCGAACTGGCACCGCCCGGGGCGGAGCCGGCCCGTCCGGTGCCCGGGGCGCCGGACGCCCCGCACGACCACCCCGGGGCCGAAGCGGCGCTGGCCCATCTGCACGGCCTGGAGCGGGCCCTCGCGGATCTCTCCGCGCCTCTGCGTAAGGCGCCGCGCGGGCGGCTCGTCCCGGCCTGAACTGCCGGAAGCCGCCTGGAAACGGCCTACCGGGCCGGTCGATTGGTCCAGACCCCCTGCTACCGTCTGCCCCGGACACCGGGGGAGCGGTGGCCCGCACGACGGGCGAAGAGATCAGCCGAAGAGATCAGCAGAGGGGACAGACAGTGAGCGGCAGGAACGACGGGCGGGCCTTCATCGGAT
>NZ_PHRF01000121.1:35091-85654 GCF_004151105.1 Streptomyces sp. L-9-10
GAGACCGGAGCCCTGACGGAGCGTGGAGTCACCGACGCCGTCGCCGATCCGTCCTATCTCGCGCTCGCCCCGGACGGATCCGTGCTCTACGCGGTCTCCGAGGCCGAGGAAGGCGCGGCGGCGGCATTCGGCACACCGGCGGCGGACGCGGTGAACGGGGCGCCGCGACTGCTGGGGGAGCCCGTACCGGTCCGCGGCGCCGCCCCGACCCATCTCACCCTCACGGCCGGGCATCTGCTGACCGCCAACTATGGTTCGGGCAGTGTCACGGTGCTGCCCGTCGGCACCGACGGCGCTCTCCGGCCGGTGAGCGGAGTGACCAGGCACGAAGGCTCCGGGCCGCATCCGGACCGCCAGCGCGGACCCCACGCGCACCAGGTGGTGACCGACCCGAGCGGCCGGTGGATCCTCACCACCGACCTCGGCACCGACTCCGTCCGGATCAGCGCCCTCGACGCCACCGCCGGCGCGCTGACACCGCACGCCGAGACCGCGCTGCGCCCCGGCACCGGACCGCGCCATCTCGCTTTCCATCCGGGCGGCGGCCACGCGTACGTGCTCAACGAACTGGAGCCGACGCTCACCCTCTGCCGCTGGGACGCGGAGCGGGGTCTGCTCGAACCGGTGGGCGAGGCCCCCGTCCTGCCCGACGGCGTGGACACCGAGGGCTTCGGCTCCGAGGTCGTCGTCTCCCACGACGGACGGTTCGTCTGGGCGGCGGTCCGCGGCCATGACAGCATCGCCGTTCTCGCGCTCGACGCGACCTACGAGAAGGCCGAACTGGTCACCTCGGTCGACTGCGGCGGGCGCTGGCCGCGCGATCTCGCGCTGGACCCGGCGGGCGGCCGGCTCTACGCCGCGAATGAGCACTCCGGGGATGTGACCTGGTTCGACGTGGATCCGGCGACGGGCATTCCGGTACGCGCCGGTTCCCTCGCGGCCCCCGCCGCCTCCTGCGTGGTCTTCGGCTGACCGGTCGGTCGCCGGCCGGTCCTCCGCCCGTACGATCCTTTCCGCCCCCGACGGCTCTCTCCGTACGGGCGAATCCACCCGTACGAGCGGACGTGACCGTACGAGCGGAGGCGACCGTACGCACGGAGGCGACCATACCGACGCGGAAGGGCCCGCGCCGGAGCGATCCGGGGCGGGCCCTTTCCATGGGTACGGGCGTGCTGCGCTCCCGTACTCAGGGGCGTGCGGCGCACGGCCGGTGCGGGTGGGTCAGTGCGTCGGTGTCCCCTGCGGCTGCGCGGCAATGCCCAGCGCGGCCGTGTACTTCGACAGCACCAGCTTCCCGATCGCCGGGTACGCGCCCAGCGGCTCGGCGGCGGCGCAGTCCGCCTCCTTCAGCGCAGCTTCGAGCAGGCCCTCGGGCAGCTCGGGGCCGACGAGATACGGGGCGAGCGCGAGCTGGGTCGAACCGGCCCCGCGCAGCTCCTGGGCCACGGCCGCGATCGAGCCCTCCTCATCGAGCGCGGCGGCCATGACCGGTACGGCGAGGCGCGCGGCCAGCAGCATTCCGGTGATCCCCGCGGTCTGCACCGCTTCCTTGCCCCCCACTGTGGCCAGGATGATCCCGTCGGCCGCCGTGGCGACCGTGAAGAGCCTCGCGCGGTCGGCGCGGGCCAGACCGGCCTCCGACAGGCGTACGTGCAGCCCTTCGGCGAGCAGCGGATGCGGACCGAGGACATCGGTCAGCTCCGCGGTGGCGCCGCTGTCCGCGACGGCCTGACCTATCCGCGTGACCAGCCCACTGTCCGGTCCCACGAGCAGCGGTACGACGACGGCGGCCGGACCCTCGGGCTCGGCCACCTCGCGGCCCGCCGCCTTCGCCAGCTCGTAGCGCTCGGTACGCAGCGCGGCGGTCCCGGCCAGGACGTTCTGCAGCGTGGGGTACTCGGAGTCGTCGCCGTCCAGGTAGCCGATCACGGCGTCGAGGCCGGGCAGCTCGGAACGGGCGATACTGACGACCTCTTCGGCCAGACCGCGGACGGCGGCCGAGGGGGTGCCGGGCACGGCGACGACAAGTGCCGACGCACCTTCGGGAGCAGCGACCGGTTCGGGGCGGCGGTGGCGCCCCGACTGACGGGGTCGCGGCATTCGTACAGGCAGGCCGGATGCGGGCCCAGTGGGGGTGCTCATGGCGTCGAATGCTACTGGTTTTGTGGGCGCGGCTGTTCGGGGAGGGGGCAGTCGCGAACCATCTGTCCTTATTTATCCGTTAGGTGTTTTTCTGCTCATCCATCCTGTTCTGTCAGGACGTTCAGCAGGCGCGCGTCGTGCGGCAGCCGGAGCGCGTCCCCGGCGAGCGCCCCCGCGATGAGCAGCGCCCCGCCGAGCGGATCGGCCGCGGCGGACACGGTCGTGGCGTGCGGAAGTTGACCTGCCAGTTCCGCGCGCAGGGGGACGAGCAGCGGATCACCGAGGCCGAACAGCCCTCCCGTGAGGGCGACTTCGCACGCGCCCGACGGCGGGCAGACCGCCGCGGCGGCCTCCGCGATATGCCGCGCCGCCGTCGAGACGATGCCCGCCGCGATCGGATCGCCTGCCGCGCAACGGGCCACTTCCGGCGCGAACGAGGCGAGTACCGCGGGCCGGTCGGTACGCGGATAGAGCAGCCCTGGCAGCTCGGGAGCGGGCCCGAAAACCTCTTCCATTCTGGACAGCAGTGCGGGCGATCCGCCGCGCCGTCCGTCGTGGGCCCGCATGGCCGCTTCCAGTCCCGCCCGGCCGATCCAGGCGCCGCCGCCGCAGTCGCCCAGCAGATGACCCCAGCCGTCCGCGCGCCGCCAGCCGGTCAGGTCCGTGCCCAGCGCGATCATGCCCGTACCGGCCGCGACGACGGCGCCGGGGCGCTGGCCGAGCGCTCCCGCGTACGCGGTCACCGCGTCCGCCGCGAGCACCAGCCGCCGTACCCCGAGGGAGTGCCCGAGCGCCGCGGGCAGTTCGGCGCGCAGTCCGTCGCCGAGTGTCGCCATCCCGGCCGCGCCGATCGCGACCGCGGACAGGACGCCGGGACCCGAGCCCGCGTCCGCGTTCGCGTCCACGCCCGCCTGCGCCAGCAGGGTGTCCACCGCGGGCAGCAGCCGGGCGAGCAACTGCCCTGCGTCGATACCCGAGGGGCCCGTGCGCAGCGGCTCGGCGGAGGCGGTGGCCGCGACCGTCGTCACGCCCGCCGTCCCGTCGGAAGCCGTCGAGCCGAGCGCGAACCGCAGCCCGGAGCCGCCCGAGTCCACGCCCAGCACCCAGCTCATCGGCACACCACGCTCATCGGCGCATCCGGCTCATGCGGGTGTCCGCCTCATGGCAGCCGCCAGTCCACCGGCTGCGCACCCTGGCCGATCAGCAGGTCATTGGCCCGGCTGAACGGACGCGAGCCGAAGAAGCCGCGGTCCGCCGACATGGGGGAGGGGTGGGCGGATTCGACGGCCGGGTAGTCCCCGAGCATCGGGCGGCAGTTACGGGCGTCACGCCCCCACAGGATGGAGACCATCGGCTTGCCGCGCGCGACCAGAGCGCGAATGGCCTGCTCGGTCACTTCCTCCCAGCCCTTGCCGCGGTGCGCGGCGGGCTTGCGGGGCGCTGTCGTGAGCGCCCTGTTGAGCAGCAGCACCCCCTGCCGCGTCCACGGCGTCAGATCGCCGTTGGAGGGGCGCGGCAGCCCCAGATCCGTATGCGCCTCCCGGAAGATGTTCTCCAGACTGCCGGGCAGGGGCCGTACCTCGGGCGCCACCGAGAAGCTCAGCCCCACCGCGTGCCCGGGGGTCGGATACGGATCCTGCCCCACGATCAGGACCCGCACCTCGTCGAACGGCTGCTGGAAAGCGCGCAGCACATTCGGTCCGGCCGGCAGGTATGTGCGCCCGGCGGCGATCTCCGTACGCAGGAAGTCGCCCATCTCGGCGATGCGTCCGGCCACGGGGCCCAGCGCATCCGCCCATCCGGGCTCGACGATTTCGTTCAACGGTCGTGCTGCCACGGGGTGCCACTCTACTGGTGCGCACGGGGCGCTTCCGCACACACCCGTCAACCCGCCCCCGGCGGACGGTATTTCAGACGGCCCGGTGGTACTGCTGCGGGGTGTGTACCCGCCCGCCCAGCTCTCCGGCGGCGCGGCGGGCCCAGGACGGGTCGCGCAACAGCTCCCTGACGAGCAGTACGGCATCGGCCTCGCCGTTGGCGACGATCTTCTCGGCCTGCTCGGGCCGGGTGATCAGACCGACCGCCGCCACGGGCAGCCGCGTCTCCGCCCGGACCCGGGCCGCGAACGGCACCTGGTAGCCGGGACCGACCGGAATGCGTACGTCCGCGGCGTTCCCGCCACTGGACACATCGAGCAGATCCACGCCGTGCGCCAGCAGCTCGTCCGCGAGGCGCACCGTGTCGTCCACGGTCCAGCCCCCCTCGTCCAGCCAGTCGGTGGCGGAGATCCGGAAGAAGACGGGCAGCTCCTCGGGCCACTCGGCGCGTACGGCGTCCACGACCTCCAGCGCGAACCTCGCGCGGTTCTCGAACGAACCGCCATAGGCGTCGGTGCGCCGGTTGCTGTACGGCGAGAGGAACTGCCCGATCAGATAGCCGTGCGCGCCATGCACCTCGACGATCTGGAAACCGGCCTCCCTGGCCCGCCGCGCCGCCGCCGCGAACTGGCGGAGGATGTGTACGTCGTCTCCAACGTGGCGGCTGGCGAGCCGGTACCCATGACGCCAACGCAGGCTCGTGCTTACGCTGCCGCACTCGTTCGATCTGCGGACAAGGCAGAAGGGCATGTTCCCGATCGTCGCGACGTTGAACGCCGCTGGATCCTCCCCCCGGATTCCGAGGCCACGCGACGAACTGCCGCGAATCTGGACGGACGCCGGCCGGAGAACCAGGAAGACGAGGATGCGGAGCGATGAATCCTGACTACTACCAAACCCTGTCTCTGCTGGAGGTCACCGGCGACGCCCCAGTTACGGCGGTGACCCGACGATCCGCAACGCTTCTCCAAGGACTCGTTGAAGAGGGGCTCGTTACCACGCACACGGCACCCAATCCGATCAGTGGCGGCACGCGGGTCATGATGTCGATCACTGACGGGGGACTGGCCGCTCTTGCGGAGTACCGGGGCGTTCTGGGCAAGGAGACGGGCTGAGCACCACCGAGCCCCTGCCTCACACGAGGCAGGGGCTTTTTTGCGTTTTGTTCCATCCGCGGATCAGCATCGGTCACCCTGGACCCGTGACATCTTCCACGACGACACCCGCCCTGCGACCGGTCTGCCGGGCCTCCTATACGAGTCCTCAGGGCCGTTTCTGCGCTGCTGGTACACGGCCCGCCGTCGGCGTACCGTCGAGGGGTGAACGAACATCTCGGTTATAAGCTTCGCCGGGCCCGGAAACTGGCTGGGCTGACTCAGGAGGGCCTGGCCGAACGTGCGGATGTGTCGGTCGACGTCATCCGTCAGCTGGAGCAGAGACGGAAGGGCTCTGCGCGCCTTCCCACCCTGCACGCGCTGTCAAAGGGGCTCGGTGTAGAGCTGACGTCGCTGCTGGGGGACCCGCCGGGCGTGCCGTCCAACGGAGAAGGTGATCCCCCTCAGATGGTGGCCCTGCGGCGGGCAATCATGCCTCCGCTGTACGCCCCCGTCCCGGAACCTACGGGTGTGGAGACGCTGACTGTGGAGCTTCTGCGCGCTGAGATTGCCGACGCGTGGACGCTCTACCACGACGCGGAGTTCGGCCGACTAATGGAGATCCTGCCCGGTGTGATTGCCGACGCGCGGCAGACGGCGAGCGTCGGAACCAGCGAAGAGCGCGCGGGGGGGCAGGCCGCTCTTGGGAAAGCGCTGCAACTAGGTGGACATCTGTCGATCCGCATGGGGAAGACGGACCTGGCGCTGTCCAGCCTGGAGCGTGCCATAGCTGCCGCGGATGCATCCTCCGACCCTCTGTTGGGGCCGATGATCGCAAACAGCGTCGCATGGGCGTACCAGCGCCAGAACAGGCTTGACGATGCCATCGCGGTAGCTCTCTGCGCGGCTGATCGGGTGAAGAGCACTCGCTTCGACGATGCTGAGGGCGTGAAGGTGTGGGGCGGTCTGACGATGTCGGCCGCCACAAGCTACGCCCGGAGCCGCGACTACGAACGCGCAGACACGATGATGCGCGCTGCTGAGAGGGAAGCCGTGAGGGTCGGCAAAATGCCGACGTCAGAGGACAACCGCATGGTGAGCGTGTTCAGCAAATCGTCAGTGCGTATCGAGCGAGTACGTCTTGCAGTTCAGTTCGGACACCCTGAGGAGGCGCTCGAACTGGCGAAGGGAATGCGCCTCTCGAAGGACACCCCCCCGTCGTGGCGTACATGGCTGCTCCTTGACGTCGCACGCGCCCACACCGATGTAGGTAACGCGGAGGGTGCGGTGAAGGCGTTGGAGTCGCTACGTCGATTTGCGCCTACCTGGATGCGGCATCACACCCTGGCCGTCTCGATCGTTGAAGAGCTGTGGGACCTGCCGAACCGCCCGACAGGTCTCCGTCCTATTGCTGAGTTCCTGGGTGTCGCAGCTTAGCGTGGCAAAACTAGGCCACTACTTCCCTGTGTTGTAGCCGTACACAGGGCAATGCTCGTCGCACTCGCCCATCGTGACGATGGGTGGACGCAAGTGTCCCGGCGCCGCGCGAACGGCCCGGGACGTTGGCCGACGCTGCGAGGAGCGACGACATGGAGAACATTAGCCACAAAAGGTCGGACGCGGAACTGGAGTTGACGGGTCCGGTGCTGACCCGTGCACGGCTCATAGAGGGCAGCGTCCAGCGCTCGTACAACGCCTTCATTGCCCATGCGCAGGCATGCATCCCGTGTCGGGCCGGCGTGGACTGTGACGAGGCCGCAACGCTCCGGCAGTCCTGGCGACTGGCCAAGGACCGGGCGGCCTCGTGATGTGGATTCGGGTCTACCGGGCCAGCAGATCCACCGGGGAGCGGACCGTCGTCAAGCCCCTGCGTGAGGTGCAGCCGGCAAAAGAGCCTGATGAGTCGTCACGCTACCCAGCGTGCCTCTGCCCTCGCTGTCAGACGGGTGGGCAGCCTCATGGTTCCTAGGACGATCATCTGTTCGGTTCTCTGGACGCTCCGACAGGATGTGTCCCACGGCGCTTCGGTAGCCCCTGTGCATCAGTCCGAGTGCGCCACATGCGGTGATCGGTCTCCGGCCGCAGAGGGGTCCCGTGTGGGTCCGGAGGTATGGGCGCTGATCCATACTGGACGGAACCCGTCTCACCGGGACTACCGGGCCACGAGCACCACGATGTGGCGGGCGTTCCCGACGGATCCGGCCACCAGGGCGGACACGATCCCCGCGGAGCCTCCGGAGCCTCCGGAGCCTCCGGAGCCTCCACGCACCCCTCGCCAGATCACGGGTGCGTGGGTACGACGGGTGCGAATGTGGGCCCACGCGCAGGGCCTGTTCGTGTCCGACGGCGGGCCGTTACCGGAACTGATCGTGGACGCCTACCTTGCTGATCATCCCGACGATCCGCGACCGCCATCGTGGCGACCGTGACGCAGCGGGACACGGCGGCGTACCGAACGGTCGTCAGATGCTGTGCGGGCGTGTGGCTGCTGATCGTGTCGCTTGTCGCGATGGTCCTGGCTACGGCCGCGTGGCTGTTCCGGGACTGACACCAGGGCTCCGCTCTCCTCGCCCCCGTGGGAGAGCGGACACAATGGAAGATCGATTCACCCCCGAGAGTGAACCCCCCCAGAAAAGGACGGGGTCACAGGGTCCGACCAGACCATAATTCCTCCGATAGTCAAGGAGGGCCCATGGCCTGGATTTGCCCAAACTGCGCTAAACCCGAGGCAATCGCCTACGTGGTGAATGAATATGGGCTAAACCCATTTCCCTGCCTCTACTGCAACGGAACAGTACTGAACAGCGGAGGCCGTAGCACCCAGTGGGCTACAGCAGCCTGCGAAAATACCCGATGCGCTGGTGTGATCCGGGATTTGTACCACTACTCCCCGCATGCCGGACTGACCGAAGTGGCGCGCTTCCCATGCCACGAATGTGGATCAGGTAACCGACAAGAGGAGAAATCCTGTGGCTGAGGTCCGAGAGAACATATCCTGCCCCACCCCCGGGTGTAGCGGCTCTAGGTGCGATGTCTGGGAAACGGACGAGAACGGCAACAAGACGTGCATATCCCGAACTGAGGCGTGTAGCACCTGCGGTAACTGATCCCGGGCTCCGTGTCTCTGAAGGTGACACACAGAACTCCGCACTCTCCGTTCCTCCGTAAGAGTGCGGACAGGGGAGGGGCCGGCGCGTATCACGGCCGTCGGTCCCTCCCCGCCCCCCAAGCCCCCGCGCGCCTCCGACGTCACGGCACGCGCGGGGAAGGGGCGGGCAGGAGTCCAGGATCGTTGAGGTCGGCCGGCTGGGCTTCTGTCCGCTCACAAATACTTCCGCACGCCCCCGGCGTCACGACGCGTGCGGAAGGGGAAGAGGTAAAAGGTGTTCTGACCGGACACCACACGCCTGACAGCCGTCGCTAGCTAGTAGCAAGCCCCCACGGCCCCGGCCACCTTTCCCCCCAGGGAGGGTGGCCGGGGCTTTCCCATGTCTGGAGTACGCCGATGTCACCTGTAAGTAGGTTCAGTTGGCATGAGCGAGCTGGACGCCGGCGATGGTGCCCTGCGAGGCGAGGAAGCGGGTGATCCGGCGGAACGCCTCGACCTGCGTGTCGTTCCAGATCCCGAGGTCGGCGGGGCTGATACGGCCCTCCGGGCTGACGGCCGTGGCCTCGACGAGGATCAGTCCGGTGCCGCCGGTGGCGCGTGCCGCGAGATGGGAGAAGTGCCAGTCGTTCGGCACCCCGACGTCCGGGCCCGTCTCGTCCGCGGAGTACTGGCACATGGGCGCCATCCAGACCCGGTTGGGGATGGTCAGGGACCGCAGGGTGTACGGCTCGAACAGTGCGCTCACGGCGGACTCCATTCGGAACGTGGGACATCGGTGCGCGGGTCACCGGTACATGGGGCATCGGTACGTGACGGACAGGCCGCCGCGTCGCCGCGAGACCCGCCAACCCTTCGTACGATACCCATCGTAGTAAGATGAATGTCAAACTACGAGAACTCTCGTACAATGAGATCTCGTCGATGACGCGCGATGAAGTGGAGCCCCGCCGTGACCGCCGCGACCAGCACACGTGAACTCGCTCACCCCTCGTGTGCGGAGATCCGTCTGGAGGGCGTGCTCCACGCACTCTCCGACCCCTTGCGGCTGCGGATCGTCCGCGAGCTGGCCGTGGTGGGCGACGAGCTCTCCTGTTCGCACTTCGAGCTGCCCGTCAGTAAATCCACCACCACCCACCACTTCCGGGTGCTGCGCGAGAGCGGCGTGATCGAGCAGAACTACCGGGGCACGGCCAAGATGAGCGGACTGCGCAGGGAGGATCTGGACCGTCTCTTCCCCGGTCTGCTCGACAGTGTTCTGGATGCCGCCGCCGCGCAGGCCGGCCGGCTCGGCGACGGCTGATCCGGAGCCCGGTCGCGTGATCCGGAGACCGGTCTCGGCCGATCCGATGCGCCGACGGGGTGCCGTACGCCTCGGCACGTGCGCGCCATGACAATAAGGGTTGGATTGCCTGATTAAGTTGTGAATGTGTCGGAACATAAATCGATTTCCGCCCAGGAATCTCACGAGCACGACGCTTACCCATGGCCCGTGTGGGAAGTGCAGGGGCACGGCACCGTCACCGGTGCCGGGGACCCCAGGGACGGCGCCGCGCGGCGCGAGATCCTGCCCCCCTGGGTCGATATCAGGCTGACCTTCGCGGACGGCGCGCGCATCGATGTGCTCGCGGTGGTACGGGACGGGCGGATCGCCATCGAGGACGCGCAGGCCGACCCGCCGCTGGCCCTGGACGGTTTCGCCGCGCTCGCCGAGGCGATCGAGGCGCCGCTCCACAACGCCTGTCAGGTGGTCGCCGGCCGGCACCGGCCGCCCGCGCCCCAGCCCGTCGACAGCGCGGTTTCCGCGGACGCCCCTGACGCCCCGGCCGGCCCGCTCGCCCCGGGCGCCGGTGACGGACCACAGCCGCTGCCGGGGCCGGAGGGGGCGGTGGCGCCGGAGGGAGCCGAGCCCGGGTTCGAGTCCCCGTCCGCACCTGAGCCCGTACCGGCGTCGGAACCCGTACCGGCACCCGAATCTGTACCGGCACCTGAAGCCGGGCCCGTCCATGCGTCAGGTTCTGTTCACGTGTCGGGGCCCGTCCACGCGTCGGGGCCCGTCCACGCGTCCGGGGCCGCGCCCGAGCGGCCGGCCGAACGGCCCGTGGGGGAGCCTGCGCCGCATCCCGCCCCGGCCGTCCCGCCCGCGCAGCCGGAGCCCGAGCCGACATCCGCGCAGCCGGTCGCACCGGATACCGCCCCGGAAGCCGCTCAGGACCAGGTCCAGTCAGGCCGGCACCGCGCCCGTCCGTCCCTCCCGCGCGGCAGCGCCGCCCGGCAGGGCGTCGCCGAGATCTACCGGGCCGCCCAGCAGGCCGGCCAGGACCCGGTGCTCGCCGTGATGTCCGCGACCGGATACAGCCGCCGCAAGGCGTTGCGACTGATCGCGGGCGCCCGCGACGAGGGGCATCTGACCCCTCGTCACCACCGGCGCTGACCAACAGCGTTCGTCCCGTCAGTCACCTCGCGTGCGGTTCATCGCCTTACGGGGCGGTGCGCCTCACATGGCGCGCATACGGTTCATCTCGGACGTCTGCTGTGAGATGACATCGTTCGCCATCTCCTCGACCTGGACGTTGTTGCCCTCCGAGAGCGCCTCGGTGGCCATGGTGATCGCCCCCTGGTGGTGAGTGATCATCAGCTTGAGGAACAGCTCGTCGAAGGCCTTGCCCTTCGCCGCCCGCAACTGGGTCAGTTGGGCCTCGGTGGCCATTCCGGGCATCGTGCCGTGATCATGGCCCGCGTGCTTCTTCGCCCCGCCGTTGTTCTTCAGCCAGGCTTCCATCATGCCGATCTCGGGCTTCTGCGCGTCGGCGATCCGTGACGCGAGCCGCTTCACCTGCTCCGAGCCCGCCCGTTCCGGCACGAGCGCGGTCATGTCCAGTGCCTGCCCGTGATGCACGATCATCATCTGCGCATAGGTGAAATCGGCGGAGTTGGGGGTGTTGTCCGGAGCCGCCTTCAGTGCCTCCTCGGCGGAGAGCGTCTTCGCCGGTTCGCCCGGCTTCCCGGGGGCCACCACCCCAGCACCCTTGCCCGTGTCGGCCTTTGCCGCGTCCGTACCGTTGTCGCCGCCCGATTCGCAGGCGCCCAGGGCGAGTGCGGCGGCGGCGACGGCCGCCGCGACGACGGACCGGCGAACACGCGGGCTCCGGTGGCGGATCAACACGGCGACCTCCTGCGGCACATGGTGTGGTGGACATTTCCTAGCACGCTTCAGGCAACGAGTGATCAAAAACTTTCATTACATCTCTGTTGCCATCTGTTGAGATGTACATGAGAGGGACGATACTGCCGAGGTCCGTGACCCGTTCATGTCTGGGCGGGGATACAAGGGAGGACACGTAGTGAGTTCGTTGCACACCACCCGCGTGCGGCGCAGACGCCTGGGCGTGGCAGCAGCCGCGGTCGGGCTCTTCGCGACGTTGCTGACCGCCGGTCCGGCGGTCGCCACACCCGACCCCGGTGACCGTCAGGCCAAGGAGAAGATCTCCAGCGGCCAGGCCGCCGAGGTGAAGTCGGCCATCCAGAACGGCGAGATACCCGGCGTGGACGAGATCGTCCACAGCCGCAACATCAGCCACCTCGCCAATGTGCCCAAGGACCTGATCACGGGGACCAATTCGGACCTCGCGTTCCAGGGCAAGTACGCCTTCTCGGGCAACTACGACGGTTTCCGGATCTTCGACATCAGCAACCCGAAGTCCCCCAAGACCGTCGCGCAGGTGCTCTGTCCCGGATCGCAGAACGACATCTCGGTCTCCGGCGATCTGCTCTTCCTCTCCACCGACTCCTCGCGCAGCGACAACTCGTGCACCAGCACGACGCAGCCCGCCACGGAGAAGTCGTCCTGGGAGGGTATGAAGATCTTCGACATCAGCGACAAGCGGAACCCGAAGTACGTCGCCGCTGTCGAGACCGCGTGCGGTTCGCACACCCACACGCTGGTGCCGGAGCGCAAGGACGTCTACGTCTACGTCTCCTCGTACTCGCCCAGCGCGTCCTTCCCGGACTGCCAGCCGCCGCACGACGGCATCTCCATCATCAAGGTGCCGCGCAAGTCCCCGGAGAAGGCAGCGATCGTGAACTTCCCGGTGCTCTTCCCCGAGGGCGGAAACCCGGGAGCGCCCACCAACCCTGGTGTCTCGGCGACCACCGGCTGCCACGACATCACGGTGCTGCCCTCCAAGGACCTGGCCGCCGGTGCCTGCATGGGTGACGGCATCCTGTTCGACATCAAGAACCCCGAACGTCCCAGGGTGATCGACCAGGTCCAGGACAATGTCAACTTCGCCTTCTGGCACTCGGCCACCTTCAACCAGAGTGCCGACAAGGTCGTCTTCACCGACGAGCTGGGCGGCGGTGGCGCCGCCACCTGCAACGCCGAGATCGGTCCGAACAGGGGCGCCGACGGTATCTACGACATCGTCGGCAAGGGGGACAAGCGCAAGCTGGTCTTCCGCAGCTACTACAAGATCCCCCGCTACCAGGCGGACACCGAGAACTGCGTGGCCCACAACGGCTCGCTGATCCCGGTCAAGGGCCGCGACATCATGGTCCAGTCCTGGTACCAGGGTGGCGTCTCGGTCTGGGACTTCACCAACTCCTCGAAGCCGAAGGAGATCGCGTACTTCGAGCGCGGTCCGATCTCGGCCGAGACCATGGTCGGCGGAGGCACCTGGTCCTCCTACTACTACAACGGCCACATCTACTCGAACGACATGGTCAAGGGCTTCGACGTGCTGCGGCTCGACGACCGTGTGACCGACCCCGCGAAGCGGGTGCGGATGTCCGAGCTGAACGTGCAGACGCAGCCGGACTACTTCGACCGCTCGGGCCACTGAAGCATCGTGTCCTGACTCGTTCCGCCGGGCGGGCAGCCGCCCGGCGGAACGCCGAGTTCCCACTCCAGCCCGTAGCGCTGGAACAGCTCGGCGCGCAACCGTGACAGCGGCATCGGCGCGCCCGGCATCAGAACGGCGAAGACCGCGCCCATCAACAGGGCGCGCAGCAGCGGATAATCGCTGTCCGGGTCCTGTGAGCCGTACCGTTCCACCGTCTCCCGCAGCAGCCCCGCGAGCCGCTGCTGCTCCGGGCACTGCACGAACCCCTCGGCCTGCAGGATGCCGGCCATATGCGTCCGCATCAGGACGGGGCTGTCCTCGGTGAGCCCGAGGATGGCGTCGATCGCCCGTGCCAGCCGCTCCCGGCCGTCGTCCGTGGCCGGTTCACGCTCCAGGGCGGTGTGGAGCGTGCGGTGCATCAGCCGGTGCACGGCTGACTGGAGCAACTGCCGCTTCCCTGGGAAGTAGTACGAGACGAGACCGCGCGCGGAACCCGCCCTGTCGGCGATGTCGGCGAGCGTCGTGGCCTCGTAACCGCGTTCGGCGACCAACTCCACGGTCGCTTGCAGCAACCGCTCGCGGGAACGCCGACGGAGTTCTTCATTGACCGATGCGCTCCGCGGGGACATGCTTTACTCCTGCGTTGACTGGCTCTAAGCCAATATACTCAGCGCGTCCCGTCGCAGACCCTTCCGGGCCTGGTCAGCGGGGCTTCCGCCTGCCTTGGGCGACGCGGGGGATCGTCCAAGGCAGGCGACTTCGGCATGCCCGGTCGGCGTGATGGTGCCCGTTTCGGGCCTCGGGCCGCCCGTTTGAGGCTTTGCTCGCGGCTCTCTTTATGGGTCTATCGCAAGGGTCCCCGGGCCGCCAGGGCGATAACGGGCCGCAGTCCCGCCGGGCGTTCCTCGACCGGCAGATGGTCCACGAAATGGACCGAGCAGCCCAGCTCCGCCGCTCCGCCGTCCGCCTCGCGGTCGTCGCCGACCATCAGCACATCGTGCGGATCCTGCCCCAACTGCTCGCAGGCGGCCTGGAAGAGCCGGGCGTCGGGCTTCTGGATGCCGTGCTCGTACGAGAGCACATACGCGTCGACGAACGCGTCCAGGCCGTGGGCGCGGAAGACCGGCCGCAGATCCCAGCCGATATTGCTCACCACCGCGATCCCGATGCCCTCGCGTCGCAGCGTGCCGAGCACCTCGGCGGCATCGGTGTACGGACGCCACGCGTCCGGCGTCATATGACGGTCGTAGAGCGCGTCGTACAGATCCGGGCTGGGCAGCTCCACCTGCCGGGCGAGCCCTGTGTACGCCGCGCGGTGGCGCCCGGCGCTCTCGTCGCGGGTGGCCCACAGCCCGGCCAGAGCCGGCGGCACCCGCTCCGGCGAGGAGCCACCGGGCAGCGCGCCCGCCACGGCCAGTCGCATCGCGTACCGCCGCACCTCGTCGGGGGGTACGGCGACGCCCGCCTCGTCGAGCACGGCACGCAGCCAGGAGCTCGCGGATTCGATACGGAAGAGGGTTCCGGAGAAGTCGAAGAGCACGCCCTTGAAGGTCATGCGTCCGATCCTCGCCGGGTCACCGCTTCCCGGACAAGGTCACGCGCCCGTACAGCGAGACCGAGAACGCGACCAGGCAGCCACCGAACAGCCACCCGGCCATCACGTCCGTGCCCCAGTGCACCCCCAGCCAGAGCCGGGTGAGGCCCGCCCCGGCCACCGATACCGCCGCGACGACGACCGCCGTACGCCAGAGCCGGCCGCCGGCCCCGTGGCGGCGTGCCAGCCACAGCAGCAGCCCGCAGGTCACCGCGGCGGTCATGGCATGCCCGGAGGGGAACGCCGCGAAATGCGCGGAGTCGACCGGGTCGGGCCACCGCGGGCGCTCACGGTCGACCGCGGCCTTCACCCCCTGGGAGACGGCCGCGCCCAGCGCCGCCGTCCCGGTCGTCCACAGCGCGAGCAGTCGCTCATGCCGCAGCCACAGTGTGATCACGGCCACCGCGGTCAGCAGCCGCATCATCCAGGGATCCCAGACCCAGTCGGTCAGCACCCGGTTCGCCCAGGTCGCGCCGGGCTCGTCCACCGCGCGGCGGTGCAGGCCGTCCGCGACCCACCGGTCGAAGGAGACCAGCGGAGCCCACTCCGCGACGACGAGGACGGTCAGCATCCCCGAGAGGACGGCCAGCAGCGTTGCCACCGCGCCCGCTCCGGTGAGTCCGGCGAGCGGGGGACGGGCCGGGGGCGGCGGAGAGGACACGGGGGCCGAGGGTGAGTGCATGGGGGAGATCCTCGCGCACGCGGTGCGCGGGGGGCCATTCCGGGGCGGGACGGGGCCGGCTGTCCCGGCTATCCCAGAGCGCGAAGAGCCGGTACGAAGGCGACCAGCAGTGGCACCACCGGCACCAGCGCCGCCGCCGCGGTCAGCCGCAGCCTGCGTCCCGCGGTGAGCCGGGGTACGGGCGACAGCAGCCGGTTCACCCGCTGTGGCAGCTGTGCGTCCGGGGTGGTGCCGGGCCCGAACACCCCGCGGTCCTCGTTCAGTTCGACCAGCGCGAGCGCGATCGTCAGCCGTCCGAAGCGCCGCGAAGCGACATCGTCCGCGGCCAGTTCGACCAGCCGGTGCATCTCGTCGCGGAACGCCGCGAACACCGGGATCTGCGGGAATCCGTTCGCCAGCGCCCCCGAGCAGTGCAGCAGCCAGTCGTGCCTGGCGCGCGCGTGGCCCTCCTCATGGGCGAGTACGGCATCGAGCTGACGCCCCTTCAGGCGGCGCAGCGCGGCCGTGGTGATGACCAGCTGGGGTGCGGCGCCAGGCAGCCACCACGCGCCGGGACGCTCGCCCTCCAGGACCACGAGGGGCTCTCCGCTCGGCTCCTCACCGGGCAGTACGGGCGAGCGTACGAGCAGTTCCTTGCGGCGCTGCCGGCGTCGGCGGCGGGCCCGGTGGATCTCGCGGGTGAGCATCGCGGCCGTCCAGAGGCCACCACTGGCCAGCAGCACGGTCAGCGCGACGGTCCACGGCCCGTGCGAACCGAAGGCGTAGGCCTCCACCACGCCGCGCGGGGCGGGTGCGAAGACATGGCCGCGGACGCGGAGCCAGGAGGCGGCGGCGCTGAAGGTCATGGAGAGCGCGAAGCTCAGCAGTACGGCCGCCACGACGCACTGCCACACCCACAGCGCCACCACGGGCTCGCGCTCCGGCCAGTCGGCGCGCGACAGGAGCCGCGGGGCGACGACGGCGGTCAGCGCACCGAGCAGCAGCAGTGCCAGGGAGACCATCATGGGCCCCAGGGTATGAGGGGCGCGCTACTCAGGGGTATGTCCTTACCTGGCAAGTGACCCACGACACGTTTCGGCGCGGGCGCCGCTGATCTTCCGGGGCCGGATGCTCCGGGGCCGGATCCTCCGAGGCCGGCCGGACCGGCCGCGATCGGTGGGGGCGGGCCGAGGCCGGATGAGGCCGGCTGTGATCGGTCGCGATCAGAGCGTGAGCAGCATCGCCAGCATCGCGATGCCCATGGAGAGCCGGCAGACCAGCGCCAGCTCCGGCCGCTCGCCCCAGCCCACCAGGGCCGCACCACCCCCGCCCTCGGGGCCCGCGGTGGCCGGGACGGGCAGCAGCCGGGCGCCCGCCCACAGCACATAGCCGGCGTAGTAGACCAGCAGCACGCCGGTGATCAGCGGCGCGCCGCTGATCACGCCCGTCGCGCCCTGCATGTGCGCGCTGTGCGCCCCGGCCGGGGCGACGGCCATGGCCCCGGCCATGTAGACCATCGCGAGCGTCCCCAGCAGATGGTGCAGCCGGTGCCCCGAACCACCGCCGCGGACGAGCGTATGGAGCGCCGCGCCGAAGAACACCACCACGTATCCCGCCCAGACCCACCGGGGCGGTGTCAGCACGGCGGCGGGCACCGCCATGGCCGCCATCCCGAACCCCATCAGGGCCTCACCGCCCACCGAACCGCGCTGGTCGCCCACGCTGTCGCGCAACCGGAGCAGACAGTAGCTCCCGGCCGCCGCGCAGAGCGCGACGAGCAGCCAGCCGGACGTCGCCGTTCCGTGCATCGCGCACCTCTCCGTGTACCCGTCTGGGGACTCGTCCAGGGAATGCCCGACGCCGACGATGCGCATACGAGCGCAGAGGGACACAGGGGGAGCGCACCGGGGGTCACGGGCCCGGCGGGGCACCGCCGTTCGGTTATTCGCATTTCAGTGGAAACGGAAAGCGTAAAGAAAATCGGCTGACACGCCGTCGATTTCCCGGAACGAATTCCTGGCGCGCGTGGCCTTGTGGTGACGGTAGCGCCCGACTACTTTGCAATGGCGTTCCCTTGGGGGCCGGGCGGACTGCCGACGCCTGTAAAACCCCCCACCCCCGAGGGCTTTACGTCTTTCTGGCAGAAATCGAGTGGGAGGCATTCCCCCATGCATATGTCACGACGGTCCGCCATCGCGTCCGCGCTGGCCGCCTCGGCCGCCATCGCCGGCGTCGGCGCAGCCCAGCAGAGTGCGTCGGCCTCCGAACCGCGCCGCCGCGCACAGCCGGCTCCCGCCGCGAGTCCCCCCGGCGACGTGGTCGGCAAAATCACCGTGGGCTACCAGGGCTGGTTCGCCTGTACCGGTGACGGCGCCCCCATCAATGGGTGGTGGCACTGGAGTCAGAACATGAGCCAGCCGCCGTCGCTCAGCAATACGACCATCAAGTCGTGGCCGGACATGCGGGAATACTCGCGCGGTTACCCCACCGCCTACCCGAACCTGAACGGCGGCCAGCCCGCCACGCTGTTCTCCTCGTGGGACCAGCAGACGGTCGACACGCACTTCCGCTGGATGCGGGAGAACAACTGCGACACGGCCGCGCTCCAGCGCTTCAACCCCTTCAGCCCGGAGGGCCCGACCCGGGACGCGATGGCGCAGAAGGTGCGCCAGTCGGCCGAGGCCAACGGCCGCAAGTTCTACATCATGTACGACGTCACCGGCTGGACGTCCATGCAGTCCCAGATCAAGGAGGACTGGACGTCGAAGATGAGGGCGCACACCGCGTCCAGCGCCTACGCGAAGCAGAACGGCAAGCCGGTGGTGTGCATCTGGGGCTTCGGCTTCAACGACCCCGGCCGGCCCTTCGCGCCCGGACCGTGCAAGGAGGTCGTGGACTGGTTCAAGGCCCAGGGCTGCTACGTCATCGGCGGCGTGCCCACCCACTGGCGCAACAGCACCGACGACTCACGCCCCGGCTTCCAGGACGTGTACCGCGCGTTCAACATGATCTCGCCCTGGATGGTCGGACGGATCAGCAACGTCGCCGACACCGACCGGTTCTTCCGCGACGTCAACACCCCCGACCAGGCGGAGTGCAACGCCCGCGGCATCGACTACCAGCCGTGTGTGCTGCCGGGAGACCTCCAGGAACGCCACCGCGCCCACGGTGACTTCATGTGGCGGCAGTTCTACAACATGGTGCGGGTCGGCGCGCAGGGCATCTACATCTCCATGTTCGACGAGTTCAACGAGGGCAACCAGATCGCGAAGACCGCCGAGACCGGTACGCAGGTGCCGTCCGGATCGGGCATCTGGGCGCTGGACGAGGACGGCACGTCCTGCTCGTCCGACTACTACCTGCGGCTGACCGGCGACGGCGGCCGGATGCTCAAGGGGCAGATCGGACTGACGGCCACCAGGCCCACCCAGCCCCGGGTCTGACGGAACGCCGGACACGGAACGCCGGACGCGGAAGGTCGGACACGGAACGTCAGGCAGCGGGACGATGACGTACGGGCCGCCGGGGACATCCCGGCGGCCCTGCGCGTCAGCGGGCCGGCAGATGCCGTGTCCGGCTCTCCCGCCCGCGCAGCCGGGGGGTGAACGTCGCGTGGAAGATGGTCGAGGCCGCTCCCACCGCGGCGGCCTCCGCGCTCAGCACGGACGGCTCGACCGCGACCCGCCGCAGCCGTCTGGCGGTGGGGAACGCGTTGACGGTACGGGCGATCTCGTCCAGGTAGAAGCCGGCGACGTCCTCGGTGAAGAAGGGGCCGCCGAGCACGATCAGATCGATGTCCAGCAGATCGACCATGCCCAGCGCCCCCCGCCCCACCGCCTGCGCGACCTCGCGTACGGCCGCCGCCGCCGCGGGGTCGCCCGCGGCGGCGGCCTCGCCCACCGCCAGATACGCGGCGGTGCTCCCGGACGTGCGCCCCGGCGCGGCCGGTACGGGACGCATCCCGCCCCGTACCGCGAGCTCCGGCACGGACACCGGCGGATTGCACTCAGGAAGGATCTCCGGACGGCCGTCCTTGGCCACCCGCCCCAGTGCTATGGCGCACAACTGCCCGAACTCCCCGGCGTTGGCGCTGATCCCGCGATACAGGTCGCCGTTGAGATAGAGCCCCGTACCGACGCCCGTACCGAGATAGAGATACGCGAAGTCCCTGGCCCTGCGGTCGCGCCCGATCCACCGCTCGCCGGCCGCCGCCGCGGTGGAGTCCTTCTCCATCAGGACGGGGCACGGGAAGTGGTCCTGGAGCAGGTACAGCAGCGGCAGATCGCCCCAGGCCGACATCAGCGGCGGCCCGAGGACCGTGCCCGACGCGATGTCGACCGGTCCCGGTACGGCGACCCCGATCCCGAGGAAGCCGTCCTCCCGCACCGACCCGCGCGCCTCCGCCAGTGTCTCCCGGCCCAGCGCGGCCACCCGTTCGACGAACTCCGCCGGGTCGATGTCGGCGGTGACGGGGCGGGTACGGGTACGGACGATCGCGCCGTCGAGATCGATGACGACCGCGGTGAGCACCTCCGGGTCGATATGGATCCCGAGGGCGTGGGCCGCCGTCCCGCAGAGCCGTACCGGCGTACGGGGTTTGCCCGAGGTCGCGCGCCGCTGGGCGTCCTCGATGAGAATGCCGCGGTCCAGCAGCGAACGGGCGATCCGGGAGACCGACTGCTGGGTGAGGCCCGTGCGGTGGGCGATCTCGCCCCGGGTGATGGTGCCGGAGAGCCGTACCGTCTCGATGACCACACACTCGTTGAACGAACCCAGATCGATCTGGTTGACCCCGCTCCAGGACTGGCTTCCCGCCGTGCTCTCCGGGCGGCGGTCCGTGCCCGGAAGGCCCGCGACGTTCTCGCGCAGCCAGCGCACCGCGGTGCACGGGGCGTCGGGCCGCGCCGTCGCGTACCGCTCCAGCTCGGCCGCCAGATCGAGATAGACGCGGCGCGAGGACTCCGGATGGCTGGTGCTGTCGAGCGCGATCATGGCCCGGAGGAAGGTGCGCCAGGTCGACCGCGCGGGAATCTGATGTCTCGTCACCGTGCCGTCCGAAGGGGCCTGTTGGAGGGTGCCGCTACCGCCCGCCGCGTCCCACAGCGTGATGGCGTGCAGCCCGAGGTCCGGATGGCTGCGGCCGGCCTCGGCCAGATACTCCGCCAGGCCGTACGAAGGCGAGTCGTCGCCCTCCGCCCCGCGCGCCGTCGCCGCCGTCAGCGCGGCCTCCACCGCCCGGTCGAGTCCGGCGAGTACGTCCGCGCCGAGCACGGTCCCGGCGGCGGACTGCCGGGGAACCCCCCGTCCGGTGCCCGTGAGGAGCACGGCGCGCCGCGGGTCCACGTACAGGCCCATCACCCAGACCTCGCCGCTCGGCAGCGGCGGTCTGGTCGGTACGGACGGGGCGGGCGTCTCGTCGGGGGAGAGCCGCCAGCGGCGCCGTATCCCGGCGACCGTGGCGTGCGAGAGCCCCAGTTCCCTGGCGACCGCGCGCGAGGCGCCGCTGCCACCGGGCGCCAGCAGCGTACGGGTGACGACCTCCGCCTCGTCCACGGTGGCGGGCCGGCCGGTGCGCGGCCGGTGTCCGAGACCGTCGATCCCGGCGCTCGTCCAGCGCTGCCGCCAGGTGCCGGCCGTCTGCCGGGACACCCCGAGCCGACGGGAGATCTCGGCGTCGCGCAGCCCCTCGGCGGCGAGGAGGACGACACGCGCGCGGGTCGCGAGGGGGCCGCCCTCCTCGGCCCAGCGGTGTAAGACGGCCCGGTGCTCCGGGGGCAGAGAGCCGACCGGGCCGTCGTCTTGGGGGGCCTCAGGCATCAGTGCCTCCGGCCCCGGGATGCGCCGCGGCGGGGCCCGTCGCCGAGCCCGTACGTCCCACAGACGGGGCCGTACGGTCCGTCGGCGAGGTCGTACGGTCCGTGGACAGGGCCGTGCGGTCCGCCGCCGGGCGGTCCCCGGGCGTGAGCCGCAGCGTCAGGATCTGGAAGGGGCGCAGTGTCAGTGCCACCGAGCCGTTCTCGTACGGGCGGGCGGCGAGCGGCTCCTCCAGGAG
Source organism: Streptomyces sp. L-9-10 (assembly GCF_004151105.1). Lineage (GTDB taxonomy): Bacteria > Actinomycetota > Actinomycetes > Streptomycetales > Streptomycetaceae > Streptomyces. The sequence goes on from NZ_PHRF01000121.1 coordinate 56,459, forward strand.
GTCCGTCTCGCACACGGACGCCACCGGGAACGCGGCGGAGAGCGCCGTACGGGCCCGGCCGCCACGCGACTCGTAGACCCGTACGACCACATCCCCCGAGCGGTCGTCGGCGAGCTTCACCGCCTCCACGAGCACATCGGGATGGTCCACCGAGACCAGCGGCGGCGCGGCGGATCCCGCGGGCTCCGAAGGGCCGGGGCGCAGCGGCAGACCGACGGCGTACCCCTCGGCGACCGCGTCACCGATCCCCGCCCCGGGGCGTACCGAGTGCCGGAAGCGCTGCGGACCCCGGTCGGCGTGCGGGTCGGGGCTGTGCGCCGCGCGCAGCAGGGTGAGCCGTACGGTCGTGGTCGTACCGGCGTCCTCGCGGGTGTGGCGCGAGACGTCGTAGCCGTACGTGGAATCACCGGCCAGCGCCACGCCCCAGCCGTGCTCGCCCACATGGATCCAGCGGTGCGCCCACAGCTCACAAGGGGCCGTGTCCCTGCCGGAGTTCACGTGTGTGGGGCGCGCGACATGGCCGAACTGGACCTCCGCGCGGCTGTGTTCGGCATGTACGTCGAGCGGCCAGACAGCCTTGAGGAGAGCGTCACGTTCGCGCCAGTCGATCTCCGTGTCGATCGTCAGGGACCGGCTGCCGGCGGTCAGTGAGAGCGTCTGCTCGATCGCGGACCTGCCGGTGTTCCGTACCACCCGGACGGCCGCCAACAGCGCTCCCTCCTCGCTCACTTCGACCGACTCCGCCCGGTCGAGATCGCGGAACGCCCCGCGGTGGCGGGCGTCCAGGTTCCGGGCGCTCCAGCGCGGCGGGTCGTCGCGGTGCAGCCGCAGCAGATTGCCCGCCGCTCCCGGGGCGACGGCCTCCCGTCCGGTGGCGAGGTCCAGCACGGAGCGTACGAGCCCCTCGGCGTCGACATGGACCCGCAGCAGTCCGTTGTCCAGCAGCCACCCGCCGCCGTCCGCGGGCTGTACGGTCACCGGCGCGACAGGCTCGGTAAGGGCAGGCTCGGGAACGATGGCACCGCGGCCGAGGGCGGGCGCCTCGGCCAGTACGGCGACACGTCCGTCGGAGAGCCGCTGACCGCCCCCCGCCGGCCGGTCCCGGTCCAGGACCACCACCTCGCGGCGCGCCAGCGGCCCCGCGTTGAAGACGGACGCGCCGGTGGCGGTGCCGCCGTCGGACGCTCCCACGGCCCGGCGGATCAGCCGCTCCAGACGGCGGTGGACCTCGCGGTGGACCTGCTCGGCCTCCTGGTGCGCCCAGGCGGTCGAGGCGCCGGACAGCAGATCGTGGCTCTGCTGGAGCAGGACCTTCTTCCACAGCGTGTCCAGTTCGTCGTACGGATAGGGGACGCCGTCCCGTACGGCGGCGGTCGCCGACCACAACTCGGCCTCGCGCAGCAGCGATTCGGCGCGGCGGTTGCCGCGCTTGGTGCGCGCCTGGCTGGTGTACGTGCCGTGGTGGGTTTCCGGGCGGAACTCACCGCGCCACACCGGTGTGTCCGGCCGCGCGTCGAGGGCCTCCCGGAAGAAGTGCGCGGGGTGCCGGCTCACGACCCGCGGCGAGCCTTCGAGATCGGCCAGCCGGCGGGCGCGCTCCAGCGTCCCGGGGGTGGGGCCGTAACCGTCGGCGTGGCCGAGGGGCAGCAGGGAGCGGGCGGCGTCGCCCTGCTCGGCGAACGCCTGCGCGGCGTAGGCGAGTTCGTCGCCGCCGAGTGCACCGCGACCGAGTTCACCGCGACCGGTTACGCCGGCGTCGAGTTCATCGACGACCCGTTCGCCGTGGGTGAGAGCGGAGGCGGGCGGGAAGTGGCTGAGGATACGGGTGCCGTCGATGCCCTCCCACCAGAAGGTCGGGTGCGGTACGGGGCCTGAACTCTCCGCGAGGAACCAGCGGGCCCCGGCGAGCACCGCCAACTGCGGGAAGGCGGCGCTCAGTCCGGAGGCGCCGGGCAGCCACACACCGTCGGTGTCGGTGCCCAGCTCCTCGCGGCAGAAGCGGCGGCCGTGCACGAACTGGCGGGCCAGCGCCTCGCCGCCGGGGAGATTTCCGTCGGGCTCCGCCCACATACCCCCGACCGGCGCCCAGTTGCCGTCGGCGACGGACTTGCGCACCCGCTCGAAGACATCCGGATGGCGGTCCTTCATCCAGGCGTACCGGTGGGCGGAGGGCGCGGCGACGGTCAGTTCCGGGTACTCCTCCGCCAGCGCGGTCATGGTGCTGAAGGCGCGGGCGGTCTCGCGTACGGTCTCGCGAGCCGGCCCCAGCCGGGCCGCCCCCAGGGGTGCGCGTCCGACGACGGAGACGGTGTGCGCGGACTCGTGCGCGCGACGGGCCAGTACGGGGGCGAGGATCCGCCGCGCGTCCGGGGCCGTCCCGGCGACATCGCGGGGATCGACGGCGTCCACGGCCTCTTCGAGGGCCCGCAGGATCGCGTACCGGCGGGGCAGCTCGGCCGGGAGCGCGCGCATCAGACCGTCCAGGACATCGATGTCATGGATCAGCTGCCAGATGCCCTCGTCGCGTACGGCGAGATCGGCGCGGAGCAGCCGGTACAGGGGCTCGTCCCCCGCGGTGACCGGGTCCCCGTAGTGCGCGCCCGCGCCGGTGGCCGCGTCGATCGGCGGATTGGCGGCGGCCTCGACGAACAGCCGGACCGGCTCGCCGCCGCTCGCCGGGGCCGACACCGTCATGGACCGGTGGAGCCGGTGCAGCCCCTGGAGAGGGGTGCCGCGCGGGTCGTGGACGAGTCCCACGGCACGGCTCCCCGACCCGCCGGCGCCCCCGGAACCGAAGCCGGAGCCGTTGCCGGGCTCGAAACCGGAGCCGGACTCGAAGCCGAGGTCGAAGACCGCCTCCACCCGCTCGCCCGCCCAGCGCTGCGGGACGGTGGCGTGGACCTGGAACCAACTGGTCGACCAGGGACGGCCCCAGGCGTCGCCCACGAAGAACGGTGTGTAGTCGGCCCGCAGGGCCACATCGACGGGGACCGGTTCACCGGGGATGTGCCAGGCACTGATATCCATCGGAAGCCGCCCGGTGTACAGCGCGGGACGGAGTCGGGCGGCGAGGAAATGACTGATCCGCGCCTCTCCGGCGTTCCTGCGGTCATACATGGGCGGCCCTTCCTGTCCAGCCAGTAACCGCCATGTAAAACCACGTGTGTTATCAAGTCAACGGCTTTCCTCTTCCTTCTTCTGCCTGGTGATGACGGCGTGCATCGGAATTGTCAGGTTAATAAATTGACGAATGGCGAAGCCGTCGGAAAGTAAGTGAATTGACAACGCGTGAAGGGAAGACCGGCCGCCGCCCGGTGCCGCGTCAGTGCCGGACCGGCTCCGGCTTGCGGCAGACGCTCTCCACCGGGAGCGCCCTGCCCTGCCGCGCCGAGTCGAGCAGCGTCAGCATGATGTCGAGGACATGGCGCGCCAGTTCGGCGGACGCCCGGTGCGGGCGGTCCCCGGCGAGCGACTCGGCCAGATCCGCGAGGCCGGTGCCGCGTCCGGCTCCCACGTATCCGGCCGTGACCGGCAGCGTCTCCCACTCCCCGGTGCCCCGGTGCAGTTCGACCGTTCCGTCGAACCCGTTCGGGTCGGGGACGGACAGTGAGCCCCCGGTGCCGTGCACCTCGATACGGGGCAGCCGGGCGGCCTGGATGTCGAAGCTCATCACCAGCGTGGTGAGGGCGCCGTTGGCGTGTCGCAGGATGCCCGTGACATGGGTGTCGACCTCCACCGCGAACCGTTCCCCGGCCCGCGGCCCGCTGCCGATCTCCCGTTCGTCGCGCGGCCGGGATCCCGCGCCGGTGACGGTGATGACGGGGCCCAGCAGATGGACGAGCGCCGAGAGGTAGTACGGGCCCATGTCGAGCAGTGGCCCGCCGCCCCGCCGGTAGTAGAACTCCGGGTCCGGGTGCCAGCGTTCGTGGCCCGCCGTGGTCATGAAGGCCGTCGCGGCGACCGGCGTGCCGATCAGCCCGTCGTCGACCGCCTTGCGCGCCGTCTGGACGCCCGTACCGAGCACGGTGTCGGGCGCGCAGCCGATCCGCAGCCCGCCCGCTCCGGCCGCGGCCAGCATCCGGTCCGCCTCCGCGCGCGTGGCGGCCAGCGGCTTCTCCCCGTACACATGCTTGCCCGCGGCGAGCGCGGCCAGGGCGACTTCGGCATGGACCGCCGGGATCGTCAGATTGAGTACGGCGTCCACGTCGGGGCGCGCCACCAGCTTGGCCACCGATCCGGCGACCGCCGCGCCGGGCACCCGGGCGGCGACCGACGCGGCGCGTTCCTGGTCGAGATCCGTGACGGCCGTCAGTGTGACGTTCTCCAGCCGCTCCAGTGTGTCCAGATAGGCGCCGCTGATCTTGCCCGCGCCCACCATGCCGATCCTCAGCGGCTCGCCCACAGCAGTCCCCTCTCGGTGAGTACCCGTACCTCGGGCACATCGAAGTCGTCCGGTTTGTGGCCGATGGTGGAGACGAAGACCCGTCCCTCGCCCCAGGTCCTGGTCCAGACGGCGGGCATGGTGACCGGTCGTGCCCGCTCCTCGTCCGCCGCGAACTCCGTGGTCGCCAGGACGTCGATCAGCGGGTCGGTGGCCAGCCAGTACTTCTCCGTATGGACACCGAAGTCGCTCAGCCCGGCGATCACCGGGTGGCCGGCGCGCTCCTCGACCAGCGTGACCTCGTGGTCGGAGAAGCCGGGCGGATGCATCAGGAACTGCCCGCCGGTGAGCAGCTGGTAGCCGACATCGCCCCGGAAGGAGTCCACGATCCCGCCGTGCCAGCCGGCCAGTCCGGTGCCGGCCAGGACCGCCGCGGTGAGCCCCGCGCTCTGCTCGGCCGTGATCTCGCCCATCGTCCAGCACTGGACCACCAGATCGGTGGCGGCGAGCAGCTCGGCGTCCGTGTAGACGTCCAAGGTGTCGGAGATCCGGATGTCGAAGCCGCGGTCGCGGAGGAAGGGCAGGAACAACTCCGTGATCGCCACGGGCTGGTGTCCCTCCCAGCCGCCACGGACCACCAGGGCCCTCCGGGCTTCGGATGTCTCGGACGTCATGGTCGTGCACGCTCCCATCGGTGGTGCGGGGCAGGTCGGTGTTGCGCGGCAGGCCCAGTGAACGTGGGCATACGTATAGCGGAATAACCTACTGCCATCCGAACGTAGGGAGAGGGAGATCTATTTGTCAACGACTCTACCAAATGGGCGGCGGAACGGCGTCAGTGCTGCCCGAGCCGTTTGAGCAGAGTCCGCAGCGAGTGGGCCGCCTCGGTGACCGCGAGAGCGATCTCCTCCGCGCGGGCGTCGTCCATCCGGCTCTTGGGCGCGGAGCAGCTGATCGCGTCGCCGCCGCCGTGGCCCGTGCCGAGCGCCACGGCCACGCACCGGATGTCCGGCGAGTTCTCGCCGTCGTCCATGGCCCACCCGCGCAGCCGCGCCTCGGACAGCTGGTCCAGCAGCGCGTCGGGGTCGGTCACCGTGTCCGGAGTGAGCCTCTCCAGTGGCCAGTTGAGCCGCATCCTGATCTCGGCCGCGTCATAGAGGGAGAGCATCGCCTTGCCCAGCGCCGTGGCGTGCGCGGGCAGCCGGCGGCCCACCGCCGAGTACATCCGCAGGGCATGCCGGGACTCACGTTTGGCCAGGTAGACGACGTCCGTACCGTCGAGCCTGCCCAGGTGCACCGACTCGCCCGTCTCCTCCGCCAGGGAGTCGAGCACCGGTCCCGCGAGGCTCGCCACATCGTCGCCCTCCAGATAGGCCGTACCCGTCAGCAGGGCTTTGAGGCCAAGGCTGTAGCGGGTGCCCGACGGGTCCAGATCCACCCAGCGGCGCGCCTCCATCGTGCGGAGGATCGCGTGCAGGCTGCTCTTCGGTACGGCCATCGTGCCGGCCAGTTCGGCGAGCGAGAGCCGGGCGCCTTCCGCGCCCAGGAGTTCGAGCACCTCAAGTACCCGAGCCGCGGACTTGACCTCTTCGGGCTTGCGCCCCCGCGCTGCTGCTGCCACCGATTCCACGGAACCTCCGCTTCTCGCACCGGTGCCCCTCGGCGAACCGGTCGGCACGAATCTCGACGTGCGTCTTGACGCTATATCACCCCAACCATAAGTTCAGTCACTCCAACGCCATTCGGCCTTCTGAACGGTTGATCCTTAGGTAGGGGCCATGCGTATACCTATATCGAGGAATGTCCGGCTCGCGGCGGTCGCCGTCGTCACGGCGCTCTCGCTCACCACACTCTCCGCCTGCGGCGGGTCCTCCGACTCCGGAGGGAACTCCACCTCGCTGGAGATGTGGACCTTCAAGCAGTCCCACGCCGGCGCGTTGCGCAACGCCGCCGCCGAGTTCGAGAAGCAGACGGGCATCTCGGTCACGATCGAGGCCTACACCCCCGACGACGCCTACACCACCAAGGTGCAGTCCGCGGCGAAGACCGGCGATCTGCCGGATGTGCTGGAAGTGCACTCCGACGGCGAGGACCGGGTCTTCGGCGCGGCGGGGATCGTCTCCGACCTCGGCGACGACTTCACGGGCGACTGGGCCGGCCGTATCCAGGAGCCCGTACGGGAGTCCGGACTCGTCACCGACCAGCGCTACAAGGACTCGCTGCCGGCGACCGCCAAGGACAACGGCATCGAGAAGGGCGCCCGCTACAGCGTGCCGCTGACCGTGGGCACCTTCGGCATCGTCTACGCCAACAAGAAGCTGCTCGCCGACGCGGGTATCACGGAGCCCCCGGCCGACTGGGCCGGCTTCCTGGACGCGCTGAAGGCGACCACCGCCGAGAACCCGAAGACCGGTGGCATGTCCCTCGGCCTCAAGGTCCAGGCCACCGGCCTGACCTGGGTCCTCCAGCCGCTGGCCTTCAGCCAGCTGGGACAGCGGGGATACGAGAGCCTCTTCGGCAAGGACCCGGGCGCCGACTTCGGCTCGCCCAACGGCATCAAGATCCTGAGCATGTACGACCAGCTCACCCCGTACTGGATGCCGGGCACCCAGTCCCTCACCATCGACCAGGCCGACCAGGCCTTCGCGCAGGGCAAGTCGGCCTTCAACATCGGCGGCACCTTCACCCTCGCCTTCCTCAAGCAGAACGGGATGAACCCCGACGACGTGTTCGCGTTCGGACTGCCCTCCCCGGAGGACGGCGCCGTCCCCGACCGCGCGCTCGGCCCGCTCGCGCTGACAGGCCTGAGCGTCGCCGCCACCAGCGAACAGCCCGACAACGCCAAGAAGTGGCTGGAATTCCTCTCCACCAAGGACATCGCCGAGCGCTTCGCCAAGGACGCCTCCGACGTCCCGGCCACCGAACTCGGCGCCGACTCCGCCGCCGTACTCGGCCCGGCGCTCTCCGCCATGGTCGACAGCTTCAAGGGCACACCGCAGAACACCTACGACCCCAGCCGGGGCAACGAGTTCCGCGCGCCGGGCTACGAGCAGGACGACGCGGGCGCCATCCTCGCCGACCTCACCCCGCTGGGGACGCAGTCCGTCGGACAGACGGCGAAGAAGCTGCGCGAACTCAACGCCTCCTACTGGGCGGCGGCGCGGTGACGACGGCTCCCCGCCGGCGCATCCGTCCGTACGAGACGCTCACCGGATACCTCTTCGTCGGCCCGGCGGTGGTCCTGTTCTGTGTGATGGGCCTGTACACCGTCGGGTACGGCTTCGCGCTCAGCTTCGCGACCTGGAACGGCTTCACACCGAACTGGACCTGGGTCGGGCTGGACAACTACGCCGATCTGCTGTGGCGCAGCCCCGTCTACGCCCCACGGGTACGGCACGCGGCGGTCAACACCCTCTGGGTGATGATCGCCGCACCCGCCCTCACCGTCGCGGTCGCCTTTCCGCTCGCCGTGCTGCTCAACCGGGTCAAGCGGTTCCAGTCGGTGCTGCGCTCGGTGTACTTCCTGCCCTATGTGACCAGCGGGGTCGCGGTCTTCTTCGCCTGGCAGTACATCCTCCAGCCGGACGGCGCGGTCAACTTCCTCCTCGACGGTCTGGGGCTCGGCTCGCTCCAGCAGCCGCAGGGCTGGCTCGGCAATCCGTCCACCGCCATGCCCACCATGATCGTGGTGACGGTCTGGGGCCATGTGCCGGTCGCGATGCTGCTGTACCTGACCGGCCTGCAGGGGATCGACCGCAGCGTGCTGGAGGCCGCCGAACTGGACGGCGCGGGCTGGTGGCGCACCAACGCCTCGGTGGTCTGGCCACTGGTGCGGCCCATCACCGCCATCGTCGTACTGCTCAACCTGCGCGAGTCGCTCCAGGGCTTCCAGACCTTCCTGGTGATGACGAACGGCGGCCCCGGTGATCACACCAATGTGCTGGGCCTGGAGGCATACCGCCTCGCGTTCCTCAAGAATCTCGCGCCCACCCTGGGGCTCGCCAGTGCGCTCGGCTGGATCCTGTTCGCCGTCGCGCTCGTCCTCGCCCTGATCAACCTGCGAGCGCTGCGGAGCAGAACATGACCTCGCTCTCCATGAAAGCCCGTACCGGTGCGCCCGACGAGAGCAGGGCCCGCACCCGCCGGCTCGTCGCCCGTACCGTCGTCGGCATACTCCTCGGTCTCTACGGACTCATCAGCGTCTACCCGTTCCTCTGGATGGTGTCGGCCGCCTTCAAGGACCAGATCGAGGTCGTACGCGGCGGGCATCTGATCCCGGACAACCCGACGTTCGACACGTTCGTCGACACCTGGAACAAGCTGCACTTCTTCGACTTCTTCCTGAACAGCCTGCTGGTCACGGTCTATACGGTGGTGCTGACGCTGGTGATCTACGCGGCGGCGGGCTACGCCTTCGCCGTGCTGCGCTTCCCCGGCCGGGGTGCCCTCCAGAAACTCTTCGTGTCCCTGCTGTTCGTGCCCGGCATCACGGTGATGCTGCCGATCGTGCTGCTGGAGAACAAACTCGGCATTCTCGGTACGCACTTCGGGCTGGTGCTGCCGTTCGTCAATGGCGGCGCCCCGCTCTCGGTGCTGCTGATGACCGGCGCCTTCCTGGCCGTCCCGGGCGAGCTGCGCGACTCCGCGCGCGTCGACGGGGCGAGCGAGCTGCGGATCTTCACCAGTGTCTATCTGCCGCTGGCCAGACCCGCGTTGATCACTGTCGCGCTGCTGACGGCGATCCCGACCTGGAACGAGTTCCTGCTCACCCGGGTCTCCCTGAACGATCCGTCCACGTACACCCTGCCGCTGGGCCTCCAGTACCTCTCCACGGAGAACGTGCCGCACTACAACAACCTGATGGCGGGCGCGCTCATCGTGGTCATTCCGGTGATCCTGCTCTTCCTCAGCCTCCAGCGGTACTTCGTCAACGGGCTGGTCGGGGCGGTGAAGGGCTGACGCGGGCCCGGTCGCCGATGCCGCTCGCGTTAGGCTGCGGAGGTCCCGGCCGCACCCAGGGCGGGTCGGGCATACCGGACAGGCCGGACAGAGGAGATCGCGCACCATGGACGTCCCCAGCCACCCCACCGCCCCGCACCGGACCGGCGCACTCGTCTACCGGGACGCCACGGCGGCCGACACCGACGCGCTCGTCGCCCTCATAGAGTCGGCGTACCGCGGTGACAGCAGCCGTACGGGATGGACCACCGAGGCGGACATCCTGGAGGGGCAGCGGACCGACGCGCAAGGGGTGCTCGACGTGATCGAGTCGCCCGGCAGCCGGCTGCTGGTCGTCGAGCGGGACGGCGCGCTTGTCGCCTGCTGCCAGCTCGAACACCGCGAGGACGCCGCCTACTTCGGGATGTTCGCCGTGGTGCCCGGCTCGCAGGGCTCCGGCCTCGGGCGGCAGGTCCTGGCGGCGGCGGAGCGCATCGCGGGCGAGACCTGGGACGTGCGGGAGATGCACATGACCGTGATCACGGTCAGGGAGGAACTGATCGCCTGGTACGAGCGGCGCGGCTACCGCCGTACGGGAAAGCTGCATCCCTTCCCGTACGGCGACGAGCGCTTCGGTATCCCGCGGCGTGCCGACCTGGAGTTCGAGCTGCTGGTCAAGCCGCTCGGCTGAAACGCCGCGGCGCTGGGACACGGGGTCCGGTCAGGATCCGCGCGGGATCGCGCGGATCCCGCGCGGACTCAGGCGGTGAGGCGGATTCAGGCGGTGAACCTGCCCGTGCGCCGGATCTCCGGGAAGTCCGTGGTCACCGCCCCCAGCTGGAACGCGCGCGCCAGCCGCAGCTGGTCCTGGGTGTTCACCACCCAGCCGATGATCCCCAGCCCCTCCGCGTGCGCGCGCTCCACGACCTCCAGGGTCAGTCTCCGGATGTTCAGGGCCAGCCGGGCGGCGCCCACCGCCCTGGCCCGGTCCACGATGTCGGCGCCCCAGCGGCTGGCGACCAGTACGGTACGTACGCCCGGCACCAGTGAGGTGATCTCGGCGACCGCCTCGTCATGGAACGACGACACCTCGACGCGTTCCACGAGCCCGCGCCGGAGCATCACCTCCGCCAGCGCGCGGGCCGCGGCCCTGTCCTTGATCTCGGCCTGGAGCGGCGACCGTACGGCGTCCAGCACCTCCTCGAAGACCGGGACGCGCTCGCCCCGCCCCGCGTCCAGCTCCCGGAGCCCGGCGAGCGTGTGATCGGCGATCGCGCCCGTTCCGTCGGTCGTACGGTCCACGTCCGTGTCGTGCATGACGGCGAGGGCGCCGTCCTTGGTCAGATGGAGGTCCAGTTCGATGGCGTCCATACCCGCGCGCTCGGCATGCAGAAAAGAGCGCAGGGTGTTCTCCGGTTCGACACCCATCACTCCACGATGACCGATGGTCTGGAAAGTCAAGACGATCCTCGCTTCCGTCGACGGCGGCTCCCGCGCGCAGCCTAACGGCCAGGCCCCTCCCTGGGACCCGGCCGCGCACCAGTGAGTCCGGAGGCCGGTTGGAGCCCGCGACGCTACGCTGGTTACGAGTGTCCTTCCCCTGGATCGCGGGAAAAACTGCGGTGACCAAGGGGGTGCGCAGGATAATTTGTGTCATCCCTGCTTGTAAGGGAGAAGCGAAGCCCTATACGGTGTCTTGACGCCAAGTTCTCCCGTGGAGGAAGTGACATGACGGAAATTCTTGCGCAGGACGCCGCCGTAACCGGTATATCGAGGGCTGCCCGGGTGATCGAACACCCGGCCTGGCGGGAGCTCAAGGATGCCGTCGAGGAGATCCGCCCCTGGCAGTCCGAGGACGGCTCGATCGACTTCGACGCCCAGGGCGCCCCGGCGCGCGCTCTCGTCGAGGCGACGGTCGACCGGGTCGTCACCGCGGTCGAGCAGCTCTCCCCGCTCCTCCCGCACGACTCCGCCTACCACACGGCGCTCGTCGCCGATCTGCGCAAATGGGCCGACGGCGCCTTCGACGTCCCGGACTTCCTGGACTCGCTGCTGGCCTTCCAGCCCGCCGCCGACCGGGTGGACGGCCTCCAGCACCTCGCCGTCTTCCCCATGTACACGCAGAACGGCAACCCCGACCGCAATCTCGAAGCGGTCGTGCTGCGCATGGTCTGGCCCGAGTGGCTCGCCGAACTGGAGCGCACGCGCTACGACAACCCGCTCTTCTGCGGCATCACCTTCGAGGACTTCACCTCCGGCTACGACACCAACTCCGCGGTGTTCTTCCCGGAGACCATCGCCGTACGCGAGGCCCCGGAGCGGTTCAGCTGGGGCGGGATCTTCTGCGACCGCGAGGCCGCCCGCTTCCGCCGGGTCATCGACGCGGCCGTCCGTACGCTCGGCGTCGAACTGCCCGACGACATCAGCGCGATGGTCGCCGACCAGGAACGCTGCCAGCAGGCGTTCGTGCTCTGGGACATGATCCACGACCGCACGCACAGCCATGGCGACCTGCCGTTCGACCCCTTCATGATCAAGCAGCGCCAGCCGTTCTGGATGTACGGGCTCGAGGAGCTGCGCTGCGACCTCACCGCCTTCCGGGAGGCCGTACGGCTGGAAGCGGACGGTGTCGCGCAGGGCCGCGACGTCCAGTACGCCGTCCTCTTCGACCGGATGTTCCGCTTCCCGGTCACCGGCGCGCGGGTGCGCAACTACGACGGACTCGGCGGCCAGCTGCTCTTCGCCTATCTCCACCAGCACGATGTGGTGCGCTGGACGGACAACACCCTGCGCATCGACTGGGAGCGGGCCCCGCAGGTCACCAACCAGCTCTGCGCGGAGATCGAGGACCTGTACCGGGCCGGCATCGACCGCCCCAAGCTGGTCCACTGGTTCGCCGCGTACGAACTGGTCTCGACGTATCTCGCCCCGCACCCCGGCTCCCGCTGGGCCAAGGGCCCCGACGCCCTCGACCTCACCCAGCCGCCTCGTAAGCTGGTCGACGACGTGCTTCCGGACGAGTTTCCGCTCAGCATGTTCTACGAGGCGCTCTCCAAGAAGCTGAAGAACGTGATCGCCTCGACCAAGGGGATCCGCGCCAACGACACCGGGCGAGCGGCCGCGTGAGCCCTCGCGAGCGAGAGGCCACGGCCATGAACGGAAACGGTGCCGGGAACGGCGCACTGGACGGCGCCGTGATCGCGGTGGCCGGAGCGGCGGGTCCCGCGGGCCGGGCCGTGCTGCTGCGGCTCGCGGCGGCGGGCGCCACGGTCGTCGGCGCGGACGCGGACGCCACCCGGCTGGCCGAGGCGGTCGACGCCGCACGGTCGCGGGGCGGCGCCACGATCACCGGCGACACCGTCGATCTGCTCGACCTCGCCGCCACCCGCGCGTGGGCGGACAAGACCGAGAAGGAGTTCGGCCGGATCGACGGACTGGTCCATCTCGTCGGCGGCTGGCGCGGCAGCGCCTCCTTCGCCGAGACCGATCTCGCCGACTGGGACCTGCTGGAGAAGCTGCTGATCCGCACCGTCCAGCACACCTCCCTCGCTTTCCACGACGGCCTGCTGCGCAGCGATCGCGGACGCTTCCTGCTGGTCAGCGCGGCGGGCGCGACGAAGCCCACCGCGGGCAACGCCGCCTACGCCGCCGCCAAGGCCGCCGCCGAGGCATGGACGCTGGCCCTCGGCGACGCCTTCCGCAAGGCGGGGGGCGAGGAGGGCCCCCGGGCCGCGGCTGCCATTCTGGTGGTCAAGGCACTGGTGCACGACGCGATGCGCGCCGAGCGCCCGAATGCGAAGTTCGCGGGCTTCACGGATGTCACGGACCTGGCCGAGGCCATCGCCGGAGTCTGGGACCGGCCCGCCCGGGAAGTGAATGGAAACCGCCTGTGGCTGACCCCCGAGCCGTGAGGTCCCGTACGACGGACGCGCGCCGGCACCACGACCCCGACGTACGCGGCTTCGCGAGCGACAACTACGCGGGCGCCCACCCCGAGGTCCTGGCCGCGCTCGCCGTCGCCAACGGCGGCCATCAGATCGCCTACGGAGAGGACGACTACACCGGTCACCTCCAGCGCGTCATGCACAGCCACTTCGGCCCGACGGCGGAGGCCTTCCCGGTCTTCAACGGCACCGGCGCCAACGTGGTCGCGCTCCAGGCGCTCACCGACCGGTGGGGCGCGGTCATCTGCGCCGAGACCGCGCATATCAACGTGGACGAGGGCGGCGCCCCCGAGCGGGTCGCCGGCCTCAAGCTGCTGACCGTACCGACCCCGGACGGCAAGCTCACGCCCGAGCTGATCGACCGGCAGGCGTACGGCTGGGACGACGAGCACCGGGCCATGCCACAGGTCGTGTCGATCGCCCAGAACACCGAACTGGGCACGGTCTACACGCCCGACGAGATCCGCGCCATCTGCACGCACGCCCATGAGCGGGGCATGAAGGTCCATCTCGACGGGGCGCGGATATCCAACGCCGCGGCGTCGCTGGACGTCCCGATGCGGACGTTCACCAACACCGTCGGCGTCGATGTCCTCTCCTACGGCGGCACGAAGAACGGCATGCTCTTCGGCGAGGCCGTCGTCGTCCTCGACCCGGACGCCGCGCGGGCCATGAAGCATCTGCGGAAGCTGTCCATGCAGCTCGCGTCCAAGATGCGGTTCGTATCGGTGCAGTTGGAGGCGCTCCTCGCGGGCGACCTCTGGCTGCGCAACGCCCGGCACGGCAATGCGATGGCCCAGCGGCTCGCGGAGGGCGTACGCGCGGTGGACGGAGTGGAGATCCTCCACCCCGTCCAGGCCAATGCCGTCTTCGCGCGGCTGCCGCACGAGGTGAGTGTGCGCCTCCAGCGCCGGTTCCGGTTCTACTTCTGGGACGAGAAGGCGGGGGACGTCCGCTGGATGTGCTCCTTCGACACGACGGAGGACGACGTCGACGCCTTCGTGCAGGCGCTCAAGGAAGAGATGACGCGCTAGGGCGCGAAAGCAGGCGACCGGCCGGAAACCCCTCGGTTTCCGGCCGGTCTCACCTCTCTGACGGATGCTTCCCGCCGCCCTCCGAGGAGAGCGGAGGAGAGACGTTTCAGCCGGTCTCCGCCGTACGGACCTGCGCCGGTGTGGGCGCGGTGCCGCCGAGGTGCGCGGGCACCCACCAGGTGTCCGCCGCGTCCCTCGGGCGTACCGGATAGGCGCGCTGCGCCGCCTCCAGCAGCTCCTGTACGCGTTCGCGCAGGCGGCGCGTGATCGCCCCGGCGTACTGGTCCGCCGCCGCCTCGATCTGCTCACCGACCCGGATCGTCACCGGGATGTGGCTGCGCTTGAAGTTGCGCGGCCGGCCCTTGGTCCACACCCGCTGGGTGCCCCACAGCGCCATCGGGATCAGCGGTACCCCGGCCTCCTGCGCCAGCCGGGCCGCGCCCGACTTGAAGCTCTTGAGGGTGAAGGACGGCGAGATGGTCGCCTCGGGGAAGACCCCGACGATCTCGCCGGAGCGCAGCGAGTCCAGCGCGTGGGCGTACGCCTGCTCGCCCTGCTGGCGGTCCACCGGGATGTGCTTCATGCCACGCATGAGCGGGCCGGAGACCTTGTGCCGGAAGACCGACTCCTTCGCCATGAAGCGCACCAGGCGCTTCTGCGGGAGCGCCGCGAGGCCCGTGAAGATGAAATCCAGGTAGCTGATGTGGTTACTGACGAGCACGGCGCCACCGGTGCGCGGGATGTGCTCGGAACCCTGAGTGTCGATCTTCAGGTCCAGCGCCTTGAACATCGTGCGGGCGGCGCCGATGACCGGCCGATAGACGAGCTCTGCCATCAGGTGAGGACCCTTCTGTTCCGGGGAGGGTTCTCCCGGCGGAAGTTACGCAGCCGTAGGTTTTCGGCATTCCGCCGATCGTGCCCCATACGCGGCCTCGTGGCCAGTCCTGGTCTGTGCGTCCGGCGAGATTCTCGTCACGTCGGCGTCATGTCATCGCAGCGCAGGCGTGGTGCGCCGGACCAACAGGTACATCTCGTACCCCGGGCCCGCGGCCGGAGACCGCGTCGAGGAGGGCGGCGGCGAGCGCGCGCCCCCTGGCCGACAGTCCCGCCATGTCGGCGGCCGCGGAATATTCCGCGGTGGTGTGAACGCTGCACCCGGGGATGAGTACGACAGGACTCATGCGCGTACGGCGGCGCTCACGGCGGGCGGGCGCCCACCGAGTGCTGCGTGGGCGCGGGGACGGGAGGCCGATGGTGCGGGGGAACGACGGCGGTGAGCGGCTCGGCGCGGCCGAGCTGGGCGCCGAGCTGGGGGAGCGGGCCACGCTCGTCCAGTTCTCCAGCGCGTTCTGTCAGCCCTGCCGGGCCACCCGGCGCACCCTCGCCGAAGTGGCGGGCATGGTCGACGGCGTCTCCCATGTGGAGCTGGACGCCGAGGAACGGCTGGAACTGGTGCGTGAGCTGGGCATCCTCAGGACCCCGACGGTGCTGGTGCTGGACGCCGGGGGCCGCGTCGTACGGAGAGCGGCCGGTCAGCCCCGCACAGCGGATGTGATCGCTGCCCTGGGCGAGGCGCTGTGACGCCGGGGTCCGACGCGGGGACGGGCGTTACGTACTTGACTGCGCCCGCCACCTATCGTCACGCTGATCAGGTGCCCCAAGAACTCCTTCTCTACGGGCGGGCCCATGTCGATCTGGCCCGCAACGCGAGCGCGCGCTGTCCGGCTGTCTGAGCAGCCACGGCCCTGTTCGCCACTCCCGAAGAAGGACAACTCCATGACGGCCACACCCGATCTCTCCACTCCCCGACTGGCCACTCCCGATCTGCTCCGCTCCGTGTTCCGGCAGCACGCCGCGGGCGTCGCGGTCATCACGGCCCAGGGGGAGGGCCCGGTCGGATTCACCGCCACCTCCCTCAACTCGGCAGCCGCCGAGCCCCCGTTGATCTCCTTCGGCGTGGGCACCTCCTCTTCCAGCTGGCCGGTCCTCGCCGAGGCCGACCATGTCGGCGTGCACATACTCGGCGAGCACCAGACGGATCTGGCGGCCACGTTCGCGCGCAGCGGCGCCGACCGGTTCGCGCCGCCCACGTCCTGGCGGACCGGGCCCGAGGGGGTGCCGGTGCTCGACGGCGTCGTGGCCTGGCTGGTCTGCCGGGTGATCGCCCGGGTCCCCGCCGGGGACCACCGGCTGGTGATCGCCCAGGCCGTCGTCGGCGACCCCGCGGGCGGCGGCCGGCCGCTCCTCTACCACCAGGGACGGTTCAACGCGCTGCGCGACTGAGTGTTCTCTCTCCGGCTCTCCCGCCGCGTTGGCAAGGTCACAGTTCCAAGCGCTTGCTCAGCGGGAATATTCTGGGTGTACTGGCGAGTAATATTTACTCCGGTGCGCCGGTCTCCCCGACCGGAAACCGCCCCATAAGGCGCCTATGCTGCGTGCAACAAGGCAGCCCAGAAATGACGATGCAGTAGGAGAGCCGGCGTGAGCTTGAGGATCGTTGTCTGTGTGAAGTACGTGCCCGACGCCACCGGCGACCGGCACTTCGCCGATGACCTGACCGTCGACCGGGACGACGTGGACGGTCTGCTGTCGGAGCTCGACGAGTACGCGGTCGAGCAGGCCCTGCAGATCGCCGGGGACTTCGACGGGGACGGCGACGCCGAGATCACCGTGCTGACCGTCGGCCCCGAGGACGCCAAGGACGCGCTGCGCAAGGCGCTCTCCATGGGCGCGGACAAGGCCGTCCACGTCGAGGACGACGACCTGCACGGCACGGACGTGATGGGCACGTCCCTCGTCCTGGCCAAGGCCATCGAGAAGACCGGCTACGACCTCGTCATCTGCGGTATGGCCTCCACCGACGGCACGATGGGCGTGCTGCCCGCGATCCTCGCCGAGCGGCTCGGCGTTCCGCAGGTCACGCTGCTCTCCGAGGTCGCGGTGGCGGACGGACTCGTCAAGGGCCGCAGGGACGGCGACACCGCGAGCGAGCAGCTGGAGGCGTCCCTGCCGGCGGTCGTGTCGGTGACGGACCAGTCGGGCGAGGCACGCTACCCGTCCTTCAAGGGCATCATGGCCGCGAAGAAGAAGCCGGTGCAGTCCTGGGACCTGGAAGACCTGGAGATCGACGCGGACGAGGTCGGCCTCGAAGGCGCCTGGACCGCGGTCGACTCGGCGACGGAGCGCCCGGCCCGTACGGCGGGCACGATCGTCAAGGACGAGGGCGAGGGCGGCAAGCAGCTCGCCGCCTTCCTCGCGGAGCGGAAATTCGTCTGACGCGGTCTCGCGGGCCGGAAGCCCGTCCGAGTCCCGTCCGAGCCCCACTCGCCGACCGCCCCCCTCATCTTTCGCAAGCAGGAGAGAAGAAGTCCCATGGCTGAAGTTCTCGTCTATGTCGACCACGTGGACGGTGCCGTCCGCAAGCCCACCCTGGAACTGCTGACGCTGGCCCGCCGGCTCGGCGAGCCCGTCGCCGTCGCGCTCGGCCCCGGCGCCGGGAGCACCGCTCCCGCGCTCGCCGAGCACGGCGCGGTGAAGGTGCTCACCGCCGACGCCGCCGAGTTCGCCGACTACCTCGTCGTCCCGAAGGTCGACGCGCTCCAGGCCGCCTACGAAGCCGTCTCGCCGGCCGCCGTGCTGCTCCCGTCCTCCGCCGAGGCCAAGGAGATCGCCGCGCGCCTCGCGGTCCGTATCGGCTCCGGGATCATCACCGACGCCGTCGACCTGGAGGCCGGTGAGGAGGGCCCGGTGGCGACGCAGTCCGTGTTCGCCGCCGCGTTCAGCACCAGGACCCGGGTCTCCAAGGGCACGCCCGTCATCACCGTCAAGCCCAACTCGGCCCCGGTCGAGGCCGCTCCGGCCGCGGGCGCCGTCGAGGCGCTGACGGTCTCCTTCTCCGAGAAGGCCACCGGTACGAAGGTCGTCGCCCGCACCCCGCGCGAGTCGACGGGGCGTCCGGAGCTGACCGAGGCCGCGATCGTCGTCTCCGGCGGCCGCGGCGTCAACGGAGCCGAGAACTTCGCGGTCATCGAGGCGCTCGCCGACTCCCTCGGCGCGGCCGTCGGCGCCTCCCGCGCCGCCGTCGACGCCGGCTGGTACCCGCACTCCAGCCAGGTCGGCCAGACCGGCAAGTCGGTCTCCCCGCAGCTGTACATCGCCTCCGGCATCTCCGGTGCCATCCAGCACCGCGCCGGTATGCAGACGTCGAAGACGATCGTGGCGATCAACAAGGACTCCGAGGCGCCGATCTTCGACCTCGTCGACTACGGCGTCGTCGGCGACCTCTTCGAGGTCGTCCCGCAGCTCACCGGCGAGATCAAGATCCGCAAGGGCTGATCCGCCGACGTTGTACGGGCCGGGGCCGCGTGGTGATCATCACCGCGCGGCCCCGCGTCGTTGACGCGGCGCGAGCCCGCCGATTAACTTCATTCAACGGATTGTTGATTCCGCAGAGCGGAAAATTGGAGGGTGTGGGAATGGGGCAGCAGGAGAAGGTGGCCACGAGTCTCCCGGACGCGGTCGGCGCGGCCGTCGGCGTCTCCCTCGCGTCGGTCGACGCGGAGCTGGCCCGCCGCTACCCCGGCGACCCGGGCACCCGCCAGCCCGTCCACACCGTCTACGTACCCGGCGACGCGTTCGCCGCGGACACCCTCCGCTCCTGGGGCGACCAGGCGCTCGCCGCCCTCGACGACCACGCCCCCGACGCGGCCACGCTCGCGCGGGTGCTCGGTCTCTCCGGCAAGCTGGCCGGACCGGTGTACGAGCGCGTACGGGACAAGCTGAGCCGCGAACCCGTCGAGGACCTGCGCATCGACTTCGAGGACGGCTACGGCCCCCGCCCCGGTCATGAGGAGGACGAGGACGCCGCCCGCGCCGCCCGGCTCGTCCACGAGGCGTACCGGAACGGCACCGCCGCCCCGTACATGGGCATCCGGATGAAGTGCCTGGAAGCCGCTGTACGCGACCGGGCGATCAGGACCCTCGACATCTTCCTGAGCGGACTGATGGAGGCGGGCGGTCTTCCCGACGGGCTGGTTCTGACGCTCCCCAAGGTCACCTACGCCGAGCAGGTCGCCGCGATGGCACGGCTGGCCGGGGAGTTCGAGGAGGCGCGCGGCCTGGAGCCGGGCCGGATCGGGTTCGAGATCCAGATCGAGACCAGTCAGTCGATCCTCGCCGCGGACGGCACCGCCACCGTGGCCAGGATGATCGACGCGGCCGGCGGCCGGGCCACCGGGCTGCACTACGGCACCTTCGACTACAGCGCCTGCGTCGGGGTCAGCGCCGCGTACCAGTCGAGCGACCACCCGGCCGCCGACCACGCCAAGGCCGTCATGCAGGTCGCCGCCGCCGGAACGGGCGTACGGGTCTGCGACGGCTCCACCAACGTCCTGCCGGTCGGGCCCACCGCACAGGTCCACGAGGCGTGGAGGCTGCACTACGGCCTCACGCGCCGCGCGCTCGCCCGCGCCTACTACCAGGGCTGGGACATGCACCCCGGCCATCTGCCGACCCGCTACGCCGCCGTGTACGCCTTCTACCGCGAGGGCCTGGAGCCGGCCGCGGCCCGGCTGGCCGCCTATGCCGCCAAGGCGGCCGGCGATGTGATGGACGAACCCGCAACGGCCAAGGCGCTCAGCGGCTATCTGCTGCGCGGACTCGACTGCGGCGCCCTCGACAGCGACGAGGTCACCGGGCTCACCGGTCTGACCCGCGCCGATCTGGAGACCTTCGCGATCCCGCGCCGCGCGGACCTGACGGTCACCGCTCCGTAGGTCCTGTCCGGCCGGGTCCTCGTCGGGACACCGCCGGGCCGTCGCCGCCGCTCCCGCGCCCGCCGGGGAAGGGGAGCGGCGACGAGCCGGACCGTCGCCGCCGCGTCCTCGCTCCCGCTCCTACTTCTCGGCCGGCGGCGGGATCTCTCCCGAACCGCGGGCGATCAGCCGCGTCGGCAGCACCACCTGCGACGGGGCGTCGGCCGCGCCGTCGAGCCGGTGGAAGAGCCGCTCCGCCGCCGTACGGCCCAGGGTCGCCGCGTCCTGCGCGATGACCGTGACGCCCGGGTCGAGCAGATCGGCGAGTTCGATGTCGTCGAAACCGACCAGGGCGACCGGCCGGTCGTGCGCGGCCAGTACCCGCACCACCGTCACCGTCACGCGGTTGTTGCCCGTGAAGATCGCGGTGACCGGCTCGGGACCCGCGAGCATCGCGACGACGGCGTCGTGCACCCGCTTCGGGACGGTCGTGCCGAGCGAGACCCAGTCGTCGTGTATCGCCAGCCCCGCGTCCGCCATCGCCGTGCGGTAGCCGCGCAGGCGTTCGCTCGCCGTGTGGATACGGGGCTGGTCGCCGATGAAGCCGATCCTGCGATGACCGTGCGCGATCAGATGGGCGACTCCCGAACGGGCACCGCCGAAGCTGTCGGAGAGCACGGCGTCCGCGTCGATCCGCCCGGCCGGACGGTCCACGAAGACCGTCGCGACCCCGGCCTGGATCTCCGGTTCCAGATAGCGGTGGTCGTGCCCGGCGGGGATCACGATCAGCCCGTCCACCCGGCGCGCGCACAGGGCCAGCACCAGTTCCTGCTCGCGCTCCGGGTCCTCGGCGCTCGATCCGTTGATCAGCAGCGCGCCATGGGCGCGGGCGACCTCCTCCACGGCACGGTTCAGCGGCCCGTAGAACGGGTCCGCGAGATCCTCCAGGACGAGGCCGATGCTGGCGGTACGCCCCTTGCGCAGCACGCGCGCCGAGTCGTTGCGGCGGAATCCCAGCGCGTCGATGGACTCCTGGACCCGGCGCTCGGTGTCGGGTGTGACACCCGGCTCCCCGTTGACCACCCGGGAGACCGTCTTGAGTCCTACTCCGGCACGCGCGGCCACATCCTTCATCGTGGGCCTGTTGCCGTAACGGGGCTCGGGGCGGCGGGTGTTGTCGGCCACAGTGCGCTGTCCTGTCGTCGTTCCGTCGGTGTTCCGGCGTTCATTCGCCGGTCGCTTTGCCGTGGGTTTGCCTGCCACGGCCGTGGCGTCGAGCATAGGCCCTGGACAACGTTGTCAGGGGAATGGAGACTGTTCATCGAAGCCGCTGTTCCGTCCATCCCCGGTCTACGCGGGGATACCTCATCGCCGGGAGATCCCACACCGATGCATACCGACCCCGTTGCCTCACTCGACATCGGCGGCACCAAGATCGCCGGCGCGCTGGTGGACGGCAACGGCAGGATCCTCGTACGGGCACAACGGCCCACACCCGCGCGGGAGGACGGCGAGACGGTGATGCGCGCCGTCGAGGCGGTTCTGGCCGAGGTGTCCGCGTCCCCGCTCTGGGCGTCGGCCACGGCGATGGGTATCGGCAGCGCCGGCCCCGTGGACGCCTCGGCCGGCACGGTCAGCCCGGTGAACGTCGCGGGCTGGCGCGGCTTCCCCCTGGTGGAACGGGTGCGGCTCGTCACCGGCGGGCTGCCGGTGACGCTCGTCGGGGACGGTGTCGCCATCACCGCGGCGGAACACTGGCAGGGCGCCGCCCGCGGCTATGACAACGCGCTGTGCATGGTCGTCTCCACGGGGGTCGGCGGTGGGCTCGTCCTGAACGGGAAACTCCACCCGGGACCGAGCGGCAACGCCGGGCACATCGGCCACATCAGTGTGGAGCTGGACGGCGATCTCTGCCCGTGCGGCGGCCGGGGCTGTGTGGAACGTATCGCCAGCGGCCCCAATATCGCCCGCAGGGCGCTGGAGGGCGGCTGGGAGCCGGGACCCGACGGTGACACCTCCGCCGCCGCGGTGGCCGCCGCGGCACGGGCCGGGCATCCGGTGGCGATCGCCTCCTTCGAGCGGGCCGCCCAGGCACTGGCCGCCGGGATCGCCGCGACCGCCACACTGGTCGAGATCCGTATCGCGGTCATCGGCGGCGGAGTGGCGAACGCCGGAGAGGTGCTCTTCGCCCCGCTGCGCCGCGCGCTCCAGGACTACGCCTCGCTCTCCTTCGTCCAGGGCATCAAGATCGCCCCGGCGCTGACCGGGCGGGACGCGGGTCTGGTGGGCGCGGCGGCCGCCGCCGCGCTCGGCGGACGGGACGGGACGGCCGCCGCGGTCGGCGGCTGAACGCCGGGCTCCCGGGCCGGTCTTCCACGTCCCGCCTGTCCCCGGGACGCTCCTTCGGCGACAGGCCCTGGGAGAACGCTCAGCGGGTCGTCTGGCAGGCCATGCGCTGGCTGCCCCGGAACTTCACACACAACTCGGTGTCGGTGCCCGCGTCCTGAGCGGGCCAACTGTGCGTCAGCGCCTTGCCGGAACGGATGGCCGTCGCCCTGTCGATGAGCTCTCCGTTCCGGAACAGGAACACGGTGCGGGACGTGACCGCCCTCGGCGGATTGGTCCAGATCCCGGTGACCGCGTTCCTGCCGCCCTGCCCCTCCAGCCTGATACAGATCTGCGGCCCCGAGAAGTGGTGGGTGCAGGCGCTGCTGTCGGCCGCCGCGGGGGCGGCGCTCAGCGATACGGCGAGGCCCGCGAGCGCGAACGTCAGCGCCGACCGCCGGGCACGCGGCCGTGGCGCACGCGGAGGCGGGGCGTGCGGCAGCGGGGTGGGCGCGGGCGGAACGGACTCGGACGGGGCGGGTGCGAGCGGAGGCAGGGCGGGCGCGGGCGGGGCTCCGGGCATGCCGGTTCTCCGGCGCGTACGCGTCACTTGGCGCCGCAGGAGCCCGAGTCGGTCGCCTGTTGCGGTACGACGACGAGGAACACGTCCGAGTCGAGATCCATCACGACCTCGGCCGGTGTGCCCTCGTCCCGCCGTGCCCGCGCGAACTCCTCCGCGGGCCAGCTGCCGCGCGGTCCTCCCGCGGGAAACTTCTCCAGCACCGTCCGGCGCATTGGTTACCCCCTTGCTGTGTCGAGCTCTCAACGACGTGCCTCGGGGTTGTGTTACGGCCCGGCGGGGACATCGGTCCGTACAGGAGACGCGCGCGGGGCCTCAGGACGACCTCGATCCGGACACAGCTCGGACACGACCGGTCGGCCGGTGCGGGCTCCCCGGTCTGCCCGGGGGTTTCCGGGGCAGGGTGTTGCGGGCAGTCCACTGAGGGCTACGGAAGAGGGGGAACCGTGATCGTCTGGATCAACGGTGCGTTCGGAGCGGGCAAGTCCAGCACCGCACGCGAACTGATCGACCTGATCCCGAACTGCACTCTGTACGAACCCGAGCTGATGGGCGGGACGCTGGCCGAACTGCTGCCGCAGAAGCGGCTCGCCGAGGTGACCGACTTCCAGGACCTGCCGATCTGGCGGCGCCTGGTGGTCGATACGGCGGCCGCGCTGCTGGCCGAGGTGGGCGGGGCGCTCGTCGTGCCGATGACGCTGCTGCGCCAGGAGTACCGGGACGAGATCTTCGGCGGGCTCGCCTCGCGTCGTATCCCCGTACGGCATGTGTTGCTGACAACAGATGAAACGATCCTGCGCGGAAGGATCGCGGCCCGTGAGGCCCGCGAGGCCCATGTGGCCCATGAGACCGGCGAGTCGGGCGAGTCACGCGCGGACGACCCGGGCGGGCACGGAGTGGGCGGGCACGGAGTGGGCGAGCGCGTCCGGCGCGGGGGCGACGCGTACATCGAGCCCTACCGCGCGGCGCTCGACTGGCTCACCGGCGACGCGCTGGTGATCGACAACACCGGTCTCACGGCGCGCGAGACCGCCGTCTGTCTCGCGGAAGCGGTACGGACCGGCACGGCGGGCCTCTGCGAGATCGTGCAGACACCCGAGCCGACCGCCGAGACCGTCGCGGCGGGTGTCCTGCTCTTCGACGAGCAGGACCGCGTCCTGCTCGTCGACCCCACGTACAAGCCCGGCTGGGAGTTCCCCGGCGGGGTGGTCGAGGCCGGTGAGGCGCCCGCCCGCGCCGGAATGCGCGAGGTCGCCGAGGAGATAGGCATCGAACTCACCGACGTGCCCGGACTGCTGGTCGTCGACTGGGAACCGCCGAGACCGCCGGGGTACGGCGGTCTGCGGCTGCTCTTCGACGGCGGTCTGCTCCCCGCGCACCTCGCGGGACAACTGCTGCTGCCGGGGCCCGAGCTGCGGGGCTGGCGCTTCGTCGGCGAGGAGGAGGCCGGGCGGCTGCTGCCCCCCGCCCGTTACGCGCGGCTGCGCTGGGCTCTGCGGGCCAGGGAGCGCGGGACCGTACTCAACCTGGAGGACGGGATCCCCGTGGGCTGACGGCGCGCCCACGGGGCCCTCAGGCCGCTCCGGGGGCCCTTCGAGCCGCTCCGGGGGCGGCTCGAAGGGGCCGTTCCGGGTCCGAACGGTGCCCTGTGCGGATCTCCGGGGCGGCGCAGCGGCCGTTCCGGGTCCGCTCCGGGGCGGGCCCCGGTCCCCTCTCGCGCCGTCAGGCCTGCTTGGACCGCGCGTAGTTGACCAGGAACAGGGCCTCGGAGACCGACAGGCGCTCCAACTCCTCGGGGGAGACGCTCTCGTTCACCGCGTGGATCTGCGCCTCCGGCTCGCTCAGCCCGATCAGCAGGATCTCCGCGCGCGGATACAGCTCGGCCAGGGTGTTGCAGAGCGGGATGGAGCCGCCCATTCCGGAGGCCTGCATCTCCTGGCCGGGGTACGCCACGCGCATCGCGTCGGCCATCGCGGTGTACGCGGGGCTGGAGGTGTCCGCGCGGAACGGCTGGCCCTGGCCGACCTGTTCCACCGCGACCCGCGCGCCCCACGGCGTGTGCTTCTCGATGTGGGAGACGAGCAGCTCGGTCGCCTCGGCGGCGTCCTGGCCCGGCGGCACCCGCAGACTGACCGTCGCCCGCGCGCTCGCCTGGATCGACGGGGTGGCGCCCACCACGGGCGGGCAGTCGATGCCCAGCACGGTCACGGCCGGGCGGGCCCAGATCCGGTCGGCGACCGCGCCCTCGCCGATCAGACCGACACCGTCGAGCACCTTGGCGTCCTTCCGGAAGTCGGCCTCGCCGTAGGCCAGTCCGTCCCAGACGGCGTCCGAGGCCAGCCCGTCCACGGTGGTGGAGCCGTCCTCGGCGCGCAGCGAGTCGAGCACCCTGATGAGGGCGGCGAGCGCGTCGGGGGCCGCCCCGCCGAACTGTCCCGAGTGCAGGTTGCCTTCGAGGGTGTCGACCGAGACGCGGACCATCGTCATTCCGCGCAGTGTGGCCGTGACCGTCGGCAGGCCGAGCTGGAAGTTGCCGGTGTCGCCGACGACGACGGCGTCGGCGGCCAGCAGCTCCGGGTGGGCCTCCGCGTACCGTTCGAGGCCGCCGGTGCCCTGCTCCTCCGAACCCTCCACGATCACCTTGACGTTCACCGGCACACCGCCGTTCGCCTTGAGCGCCCGCAGGGCCAGCAGATGCATCAGGAAGCCGCCCTTGCAGTCGGCGGCCCCGCGTCCGTACCAGCGGCCGTCGCGCTCGGTCAGCTCGAAGGGCGGTGACACCCAGGCGTCCTCGTCCAGCGGCGGCTGCACGTCGTAGTGGGCGTAGAGCAGCACCGTGGGCGCGCCCTCGGGGCCCGGCAGCAGGCCGTAGACGGACTGGGTGCCGTCAGGGGTGTCGAGTGCCGAGACATCCTGGAACCCCTCCGTGCGCAGCGCGTCGGCGACCCAGCGCGCGGCGGCCTCGCACTCGCTCCTGGGGAACACCGCGGGATCCGCCACCGACCGGAAGGACACCAGCTCCGCGAGCTCCGTGCGGGCACGGGGCATCAGCGACGCTACGGTCTCGGCGATCGGATTCGCGGTCATGGGCACGCTCCTGGTGGGTACGACGTTGTCTCAGTCGGGTGTTACGTCGAAGTCACTGCCGATCCTCCCACAGCGGGTTCACCGAGCCAGCGCCGTAGGATGCCGTTCGACAGCAGGGGCCACCGGTCGGATCAGGAGCAGAAGCACATCGTGAGCAGCGAGAACGCAGACGCCGGAAGCGAGCACGACGAGCGGGTGTGGGATGTCGTCGTGGTCGGCGCAGGGCCGGCGGGAGCCTCCGCGGCATACGCGGCGGCGGTCGCGGGCCGTCAGGTGCTGCTGGTGGAGAAAGCCGAGTTGCCCCGCTACAAGACCTGCGGGGGCGGGATCATCGGGCCCTCGCGCGACTCACTGCCCCCGGGCTTCGAGTTGCCGTTCCGGGACCGCGTGCACGCGGTGACCTTCTCCCTGAACGGCAAGCTCGCCCGTACCCGCCGCTCCAAGCGCATGCTCTTCGGGCTCATCAACCGCCCGGAGTTCGACGCGAGTCTGGTGGAGCACGCGCAGAAGGCGGGCGCGGTGCTCCGTACCGGCGTGACGGTCTCGCGCGTCGAGCAGCACGGCCCGGCCGTGCCCGACCGCCGTACGGTCGCCGTCGTGCTGGCGGACGGCGAGACGGTGCTGGCGCGGGCCGTGGTCGGCGCGGACGGCAGTGCCAGCCGGATAGGCGCCCATGTCGGGGTGAAGCTGGACCAGGTGGATCTGGGTCTTGAGGCCGAGATCCCGGTACCGCCGACGGTCGCCGAGGACTGGGCGGGGCGGGTGCTCATCGACTGGGGCCCGCTGCCCGGGAGTTACGGATGGGTGTTCCCCAAGGGCGACACGCTCACCGTCGGCGTGATCTCGGCGCGCGGCGAGGGCGCCGCGACCAAGCGCTATCTGGAGGACTTCATCGCCCGGCTCGGGCTCGCGGGCTTCGAACCGGCGGTCTCGTCCGGGCATCTGACCCGGTGCCGCAGCGAGGACTCGCCGCTGTCGCGCGGCCGGGTGCTGGTGTGCGGGGACGCGGCGGGCCTCCTCGAACCGTGGACCAGGGAGGGGATTTCCTTCGCCCTGCGTTCCGGGCGGCTCGCGGGGGAGTGGGCGGTACGGATCTCGGAGTCGCACGACGCCGTGGACGCCCGCCGCCAGGCGCTGAACTACGCGTTCGCCATCAAGGCCGGGCTCGGCGTGGAGATGGGCGTCGGCCGGCGGATGCTGGCCATCTTCGAGCGCAGGCCGGGACTGCTGCACGCGGCGATCACGGGGCTGCGCCCGGCGTGGAACATGTTCGCGGACATCACCCGCGGTTCGACCACACTGGCCGGTGCCGTACGGACCCATCCGCTGGCCCGCCGCGCGCTGGATCTGCTGGACCGCAGGCAGCAGCCGAGTGAGACCGGGACGCCGGACGGTGAGACGCCGGAGCCCGGTGCGGCGGGAGTGACGGGTACGCCGGATGCGGGCGCCCGGGAGTGAGCGTCCGGCCCTGAGTGTCTGGCCCTGAGTGTCCGGCCCTGAGTGTCCGGGAGTGAGCGACGGGCCCTGAGCGTCTGGCCCTGAGCGTCTGGCCCTGAGCGTCTGGCCCTGAGCGTCTGGCCCTGAGCGTCTGGCCCTGAGCGTCCGGCCCTGAGCGTCCGGCCCTGAGCGTCTGGCCCGGGGTCCGTCCTGATCAGGAATCCGTCCTGATCAGGAAGACCGGGTGGTCGGCGCCCGCCGCGATGATCTCCGCGTCGGAGGACTTCGCGGTGACTCCCTGGAAGTACTGGTTGACCTCCCAGCCCCAGCGCTCCAGATAGGAGCGCAGGATCGGGAGCTTCTCGCTGTCGGGGATCTCCGTCGCGGTGAACGCCCGGACCTTGCGGCCGACGCGCAGTTCACCGGCGCCCGCGGCGCGCATGTTGCGTACCCACTGCGAGTGGCCCCGGGCCGAGACCAGGTACTGACTGCCCCGGTAGGTGTGGGGGTTGACGGGGATGCGCTGCGTCCGGCCGCTCGTGCGACCGCGTACGGACAGTTCGGCCGAGCCGAGGAGGCTCACGCCGTGCCGGGCGAGCCGGCCGATGAGTCCGTTCATCCGGACGGTGAACGGGCTGGCCTTGAGATAGTGCGGCTGCGACACGGTGAATCTCCTGGGTGTGAGACGAGGGCGGGGAGAGCGCGAGAGCGCTGAAAGAGCTGAGAGAGCACTGCTCTCGCTTGAGAGCAGTGTGCACCGATTCGGTGCTCTGAAGCAAGAGCGGTGCTCTCTCTTTTGATCGGTGCTCCGAACGCATTACACTGCTCCGAATGACGACCATCCGGGGAGCCAGGGAACGTGCCCGCACCGAAGTCACGGCGGCCATCAAGGACGAGGCGCGCGGACAGCTCGCGGCCGAGGGCGCGGCGAAGCTCTCACTGCGCGCCGTCGCCCGCGAACTGGGCATGGTCTCGTCCGCCCTCTACCGGTACTTCCCCAGCCGCGACGAGCTGCTGACCGCGCTGATCATCGACGCCTACAACGCGGTCGGCTCGGCCGCCGAACGGGCCCTCGCCGCCGCGGGCCCCGCCGATCCTCCCGCGCGCTGGACCGCCGTCTGCGTGGCGGTACGTGCCTGGGCCCTGGCCCATCCCCATGAGTACGCACTGATCTACGGGTCGCCCGTGCCCGGTTATCAGGCACCCCAGCTGACGATCGAGCCCGCGTCCCGGGTCGGGCTGGCGCTGATCTCCATCGCCGCAGACGCCCATCGTGCGGACGGCATCGCCCTTCCGCCGCTCACGGACGAGCTGCGCCCGGAGGCCGAACGGCTCGCGGCCCAACTGGCGCCCGGCCTTCCCCCGGAGGTGATGGCCGCGCTCATCGCGGCCTGGGCCCAGCTCTTCGGACTGATCTCCTTCGAGGTCTTCGGCCAGTTCAACGGCGTGGTCGAGGCCCGCGGCGAACTGTTCACCCACACCGCTCGGCGCCTCGCGCGCGAGGTCGGGCTGATGGAGCGCGGCGGTACGCGCTAGTAGGGCTTTGTTAGGTGGTGTCGTAGGGCTGCCATGGGGTGGGTTGCCGACAGGTGGGGCAGGTGCCGGTCCAGGTGGCTAAAAGGTGTTGGAGGAGTGCCAGGGCCTGGTGGAGAGTCAGGCCCTGGCAGGGACTTTTGGGCAGGACCGCTGCTCGGTCAGGAAGAGATGGGCGGCGGTC
>NZ_PHRF01000122.1 GCF_004151105.1 Streptomyces sp. L-9-10
AGCGGCCCGGCCAAGGATGAGGGCGGCGCCACGGCGCCGAGCGCGACCGGCGGCGAGGGTTCCGGTTCGACCGCCGACTCCGACTCCGGCTCCGGCGCCGATCCGGACGAACGGCCCGTTCCGGGCGGGCCCCGCTGTCCTTAGGACGCGCTTAAGGAACGCATCGGAAGCCGTTAAAGGTCCGGGCCGGGGCCGCCGCGGCGTCCGCGCCGCCGCAGCCGGTGGCCCCGGCGCGGCCCGTCCGCGGTGCGCCATCCGTCGAGGCCGATCCAGATCCGTACTTCGGTACCGCCGAGCACCGAGCGTCCGATCCGTACGTCGCCGCCCGTCGACTCGGCCACCCTGCGCACGATGTCCAGGCCCAGCCCGGTCGAGCCCTCCCGGCCGCCGCTGTTGCCCCGAGTGAGGGCGGCCTTCGGGTCGGCGATGCCGGAGCCCGCGTCCGAGACGAGGACGATCACGGCGTCCTCCCCGTTGTGCACGTCGACGGCGAAGGCCGTGCCCTCCGGGGTGTGGCGGAAGACGTTGCCGAGCAACGCGTCGAGGGCGGCGGCCAGTTCGGCGCGGACGACCGGTATGCGTACGGGACGGCCGATGCCCGCGACCCGTGCCGTACGGCCCTCGTCCTCCGCCAGCGCCGACCAGAAGTCCATCCGCTCCTTGACGACTTCCGAGACGTCGCACCCGCCGGCCGGACCCGCCGCCACCGTCTGCGGCTTGGCCTCACGGGCGGTACGGATGATCGTGTCGACCTCCCGCTCCAGCTGCGCGACCGCGGCCCTGGTCTGGTCGGCGGCCGGTCCCTCGCCCAGGGACGCGGCGTTGAGGCGCAGTACGGTGAGCGGGGTGCGCAGCCGGTGCGAGAGATCGGCCGCGAGTTCCCGCTCGTTGGCGAGGAGCCCGACGACCTGGTCGGCCATGGAGTTGAAGGCGATCGCGGCGGACCGCAGCTCGGCGGGGCCCTCCTCCGGGACCCGCGCGCCGAGTTTTCCCTCGCCCAGCGCGTGCGCGGCGCCCGCGAGCCGCTGGGCGGGCTCGACCATCCGTACGCCGAGCCGGTCGGCGACGGCGACGGATCCGACGATCAGCGCGATTCCCACTCCGGCGAGCACCAGCCAGGCGGTGGTGACGCCCTTGGACACCTCGTTCTGGGGGACGAAGATCTCGACGATCGCGATCCGGCCGGAGCTGATGGCGGTCGGCTGGAGCAGTACGGAGCCGCCCGCGACCTCGGCCATGGCCGCGCGGGGGATCCGCTGGACGGTCCACAGATCCTTCTCGGCGGCCCGTCCCCGCCCGATGTCCAGGCGACCGGACTCCGGCCCCGCCGCGGCCGGGACATGCACGGCCATCCGGCCGTCGGCACCGGCGTTGGTGGAGGCGATGGCCCGTTCCAGCTGCTCGCGGTCGGTGGTGATGGAGAGGGTGGGGGCGATGGCGGCGGCCTGGCGCTCGGCGTTGGAGAACGCGCGGTCCCTGGCCATCTCCTTGATGACCAGTCCGAGCGGGACGGCGAAGGCCACGACGACCATGGCCGTCACAGCCACGGCCACCTTGACCAGGGCCCATCTCATACGGGCGGCTCCGCGACGGGCGGGAGCGGCCCGGGGAGAGGCAACTCCCGTACGGGCGGCCCGGATACGGACCCCTCAGGGACGGGCGGAACGGGTGAGACGGGAGGGGCAGGCAGAACGGGCGAGGCAGGAGGAGCGGGCGGAACGGGCGGCTCCAGTTTCACGCCGACGCCCCGCAGCGTGTGCAGATAGCGCGGCCTGGCCGCGGTCTCGCCGAGTTTCCGCCGCAGCCAGGAGAGATGGACGTCGATGGTCTGGTCGTCGCCGTACGACTGCTGCCACACCTCCGCGAGCAGTTCCTTGCGCGCCACGACCACCCCCGGGCGTCCGGCGAGGAACGTCAGCAGGTCGAACTCCCGCCGGGTCAGATCCAGCCGGGCCCCGTCCAACTCGGCCTGGCGGCGCAGCGGATCGATGGAGAGCCCGCCGACCCGGATGACGCGCGGTGGCGTGGCCTCGCCGGCGGTGGCGCGCGAACGGCGCAGTACGGCCGCCAGCCTGGCCGCCAGATGCTCCACCGAGAACGGCTTGGTGAGGTAGTCGTCGGCGCCGTCGTTGAGCAGCCGTACGATCTCCGCCTCGTCGTCCCGCGCGGTGGCGATGATCACCGGTACGTCGGTGATGCCGCGCAGCATCTTCAGCGCCTCCGCGCCGTCCAGATCGGGCAGACCGAGGTCGAGAATGACCACGTCGAACTGGAAATGGGCCACCTCGCGCAGCGCCTCCAGAGCCGTACCGACGCTCCGCACGGTGTGGGAGGCCTCGGTCAAGTGCCTGATGAGAGCGGAGCGTACGAACTGGTCGTCCTCGACCACGAGCACACTGGGCATGGGCGGCACCGTACGCCATCCACGGGGTGCGGGAGGGCCGGTCTCCCGGGTCGGCCGTGACCGGTGCCCCTTCCCGGCGCTCACGGGACAGCCGTGGTGCGGGTGGTGCAGTATGGCCCGGATGCGCATGGGACTCGTACACACCCTGGCGTGGTCGCTCGCCACGGGCGCGGCGGTCACGCTGTCGTGGTGGGGCGTCCACTCGGTCATGGCGGGGACGGCGTACGATCCACCGCGCGCGCTCCCGCTGCCCGTGGACAGCGCGACGGAACCGGGCGCGAGCCCCGTCGCCTCGTCCACCTGGCGTCCCCCGAGCCCGTCCGCGAAGCCGCCCTCTTCGCCCGCGGCGGCACCGAGCAGCAGCGAACGGCCCTCATCGCATCCGCCGGCCGAGAAGACGAAGGACCAGGACGGGACAACGGGCGGGAGCACACACGAGCACGGGAACGGGGACGAGGGCGCGGGGTCGGGGTCGGGGTCGGGCTCCGATCCGTCCGGCGCCTCCGGCGAGGTGAAGGGCTATACGGTCGACGGCGGCCGGGTCGTCTTCGACATCGGGAGCGCCTCGGCCGAACTGGTCTCGGCGACGCCCGACAGCGGTTGGCAGATGCAGGTGTGGACACAACCGACCTGGATCCGGGTGACGTTCACCCGGGACGGCCGGGAGGTCTCGGTGTTCTGCACCTGGAACGGCCATCCGCCGATGGTGCAGTTCGATGACCGCTGAGCGAACGCGCCGGGCTATGTGAACGCGTCGGCCGGAGGCGGCGGCGACGCCTTGGCACTCGCGTCGGTCACCACGGCCGCGCCGCCGGTGAAGTCGGCCAGCGCCCGGCCGTGCTCCACCCGTCCCGGATGCGGATCGCTCGCGACCCGGCGGGTCAGCTCGGCGACGGGCAACTCACGGTCCGAGGCGAGCAGTACGGCGTTCCCGAAGCGGCGGCCCCGGAACACCACCGGATCGGCGGCGAGCGCGAGCCGCCCGAAGACGGCGGCGGCGGTGGCGATCTGGCCGCGCAGATGCGCCAGCGGCGGACCGTCCGCGAGATTGGCCGCGTAATGACCGTCCGGGCTCAGGGCCCGGCGTACGTCGCCCAGGAACTCGACGCTGGTCAGATGCGCGGGGGTACGGGCGCCGCCGAACACATCCGCGATCACCAGATCCGCCCAGCCGTCCGGCACTTTCGCGAGCCCGGCCCGCGCGTCGGCGGTGCGGACGCGGATACGGGCGTTCGGGTCCAGCGGCAGCCGCTCGCGCACGAAGTGGACGAGGGGACCGTCCACTTCGACGATCTGCTGGGTGGAGCGGGGGCGGGTGGCGGCGATGTAACGGGCGAGAGTGAAGGCCCCGCCACCGAGATGCACGACACGCAACGGCCGGCCCGCGGGCGCCACGAGATCGACGGCATGGCCGAGCCTGCGCTGATACGCGAAGGAGAGATGGGTGGGGTCGTCGAGGTCGACATGGGACTGCGGGGCCCCGTCGATCAGCAACGACCAGGCCCGCGCCCGCTCCCGGTCGGGCACCAGCTCGGCGCGACCGCCGTCGACATCCTCGGCCAGGACCGTCACGGAGGGCGCCCGGCGCCTGTTCTTTGCCACGCCTTCTATTTTGGGGGCTCGGTTCGCCTCCGGCTCACTCGCCACCGGAGACCGCGGCCGGAGGGGACGCGTCCGGCTATCTGCATCGGTCGGCGGCCTCAAGGAGCCGCGCCGCCTCGCCCAGCGCCTCCCTCAGCAGCGCCGGATCCGTGACCGGGCCCGTCGTATCGGGGTGGAGCAGCCAGGCCGAGCCGATGATCGGGGGTTCGGCGGGGATACGGAAACCCCGGCCGTTCGTCTGCGTACAGGCGCTGCCCGGCATGTCCCAGCCCGCGGCCGTACCCGGCGGGACCAGAAAGCCCAGGGTGTCGCACGGGCCGTCGTGGAGCACGGGTCCCACCTTGGGAGAGGCACCCCCGCGGCGCAGGATGTCCACCGCCTCGAAGCCCTGCCGGGCCGGCACCGTCACCAGGTCGCAGGGCTCCCCGGCGTCGTCCCCGGGACGCGCGCCGCACTCCTGGCCGGGCACGCGCCGAGCAGTCGTCCGCGAGCCACCACTGGTGTCCATACCGACCTCCACATTGAGCGTCTCCCACGCGGTTCAACGCGGAGCGGCGTCAACGGCTACGGCGGCGCACCGCCGAAAAAGATGGCAGTTCATGGCAGATCATGGGCGAGAAATCCGGTTTGTGGGCAAACTCTATGTGTCACGACCGTCACAGCCGGTACGTTCTGCCCGTCGGAACAACCGGAGTTGGGCACCGCGTCACACCGCACCGCACGCTCCGGGTGACCCGCGCGCACCAACGGCTGTACCAGGAGAGGGCTCGGCCATGGCGTTGTCTCGGGCAGTTCCCAACCTCGCCTTCCGCCGGCTGCGCGGGCGGCGCTCGCCGGGGGAGTTCGCCGCCGCCGTACGCAGGGCCGCGCGGGAGATCGGTGAACAAGTCGCCTGTGACGCACGTTATATCGGACGGGTGGAGGCAGGCGAGATCCGCTGCCCCAACTACGCGTACGAACGGGTTTTCCTGCACATGTTCCCCGGGCTGAGCCTGAAGGACCTGGGCTTCTGTCCACGCGAGCACGTACGCGGCAGAGCGGCGCGGGCCACGGCGACCACGGCGACCGCCATGAACAGAGCGGACAGAACAGGCAGAGCCGACAGGGTGGACACCACCAACAGCCGGAGCCGCACCAGCGATACGAGCGATACCGGCGACACCAGCGAGGAGAGCGACGTGCTGCGCCGCGCGTTCATGACGAGCGGCCCCGTCACGGTGGTGGCCGCCTCCCTCGGTCTCGGCGGTACGGCCGCCGCGGCCGTACCCCCGCCGCGGCGGACACCGCGGCCGGCCTGCGACGCCGAGGTGCTCGCCGTCGAGGCGGCCGTGCGGCGGATCCGGCTGCTGGACGACCGGCACGGCGCCGACGGGATCTACCGGCAGGCGGCCCAGCCGCTGCGCGCCGCCCACGCGCTGCTCGACTCGGGCATGCCCTCCCGCCAGTCCATCGCCGACCGGCTCTACGCGGGCGCCGGCGAGCTGTCGATCTCGGTGGGCTGGCTCGCCCATGACTCCGGCCGCTTCGACGACGCGCGCTCGCACTACGCGGAGGCGCTGGCGACGGCGCGGATGGCGAACGACCCCGGGGTGGAGGCGCACGCCTTCGCCAACACCTCGTTCCTGGCGAAGGATTCGGGCCGGTACCGGGAAGCGGTGCACACCGCGCAGGCGGGCCGGCGCGCCGCCAGGCATCTCGCCTCGCCACGGCTGCTGTCGCTGCTCTCCCTGCGCGAGGCGGCCGGCTGGGCCAAGCTGGGCGACCGTACGAACTGCGAGCGGTCGCTGTCCCGGGCCCACGGCCTCTTCGGCCGAGGCCCCTCGGACGCCGACCCCGAGTGGATGTCCTTCTTCGGCGAGCCGGAGCTGGAGTCACAGGAGGCGCTGTGTCACGCGGCGCTGGGCGACTGGTCACGCGCGGCGCGGCACGCCCACCGTGCGACGGCGCTCCAGGATCCGCACTTCGCCCGCAATCTGGCGCTCTACCGGGTGGAGCTGGCCACGGACCTGGCCCGCGCCGGCGCGCCGGACGAGGCGGCGGCGGCCGGCCATCAGGTGCTGGACGCGCTGGACGCCGTCCAGTCGTCCCGTATCCATACGAGACTGGCGGCCACGGCGCGGGTCCTGCTGCCGCAGCGGCGGCTGCCGGAGGTGGGCGCCTTCCTGGACCGCCACGCCTCGACGAACGTCCGGGCCTGAGGGCCGAAGCGGGAAGCCCGGATCCCCAGAGCCCCGGAGCCCCGGAGCCCGGAACCGTCAGCCCGAGCCCCCGTCAGCGCGTGAGATGCGCCGTGTCGTTCCAGACCTGGATCGCCGGCAGGTCGTACGCCCAGCTCAGCACCGACACCGACGTCGGGTCGAGCCGGATCCGCGCCGCGAACGAGATGTCCTCGCCCAGCCAGCGCGCGCCGATCGCGCGCAGGATGTGGCCATGGGCGAAGACCAGGACGTCACGGTCCGCCGAGCGCGCCCAGGAGACGACCTCGTCGGCGCGGGCGGAGACCTGCTCCAGGGTCTCGCCGTCCGGGACTCCGTCGCGCCAGATGAACCAGTCGGGCCGGTCCGCCTTTATCTGCGCCGGGGTCATGCCCTCGTACGCGCCGTAGTCGAACTCCATCAGCGCGTCCCACTCCTCGGCCCGGTCGCCGAACCCGGCCAGCGCGCAGGTCTCGGCGGCGCGCGCCAGCGGGCTGGTGCGTATCTCCACACCGGGCAGCCCCGACCACGGCGCCCGGTGGAGCCGTTCGCCCAGCAGCTCGGCGCCGCGCCGGCCCTCGTCGAGCAGCGGGATGTCCGTCCTGCCCGTGTGTTGGCCGGACAGCGACCACGCCGTCTGACCGTGCCGGGCGAGCAGGATGCGCGGTGCCATGAAGGTGCTCCCTGAGGTTCACAACTGGTGCCGTTCCATCATCGCGCACCTGAACGGAAGGCGATCTCCAGGGGCAACCTCCCGGAAGATCTCCGCGTCCCTCTCACCGTCAGGGGATGTTGTCGAACATTCTTCCGAAGGCACACCCGGCCGAGGGGCTCAATCTCGTACACCGTACGGTTGAACATCGGCCGACAGCTGCATGAAAATATGATGGAGATCGTCCGGATGCCGTACAGCGCCAGCGCGCCGCAGAGCCCTGGGACGACACATCCTCGCCCACGGCCTCGCTGGTGGACCGAGCTGACGCTGCTCGTCCTGGTCTACGCGGCGTACTCACTGGGCCGACTGCTCGCACGGGGCGACGTCTCGACCGCCGTCGACCACGGACTGGCGATCCTGCGGGTGGAGAAGGCGCTCCTCCTCAACGCCGAGCATCCGCTCAACCGGCTCTTCACCAGCACCCCGGCCCTCGGCATACCCGCCGACTTCGCCTACGCCTCGCTGCACTACCTCGTCACCCCGGCCGTCCTCGTCTGGCTCTTCCGCCGCCGCCCGGCCCGCTACCGGGCCGCCCGCACCTGGCTGATGCTCTCCACCGTCCTCGGCCTGGCCGGCTTCACCCTCCTGCCCACCTGCCCGCCCCGGCTGCTGGCGGCCGGACACGGCTTCGTCGACACCATGGCGCAGTACAGCTCGTACGGCTGGTGGGGCGACGAGGCGAGCGCGCCGCGCGGTCTCGGCGCGATGACCAACCAGTACGCGGCGATGCCGAGCCTGCATGTCGGCTGGGCCGTGTGGTGCGGGGTGCTGCTGTGGCGGCACGCCCGTGCCCCGCTGGTGAAGTGGCTGGGCGCCGGCTATCCGCTGGTCATCACCGTGGTGGTGATGGGGACCGCGAACCACTACTTCCTGGACGCGGTCGCGGGCGCGGCGGTGATGGGCCTCGGGGCGCTGCTGACCCGGCCGGCGCTGCGCGCGGCCGAGCGCGTACGGGCCGCGGCGCGGACCCGCTCCGGACGGTCGCCGACATCGGCCGACAGGTCCCCCGCCGCCGTCTCCCCGCCGTCCCCCGCCGCCTCCCCCGTGTCCTCTTCCGCCGCCTCGTCGCCCCGTGCGCCGTCCCGTGCCTCACCCCGTAACGGCCCGGTTGTCAGCGGCGGATGCGAGACTTCCGCGGGTGAGCGATTCCCTGGGCAGCGGGCCCGCACCGGCACCACCGGCACCACCTCCGCAGACGACACTCCGGCGACGGCTCGCTGAGCTGCGCGGCCCCGCCGTCGCGCCGCATCCGCTCGACGCCCGCGCGCTGGCGGCCCTCGCCGCCAACCCGGGCTGCCGGCGGCGCGCCCTGCTGGACGGCGCCGGGGTCGACAAGGCGGCGCTCGCGTCGGCGCTCGGCTCGCCCGCACCGTTCGGCCAGTCGCAGTTCGCGTTCATGCGCGGCAACGCCTTCGAGGCCAAGGTCAAGGCCGACGGCGGTACGGAGCTGATGCGACTGCTGTCCGAACGGCTCGGCGGGCAGTCTCCCCCGCCCGCCCCCGGTGAGGTCCTCGTCCCCGATCTGTCGGCGGCCGGTCCCGAGGGGCGTACGGCCCGTACGGCGCTGGCGCTGCGCGAGGCCACGGAGGCGCGGGCGTGGGCACTGCTCGACCATCCGCTGCTGGCTCTTGAGGTGGCGGGCTCCCCCGCGTATCTGGAGCCGGACGCGGTGGTGGTCCGTCCGGACGGCCGGTGGACGGTCGTGGAGATCAAGTCCTTCCCGATGATCGACGGTTCGGCGGACGCGGCGAAGGTGGGGGCGGCGGCGCGGCAGGCCGCGGTGTACGTACTGGCGCTGGAGCGGGTCGCCCTGCACACGGCGGGCGCGGAGGTGGCGGACCGCGTACTGCTGGTCTGCCCCAAGGACTTCTCCAACCTGCCGGCCGCGTCGGTCGTGGACGTACGCAAGCAGCTGTCGGTGACGCGCCGTCAGCTGGCCAGGCTGACGAGGATCGAGGACATCGCGGCCGGGCTGCCCGAGGGCACCACCTTCGATCTGGACCACTGCTCGGGCGAGGAGCTGACGGCCGCGGTCGAATCGGTCCCGGCGGCCTACGCGCCCGAATGCCTGTCCGCGTGCGAACTGGCATTCCACTGCCGCCACCGGGCCCGCGCTGAAGGCGCGGTGGAGGCGCTGGGCCGTGGCGTACGGGGCGAGCTGGGCGGTCTGACCACGGTCGGCGCGGTGCTGGCCGCGGCGCACGGCGGGGCGGGCGACCCGGCGGACCCGACGGTCCTCGCGCTGCGCAGGGCGGCCGCGCTGCGGGCGGAGGCACTGGCGGCGGCCGGGGCTTCGCGTGCGGCGACGGGCGGCGGAGGCGAAGGAGAGGCCGTCGAGGCGGTCGGCGAGGCGGTCGGCGAGGCGGTCGGCGAAGTGGCCCACGGGTCGGTCGCCGGGTCCGCGGGTGAGGCGGTCACATGTCGCTGATCAGTACGCTCGCCCGGCTGGAGGCCGTCGAGAGCGGACGCGCCCGGCCGCTGGCCACCGTCCGGCACCGCCGGATCTCGGACGAGCCGCTGGTGCTGGTACCGCTCACCACCGCGGGCGAGGCCGGTGCCCCGCTCGGCGCGCTGGTCGGGACGGACCGGGACGCGCCCCGGCTGCTGACCGTCGCGCAGCCGCGCGACCGCGATCTGCGGTTCGCGTTCCTCGGCGAGCTGGCCGAGGCCGTGCTGCCGTATCTCGACGCGTACGCCGATGTCATCGAGCCCGCCGAGCGCAGCGAGACGGACCCGGAGACCGGCAAGCGGGTCAAGGTCGAGGCCGAGCTGTGCGTGGACGCGCCGCAGCTGATCGTGCCGAGCCGGCCGGGCATCGACTTCGTACGGCTGCTGGGGCGGTCGATGCGGTTCCGGCGCACGGCCGAGGACGACCCGGACACGCCGTATCCCGCGCCGCCGCGCGTGCCGTTGCTCGGCCGCTGGCTGACGCACTACGGCGAGCGCGCCCGGGTGCCGGGGTCCTCGCTGCTGCTCGCGGCGACCGATCTGCTGAACCGTCACTGGGCGACCGGGCAGTCCAGCCTGGAGGACCAGCATCTCGGCGCGCTGCTCGCCTGGATCGATCCGCCCGAGGGCGCCTCGGGCGCCGAGGCGGCGCTCCGGGCCGAGCTGGACCGGGACCGCGGCGGACAGCTGTGCTGCCCCCCGGCGGGGCCCGCCACCGACCCGGCGTTCGACAACAGGCTGCTGGCGCCCGCCATCGAGGGGTACGACCGGGCCCGCCAGGCGCTCGCGGCGGCCGAGGACGGGCCCGGCGCGGAAGAGCAGCTGGCCCGGCTGACCGCCGCGGAGCGGGAGATCCGCGAGCTGCTGGCGGGCGTCATGCGGCCGACCTGGGACGCGGTGTGGCGCGGTCTCGACCTGCTGCGCGCGCTGCCCGAGGGAGCGCGCGTCACCGATCGCTGGACGCGCGACCGCTGGTCGTTCACCGGCCACCGCGACCGGGTGCGCGCCGGGGAGCCGCCGCAGCCGCGGCGGGACGACGCGGTGACGGCGGCGCGGAAGCTCGCCTCGCGCGAGACGGCGCAGGCGCAGCTGGAGGCCCAGGAGGCGCTGGACGATCCGCTGGTGTTCGCGGGGCGCAGGCTGTCGGGCGAGGCGTTCCTGAGCGAGGTGACGGAGGTGGTGATGGCGTACAGCGAGAGCAAACGGCCGAGCCCCCGCCCGCTGGTCACCGTCCGCACCGACGACCGGCCGCATCTGGAGGCGGGTACGAAGGTGTTCCGTTCGCTGGACGGCAAGCCGCAGTCGGCGGAGTTCGTACGGTCGTCCGCCGACGGGGCCGACGGGGCGGACGGGGCGGACGGGACCGACAGCGCCGACGGTGTGCTGGTGCTCCGGCTGACGGACCGTATGGGCCGTGGCAAGGAGCCCGCTCCCGGCTCCGTGCCGGAGAAGGGCGACCGGATCGCCTGGACGCTCTTCGAGCACGACCAGCGCGGTGGCCCGAGACTGCCGGACGCGGAGGAGACGCCGTGGACGCACGGCGGGCCGCCGGGTGCGGAGGACGCGCCCCGGGCCCAGACCGAGATCGCGACCGAGACCGGGACCCAAGCCCAGACCCAGGCCCACACCCAGGCCGAGACCGGGCCGACGGCCGAGGCTCCGGACCCGGTCACCGAGGAGGACTTCCTGTGACGGACACCGCCGCGTCGGAAACCGCGGCCCTGCCCGGCCCCGGCCGCCCCGGCCACGCGCCCTTCGACCCGGGCGCCGCCGCCGCGCGCGCCACC
The DNA here is from genome assembly GCF_004151105.1 of Streptomyces sp. L-9-10. Lineage (GTDB taxonomy): Bacteria > Actinomycetota > Actinomycetes > Streptomycetales > Streptomycetaceae > Streptomyces. The sequence goes on from NZ_PHRF01000122.1 coordinate 11,152, forward strand.
GACGCGATCCTGCGCGACACGCTGCACGGCACCCACCGCGGCGTGGTCGTCGACTCACCGCCCGGCGCGGGCAAATCGACGCTCGTCGTACGGGCCGCCCGCGAACTGGCCGCCGCCGGGCGGCCGTTGATGGTCGTCGCGCAGACCAACGCGCAGGTGGACGACCTGGTCGCGCGGCTCGCCGAGAAGGACCCCGAGCTGCCGGTCGGCCGGCTGCACAGCAATGACCCCGACCCGTACGACAAGGTCCTGGACGCGCTGCCGAACGTCCGCAAGTCCGCGAAGGCGGCGGATCTGGCGGGGCTCGACGTCGTGATCTCGACCGCGGCGAAGTGGGCGCATGTGCAGGGGGTCGAGCCCTGGCGGCACGCCATCGTGGACGAGGCGTACCAGATGCGTTCGGACGCGCTGCTCGCCGTCGCCGGGCTCTTCGAACGCGCGCTGTTCGTCGGCGACCCCGGCCAGCTCGACCCGTTCAGCGTGGTGGGCGCCGACCAGTGGGCTGGGCTGTCGTACGACCCGTCCGCGAGCGCGGTCTCCACGCTCCTCGCGCACAACCCCGAGCTGCCCCAGCACCGGCTGCCCGTGTCCTGGCGGCTGCCCGCGTCCGCGGCGCCGCTCGTGTCGGACGCGTTCTACCCGTACACGCCGTTCCGCAGCGGTACGGGCCACGGCGACCGGAGGCTCGCGTTCGGGGTGCCCTCCGACGGCTCGGGTCCCGACCGGGTGCTCGACGAGGCCGCCGAGTCCGGCTGGGGCCTGCTGGAGCTGCCCGCCCGGCGTACGCCCCGTACGGACCCGGAGGCGGTACGGGCCGTGGCGCTGGTCGTGCGCAGGGTGCTGGACCGGGGCGGCGCGGCCACCAGCGAGCGCTCCCCCGACGCGGTGCCGGTGACGGCCGACCGGATCGCGGTCGGCACCGCCCACCGCGACCAGGCGGCGGCGGTCCGCGCGGCCCTCGCGGAGCTGGGGGTGAGCGGGGTCGCGGTGGACACCGCGAACCGGCTCCAGGGCCGTGAGTTCGATGTCACGGTGGTGCTCCACCCGCTCTCCGGGCGGCCGGACGCCACCGCGTTCCATCTGGAGACGGGCCGGCTGTGCGTGCTCGCGTCCCGGCACCGGCACGCGTGTGTCGTCGTGTGCCGCGCGGGCGTGGCGGAGCTGCTGGACGAGCACCCCTCGACGGAGCCGGTGCGGCTGGGGGTGACGGTGAAGTTCCCGGACGGCTGGGAGGCGAACCACTCGGTTCTGGCCAAGCTCTCGGAGCACCGGGTGAGCTGGCGGCCCTGAGAAGGCGCACGATACGAGGGCCTGCCTGCGACGTAGCGCCGTCCGTCGCGGGCAGCCGGGACTTCGCGGGACTTCGCGGGCGGGCCCGAGGCCCTCTTGCGCCGGGCGGGACAATGGACGGTGGCCGAAAGGCCCCACACGCACGACAGGAGGAGAACCGATGGCGGATCCCGAGCGGAGCGAGCGGCGGCTGCGGCCGGCACCACTGCTCTTCGAGCCCTCGGAGGCGGTCGCCGACCCCGAGCACTTCTTCGACCTCGAATCCATCGATGACCCCGCCGACCTGCTGGCCAGGGCGACGGAGCTGACTCTCGCGTTCCGGGCGGCGACCGACCGGGCCGTCGAGTTCCAGGCGATCGCCGCCGCGCAGCTCGCCGATCCCCGCCGCTTCGACCGGCTGACGACGGCGGACATCGCGCTGCGCGCGCAGTGGACCGAGGACTACGCGAAGAAGATGGTCGAGTTCGGCCGGGACCTGCTGAGCGGCGAGGGCCTGGCGAGCCAGTGAGGCCGACGGGACGGCACGGCACTGGCGGGTCTGTGTGTCACCCATGTGGCATATGCGTGGCGCAGGTTACGCCTCCCCGCGCCGCCCTGTCCCGTCTTTCGCGAACTCTCGGGAACGGGTCCATTACTCCCGGTAGATCTGACTGTCATGAGCGCATGGCTACGAGATGAATCCCCGCTGAGTCCCGGCATGAGCGACGACGAGCGCCGCACCGACATCTTCGGTCTTCTCCGTGACGAGGGCGGCCCTCAGACCGCGCGGGTCACCCAGGCCGGGGCGGAGTGGCTCGCCTCCGCAGGACCGTACCCCCGCTCCACGCTCTCCCTCTGGACCGCCCGTCCGACCGCGCCCGCGGTGCTGCCCTGTGGCTCCGCCTTCGACGTGGTGAACGCCCCCGCGTTCTTCGGCCGGCGCATGCTGGACCGGCTGTGGGCGGACGGCCCCGGCTCCGGGCCGGTCGCCGCGTACCGCGGCCGTACGCTCCTGTTCGCCGCGCCGGGCACCGCCCAGCGGCTGCCGTCCCTGCTCTCCTGGGAGGAGTGGGGCGGCGGCTCGGGCGGCGGTGAGCCGGAGACGGCGCCGCCTCCCCTGCTCTGCCACGGCACCGGTGACGCGGTGACCGTCCCCCCGCTGTCACCGGGACCCGCGTCGGGGCCGCGCTGGATGGTCGCCCCCGACACCCGCCACCCCTGGCTGCCCGGACCCGATGTGCTGCTCTGGGCCTGCGTACGGGCGGCCCGCGACCAGGCGGCGGCCGGGCCGGGCTCCGTACCGCGCCCCAGGACGGCGCCTGAACCGTCGTCGTCGGCGGCCGCCCGACTGCCCCGGTCACGCTCCTGACCATGGGAAACACCTGCTGAAGGGGCCTGTCTGTATCGATTTTTCTTCGCGCCGATCCGGGTGCTAAGGTCTACGACGTCAGCAGGCGCCGCTAGCTCAGTTGGTTAGAGCAGCTGACTCTTAATCAGCGGGTCCGGGGTTCGAGTCCCTGGCGGCGCACAGACACGGAGGAGCCCCTCGCGCGAGCGAGGGGCTCCTCCGTTTTCCGCGTACACGTTTCCGCGTACAGGGCACGAGGCGTGAGGCCCCGGGGTTCTAGGACGTGACCTCCGGGGTGATCTTGACGGTCCAGGCTCCCGTGGGGGTACGGTCCGCCACCTCCACCCGTGTCCGCTCCTGCTCCACCGTGAAGGTCTCGCCGACCCCCAGCGGCGCGTCCGCCAGCGGCGGATAGACCGACCGGTCCCAGCAGCCCTCGCCGCCCGGGTGGGTGTCCACCACCTCGACCGGGCCACCGCCCGACGCCGTCTCGCCGCGTACCCGGTAGATCAGCACCCCCTCGGTGCAGGTGTGCAGATCATTTCCGGTCGCCGCGCGCGCCTCGATGGCCAGCGCGGTGTTCCGGCCGGTCCTGACGACCGCGAGCCGGGTCCCGGCGCTCCCGCCGGGGGTGGGCGCCGCCGCGATCGGCTCCAGGGTGAGCAGGCTCGTGCCCGTGGGCGGTACGCACCGCACCTGCCGCTGGTCCAGCCAGCCGAGCTTCCACTTGTGCCAGCCGAAGAGATCCGGCGCCATCCCGAACTGGCTTCCCATCACATCCCAGTCACCGACATAGGTGTCCCAGTCGCCCCTGCCGTCCGTGGGCCGGTGGTACAGGTCCGCCAGATCGAAGACATGCCCGGTCTCGTGGGCCAGCACGTTGCGGTCCGGCGGGTGCCGCTCGAAGACGGTGACGATGCGCCGGATGTCCGTGCCGTCCGCCCGCATCGGCCGGTCGAAGTTGACCACCTTCGTGGCATCGGAGTCGACACCGGGCGCGTCCGGATCGGCGACCAGATACACGACGTCGTAGCGCGAGAAGTCGACCGCCGGATCGGCCGCGGCCAGCGCGTCCCGCAGATAGGCCGTGCGCCGGGCGGGCTCCCAGTCGCGCCGTATCCCGTAGTCGGTGGACGCGTGCGGCATCCGGAACCACTGGAGCCGCGGGTGGGCGCGGAGCGCGAACTTGCCGTACGACGCCTGCTCGTAGAAGCGGCTGGTGGCCGGAAAGTGGTCGGCCGCCAGTTCGGCGGGGTCGGCCAGCGGCGCCGAGTCGGGAAAGGAGAGAAAGATCATGACCGCGTCGAGGACACGGTCCGGGCGCGGATAGGAGGCGTTCCAGGTGTCGAGGCCGAGGGAGTGATGGGCGCCGGTACGCGGCAGGGCGCAGGGCCCCTCGGGGGCCGAGGCCCCGGCGGGCCCGGCGATCAGCGATGTGGCGGCGAGCGCCACGAGGGAGGTCACGGCGGCCGCGGTCCTGCGCAGGCGGGGCCGTTCCACTCCCCCGGGTGGCTGCGGACGCTCCACATCGACCTCCGGCTCCGGATTGGGGGGCACCACTCCCCACCCTGGGTCGGTTTGTACGACTATGCCCTGTTCCGCTGCACCACATGGGTGAGGGGCCTTGTGATCACTGGGTCGACAACCCGACACCCCGGCGCATCACGGAAAGTCACAAGCGATCACGGCGGGCTCTTCCGGTGCCACAGACGTGCAGAAACGATCGCGCGGTAGCACGCCGACGGGATTCCGCGGACTCTTCGATGTCCAGGAGCTGGAACGGCCGCCCGGCCTCCCTCTATGATCGGCACACTTTCCCTGGCAGACCGTCCCGACCACTCTGTACGACACGTCTGTACGACACGACTGCACCGCGGGAGCGAGCCGTGAGCGGAACCTCCGAAGGGCCGCGTCCAGCGGTGGTCGCGGCGGCGGGCATCGCACGGCCACCCGTCACGGAGCGTCATACCTTCGGCAGAACAGCCACCGAGCCATCGGACGGGCGTGACGCACACACACCGGGCGGCGCACGCACACCGCGCGATGTCCTCACGCCGGGCGACGCACAGGACTTCCGCGGCGCCTTCCGGGCCGCCGAACTCGCCATGGCCGTGATGGACCACGAGGGCACGGTCGTCAGCGCCAACGACGCGCTCGCCGTGCTCCTCGACACCGAACCCGCCGCGCTGAACGGCCGGGCCGCGGCCGATCTCGTCGACCTCGCCTCCGACAGCCGCACCTGGGACGCCTATCGCGCGGTGCTGGAGCGCCGGCGCGCCCGCTTCCGCTGCACCCGCCGGCTCAAGCACCCCGACGGACGGACCCTCTGGGCCGAGGTCACCGTCGTCCCCGTACCGGAGGGAGGCGGGGCCCTGCTGTCGATCGCGGACATCAGCGACCGGCGCGAGCTCCAGGCGCGGCTGCGCCATCTCCAGATGCACGACCCGGTGACCCGGCTGCCCAACCGCACCCTGTTCTTCGAGCGGCTCGCCTCCGCGCTGGAGGCCTCGACGTACGACGGCGTGACGTACGGCGTGTCCCCGGCCTATCTGGACCGCCGGCCGTACGGCGATGGCAGAACAGGGCGGATCGGGCTGTGCTACCTCGATCTCGACGGCTTCAAGGCCGTCAACGACACCCTCGGCCACCGCACCGGCGACCGGCTGCTCGCGGCCGTGGCGACCCGGCTCACCGAGTGCGCCGACCACGACGGCTACACGCGCAGCGGCGGCCATCTGGTCGCCCGGCTGGGCGGGGACGAGTTCGCGATCCTCGTCGAGGACTCCACCGGTACGGAACAACTCGCCGATCTGGCGCGCTCCGTACTCACCGCGCTCCAGCGCCCCTTCGACCTGGCCGGGCAGCGGCTCTCGGTCTCGGCGTCGATCGGGGTCGTGGAACGGGTCGCCGAGGGCACCACCCCGACCGGTCTGATGCAGGCCGCCGACACCACGCTGTACTGGGCGAAGGCCGACGGCAAGGCCCGCTGGACCCTCTTCGACCCGGAGCGCAACGCCCACCGGATGACCCGGCAGGCGCTCACCTCGACGCTGCGGCCGGCCGTGGAGCGCGAGGAGTTCGTGCTCCAGTACCAGCCGCTGGTGGGGATGGCCGACGGGGTCGTACGGGGGGTGGAGGCGCTGGTGCGCTGGAACCACCCGCAGTTCGGGACTCTGGCGCCGAATCGGTTCATCGGGATCGCCGAGGAGGACGGCTCGATCGTGCAGCTCGGCCGCTGGGTGCTGCGTACGGCATGCCGCCAGGCGAGACGGTGGCAGCTGGACCACCCGCACACCCGGCCGCTCTTCGTCAGCGTCAATGTCGCCGTACGCCAGGTCTGGGACTCCGATCTGGTCGCGGACGTGGCGGAGATCCTCGCGGAGACCGGTCTCGCGCCCCAGCTGCTGCAACTGGAGCTGACGGAGTCGGCGGTGATGGGCTCGGCGGGCCGGCCGCTCCAGGCGCTCCAGGCGCTGAGCGACATGGGCGTACGGATCGCGATCGACGACTTCGGGACGGGGTACTCGAACCTCGCGTATCTCAGCCGGCTGCCCGTCTCCGTCCTCAAGCTGGACGGCTCGTTCGTCCGCGGTTTCCGCTACGACGAGGGCGTCCACCCGAGCCCGGCCGACGAGACGATCGTGGAGGCCCTGATCCAGCTCGCGCACCGGCTGGGTCTGACGGTCACCGCGGAGTGTGTGGAGACCTCCGGCCAGGCGGCGCGGCTCCAGCGGATCGGCTGTGACACGGGGCAGGGCTGGCTCTTCTCCCGTCCGGTGGCGCCGGAACGGATCGCGGAGATGGTCGCGGTCAGCCCGAGAGGCGCCTGACGGCCGTTCCCGTCCCGTCCGGGATGTGACGGCCGCTCACGCCCTTGTGCGATGCCCGTACCCGAACAGATGGGCCCGTGACTGGCGGGGACTCGCCATTCGTCCGGGCGCCCTTGCCGGTGATCGGGACGCTGGGTGATCGTGGAAGGGCGTCCCGGCGTCTGTCCCGCCGGGACGCTGGACCATGGCGGCGAGAAGACTGGGGCGCGAGGCATGAGCTGGGGAACGGTCAAGACCGGCGGCGGGGCCGAGGGCGAACGCGCGGGGGGCGAGGATCCGCGGATCCGCCGGACAGGCCCCGGGTCGTCGGCGGACACGGCTCAGCCCGGACCCGGGCCGAAGCACGGCAAGTAACGCGGTGACGGACGCCGGGCCACATGCGTTCCGTACAGGTGCCGCCGAGCGGGCCGCCATGCGAGGGCTGCTCGACGGGCTGCGCGGCGCCCTGGCCGGGCCGCTCGCGCCGGAGTGGGAGCGTGCCTTCTGGGCGGTTCCGCGGCACCGGTTCCTGCCGGAAAGAGTCTGGATCGATGAAGATCTGACGGCCTGTACCCGTGGCGCGGCACCGGACCACTGGCTCCGCGCCGCATACGCGAACGGTCCGGTGGTGACGGCGATCGATGACGGGATCGGTGACGGCGGCGACGACACGATCGAAGGCTGGATCGACGACGGGACCGACGACGTCCGGGACCCGGGCGACGGCGGGCGCCGGGCCTCGTCCTCGGCGTCGGCCCCGTCGATCGTCTTCCGTATGCTGCGCCTGCTGGCGGTGGAGGACGGTCACCGCGTGCTGGAGATCGGCACCGGTACCGGCTGGAACGCCGGGCTGATGGCGCATCGGCTGGGCAGCGAGCGGGTGACCACCGTCGAGCTGGATCCCCGGCTCAGCGCGCAGGCCGCCCGCCGTCTCCGGAGCGCCGGCCTGGAGCCCCGGATCATCACCGGGGACGGCGCGGCGGGGTACGCGCCGGGCGCGCCGTACGACCGGGTCGTCGCCACCTGCTCCGTACGACGGGTGCCGGGCGCCTGGCTGGAGCAGACCCGGCCGGGCGGGGTGATCCTGACGCCCTGGGAATCGCCTTGGTTCCGCTTCGGGCTGCTGCGGCTCACCGTACGGGACGACGGCAGCGCGTCCGGCCGGTTCTCCCCGCACTCCGCCTTCACGCTCATCCGCAACCAGCGCACGGACCTGCGGATCTACCGCGATGTCGTGGAGGACCACCAGATACCGGAGCGGTCCGCCACGCGGCTGTGCCCCTGGGCGGTGGCGGGCGACGACCCGGCCGCGCGCTTCGCCATCGGTCTGCGGCTCCCGGACGTCTGGCGCGCCTGGCACGACAGCCCGGATGTGCACGGGGTGGCGTCCCGGCTCTGGCTCGCCACCACCGACACCACGTCCTGGGCGGCCGTCGACTGGGACAGCCGGACGGACAAGCGGCTCACGGTCTGGCAGTACGGCCCCCGCAGGCTGTGGGACGAGGTCGAGGCGACGTACCGGTGGTGGCTCCGGGCCGGCAGTCCCGGCCCGGAGCGCTTCGGCCTGACCGTCACCCCTGACGGCCGGCAGACACCGTGGCTCCACACCCCGGCGGGGGTCCTCACGACCGGGCCGGAGGGCGCCTAGGGCCTCTCGTTTGGATCATGCCGGGCTCGCGTGCCCGCGGTGACATCAGCCGCTGCCGCGGCGGGCCGCGCCTCGCCGCGTTGTCGTCGGTCA
>NZ_PHRF01000123.1 GCF_004151105.1 Streptomyces sp. L-9-10
ACTTCCTCCACACCTACAACCACCACCGCAGCCACACCGCACTCAACGGACACCCGCCCATCAGCCGCGTTAACAACGTTACGGGTCAATACACCTAGCCGGCCAGGGCTCCCGTACGCCGTTCCGTCGTCGCGATCGTCGCCGAGCCGACCACGCGCGTGCCGTCGTACAGCACGATCGCCTGGCCCGGTGCCACACCGCGTACGGGCTCCTCGAAGCGGACGTGGAGCGTGCCGTCGGCCGGCTCCGCCGTCACCGGCGTCTCGCCGCCGTGGGCGCGCAGCTGGGCGGTGTAGTCGCCGGGGCCGGTGGGGGCGGTGCCGCACCAGCGGGGCTTGATGGCCGTCAGGGCCGTGACGTCCAGCGCGGCGGCCGGTCCCACCGTCACGGTGTTGTCGACCGGGGAGATGTCCAGTACGTAGCGCGGCTTGCCGTCGGGGGCCGGGTGGCCGATGCGCAGGCCCTTGCGCTGGCCGATGGTGAAACCGAACGCGCCGTCGTGGCTGCCCACCTTCGTACCGGACTCGTCGACGATGTCGCCCTCCGCCCGGCCGAGCCGGTCCGCCAGGAAGCCCTGGGTGTCGCCGTCGGCGATGAAGCAGATGTCATGGCTGTCGGGCTTCTTCGCCACCGCCAGGCCCCGGCGCTCGGCCTCCGCGCGGATCTCGTCCTTGGTGGTGAGCGTGTCGCCGAGCGGGAACATCGCGTGGGCGAGCTGCCGCTCGTCGAGGACTCCCAGTACGTACGACTGGTCCTTGGCCATGTCGCTCGCGCGGTGCAGCTCCCGGGCGCCGTCGGGGCCCATGACGACCGTCGCGTAGTGGCCGGTGCACACGGCGTCGAAGCCGAGCGCGAGCGCCTTGTCGAGCAGCGCCGCGAACTTGATCTTCTCGTTGCAGCGCAGGCACGGGTTAGGGGTGCGGCCGGCCTCGTACTCCGCGACGAAGTCCTCGACGACGTCCTCGCGGAAGCGCTCGGCGAGATCCCAGACATAGAACGGGATGCCGATGACATCGGCGGCGCGGCGCGCGTCGCGGGAGTCCTCGATGGTGCAGCAGCCGCGCGCGCCGGTGCGGAAGGACTGTGGATTCGCGGAGAGCGCGAGATGCACTCCGGTCACGTCATGGCCCGCCTCGGCGGCACGGGCGGCGGCGACGGCGGAGTCCACGCCGCCCGACATGGCGGCGAGCACGCGAAGAGGGCGAGAACGCTGGGAATTCTGAGTCATAGCTCAACCAGGGTACGGCCCGGGGGAACCACAGTCGCGCGAGTATGCGTTGACGATCACATGGGCGAGAACACACAGGGCACGACTGGCGGCGGCGGTGGCGGGAACCGCCGCGAGGGCGGAAGCGGGGGCCGTCGCGCGAGCGGCAGCCGTCGCGCGCCCGCGGACGGTACGAAGGTCCGCCGCCGGGCCGTGCTGATCGGCGGGGCGGCGGCCGTGCTCGGCGGGGGCGTGCTGGCGCGGGAGGAGCTGGGGCACCTGTGGTACCGCGTTCCCGGCGTCGCGAAGCCGCGCAAGGAGGGTGAGCTGGACTACGCGGGCTCCGAGTGGGTGGCGGCGTCCTCCGCGAACTGGCGCCGGGCGGACCGGCCGGACGACTACACGATCGACCGGGTGGTCATCCATGTCGTCCAGGGCAGCTACCAGATCGCGCTGAAGGTCTTCCGCGACCCCGGCCACGGCGCGGCCTCGCACTACGTGGTCCGCAAGGACGGCCATGTGGCCCAGATGATCCGCGAGCTGGACGTGGCGTACCACGCGGGCAACCGCGAGTACAACGAACGCTCCATCGGCATCGAGCACGAGGGCTGGGTGGACAACGCCGCGTCGTTCACGGACGCGATGTACCGCTCCTCGGCGCGGCTGACCGCCGACATATGCAGGCGGTACGCGATACCGGTCGACCGCGAGCACATCGTCGGGCACGTGGAGGTCCCGGGGACGGACCACACGGACCCGGGGACGAAGTGGGACTGGGACCGCTACATGAAGTTCGTACAGGACTCCTGAGCCCCGCGCGGGCCGGCGGACAGCGGGGTGCACTCAGCACCACCCCCGCGTCCGGGCCCTATGCCCCGTGTGCCCGCCCTCCCCCGTCCGTAGCGTCATGGGTGGACGCATGAGGCGTCCGCACGGGGAGGGAAACACCATGTTCCGTCGTACGAGCACAGCCAGGGGCGCCAGGAGCGCCGAGGCGCTGCGCCTGGTCGAGGTCCGCAAGGTATACGGGTCCGCCGGGAACGCGGTGACCGCGCTGGACGATGTGTCGCTGAGCCTCCCGGCCGGGACGTTCACCGCGGTCATGGGGCCCTCCGGCTCCGGCAAGTCGACCCTGTTGCAGTGCGCGGCCGGGCTCGACCGGCCGGACAGCGGGCTGGTCATGGTGGACGGCGCGGAGATGACCGGTGGCAGCGAGACCGCGCTGACCACGTTCCGCCGCCGCCGGATCGGTTTCGTCTTCCAGCAGTACAACCTGCTGCCCGCGCTCACGGTGGAGCGGAACACCACCCTGCCGCTGAAGCTGGCCGGGCTCCGCGTCGACCGGGCACGGGCCCGCGAGATCCTCACCCAGGTCGGCCTCGGCGACCGGGCGGAGCACCGGCCCGACCAGCTCTCCGGCGGTCAGCGCCAGCGTGTCGCCATCGCCCGCGCGCTGGTCACCGAGCCCGCCGTGATCTTCGCGGACGAGCCGACCGGCGCGCTGGACACCCGCAGCGCGCGGGACGTGCTGCGGCTGCTCCAGCGGACCGTGCGCGTCAACGGCGGGACGGTCGTGATGGTGACGCACGACCCGGTCGCCGCCTCGTACGCCGACTCCGTGCTGTTCCTCGCGGACGGCCGGCTGGCCGGCCGGCTGACCGCGCCCACCGTGGACGCGGTCGCCGAGCGGCTCGCGCATCTGGGCGACGCGGTGCACCACGGCACGGGCCCGGAGCGGCACGACCTGACAGCTGGGGTGTGAGCCATGTTCTCGCTGGCCATGCGGTCCATCGCGACGCGTCCCGGGCGCTTTCTCGCCACCCTGCTGTCCGCCTTCCTCGGCGCGACGATCATCATGGCGTTCCACTCGATGCATGACACCGCGGGCGCCCGGGGCATCGACTCCGCCAGCACGGAGACGCTCGGGCTGGTGGCGAACGTCGTCGGTGGGTACGGCGCGCTGCTGGTCTTCTTCGCCGTCGCGTCCACCCTGACCGTGAACGTACGGCAGCGCGGTACGGAGATCGCCCTGCTGCGCAGCACCGGCGCCACCCCGGCGCAGATCACGCGCATGATCGTGGGCGAATCGGCCGCGGTCGCCCTGGTCGGGGCGGTGCTGGCCATCGGTCCCGCGATGCTCGGCGGGCGGGCGCTGCTCGGGGTGTTCCAGGACACCGGCCAGGTCGCCGACGAGGTCGCGTACGTCTTCGGGCCCATCGCGCTCGGTTCCGGCCTGGCCATCACGCTGGTGGCGGCGACGGGCGCCGCGTTCCTCGCGGTGCGCCGGGCGACGAAGGCCCTGGCGGGGGCCGGCGGGGGCCGGGGCCGCGGCCGGAACGCCGCCGGGGCCGCCGCGCTGGTCGCCGGTACGGCGGGGGTGGGCGTCACCTTCACGATCGACGCGACGGAGCCCGCGCTGATGGCGGCTCCGGCCTGTGGCGCCATCCTGCTCGCCGTCGGCCTCGCGCTCTTCGCACCGGCGCTGCTGCGGGCCCTGCTGAGCGCGCTGGAGCGGCCTCTCTCCGCGCTCACCGGGGCGAGCGGCTATCTGACCGTGCACACCATGCGGCACCGCGCGGCGCAGCTGTCCGGTGTGCTGATGCCGCTGACCCTCTTCACCGGTATCGCGACGGCCACGCTCACCATGCAGGCGCTGCAGAACGACGCGATCGCGGCGTCCGGTCTCACCCGGTCCGTCGAGGACAGGAACCTGGAGACCGTGAACCTCGTGGTCGTCGGCATCATCGTGGTCTTCTCCTGCGTCACGCTGATCAACAGCCTGTACGCGGCGACCTCGTACCGCCGCCATGAGTTCGGGCAGCAGCGTCTCGTGGGGGCGACCCCCGGCCAGGTGCTGGGGATGGTCGGCGTCGAGGGGCTGGCGCTGACGCTGACCGGGGTGTTCCTCGGTACGGTCGCGGGGCTCGCGGGGAGCGTGGCGTTCAGCCTGGTGCGTACCGACGAGATCCTGCCGGGCCAGGGGCCGGGGATCTGGCTCGGGGTCACGGCGGTCGCCGCCGCGGCGACGCTGGTCACCTCTCTCGGTACGGCGCACAGGACACTGCGCACACCGGCGGTGGAGGCGATGGCGACGGCGGCCTGAGAACGGCCCGCCCCCGCCTCACCCGGAACGGCCCGCCCCCCCATCCGGAACGGCCCGCCC
>NZ_PHRF01000124.1 GCF_004151105.1 Streptomyces sp. L-9-10
CCTTGCGATCCTCCCCCGTAGCCTGAACGGCACGGGAGGGACCCCCTCCACCAGACCCCGCTCCCTGATCCGGCCTGATCCAAACGAAAGACCCTAGCGGATGTCGCCCATCAGTGCCCGCACCTTCCTGCGGTACATGAAGACCGCGAAGCCGGCGAGGCACGCCAGCAGCGCCTCCAGGGCCACCACGCCCGTCTTCCCCAGATCGACGCCGCCGATGGAGAGCAGACCGGTCACGGAGTCGCCCGCGGTGACCGCCAGGAACCAGACCCCCATCATCTGGCTCGCGTACTTCCCCGGCGCCATCTTCGTCGTCACCGACAGGCCCACCGGCGAGACGCACAGCTCGCCCACGGTCTGGATCAGATAGATGCCCACCAGCCACATCGGGCTGACCAGCGTGCCGTCCGCCGCCATCGCCAGCGGGATCAGGAAGAAGAAGAACGAGACGCCGACGAGGAACAGCCCGGCGGCGAACTTCACGACCGTGCTCGGCTCCTGTCCCCGGCGGCTCAGCCAGAGCCAGAACCAGGCGAAGACCGGCGCGAGCGCCATGATGAACACGGGGTTCAGCGACTGGTACCAGGACGACGGGAAGCCCAGCCCGAACAGCTCGCCGGAGGCCTTCGTCGTACCGAACGCCTGGACCGTGGAGCCGCCTTGGTCGTAGATCATCCAGAACACGGCCGCGGCCACGAAGAACCAGATGTACCCGGACATCCTGGTCTGCTCGGCCGCCGACAGTTCCTTGTCGCGCTTTATCCGGATCAGTACGGCGGCCGGGATCGCGATGCCCGCGAGCGTCAGCGGGACCATCGCCCAGTTGAGGGTGAAGTTGCCGCTGAGGCCGACGACGCCATAGAAGACGGCGGCGATCAGCAGCCACGTCATGCCCTTGCGCAGCCAGGTGACGCGCTCCTCGCGGGAGAGCGGGGTCGGCACGCGGCTGCTCTCCGGGCTCAGATGCTTCGTGCCGAGCAGGAACATGACCAGGCCGATCCCCATGCCGACGGCGGCGAGGGCGAAGCCGAGGTGCCAGTTGTAGGTCTCGCCGACGGTGCCGATGATCAGCGGGGCGAAGAAGGCACCGATGTTGATGCCCATGTAGAAGATGGTGAACCCGCCGTCGCGGCGCGGGTCGTTGGGGCCGTCGTAGAGATGGCCGACCATCGTGGAGATATTGGCCTTCAGCAGCCCCGAGCCGAGCGCCACCAGCGCCAGACCGGCGAAGAAGCTTCCGGTGCCCGGCAGGGCCAGGGTGAGATGGCCCAGCATGATCGTGCAGGCCGCGATCGTGACGGTCTTGCGCGGGCCCCAGAGTCTGTCCCCCAGCCAGCCGCCGGGCATCGCCAGCAGATAGACCATGGACAGATAGATGGAGTAGACGGCCGTGGTGGTGGCCAGATCCATCCCGAGTCCGCCGCCCTGAAGCCCCTTCGAGGCGTCGGGACCACCGGAGATCAGGTAGATCGTGAGCAGGGCCCTCATGCCGTAGAAGCTGAAGCGCTCCCACATCTCGGTCATGAAGAGCGTGGCCAGTCCGCGGGGGTGGCCGAAGAAGGTCTTCTCGGGTCCGGCGGGGGCGCTGGGCGAGTCCTTCATCAGGCTGGACGCCATGGGTCGATCCTTGCTTGCTCGGGACGCGCCGCTCGGTCAGCGGTGACGCGCCCGGTGTGGGGGCGGGCCGGAGCGGGACATGCCGTCTCCGGCGCGGTGACGCAGAGAGGAGACCTTCGGCACTCAGCAGGCCAAAGGTCTCCTAGTGGTACTACAGGCGTCTCGACACCATACGACATGACAGAGTCGTACAAGGAAGGACTTGAGAGATGGATCACAGGTTTTAATGGAACCAAACTCTTATATTCGAAGGTAGATCATCTGATCGCACGTGATCCTGAAGGCGTCGCCGAGCAGGGCCCAAGCGCCGCCCTCTGCGGTCTACCATCACCCCATGACCCGTGTACTGCTCGCCGAGGACGACGCTTCCATCTCGGAGCCGCTGGCCCGCGCCCTGCGTCGGGAGGGTTACGAGGTCGAGGTCCGCGAAGACGGTCCGACCGCGCTGGACGCCGGACTCCAGGGCGGTGTCGACCTGGTCGTGCTCGACCTGGGCCTGCCCGGGATGGACGGCCTCGAAGTCGCCCGCCGGCTGCGCGCCGAAGGCCATGCCGTGCCGATCCTGGTGCTGACCGCCCGCGCCGACGAGGTGGACACCGTGGTCGGCCTGGACGCCGGCGCCGACGACTATGTGACCAAGCCCTTCCGGCTCGCGGAGCTGCTGGCGCGGGTACGGGCGCTGCTCAGGCGCGGCGCCTCGGACCCCGCGCCCGCCCCCGCCACCCATGGCGTACGGATCGATGTCGAGTCGCACCGCGCCTGGATGGGCGACGAGGAACTCCAGCTCACCGCCAAGGAGTTCGACCTGCTGCGGGTCCTTGTCCGGGACGCGGGCCGGGTCGTCACCCGCGACCAGCTGATGCGCGAGGTCTGGGACACCACCTGGTGGTCGTCGACCAAGACCCTCGACATGCATATCTCCTGGCTGCGCAAGAAGCTCGGGGACGACGCCGCCAACCCGCGCTATATCGCCACCGTGCGGGGCGTCGGCTTCCGGTTCGAGAAGAGCTAAGGCACCTTGCGCCGTCGTCTGATCAACTCCACGCTCGCCGTGGTGCTGGTCGTCATCGCCGTCTTCGGGGTCTCGCTCGTCATCGTCGAGACCCGCACGATCAGCAGCAGCGCCCAGGAGAGCGTGGACTCCGAGGCGGTGCGGCTGGTGAGCATCGTCGACGGCCGCCTCCTCGGCGGCGACAACGTCACCGCCAAGGTGCTGGCCGAGCAGATCGACCGGACGCGGTACGCCCGGATCGAGATCCCGGGCCGGCCCGTCGTACAGATCGGCGAGCGGCCGACCGGCAGCGTCATCCGGGGCAAGGCGAAGGGCGAGGAGGGCGAGACCGTCATCGTCGAGGAGCCCCGCTCCTCCGTGACCCGTGAGGTCGGCCGCACACTGCTGATCATCGGCGCGGTGGCGCTGCTCGCGGTCATCGCCGCCGTCCTGCTCGCCGTACGCCAGGCCAACAAGCTCGCCTCCCCGCTCACCGATCTCGCGGAGACCGCGGAGCGCCTCGGCTCCGGCGACCCGCGCCCCCGGCACAAGCGGTACGCGGTGCCCGAGCTGGACCGGGTCGCCGATGTCCTCGACTCCAGCGCCGAGCGCATCGCCCGGATGCTCACCGCCGAACGGCGGCTCGCCGCGGACGCCTCGCACCAGCTCCGCACGCCGCTGACCGCCCTGTCCATGCGGCTGGAGGAGATCTCCGCCACCGATGACCTGGACACGGTGAAGGAGGAGGCGATGGTCGCGCTGGCGCAGGTCGAGCGGCTGACCGATGTGGTGGAACGGCTGCTCACCAACGCGCGCGATCCGCGTACCGGCTCCGCCGTCGCCTTCGATCTCGACGAGGTTGTCAAACAGCAGATCGAGGAGTGGCGCCCGGCCTACCGCAGTGCGGGGCGGGCCGTCGTCTGCTCGGGCCGGCAGGGGATGCGGGCCGTCGGTACGCCCGGCGCGGTCGCCCAGGTGCTGGCGGCGCTGATCGAGAACTCACTCATGCACGGCGGCGGTACGGTCGCCCTGCGCACCCGCGTCACCGGCAACCAGTCCGTCATCGAGGTGACCGACGAGGGTCCGGGCGTCCCGGCGGACCTCGGGGCGCGGATCTTCGAGCGCACCATCAGCGGCCGCAACTCCACCGGGATCGGCCTCGCCGTCGCCCGCGACCTGGCCGAGGCGGACGGCGGCCGGCTGGAACTGCTCCAGCAGCAGCCGCCGGTCTTCGCGCTCTTCCTCAGCCGGGAGGCCGGTACGCGCAAGGCGCCGAAGTCCCCGGAACCGCCGGTCCGCTGACCGGCGCATGGCGTTCCGGGGGACATGGGCCCGGGGTACGGCTTGTCAGCCGCGGACGCGGTCGGGGGGCGTGGGCTTCCGCTCCAGGAACGATTCGTCCGGCAGATCCACGGCCCCCGCCGCTGCCGCCGCCGCGGGCTGGGCGCGGAACACCCAGGTGCGGTACGACCAGAAGCGGAAGAGCGTCGCGATCCCGATGCCGAGGAACTTGAACACATTGCTCTGGAGCGGGCTGTCCCAGCCGAAGCCGTACGTCGCCGCGTAGAGCACACCGTTCTCGATGACCAGGCCGACCACGCTGAACAGCAGGAAGAGCGTCAGCTCCTTCGTGCGCCGGCTCTTGTCCCGGTCCCGGTAGGTGAAGTAGCGGAAGCCCACGTAGTTGAAGGCGATCGCGACGACGGTGGCCAGGATGCTGGCCCGGACCACGGGGAGCGTGGTGGTGTGCCGCACGAGATTGAAGACCAGCAGGTTGACCAGCAGCCCCGCGCCGCCCACCGCGCCGAACTTGACCACCTCGCGGACGAGCCGGTCCAGTCGCACGCGGAGTGCGCCCCGTTCGCTCATATGCCCGTTCAGCCCCGTCCGGTCGGCGTCAGTTCCGAACCATGCTAACCAGCGGCCCCTTCGGCCGCCTGGGCGACCGTACGTCACACTCGGTCACGGTGGGTGGCGCCCGTACGGGGGACGCCCGTGCGGGACAGGGGCGCGGCCGTGCGCGGGGCCGGGTCCGCCGGGCGGCGGATACCCTGGGGGCGTGACATTCCCGGTAGTCGGCATGGTCGGCGGCGGTCAGCTCGCCCGTATGACCCACGAGGCGGGCATCCCCCTCGGCCTCAGATTCAAGCTCCTCAGTGACACCCCGCAGGACTCGGCTGCCCAGGTGGTGAGCGAGGTCGTCGTCGGCGACTACCGCGACCTGGACACGCTGCGTGACTTCGCGCGCGGCTGCGATGTGATCACGTTCGATCATGAGCATGTACCGATCGAGCATCTGCGCGCCCTGGAGGCGGACGGCATCCCCGTCAGGCCGGGCCCGGACGCGTTGGTGCACGCCCAGGACAAAGGCGTGATGCGGGCCAGACTGACCGAGCTGGGCGCCCCCTGTCCGCGCCACCGCATCGTCACAGGCCCGGCCGACGCGGCGGCCTTCGCCGCCGAGGTGGGCGGCTTCCCGGTCATCCTCAAGACGGTGCGCGGCGGCTACGACGGCAAGGGCGTCTGGTTCGTACGGTCCGCGGAGGAGGCCGGGCAGCCCTTCCTGGCCGGGGTCCCCGTGCTCGCCGAGGAGAAGGTCGACTTCGTACGGGAGCTGGCCGCGAACATCGTCCGCTCCCCGCACGGCCAGGCCGTGGCGTACCCCGTGGTCGAGTCCCGGCAGGTCGACGGCGTCTGCGACACCGTCATCGCCCCGGCGCCCGGTCTGCCGGACGAGCTGGCGGGCGAGGCCCAGCTGCTCGCCCTGCGGATAGCCGCCGAACTGGGGGTCGTGGGCCATCTCGCGGTGGAGCTGTTCGAGACCCGGGACGGCAGGATCCTCGTCAACGAGCTGGCGATGCGCCCGCACAACTCCGGGCACTGGACCCAGGACGGCGCGATCACCTCGCAGTTCGCCAACCATGTGCGCGCCGTACTCGATCTGCCGCTCGGCGACCCGCGCCCGCGTGCGCCCTGGACGGTTATGTGCAATGTGCTGGGCGGCGACTATCCGGACATGTACGCGGCCTATCTGCACTGCATGGCCCGGGACCCGCAGCTGAAGATCCATATGTATGGCAAGGACGTGAAACCCGGCCGCAAGGTAGGGCATGTCAACACCTACGGCGACGACCTGGACGACGTGCTGGAGCGCGCCCGCCACGCCGCCGGCTACCTCCGAGGAACGATCACCGAATGACAGCCCACCCGTCACCCGGCCACCGCCCCTCATCGGGCGCCGACGCGCGCACCACACCCCTGGTCGGCGTCGTCATGGGCTCGGACTCCGACTGGCCCGTCATGGAGGCCGCCGCGAAGGCCCTCCACGAGTTCGAGATCCCGTACGAGGTGGATGTCGTCTCCGCGCACCGCATGCCGCGCGAGATGATCGCGTACGGCGAGGAGGCCGCCGGGCGCGGCCTCAAGGCGATCATCGCGGGCGCGGGCGGCGCGGCGCACCTGCCGGGCATGCTCGCGTCGGTGACCCCGCTGCCGGTGATCGGCGTCCCCGTACCGCTGAAGTACCTCGACGGCATGGACTCGCTGCTGTCCATCGTCCAGATGCCGGCCGGTGTGCCGGTCGCCACGGTCTCGGTCGGCGGCGCCCGGAACGCGGGGCTGCTGGCCGCCCGTATCCTCGCCGCCCACGACCCCGAACTCCAGGCCAGGATGCGGGAGTTCCAGCAGGAGCTGAACGACCAGGCGACGGTGAAGGGCAAGCGGCTGCGCGCGAAGGCCGAAGGCGCGGATCACTTCGGATTCGGAAAGTGACGGTCACGGCCATGGACTCCACGCCCTTCCTCGACGAGGCCCGAGCCCTGCTGGCCGACTTCCCGGTGGTCGACGGACACAACGACCTGCCCTGGGCGCTGCGCGAGCATGTGCGCTACGACCTGGACCGGCTCGACATCGCGGACGATCTGTCGGGCACGCTGCACACGGACATCCCCCGGCTCCGGCGCGGCGGCGTCGGCGCGCAGTTCTGGTCCGTGTACGTACGGGCCGACATGGCCGGTGACGACGCGGTCAGCGCGACGCTGGAGCAGATCGACGTGGTCGGCCGGCTGCTGGCCCGCTACCCGGGCGACCTGTCCCGCGCCCTGACGGCGGACGACATGGAGACGGCGCGGCGGCACGGCAGGATCGCCTCGCTGATGGGGGCCGAAGGCGGCCACTCCATCAACAACTCCCTCGCCACGCTGCGGGCCCTCCATACCCTGGGTGTCCGCTATATGACGCTCACCCATAACGACAATCTCGCGTGGGCGGACTCGGCGACCGATGTGCCGGGCGTGGGCGGGCTCTCGGCCTTCGGCCGCGAGGTGGTCCGCGAGATGAACCGGACCGGCATGCTGGTCGACCTCTCGCATGTGGCCGCCACGACGATGCGCGACGCGCTCGCCACGACCGGGGCGCCGGTGATCTTCTCGCACTCGTCGGCACGGGCGATCTGCGACCACCCCCGCAACATCCCGGACGATGTGCTGGAGAAGCTGCCCGCGAACGGCGGCGTGGCGATGGCCACGTTCGTACCGAAGTTCATCCTCCCCGCGGCGGTGGCCTGGACCCAGGCGGCGGACGAGAACATGCGGGCCCACGGTCTGCACCCGCTCGACACCACCGCGCGCGCGATGGAGATCCACCAGGCGTTCGAGGCGTCCAACCCCCGCCCGAACGCCACGGCGGCGACGGTCGCGGACCATCTGGACCATATGCGCGAGACCGCCGGCATTGACCACATCGGCATCGGCGGCGACTTCGACGGCACGGCCTTCACCCCGGCCGGCCTGGACGATGTCGCGGGTTACCCGAACCTGATCGCGGAACTCCTCGCCCGTCAGTGGTCCACGGCGGACCTGGCGAAGCTGACGTGGCAGAACGCGGTACGGGTGCTGCGCGCGGCGGAGGACGTGGCGCGGGGCCTGCGGGACGAGCGCGGTCCGTCGCTGGCGACCATCGGGGAACTGGACGGCTGACCGTCCGTGCCGTCCCACCGGGGCGCGCGAGGACGGCGCCCCGGTCGGCCGGCTGGCCTGAGCCCTCAAAGCCGGTCCTGAGCGCTCAGGACCGGCTTCGGCGGGCTCGGGTTCGAGCGCGGGCTCAGGCGCGCGGGCGCCCCATCGCGCGGTACGTCCAGCCCGCCGCGCGCCACCGCGCCGGGTCCAGCGCGTTACGTCCGTCCAGGATCAGCCGGCGCGACGCCGCCTCGCCCAGGGCGGCCGGGTCCAGCTCACGGAACTCGCTCCACTCCGTCAGATGCAGGACGACATCGGCGCCGCGCACCGCGTCCAGCGCGGACGGCGCGTACCTCAGCGTCGGGAAGAGCCGCTTGGCGTTGTCCATGCCCTTGGGGTCGTAGACCGTCACCTGGCCGCCCTGGAGATGGATCTGCCCCGCGACATTGAGCGCGGGGGAGTCCCGTACGTCGTCCGAGTCCGGCTTGAAGGTGGCGCCCAGCACCGCGACCCGCTTCCCCAGGAACGACGAGTCGCCGCCCACGGCCTCGCGCGCCAGCTCCACCATGTGACCGCGCCGCCGCATATTGATCGAGTCGACCTCGCGCAGGAACGTCAGCGCCTGGTCGGCGCCCAGCTCGCCCGCCCGCGCCATGAACGCCCGGATGTCCTTCGGCAGACAGCCGCCGCCGAAGCCGATCCCGGCACGCAGGAACTTCTTGCCGATCCGCTCGTCGTACCCGAGCGCCTCCGCCAGCTTCACCACATCCCCGCCGGCCGCCTCGCAGACCTCCGCCATCGCGTTGATGAACGAGATCTTCGTGGCCAGGAAGGAGTTCGCGGAGGTCTTCACCAGCTCGGCGGTCGGGAAGTCCGTCACCACGAACGGCGACCCCTCGCCCACCGGCGTCGCGTACACCTCGCGCAGCACCCGCTCGGCGTGCTCGCTGCGCACGCCCACCACGATCCGGTCGGGGTGCAGCGTGTCCTGTACGGCGAAGCCCTCGCGCAGGAACTCCGGGTTCCAGGCCAGCTCCACCTCGCCGCCCGCGGGCGCCAGCTCGACGATGCGGGCCGCGAGCCGCTCCGCGCTGCCCACGGGCACCGTCGACTTGCCGACGACCAGGGCCGGCCGGCCCAGATGCTTGGCGAGGCTCTCGATCGCGGAGTCGACGTACGACATGTCGCAGGCGTACTCGCCGTGCTTCTGCGGGGTGTTCACGCAGACGAAGTGCACATCGCCGAACTCCGCGATCTCGGCCCAGTCCATGGTGAACCGAAGCCGCCCGCTCGATCCCTCGATCCCGGCTACATGTTTGCGCAGCAGTTCCTCAAGACCGGGCTCGTACATCGGGACCCGGCCCGCGGAGAGCAGTTCGATCTTCTCGGGCACCACATCGAGGCCGAGGACCTCGAAGCCCAGCTCCGCCATGGCCGCGGCGTGCGTGGCGCCGAGATAGCCGGTGCCGATCACAGTGATCTTGAGGGCCATGTGAGTGCTCCAGGGGGATGCGGGCAGGTGCGGGCCCGAGCATAGCCGCGCGTGGAGGGGGCTTCGCAGGGGCACTTCTCCTGGTACGGAGCGGCTGTCGGCAAACTCACCTATGCCTGCGGTGCCTCGGCCCCCTAAAATTGTGTTACTTAACGGTAGTTAGCATCCTGGGGAGTGAAAGACCGTGGCCGGATCGGCTGATTTCGACCTGTACCGCCCGTCCGAAGAGCACGACATGCTCCGCGAGACCGTGCGCGCGCTCGCGGAGGCGAAGATCGCCCCGTTCGCCGCGGCGGTGGACGAGGAGGCGCGCTTCCCGCAGGAGGCCCTGGACGCGCTGGTGGCCTCCGATCTGCACGCGGTCCATGTGCCCGAGGAGTACGGCGGGGCCGGTGCCGATGCCCTCGCCACGGTGATCGTCATCGAGGAGATCGCCCGGGTCTGCGCCTCGTCCTCCCTGATCCCGGCCGTGAACAAGCTCGGCTCGCTGCCGGTGATCCTCTCCGGCTCCGAGAACCTGAAGAAGACCTACCTGGGCCCGCTGGCCAAGGGCGACGCGATGTTCTCGTACTGCCTCTCCGAGCCGGACGCGGGCTCCGACGCGGGCGGGATGAAGACCAAGGCGGTACGGGACGGCGACCACTACGTCCTCAACGGCGTGAAGCGCTGGATCACCAACGCGGGCGTCTCCGAGTACTACACGGTCATGGCCGTCACCGACCCGGACAAGCGCACCAAGGGCATCAGCGCGTTCGTGGTCGAGAAGGGCGACGAGGGCGTCTCCTTCGGCGCCCCGGAGAAGAAGCTGGGCATCAAGGGCTCGCCGACCCGCGAGGTCTACCTCGACAACGTCCGCATCCCCGCGGACCGGCTGATCGGCGAGGAGGGCACCGGCTTCGCCACCGCCATGAAGACCCTGGACCACACCCGCATCACGATCGCGGCCCAGGCACTCGGCATCGCGCAGGGCGCGCTGGACTACGCGAAGGGCTACGTCCAGGAGCGCAAGCAGTTCGGCAAGCCGATCGCCGACTTCCAGGGCGTGCAGTTCATGCTCGCCGACATGGCCATGAAGCTGGAAGCGGCCCGCCAGCTCACCTACTCCGCCGCGGCCAGGTCGGAGCGCGTCTCCGCGGGCAGCGCCAAGGAGGACCTCACCTTCTTCGGCGCGGCGGCCAAGTGCTTCGCGTCCGACGCGGCCATGGAGATCACCACGGACGCGGTCCAACTCCTCGGCGGCTACGGCTACACACGCGACTACCCGGTCGAGCGCATGATGCGCGACGCCAAGATCACGCAGATCTACGAGGGCACGAACCAGGTCCAGCGCATCGTGATGGCGAGGAACCTGCCGTAACGCTGCCATGGGCGTGGTGAGGGGCCCGTCCCGCGTGGATCATCGGCGCGGGGCGGGCCCTCCGCGCTCCAGCGGTACGTACCCAAGAGCGCCCGGCCCGTGCCCCCAACCGACCGCCCTCGGGCGTCAGTTCGGCACGGCCGGGGCTCGGCAGGCCCACCATCGAGTCAACCTCCCGGCGGGCAGTGGCGGCTCCGGTGCAATTCCCCTGTCAACGTTCGCGAACACGCAGGAGGAACCCATGCTGTCCCCCCGACCGGTCCGGGTGCTCGGTGACGCCGGGGACCGAGGAGGGGCCGCTCACGCGCGCCGGGCCCAGAGATAGAGACCGGTCTCGGGCTGCCCCTCGGATCCCTGCTCGGGACAGATCTCCAACTCGTCCACCCGCAGCCCCGCTTGGCGGGCCCAGTCGGCGAGGTCCTCACGCCGGCACAGGGCAGGCCGGTAGGTCGTGTCCATGAACCGCACCTCGTCGTCGGTACGCCGCTCCGAAACGGCGACCAGCAGCGTGCCGCCGGTGACCGTGAGATCCCGCAGTCTCTCCAGCGCGGCGATGAACGCGTCCGCCGTCAGGTCGACGAGGGCGTAGAAGCTCACGACAGCGTCGAACGATCCGATGTCCGCTCTCCGGTCGAAGAGATCGGCCTTGACGAAGCGTGCTCCCGGAACCTGGCGGCGGGCGTGGGCGAGCAGACCCTCGGAGACGTCGATCCCGGTGACGTCCATGCCGCCCTCGCTCAGCTGCCCGGCGGTCGGCAGCCCCGTACCGCACCCCACGTCCAGCACCCGGGCACCGGGGTCCAGCCGGCTCATCAGACGCTCGGCCGCCTGGATCTGGGAGGTCTTCCTGCCCTCGAAGGCTCGCTGGTAGCCAAGGCCCAGGGAGTCGAAGTACGCCGCCGTCTCCGCCGCCTGCGACGCCAGCCCGGCGATGTCCTCGGAACCGGCGATGTCCTCGGAACCTCTGTCCTGCGTACGCTCCACAGTCCCCACCTCTCTCACCGGCCGGCCGACGCTCCTGCTCTACCCCGACTCCCCGGTGGTTCTCCGGTCCGGGCGGCACGATCACCCGAACGAGGCCGGCCCTCGCCCGGGACCGGCTGTCAGTGCCGGGTGGGAGACTGCCCGGCATGATCGAACCGGAAGCGAAAACGGACCTTCTCCACTACCTGAGAACCGCCCGCGAAGCACTGCTCTGGAAGCTCGACGGGCTCTCGGAGTACGACCTCCGGCGTCCGCTGACGCCGACCGGCACGAATCTGCTGGGCCTGGTCAAGCACGTCGCCGCAGTGGAGTTGGGGTACTTCGGCGATACGTTCGGGCGACGGTTCTTCGACGAGCCGCCGGCCTGGTACGGGGTGGGCGCCGAGCCGGGCGCGGACATGTGGGCCACCGAGGACGAGTCCCGCGAGTGGATCGTCGGGCTCTACCGGCAGGCATGGCAGCACTCGGACACCACCATCGCCACGCTGCCGCTCGACGCGACCGGTCACGTCTCCTGGTGGCCGGAGGAGCGGAGAGAGGTGACACTGCACCACGTCCTGGTCCGGGTGATCGCCGAAACGCACCGGCACGCCGGCCACGCCGACATCGTCCGGGAACTCATCGACGGGGCCGTGGGAATGGCGGAGGGCAACGACAACATTCCGCCCGGCGATCCGTCGTGGTGGGAGGACTACCGGACCCGGCTGGAGCGCGCGGCGGGGGCCTTCCGTGCGCCCAGTACGCCCAGCGCACCCAACCCGCCGCGTACGCCCCGTACGACGGGTTCCTAGCGCACGTCGACGTAGTCCTCGCGGCCGCTCGACGCGTAGTGCGTCTTCACCGTGTCGACGTAGCGCATCTGCCAGGTGCCGTCGCGCAGCGCCGTGAACTGCTTGCTGAACGTGCCGTTGGAGAGGGTCCTGGCGCTGCCCAGTTCCGTCCAGACCGCGCCGCGCGTGGCCGCCCTGAAGTAGACGCGCACCTTCTGGCCGGCGTACGCCTTCCAGGCGGAGCCGGACTTCTGCATGAGCGTGCCCTTGGCCGTGAGCTTCGTGCCCTTCCGCACACCCTCGGGGGTGACGTCGTCGCTCCGGAGCTCGGTGTACTGGCGGCCGAGCTTGTGAACGCGGCTCTCCACGCCCGTGGCGCCCAGGTGGCGCAGGCGCCAGTAGCTGCCGGCCGAACCCTTGGGAGGAGCCGCCTGTGTGAACGCCGCTCCGTACGTGGCCGTGAACTGCCCCGCGCTCGTCCAGTTCTGGCCGTCCGGCGAGTGGTCGATGGAGACCCGCCCCGTCGTCCCGGCGGGGTACGAGCCCGATGTGACGCCCAGCCTGCCGCTGAAGGTCACCTTCCGGTTCTTGTCGACACCGGCCTCGATCCCCGAGAACGTGCTCGTGGCGGCCGTCTTGACCTGGAAGTCGTACGGGGACGTGGCCTTCTCGAACCACGGCTCCTGGCCGAGTTCCACGCGCGCGGCGCCGTTCCTCATGGCCGGGAAGGCGCCCGAGAAGGTGCCGTCGGCCTTGGTGCTCGTGATGTGCTGCCCGCCGACCAGGACGCCGACGCCGCCCGCGGCCTTCTCCGTGCCGTCGTCGGCCGTACGGGTCACCTTGCCGCGCGCGGGGACGTCGCTCCCGTACGGGGCCGTCAGCGAGCGGGCGGGGGTGCTCACCGTCAGCTTCAGAGGCTGCTTGTGGACCGTCACCGGGAACGACACCAGGTTCTCCTGGAACCAGACGTCGAGCCGCGCGTCGGTCTCGTACCCGTTGAAGTCGAAGGGCAGGGAGAAGCGGCCCGCCTTGTCGACGGTCGTCGTCACGAAGTCCTGTGCCTTGTAGCGGGCGTAGACGCCGGCCCCTTCGAACGGCTTCACCTCGTGCGTGTTCGGGTCCCGCGCGACGAGAGTGCCGTCCACCGTGACGACGCGGTGGTCGTACGACACCCGCTGACGGTCGGCGGTGGCGATCAGCTCCGGATCGAGGCCGTAGTCGAGCTCGCCGTTGTCGCGGTCGACGACCTCGTCCGCCGTGCCGGCCCTGACCACGAGATCGACGGTGTACACGCCCAGCGCGGGCAGTTCGACCGGGTCGGTCGAGAACTGCTGCTCCTCACAGTCGGAGGCGGTGGCGCAGCGCCCGGCGTCTTCGAGGCCCAGCGTGGCGAGTACGGCGTCACCGCCCTTCGCGCGGACCCGGAGGGTGACATCGGACGGAAGCGAGTTCCGGTCCCAGTGCTCGTAGAGCACGTGGATCCTGCCGTTCTCCTCGGCGCTCCATGTGAACGATCGGAGGCTGACCTCGGCCGCCCCCGCGGTGGGCGCGGCGATCAGTGTGGACGCGGAGAGCGCGACGGCGGCGGTCGCCACGGCCATGATCCTTTTCAAGGGTCCTCCATCGGACGTGCACGCGTTGATCTACGGCACGTTCGACCTCTCGGCCGGGAGGAAGGTTGTACGCGATGTCCGCCGGTGAGGGGCTGGAGGCGGGTTTACGGTGATCCGGCCTGATCCGGCCTGATCCGGACCGGTCCGCCCCGCCTGTCCGCCCCGCCTGTCCGCCCCGCCCGTCCGGTCCGCCCGGACGCGGCTCCCCGGCGGGAGCGCGGAGATCCGTACGTACGGATCTCCGCCGCCGCCTCGATCAGCTCCCGGGCGTCAGTTGCCGGAGACCGTGACCTTCTCGTCGTTGTTCAGCTGGTTCACCAGCTCCTTGACCTTGGCCTTGTCCCAGAGCAGATTGCCGCCCACGCTGCCCGAGATCGGCATGTTCATGGACGTGCCGTCGCCGCCCGTGACGCCCTTCATCGCGAAGAACATCTGGCCCAGGGACCACAGCGACATGTCCTTGTCCACGATCAGCGTGTCCAGCCCCGCGCCCATGGTCGGGTAGAACGCGAACGGGTTGAGGATCGTGCCGGGCGTCGCCGTCTGCGCGGCCAGGGCCGCGAGGAACTTCTGCTGGTTCTTCGTACGGTCCAGGTCGCTGTTGGCGAAGGCGTACCGCGTCCGTACGAAGGCGAGGGCCTGCTCGCCGTCCAGGGTCTGCGTGCCCGCCTGGAAGTCGGCGCCCGACTTCTTGTCCTTGAACGCCTTCGGGATGTCCAGCTCCACCCCGCCGATCGCGTCCACGATGTTGGCGAAGCCCGCGAAGCCGATCTCGACGTAGTGGTCGATGCGCAGACCGGTGTTGAACTCGACGGTACGGACGAGCAGTTCGGGTCCGTCCTCGGCGTACGCCGCGTTGAGCTTGGTCTGCCGGCCCGTGCTCGGGAACGTCTTGCCGGACTCCGAGCCGACGAACGACGGGATCGTCACGTTCGAGTCGCGCGGCAGCGAGATCAGCGTCGGACCGTTCGACCCGTCGTGCAGGATCATCATCGAGTCGGTGCGCTTGCCCTCGGCCGAGCCCGTGTGGAGCTTCTTCTTCTCCTCGGCGGACATGCCCTCGCGGCTGTCCGAGCCCACGATCAGATAGTTCGTGCCGTCGCCCGACTCCGGCCGCTCGATGACCTTGGAGAGATCGACCTCGCGCTTGAGCTTCCCGTCCGCCCAGAAGTACGTGCCGATGGAGACGGCGAGGATCACCACGACCAGCGTCAGCGCGCCGACCTTGATGCGGCGGCGCCAGTCGGGCGCCTGCTGCGGTCCCCGGGGGGCGCCGGGCGGCGGACCGCCGTAGCCGTCGCGCCCGCCGCCGCCGCCGGCGGGCGAGCCGTAGACCTGGCCCGTGTTGTACCCGCTGTCGTACCCGGGCTCATGGCCCCGGTCGTACCCCTGGGACTGCTGAGGGACACCGCGGGGCTGCACATGCGGCATCGCGCGCGCGCCCTCGGGCTGCGCGCCCGCGCTGCCGCGCCCGTAACGGTTGCTCCGCTCGCGGCGGTCGCCGGTCCATCCATCGGGCCAATCATTCATGCGGAACAGTGTGCCGGGCCGGGGTGTGCGCCAGACAGGGGAGGTGGGAAATCGGGTCGGGGCTGTTGCCAAGCTGATGCAATGCGGACCACGCCGGGGCACTGGCGTCGCCCGGGTGGTCACCCACGGCGACCCCGGGGGGCCGAGGGAGCCCCCCCCCGGGGTCGGACGGGAGCCCTCCGGGGCCGTGTGGGAGCCCCGCATAGGGTGGAGAACATGACAGCTCAGGCCCCCTCCCCGGAAAGCGATCTCCCGGGTAAGCCCACCTCCGCCTCACGCACCACGCTCAGCCACATCATGACCGGCAGCGACACCAACCTCCTCGGTACGGTGCACGGCGGAGTGATCATGAAGCTGGTCGACGACGCGGCGGGCGCCGTCGCCGGACGCCACTCCGGCGGGCCCGCGGTCACCGCCTCGATGGACGAGATGGTCTTCCTCGTGCCGGTACGGGTCGGGGACCTCGTCCATGTCCGTGCCCAGGTCAACTGGACCGGGCGGTCCTCGATGGAGGTCGGCGTCCGGGTCATGGCCGAGCGCTGGAACGAGTCCACTCCGGCGACCCAGGTCGGCAGCGCCTATCTGGTCTTCGCCGCCGTGGACGCGGAGGGCAGGCCCCGGCCCGTACCCCCGGTGATCCCCGAGTCGGAGCGGGACGAGCGGCGCTACCAGGAAGCGCAGATCCGGCGTACGCACCGGCTCGCCCGGCGGCGGGCGATCAAGGAGCTACGGGCGAAGCGCGCGGCGGAGGGCATCGACGACCACCGCTGACCGGCGGCGCATCCGGCTTCCTGGCGCATCCGGCTTCCTGGCGCACCCGGCTCTCCGGCGCCCCGGTGTGCCGTGGCTACGGACAGACGACCTGGTCGCCGGTCATCGCCCCGAACCGGCCCTTGGGGGCCTCCCGCGGGCGCACCGGCGTCACCGCCGTGAAGTCCGCCCCCGCCACCACCTTGAGCGTCGCGCCCTGCTGCTTCACCGCGCGCAGTTCGCTGCCCGGCAGCGCCGCCGCCAGGGACTTGGCCGAGCGGTCCCAGCGCGGGTCGTACATCACGACCGTGTGCCGCTGGTCCGGCCCGTCGGAGTCGAGCGGGGCACGGGTCGTGTTGAAGCCGGTGGCGTGCAGCGCGTCGTCGATCCGCTTGCCGAGTCCGTCCATCCGCGTCCCGTTGTAGACCTGCACCCGGATCTCCTGGGGCTTCACATCGACCGGCCTGGCCGACCCGGCGGGCTCGGCCGGCTCCCCCTGCTTCACGGGATCCCCCTGCTTCGCCGAATCCCGTCCCGGGCCCGATTCCCGTCCCGGGCCCGGCTCCTGCCCCGAGCCCGGTTTTTGGGCCGGCTGTGAGGCCGCCGGTCCGTGCCGCGTGGTCAGCGGTCGGTCCTCGCGCAGCGCGCGGAACAGTTCCTTCGACTTCACCGGATCCCACTTCACCGTGGAACCGACCCCCTTGACCGAGACGCTGTCACCGGCCAGCGGCACCGACGTGAACTCCGACGAGGAAGGGGAGAAGCCGCGCATCGCCTCGTTGAGGGCGAGCAGCTGCTCCGTACCGAAGCCCGCGTCCGCTCGTACCGAGGCGAGCATCATCGAGGAGACCTCCTTGAACCGCACCGGGTTCAGCAGCACTCCGCTGTTCGTGGCCCGGTCGATCAGAGCGGCCAGGAAGCGCTGCTGGCGCTCCATCCGGCCGAGGTCGGCCGCGCCGTCGATATGCCGGGACCGTACGTACTGGAGCGCCTGGCCGCCGTTCATGCTGTGCGTGCCCGGGGTCAGATCGAGTCCGGTGTACGAGTCCTTCAGCGCCCGGGGGGTACAGATCTCGACGCCGCCCAGGGCGTCCACCGTCTTCATGAAGCTGGTGAAGTCGACCTCCAGATAGTGGCTGATCTTCACCCCCGTCATGCGTTCGACGGTGCTGACCGTCAGATGCGGCCCGCCCTCCGCGTACGCCGCGTTGAGCTTCACCGGGTGCGGCTCATGACGTTTGCCGGTGACCGCGTCGGTGTGCTCGGGAAGCTCCGCGTAACTGTCGCGCGGCACGCTCACGACGCTCGCGCGCTCACCGTCCGCGGAGAGATGCACCAGCATGATCGTGTCGGTGCAGCGGCAGGGGTGGCCGCCGAGCCGGTACTTCTGCCGCTCCTCCTCCGTGATCTTGTCGCGGCCGTCCGTGCCGACGAGCAGGAGGTTGAGACCGTGGCCCGCGGAGGGGCGGTTCTTCATGTCCTTGAACGGATCGACCCGGCCGATGCCGGTGTCGAGGCTGGTGACCACCGCGTGGCCGATCCCGCCGGCCCCCAGCACCAGCACGGAGAGGGTCGTCGCCATCCGCATGCCCCAGCGCGGCCGTTGCGGCTCCCCCGGCCGCCGGGACGAGGCCGGGCGGTGGGTGGTGCGGGGCGGCGTGGGCACGGGGAACACCTCCGCGTGAACAGGGATCGTGCGCGAACAGGGCGGTGAGGGGACCGTGTGTACGGTAGGCCCATACGATCAGTGACACCGGTCCGCAACCGGGCGGCGCGCGTCGCTGTCCCCCGTTCGCGGTAACGTGGGCGGCCATACCGCCGCCGAAGGACCCCTGAAGGACCACATGCCTGCCCTGCCGCCCGCGGTCTCCGTGATCATGCCGGTGCTCAATGAGGAACGCCATCTGAGGAACTCCGTCCGGCACATCCTGGAGCAGGAGTACGACGGCGAGATGGAGGTGGTGATCGCGCTCGGCCCGTCCACGGACCGTACGGACGAGATCGCCGCGGAGCTGGTACGGGAGACCGCGTCCCACGAGCGCGCCCGCGTCAAGACCGTACCCAACCCGACCGGACGCACCCCGGCCGCGCTGAACGCCGCGATCAAGGCGTCCAGGCATCCCGTCGTGGTCCGCGTCGACGGGCACGGGATGCTCTCGCCGAACTACATCGCGACCGCCGTCCGGCTCCTGGAGGAGACGGGCGCGCAGAACGTCGGCGGCATCATGCACGCCGAGGGCGAGAACGACTGGGAGAACGCGGTCGCCGCCGCCATGACCTCGAAGATCGGCGTCGGCAACGCGGCCTTCCACACCGGAGGCGAGGCCGGACCCGCCGAAACCGTGTATCTGGGTGTCTTCCGGCGCGAGGCGCTGGAGCGGCAGGGCGGCTACAACGAGGAGTTCATCCGCGCCCAGGACTGGGAGCTGAACTTCCGTATCCGCGAGTCGGGCGGCGCCATCTGGTTCTCGCCCGAGCTGCGCGTCCAGTACCGGCCGCGGCCCTCGGTCCGGGCGCTCGCCAAGCAGTACAAGGACTACGGCCGCTGGCGCCATGTCGTCGCCCGCTACCACTCGGGCTCGATCAACCTGCGCTACCTCGCCCCGCCGACGGCCGTCTGCGCCATCGCCGCGGGCATCGTGGTGGGCGCCGTGCTGACGCCCTGGGGGCTGGTCGTACCGGCCGGCTATCTCGCCGCGATCGCCGCGGGCTCCATCCCGGCGGGCAAGGGGCTGTCGCTGAAGGCCCGGCTCCGGATTCCGGTGGCGCTGGCCACCATGCACATGTCGTGGGGCTACGGCTTCCTGACCAGCCCGCGGTCGCTGGCGAAGAAGGTCATCGCGAGCCGCCGCCCGGCGGCGGAGCCCGTCGAGGCGTAACGCCGGGAACTCCCGGAACCCCCGGGCCCCACTCCCCGGCACAGACACGAGCGCCGTCCGGTGGACCACCGGACGGCGCTCGCGTCTGTGTGTGAGACAGGACCTAGAAGCGGTACGGCGCGTAGACGTCCATGCAGGCGTCCTTCTTCGCGCCGTTGAGCGCGTCCGCCGTGTCCGGTACGCCACCCGCCTCCGGTTCGGCCTCCTTCGGGAAGGACGAGCCGCTGCGCCAGTCGGCGCCCACGACCAGCGTGACCCCGGAGACGTCCGTCGACTTCTTGACCGACGTCAGCGGAATACCGAGGGCCTTGGCCACCGCCTGGGCGCCGCCCTCCAGGTCCGCGCTCGGATAGCTGACCGTGCTCGTCTCCTGCGGGCTCTGCTGCGAGTCGGCCTTGGCCAGCGTGAAGCCCTTGCCGTTGAGCGTGCTCGCGATCTCGGCCGCGCGGCGCGGCACCGGGCTCTGCGCGCCGCCGGTGCCGTTGCGTACGATCACGCCGGTGTCGCCGGGCTCCGACGACGGGTCCTTCGTGGCCGAGCCGGCCGGCTTCTTCTTCCCGCTCTCCGCCTTGTCGCCGTTGCTGTCGAAGGCCACGTCGTCGCGGAGCATCGCCCACATCTTGCGGGAGTCCGTCTCCGCAGCGATCAGATGGTTCACGTCCTGCGGATCCTGCACGGTCGGCATCGTCGTCATGGTGAGGCGGTTCGTCGGCACGCTCTTGAGCTGCATGGCCAGATCGAACAGCTTCTTGACCGTACTGATCTCCTCGGAGACCTCCAGCGAGTCCGTGGCAGCCTCCGCGAGACCGGTCAGCCGGGGGGTGTCGGTGAAGAGACTCTGCGACTTGAGCCCGCGGATCATCGAGTTCATGTACATGTGCTGGGCCTTGGCGCGGCCGAGGTCGCTCTCGAAGGCGTGCCGGGTACGCAGCCACTGGAGCGCCTGCTTGCCCTGGATCTGATGCGTGCCCTTCGTGAGCTTCAGCCCCGAGCCTCCCGGGACGCCGGGCAGCGGCCGGTCCCAGACGTTGTCGTTGACGCAGACATCGACACCGCCTATCGCGTCGGCCATCTTCACGACGCCCGCGAAGTCGATCGTCATCCAGTGGTCGATATAGACGCCGGTCAGCTTCTCCCAGGTGGAGAGGGTGCAGCCGGGGCCGCCGCGGGCCAGTGTCTCGTTGATGATGGCGTTGGTCGCAGGAAACGTTTCTCCGCTTACGGTGTCCTTGCACTCCGGGATGTCGACGCGGGTGTCGCGCGGGATGCTCACGACGGACGCGTTCTTCCGGTCGGCGGAGACATGGACGAGCATCTGCACATCGCCGAGCGGCGGGTTGCCCGCGGTGTCCTTGCTGCCGCCCAGTTTGACGTTCTCGGGGTCGGCCCGGCTGTCCGAGCCGATCAGCAGGATGTTCAGCGGGGTCTGGCCCGCCGAGTTGGCCGCGGGCTTGTCCAGGCCGCTGGCGCCGTTGCTGCGCTCGCCGCTGCGGATATTGCTGTTGAGATGGCGGTAGTAGAGGTAGCCGGCGCCGGCCGTCGCGAGCAGCAGCAGTGACAGCCCGGCGGCGACCCAGCGGAGTATTCGCCAGGGGCCGCGTTTCGCGCGTCCGCGCCCGGTGCCACCGCGCCCGCCCTTGCGCCCCTTCTTACGACGGCCTTTGTTGTCGCCACCACCGTCGCCACCACCGCCATCGCCGGTGCCGTCGCCGTTTCCGCCGTCCGCGGGCGCACTGCCCGCGGACGCGCCGTCCGGCCGCGGCCCTTCACCGTCGTACAGGCTGTCGTCCCAGCCCAACTCTCTGGCATGCGGGACGCCTTGGCGCGCCCCCTCCCGTCGTACGCTGCTCTGACCCATCCAGACTCCCTCTTCAGGCCGTCCGTATGGGCCGGCGCTCCGGCGTTACTTGGCGCAGACCTGCTTGTCCGCTTCCACTTTCTGCACACCTTCCGGCGCCTTCGCCGGTCCGGTGATGGGCACTCCCGCGCCCTTGAAGTCCGCTCCGAGGGTCAGCGTCATCGCCTCGAGCCCTTCGGCGTCCTCGGTGCCCGGCTTCATCGCCGTGGCGGGCAGCCCCATCATCTCCGCGAGCGCCCGCGCCTGGTCGGCCTGGTTGGGCGCGTACTCCAGAGTCGTCTTGGCCACATCCGCCGGGGCGTTGCCCTTGTTGGTGGACTTCAGCACGCCCTCGGTGTTCTGGAGCCAGCTCAGGGTCTCCTGTGCGGAGCCCTGCGGACCGCCGCCGTTGAACACATCGACGCGTACGTCGGACGGGTCCGCCTTGGTCCCCTTGAGGAGTGCTTCCTGCTTGGCCTTGGCGGCCTTCTCGTCCGCCTTCTCCTTCTCCTGCACCTCGGTCAGGGAGACATCGTTCTGCATCATCGAGAACAGCGGCTTGGCCTGGGCGTCGTTGACCACGACCGTGGCCTTGACGACCTCCGCCGGGTTGTCGAGCACCGGCAGCGTCGTGAAGGTGATGTTCTTCGGATTGACCTTCGCCAGCTCCGTGGCGAGATCGCTGAGCTTCTCGATGCTGCCGATCCCGCTGTCGACCGTGAGCGCGTTGGTCGCGGCCTCCGCCAGCTTGAACAGCTTGCTGGGGCTGGTGAGCGTGTCGCCCGACTTCATCTTCCGGATCATCGAGCTGAGGAACTGCTGCTGGGTCTCGATCCGGCTCAGGTCGCTCTCGTTGCCGAAGGCGTGCCGGGTACGGACGAAGGCGAGCGCCTGTTCACCCTGGATGGTGTGCGTGCCCTTGCTCAGCTTGAGATGCGACTTCGGGTCGTCGACGTCCTTGGCCACACAGACTTCCACACCGCCCACCGCGGTCGACATCGTCTTGACCGCGTCGAAGTCGGCCATCATGAAGTGGTCGACCGTGAGCCCGGTGAGCTCCTTGACCGTACGCATCGTGCAGCCGGGGTCCCGCTCGCTCTGGCCGAGGCTGGTGTTGAAGCGCACCTGCGAGTTGCCGGGGATGACCTTCGTACCGTCGGTGGTCTTGGTCTCGCAGTCGGGGATGTCGGTGATCAGGTCACGCGGGATGGAGAGCACCGTCGCGTTCGTACGGTCCTTGGAGACGTGGAACAGCAGGGTCGTGTCGGCGTGGCCGACACTCCCCGCGTCGCCGTACCCCTCGTTGCCCGCGCCGGTCCGCTTGTCCGTGCCGATCAGCAGGATGTTGATGGGCTTGTCCTTCTTGAAGCCACCGCTGCCCGCGCCCTGGACGTCGATCGTGTCGATGTTGCCGTTGAAGTGCTGGTAGACGAAGTATCCGGTGACGGAGAGGCCCACGAGGAGGAACGCCATCACACCGCCGGTCCACACCAGCGCCTTCTTCTTGCGCGAATTCTGGGGCCTGCGCTTGCGGCGGCCGACGGCGGTCGCGGGCTCGGCCTGGGCCTTTCCCGCGCGGCGGCTGCGCTGGCCCGGCACGTCGGCACGCGTCCCACCGCGGCCACGGCTTCCGGAACGGGATTCGGTCCGGGAGTCCGTGCGCGCTTCGCCTCGCGTCCGCGCTTCCTCGTCGGACGGGGGGCTCACGGGCGCCTTGCGCGGAGCGTTCGCTCTTCTGGCGCCGCGCGGCTGGGGGGAGGGCGACTGCCCTGTGGAGTGGTCCAGTCGCAGTTCGTAGTTACCGGTCTGCGGGTTGAGGACCCACTGGTCGGCGGGGTCGATTTCGTCCGCCTGTCCACGGCTTTGCGCATCCACGGTTGCTTGAATCCTCCGTCGGTGCCACGCGAGGCGTCTTCCCCCGAAGACGCTCGGTCTTTCGATCCAGTAGTGCGCGACCTCACGGCCGGATGCACCGGATCGCGTCACACTATCCGCCCCGTTCGACGTCCAGCGACGCTGGTGACACATTCCTCATCGCTTACAAGCGGGCAATCCGCCCAATCTTCATGGACTGAAGAGATGTCTTTGGGCCGGGCTTTACCCGCACATGCCCGCCGCGGCATTTGTCCCCTGGAAAGTGGGGGCCGGGGAAGGGCTCCCCGTCGCCCGGGAGCCACTGCCGTCGTCGCTGCCGTTCCCCGAAGGTTTCACGGAGTCGTCACTCTTTCCGTCACTGTTTCCCTCGTTCTTCCCGTCCCGCTTCCCGTCCTGCTCGTTCGCCCCGGCCGCCGAGACCGATACCGGGTCGTCCTCGCGCAGCCGCTCGAACAGGCTCTTCGCCTCGGACTCGACGAGTTCGTCGCGATTGCGGTCCTGGCTGTACGGCTGGCGCGGCACGGTCAGGAATTGCACCTTTTCTGTCGGTACGCTCCGCATGGACCGTGCCAGTTCGTACAGGTCGCTGAGAGAGTCCAGCCCCGAGTCGGTGGTGAGGGACTTCGTCGCCGCGTCCAGCACCGGATAGAGCCGGGCCGGATTGAGCAGCACCCCATTGCTCTGCACCTTCTTGAAGAGCGCCCCCAGGAATCGCTGCTGGCGGTCCATACGCTGGGTGTCGCTGCCGTCACCGATGCCATGGCGGGCGCGTACGAAGCCGAGGGCCTGCTCACCGTCGAGGGTCTGCCGGCCCGCGGGCAGTTCGAGCCGCGCCTGGACGTCCTTGACCGGCTCGTCGATACAGACCTCGACACCGTCCACCGCGTTCACGACGTCCGTGAAGCCGCTGAAGTCGATCACCATGTGGTGGTCGACGCGGATATCCGTGAGCTTCTCGACGGTACGGATCGTGCAGGCGGCGCCGCCGGCCTCGAAAGCCCAGTTGAACTGCGCGAACCGGGCCTGGCTGCGGGTGCCGTCCGGCGTGGCGCAACTGGGTATCTCCACCATCAGGTCGCGGGGTATCGACATGGCCGTCGCGCTCTTCCGGTCCGCCGCGAGGTGCAGCAGGATCGTGGTGTCGGAGCGCTGCGAACCGCCGTCGTCCCGCCCGTACTTGCCGTTTCCCTCGCCGGAGCGGCTGTCGGAGCCGATGAGCAGGATGTTCTGCGCGTCGAGGGCGACCGGGGTGGGGCGTTCCTTCTCGTACGTGTGCAACTCGGTGGCGGCGGTGGTGTCGGTGGTGATGTTCCCGTCGAGCTTCTGGTAGAACCACCAGCCGGCTCCGGCGGTGGCCAGGATGACGACGGAGGTGCCCAGCGCGGCCCAACGCAGCCAGTGGCGGCGGGGGTTGGCGGGCGTGGCGGCGGGCTCGGCATCGATGTCGTCGGGCCCAGGCGCTCCGGTCGACGGCTCACTGCCGGACGTGGTGTCCGGTTCGGTCGCCGTGCCAGCTCTGTCGGTCACGTCTGCGTCCATCCTTCAAGGCGTCGGCGACGCACTGGGCCGCCGGTTGCAGGGGTAGACGGGCGAGCGCCGCGCTTGGTTGTGCTGCGGGTCGCAGGTATCGCCGATCACGTAACGAGGTTGGGCGACGGCCTTGAGGACGGGGTCCGTTATGTAACGGACAGTGTGTTTTGTGAGGCCGACTTCTCAGCGGATTCTCAGGTGGAGGGCGGTCACTTCAGGCGAGCGGCGAGGGCGGACGAGTATGGCCGGTACCGGTCTTGCCCGCCCGCCGCGCGTCACATCGCCCTGTCGGTCACGCGTTCGCTCTCCACGCGCTGTTCGAGCGCCTCCGCCGACAGTTTCCCGAGGTTGCGGCAGAGCACGACGGACCCGCCCGCCGCGAGCGGGGCGTACAACCCCGCCGAGAGCCCGTCCCAGTTGTCGTACGCCAGCCCCGACAGCAGCCGTGAGCCGGGCGTGAGACCGCGCTCCGCGGCGTCCGCGCCCGCGCGCGCCACGAGTTGGGCCGCGGACAGCTCCGTACCGCCCACGACCAGCGCGGATTCGTCCGGATCCACCGGCGCGAACGGCGCGAACCGGTCGCCCTGGCCCGGCACCTCGACCGCGTAGTCCATGAAGCCCTCGGGCGGCTGCGGGAAACGGCCGCCCAGCGGGCGCAGCGCCAGTGCCACCCGCTCACCGCCGCACGCGCGCGCCGCGTCGAGTGTGTCCGGCCCGCTGACCACCAGATCCGCCCCGGCCGGGTCACCTCCGATCTCGACCGTCACACCGACCGACGAACAGGCGAGCAGCCACACCGCGCTCTGCCAGTGCGCGGGAAGCAGCAGCGCGAGCCGGTCGCCGGGCGCCGCGGCGAGCTCGCCCTGCAGCAGATTCGCGGTCTTGGACACCCAATTGGCGAAGGTGGCCACGGACAATTCCACACGCTCACCGGTGGCATCGTCGTAGAACGTGACCAAGGGACGGGCCGGGTCCGTGGCAAGAGCGGATCGCAGCAGGTCGGCGGGGGTACGGTCGCTGGAGTTCACCCGGGAAAGGGTACGCCGGGGAGCCGGACCGCCACCGCCGTACCGGTGACGGGGTACACCGGTTGGACCGACGGGCCGTCAGTTTTCCGGCGGGCGCGGGGGTCGTGTCGCAGCCAGGATCGGTACATGCGTGCCTCACTTGTAACCTCGATCGGCGTCGCGTGCACCGCCGCCCTGGTCCTCCCGCTGTCCCCGTCGGGCGCGAGTGCCGCCCCACAAGTCCCACAGGCCACACAGAACACGGGTTCGGCCGATGTACCGGGCTCCACCCAGTCGCTCCCCCTGAGCACACTCGGCTCGGACCGGTCCTCGGGCGCCGCCACGGAACAGGGCGTGACCCGGCGCGACGTCAGTCCCTTCTCGCTGCTCGGTGTCGTATGGGACGACGCCGACGCCGAACTCCACGGCACGGTCCAGGTCCGCACCCGCACGGCCGGTTCACCCTTCTGGTCCGACTGGCAGGACCTGGAGACGCACAACCAGGAACACGGCGCCGACCTCGGCACGGCGGAACGCGACTCGGGACACACCCGCGGCTCCACCGCCCCGCTCTGGGTCGGTGGCTCGGACGGCGTGGAACTGCGCGTACAGGCCGCCGAGGAGGACGAGAACGGCCCGGCGTACGCGCCGCTGCCGCAGGGGCTCCGGCTCGAACTGATCGACCCGGGAAACGATCCGCAGGGCGCTCCGGACGAGGGTGCCGAACCGGGGGACGACAGCGAGCCCGCACCCGACCCCGCCATCTCCCCGGAGGACAGCGGCGATTGGCCCCTCCCCGAGGACCTGCTGCCGGCCCTGGCCAGGGCCGGTGAACCGGCCGTTCAGCCCGACTCCGCGCGGTCGTACGCCGCACCGCGCCCGCGCATCATCACGCGCAAGGGCTGGGGCGCGGACGAGAGACTCCGCGAGAAGCGGCTCGGCTACTCCAAGACCCTCAAGGCGGCCTTCGTCCACCACAGCGCCACGGGGAACAACTACAGCTGCCGGCAGGCGCCCTCCGTCCTGCGCAGTATCTACCGCTACCACGTCAAGAGCAGCGGCTGGCGCGACATCGGCTACAACTTCGCCATCGACAAGTGCGGAAACATCTACGAAGGCCGCGCCGGGGGAGTGACCAGGCCCGTACTGGGCGCCCACACACTCGGTTTCAATACCAGCAGCGTGGGCATCGCCGTCCTCGGAACGTACGGCGGAACGAATCCGCGTGCCGCCGCGACGACCGCCGTCGCCAAGCTCACCGCGTGGAAGCTCGCCCTGCACGGCGTCAACGCGCGGGGGAAGGTCACACTGACCTCCGCGGGCAGCGGAAAGTACGGCAAGGGCAGAAAGGTCAGGCTCAACGCCATCTCCGGGCACCGGGACGGATTCTCCACCGACTGCCCGGGAAGCCGGCTCTACGGGAAGCTCAGCGCGGTGCGGAAGGCGGCGGGCGGATACCAGCGCCGCTGACGCGAGCGGTCGCGAACACTGGTCGGTTCTGTGTACGCGTACGTGTATGCATGTACGGACGGAAGCGCCGACCCCAGCAGGAAGCGGAGACGACACGGTGACAGAAGCGATCCTCCTGGTCGGCGGCAAGGGCACCCGGCTGCGGCCGCTCACCGCCCGCACCCCCAAACCGATGGTGCCGGCGGCCGGCGTCCCGTTCCTCACACACCAGCTGGCGCGGGCGCGCGCGGCGGGCGTCGAACACATCGTCCTCGCGACGTCCTACCTCGCCGAGGTCTTCGAACCGTACTTCGGCGACGGTTCGTCCCTCGGCCTGAGCCTGGAGTACGTGACCGAGCGGGATCCGCTCGGTACGGGCGGCGCCATCCGGAACGTCGCCTCCAGGCTGGACTCCGGACCGGACGACCCGGTGCTGATCTTCAATGGCGACATCCTGACGGGCCTCGACATCCGGGCGCTCGTCCGGACCCACGCGTCGTCCGGCGCGGACGTCTCGCTGCATCTGACGCGGGTCGAGGACCCGCGCGCCTACGGTCTGGTGCCGACCGACGCGAACGGGCGGGTGACGGCCTTCCTGGAGAAGCCGCAGACACCGGAGGAGATCGTCACCGACCAGATCAACGCGGGCGCGTACGTGTTCCGGCGCTCGGTCATCGACTCCATCCCGGAGGGCCGGCCGGTCTCGGTGGAACGCGAGACCTTCCCCGGCCTGCTGGCCGCAGGCGCGCATCTCCAGGGCATGGTCGACTCCACGTACTGGCTGGACCTGGGCACCCCCCAGGCCTTCGTACGCGGCTCGGCGGACCTCGTCCTCGGCCGCGCCCCGTCCCCGGCGGTCCCGGGCCAGTGCGGCGAACGCCTGATCCTGCCCACGGCCACGGTCGCCCCGGACGCGAAACTCACGGGCGGCACGGTGATCGGCGCGGCGGCCCTGATCGGCGACGGCGCGCGCATCGCGGGCAGCGCGATCCTGGACGGCGCGATCGTGGAACCGGGCGCGGTGATCACGGACTCGCTGATAGGCGCGGGGGCCCGGGTGGGGGCGCGGGCGGTGCTGTCGGACGTGGTGGTGGGCGACGGGGCGGTGGTCGGGCCGGACAATGAGCTGCGGCAGGGGGTACGGGTGTGGTGCGACGCGGTGCTGCCGGCGGGGGCGGTGCGGTTCTCTTCTGATGCGTAGGGGGCGTGGGCGCGGGCCCGTACCCACGCCCCCGCGCCGGAGGCGGATCGCGTACCGCTTAGCCTCGGAGGTGACCCCGACCCCCGAGGACCTCAACCGTGGCAGGCCGCTTCGCACAACGACCGGTGCCCCGTCCGCGCGCCGCGGACCCCGCGGACCACGCCGTCGGCATACGCCGGCAGTGGACGCCCCCCGAGCCCTACGACCTCGGGCTCGTCCTCGGGCCGCTTCGGCGCGGGCCCGCCGATCCGACGTTCCGCGCGTACCCGGACGGTTCCGTATGGCGGGCCTCCCGGACGCCCGCCGGGCCCGGCACGCTGCGGGTCGTGCGGCGCGGCGGGGTCGTGGAGGCCGAGGCGTGGGGCGCCGGCGCCGCGTGGATGCTGGAGCAGCTCCCGGAGCTGCTCGGCGCGGGCGACGATCCGGACGCGTTCGTCCCCCGGCACCGCCTGGTCGTCGAGGCCCAGCGGCGACGGCCGGGCCTGCGGCTCTGCCGCACCGGACTGGTGCTGGAGTCGCTGATCCCGTCCGTGCTGGAGCAGAAGGTCACCACCGTCGAGGCGTACCGCGCCTGGCGGATCCTGGTGCGTACACACGGGGAGCCCGCGCCCGGACCCGGGCCAGGATCCGCGCCGGGCGAGCGGCTGTACGTCATGCCCGACGCCCGGACCTGGGCCCTGATCCCCTCCTGGGAGTGGCACAAGGCCGGTGTCGACGCCAAGCGCTCCTCGACGATCCTGCGCGCCGTCCGGGTCGCGCGCCGGATGGAGGAGGCCGCGGCGATGGAGCCGGAGCGTGCGGCCGCCCGGCTGGAGCTGATCCCGGGGATCGGCCCGTGGACCGCGGCCGAGGTCGTGCAGCGCTCCAACGGCGCCCCCGACGCCGTCACCGTCGGCGATCTGCATCTTCCCGGCATCATCGGCCACGCGCTCGCGGGCGACCGGGACGCCGACGACGCGGCGATGCTCGAACTCCTCGCCCCGTACGTCGGCCAGCGGCACCGCGCCACCCGGCTGATCCTGCTCAGCGGCCGGACCCCGGCCCGCCGGGCGCCCCGGATGGAGGTCCGGAACATCGCCCGGCTGTGA
Organism: Streptomyces sp. L-9-10; assembly: GCF_004151105.1. Lineage (GTDB taxonomy): Bacteria > Actinomycetota > Actinomycetes > Streptomycetales > Streptomycetaceae > Streptomyces. Next base: position 28,926 of record NZ_PHRF01000124.1, read on the forward strand.
GCCGGACTGTGAGGGAGAGACCCGGCGTGGCTACCGGACCGTGAGGAAGGACTCCGGCGAGCGCGCCGGGCGGTCCTTCGGCGGGGCCGCCGCGTGGCCCACCGCCACCGCGCCCATCGGGTCCCAGTCCCCGGGCAGGTCCAGCACGTCCCGTACGACATCCCGGCAGAACATCGTCGAGGAGACCCACGCGGAGCCGAGCCGCTCGCCCGCCAGCGCCACCAGGAAGTTCTGCACGCCCGCGCCCATGGCGACGACGAACATCTCGCGCTCCGCGCCGTCGCGACGGGGGTCGCCGTAGGTGTGCGAGCCGTCCATCACCAGGCACGGCACCACCAGGTACGGCGCGGCGCGCAGCAGATCGCCGCGGCGTACGCGCTTGGCGATGGACTCCTCCGGCTTGCCGTCGCGGCGCAGGTCCGCGATCCAGGCGTCGCGCATGGCGTCGAGGAGACGGAGCCGCGACCCGGGGGACTCCAGGAGGACGAACCGCCACGGTGTCGTGTGATGCGGCGCCGGGGCGGTGACGGCGGCCGTGACCGCGCGCCGTACCGCGCCCGGGTCGACGGGCTCGTCCGTGAACTCCCTGACCGTACGGCGCTGGGTGACCGCTTCCCGTACCGCCTCGGACGTGCCGAGCCGGAACATGTCGTCCGCGGCGACCCGCACCAGGGCCCGCGCGTCCTCGTCCGTGTCGCCGACGAGGTGGCCGAGGCCGCTCACGACGGCGACCGGCAGCCCCTCGGCCTTGCCCTTCACCAGGTCACCGGCGGCGGCCAGTTCGTCGGCGAGGGCGATGACGGTCGCGTTCAGCGGGTTGCCCTGGACGTCGGTCCCGCCGCGCAGGTCCTCCAGGACGCGTACGCCCGCGGCGCCGATCGCCACATCGGTGAGGCCGTTGCGCCAGGGCCGCCCGAAGGTGTCGGTGACGATCACCCCGACGTCCACACCGAGCGCGTCCCGCAGCCCCTCCCGTATCGTCCGGGCCGAGGCGTCGGAGTCCTCGGGCAGCAACAGCACGGTTCCGGCGGCGGTGTTGGAGGCGTCGACCCCGGCCGCCGCCATGACCAGACCCTGCTTGTTCTCGACGATACGGAGGGGCCCGCGCCGCGCGACGACCCGTACGGTCTCCGCGTCGATCGCCGCCTCGCGGTCCGTGGCCGCGAGGATCCGGCCCTCGGCCTTGGAGACGATCTTCGAGGTGACCAGCAGGACATCGCCGTCGACGAGCCCGGGACCGGCGGCCACGATCAGCTTGGCGAGGTCGTCGCCCGGACGGACCTCCGGCAGTCCGGGCAGGGCGCGGACGCGGTACGACGTCATGCCTGTACCTCCTCGGCCAGCGCCAGCGCCTCACGGGCCATCGCGGCGGTCGCGTCCAGGTCGGTCATCATCAGCGGGACGGCGCGGCTGCGGATCCCCGCGGCCTCGATCCCGCCCACCGCCGACGCGTCCACGGTGTCGACCAGCCAGCCGTCGAGGAGCCCGGAGCCGTAGTGCAGGGCGACGGCCTGGGCCGTCGACTCGACGCCGATCGCGGCGAGCACCTTGTCGGCCATCCCGCGCACCGGCGCGTTCCCGACGATGGGGGAGAGGCCGACGACCGGGACGCCCGCCTCGGCGATGGCCTCCCGGATACCGGGTACGGCCAGGATCGTGCCGATGCTGACCACGGGGTTGGACGGCGGGAAGAGGATGACATCGGCCGCGGCGATCGCCTCCAGCACTCCGGGCGCCGGCTTGGCCTGGTCGGCGCCGACCGGGACTACCGCCTGCGCGTCCACGGACGCCCGCATCTTCACCCAGTACTCCTGGAAGTGCACGGCCCTGCGCTCGCCGTCCACGTCGACGGCGACATGCGTCTCGACGCGGTCGTCCGACATGGGCAGCAGCCGTACGCCGGGCTTCCAGCGGGCACAGAGCGCCTCGGTGACGGCGCTCAGCGGATAGCCCGCGCCGAGCATCTGCGTACGGACGATATGGGTGGCGAAGTCGCGGTCGCCGAGGCCGAACCACTCGGGTCCCACGCCGTAGGCCGCCAGCTCCGTCTTGACCTGGAACGTCTCGTCCGTACGCCCCCAGCCCTGTTCTTCATTGATGCCACCGCCGAGGGTGTACATCACCGTGTCGAGGTCGGGGCAGACCTTCAGCCCGAACAGATGGATGTCGTCACCGGTGTTGCCGATCACCGTGACGTCCGCGTCAGGCGCGGCCTGCTTGAGGCCGCGGAGGAAGCGGGCGCCGCCGATACCGCCGGCCAGAACCACAATGCGCATAAAGAACAGTCTGTCAGCCGCAGGCTGATCGTTGGGGGGCGGTGGTCGGGTGACGGGAGGGCCAGTCTGTCAGCCGCAGGCTGATCGTTGGGGGGCGGTGGTCGGGTGACGGGAGGGCCAGTCTGTCAGCCGCAGGCTGATCGTTGGGGGCGGTGGTCGGGTGACGGGCGGGCGATGTCAGGCCGGTACGACATCCTGGGTCGCCGGGGCGCAGCGCGCGGAGTGCATGGGCATCTCCGTCAGCCCCGGGTAGTAGATGTGCAGGCTCACGGCCGGTTCGATCGCGTCGTTGACCACCTCGTGGACATAGCCCGGCGCGAAGACCCGCTGCGCGCCCGGCGCGAGAGCCCGGCTCCCGCTCTCCGAACGCTCCGTCAGCTCACCGGCGAGCACGGTCAGTACGCCCGAGGACCGGCCGTGGTCATGCGATCCGCTGCTCTGGCCGGGCACCCAGGAGAGCAGCCACACCTCATAGCCGGGTCCGGTGCGCAGCCGGTGGTACCAGCGGCTGGTGGCGTCGTACTGGACGAGCGGGGCCCACTGCGCGCGGTCGGCGGCGAGGGCGCGCGCGAGGCCCGCGAACTCGGCCACCGTCGCCGGGTGCTCCCGGGCGGGCTGGAGAAGGTGCGGGACCTCAAGGAGGTCGCCGGCGATCTGGATGTCGCTGTCGCTGTTCATGGGGGAGGTGGTTCCTCGGCGGAGAGGGTGTGCGGCGGTGCCGCGACGGGCGCGTGGAGTCGCGGTGGAGTCGCGAGGGAAACGCGGGGAAGACGCGAAGGTGATCACGGAAGAGTGATCAGGAGGAGCGGGAGGGCCGGCCGGAGCCCGGAGGCGTCAACAGCAGGCGGGGGTGCAACAGCGACAGCGGGCCCGGAGAGCGCTGCGGAGTCCACGGAGGTGGGTCGCGGTGGGCGCGGGGTTCGCTGGCATGGAATCAAAGGTTGCGAATCCGGTGATGGATGTCAACTCAATGGCCGATTTGGCCGCAATGTTTCACCTCATCCGGTTGATCCGGTCGCAGAGCGGTTTGGGTGAGGGTGGGTGCGGACACATGGGGCAGCGACTGTGCTCGTAAACGCCTTCACGCCCTTGTGATCAGACTGTGATCCGGATCGCTTCCCGGGGGTGATCCGCAACAAGGTTGCGGTTCTCGACGTCTTTCTCGTCGAGAAGGAGGTGGATGCGAACAGGCCAGTGGCATGTGTCAGATTTTTGGTGATTTGAACACTTTCCGCATAGCCTTGGTTCCGCAGAGTGAATACCGGGCCCAATAGCAGATCTCGGCTTGACCTGGCCGGAGCACCGCACTTGTAATTTCACTCGTGTCGTTCGGCCGAAATCGATAGCGGCCACATCACGGGGACGCAAAAGACAGACGAGGGGCGCACATGACCGAGCTGTTCCAGCAACTGCTGGTCGAGGACGCGGACGAGGAACTCGGCTGGCAGGAGCGCGCCTTGTGCGCCCAGACAGATCCCGAGTCCTTCTTCCCCGAGAAGGGCGGTTCGACGCGTGAGGCCAAGAAGGTCTGTCTCGCCTGTGAGGTCCGATCCGAATGCCTTGAGTATGCCCTCGCCAATGACGAGCGATTCGGTATCTGGGGCGGTTTGTCGGAGCGTGAACGGCGCCGGCTGAAGAAGGCCGCGATCTGACCGCCGTCCGGCCCGCCCGGCCGCGGTGGCCGGAACCGGCGACCGGCCGGTCGCCCGGAACGACCGGCACCACTCCCTACGTATGGCACGACGTATGGCACGGTCCGCAGTCTGCACCTCCCCGCAGACGGCGGACCGTTGTGTTTCCCGCCCGTCCGCCGCCCCTCCCCCCTACCGTTAGTGTGGGGCCCCGTCCGAGACGCTCCCACGCCCCTTCGGGGCGACCCCCCGGCCGGAGGGCCCGCCACCTCAATGTCCCCCACCACCGCCGCGTTCGTTTCCGCCACCGCCACCGCCCCCGAGTTCCCCCGGCACGTCGTGACCGCGGTGCTCGTCGCCCACGACGGCGCGCGCTGGCTGCCCGACGCCCTCGCCGGGCTGCTGGGCCAGGAACGACCCGTACAGAACGTCATGGCAGCCGACACCGGCAGCGCCGACGACTCCGCCCGGCTGCTCACCGAAGCGCTCGGCGCGGAACGCGTCCTGCATCTCGCGCGCCGGTCCGGATTCGGTACGGCCGTGGACGAGGCGGTACGCACCGCCGGGGTGCTCACGCCCGACGATCTGCCGTATCTGAAGCGGCCGAGCGGCTGGGACCCGGTGACCCGGAGCTGGCGCGACGACACGTACGACATGCCCGAACTGCCGCACGGCGAACCGGTGCAGTGGCTCTGGCTCCTCCACGACGACTGCGCGCCCGACCCCGACGCGCTCGCCGAACTGCTGCGCGTCGCCGACTCCGACCAGTACGCGGCGGTCGTCGGGCCCAAACTGCGCGGCTGGTACGACCGCAAGCAGCTCCTCGAAGTCGGCGTCTCCATCGCCAACAGCGGACGCCGCTGGACCGGACTCGACCGGCGCGAACAGGACCAGGGCCAGCACGACCAGGTCCGAACCGTCCTCTCCGTCTCCAGCGCCGGCATGCTCATCCGGCGCGACGTCTGGGACGAACTCGGCGGCTTCGACCGCCGGCTCCCGCTGATGCGCGACGACGTGGACCTGTGCTGGCGCGCGCACGCCGCCGGCCACCGGGTGCTCGTCGCCCCCGACGCCGTACTGCGGCACGCCGAGGCCGCCGCCCGGGAGCGCCGTACGGTCGACTGCGCGGGCCGCTCCGTCGTCAACCCGCACCGCGTCGACAAGGCCGGCGCCGTCTACACCATGCTCGTCAACGCGCGGGCCGCCGTCCTTCCCTACGTACTGCTCCGTCTTGTCGTCGGCACCCTGCTGCGCACCCTCGCCTATCTCGTCGGCAAGGCGCCGGGACAGGCCGTCGACGAGGTGATGGGACTCTCCGGCACCCTGCTGCGGCCCGGCCGGATCATCAGCGCCCGGCGGCAGCGCGGCAAGGGCGTCGTCGAGGCGGCCGAGCTGCGCCCGCTCTTCCCGCCGCCCGGCGCCACCGTCCGGGCCACGGTCGAGCAGATCGCCGGCAGCCTCGGCGGCGACTCGGACGCCGACGCGGGCGGCTCACGGCACGGCGCCGTCGAGTCGGGACCCGGCGGTGACGACGCCGACTTCATGGAGATCGAGCAGTTCGCCCGGCTGAAGAAGCTCGCGCACAAGCCAGGACCCGTCCTCTTCGGGATCCTGCTGCTCGTCTCGCTCGTCGCCTGCCGCGGACTCTTCGGAGGCGGCGCGCTCGCGGGCGGCGCCCTGCTGCCCGCGCCCGCCGATGTCTCCGACCTCTGGTCGCGGTACGCCGACGGCTGGCATCCCGTCGGTACCGGCGTCACCGAGACCGCGCCCCCCTATCTCGCCGTACTCGCCGCGCTCTCCGCGCTGTTCCTCGGCTCCACCGGCTTCGCGCTGACCCTGCTCCTCGTCTGCTCGGTCCCGCTCGCCGGTGTCACCGCCTACTTCGCCTCGCGCCCGCTGGTCGAATCGCGCCTGCTGCGGGCCTGGGCGAGCGTCGCGTACGCCTTCCTGCCCGCCGCGACCGGCGCGCTGGCCACCGGGCGGCTCGGTACGGCCGTCCTCGCCGTCCTGCTGCCGCTGATCGCCCGCGCCGCCGTCGCCGCCTACGGGATGCGCGGCGGGGCGGGCGGCGTCGCGAGCGGGGAGAGCCGCGGCAGCTGGCGCGCCACCTGGGCGTACGCCTTCCTGCTGACCTTCGCGATGGCCTTCACGCCGGTCGTCTGGCCGGTGGCGCTGCTGCTCGGCCTCGGCGTCCTGGCACTGCGCCGCGACGACCTCGCCGCCTACGGACCGCGGGTACTCGCCGCGCTCGGCACCCCTCTGCTGCTGCTGGCGCCCTGGTCGCTCTCGCTGCTGACCTCGCCGTCCGCCTTCCTGCGGGAGGCGGGTCTTGAGTTCGGTACGGGAACGGCCTCCGCGCTCGATCTGCTCGGCATCAGCCCCGGCGGGCCCAAGGCGGCCGGCGGCATCCTGCTGATCGGGATCGTGCTGGCCGCGCTGGCGGCGCTGCTGCGCGGTGAGCGGCAGTTCGCGATCCGCTCGGCCTGGGCCGTCGCGATCCTCGCGCTGGTCTTCGCCGTCCTCAGCAACAACTCCGGCTGGGCCGGACCCGCCACCCTGCTCTACGGACTCGCGCTGATCGCGGCGGCCGTGCTCGGCGCGGACGGCGCCCGGGAGCGCGTCGCGGCGGAGAGCTTCGGCTGGCGCCAGCCCGTCGCCGTCCTCATCGCCGTGGCGGCGGGACTCGCCCCGCTGCTGGCCGCGTTCGGCTGGATGATCAGCGGCGCGTCCGGACCGCTGGAGCGCCGTGATCCGGTGCAGGTCCCCGCGTTCGTCGCGGAGGAGAGCATCACCCGCGACCAGCCGCGCACGCTCGTCCTCGGCGGTACGTCGGCGGCCGAGATCTCGTACTCGCTGGTCCGCGGCTCGGGCGGCCGGCTCGGTGACGCCGAACTGACCGCGTCGGGCGGCGGCGATCCGCGGCTCGACAAGGTCGTCGCCAACCTCGTCGCGGGCTCCGGCGCCGACCAGACCGACCAGCTCAGCGGCTTCGCGATCCGCTACGTACTCGTACGGGACGGGGTGCCGCGGCAGACCGGCCGGGTCCTGGACGCCACCCCGGGGCTGACCCGGCTGAGCCAGCTGGACGGCAGTGCGCTGTGGCGCGTCGACCGGCAGATCTCGCGGGCCACGATCGTCGACGGCAAGGGCGAGGGCGAGCCGCTGGCCGTCGCGTCCGCGCAGGTCGAGGCACACACGAAGATCCCGGCGGGGGCCTCCGGGCGCGTGCTGCGGATCGCGGACCGGGCAGCCGAGGGCTGGCAGGCCACGCTCGACGGCACGGTACTCACCAAGAAGACCGTCGACGGCTGGGCCCAGGGCTTCGAACTGCCCGCCGAGGGCGGCCGTCTCGACCTCACGTACGAGGACCCGATCACGCACACCGCGTGGATCTGGGCCCAGGGCGCGCTCACCGTCGTCCTGCTGGTGCTCGCCCTGCCGGGGCGCCGCCGGGAGATCGACGACGACCTGCCCGACGAGGACATCGAGATCCCGGCGCAGCCGATGGCGGGCGAGGGCCGGCGCGCGCGCAGGCTGCGTGCGGCGGCGGAGGCCGAGGGACTGGAGAAGAGCGAGCCGGGCGTGACGGACGTGACGGACGGGACGGGGGAGTACGCGACCGCGCAGCAGCCGGCCGTTCCGCCGGCGCCCTCCGGCCCTCCAGCCTCGCCTGCCTCACCCGACGCGCCCGCGGCTCCCGTTGAGGAGCCGTACGGCGGCGGTCAGGACCAAGTCGGTGACGGGGAGCGGCAGTCGGCGTACGGGGCGGTGCCCCAGCAGCCCCCGTACGGCGAGTGGGACGCCAACACGTACGCGGGCGCGGACTACACGCAGGGCCAGTACCCGAACGAGCAGCAGTACGGCGGGCAGTACGGCGAGGGCCAGTACCAGCAGCAGCCGTACCAGCAGTACCCGGCGGACCCGTACCAGGAAGGCCAGTACCCCGCGGGCGGCCAGTACCAGGAGGGGCAGTACCAGGCCGGCCAGTACCAGGGGGACGGCCAGTACCAAGGAGAAGGCCAGTACCGGGAAGGGCAGTACGACCCGTCGCACTACGACCCGTACGGCTACGGACAGCAGGCCCAGTCCCAGCAGGCTCAGCAACCACCACAGCCCCAACAGCCCTACGCCGACGGCACGGAGAACGACCAGCGCCGGCGCCCCGACGGGAGCAGTGACCAGTGAACCGTACGACCCTCTCCCTCATCGCGGCCGCCACCGCCCTCGCCGCCGTCACCGGCTTTGCCGCCCTCACCGCGCCCGACACGGGCGGCACGGCGGCGGCCCAGAGCCCGGCCCGGCTGCCCGTGGAGCGCACCAGCCAGCTCTGCCCGGCGCCGAGCGTCTCGGACGTCGCGGAGACGACGTACACCTCCGTCACACCGGCGGGCACCGCCGGCGGCGCGGCGGACGGCTCGGCCGAACTGACGGAGTCCGTCGTCACCTTGGTGGATGCCGCCGACGAGGGCGCGTCCGACGACAAGGCGAAGGACGGGGCGGGGGGCACGAAGAAGGACCCGGCGAAGGACAAGCCGTTCCTCACGCTGAAGGAACCCGGCAGGCCCGTCTCCGTCGAGGCGAGCGGCGCCGAGGCCCCCGCCCTCGTCGGCACGGCCACCGGCCGGCTGGCGCCCGGCTGGACCACCCAGCAGACCACCACGGTCGGCGTCGGCGACGCGCGCGGTGTGCTCGGCCTGAGCTGCACCGTCCCCGACACGGACTTCTGGTTCCCCGGCGCGAGCACCGAGAGGTCGCGCCAGGACTACGTCCATCTCACCAACCCCGACGACACCGCCGCCGTCGCCGACATCGAGCTGTACGGGAAGGACGGCGCGGTCAAGTCGGAGGTGGGCGAGGGCATTCCGGTGCCGGCCAGGTCCAGCGTGCCGGTGCTGCTCTCCACCCTGACCACCTCAGCCGAGGCCGATGTGACCGTCCATGTCACCACCCGCTCCGGCCGGGTCGGCGCGGCGGTGCGCGTGGCGGACAACGCGGGGGGCAGCGACTGGCTGGCCTCCTCGGCGGATCCGGCGTCGCGGCTGGTGCTGCCCGGGATCCCGGCGGACGCGACCGACGTACGGCTGGTGGCGTTCGCGACGGGTTCCGACGACGCCGATCTGAAGGTGCAACTGGCGGGCGCCGACGGCACGATCACCCCGGCGGGCAGCGAGAGCGTGCACATCAAGTCGCGGATGACGGCGACCCTCGAACTGGCGGACATCACCAAGGGGCAGGCGGGTTCGCTGATCCTCACCCCGGAGGGCGGGCACGCGGCCCCGGTGGTCGCGGCGCTGCGCGTGGTGCGCGGCAAGGGCGAGAAGCGGGAGATCGCGTTCATCCCGGCGACCGCGCCGATCGCGTCGCGGTCGACCGTCGCGGACAACCGTGCCAAGGGCTCGACGCTCTCGCTGACCGCGCCGGGCGCGACCGCGAAGGTCAAGGTCACGGCCTCGGCGGGGACCGGAGGCGGCGAGCCGGCCGAGAAGACGTACACGGTCAAGGGCGGTACGACCCTGGCGGTCACCCCGCCGGTGCCCGGTGGCCTGAAGGGCTCGTACGCGCTGACGGTCGAGCCGCAGCCGGGCGGCGGTCCGGTCCACGCGGCGCGCACGCTGGCGCTGCCGGAGGACGGTATCCCCATGTTCACGGTCCAGACGCTGCCGGACGACCGGGGGACCGTGTCCGTACCGAAGGCCAGGGAAGACCTGTCGATCCTGGACGACGGCAGCTAAGGAACGAGGGCCTGGGCTCTCATTCCTGGCCGTACCGGGGATCGACGGACTCGGGCGCCAGCCCCAGCAGTTCCGCGACCTGCTCGACCACGACCTCGTGCACCAGCAGCGCGCGGTCGTCGCGGTTCTTGGTACGGATCTCCACGGGCCGCCGGTAGACCAGGATGCGCGCCGGGTGGTCCTTGCCCGCCGGGACCGAGCTGCCGAGCGGAACGGTGTCGTCCTGCGGGATCGGTACCTCCATGACCAGGAAATCCACCTCGGCCAGCTGGGGCCAGCGCCGTTCCAGCCGGTCCACGGAGTCCCGCACGAGATCGCGGAAGGACTCGGAGCGGCTGGTCGAGAGCGGCACCTGGGGCGGGGCGACGGGCCCACGCATACCGCGGCCGTGGCGGTCGCGGCGGCGCGGCCGTGGTTCGGTCGGGCGGGGCGGTACAGGACTGTCCATCACTGACGCAGGGTAGCCCTCCCCGCCCCGCCGACATCGCGACTGCCGCCCCCTCGTACGGCATGTCGCATATTGAGCATTCAGGCCAAGCTTGGGCTCGATTCCAGGCGTCCCCGCGATCACGGCTCTCGCCGCCCTTGACGGCTTTTGCCCCAAGTCGTGACCACGTAACGGAGTGTCGCCGTTCGGTCACTCTTCTTCCCGTGCAGGTCAGGGCAGTTACTTCCGGCCAAGTTGAGTGGGATATCACGCCGCGACACGGGGGAGTGACCTGGTGGGGAGTCGTCGCAGCCCGCTCAAGAGTGCGGTACCGTCCAACATCGTGAGCCCTGTACGTCGCTGTTCGCGCACCGCGTGCGGCCGCCCTGCTGTCGCGACACTGACGTACGTCTATGCCGACTCGACCGCGGTCCTCGGCCCGCTCGCCACCTATGCCGAGCCTCACTGCTACGACCTGTGTGCGGAACACAGCGAGCGGCTGACCGCTCCGCGCGGCTGGGAGGTCGTCCGCCTGACGGACGGCTCCGCTCCGGCGCGCCCGAGCGGTGACGATCTGGAGGCGCTCGCCAACGCCGTACGTGAAGCCGCGCGCCCGCAGGAGCGGGCGGCCGGGGGCGGCGGCAACGGCGCACGCGGGGCGGATTCGACGGAGGCCGGGCGCCGGGGGCACCTGCGGGTGCTGCGCTCTCCTGAGCCGTAGGCCGCCCCCTCGGTCTCTGAGCCTCTGATTCTTCGGCCGTCAGCCGTCGGCCGTCAGCCGTCAGTCCTCAAGACCTCGGCCGCGCCCCCGCCCCGCCTCATGTGTCGCAGCGGCGTTCTTTCCGGCTTTCCGGTGCGGATCCTGTACGGGCCATTGACCTCGCCTTGGCGCGGACACGACCATTCCTCCACTCGTGAGAGATCAATTTCCGTATCGCGGAATCCGGAGGACTGTCGTGTACGTACAGCAACTGGAACCCGTCGCCGACTCGCTCGCCCTCTCCGCCCTCGTCGCCGCCCTGCCGCTGGCCACCGTACTGATCCTGCTCGGTGCCCTCCGTATGAAAGCCCACCGCGCGGGCGTCATCGGTCTCGCCGTCGCCGTGCTGGTCGGCTGGCTCGTCTTCGGCATGCCCCTCGGCCAGACCCTCTCGGCAGGCGTACAGGGAGCGCTCTTCGGGCTCTTCCCGATCATGTGGATCGTCGTCAACGCCCTCTGGGTGTACCGGATGACGGTCCGTACCCACCATTTCGACATCCTGCGCCGCTCCTTCGGGCGGCTCTCCGACGACCCCCGCATCCAGGCACTCGTCATCGCCTTCTGCTTCGGCGCGCTGCTCGAAGCGCTCGCGGGCTTCGGAGCGCCGGTGGCCATCTGCTCGGTGATGCTGGTGGCGCTCGGCTTCTCCCCGGTCAAGGCCGCCGTCGTCTCGCTCGTCGCCAACACCGCGCCCGTGGCGTTCGGCGCGATGGGCACCCCCGTGGTCACGCTCGCGCAGGTCACCGATCTGCCGCTGGACACCGTCGCCTCCGTCGTCGGCAGGCAGACCCCGCTGCTCGCGCTCGTCGTACCGCTCGTGCTGGTCTGGCTCGTCGACGGCCGGCGAGGGCTGCGTGAGACCTGGCTGCCCGCGCTGGCGTGCGGAGTCGCCTTCGCCGCCGCGCAGTTCCTCGCCGCCAACTACGTCTCCGCCCAACTCGCCGACATCGGCGCCGCGCTGGCCGGAGCGGCGGCGCTGGTGGCCGTGCCCTCGGCCCGCAGGCCCGCGTCGGAACCGGTGCGCGCCTCCGTCCTCACGGGCGTACGGAGCGACGACCTGGACCGCGAGGACCCGCGCCCCGAAGTACTGCGCGCCTACGCCCCGTACGCACTGATCGTGGTGATCTTCTCCATCGCCCAGATCCCGCCAGTCAAGGAGGCGCTGGCCAAGGCGACGCGGGTGTTCGACTGGCCGTTGCTCGATGTCGCCGACCCGGACGGGAACCGCGTCGGCGCCAATGTCTTCTCGCTGCCCCTCGTCGCGACCGGCGGCACGCTCGTGCTGCTCGCGGGCCTCTTCACGGCCGTCGTCCTCGGCGTACGCGCGAAGGACGCGGCGCGGGAGTGGGCGGCGACCGTGTACGAACTGCGGTACGCGATCCTCACCGTCACCTCCGTACTGGCCCTCGCGTACGTCATGAACCTGTCCGGACAGGCGGGCACCATCGGCCACTTCGTCGCCGCGGCGGGCGCGGGACTCGCGTTCCTCTCACCGATCCTGGGATGGTTCGGCGTCGCGGTCTCGGGCTCGGACACCTCGGCCAACGCCCTCTTCGGCGCGCTTCAGGTGACGGCGGCGGCCCAGTCCGGCCTGTCGCCCGAACTGCTGGCGGCGGCGAACAGCTCCGGGGGAGTGCTCGGCAAGATGATCTCGCCGCAGAACCTGACGATCGCGTGCGCGGCGGTCGGACTCGCGGGCAAGGAAGGAGATCTGCTGCGCAAGGTGCTGCCCTGGAGCCTGGGCCTGTTGCTGGTGATGTGTCTCATCGTGCTGGGGCAGAGCACCGCCGTGCTCGGGTGGATGCTTCCCTGACGTTGTCGGACGCTCGGACGCTCTGCCGAGGTGTCGCCGAGGTTTAGGGACTTACGGCTGTCCGCCGGATCTTCGACAGGTGTCCGGCGGGTAGTTTGAAGCGACCGCAGCGGATCACAACAGACGGTGCGGATCGCAACAGACCGAGCAGACCGTGCAGACCGCGGTGACAGGAACCTCTGGAGGCGTTGGCCGTGGCCGATTTGTCGCAGATCGTGAAGGCGTACGACGTGCGAGGGATGTACCCGGATCAACTGGACGACCGGCTCGCCGAGCTCTTCGGTGCCGCCTTCGTCGAGGTCACCGGCGCCGAGGCGATCGTGATCGGCCATGACATGCGGCCCTCCTCGCCGGGTCTGGCGTCGAGCTTCGCCCGGGGCGCCGTCGCGCGCGGAGCCGACGCCACGATCATCGGACTGTGCTCCACCGACCAGCTGTACTACGCGTCGGGGGACATGGACCTGCCCGGCGCGATGTTCACCGCGTCCCACAACCCGGCCCGGTACAACGGCATCAAGATGTGCCGGGCCGGTGCGGCGCCGGTCGGCCAGGACACCGGGCTGGCGGAGATCCGCGCCCTGGCGGAGGGCTGGCTGACGGACGGCGCTCCGGCCTCGGTCACCAAGCCCGGCCATCTCAGGCAGCGGGACACCCTCACGGACTACGCCGCGTATCTGCTGTCCCTCGTCGACGTCTCGGCGATCCGCCCGCTGAAGGTCGTCGTGGACGCGGGCAACGGGATGGGCGGGCACACCGTACCGACGGTCTTCGCGGATCTGCCGCTCGACGTGGTGCCGATGTACTTCGAACTGGACGGCACGTTCCCGAACCACGAGGCCAACCCGCTGGACCCGAAGAACATCGTGGACCTCCAGGCCCGCGTCCTGGCCGAGGGCGCCGATCTGGGACTCGCCTTCGACGGCGACGCCGACCGCTGCTTCGTCGTCGACGAGCGGGGCGCGGGCGTCTCCCCGTCGGCGATCACCGCCCTGGTCGCCGCGCGCGAGCTGGCCAAGTACCCGGGCGGGACGATCATCCACAACCTGATCACCTCCTGGTCGGTCCCCGAGGTCGTCAGGGAACACGGCGGCACGCCCGTACGCACCCGCGTCGGACACTCCTTCATCAAGCAGGAGATGGCCGGTACGGGGGCGGTCTTCGGCGGCGAGCACTCCGCGCACTACTACTTCCGCGACTTCTGGAACGCCGACACGGGCATGCTCGCCGCACTCCACGTCCTGGCGGCGCTCGGCGGCCAGCAGGGACCGCTGTCCGAGCTGGTCGCCTCGTACGACCGCTACGCGGGCTCCGGAGAGATCAACTCCACGGTCGACGACCAGCGGGCCCGCACGGCGGCGGTACGCGCGGCCTTCGCCGCCCGCGAGGGCGTCACGTTCGACGAACTGGACGGGCTGACGGTGACGGCGCCGGACTGGTGGTTCAACCTCCGTCCCTCCAACACGGAGCCGCTGCTGCGCCTGAACGTCGAGGCGCGCGACGAGGCGACGATGCAGCGGGTCAGGGACGAGGCGCTGGCGCTGATCCGCGCGTAGCCCCGCGCGCGGCCGGGTGCCGTCAGGGCGTGTCCGGGCGGCCGACGGCGGACGGTACGGCGGCCGGCTCGACCCGCGGTGACCCGACCCGCCTGGTCCGACCCGGCCCGCGGTGACCGGAACCGCCCGGTCCGGTAACGCCCGCGGTGACCGGACCGCCCCGGCCCGGCCCGGGGCGGCGGGCGGTCCCCGCCGGACAGTGCCCGGCGGTACGCTGACATGGCCCGATCCACCCGCACGAAGGGACCCCATCCCCATGCCGCTCGAAGCCGGCCTTCTGGAGATCCTCGCCTGTCCGGCCTGCCACGCGCCGCTCAGCGACCGCACCGCGGCCGACACCCCCGAGCTGATCTGCACCGGCGAGGACTGCGGTCTGGCCTATCCGGTACGGGACGACATCCCGGTCCTTCTCGTCGACGAGGCACGCCGCCCCGCCTGACCCAGCAAGCGCTGCCCACAACGCCCCGCGTCAACGCCCCGTGCCCGCGAGGCCCGCGCCCGGCGATCGGAGGCCCAACCCCATGCTCGACGAGTCGTTGCTCGACGCTCCCGACGCCCTGGCCCTCGCCGACCACACCGGTCTGCTGCGTGGCGCCGCGGAGGCCGGAGCGAGAGTGCGCACCGCCCTCCGGCACACCGCGGAGGCCGGTATCACCGGACTCGCGCCGGAAGGCCGTCCACGCGCCGTACTGATCGCCGGTTCCGGCGCCGCCGCGACCGGCGTCGCCGACCTGATCGCCGCGCTCACCACGAACGCCGCGCCCGTCACCCGGCTCCGCCCCACCGGCGTCGCCGCCGCGGCGGGCGCGCTGCGCTGGACGCTCCCGGGCTGGGCGGGCCCCGTGGACCTGCTGCTGATCGCCACCACGGAGGGCAGCGAGCCCGGCCTCGCGCTCCTCGCCGAGCAGGCGTACCGCCGCGGCTGTACGGTCGTCGCCGTCGCCCCGCGTCAGTCGCCGCTGAGCGAGGTCGTCGGCGGGACGCACGGACTGATGGTCCCGATGGCGACGGCACCGAACGGCCAGAGCGGCCCCCCGTACGGACAGAGCGGCCACAACGGCCAGAGCGCCCCGCACGGACAGGCCGGTGAACCCGGCCGGTCCGGCCTCGATGAGTGGTACGAGCCCGAGGAGACACCGGTAGCCGGCCCCGGCGCGCTCTGGGCCCTGCTCGTCCCGCTGCTCGCGCTCCTGGACCGCGTCGGGCTGCTCACCGCGCCGGCCGAGACCCTCCAACTCGTCGCCGACCGACTGGACCGCACCGCCGAACGCTGCGGCCCGGCCGTCGCGACGTACAGCAACCCGGCCAAGACCCTCGCCGCCGAGCTGGCCGACAGCCTCCCGCTGATCTGGACGGAGGGCCCGGCCGCCGCCCCGGCGGGGCGCCGCTTCGCCGCCGTACTGGCCGAACTGACCGGCCGCCCCGCCCTCGCCGCCGAACTGCCCGAAGCCCTCCCGGCCCACAGCGCGCTGCTCGCCGGACACTTCGCGGGCGGAGCCGCCGACCCCGACGACTTCTTCCGCGACCGGGTCGAGGAACCGCAGGCGTGGCGCGCCCGTGTCGTCCTGCTCCGGGACCGCCCGGCGGGCGGACTGACCGCGGCCCCCGCCGCCCGCGAACTCGCGCTCGGCCATGACACGGCCATCAGCGAGCTGGAGCCCGAAGAGGGCAGCGAGCTGGAGGCCCTCGCCGAGCTGGTCGCCGTCACCGACTTCGCCACGGTCTATCTGGCCCTCGCGGGGGCCGCCCCCGCGTAGGCCGGACCCGGCCCCGGTAGGCGTAGCCGGACCAGGCCGCGGTGGTCGTGAGCCGGGCCCGGCCCTCGTAGCCGCGAGCCGGAACCTGGCCGCGCATGACCCGTGAGCCGGCCCCGGCCCGTACAACCCGGCCGCGCGACTCGGCCCGTACAAAACCCGTCCCGCGCGACCAGGCCCCACGCCCTGCGACCGACCAGCCCCGAATCCGCGTCCTCACCTCACCTCACCCCTGACCCTCACCACACCTTCACCCTCGCCACATCCGTGCCGCCACCGCACGCCGCCGTTCCGTCACCCCGTACGAGAAAGCTCACTCCATGGACCGCCTCGCCAACACCGTGCGCCCCTACGCCTGGGGCTCGACCACCGCCATCCCGGAGCTGCTCGGCACCGCTCCCACGGGTGAGCCCCAGGCCGAGATGTGGATGGGCGCCCACCCGGGAGCCCCGTCCCGTCTCGACCGGGGCCATGTCTCCGGCGAACAGGCGCTCTCCGCCGTCATCGACGCGGACCCCGAGGCGGAACTCGGCGCGGCCGCGGTCCGGAAGTTCGGCCCCCGTCTGCCGTTCCTCCTCAAGCTCCTCGCCGCCGGCTCCCCGCTCTCCCTCCAGGTCCACCCCGACCTCGCCCAGGCGAAGGAGGGGTACGAGGCGGAGGAGCGGCGCGGTGTCCCGATCGACGCGCCCCACCGCAACTACAAGGACGCCAACCACAAGCCCGAGCTGATCTCTGCGCTCACCCCCTTCGACGGCCTGTGCGGCTTCCGCGCCCCGGAGGCGACCGCCGAACTGCTCGCGCGGCTCGACGTCGACTCGCTCAAGCCGTACGTCGATCTCCTGCGCGCCCACCCCGAAGAGGCCGCGCTGCGTGAGGTGCTGACCGCCGTCCTCACCGCCGATCCGGACGAGATGGCCGCCACCGTCACCGAGGCCGCCGCGGCGGCGGACCGGCTCGGCGGGGACTACGCGCCGTACGTGTCGATCGCCCACCACTACCCCGGCGACCCGGGTGTCATCGCCGCCATGCTGCTCAACTACGTACAACTCCAGCCGGGCGAGGCGCTCTTCCTCGGCGCGGGCGTCCCGCACGCCTATCTCGACGGCCTCGGCGTCGAGATCATGGCCAACTCGGACAACGTCCTGCGCTGCGGGCTCACCCCCAAGCACGTGGACGTGCCCGAGCTGCTCCGTATCGTCCGCTTCGAGGCGACCGAGCCCGGTGTCCTGCGCCCGGAGGCTTCGCCCACGGGCGAGGAGCTGTACGAGACGCCCATCGACGAGTTCAGGCTCTCCCGCTACGCCCTCGCGCCCGGCGCCGAGCCGCGCGACCTCACCGCCGCGACGCCCCAGATCCTGCTCTGCACGGCGGGCGCACCGCTGGCGAACGACATCGAGCTGGCCCCGGGCGGCTCGGTCTTCGTCGCGGCGGGCGAGAAGGCCGAACTGTCCGGTACGGGCACCGTGTTCCGGGCCACAGTGGTGGTCTGATGCGCCGGCCGCCCCGGCGGCTGCAACAATGTCCCGCCGTACCGCGGCGCCAGGGCCGCAGCACCGATGAAGGGACACCTCGCACCCAATGAGCGCGTCAGGCGGAACCAAGGCGATCGTGGCGGCGCTGAGCGCCAACCTCGCGATCGCAGTAGCCAAGTTCGTGGCGTTCCTCTTCAGTGGTTCGTCGTCGATGCTCGCGGAGAGCGTGCACTCCCTCGCCGACTCCGGCAACCAGGGGCTGCTGCTTCTCGGCGGCAAGAAGGCGAAGCGCGAGGCGACCCCGCAGCATCCCTTCGGCTACGGCCGTGAGCGCTATATCTATGCCTTCCTCGTCTCGATCGTGCTGTTCTCCGTCGGTGGCATGTTCGCCGTCTACGAGGGCTACGAGAAGATCAAGCACCCCCACGAGATCGAGGCCTGGTACTGGCCGGTCGGTGTGCTCGTCTTCGCGATCATCGCGGAGGCGTTCTCGTTCCGTACGGCCATCAAGGAATCGAACGTCACGCGCGGCTCGCTCTCCTGGACGGATTTCGTCCGCCGCGCCAAGGCCCCCGAACTCCCCGTCGTGCTCCTGGAGGACCTCGGCGCGCTCGTCGGTCTCGTGCTCGCCCTGGCCGGTGTGGGGCTGGCCCTGGGGACCGGCAATGGCATCTGGGACGGCATCGGCACCCTCTGCATCGGCATCCTCCTCATCCTGATCGCGGTGGTACTGGCCGCCGAGACGAAGTCCCTCCTCCTCGGCGAGGCCGCCGGCACCGAGGACGTGGAGAAGATCAAGACCGCGCTCGTTGACGGCGATGTGGTGACCGGCATCATCCACATGCGTACGCTCCACCTCGGTCCCGAGGAACTGCTGGTCGCCGCCAAGATCGCGGTCGAGCACAACGACACGGCCGGTGAGGTCGCCCAGGCCATCAACGCCGCCGAGTCCCGGATCCGCGAGGCGGTCCCGATCGCCCGCGTGATCTATCTGGAGCCGGACATCTACAGCGAGTCGGCCGCCGCCGCGGGCACCAACCCCGGTAAGGACCAGGCGAGTCCGGCCCCCAGCAGTACCACTGAGTCCTGACCCTCCCGGCTCCACCCCCGGCTTCCCTCCCGGCTTCATCCCCGGCTCCACGCCTCGAACCCGTGGTCCATCCGTGATCGCTTCATGATCCGTTTTCCGTTCGGCTGTGGGGCCGTGGGCCGGTCGGTGTAGATTCGTCTGCAGAGCCAGACGTCGCTGCTGATGGCGGTCGGGCGGCCCGCAGTCGCGGACCGGCCGAGGGAGAGAGGGCCTCCGACGGACTGTGCCGCGGGGGTCCGGGCATTCGTATGCCCTCCGCCGCAGAGCCAGCCGCACGTACCCACCCTCGACCCGATTTACGAGGAGCAGCTCGTTATGACGACTGTCGCCAACCGACAGGACTTCAAGGTCGCCGATCTCTCGCTCGCCGAGTTCGGCCGCAAGGAGATCACCCTCGCCGAGCACGAGATGCCCGGTCTGATGTCGATCCGCAAGGAGTACGCGGCCACGCAGCCGCTGGCCGGCGCGCGTGTCACCGGCTCCCTGCACATGACGGTGCAGACCGCGGTCCTCATCGAGACCCTGACGGCCCTCGGTGCCGAGGTCCGCTGGGCGTCCTGCAACATCTTCTCCACCCAGGACCACGCCGCGGCCGCCATCGCGGTCGGCCCCGATGGCACCCCCGACAACCCTCAGGGTGTCCCGGTCTTCGCCTGGAAGGGCGAGACGCTGGAGGAGTACTGGTGGTGCACGGAGCAGGCCCTGACGTGGCCGAACACGCCCACCGGCGGCCCGAACATGATCCTCGACGACGGTGGTGACGCCACCCTCCTGGTGCACAAGGGCGTCGAGTTCGAGAAGGCCGGCGAGGCCCCCGACCCGGCGACCGCGGACAGCGAGGAGTACAGCTACATCCTCCGTCTGCTGAACCGCACCCTCACCGAGAACCCGCAGAAGTGGACCCGCCTGGCGTCCGAGATCCGCGGTGTCACCGAAGAGACCACCACCGGCGTGCACCGCCTGTACGAGATGAACCGCGACGGAAGCCTCCTCTTCCCGGCGATCAACGTCAATGACGCGGTCACCAAGTCCAAGTTCGACAACAAGTACGGCTGCCGCCACTCCCTGATCGACGGCATCAACCGCGCCACCGACGTCCTCATCGGCGGCAAGGTCGCGGTCGTCTTCGGCTACGGCGACGTCGGCAAGGGCTGCGCGGAGTCGCTGCGCGGCCAGGGCGCCCGCGTGATCATCACGGAGATCGACCCGATCTGCGCCCTCCAGGCGGCGATGGACGGCTACCAGGTCTCGACGCTCGACGATGTCGTCGGTATCGCCGACATCTTCGTGACGACCACGGGCAACAAGGACATCATCATGGCCTCGGACATGGCCAAGATGAAGCACCAGGCGATCATCGGGAACATCGGTCACTTCGACAACGAGATCGACATGGCCGGTCTCGCCAAGATCGACGGCATCGTCAAGGACGAGGTCAAGCCGCAGGTCCACACCTGGACCTTCCCGGACGGGAAGACGCTCATCGTCCTGTCCGAGGGCCGCCTGCTGAACCTGGGCAACGCGACCGGTCACCCGTCCTTCGTGATGTCCAACTCGTTCTCGGACCAGACCCTGGCCCAGATCGAGCTGTTCACCAAGCCGGAGGAGTACCCGACCGACGTCTACGTGCTCCCGAAGCACCTGGACGAGAAGGTCGCCCGCCTCCACCTCGACGCGCTCGGTGTGAAGCTGACGACGCTCCGTCCCGAGCAGGCCGACTACATCGGCGTCAAGGTCGACGGTCCGTACAAGCCCGAGCACTACCGCTACTGACCACACCCTCTGAGGTACGGGCGGTCCGGCTGTACACCGAGCTGCACGGCGATACAGCCGGGCAGCACGTAGCCGGACAGCCCCGTACCTCAGTCCTCAGCAGGTATCCCGTTACGCCCTGGGTACCCCCGCGGTACCGGACAGGCCCCCGCACCCCCGTGTCGGGGGCCTGTCCCGTGCGCGGCGAGGAAAGGTGTCAGACGCCGAGGACCCGAAGGACCGGAAAGACCCCATGCCCCGCGGCCGTTATTCGCTCCATGATCCGCACGATCACGCTCCTCTCGGTGACGAACACTTCCACTGCGCGCCCGGCCCCTCCGGCTGGCGCTATGTCTCTCAGATCACCACCCCCTCCGGCGACCACTCCGGCTCCGTCGATCTGGCCCTCGACGAGCTCGGCCGCCCCATCCGTCTTCAACTCCACGCGGCGAGCTGGCAGATCCGTGGCGCCGCACTCGACGGCGTCACCTGGGTCCGTACCGACCCCACCGGCACCCATGCCACCGAAGGCAACGTCCGTGCCCATGCCTTCACCGGCACCTCCCCCGCGTTCCTCGTCGCGACCGCGCGACTGCTGCGTCTCACCCCCGGCTCGCCCGCGACCCGCGTACGCCTCGTCGCCTTCACGGATCCCGTCCTCGCTCCCCGTACTCTCGATCAGTCCTGGGCCCTGGTGAACAGTGAAGCGCACGCCACTGACAACGGACCCCTGACCGTGGACGAATACCAGGTCAGCGCCCTGGACACGGGGGAACAGCACACGGTTCACCTCGCCGGCGACGTGGTGCTCTCGGCGCCCGGCATCGAGCTCGAAGACCTGGAATCCCCGCCGTCGGTCCTGCCCTGACGCCCTGATGCCGCGACGCGTGCCCTGCCCGACCCCGATGTCTACGCCGGTGGGGCGAACCCGGTGACCGGGGACGGTCCGGCTTCGGACGGCGCGGGCGCGGTGGACGGAAGCGGTGCGGCAGCCGGAGCCTGAAAGTGGCCTGGAGCGGCGGCCTGGACCGGAAACCCGCCCTGAGCGGCGGCCGGGGCCTGGTTGGGCACACGCACCGGGCCGTGGGAGGCACCGAAGGTCCGTCGGGCGTCCCGGGCCTGCCGCTCGTGCACGACGGCGGCCAGATAGGCGCCCGAGGGGATCCCCTGCGGCGCGGGCGCCCCGGTCCGCGCAGCCAGCTCCCCCGCGAGCCGCTCGGCCATCGACCAGCTCACCCCGGCGTCGAGCTGCCCCATCCGCGTCAGGTACTGGCGTATCGCGAGCCACAGATCGTCCGGCACGGCGGACAGGTCCAGCTCGGCGAACCGCCCCGCGAGCCACGGCGGGGGCGGCGGGACCATGGCCGTATGCGTCACCGGCACCCGCTCCCGTACGACCAGGGTCCCGGCGAAGACGTCCCCGATCCGCCGGCCCCGCGCCGAGACCAGCGACGCGATGCACGCGATGACCCCGAACGACAGCAGGATCTCCACGACCCCGATCGCCCCGCGCACAAGCGCCTGCCGGAACCGGATGGGCCCGCCGTCGTCCCGTACCACCCGCAGTCCGCACGCCATCTTCCCCAGCGACCGTCCATGGCCAAGGGTCTCCACGGCGATCGGACCGCCCACCAGGACCAGCAGAAACGACGCGACGGACAGGGCCATGACCGCCGCTTCGTCGAGGGAGCCCGTCGACAGAGCGATGCCGACCGACACCATCAGATAAGCCGTCCAGGCGACCACCAGATCGATCACGAGTGCCAGCGCCCGGCTCGGCAGCCTCGCCGGGCGCAGCCCGAGTACCACCGCGTCGCCCGTCACAAGCTCATTCACCGGTGCCCCACCCATCGCCGGACCTTCCCTGCCCCTGAACTCCTCAGTCTGCCAAGCTGGCCCGCAGCGCGTCGCGGCAGTGGCAGTGCCGGTGGCAATGGCAGCGGTGCGCTGGCCGCGCAGTAGTACGGACCGTACGCACCCAGTGCCTGGAGCAGCAGCCGACCATGGACCTCGATGTCTTCGTGACAGCCCACCGCGCAGAGTGGGACCGCCTGGACCAGCTCCTGCTCCGCGGGCGCCGCCTCACCGGAGCCGAGGCCGACGAACTCGTCGCTCTCTACCAGCGCACGGCCACCCATCTCTCGCTGATCCAGTCCACCGCCCCGGACCCGGCGCTCACGGCGCGCCTCACCCAGCTCGTGGCCCGAGCCCGTGCCACGGTCACCGGAGCCCGCCGGGCCACCTGGCGCGACGCCGCCCGGTTCCTGACAGCCGGCTTTCCCGCGGCTGTCTACCGCTCCCGGCGCTGGTGGATCCCGACGGCGATCCTCTCCACCCTCCTGGCCGCCGTCATCGGCTGGTGGATCGGTGCCCACCCCGAGATCCAGTCGGCGATCGCGGCCCCGGACGAGCTGCGCCGCATGACCAGGCCCGGCGGTGAGTACGAGACGTACTACTCGAGCCATCCGGCGGCGTCCTTCGCGGCCCAGGTCTGGACGAACAATGCCCAGGCCGCCGCCATGTGCCTCGTCCTGGGCGCGTTCCTCTGCCTCCCGGTCATCTGGATCCTCTTCGTCAACGTGCTCAACCTGGGAGTCGGCATCGGTCTGATGTCCTCGGCAGGCCGCCTCGACATCTTCCTGGGGCTGATACTCCCGCACGGCCTGCTCGAACTGACAGCGGTCTTCGTCGCCGCGGGTACGGGACTCCGACTCGGATGGACCCTGATCGACCCGGGTCCGTTCAGCCGTCGCACCGCCATGGCCCAGCAGGGCCGCGCCGCGCTCGGCATGGCCATCGGTCTGGCGCTCGTTCTGTTTGTATCGGGCCTGATAGAAGGCTTCGTGACCCCGTCCGGCCTGCCCACATGGGCGCGGATCGCCATCGGCGTAGCAGCCGAGGTGGCCTTCCTCTGCTACGTCTACATCCTTGGCGGACGGGCCGTACGAGCGGGCGAGACGGGAGACGTGGACGCCGCCGACCGCAGCGCCGAACTCCCGGTCGCCGCCTGATGTGCGTACCGCGCCCGACACCTGTTAGTCTCCTCTTCGCCCCACAACGACCGTTGACACGGTTGATGTGGGGAGGTAGATTTGAACGGTTGCCTCGAAGTAGGACATACTGCGAGAGCGATTGATCATTTCTATGCGGCTTGCAACGGGAATCGAATTCCCATGCGGCCCCTTCGATTCGACATCCAGACCACCAAGGCCCGATCAATCGGCCTGAATGTTTCTGCTAAAGTCGGATCAGCCGAAAGGCAAGACCAATCCGAAGGTCATCGGAATTCACGAGGCAGAACACGCCGAATGAATCTGATAGAGTCGGAATCGCCGGAAAGGGAAACGCGAAAGCGGAAAACTGGAAGGCGGCCCCGCTCCGACGGGGAATCGGACACGAAAGAGTCTGAT
>NZ_PHRF01000125.1 GCF_004151105.1 Streptomyces sp. L-9-10
CCCCGTCGGAGCGGGGCCGCCTTCCAGTTTTCCGCTTTCGCGTTTCCCTTTCCGGCGATTCCGACTCTATCAGATCCTTTCGGGCCTGATTCCCAGTCGAAGTGGGCTTGTCATCCCGGCTGTTGGGCCGTTCCGACGTCCCAGACTCTAGCGGATTCCGCAGACGACTCATAATCGAGTCTTCGAAATTAATTTCGGCATGCCGAAATTCATCCCGGCTGGGAGATCGTGCTGAGTTTGGGTGCCGCTGCTGCGGCGGGAGTGGCTGTCGCAGAACCGTTCCGGCCCCGTGACAACTCGAAGAACCTTACGGACCGGCCGGGGGCCTGTCAAACCAACCCCGCCTCAACCTCAACCCCCGCACCCCCGCCCGCATCCGCCCCAGTCCTAGTCCAGGTCCTTCAGGCGTCCGCCCGCGTCCGGCTGGGCGTGTTCCACGCGGCGCAGGAGGCGGATCAGCATCTCGCCGAGGACTCCGCGTTCGTCCCCTGACAGGTCCTGGAGCAGCTCCTCCTCGAACTCGGAGGCCATCCTCATCGCGGCGAGCCACTTCGTACGGCCCTCGTCCGTCAGCTCCACGATCACGCGGACGCGGTTGTTCTCGTCGCGGTCGCGGGTGACCAGGCCCTCGCCCGCCATGCGGTCGATGCGGTGGGTCATGGCCGCCGGCGTGAGACCGAGGCGCTTGGCGAGTTCGCCGGGGCCCAGGCGGTAGGGGGCTCCGGCGAGCACGAGGGTCTTGAGGACCTCCCACTCGGCGTTGCTGATACCGAGGTCGGAGACCTGCCTGCCGTACGCCACCTGCATACGGCGGTTCAGCCGGCCGAGCGCCGAGACGATCTGCTCGACCTGGGGGTCGAGATCCCGGAACTCGCGCTGATAGGCGGCGATCTGCTCGTCGAGGCTCGGCTCCTGGGGGCCAGGCGTACCGGGTTTCTCGGGGGTGTCGGACATCGGGGCAGTATGCCACGCATCTCTGTTGGCGTTGAAGTCCTTCGGTGTGTATTGTTAAGACCCTAACTTTAGCTTTGAAGTCTTGAGACTTCAGTTCTTCGATTTCTGAGGCAGGTGAGTGTGACCAGGGCGATGGGCGCTGCGATGCGCCGGATCCAGGCAGGGAACGCGCTGAGTGCGTTCGGGCTGGGGTTCACGGTTCCGTACCTCTATGTGTATGTGGCTCAGGTACGGGACCTGGGCGCGGGTACGGCCGGTGCCGTGCTGGCGGTCTTCGCCATGGCGGCACTGGTCGTCCTGCCGTTCACCGGCCGGGTCATCGACCGGCGCGGGCCGCTGCCCGTACTGGTGGGCGGCGCGGTACTGGCGTCCGTGGGCGCGCTGGCCATGGGGGTGTCCGGGAGCGTCCCGGCGGCCGTGCTGTCGGCCACGCTTCTCGGTGCCGGTACGGCCGTCATGCAGCCGGCCCTGGCCACGATGATCGTCTGGTGCTCGTCGCCCACGACACGGACACGGGCGTTCGCGACACAGTTCTTCCTGGCGAATCTGGGGCTCGGGGTCGGCGGGCTGATCGGCGGGCAGCTCGTCGACGAGAACAGGCCGGGAAGCTTCATGCTGCTGTTCTCCATCGAGGCCGTGATGTTCCTCGTCCTGGCGGGCATCGCCCTGACCGTCCGGCTGCCCCGGCCGGGCGCCCTCGCGGGTGCCGTACCCCAGGACGCCGTTGACGGCGGTCGGGGTGGCGGAATGCGGGCGCTGCTGAGCCACCGGGCCATGCTCCAGCTGTGTGTGCTGGGGTTCGTGCTGTTCTTCGCCTGCTACGGGCAGTTCGAGTCGGGGCTCGCCGCCTACGGCACCGAGGCGGCCGGAATCGATCCGTCGACGCTCGGGATCGCGCTGGCCGCCAACACGGCGGTGATCGTGATCGCGCAGTTCGTGGTGTTGCGGCTGGTCGAGCGCCGCAAGCGCAGCCGGGTGGTCGCGGCCGTCGGGCTGATCTGGGCGCTCGCCTGGGTCATCGCGGGGTACGCGGGGCTCGGGCACGGCAGTCAGCTGATGGCGACGGTCGCCTTCATCTCGACGTACGCGCTGTTCGGGCTCGGTGAGGCGATGCTGTCGCCGACCGTGGCCCCGCTGGTGGCCGACCTGGCTCCGGCGTCGATGGTCGGGCAGTACAACTCGGCGTTCGCGCTGGTCAAGCAGCTCGCCCTGGCAGTCGGTCCTGCCGTGGGCGGTCCCATGGGGGCCGCGCTGCACGGCCCGTACATCGTGACGTTCGTGCTGTTCTCGCTCGGCATCACCGCGCTGGCCCTCCGGCTGGGGCGGCAGCTCACCCCCGTACAGGACCAGCCCTCGCTCGCGTCCGCCTCACGCGTGGTCGTCCGGCACCAGCCCGAGACCGGGACCGAGGCCGCCCTGGCGCCGACGCGCTGACCCCTCGTCCCTTCATCCCTTTCCGGTGAACGGGCGGTCAGTGCGGCAGTGCGAACTCGCACCACACCGCCTTGCCGCCGCCCGGTGTACGGCGTGATCCCCAGGACGAGGCGATCGTCGCGACGATCGAGATTCCGCGGCCCGCCTCGTCCGCCGGTTCGGCGCGGCGGCGGCGCGGCAGATGGTCGTCCCCGTCCGTCACCTCGATGATCAGCCGGCGGTCGGTACGGCGGAGTCTGAGACGCATGGGCGGCGTGCCGTGCTGTAGGGAATTCGCCACCAGTTCGCTGGTGGCCAGCACGCCCAGATCGCGCAGCTCGACGGGGAAGCGCCAGGAGGCGAGCACCCCCATGGCGAAGGCGCGGGCGCGCGGGGCCGCCTCGATGCCGCCGAGCAGATCGAGCGCGGCGTTGTGGAACAGCTCCGCGTCCGGGCCGGTGCGGGAGGGGTGTTGCAGGACGAGCACCGCGACATCGTCGTCATGGTCGGCCGTGACGCCCTGGGAGCGGATCAGCCGGTCGCAGACGACCTGGGGTGACCCCTTCGCGCCGGAGAGCGCGCGTTCCAGGGAGGCGACGCCCTCGTCGATGTCCTCGCCGCGCCGCTCGACCAGGCCGTCGGTGTAGAGGACGGCCGTGGAACCGGGCGGGAGCGGGATGGAGCCGGAGGAGTGCAGCCAGCCGCCGGTGCCGAGCGGCGGGCCCGTCGGGTCCGCCGCGCGCTGGACCGAGCCGTCCTCCGCCCGTACCAGGATCGGGAGATGGCCGGCGGACGCGTAGACGAGCCGCCCCTCGTTGGGGTCGTGGACGGCGTAGACGCAGGTGGCGATCTGGCTGGCGTCGATCTCCGCGGCGAGTCCGTCGAGCAGCTGGAGCACTTCGTGCGGCGGGAGATCGAGCCGTGCGTAGGCGCGGACGGCCGTACGCAGCTGGCCCATGACGGCGGCGGCGCGCACGCCCCGGCCCATGACGTCGCCGATGACCAGGGCCGTACGCCCGGCGCCGAGCGTGATCACGTCGTACCAGTCGCCGCCGACCGCCGCGTCCTCGCCGCCCGGCTGGTAGGTGGCGGCGACGCGGAGATCGTCGGGCTGCTCCAGTTCCTGCGGGAGCAGGGAGCGCTGGAGGGTGACCGCGGTCCGGCGGTGTCCGCGCTCGCTGGTGCGAAGGCGGTCGGCCGCCTCTGCGTGGTCGGTGACATCGGCGGCGAAGACGAGGACGCCGCCGGAGCCCTGGCAGTCGACCGGGGTGCACGTGACGGTGTACGAGCCTTCCTGGGCACCGCCGTCGACCTGTTCCTTGCCCTGCCCCTTGGCGGCCTGTCCCTTGGCCGCCTGTCCCTTGGTCGCCTGTGCCTTGGCGGCCTGCTCCTTGCCGTGCTCCTTGGCCTGTTCCTTCTGCCGGCCGCGGACCTGGACCTTGCGTGACTTGACCGTGCGCGGCTTTCCGCTGCGGAGCACCTGGTCGAGCAGCGGGAACAGCCCGAGTTCCGCCAGCTCGGGGCAGCTCGCGGCGGCCGTGGCGCCGAGCGGGCGCGGGCCGAAGGCGGCGGCGTACGCGTCGTTCACATACGCCACGCGGTGCTCGGGGCCGTACAGCAGGGCGACCAGGGCGGGCAGTCCGCCGAGGATTTCCCGCAGGGAGAGGTCTTCGAGGGCGGGAACGTCCGTCACAGGTTCCGGGTCGGGTTCGGGGTCGGGCCGCTGCTCGTACTCACCACGGGCCGCGGGCACGGAACCGCGGCCCGTTCGCCCGGCGGCGCGGCGTTGCGTACCGGGGAGCCGGGCGCTCCAACGCGTGAAGTTCACGGAATCTCAGGCCTCATGGTGTCGATGTGCTGTTCGTCTTGGCCGGGCTGGTCGAGCCGGGGCAGGTCGTCGGGGCCGGATTGCGCCGAGCGGGCCGGATCACTCTCTGTGCAGATGTGAACCCACCTATGGTCACACGTCCAGTGTGGCCGACCGCACTGACCACGGGGCCAGTCGCGTCTTCTACGTGTCCTTGGGGCGTTCGGGACGTTCGCCTCCTGCGGCGAGTTCGAATTCGGCGCGCGGGTGCTCCAGCGAACCGAGGGAGACGATCTCCCGTTTGAAGAGCCCGGAAAGGGTCCATTCCGCGAGGACGCGGGCCTTCCTGTTGAAGGTGGGGACGCGGCTGAGGTGGTACACGCGGTGCATCAGCCAGGCCGGATAGCCCTTCAGCTTACGGCCGTAGACATGCGCCACACCCTTGTGGAGACCGAGGGACGCGACCGAGCCCGCGTAGGCGTGACGGTAGTCCTGAAGGGGTTCGCCGCGCAGGGAAGCGACGATGTTCTCGGCGAGGACCTTGGCCTGGCGCAGCGCGTGCTGGGCGTTGGGCGCGCACTCCGTGCCGGGCTCGTCCGCCGTCAGATCGGGGACGGCCGCCGCGTCGCCTGCCGCCCAGGCGTGCTCGACGCCGTCGACGGAGAGCTTCGCCGTACAGAGGAGGCGGCCCCGTTCGTTCAGCGGCAGATCGGCGGCGGCGAGGATCGGGTGCGGTTTGACGCCGGCGGTCCAGACGACCGTACGGGTGCGGAAGCGGGCGCCGTCGCTCAGTACGGCGACCCGGTCCTCGCAGGACTCCAGGCGGGTGTCGAGCCGTACGTCGATATTGCGGGCGCGCAGCTCGCGTACGGCGTAGGTGCCCATCTCCTCGCCGACCTCGGGAAGGATCTTGCCGGTGGCCTCGACGAGGATCCACTTCATGTCGTCGGCCTTGATGTTGTGGTAGTACCGCGAGGCGTAGCGCGCCATGTCCTCCAGTTCGGCGAGCGCCTCGACGCCCGCGTATCCGCCGCCGACGAAGACGAAGGTCAGTGCGGCGTCGCGGATCGCGGGGTCGCGGGTGGAGGAGGCGATGTCCATCTGCTCGATGACGTGGTTGCGCAGCCCGATGGCCTCCTCGACGGTCTTGAAGCCGATGCCGTGGTCGGCCAGACCGGGGATGGGGAGGGTACGGGAGACGGAGCCCGGCGCGAGGACGAGTTCGTCGTAGGTGAACTCGACGGTGCCGGTTCCCTCCTCCTCGGAGCCGAGGGTCCGCAGGGTGGCGGTGCGCTTGGCGTGGTCGATGGCCGTGGCCTCGCCGATGAGGATCGTGCAGCCGGGCAGCACTCGCCGGAGCGGGACCACGACATGGCGGGGAGAGATGTTTCCGGCCGCCGCCTCCGGCAGGAACGGCTGATACGTCATATATGGGTCGGGCGACACCACGACGACTTCGGCCTCGCCGCTCTTCAGCTTCTGCTGGAGACGCAGCGCGGTGTACATCCCGACATAGCCGCCGCCGACCACGAGAACGCGCGTGGCGGGCGAGGGAGCGGGGGTCGTCCCCCGGGAGTTCTCAGCCTTCACCATCCCATGACGCAACGGGCCCCGGTGTTTGTCCACAGGCGCGACAGATTGTGTGACGGGAGGCCGTTCGCGGTCCCGCGCGGGAAAAAGCGCGGGGATTGCCGGAGGAACGCAGGTCAGCGCGGGCGCGGGCGGGGGTGGGAGGGGGGTGAATCAGGCACCTTCCGGTCCTTGCTCCGATCGGGGGGCGCTCCGTGCGGAACCACCCCCTTCTGAATTGACCCGGGCTCAACTATGTTCGTACCTCGTCGGGGTGTCCGGCTCGTGACTGGACCGCGACCTCGGCTGTCAGGGCGGGGAGTCTCCGGGGGGAGACATCATTACCGGGGGAACGCTATGCACATTCAGGATTCGCATCGGCAGGCTGCCGTCGTTTCGGACGACGGCGGAAGAACGAGCACGACTGCGGACAGAGCAGGCGCGGCGGGCACAGTAGGTGCCGCCGTGGGCACGGCAGGTACGGGTGGAAGCGGAGGGCCGGGGTCCGCAGTGACGGGCTCCGGAGGGCCAGGATCCGGAGGACCGGGTTCCGGAGGGACGGGCCGCTCGGCGCCGCTCCGCGTGGACGCACAGCGCAATCTGGAGCATGTACTGCGGGCGGCTCGCGAGGTGTTCGGCGAGCTGGGGTACGGGGCGCCGATGGAAGACGTGGCGCGCCGGGCCAGGGTCGGGGTCGGTACGGTCTACCGGCGGTTCCCGAGCAAGGACGTTCTGGTCAGGCGGATAGCCGAGGAGGAGACGTCCCGGCTGACGGACCAGGCGCGTACGGCACTGGGGCAGGAGGACGAGCCATGGTCGGCTCTCTCCCGCTTCCTGCGCACCTCGGTGGCGTCGGGCGCGGGACGGCTGCTGCCTCCGCAGGTGCTGCGGGTGGGCGCGGACGCCGAGGACGAGTCGGTGGGACGGGTCGCGCCGGAAGCGGTGGCGGGACGGGTCGCGCCGGACACGGTGACGGGACGGGTCGCGCCGGACGAGGCGCGGGTGCCGCAGCAGCGGCAGGCCGGCCGGCCCGAGCTGCGGGTGGTCGGACAGCGGTTGTCGGCGGAGGACCTGGACGACCCGGGCGCCATTGAACTGCTGGAAGTCGTCGGGCAACTGGTGGAGCGGGCGCGGGCGGCGGGCGAGCTGCGGGGCGATGTGACCGTGGCCGACGTGCTGCTGGTGATAGCCACGCCCGCTCCCGCGCTGCCGGACGCCGCGCATCAGGCGGCGGCCTCGGCACGGCTGCTGGACATCCTGCTGGAGGGGCTGCGGTCCCGGCCCGCGTAAGGCGAGGTCCGTACGTCCGGTCACGAGGGTCCGTCCGGCCCTCGTGACCGTCCTGTCTTGCCTCGAACAGGCTTACCGATAAACGCCCTTGATCCTTCCCCGAAAGGGTGAAGATTAAAGCGATCGTCTGGGAAACCGCCCCGGATGAGTGGTTGCCGGGCGGGAAGGCCCGGGGCGGCGCGGCGCGCTGTGGCACGCTGGCCCGGTGTTCGGGTCAGAGGGGTGCGTACGGGGGCTTCCGCGATGAAGGGTGACGGACGGGACAGGCCGCTTCGAGGCGGCGGAACCGGCGGAGGAACCGGCGGCGCCACCGAGGGCGGTGCGGGACCCGAAGGGGCGTCCGCACGGCAGGTGCCGAGCCAGGGCGGACCCAAAAGGGCGCCGGGGCCCGGGAGTTCGGGGGCACGTACGGGTCGTGGAGGTCCGGGCGACCCGGGCGGTCCTGGCGTCCCGGGCGGTCCGGGCGACCCGGGCGGTTCCGGCGCCGGGGCCCGTATGCCGCGTCCGTCGACCGGTGGCGCCGTCGGCCCGGCCGGTGCGAGCGGGCCCACGGAGGCGGAGACCAGCGTGCCGCCGCAGCGTGAACGGAGCAGCGGTCCTCCCGTGGAGCAGCCCGCAGAACCAGTCGTGGATCGGTCCGTTGATCAGGCTGCGGATCGGTCCGTCGGTCGGTCCATGGATCAGGCCGCGGATCGGTCCGTGGATCAGCGGACACTCGAACTGCCCGCTGCCGGGCGGCCCCTGTCGGACGCCGATCTGATCCAGCGGATGCGGGCCGGCGACGACCACGCGTACGAGGAGCTGTTCCGCAGGCACGCGCAATCGGTGCGCCGTTACGCCCGCTCCTGCTGCCGTGACGCGCATACCGCCGAAGACCTGACGGCCGAGGTGTTCGCCCGTACCTTGCAGGCGGTACGGGGCGGAGCCGGGCCCGAGCAGGCGGTGCGCGCCTATCTGATGACGACCGTACGGCGCGTGGCCGCTTCCTGGGCGAAGTCCGCGAAACGGGAGCAACTGGTCGAGGACTTCGCGGTGTTCGCGGCACAGGCCGTGCGCGCCTCCGAGGTCTCGGACGCGGACGCCCTCGATCTGGGCGCGGACGTCCTGGCGATGCGCGAGGCCGAGCAGTCCATGGCCATGCAGGCGTTCCGCAGCCTGCCCGAGCGCTGGCAGGCCGTGCTCTGGCACACCACGGTGGAGGAGGAGTCGCCGAGCGAGGTCGCGCCGCTCTTCGGGCTGTCCGCCAATGCCACGGCCGTGCTGGCCAGCCGGGCGCGCGAGGGCCTCAAGCAGGCGTATCTACAGGCCCATGTGAACTCGGCGCTCATCGCGGAGGGCGACTGTTCCCAGTACGCGGACCGGCTCGGGGCGTATGCGCGCGGCGGGCTGCGGATGCGTGCCGAACGCGGGCTGCGCAAGCATCTGGACGAGTGCGTCAAGTGCCGCCTCGCGGCGGGCGAGCTGGCCCAGTTCAACGCCGAGATCCCGGCCGTGGTGGTCCTGCCGATCGCGGTGATCGGGTGGTTCGCCGCCGGCTACTCGCTGAAGGCGGCCGGGATCGTGGCGGGCGCCGCCGTGGGCGCGACGGGCGCCGGTGCCGCCGCTGCCGCGACCGGTGCCTCGGGGGGCGCCGCCGCCGGAGCGTCCGGCGGGGCAGCGGGCGGAGTCGCGGGCGGGGCAGCCAGTGGGGCCGCGGGCGG
>NZ_PHRF01000126.1 GCF_004151105.1 Streptomyces sp. L-9-10
GATGCTCGCGTCCACTGTGCAGTTCTCAAACAACGACCAGCCACCCACCACCCCACCCATCACAGGCGAGTTCACTGGGGCCGGCATCCCGAAGGAACGAGCAGCGCTCGCACCCTCAGATACCCAACAGCGTGCCCGACCCGTCCAACCCCTCCCTGTGTTCCACGCCGAAGCAGTACTGACAGGAAGAAACCGAACGTGCCGAGTAGTCAACGTTCC
>NZ_PHRF01000127.1 GCF_004151105.1 Streptomyces sp. L-9-10
CAGCGTCGACAGATCGTTCCCGAACGACGCCGTCTCCGACGTGAACCGGTCACCCGTCAGCTGCATCCCATCACCCGAATCACCCGCGAAACGGATGATGACCCGGTCCAGACGACGGACTTCCTTCTCGCCTGCGCCCTCCTGGACGGACGCGGGGGCGCGATGGTCACCGACGGCGCGATCGCTTTCGCTCGCGTCGCCGGCTCCATCGGCCTGCTGGGCTGGGCTACTGACCTGGCTGGTCACTGAACTGGACCTCCCTCGGGCGGCGGCTCGGGACCGGCCGGCCGCCCGGCAGTCCCCGAGGCCACCCTACGTCGGTAAGGGTCGCCTTCCCTTGACCGATCGAATACTGGACGCCAGTTTGAGGCATCCTCGAGTATTGATTTGTCGCTATTTGCCCGCCCCTGGTCGATTCGGGCAAGTCGTTCCGCCCTCATCCTTTGGTTCTAGGGCTTTCGTCCCACGGCGCACCCCGCAGGTGCGGCTGACAGGGCGACAGACAGGGCGATAGACAGGGCGATAGACAGGTTCTTCCCCGGTCAGGACCTCAGATAGGTCAGCACGGCCAGCACCCGGCGGTGATCCCCGTCACTAGGGGAAAGCCCAAGCTTCAGAAAGATATTGCTGACGTGTTTCTCGACCGCGCCATCGCTCACGACCAGCTGCTTGGCGACCGCGGAGTTCGTCCGCCCCTCGGCCATCAGCCCGAGGACCTCGCGCTCGCGGGGCGTCAGCCCCGCCAGCACGTCCTGCTTCCGGCTCCGGCCCAGCAACTGGGCGACGACCTCGGGGTCCAGCGCGGTCCCGCCCCTGGCCACCCGTACGACCGCGTCCACGAACTCCCTGACCTCGGCCACCCGGTCCTTCAGCAGATAGCCCACGCCCCGGCTGCTGCCGGCCAGCAGCTCCGTGGCGTACTGCTCCTCGACGTACTGCGAGAGCACCAGCACCCCGACCCCCGGATGGTCCCGGCGCAGCCGCACGGCGGCTCGTACCCCCTCGTCGGTGTGGGTCGGCGGCATCCTCACGTCCGCGACCACCACATCCGGCAGCGCGCCCTGGTCCGCGAGATCATCCACGGTCTTGATGAGCGCTTCCCCGTCACCGACACCGGCGACGACATCGTGGCCGCGGTCGGTCAGCAGCCGGGTCAGGCCCTCCCGAAGCAGCACTGAGTCCTCGGCGATGACGACCCGCACTCTGTCCTCCACGATGCAGTAGCCCCCAAAGATGAGATCTGTCCCCTGTGTCCTCCAGCATCCCAGTATTCGGATCGCTCCGCGCCCACCTGCCAGGAAAAACGGGACCGGCGCCCCGCGAGAGCCTGTCCCACGCAGCCCCGCCTGTCCCGCTTCAGCCCCGCCTGCCCCGCGTCAGCCACGCCAGGGCAGCTCCGCCGTCACCGTCGTCGGCCCCCCGGCCGGGGAATCGATGACCAGGACCCCGTCCACCGCGTCCAGCCGGTCCGTCAGCCCGGCCAGACCGCTGCCCGCCGTCCTGTCCGCCCCGCCCCTGCCGTCGTCCGTGACCTGGAGCATCAGCCGGTCCCGCGTCTGCCACACCTCCACCGTCGCCCGGGTCGCCCTGGCGTGCTTGCTGATGTTCTGGAGCAGCTCGGAGACCGTGAAGTAGGCGATCCCCTCGATCGCGGCGGCCGGCCGGTACGGGAGATCGACCTCCACCTCCACCGGGACCGTGCAGCGGGAGGCGATGGCCGAGAGCGCCGCGTCCAGTCCCCGGTCGGTCAGCACGGCGGGATGGATGCCGCGTGCCAGATCGCGCAGCTCCTGGAGCGCCGTCTTCACCTCGCCGTGCGCCTCGCCGACCATGCGCGCGGCGGCCTCCGGGTCCTCCGCCAGCTTCTCCTTCGCCAGCCCCAGATCCATGGCCAGGGCCACCAGCCGGGCCTGCGCGCCGTCGTGCAGATCGCGTTCGATGCGGCGCAGGTCGGCGGCGGCCGTGTCGACCACCACCCCCCGGTCCGACTCCAGCTCCGAGACCCGGGTGGCCAGCCGGGACGGGCCGAGCAGCCCGGTCACCAGCAGCCGGTCCACGGTCGTCAGGGCCCGTATCAGCCAGGGGGAGAAGAGCACCAGCACCAGCCCCACCACGGAGGTGGCGGCGATCTCGACCGGCGAGTCCAGAAAGTAGCCCTCCCCCGTGCTGTCGCTGTAGATCGCGATACCCGACTGGTCGAGATGGCCGGCGAACACCCCGTGCCACAGCGGGTACGAGAACAGTCCCCAGCCCACGGTCCAGAACGTCAGGGACACCACGAACGCGAACAGCGCCCACGGGAAATGCAGGATCGCGTAGAGCAGATGGCGCCAGGACACCCCGCTCTTCAGCACCGCGCCGACCCAGGACATCAGCCCGCTCTTCGCGCCACGGGCCGGTGCCGGATCCGGCACATCGAGCCCCAGCAGCGCCCGCGCCCGCGCCCGCTCCAGCATGCCGAAGCCGCGGCACCCGGCCAGCCCCACCGCCAGTACGGGCACGCCGAGGAAGGTGACCAGCAGTCCCGCTCCGAGCACGATCGTCGCGATCGCGTAGCCGAACAGCACCGTGCTGATCGGCATGCTGAGCAGCAGATAGCCGAACTCGCGCCAGGCGCGTCCCTCGAACGGGGCGCGCAGGGCCGGCGGAATGAAGTGGGGCCGCGACTGCGATCCGTAATCCAGGGCCATGGGTGGGGTCCGTTCTGCGAGCGGGCTGAGGGACAGGGAGGAGGGGAGCAGGGTGCCTGCTTCCCTGTACTCCATGCTCGCGGGGCCGCGGCGCCCGCACCATGAGGGCGGTCTCAGTCTTCACCCTGGGGTTTTCCCCACCCCCGG
The DNA here is from genome assembly GCF_004151105.1 of Streptomyces sp. L-9-10. Taxonomy (GTDB): domain Bacteria; phylum Actinomycetota; class Actinomycetes; order Streptomycetales; family Streptomycetaceae; genus Streptomyces. Next base: position 2,838 of record NZ_PHRF01000127.1, read on the forward strand.
GGTGCGGCCGCGCCCGCCCCGGGGCCCCGGTCAGCCCTTTCCGCGCCGCCGCCAGGGCAGCTCCGCCGTGACGATCGTCGGCCCGCCGGCCGGGGATTCCAGGACGAACAGACCGTCGACCGCGCCGAGCCGCTCGGACAGCCCGGACATGCCTGTACCACCGTCCAGCCGCGCGCCCCCGCGCCCGTCGTCCTGCACCTGGATCAGCAGCCGGTCGTCCCGCCGCCACACCTCCACCGACGCCGTCCGCGCCGCACTGTGCTTGCTGACGTTCTGGAGCAGCTCGGAGACCGTGAAGTACGCGATGCCCTCGATCGCCTCCGCGGGCCGCTCGGCCAGATCCACGGTCACCCTCACCGGGACCGTGCAGCGGGAGGCGATGGCCGAGAGCGCCGCGTCCAGCCCGCGGTCGGTGAGCACGGCCGGGTGGATGCCGCGCGCCAGATCGCGCAGCTCCTGCAACGCGAGCTTCACCTCGCCGTGCGCCTCGTCCACCATGCTCGCCGCCGTCGCCGGGTCCTCCAGCAGCTTCTCCTTGGCGAGGCCCAGCCCCATGGCCAGGGCCACCAGCCGGGCCTGCGCGCCGTCGTGCAGATCGCGTTCGATACGGCGCAGGTCGGCGGCGGCCGTGTCGACCACCACCCCCCGGTCCGACTCCAGCTCCGCGATCCGCCGCTCCAGCTCGTCGGAGGGCGCGAGCAGCGCCCGCACCATCGTCCGGTCGACATTGCCGAGCCCGCGCGCCACATAGGGGAGGACCGGCCAGAACGCGACGAGACCGGTCAGCGTGACGGCGAACGTCAGCACACCCCAGGGCAGCCGGATGAACTCGTACAGCACGGTCCGCCAGGCCACCGGATCCTTCAGCCCGGCCCATATCCGGCCGAGAAGCCCGTCGGGGCGCCGGCCCGGCCCGTGCAGCGGACTCGGCTCGTCGATCCGTACCCCGAGCAGCCGGCGCGCCCGCGCCCGCTCCGCCCGGCCGAGCAGCCGCGCCCCCGCGAGCCCGCAGACCAGCCACGGCAGCCCGATCACCGTCACCGAGAGCCCCGCACCGGTGGAGACCGTGACCACCACATAGACGAAACCGACCAGCGAAGCCGGAAGGTTCACCAGGAGATGCGCGATCTCCTTCCAGGTGTGCCGGTCGAAGGCGAAGCGCACGGGCGGCGGACGATCATCGTCGGGAAGGCTGCTGCTCACGGTCATAAGGACCAAGCCTGCACGGAGCGGATGGCGCGCGCCATGGGGTGGCTCGGCCAGGCGAAGTAGGGATAACCCCACTATGCGGGACGCGGCTGCTTACCAAGTCTTTAACAGGGCCTAGACTCCCGTCCGTACAGATCGTCGAAACACATCGTCGTAGAAGTCGAAGAAACTGCTACGAGTCAGGGAGCGAGGGGCGGACGTGTCGCAACCGACCGTTCTCGCGTCGGACTACTTCCAGAGCTATTCGGTGGTCGGACTGCTCGCGGTGGTCGGCGTGCTGTTCGTCGCCGTCGCCTTCGGGGCGGGCCGGCTGCTGCGGCCGGTGGTGCCGACACCGGAGAAACTGCTCACCTATGAATGCGGTGTGGACCCCGTGGGCGAGGGCTGGGCCCACACCCAGGTCCGCTACTACGTCTACGCGTTCCTCTATGTGATCTTCGCCGTCGACTCGATCTTCCTGTTCCCCTGGGCGACCGTCTTCGCCGCCCCCGGCTACGGGGCCACGACGCTGGTCGAGATGTTCATCTTCCTCGGCTTCCTGGCCGTAGGACTGCTCTACGCATGGAAGAAGGGCGTCCTGGAATGGACGTGACCCCCGCTCCCGCACCCGGACTCCTGCCGATCGTGTCCGCCGGAACCGGGAACGCGACCGAAGGCGACAACGCGACCGGAGGCGGCAAACGGCTCGGTGTGCTCTCCCGGCTGGCGCCGCAGCCCATGAAGGTCGTCCTCAACTGGGGCCGCCGCTACAGCCTCTGGGTCTTCAACTTCGGACTCGCCTGCTGCGCCATCGAGTTCATCGCCGCCTCCATGGCCCGGCACGACTTCATCCGGCTCGGAGTGATCCCCTTCGCCCCCGGGCCGCGCCAGGCCGACCTGATGGTCGTCTCCGGCACCGTCACGGACAAGATGGCGCCCGCCGTGAAGCGGCTGTACGAGCAGATGCCCGAGCCCAAGTACGTGATCTCCTTCGGCGCCTGCTCCAACTGCGGCGGCCCGTACTGGGACTCCTACTCCGTCACGAAGGGCGTCGACCAGATCATCCCGGTCGATGTCTACGTACCGGGCTGCCCGCCCCGCCCCGAGGCGCTGCTCCAGGGCATCCTGAAGCTCCAGGAGAAGATCGCCCGCGAATCGCTCGGCGAGCGCTACGCCTCGGCCGGCCGGCCCTCGGCCGCCGCACTGCGCAGCGGACTGGTCACCCCGCCACCGCCGCCGGCCCCGAAGCCGGGGGAGGGCGCTTCGTGAACGCGCACGACGACGATGCGAACGCGCACGACGGCGATATGGGCGATATGAACGCGCATGACGATGACGTGAACGCGTACGACCGGCTGCCGGACGCCGCCGCCGAGATCTTCGGCGAGGGGGCCACGGCCGAGCGGGCGTACGACCTGCTGACGGTCGATGTCCCCGCCGAGTCCTGGATCCCCGCCCTCGGAACCGCCCGCGACCGGCTGGGCTGCACCTACTTCGACTGGCTGAGCGCGGTCGACGAGCCGGGCACCGGCTTCCGCGTCTGCGCCCATGTCGTCGCCCTGGAGGGCGGTACGGTCCGCCGGCTGCTGGTCCGTACGACCGTCCCGCACGACGCGGCCGTCCTGCCCACGGCCGTCGGGGTCTACGCGGGCGCGGGCTGGCACGAGCGCGAGACGCACGAGATGTTCGGCGTCTCCTTCTCCGGCCATCCTCATCTCGTTCCCCTCCTTCTCCCCGAGGAGTTCGAGGGGTACCCGCTGCGCAAGGACTTCGTCCTGGCGGCCCGCGTCGTCAAGGCATGGCCGGGTGCGAAGGAGCCGGGGGAGTCCGAGCACGGCGGCCCCAAGCGGCGCCAGATGCTCCCGCCCGGTGTCCCCGACCCGAACGAGTGGGGCCCGCTCAAGGGGCAGTTGCCCCCGGCCCCCGCCCGACCCGCCCGCGGGGCACGCGCGGCAGGTGCCGGAGGCGCGGCTGCCCGCGGCGCGACGGGCGACCGCCCGGTCCGCCGCGCGCGCAGCGTCACGCAGGGCTCGGCGAGCCAGCAGCCGGAGGGCACGACTCCGGACGCGCCATGGCGCAAGCCCCCTCCGAGCCAGAACCCTGAGACCGAGAGCCCTGAGACCGAGAGCCCTGAGACCGAGAGTCCCGAGACCGAGAGTCCCGAGACCGAGAGTCCCGAGACCGAGAGTCCCGAGAGCGACCGCCGCCCCGAAGGAGACGCGTGAACGACGTACTCGACGTCGCCCTCCGGCTGGTCGTCGTCTTCGCCGTGTTCCTGGTCGTTCCCCTCGTCGTCGGCCAGACCGAGCACAAGGTGATGGCCCATATGCAGGGCCGTCTCGGCCCCATGCACGCGGGCGGCTTCCACGGCTGGGCCCAACTCGTCGCGGACGGGGTGAAGTTCGCGCAGAAGGAGGACGTGGTCCCGGCCAACGCCGACCGCCGTATCTTCCAACTCGCCCCGGCCGTCGCCCTTCTCCCGTATCTCCTCGTACTGGTCGCGATCCCCATCGGTCCCAGCGAGGGCGCGGTCGGCCAGGTCGTCGACGCGGGCATCTTCTTCGTGCTCGCCGTGATGGGCATCGGGGTGCTCGGCTCGCTCATGGCGGGCTGGGCCTCCGCCAACAAGTTCTCCCTTCTCGGCGGCCTGCGGACCGCCGCACAACTGCTCGCGTACGAGCTGCCGATGCTGCTCGCCGCCGCCTCCGTCGCGATGGCGGCCGGCACCGTCTCCCTGCCCGGCATCCTCAACGCCTTCGAGTGGTGGTGGCTGCCCTGGCAGATCGTCGGTGCCCTGGTCTTCTTCGTCGCGGGTCTCGCGGAACTCCAGCGACCGCCCTTCGACATGCCGGTCGCCGACTCCGAGATCATCTTCGGCGCCTACACCGAATACACGGGCCTGCGCTTCGCGCTCTTCCTGCTCGCGGAGTACGCGGGCATCGTCGTCCTCTGCGGACTGACCACCGTCCTCTTCCTGGGTGGCTGGCACGGCCCGCTCGGCGCCGAAGGACTCGGCTGGGTCTGGACGCTCCTCAAGACGGCCGTGCTCGCGTTCGTCGTCATCTGGCTGCGCGTGAGCTACCCGCGGCTGCGCGAGGACCAGTTGCAGAAGCTCGCCTGGACCGTTCTCATCCCCCTCGCCCTCGCGCAGATCGCGCTCACCGGCATCGTGAAGGTGGCGATCAACTAGTGGCCCCCTCGTTTCCCGGCTCCGGCCTGGCCAAGGGCCTGGCCGTCACCCTGCGGACGATGACCAGGAAGACCGTCACCCACCAGTACCCGGAGACGCAGCCCGAACTTCCGCCCCGCACCCGGGGCGTGATCGGACTGTTCGAGGAGAACTGCACGGTCTGCATGCTCTGCGCCCGTGAGTGCCCCGACTGGTGCATCTATATCGACTCCCACAAGGAGACGGTCCCGGCCGCCGTCCCCGGTGGCCGCGAGCGCAGCCGCAATGTCCTCGACCGGTTCGCGATCGACTTCGCGCTCTGCATGTACTGCGGTATCTGCATCGAGGTCTGTCCTTTCGACGCTCTCTTCTGGTCGCCGGAGTTCGAGTACGCGGAGACGGACATCCGTGAGCTCACCCACGAGCGGGACAAGCTCCGCGAGTGGATGTGGACGGTGCCCGCGCCGCCCGCCCTCGACCCGGCCGCCGAGGAGCCGAAGGAGCTCGGCGCCGCCCGCAAGACCGCCGAGAAGCTGGCGACGGCGGCGCAGCGGGAGCGGGAACAGGAGGCGGGCGAGTGAGCCTCGCAGCGCACGGCTTCCTGTCGCCCAGCGGGGTCGAGATCGCCTTCCTTCTCGTCGGTCTGGTCACCTTCGGCGCGGCCCTCGTGACCGTCACGACCAAACAGCTGGTGCACGCCGCCCTCTGGCTGGTCGTCACGCTCGGCGGTCTGGCCGTCGAATATCTGCTGCTCACGGCGGAGTTCATCGCCTGGGTGCAGGTCCTGATCTATCTCGGTTCCGTGGTGGTCCTCCTCCTCTTCGGGCTCATGCTCACCAAGGCGCCCATCGGCCGCTCCCCGGACGCCGATTCGGGCAACCGCCCGGTCGCCCTCGCGGTCGCCGTCGTCGCGGCCGTGTCCCTGGTCTGGGTGGTCGTCGACGCGTTCCATACGACCTGGATCGACCTGGACGGGCCGGCCCAGGGCTCCACCGAAGTGACCGGCCACTTCCTGTTCCGCAACTGGGTGCTGCCCTTCGAGGCGCTCTCCGTGCTCCTGCTGGCCGCACTCGTCGGCGCGATCGTGCTCTCCCGCAAACGCGACGCGACCGCGAAGAACAGCGCCGCGAAGGGCAGCAGCGCCACGAAGAACAGCGCCACGAAGGGCAGCAGCGCCGCCAGGAACAGCCGTAGCGGTAAGGAGCAGCGCTGATGCATCTCGCCTATCCCGCCGTGCTCGCGGCCCTCCTGTTCTGCACCGGGCTGTACGGAGTACTCGCGCGACGCAACGCGATCCTCGTCCTGATGTCCGTCGAGCTGATGCTCAACGCCGTCAACCTCAATCTGGTCGCCTTCGACGTCTGGCTCCGCGACACCCTGCACGCCGGCCAGGCGCTCACCCTCTTCGTCATCGCCATCGCCGCCGCGGAGATCGGCATCGGCCTGGCGATCGTCCTGATGGTCTACCGCAACCGCGGCACCTCGGACATCGACAGACTCCGCGACACCGCGGAAGGCCCCGACAGCCCCGGGGGTGCCGGGCCGGAAGCGACCGACACCGCCCCGGCGCAGAAGGCTGAGGCCACCGCGTGACCACCACGACCCTCGCCGTCCTCGTCCCCCTCCTGCCCTTCCTGGGCGCGGTCGCCGGGCTGCTGCTCGGCCGCGTCGCGCCCGGGTTCGTACGCCCGCTGGCCATCCTGCCGACGCTTGCCGCCGCGGCGTTCGCCATCGCCGTGGCCGTACGCCAGGGCGGCGGCGACGGTGATGGGAAGGCACCGCTGGACGCCGCGACCCAGCTCACCCCCACCGGCTCGGTCCCCATCGACCTCGCCCTGCACATCGACGGCTTCGCGGCCCTGGTCGCCGTCCTCGTCGGCGTCGTCGCGTCGTGCGTGCAGATCTACTCGACGGGCTATCTGCGCGGCGACGCGCGCTACCCCTCGTACGCGGCCCTGGTCTCGCTCTTCACCTCCGCCATGCTGCTCGTCGTCTACTCCGGCGATCTGATGGTGCTGCTGGTCGGCTGGGAGATCATGGGCATCTGCTCGTACTTCCTCGTCGGCCACTACTGGGAGACACCCGAGGCGCGCGCGGCCTCCCTCAAGGCCTTCCTCATCACCAAGCTCGGCGATGTCCCCTTCCTGATCGGGCTGTTCGCGCTCGCCTCCGACGCCGGGACGTTCCGCATCACCGGCGTGCTGAAGACCGTCGCCGACGGCGGCCTCGACCACCCCACGCTGATCGCGCTGCTGCTGCTCGCGGGCGTGGCCGGAAAGTCCGCGCAGTTCCCGCTGCACACCTGGCTGCCCGACGCGATGGCGGGCCCCACCCCCGTCTCCGCGCTGATCCACGCCGCGACGATGGTCGCCGCCGGTATCTACTTCGTGGCCCGGCTCCTCCCCGTCTTCGCCGCCTCGGCCGCCGCCCTGGTGGTGCTCGCCGTGATGGCCGCGATCACGATGGTCGGCTCGGCGCTCGCCGCCCTCGCGCAGGACGACATCAAACGCGTCCTCGCCTACTCGACCATCGGCCAACTCGGCTATATGTCGGGCGCCCTGGCCGTGGGCGACCGGGGCGCGGCCGTCTTCCACCTCATCGCGCACGGCGCGTTCAAAGCGCTCCTCTTCCTCGGCGCCGGCGTGATCATCCACGCCGCCGGCACCAACTCACTGGCCGCCATGTCCCGGATGCGCGGCCTCGCGCAGCGCATCCCGGACGCCTACTGGACGGTGACGGTCGCCCTGCTCGCGCTCGCCGCGATCCCTCCCTTCGCCGGCTTCTTCTCCAAAGAGTCCGTCCTCGTCGCCGCCGAGCACACGGCCCTCGGCGAATCCGGCGGCGCCGCCCCGGGGGCCGCCGGCTGGACCGTACTGATCGCCGGACTGCTCACCGCCCTCCTCACCGCCGCCTACGCGGCCCGCCTCTGGCTGCTGGCCTTCCGCGGCCGGGGCGCCGAAGTCCCCGACTACGGCAAGCAGCCCCTCGCCATGAACGCCGTCCTGTGGGTGCTCGCCATCCCCTCCATCGGCCTGGGCCTGGCCATCGGCTATCTCCCCGGCTGGTTCGACGGACACAGCCTCGCCCCGAACCTCACCACCTCCGTCCTGGGCACGGGCGTCGCGCTCGTCGGCGGCCTGCTCACCTACGGCTGCTGGCGGCACACCTCGGCGCTGGCCTCCCGCACGCCGATCGGGGCCGTCGTCTCCCACCCCGATACGGAGCCCGCCCTCGCGGAGAGGGAGGCCATCGAGATCCACACCCAGGTGTACGGCTCCATCGCGGGCGCCCCCGACCCCGCGGACCCCGCCCGCCTCCTGCTGGGGCCGCTCCACCGCCACGCGGCGGTCGGCTTCCACGTCGACGCCGTCTACCACCGTCTGTTCGTACGCCCCGTCCTGGCAGCCGCCCAGCTGGTCCGCTTCCTCGACCGCGAGGTCGTCGACACGTACGTACGCGCCGCGGGCACCGGCACCGGCTGGCTCGGCGCCGCCGTACGCCGCGCCCAGACCGGGAACGTGCAGACCTACCTCAGCGCCCTGCTGGCCGGCTCCGTCGTCCTGGCGATCGCCGCCGTACTCGTCGCCGCCGGAGCGTGAGCCGTGATCGATATCAGTGAGTCCGTGATGCAGTTCCTTCTCGCGTTGATCGTCGTCGGGCCGCTCATCGGGGCCGTCGCGGCGCTCCTCCCGGCCCCGCCCGGACTGCGCGGCAAGAGCCCCGACCAGGCCGTGCTGCGCCACGGCGTGACCGTGACCGGCGCGATCCTCCTCGCGACGATCGTCCTGGCACTCGGCTTCGACCATGACCAGCCGTCAAAGATGCAGGCCACCACGGACATCAGCTGGATCGCGGCACTGGACGTGCGGATCCATCTCGGCGTCGACGGCATTTCCCTCCCCCTTCTGGTCCTGACCGCGCTGCTGACCTTCCTGTGCGCGCTCTACAGCTACTTCAAGATGCCTCCGGGCCCCTCTCCCAAGGGGTTCGTGGCCCTGCTGCTCGTGCTGGAGTCCGGCACGCTCGCGACCTTCGCCGTCCTCGACCTCCTGCTCTTCTTCCTGGCCTTCGAGATGGTGCTGATCCCGATGTACTTCCTCATCGCCCGCTGGGGCGGCTCGGAAGGCGTCACCGGCGGCAGGCAGGCCGCCGCCTTCAAGTTCATCCTCTATACGCTGCTCGGCTCCGTGGTCATGCTGCTCGGCCTGCTGCTGATCGGTCTCAACGCGGGCACATTCGACATGGTGGCACTCGCCACTGACAACGGCCGCGGGCTCAGCACATCCGTGCAGCTCATCGCCGTTCTGGCGATCGGCCTCGGCCTCGCGGTCAAGACCCCGATGTGGCCGCTGCACAGCTGGCTGCCCGACGCCCACACCGCCGCCCCGACCGTCGGCTCGGTGCTCCTCGCCGGCGTTCTGCTCAAAATGGGTACGTACGGCTTCGTCCGCATCGTCCTGCCCATCGCCCCCGACGGCATGCGGACCTTCGCGCCCTACCTCGCCGCCTTCGCCGTCGTCGGCATCATCTACGGCTCCCTGGCCTGTCTCGCCCTGGCCAAACAGGGCGCGGGCGGCGACCTCAAACGGCTGATCGCGTACTCCTCCGTCGGCCACATGGGCTTCGTCCTGCTCGGCATCGCGACCATGACACCCACCGGCGTCAACGGCGCGCTCTTCGCCAACATCGCCCACGGCCTCATCACCGGCCTGCTGTTCTTCCTGGTCGGAGCGGTCAAGGAGCGGTACGGCAGCGCCGACCTCGACACCCTCGCCGGAGCGACGGGCGCCGCGCTCTACGGCCGCGCCCCCCGCCTCGGCGGGCTGCTCGCCTTCGCGGCCGTCGCCTCGCTCGGCCTGCCCGGCCTCGCCGGGTTCTGGGGCGAGATGCTCGCGATGTTCGGGGCCTTCGACCCCGCGGAGGGCCTGAGCCGCCCCGCCTTCCTCACCTTCATGGTGATCGCCGGCTTCGGCACGCTGCTCACCGCCGCGTATCTGCTGATCGTCGTACGCCGCGTCTGCATGGGCGCGCAACCGCACGAAGCGCCGCGAGAGGCCCCGCGGGAAGCTCAACAGGACGAAGCGGGGGCAGGAGCGCCGGAACCGGCGCGCTTCGCCGACGTCCGGACCTATGAGTTCGCCGCCTGGACCCCGCTCGTCGTCCTCACCGTCCTCGCCGGACTCTGGCCCGCGGTCCTGCTCGGCCTCACCGACCCCGCCGTGCAGAAGCTCCTCGCAGGAGGCAAGTCGTGAACGTGGCCGCCGAGAGCGCCGCCACCGGCGCCAGCCTCGTCCAGTCGATCGACTGGCTCGCGATCGCGCCCCCCACCCTCACGGCGGTGGCCGCCCTGATCGTGCTCGTCGCCGATCTCTTCGTACCGGAGCACCGCAAGCCGCTCCTCGGCGGTATCGCGATCGCCGGTCTCGTCGCCGCGCTCCTCACCCTCCTCCCGCTGCGCGCCGGCGACCGCTCGACGTTCTGCCTCACCACCGAGGCCGACGTGTGCAGCTACACCGCCGACCACTTCGCCCTGGTCATCCAGCTGCTGGTGCTCGGCGGCGCGCTGCTCACCGCGCTGATCTCGCTCCACGACAGCAGGAAACTCCCCGTGGGGGAGTACTGGTTCCTGCTGCTCGCCTCGGCCGCCGGCGCCGCGCTGCTGCCCGCCTCGCGTGATCTCGCCACCCTTGTCGTCGCCCTCGAAGTGGCCTCGCTGCCCGCGTTCGCCCTCGTCGGACTGCGGCGCGGCGACCGGCTCTCCTCCGAGGCCGCGCTGAAGTTCTTCCTCTCGTCGGTGACCGCGACCGCCGTGATGCTGCTGGGCGTCAGCTTCGTGTACGCCGCGACCGGCACCCTCCACCTCACCCGGATCGCCGCGGAACTGGGCCATGTCCCCGGCCAGCTGGACACCCTCGCCAAGGTGGGCGTCGCCCTCACGCTCGTCGGCTTCGCCTTCAAGACGGCCGCCGCACCGTTCCACTTCTGGGTCCCCGACACCTATGTGGGCGCGCCCCTGCCCATCGCCGCGTACCTCTCCGTCGTCGGGAAGGCGGTCGGCTTCTCCGGCCTCATCCTGGTGACCGTCATCGCGTTCCCCACGTACCGGGACGTGTGGGGCCCGGTCCTCGCGGTCATCGCCGCGCTCACCATGACCCTCGGCAATGTGGCGGCGGTACGGCAGCCGGCCACCCGCGCGCACAGCGCGGTACGGCTGCTGGCCTGGTCGTCCGTGGGCCAGGCGGGCTACCTCCTGGTACCGATCGCCGCCGCGGCGTACGAGGGCGGGGACCGGATCGGGTCCACCGTCGCGTACGCCCTGATGTACGCCGTCGTGAACCTCGGCGCGTTCGCGGTCGTCGCGCTGGTGGCCCGTACGCGGCCGCTGAACCGCCTCGCCGACTACCGGGGCCTCTACGCGCGGCGGCCCCTCGTGGCCCTCGCGATGGGCTTCTTCCTGCTCTGCCTCGCCGGGCTGCCGCCGGGCATCATCGGCCTGTTCGCCAAGGTCACGGTCTTCTCGGCGGCCGTCGACGCGGGCCTCGGCTGGCTGGCCGTCGTCATGGCCGCCAATGTGGTGATCGCGCTGTACTACTACCTCCAGTGGACGGCGGCCCTCTTCCGCGCGCCGGAGCCCGAGGCCGCGAGCGCGGGTCCGGAGGCCGGTACCGGCAGGGCGCAAGCCGGCGGCGTGACTCCTCGGACCCCCGGCGTGGCCCCGGTGGGCGGAGGGGACGAGGTGGCCGTCGGCCGGCCCCCCGCGGCCGTCACCGTCGCGATCGCGCTCACAGCCGCCGCCGGTGTCGCCCTCTCCGGGGCGCCTCAGCTCGTCCTGCGCTTCGCCGGTACCAGCCTGTTCTGAGCCCACGCCGGCCCCCTGGGCGGCCCACGCCCGCGCCCCCTCCCGCACCACCGCCACCCGGACGGCGTACGCCCCTGTCCGGCGGAACAAGGGAACCCGTGCCGCCCGCCTGGCGTTGACCAGTACGGAAGGGTCCACTGAAGAGTGGAGCAGCACCAGCAAAGGGTTCCCCTGCCGCACCACTTGGAGGGCGTACCGTGCACCGCCGGCACAACGGGCTCAGGACCGCCGTACTCCTCGGGGGACTGTCCGCACTCATCATCGCGATCGGCAGTTTCTTCGGCAGTACGGGCCTGATCGTCGCGCTCGTCGTGGCGATCGGCACGAACGCGTACGCCTACTGGAACAGCGACAAGCTGGCCCTGCGCGCCATGCGCGCGCGCCCCGTCAGCGAGTTCGAGGCACCCCAGCTCTATCGCATCGTCCGTGAGCTCTCGACCGCCGCCCGCCAGCCCATGCCACGGCTCTACATCTCGCCCACCCAGGCCCCCAACGCGTTCGCCACCGGCCGCAACCCGCGCAACGCCGCTGTCTGCTGCACGGAAGGCATCCTCCAGATCCTGGACGAGCGCGAGCTGCGCGGAGTCCTGGGCCATGAGCTGAGCCATGTCTACAACCGGGACATCCTGATCTCGTCCGTCGCCGGAGCCCTCGCCTCAGTGGTGATGTTCCTGGTGAACTTCGCCTGGCTGATTCCTTTCGGCCGGTCGGACGACGACGACGGCCCCGGGATCTTCGGAATGCTGCTGATCATGATCCTGGGCCCGCTCGCGGCCTCGGTGATCCAGCTGGCGGTGAGCCGCTCGCGGGAGTACGAAGCCGACGCGTCGGGCGCCCAGATCACCGGCGACCCGCTCGCTCTGGCCAGTGCGCTGCGTAAACTGGACGCGGGGACGAAACAGCTTCCGCTGCCTCCCGAGCCACGGATCGAGACCGCGAGCCACATGATGATCGCGAACCCCTTCCGTCCCGGGGAGGGGGTCTCGAAGCTGTTTTCCACGCACCCGCCGATGGCGGAGCGCATCGCCCGACTGGAACAGATGGCAGGTCGCCGACCATGAAGACAATCCTGAACGTCATATGGCTCGTTCTGTGCGGCTTCTGGATGTGCCTCGGGTATCTGCTGGCGGGCGCGCTGCTCTGCGTCACGATCATCGGCATCCCCTTCGGGGTGGCCGCGTTCCGTATCGGTTTCTACGCCCTGTGGCCCTTCGGCTACCGGGCGGTCGACCGCCGCGACGCGGGCGCGCCCTCCTGCGTGGGCAATGTGCTGTGGCTGGTTCTCGCGGGCTGGTGGCTCGCGCTCGGCCATATCCTCACCGGCATCGCCCTCTGCGTCACGATCATCGGAATCCCGCTGGGCCTGGCCAACTTCAAGCTGATTCCGCTCTCGCTGATGCCGCTCGGCAAGGAAATCGTCCCCACCGACGAGCCGTTCGCGGCCCGCTGACCGCCCGCTCGCCCGCCCGCTCGCCCACTCGTCCGCTTGTTGTGCGCTTGCTGTGCGTTTGCCGTGATCCGTCGGAAGTGTTCTGAACTGTCCGCCAGGTGCAACCGCCACCCGCCTGTACCGCGTCTTCCTGGGCACGACTGTTTGAAGGCGTGAAGGGCAGGTTCAAGGCATGGGTGTCATCAGCTGGATCATTCTAGGACTTCTCGCCGGGGCCGCCGCCAAGATCCTCCTCCCGGGCCGGGACCCGGGCGGACTGATCGGTACGACCCTCATAGGCATCGCGGGCGCCTTCATCGGCGGCTGGATCTCGGCCCGTTGGCTCGACCATCCCATCAGCAAGGAGTTCTACGACGGGCCGACCTGGATCTCCGCCATCGGCGGCGCTCTTGTCCTGCTCGTTCTCTACCGGCTCCTTTTCGGCCACTCCCGCTCGCGCTGACGCCGCCCCGCCCGGGTCTCGCGTCGCCCCGCCGACAGCCGCCGGCCGTCCCCCGGTCCCGCGCCGCCCGCCGGCTCCGCTACGCGAGACCGGTCTCGCGCAGGGTGATGTTCAACCGCCCGCTGTGCAGACCCGTGGCCGGGCCGGCCGTACCCGGCCAGACCTTGGGCACCCCGTGGTAAGCGAACCGCGACGGTCCCCCGAAGACGAAGAGGTCCCCGGAGGAGAGTTCGACGTCCGTGTACGGCCGCCACCGGCTCTCCGTATTGCCGAAGCGGAAGACACACCGGTCGCCGATGCTCAGGGACACCACCGGCGCCCCCGACTTCTCGTCCTTGTCCTGGTGCATCCCCATCTTCGCGGCGCCCTCATAGAAGTTGATCAGCGCCGTGTCCGGGGTGTACGCCGCACCCGCCGCCGGATCGCCGTACGCCTCGACCACCGCCTCGCGCCCCAACTCGACGAGCCAGTCCGGGAACTCCGCCACCCGCGCGCCGTTCACATCGCCCGCGGTACGGGTGTACGCGTACGGCTGCCAGTGCCAGCCCACGCAGACGGTCTGTACGGACATCACACCGCCGCTCGGCAGCACCGTGTGCCGGATCGGCACCGGCCCCCGCGCCCAGCCCCGGCAGGCGTCCACCAGCTCCCGCTGCCGCGCCTCGGACAGCCAGGAGGGCACATGCACGGCGCCGGGAGCGACGACGGCTCGCGGCCTCGGGAACAGTTCCCCGCTCATCACACGTCCCCGCTCATCCCGCCGGCGCGTCCTTCATCCCACCAGCGCGCCCTCCAGGCCGAGAAGCCGCTCCTTGCGGTCCACTCCGCCCGCGTACCCCCGCAGCGCCCCGTCCGCGCCGATCACCCGATGGCACGGCCGCACGACAAGCAGCGGATTCCGTCCGATCGCGGTCCCCACGGCCCGCACCCCGGCCCCGGCCGCGCCGACCTGACCGGCGATCTGCCCGTACGTCATGGTCGCGCCGTACGGAATGGCGTCCACCGCCTGCCAGACCCGCCGCTGGAAGTCCGTACCGCTGTCCGCGTACTCGATCCGGAACCGCGTCAGCGTGCCCTCGAAGTACGACCTGAGCTGCCCGGTGATCTCCTCGAACGCCTCGGGCGCCCGGACCCATCCGTCCTGGACGACGGCCGCGCCCTTCTGCCCCGGCAGGGAGAGCGAGGCGAGCGCGACGCCGCCCTTCGCGGTGGCGGACTCCTCGCCGACGAGCAGCAGTTCGCCCAGGGGGCTGTCCATCGTCGTGTACATGGTCCCGGTCATCACTCGTTCCTCTCCTCGCAGAGCGTTCAACCGCCCACGCGTCGCGTTCGGCGGTCGCGTTCAGCCGCTACGAGTAACGAGTCTCCGCCCCCCTGACCACCGGCGCTGGCGGAATTCGGACAGCACGCCCGGCCGGTGGCGTCCGGGGCGGGAACGGAGCGCCCGCCCCGCGCCCGTGCCTCCTACGTCACCGGTCGGTCCCACGTCACCGGTAGTTCACGAACTGCAGCGCGAAGTCGAAGTCCTGTCCCTTGAGCAGGGAGATCACGGTCTGCAGGTCATCGCGGCTCTTCGAGCTGACCCGCAGTTCGTCGCCCTGCACCTGCGCCTTGACGCCCTTGGGGCCCTCGTCGCGGATGATCTTCGCGACCTTCTTGGCGTTGTCCTGGGAGATGCCTTCCTCGATCGACGCGAAGATCTTGTACTCCTTGCCGGACAGCTGGGGCTCGCCCGCGTCCAGCGCCTTGAGCGAGATCCCGCGCTTGATCAGCTTGGACTGGAAGACGTCGAGGATCGCGCTGACCCGCTCCTCCGAGTTCGCCTGCATGAGGATCTTCTCGCCGGACCAGCCGATCGAGGCGCCGACGTTCTTGAAGTCGTAACGCTGCGAGATCTCCTTGGCGGCCTGGTTGAGGGCGTTGTCGATCTCCTGCCGCTCGACCTTCGAGACGATGTCGAAACTGGAGTCGGCCATGTCCTGTGGCTCCTTGTGATCGGTGCTGTTCGGGTGCTCATCGCATGCTCGCTGCAACGACCGGACACCGCCGGTCGCTGGCGTAAAGCCTAGTCACCCACACCCGACTCGAGTGCTGATCAATCCGGTGGCGGAGCACCCCCGCGCATCGGGTATCGTTTACGTCGTTGCCACGGAGCACCGCCCACAGCGGCCTCTCCATCAGGCGACAACATCCCATGGCGGTGTGCCCGAGTGGCCAATGGGAGCGGACTGTAAATCCGTCGGCTTAGCCTACCCAGGTTCGAATCCTGGCGCCGCCACGCGATAAAAACGGCCCCTGGTTTGCGGAAACGCGCACCAGGGGCCGTTTTCTCGTGGGGTCGGCGTGACGCGTGCGAATGGCCCTTGCCCCACGTCTCCGTTTGGCAAGGGCCACTCTCATGTCCGGCCGCCGGGCCGTACCGCTCGTCCAGGCCGCGCTACTCGCCCGGGGCCGCGTCGGCGAGCCGGAACGCCAGCTCCGTCTCCCAGTTGGCCGGGTCCGGTTCCACCCGCGGGTCGGTCTTGTACGACTCCAGCCGGCAGCCCCAGTGCTCCACCCCGTCGACGACGGTCATGTCCCACTCCAGCCCCTCGTGCTCCGCCCACTCCCGCAGCGCTCGGGTCACCGCCAACAGCCCGTCGAAATGGCCGAGGTGAGTGATCGTCGCGTAGTGGCCGGCGGGCAGCGTCCCGACGCGGATCTCGCCCTCCGGCTCCGGGGTCGACACCAGCGGGACGCCGGCCTCCACCTCCGACTCGCCGTCCATGTCGATGGTGCGGTAGCGGAAGAACGGCGCTCCGGCCATCTCGAGGCCCTGGCCGAGCACCCAGCCGATGAGCTCGGGCAGCCGGTCGGCGAGCGTCGGGAACTCGTCCATCCGCACGGATTCTCCGATGGCGACATACGGCTGCTCGCCCCGTCGGACGATCTTCGGCAGGCTCACGGGCTTGCTCCGGTCCATGTCCTCAACCACGCTCTCCACGCTCAGGTCCTCGTTCATGGGAGCAAGGACCGCCCCGGGCCACGGAACTCATCGCCCGCCCGCCGCCCGCACCGCCTCGGCCACCGGCACCGTCCCGCCGATCAGGTCCAGCGTCCGCCCCGCGGTCCCCGGGGTCCCCAGCAACTCGGCCAGTACCGCCGCCACATCGTCGCGCGGCACCGGCCCACGCTCCGTGGACTCCGCGAGCCGCACGAGGCCCGTCCCGGGGTCGTTCGTCAGCATCCCCGGCCGCAGGATCGTCCAGTCGAGCCCGGACTTGGACCGTACGTACGCGTCCGCCGCGCCCTTGGCCCGCAGATACGCGTCGAAGACCTCGTCGCCCCGGTGATCCGGGTTCGCGCCCATGGACGAGACGACGAGGTGACGGCGTACGCCCGCGCGCTCGGCGGCGTCCGCGAAGAGGACCGCCGCGCCCCGGTCCACCGTCTCCTTGCGGGCCGCTCCGCTCCCGCTGCCCGCGCCCGCGGCGAACACGGCCGCGTCCGCGTCCTTCAGTACCGCGGCCACCTCCTCGACCGAGGCCGACTCCAGGTCCAGGACGACCGGTTCGGCGCCGGCGTCGCGCAGATCCTCCGCCTGCGCCGGGTCGCGGATGATGCCCGCGGCCTCGTGTCCGCGCGCGGCGAGCAGTCGCTCCAGCCGCAGCGCGATCTGACCATGTCCTCCGGCAATCACGATTCGCATGCTCACGACCGTACGTCCGGGGGCCGTTCGCCGCTGACCCGCCATCCCGCTCAGGGACCGGGGTTGCCCAGGACGGACCGTCCCTGCCGGGGCAGTTCCAGCGCGACGGCCGCCGCCGAGTCGCAGTACTCCCGTACCGCGCTCGTCCGCGCCACCACCCGCCCGCGGTGGATGACGATCCTGCTGTACGCGAGGGACAGCGCGCCCT
This sequence comes from Streptomyces sp. L-9-10, assembly GCF_004151105.1. Classification (GTDB taxonomy): domain Bacteria; phylum Actinomycetota; class Actinomycetes; order Streptomycetales; family Streptomycetaceae; genus Streptomyces. The sequence continues at coordinate 19,842 of NZ_PHRF01000127.1, forward strand.
CGATCCGCTCCCCGCGTACCGCCAGCAACTCCGCGGGAAAGCCCGCCTCGACCCGTACCGCGGGCAGCCCCATCGCCGCCCGCGCGGCCCCGCTCACCGCGTCGTACGCGTCCGCCGCCCGCATCCCGCCCTGTGACGCGAGCAGATAGGCGGCCTCCAGCGGATCCCCGCGCCCGACCGGATTCGACACGTCCCGCAGCGCCCCGCTGCCCGCCGCGATCCGCACCCCGGCCGCCCGCAGCAGCTGCACGGGGGCGACGCCGCGCTCGGCGCCCGGCAGCCCGGAGCCCCATGGGTCCGCGCCGGGCGGTTCCGCGGCACGCCGGTCCGCGCCGCCGCGCCGGTCCGTGTCCACCCGCTCCACATCCGCGCGCTCCACGCCCCCGCAGCCGCCCTGCGGCAGACAGACCACGGTCACGCCGGCCGCCGCCAGCTGGCCCGCGGCCCGCGCGGCCGTCTCGGCGGGCAGCCTGGCCAGCCCCGCGCACGGCCCGAGCGTCACCCCGGGCCGCAGGCCGCCCGCCATCGCGGCGAGCCGGGCGAGCCGGGCCGGATCGTCACCGTCCGTATGCAGGTCGACCGGGCAGCCGTGCTCGGCCGCGATCCCCAGCACCGCTTCCGCGTACCCGGCCGGATCCGGGTCCAGGTCGGGGCAGCCGCCCACCACCCCCGCGCCCATCTTCACCGCGTCCCGCAGCATCGCGAGCCCGTCGGCGCCCGCGAGACCCGTCAGCAGGCGCGGTACGGCGACGGCGGTCAGATCGGCGAGACCGCGCAGCGAACGGCGGGCCTGGAGCACCGCCTCCATGCGGCCCAGCTCCTGCGCGTCCCCGATCCGTACGTGGGAGCGCAGCGCGGTCGCGCCGTGACCGAGCTGGAGCAGGGCGGCCTCGGTGGCGCGGCGCTGGACGTCCTCGGGCGAGTAGGAGCCCGGTCCGTCGGGGGTGAGCGCGGTGAGGGCGGTGTCACTGTGGGCGTGCGGCTCGGCCGGAGCGGGGAGCAGCAGATAGCCGGCCAGATCCAGCCGGGTGCCGTGCGCGGCGAGACTGCCCGCCGTGCCCACGGCCTCGATCCGGCCCGAGCTGAGCCGTACGTCCACGGTGCGGCCGTCGGTGAGACGGGCGCCGCACAGGACGAGCGCGGTGGTGTCGGCCGGGGCTCCGTCGGACGGCTGCGGCTGCGGCTGCGGCTGGCTGTCGGGCATCGGGCTCCTGGTGAGGGCTTTCTGGTCGGACTCCGGCGTGCAAGATCACGCAGCGTGAGTCGAGCCTAGGGGCGCCTCGGCCGGCGTTCGAGGAGGAGCGCAATAGTCGTACCGGCGAGCCCACCAGTGGCGTACGGGACACCGCGGGACGCGTGGGGTGAGGGGCGGGAAAACGGATTTGGGCGATCGGCAACCGACCGTGTAATGTCTTCATCGCTCGCCCCAATAGCTCAGTCGGTAGAGCGTCTCCATGGTAAGGAGAAGGTCTACGGTTCGATTCCGTATTGGGGCTCAGATGTTCGGTGATCCTCGCCTTCGGGCGAGGAGATCCAACATCGAAGCGGTGTAGCTCAGTCGGTAGAGCAAGCGGCTCATAATCGCTGTGTCACCGGTTCAAGTCCGGTCACCGCTACACAAAGTAGCCGATTGTGGGGTCGGTCCTTCGATCGGCTACTCTTTTCTGCGTTCATCCGTTCATCCGTTGTCCGTCCAAGGAGCACTCACGTGGCTGCCACCGACGTCCGCCCGAAGATCACGCTGGCCTGCGTGGAGTGCAAGGAGCGGAACTACATCACCAAGAAGAACCGGCGTAACAACCCGGACCGTCTTGAGATGAAGAAGCACTGCCCGCGCTGCAACTCGCACACCGCGCACCGCGAAACGCGCTGAATCAGGCTCGTATGCGAGGCCGTCCCCGGTTGGGGACGGCCTCGTGTCGTTTCCTTGTCTACATCAGGGTCTCCAGCAGGCCTGTGGTCCTTTACATCAGGAGGGAGCGAGTCAGTGGCGCTCGATCAGTCCTTCGTGGGGCGGAGCTATCCGCCCACCGCGCCGTACGAAGTCGGCCGGGAGAAGATCCGCGAGTTCGCCGAGGCGGTGGGCGACCCCAATCCGGCGTACACCGATCTGGAGGCCGCCAAGGCCCTCGGGTACTGCGATGTGATCGCGCCGCCGACCTTCGTGTTCGCGATCACCTTCAAGGCCGCGGGTGAGGTCATCGCCGATCCGCAGCTGGGTCTGGACTACAGCCGTGTGGTGCACGGCGACCAGAAGTTCGCGTACACCCGTCCCGTACGGGCGGGCGACCGGCTGAGCGTCACGTCGACCATCGAGGCGATCAAGTCCCTCGCCGGGAACGACATCATCGACGTCCGCGGTGAGGTGCGCGACGAGGCGGGCGAGCACGTCGTGACCGCGTGGACCAAGCTGGTGGCGCGCGCCGCCGAGGGGGCGTGAGGCCGGTGACCGCGAAGATCGGTTACGACGAGGTCGAGATCGGTACGGAGCTGCCGGCCCGTAGCTTCCCCCTCACGCGCGCGACGCTGGTGCGGTACGCGGGCGCCTCCGGGGACTTCAACCCGATCCACTGGAACGAGAAGTTCGCCAAGGAGGTCGGGCTGCCGGACGTCATCGCGCACGGCATGTTCACCATGGCCGAGGCGATCCAGGTGGTGACCGACTGGGTGGGCGACCCGGGAGCCGTCGTCGAGTACGGGGTCCGCTTCACCAAGCCGGTCGTGGTGCCCAATGACGACCGGGGCGCGCTGATCGAGGTCAGCGCGAAGGTCGCGGCCAAGCTGGAGGACAACCGCGTCCGGGTGGATCTGACGGCGATGAGCGCGGGGCAGAAGGTGCTGGGCATGTCCCGCGCCGTTGTCCGGCTCGCCTGAGTGATCAGACCTGTACCCGGCTGAGCGATCACTGTGTAAGGGCGCCCGCGATGAGCGGGCGCCCCTTGCGCTTGACATAGGTAGTGATTGGTCAATAACTTAATCTCCATGGTCAGGATGAGTGCGGAAGAGCGACGCGAGAGTGTGATCCGCGCGGCGGTCGCGGAGTTCGCCAGGGGCGGCTACCACGGCACCTCCACGGAGGCGATCGCCCGCCGGGTCGGGGTCTCGCAGCCGTATCTCTTCCGGCTCTTCCCGAACAAGCAGGCCATGTTCCTCGCCGCCGCCGAACGCTGTCTTGCGGACACCACGCGCGTCATGACGGAGGCGTCGGAGGGGCTGGAGGGCGAAGCGGCCCTGCATGCCATGGGGAACGCCTACCAGCGGCTCATCGCCGATGATCCCCAGAAACTGCTGATGCAGATGCAGATGTATGTCGCGGTGGCGACCGCCGAGGCCGCGGGCGACCACGAGTTCGGCGACACGGTACGGGCCGGCTGGCAGACGCTCTGGGACACGGTCCATCTGGCGCTCGGGGCGGACGTGGACGAGACCACGACGTTCCTGGCGTACGGGATGCTGATCAACACCCTCGTCTCGCTGGGCTTCCCGTCCGGTCATCGCATCTGGTCCGGCTTCCACGACGAGGCCCGGCCGTCCGAGGGCTGAACGCCCGCCGGGGGAGTGCCGGCGCTTCCGTATGTCCAGGAAAGTTAGTCATCAATAACTAATAAGTGTCATGCCCAACAGGGGGAGAACAATGAGTCAGCCACCGACCGGCGGGTCCAGAGCCATCTGGACCCTCGTCATCACCGGCGTCGCCGGCTTCATGGCGGCCCTGGACGTGCGGGGCTGGTGGCGCTCGGCGCGCTGGCGGCCCTCCTCATCCCGGGGCGTGGCGCCCGGCGGGTGCCGGTGGTCACGGAAGTGAAGAAAGAAGCGGACGAGCGCGAGCCCGCGGCCGTCTGATGTCGGGCCACTGCGATCGCAGTGGCCCGTACCCTTGTCCCGTGCAGGAACTCCACGACGCCCCCCTCGCCCCACTGACCACCTTTCGTCTCGGCGGCCCGGCGACCCGCCTGCTCACGGCGGTCACCGACGACGAAGTGACCGCCGCCGTGCGCGAGGCGGACGACGCCGGTACGCCGCTGCTGATCATCGGCGGCGGCAGCAATCTGATCATCGGGGACAAGGGCTTCGACGGCACCGCCCTGCGCATCGCGACCAAGGGCTTCTCGCTCGACGGCACCACGCTGGAGCTGGCCGCCGGGGAGATCTGGAGCGACGCCGTCGCCCGTACCGTCGAGGCGGGCCTGGCCGGCATCGAATGCCTCGCCGGGATCCCCGGCTCGGCCGGCGCCACGCCGATCCAGAACGTCGGCGCGTACGGCCAGGAGGTGTCGAGCACCCTCACCGACGTCGTCGCCTACGACCGCTCCACCGGGCGGACGGTCACGCTCACCAACGCCGACTGCGGCTTCTCGTACCGCCACAGCCGGTTCAAGCAGCACCCGGAGCGCTGGGTCGTGCTGCGTGTCCGCTTCGCCCTGGAGGACGCGCAGGGGCTCTCCGCCCCCCTCAAGTACGCCGAGACGGCCCGCGTGCTCGGGGTCGAACCCGGCGACCGCGTCCCGGCGGAGACCGCGCGGGACACCGTCCTCAAGCTGCGGGCCGGCAAGGGCATGGTGCTCGACCCCGAGGACCACGACACCTGGTCGGCCGGCTCCTTCTTCACCAACCCGATCCTGACCGACCGGGAGTACGCGGAGTTCGTCGCGCGCGTACGGGCCCGCCTCGGCGACGAGGTGACGCCGCCCGGCTTCCCGGACGGGGAGGGACGTACGAAGACCTCCGCGGCCTGGCTGATCGACCGGGCCGGTTTCACCAAGGGGTACGGCAGCGGCCCGGCCCGTATCTCCACCAAGCACACCCTGGCCCTCACCAACCGGGGCGCGGCGACCACCGAGGATCTGCTCGTGCTCGCCCGGGAGGTGGTGGCCGGGGTCCGGGAGGCGTTCGGGATCACGCTGGTCAACGAGCCGGTGACGGTCGGCGTCAGCCTCTAGTGGTCTGTCTGGCCGGATAAACCGCGCGTCAGTCGGCCAGCCAGCCGTCGATGCCCGTCAGCAGCTTCTCCCGTACCTCCCGCGGCGCCGCCGAACCCCGTACCGACTGCCGTGCCAGCTCGGCCAGTTCGGTGTCGCTGAAGCCCTGGTGCCGACGGGCCAGCTCGTACTGGGCCGCCAGCCGCGAACCGAACAGCAGCGGGTCGTCCGCGCCCAGCGCCATCGGGACCCCGGCGTCGAACAGCGTCCGCAGCGGGACGTCCTCCGGCTTCTCGTAGACGCCCAGCGCGACATTCGAGGCCGGGCAGACCTCGCAGGTCACCCCGCGCTCCGCGAGCCTGCGCAGCAGCTTCGGGTCCTCCGCCGCGCGGACGCCGTGCCCGATACGGGCCGCCCGCAGATCGTCCAGGCAGTCCCGTACGGACGCGGGCCCGGTCAGCTCACCGCCGTGCGGCGCGGCGAGCAGCCCGCCGTCCCTGGCGATCGCGAAGGCCCGGTCGAAGTCCCTGGCCATCCCGCGGCGCTCGTCGTTGGAGAGCCCGAAGCCGACGACCCCCCGGTCCGCGTACCGGACGGCGAGCCGGGCCAGGGTCCTGGCCTCCAGCGGATGCTTCATACGGTTCGCCGCCACCAGCACCCGCATCCCCAGGCCGGTGTCCCTGGACGCGGTGTCCACGGCGTCCAGGATGACTTCCAGGGCCGGGATCAGTCCGCCGAGATGGGGGGCGTACGAGGTGGGGTCGACCTGGATCTCCAGCCAGCCCGAGCCGTCCCGTACGTCCTCCTCGGCCGCCTCGCGCACGAGCCGCTGGATGTCCTCGGGCGTGCGCAGACAGGACCGGGCGATGTCGTAGAGCCGCTGGAAACGGAACCAGCCGCGTTCGTCGGTCGCGCGCAGCCTGGGCGGTTCGCCGCTGGTCAGCGCCTCGGGGAGATGAACGCCGTACTTGTCGGCGAGTTCGAGCAGCGTCGTGGGCCGCATCGAACCGGTGAAGTGCAGATGCAGATGAGCCTTGGGCAGCAGGCTGAGGTCGCGGGGGCGGGTGGTGCTCTCCATTCGTAGATCCTGCCGCATGCTCGCGCCGACCGGCAGCCACTTTCCCCGATCGAGATCTTGTCCGAACGCAAAAACGGGCCCCCGGCGGTAAGCCGGGGGCCCGCGCACCGACTCATGTGAGTCGGTGGGGGAACGTCAGTCCGTGGCCTCGCCCAGCAGCTTCTGGAGCCTGCCGACGCCCTCCGCCAGGTCCTCGTCGCCGAGCGCGTACGACAGCCGCAGATAGCCGGGCGTACCGAACGCCTCTCCGGGGACGACCGCGACCTCGGCCTCGTCCAGGATCAGCGCGGCCAGCTCGACCGACGTCCGCGGGCGCTTGCCACGGATCTCCTTGCCCAGCAGGGCCTTCACCGACGGGTACACGTAGAAGGCACCCTCCGGCTCCGGGCAGACGACGCCGTCGATCTCGTTCAGCAGCCGCACGATGGTCCGGCGGCGCCGGTCGAAGGCGGCGCGCATCTCGGCGACCGCGGTGAGGTCACCGGAGATGGCGGCGATCGCCGCGGCCTGCGAGACATTGGCGACATTGGACGTCGCGTGCGACTGGAGGTTGGTCGCGGCCTTGACGACATCCTTGGGGCCGACGATCCACCCCACACGCCAGCCGGTCATCGCATAGGTCTTGGCCACACCGTTGACCACGATGCACTTGTCGCGCAGCTCCGGCACGACGGCCGGCAGCGAGGTGAAGGCGGCGTCGCCGTACACGAGATGCTCGTAGATCTCGTCCGTCATCACCCACAGCCCGTGCTCGACGGCCCAGCGGCCGATGGCCTCGGTGTCGGCGGCGCTGTAGACGGCGCCCGTCGGGTTGGACGGGGAGACGAAGAGGACGACCTTCGTACGCTCGGTACGCGCGGCCTCCAACTGCTCGACGGAGACGCGGTAGCCGGTGGTCTCGTCGGCCACGACCTCTACCGGGACACCGCCGGCCAGCCGGATCGACTCGGGGTACGTCGTCCAGTACGGAGCCGGGACGATGACCTCGTCGCCCGGGTCCAGGACGGCCGCGAACGCCTCGTAGATCGCCTGCTTGCCGCCGTTGGTCACCAGGACCTGGGCGGGCTCGATCTCGTAGCCGGAGTCGCGCAGCGTCTTCGCGACGATCGCGGCCTTGAGCTCGGGGAGCCCCCCGGCCGGCGTGTAGCGGTGGTACCTGGGGTCGCGGCACGCCTCGACAGCGGCCTCGACGATGTAGCCGGGCGTCGGGAAGTCGGGCTCGCCGGCGCCGAAGCCGATCACCGGACGCCCGGCTGCCTTCAGTGCCTTGGCCTTGGCGTCCACGGCCAGGGTCGCGGACTCGGAGATCGCGCCGATACGGGCGGAGACCCGGCGCTCGGTCGGAGGGATTGCAGCGCTCATGGGCCCATGGTCCCAGACCCGAAACCTCCCTGGCACACAGGTTTCGCTGGGTGGACACATGGGTGGACGGAGAAGAAAGACCGCCGCGCGGGACGCGGACCGCGACCGTCGTGGGGGAAGCTGTTCGACGCGGGGGCCGCGACCACGTACACTCACTCGTCGTTGGCCCTCAGCCACCAGGTCCGTACCGGGCACTCCGTGCATCCGGTCGGATGCGGTAGGTTGGGGAAAACGCAAAGGGTCGTAGCTCAATTGGTAGAGCACTGGTCTCCAAAACCAGCGGTTGGGGGTTCAAGTCCCTCCGGCCCTGCTACACACATCTTCGCCAGGATGTGTGCGCATGTACGTACATTGAATGCATCGCCGTGCGGCTCCCCCGGGCGCGGCACGGCCACGACCCGGAATCAGGTGAGAGAGCGTGACGGACGCCGTGGGCTCCATCGACAAGCCTGATGCTGACGACGAGTCCGCCGAGTCGAAGAAGCCCCGCAAGGGCGGCAAGCGCGGCAAGAAGGGCCCTCTGGGCCGTCTCGCGCTCTTCTACCGTCAGATCGTCGCCGAGCTGCGCAAGGTCGTCTGGCCGACTCGCAACCAGCTGACTACGTACACCACCGTGGTGATTGTCTTCGTCGTCGTCATGATCGGTTTGGTGACCGTGATTGACTATGGCTTCCAGCAAGCAATCAAGTACGTCTTCGGCTGATCCCGCGAGGGCGCCCCGCGCGGCGCCCCTTTCGCGTGTTCCACCCATTGAGCCAGGAAGAAGCAGCCACCGTGTCTGACCCGAAACTGAACGACGCCAGCGAGTCGGTGGAGTCCCACGAGGACGAGACCGGCATCGTCGAGGCGGCGGACGCTGTCGAGCCAGACCAGGCCGAAGCCGCTGATGTCGCCGCGGGCGAGCCGGCCGAGGAAGCCGCGCTCCACATCGAGGACGACGAGGACGACCCCGCGGAGGACGGCACCGACGAGTCCGCCGCCGACGCGGACGAGGACGAGGCCGAAGAAGAGCCCGAGGCTCCCGCCGACCCGGTCGCCGCCCTCCGTGAGGAACTCCGAGGGCTGCCCGGCGAGTGGTACGTGATCCACACCTACGCGGGCTACGAGAAGCGCGTGAAGGCCAACCTGGAGCAGCGCGCCGTCTCGCTGAACGTCGAGGAGTTCATCTACCAGGCCGAGGTCCCCGAGGAAGAGATCGTCCAGATCAAGAACGGCGAGCGCAAGAACGTTCGCCAGAACAAGCTCCCGGGCTACGTCCTGGTGCGCATGGATCTGACGAACGAGTCCTGGGGCGTCGTCCGCAACACCCCCGGTGTCACCGGCTTCGTGGGCAACGCCTACGACCCGTACCCGCTGACCCTGGACGAGATCGTCAAGATGCTCGCGCCGGAGGCCGAGGAGAAGGCCGCCCGTGAGGCCGCGGAGGCCGAGGGCAAGCCCGCTCCGTCCCGCAAGGTCGAGGTCCAGGTGCTGGACTTCGAGGTCGGCGACTCGGTCACCGTCACCGACGGTCCGTTCGCCACGCTCCAGGCGACCATCAACGAGATCAACGCCGACTCGAAGAAGGTCAAGGGCCTGGTCGAGATCTTCGGCCGCGAGACCCCGGTCGAGCTGAGCTTCGACCAGATCCAGAAGAACTGAGCCCAGCGGGCGGTGTGCGCCTCGGCGCCCGCCCGCGACAGCAGCTTCCGACAGGTCAGACAGGCTCATACAGCTGTCTGACCTGTCGGTTTTTGGCCGCGCAGCTATACCCGTTATCGTTGTGCGGTATGCCTCCATCCGGATGACCGGACGGCTGGCTGAAAACTCTCACTAGGACCCGGAGAGAGCAATGCCTCCCAAGAAGAAGAAGGTCACGGGGCTTATCAAGCTCCAGATCAGCGCCGGCGCGGCCAACCCGGCTCCGCCGGTCGGCCCCGCGCTGGGCCAGCACGGCGTCAACATCATGGAGTTCTGCAAGGCCTACAACGCCGCGACCGAGTCGCAGCGTGGCATGGTCGTGCCGGTGGAGATCACGGTCTACGAGGACCGCTCCTTCACCTTCATCACCAAGACGCCGCCGGCCGCCAAGCTGATCCTCAAGGCCGCGGGCGTGGACAAGGGCTCAGGCGAGCCGCACGTCAAGAAGGTCGCGAAGCTCACCCGCGACCAGGTGCGCGAGATCGCCACCACCAAGATGCCCGACCTGAACGCCAACGACCTGGACGCCGCCGAGAAGATCATCGCCGGCACCGCCCGTTCCATGGGCGTCACGGTCGAGGGCTGACCCAGCCGGGCAAGCCCCAGTGGCAGGGCCATGCGCGGCCCGGACCACGACCTCCACACCTGATGAACCACCAGGAGACGAAGTGAAGCGCAGCAAGGCTCTCCGCGGCGCGGACGCCAAGATCGACCGGGAGCGTACGTACGCCCCGCTCGAGGCGGTCCGTATCGCCAAGGACACCACCACCACCAAGTTCGACGGCACCGTCGAGGTGGCCATGCGGCTGGGCGTCGACCCGCGCAAGGCCGACCAGATGGTCCGTGGCACCGTGAACCTTCCGCACGGCACCGGCAAGACCGCCCGGGTCCTGGTCTTCGCGACCGGTGACCGTGCCGAGGCCGCGCGTGCCGCGGGCGCCGACATCGTCGGCGCCGACGAACTCATCGACGAGGTTTCGAAGGGCCGTCTGGACTTCGACGCCGTCGTCGCCACCCCGGACCTCATGGGCAAGGTCGGCCGCCTCGGCCGCGTCCTCGGCCCGCGTGGTCTGATGCCGAACCCGAAGACCGGCACCGTCACCCCCGATGTCACCAAGGCTGTGAACGACATCAAGGGCGGCAAGATCGAGTTCCGCGTCGACAAGCACTCGAACCTGCACTTCATCATCGGCAAGGTCTCCTTCGACGAGACGAAGCTGGTCGAGAACTACGCCGCGGCGCTGGAGGAAGTCCTCCGTCTCAAGCCGTCCGCCGCCAAGGGCCGCTACATCAAGAAGGCGACCCTGGCCACGACGATGGGCCCCGGCATCCCGCTGGACGCCAACCGCACCCGCAACCTCCTCGTCGAGGAGGACCCGGCCTCCGTCTGACACTGACGGCGGCCCGCGGGTCTCGCGTACGAAAGCCGGTCCCCGCGCCTCTCCGGAGGCGCGGGGACCGGCTTTGTCCGTACGGTCCCGTCCGGACGATTTGGCACGCGACGTGTCCTTCCCGTAGTCTTCCCCGGAAGCCAAAGACCGCTGGTCGTTGCCGTGTGCTCGTAAGAGGGTGCGGCGGCCGAAGGATCCGCTAGCTGCGGACGACCTGCGCAGGTGACTGTGGACAGCTCCCGGATTCCATTCGGTCGAGCTACGCCCCGTGCGCCTGCGCCGGGGCGTTTCGTTTTGCCCAGCCCCTTCTGAGCGGTCCTCATCACCCGGAAGGAGGCCGACGCTCATGGCAAGGCCCGACAAGGCTGCCGCGGTAGCCGAGCTGACGGACAAGTTCCGCAGCTCGAACGCCGCCGTGCTGACCGAGTACCGGGGTCTCACCGTGGCGCAGCTCAAGGAGCTGCGTCGTTCTCTCGGTGAGAACGCCCAGTACGCCGTGGTGAAGAACACGCTGACCAAGATCGCGGCCAACGAGGCCGGGATCAACACGCTGGACGACCTCTTCGCGGGTCCGACGGCGGTTGCCTTCGTCACCGGTGACCCGGTGGAGTCGGCGAAGGGTCTTCGTGACTTCGCCAAGGACAACCCGAATCTCATCATCAAGGGCGGCGTCCTCGATGGTAAGGCGCTGAGCGCCGATGAGATCAAGAAGCTCGCGGACCTCGAGTCCCGCGAGGTTCTGCTCTCCAAGCTGGCAGGTGCCATGAAGGGCAAGCAGTCGCAGGCTGCCTCGCTCTTCCAGGCGCTTCCGTCGAAGTTCGTCCGCACCGCGGAAGCGCTTCGCGTCAAGAAGGAAGAGCAGGGCGGTGCCGGTACGCCGGCTCCCGCCGAGGCCGAATCCGAGTAATCACGCTCGCTCGGTCGCAGCGGGCCGGTACGCCCGCGGAACTGTACATACGGCACCAGCCGAATTAGTGGAAGGACCGCCATCATGGCGAAGCTCAGCCAGGAAGACCTGCTCGCGCAGTTCGAGGACATGACCCTCATCGAGCTCTCCGCGTTCGTGAAGGCGTTCGAGGAGAAGTTCGACGTCACCGCCGCCGCCGCGGTCGCCGCGCCGGTCGCCGGTGCCCCGGGCGCCCCCGCCGAGGCCGAAGAGGTCCAGGACGAGTTCGACGTCATCCTCACGGGTGCCGGCGAGAAGAAGATCCAGGTCATCAAGGTCGTGCGTGAGCTGACCTCCCTGGGCCTCAAGGAGGCCAAGGACCTCGTGGACGGCGCCCCGAAGCCCGTCCTCGAGAAGGTCGCCAAGGAGGCCGCTGACAAGGCCGCCGAGTCCCTCAAGGCCGCCGGCGCCTCCGTCGAGGTCAAGTGACCCCGTACGAGTCCGTCACCGGCCGCCTGTAGGCGTACGGAGGCAGTCTCGGCGCCGCGAGGCGCGATGTTGACGCGAAGGGCGATCACCCAGTCGGGTGGTCGCCCTTTCGCGTGCTCGTGGGGGCTGCCTTGCTCTTCGGCGCGCGGCGAGTATCGTGATCATCGCCGTGCTTCCGTACGCCCCGTGACCTTCCGCGTGGGGTGGGGGGCCTTGACGAACCGCACGCAGCGCGCAATTCTCAGGACGCGTCGTCACAATCGATCCGCATCCGAGGCATGGATCGACGGCGAAGAGGGCAGTATCGATGTGCGCCTACGGCGCGAGGCTTGACGCAGTTGAGTTGCCGCAGTTGAGACAAGGGTGTTGAGAAAAACGAGGGTGTCGGAAAACCCGGTCTGGACATCAGTGTGCCAAGTGGCTACACTGACCCTTTGCGCTGCCTGTTAGCTGCTCCCTGCCCGTCACCAGGGGCACCCCCTCGCAAGAGCATCGGTGAGTGAACGGCCCTGACCAGGGCTTTCCCCCTCCGTGCCCCGCTTGGGACCGGTACGCGCGTAGTGAGTCCGAGCCCTCGGAAGGACCCCCTCTTGGCCGCCTCGCGCAACGCCTCGACCACGAATACGAACAACGGTGCCAGCACCGCCCCGCTGCGCATCTCCTTTGCAAAGATCAAGGAGCCCCTCGAGGTTCCGAACCTCCTGGCGCTGCAGACCGAGAGCTTTGACTGGCTGCTCGGTAACGCCGCTTGGAAGGCTCGTGTCGAGGCGGCTCTGGAGAGTGGGCAGGACGTCCCCAGGAAGTCAGGTCTGGAGGAGATCTTCGAGGAGATCTCCCCGATCGAGGACTTCTCCGGGTCGATGTCGCTGACCTTCCGCGATCACCGCTTCGAGCCGTCCAAGAACTCCATCGACGAGTGCAAGGAGCGCGACTTCACGTTCGCCGCCCCGCTCTTCGTCACGGCCGAGTTCACCAACAACGAGACCGGCGAGATCAAGTCCCAGACGGTCTTCATGGGCGACTTCCCGCTCATGACCAACAAGGGCACCTTCGTCATCAACGGCACCGAGCGTGTCGTGGTGTCCCAGCTCGTCCGCTCGCCGGGTGTCTACTTCGACTCGTCGATCGACAAGACGTCCGACAAGGACATCTTCTCCGCCAAGATCATCCCGTCCCGGGGTGCCTGGCTGGAGATGGAGATCGACAAGCGCGACATGGTCGGTGTCCGCATCGACCGCAAGCGCAAGCAGTCCGTGACCGTCCTCCTCAAGGCTCTCGGCTGGACCACCGAGCAGATCCTGGAGGAGTTCGGCGAGTACGAGTCCATGCGCGCCACCCTGGAGAAGGACCACACCCAGGGCCAGGACGACGCGCTGCTCGACATCTACCGCAAGCTGCGTCCGGGCGAGCCCCCGACGCGCGAGGCCGCTCAGACGCTGCTGGAGAACCTCTACTTCAACCCGAAGCGCTACGACCTCGCGAAGGTCGGCCGCTACAAGGTGAACAAGAAGCTCGGCGCGGACGAGCCGCTGGACGCCGGCGTGCTCACCACGGACGATGTCATCGCGACCATCAAGTACCTGGTCAAGCTGCACGCCGGGGAGACCGAGACGGTCGGTGAGAACGGCACCTCGATCATGGTCGAGACCGACGACATCGACCACTTCGGCAACCGCCGTATCCGCAACGTCGGCGAGCTGATCCAGAACCAGGTCCGTACGGGTCTCGCCCGTATGGAGCGTGTCGTGCGCGAGCGCATGACCACCCAGGACGTCGAGGCGATCACGCCGCAGACCCTGATCAACATCCGGCCGGTCGTCGCCTCCATCAAGGAGTTCTTCGGCACCAGCCAGCTGTCCCAGTTCATGGACCAGAACAACCCGCTGTCGGGTCTCACCCACAAGCGCCGGCTCAACGCGCTCGGCCCGGGTGGTCTGTCCCGTGAGCGGGCCGGCTTCGAGGTCCGTGACGTTCACCCGTCGCACTACGGCCGCATGTGTCCGATCGAGACCCCTGAAGGCCCGAACATCGGTCTGATCGGCTCGCTCGCCTCGTACGGACGGATCAACCCGTTCGGCTTCATCGAGACGCCGTACCGCAAGGTCACCGGCGGCGTCGTCACCGACGAGGTCGACTACCTCACGGCCGACGAAGAGGACCGGTTCGTCATCGCGCAGGCCAACGCGCCGCTCAGTGACGAGTTCCGGTTCGAGGAGGCCCGCGTCCTGGTCCGCCGTCGTGGCGGAGAGGTCGACTACGTTCCCGGTGACGACGTCGACTACATGGACGTCTCCCCGCGCCAGATGGTGTCGGTCGCGACCGCCATGATCCCGTTCCTGGAGCACGACGACGCCAACCGTGCCCTCATGGGCGCGAACATGATGCGCCAGGCCGTTCCGCTGATCAAGTCCGAGGCGCCGCTCGTCGGCACCGGCATGGAGTACCGCTGCGCCGTCGACGCCGGTGACGTACTCAAGTCGGAGAAGGACGGTGTGGTCCAGGAGGTCTCCGCGGACTACATCACCACCGCCAACGACGACGGCACGTACACCACGTACCGCCTGCACAAGTTCTCCCGCTCGAACCAGGGCACCTCGGTCAACCAGAAGGTTGTCGTGAACGAGGGCGACCGGGTCATCGCCGACCAGGTTCTGGCCGACGGTCCGGCGACCGAGAACGGCGAGATGGCGCTCGGCAAGAACCTCCTCGTGGCGTTCATGCCGTGGGAGGGCCACAACTACGAAGACGCGATCATCCTCAGCCAGCGGCTGGTCCAGGACGACGTCCTCTCCTCGATCCACATCGAGGAGCACGAGGTCGACGCCCGTGACACCAAGCTGGGCCCCGAGGAGATCACCCGGGACATCCCGAACGTCTCGGAGGAGGTCCTCGCGGACCTCGACGAGCGCGGCATCATCCGGATCGGTGCCGAGGTCGTCGCCGGAGACATCCTGGTCGGCAAGGTCACGCCCAAGGGTGAGACCGAGCTGACCCCGGAGGAGCGGCTGCTCCGCGCGATCTTCGGTGAGAAGGCCCGTGAGGTCCGTGACACCTCGCTGAAGGTGCCGCACGGCGAGACCGGCAAGGTCATCGGCGTACGGGTCTTCGACCGCGAGGAGGGCGACGAGCTGCCGCCGGGCGTGAACCAGCTGGTTCGCGTGTACGTCGCGCAGAAGCGCAAGATCACCGACGGTGACAAGCTCGCCGGCCGTCACGGCAACAAGGGCGTCATCTCGAAGATCCTGCCGATCGAGGACATGCCGTTCCTGGAGGACGGCACCCCGGTCGACATCATCCTCAACCCGCTGGGTGTCCCGTCCCGAATGAACCCGGGTCAGGTCCTGGAGATCCACCTCGGCTGGCTCGCCAGCCAGGGCTGGAAGGTCGAGGGCAGCGAGGACTGGATGGAGCGGCTGAAGGTCATCGGCGCCGACGAGGTCGCCGCCGGCACCAACGTCGCCACCCCGGTCTTCGACGGTGCCCGTGAGGACGAGATCTCGGGTCTCTTCGAGGCGACGATCCCGAACCGCGACGGCAACCGGATGGTCCAGCCGTCCGGCAAGGCGCACCTGTTCGACGGCCGCTCCGGTGAGCCGTTCCCGGACCCGATCTCGGTCGGGTACATGTACATCCTCAAGCTCCACCACCTGGTCGACGACAAGCTGCACGCGCGTTCGACCGGCCCGTACTCGATGATCACCCAGCAGCCGCTGGGTGGTAAGGC
This sequence comes from Streptomyces sp. L-9-10, assembly GCF_004151105.1. Lineage (GTDB taxonomy): Bacteria > Actinomycetota > Actinomycetes > Streptomycetales > Streptomycetaceae > Streptomyces. The sequence continues at coordinate 35,371 of NZ_PHRF01000127.1, forward strand.
CCAGTTCGGCGGCCAGCGCTTCGGCGAGATGGAGGTGTGGGCGCTGGAGGCTTATGGCGCCGCGTACGCCCTCCAGGAGCTGCTGACGATCAAGTCCGACGACGTGACCGGCCGCGTGAAGGTCTACGAGGCCATCGTCAAGGGCGAGAACATCCCCGAGCCCGGCATTCCCGAGTCCTTCAAGGTGCTCATCAAGGAAATGCAGTCGCTCTGCCTCAACGTGGAGGTGCTGTCCTCGGACGGTATGTCCATCGAGATGCGTGACACGGACGAGGACGTCTTCCGCGCGGCGGAGGAGCTCGGTATCGACCTGTCCCGGCGCGAGCCGAGCAGCGTCGAAGAGGTCTGACGGGTTCGCCGGCCGGATCCCGTATCCGGCCGGCTCTCCCCGGACCCGTTCAGACCATTGCTGAAGTGCCCCATCTACTCGCTGACGCGAGGGGCTCGAACCCCCGAAAGAGGGATTGACGACAAGTGCTCGACGTCAACTTCTTCGACGAGCTGCGGATCGGCCTTGCCACCGCGGACGACATCCGGACCTGGTCGCACGGCGAAGTGAAGAAGCCGGAGACCATCAACTACCGCACGCTCAAGCCCGAGAAGGACGGACTCTTCTGCGAGAAGATCTTCGGTCCGACCCGGGACTGGGAGTGCTACTGCGGCAAGTACAAGCGTGTCCGCTTCAAGGGCATCATCTGTGAGCGCTGTGGCGTGGAAGTCACGCGCGCCAAGGTGCGCCGTGAGCGGATGGGCCACATTGAGCTGGCCGCGCCCGTGACCCACATCTGGTACTTCAAGGGCGTCCCGTCACGCCTGGGGTACCTGCTCGACCTCGCGCCGAAGGACCTGGAAAAGGTCATCTACTTCGCCGCGTACATGATCACGTTCGTGGACGAGGAGCGCCGCACGCGCGACCTTCCGTCGCTGGAGGCGCATGTCTCCGTCGAGCGCCAGCAGGTCGAGAACCGGCGTGACGCCGACCTCGAAGCCCGCGCCAAGAAGCTCGAGACCGACCTGGCCGAGCTGGAGGCCGAGGGCGCCAAGGCCGACGTGCGCCGCAAGGTGCGCGAAGGCGCCGAGCGTGAGATGAAGCAGCTGCGCGACCGCGCGCAGCGCGAGATCGACCGTCTCGACGAGGTGTGGAACCGCTTCAAGAACCTCAAGGTCCAGGACCTGGAGGGCGACGAGCTGCTCTACCGCGAGCTGCGTGACCGCTTCGGCACGTACTTCGACGGTTCGATGGGTGCCGCGGCGCTGCAGAAGCGCCTGGAGTCCTTCGACCTGGACGAGGAGGCCGAGCGCCTCCGCGAGATCATCCGTACCGGCAAGGGCCAGAAGAAGACCCGCGCGCTCAAGCGCCTCAAGGTCGTCTCCGCGTTCCTCCAGACCAGCAACAGCCCCAAGGGCATGGTGCTGGACTGCGTGCCGGTCATCCCGCCGGACCTGCGTCCGATGGTGCAGCTGGACGGTGGCCGCTTCGCGACCTCCGACCTGAACGACCTGTACCGCCGTGTGATCAACCGCAACAACCGCCTCAAGCGTCTCCTTGATCTCGGTGCCCCCGAGATCATCGTGAACAACGAGAAGCGGATGCTGCAGGAGGCCGTCGACGCGCTGTTCGACAACGGCCGCCGCGGCCGTCCGGTCACCGGTCCCGGCAACCGCCCGCTGAAGTCCCTGAGCGACATGCTCAAGGGCAAGCAGGGCCGTTTCCGTCAGAACCTGCTCGGCAAGCGCGTCGACTACTCGGCCCGTTCCGTGATCGTCGTCGGCCCGCAGCTCAAGCTGCACCAGTGCGGTCTGCCGAAGGCCATGGCGCTGGAGCTCTTCAAGCCGTTCGTGATGAAGCGCCTGGTGGACCTGAACCACGCGCAGAACATCAAGTCGGCGAAGCGCATGGTCGAGCGCGGCCGTACGGTCGTGTACGACGTGCTCGAAGAGGTCATCGCCGAGCACCCGGTGCTGCTGAACCGTGCGCCGACCCTGCACCGTCTGGGCATCCAGGCCTTCGAGCCGCAGCTGGTCGAGGGCAAGGCCATCCAGATCCACCCGCTCGTCTGCACCGCGTTCAACGCGGACTTCGACGGTGACCAGATGGCCGTCCACCTGCCGCTCTCCGCGGAGGCGCAGGCCGAGGCCCGCATCCTGATGCTGTCCTCGAACAACATCCTGAAGCCGGCCGACGGTCGTCCCGTCACCATGCCGACCCAGGACATGGTGCTCGGACTCTTCTTCCTCACCACGGACGAGGAGGAGCGCGAGGTCAAGGGCGCGGGCCGGTCCTTCGGCTCCGCGGCCGAGGCGACCATGGCGTTCGACAACCGTGAGCTCTCGCTCCAGGCGAAGGTCGACATCCGCTTCCCGGTGGGCACCATCCCGCCGCGCGGCTGGACCCCGCCGGCCGCCGAGGAGGCCGACACGGACGGCACCGCGGTGCCGTGGCAGCAGGGCGACCCGTTCCGGCTGCGGACGACCCTGGGCCGCGCGCTCTTCAACGAGCTGCTGCCCGAGGACTACCCGTTCGTCGACTACACGGTGGGCAAGAAGCAGCTCTCCGAGATCGTCAACGACCTGGCCGAGCGGTACCCCAAGGTCATCGTGGCGGCGACGCTCGACAACCTGAAGGCGGCCGGCTTCTTCTGGGCGACCCGTTCCGGTGTCACCGTCGCCATCTCGGACATCATCGTGCCCGAGGCGAAGAAGGCGATCGTCCAGGGCTACGAGGCGCAGGACGACAAGGTCCAGAAGCAGTACGAGCGCGGTCTGATCACCAAGGACGAGCGCACGCAGGAGCTCATCGCGATCTGGACCAAGGCGACCAACGAGGTCGCCGAGGCGATGAACGCGAACTTCCCGAAGACCAACCCCGTCTCCATGATGGTCAACTCGGGTGCGCGCGGAAACATGATGCAGATGCGTCAGATCGCCGGTATGCGTGGTCTGGTGTCCAACGCCAAGAACGAGACGATCCCGCGTCCCATCAAGGCGTCCTTCCGTGAAGGTCTGTCCGTGCTGGAGTACTTCATCGCCACGCACGGTGCCCGAAAGGGTCTGGCCGACACCGCCCTGCGTACCGCCGACTCGGGTTACCTGACCCGTCGTCTGGTGGACGTCTCGCAGGACGTGATCATCCGCGAGGAGGACTGCGGCACCGACCGCGGTCTGAAGCTGCGGATCGCCGAGCGCGGCGCCGACGGTGTGCTGCGCAAGGCGGAGGACGTCGAGACGTCCGTGTACGCGCGGATGCTCGCCGAGGACGTCGTCGTCGACGGCAAGGTCATCGCGCCGGCAAATGTCGACCTGGGCGATGTCCTGATCGACGCCGTCGTGGCCGCCGGGGTCGAGGAGGTCAAGACCCGCTCGGTCCTGACCTGCGAGTCCGCGGTCGGCACCTGTGCCTTCTGCTACGGCCGCTCGCTGGCCACCGGCAAGCTGGTCGACATCGGTGAGGCGGTCGGCATCATCGCCGCCCAGTCCATCGGTGAGCCCGGTACCCAGCTGACGATGCGTACCTTCCACACCGGTGGTGTGGCCGGTGACGACATCACCCAGGGTCTGCCCCGAGTCGTCGAGCTCTTCGAAGCCCGTACGCCCAAGGGTGTCGCCCCGATCTCGGAGGCGGCGGGCCGCGTCCGTATCGAGGAGACCGAGAAGACCAAGAAGCTCGTCGTCACCCCGGACGACGGCAGCGACGAGACTCCGTTCCCGATCTCGAAGCGTGCCCGTCTGCTCGTGGGCGAGGGCGACCACGTCGAGGTGGGCCAGAAGCTCACCGTGGGTGCCACCAACCCGCACGACGTGCTGCGGATCCTCGGTCAGCGCGCGGTCCAGGTCCACCTGGTCGGCGAGGTCCAGAAGGTCTACAACTCGCAGGGTGTGTCGATCCACGACAAGCACATCGAGATCATCATCCGGCAGATGCTGCGCCGCGTGACGATCATCGAGTCCGGCGACGCGGAGCTGCTGCCGGGCGAGCTGGTGGAGCGCTCGAAGTTCGAGACCGAGAACCGTCGTGTGGTCACGGAAGGCGGCCACCCGGCCTCCGGCCGTCCGCAGCTGATGGGTATCACCAAGGCGTCGCTGGCCACCGAGTCGTGGCTGTCGGCGGCGTCCTTCCAGGAGACGACCAGGGTCCTCACCGACGCGGCGATCAACGCCAAGTCGGACTCCCTGATCGGCCTCAAGGAGAACGTCATCATCGGTAAGCTCATCCCGGCCGGTACGGGTCTGTCCCGCTACCGCAACATCCGGGTCGAGCCGACCGAGGAGGCCAAGGCCGCGATGTACTCGGCCGTCGGCTACGACGACATCGACTACTCGCCGTTCGGCACGGGCTCCGGCCAGGCCGTTCCGCTGGAGGACTACGACTACGGTCCGTACAACCAGTAAGGCGTGAGCGAACGGAGGGCGGCCATCCTGTACGGGGTGGCCGCCCTTCGGCGTTTCGTTTTCGGGTGCCGGGTGCCGGGTGCCGGGTGCCGGGTCCCGGGTGCCGGGTCCCGGGTGCCGGGTCCCGGGGTTCCTTCGAGTTTCCGATTCCGTTTCAGCGTGCCGTGAGCTGCCAGGCGGTGAGCGCGACCGTCGAGACCGCCGTCAGCGCGGCGATGCTGGCGAGCGGCCAGCGGGAGCGCTCCAGGGCGTCCAGCCGCTCCTCGTGGTCGGCGAGCTGTTTGTCGCTCTGGTCACTGCGCTGGACCAGGAGCGCGAGGGAGCCGTCGGCGCGGGCGAAGCCGGCCTCCATGGTGCCGCGCAGCCGCTCCAGTTCCAGCGCCACCCAGGCGGGATCGGACCGTACCGGTTCCGTCATGGGCGGTCCCGCCGGGTGGTACGCGGGACCTTCAGCGCGTCCCAGGAGACGCGGCCCGGAATGCCGTCGGCGTCGGGGCCCGCGTAGCCGAGCTTGCGCTGCCACTTCGCGTACGAGCGGCGGTCGGCGTCGGTCCAGCGTGGTCCCGGGCCCTCGGTGTACGCGGAGCAGCCCTCCGCGACCAGGCGTCTGCCCATGGCGGTGATGAGCGCGGAGGTGGGGCGCGAGACGAAGTACTGCGCGCCGGGGAACGGCTCGAAGACCGGCTTCGGCGCGGGAGCGGGGGACGGGGGAGTGGGCGCGGGGCGGCTTCCGGAGGGCGGGGAGGCGAGCCGTTTCGCGATACGGGCGCGCATCGAGGCCATGGTGAAACCACGCGGGTCGATCTTGCTGTTCGTCCATTCCTTGTGGCCGATGACGGACGGCGCCGTCCAGCCGTGGGCGCGGCAGAGCGCCGCCGAGGCGCGCTCGATGGCGTCCAGCTGCGCCGCCGGCCAGGGGTCCGCGCCGTCGCCGAGGTTGACGCATTCGAAGCCGTAGAAGCGGGCATTGCCGTCGGTGTTGTTCTCGCCGGGCGAGGGCAGGGCGCTCTCCGCGACGACGGCGCGCAGGACGTCGTCGTCGCCGAGGCCCGCGTGGTTGGCGCGGCCGTGGCCGACCAGGTGGACGGTGCCGTCCTTGTCGATCACGCCGTGGCAGAGCGGCCCCGGCAGTGCGGCGTGGCCGTCGTAGCAGAGCTGGACCGACGCGGCGCTGCCCCGGGTGACCGTGTGGTGGATCATCACACCGTGCAGCGGGCCCCAGGCGCCCTTGTGATCGCGGTTGTGGGTACGCCAGGACCGGTGCTCGATGACGCGTACGCCTTCGGCGCGCAGCGCGGCGACGAACCGGTCGGCGGTCAGGGGAGTGGCCATGGAGGATCTCCTTCCGGAGGTACGGGGACGGGAGACAGGGGGACGGGCCCCGCGCCCGCCCGTACGGACGGGCGCGGGGGCGTCGCGACGGCGGGGCGTCGCGACGGCGGGGCGTCGCGACGGCGGGGCATCGCGACGGTGGAGTGTCACGACGGCGGGGGTGTCGCGACGGTCAGGCCAGGGCGGCCCAGATCGCGTTGGAGTCGGCGACCACATTGGCGGCGGTGAAGGACGCGGGCAGGGAGGTCACGCCCGTACTCGACAGCCGTCCGTGCCGGATGAAGGCCCCGGGCATCCGGGCGCTGCCGCCCGGGGTCTTGCCCATCGCGCCGCCGACCATGAAGGCGGGGCCGTCCGTCTTCACGGCCGGGCCGTTGACGAGCAGGGCGACGTAGTAGTTGCCGGCCGCCGCCGTGTACGCCTTGTCCAGCGTGCCCATGACGGTCTGGCCCTCGGTGGCGGGGATCAGCTTGTCCAGGGTCGGGGTCACGGTGCCCACGCGCTGGCCCGCGCCGGTGTAGAGCCCGGCGAAGGAGGTGGCGCTGAGCTTGCCGCCCACGTAACCCGGGCAGTAGAAGACGACCTTGGTGATGGTGGCCGCCGCGTGCAGTGGGATGCCGATCAGATAGAGCCAGCCGTTGATGCAGTACTGGGCCACGTCGGCGGAGCTGGCCGCCGGGTCGAACGCCCAGCCGCTGAAGCCCATCGAGGCCGGTGACCATGTGCCCGCCGCCGAGACCGCGTCCACGTAGCCGCGCCTGGCGAGCTGGTTGGCGCCCGCCGGGTTGACGGCGGTGGACGGCGGGACGGCGAAGGTCTTGGCCCCTTCCACCGCCTGGTCCCCGGTGAGCAGCACCGCCTCGTCGGCGGCGGCCGCCGCGACATCCGCGGCGGCCAGGGAGATCGCTCCCGTACGCCCGTTCACGGAGGTCACGGGCGCCGCGGCGATGCCCAGATAGCGGGTGTCGGCCGCGGTCTGGGTCAGCGCGCCCACGTCGGCGGCTTCCAGGACGACCGCTCCGGTACGTCCGTTGACGGAGGCCACCGCCGCGCCGTTGCCGGTCGGCAGCTGCGTCTTCGGCACCAGTCCGTCGGTGCCGAGGGTCGCCAGGCCGCCCGGCTTGCCGACCGTATCGGCGGGTACGGCGGAGACGTCGGTCGCGGAGAGGACGATGACGCCCTCGGTGTGCCCGTTGACCGAGTGCACCGAGCCGGGCTCGCCCCGCACCCCGGGCGGTCCCGGCTCGCCCGCGGGTCCCGGCGGGCCCGTCACCGCCACATAGTTCGGCGTGCTGGGGTCGGCCGGTGCCAGATCGGCCAGATCGACCGCGGGCCGGGCGGTGGGCAGCACGATCTGGTAGGTGCGGGACGGCGAGAGGCCGGTGAGCTTCTCGACAACGGTGTACGTCCACTCGGCCGGGTTCCAGCCGGGGCCGTCGGTGGCGGGCAGGACGAGAAGCAGCCTGCCCTCCCCGTCCAGGGTGGCGACGGTGGGGCCGCCGAGGAAGAGGTCGGCGTCGGCATGGGTGAGCAGCGCGGGCGGCCGGAACTCGACCGTTCCGGTCAGCGGGCGGCCGTCCGGGGCGAGATAGCGCGCGCTGACGCGCACCGTGGGAATGGATTCGGGCAGCACGGAAGTGCCTCCTCTGGGCTCTGGGCTCTGGGCTCTGGGCCTTTGGGCCTTTGGGCCTCTGGGCCTCTGGGCTATGGGGAAGTCGAAGGGAAGTCGTCAGGACTGGATGCCGTAGAGCGCGAGCGGCTTGCACCGCACGGTGCCGCCGGCCGTCGCCACCCTGGCCTGTACCTCGAAGGTGACGGTGGAGCCGTACTCCACGTCGAGCAGTGCGGTGAACTCCAGCCCTTCGGGTCCGCCCAGCGGCCCCACCTGCGCGCCGTCGGCCAGCAGCCGCAGCTCCGCGCCCTCAGGTCCGGTGGCCGCCACCCGGCAGTGCAGCCGGGGGTGCTGGACGATGCCGGGCCCCCGGTAGAGCGTCGTGAAGTCGACCGCGCCGGTGGATTCCCAGCTGCCGGTCCCGGCCGCGACGGGCAGCGGATACGGGATGTACGGGCGGGCCAGTCCCTGGTGGGTGGCGTCGTCGGCCATCACCACATTGCCCCTGCGGTCGAGGATCTGGACGGGCTGGACGGGCAGGGTGTCGGGCGCGCCGGTCCATACGGTGAGCGCCAGCGAACCGTCGTCCCGCCGTACCACCAGGCCCTGCTGCGGTGTCCGCTCGTCGCGGTCCGGCTGCACGCGGCCGAGGTAGAGCAGATCCTCGTCGCGGGCGGTGCGCACCCGCAGCCGGCCGCCCTCCCCGATGACCACATCGCCGTTCATGATCTGGTTCATCGGCGGACTGGTGTTGGCGCTGCCCATCAGGGCACGCACCTGTCGCTCCAGGTCGCGGATGCGGTCCAGCAGATCGGTGGGGATGATCGCCACGGCGTCACACCTCTTCCAGATAGAGCGTGGCCGTCTCGGACGCGGTGCGCTGGGGCGGGGTGACGGCAAGGCCGACGATCCGGTACCGGTGGTCGGACCCCTTCGGGTGCCACAGATCGTGCAGCCGTAGCCGGATCCGCGCCCCGAGCAGGGCGGGGGTGACCCGGCCGTCCATCCGTACGGTGAGTTCCGGGATGACCTCGGGCCTGCGCTGGCGGGCCAGTTCCGCGCGGGCGAAGGAGGCGAGTACCGCCTCGTCCTGGACGGAGCTGTGGTCGGAGGTGGACTCCAGCCGGGGCCAGCCCTCCGCGATGTCCTCGGCGCTCTCCGCCCGTACGGTCAGCGGCAGGGACTCCTGGGACTGGTCGGTGTTGGCCGATTCGCCCCGGGCCACCCACACATTGGCCTGCACGGTCGAGTCGGCGGGCAGGTTGTACGAGATCACCGTGCCCGGCTGGTCCAGCACGAGATCGGTGTGGCCGGTGACGATGGCCGGGCTGCCCAGTTGCAGGCGCTTGACGCGGCGGCCCTGGGCGTCCCGGTGGCAGTGCACCCGCCATTCGAAGCCGTCGGCCAACTGAGCCAGCTGATCGATGAGTTCACGGATCCGGGCGAGGGAGGAGTAACCGTACGAGTAGTTCCGCACCACCCCGGACAGCTCGGGCCCCGCGCTGATGCCGATGTCGCCGCCCGGCTGCTCCTGGGCGTGCCCGATCAGCGTACGGACGATGTCGAACTGGTCCGTCGCCGTACCGAGCAGGTCCCCGGAGAGGATCCGGTGGTCGAGATACGAGTCGAACGTGCCGGCCTGGAACTGCACCTTCATCCGGCCCTGCTCGTCGGACTGCGGGGTACAGGTCCACAGCACCCCGCCCCACCAGATGTCACCGTCCCGCTCCAGCCAGACCGCGGTACGGCCGGGCTGGAGCGCGAGGCGGGCCCGCTGGGCGAGCGCGGGGCCGGGCAGCGGGATGGTGGCGGTCAGCGAGCCGGGCTTGCCGATGTAGTCGTCGAACTTCGTCTCGGTGAGCGGGAGGACGTCGATCACCTGGTCGGTGCGGAGATCGCAGAAGAGCGCCCGGTAGACCGGTGTGGCGGGTGTGTTCGGTGTGTTCGGTGCGTTCGGTCTGTTGGGCCTGGTCGGTGTCGTCGGTGTCGTCATCGCCCGGCTCACAGCACCGGGTCGACGCGGACGAACCGGTTGTCGAACCAGGCGTTGCTGGTGGTGGCCGAGGAGATGTGCGCGGTGGTGACGGTGTGGACGACCCCCGCCTGGAGCCCGGTCACCCGGAAGACGGTGGACACGCTCGTCGCGTTCCTGGTCGAGACCGTGGCGGAGCGGGTCTCGTCGGCGGCCAGCACCACGGCGCCGTTCTTGCGGATGACGGCGCCCATCCGGGCCCACTGGCCGTCGAGCTGGGTGTTGCCGAGGAAGCCCACCGTGACCAGGACCGCGCCCGAGACCGGCACGGTGAAGGAGGTGGTGACCACCGGTCCCGTCGTATCGGTGACCGATTCGCTCCAGGTCGTGGTCTTGCAGTAGCCGCCGTCGCTGTGGGACGCGAACGCGGAGCCGGGCACCGCCCGCTGCCACACCGCGCCGTCCCATCGTTCGAGCCGCCCGCCCTCGTCGCGGTACTGGCCGGTGTACCCGCCGGCCGCCAGCGCGCCCTGCGGGGCGATACCGCCGAGCTGCTGGGGGTAGCCGGACCAGCGGCGGCCGTCCCAGCGCTGGAACTGGCTTCCGGTGTCCCGGTACTGACCCACGTAACCGCCGTTCACCTCGCGGTTCCAGCTCTCGGCGAGGATGCCGCCGACGGCGACGGTTGTGTCGCGCAGGTCGTAGAGGGCGGTGGACCAGTCGAGGCCGCCGGTGCCGGCCGACGCACCGGCCGGGACGGTGACCCGGGCCAGCGGCAGCGCGGCGTCGGGGACGCGCGGCGCCTCGGGCGTACCGGCCGGCACGCCCTGGATCACCTCCAGGACGGCTTCCGTACGGCCCGAGGAGTCGAACTGGCCGTCCCGGACGGCCAGGACGACGAGGTCGAGGCGGGGATTGCCCGCGTCACCGTCCGCGAAGGTGACCGGGGTGTGGTCGGTGACGACGACCGGGTAGGCGCCGGCCGGGCCGTAGCTCTGGATCACGGCGCGTCCCGGGCTGACCATCGCGGTCATACCGGCCGCCGCGCCGTAGACGTACAGGGCGTCCATCAGCTCCGAGCCGCCCTGGGAGCCGGGGATGACACCGCTCTGGGAGGTGAGGGCGCCGGTGGGGGCCATGGTGCCGGTGGGGGAGAGCCGGGTGTCGGCACGGGACTGGCCGGATTCGGAGTCGGTGCGGTTGATGAGCCACGCGCTGCGTACGGGCATGGGGTCCTCCAGGGGGCGAGTTGCCTTGGGTGGTGGCGAGTTGACTCGGGTGGTGGTGCGGGCGTGGGGGCGGGTGCGCGTGCGGGGGCGCTGGCGAAGGTGCGGTGGTGCGGGCCGGAGGTGCGGGCCGGTGGTGCGGGCCGTGGACACGGGCCGGTGGTGCGGGCCGTGGCTCTCGTCCCGGCCGGGATCACCAGTGGGTGTCGCGCCACAGCACGGTGGCCGAGGCCCGCGCGTCGGAAGTGGTGTCATCGGAGCGGAACGCCAACTCCGTTTCCCCGGGGTCCAGTTGGAAGAGCTGTTCGGGGACGGAGCCGGGGGCCGCGGTGTACAGCCGGGAGGCCGTGCCGTTGAGCAGGACCGTGCCCGCGTCGGTGTCGGCGGTGAGTACGTCGCCGGCGCCGAGCACGATGTCGTACTGGAGCTGCCGCCCGTCGGACAGCCGGGTCAGGGCGGGACGCCGTACCGGGCCGCGGAACTGGACCACCGGGTGGGCCGGGGCGTCTCCCGCGTTGGCCGCGGTGAGGGCGCCCGCCACCCCGGTCGCGCCCCAGTCGAGCGGCCAGCGCAGACCGTCGCCCGAGGTGTCCCGTGTGGTGTCCTGCCAGTTCAGCCCGGGTTCGGGGGAGGGCAGTACGGTACTGGCGCGATGCTGGACCGTGCCGTAGCGGCGGGGGTCGGTGGCGGTCCACTGGAGGCTGATCTTCGAGGTGCCCGACCGCACGTAGCCGCGGTCCTGCGGGACGACGCGGCGGCTGATCCGGGCCAGGACGGCGAGGGTCTCACCGTGCAGCCGGACGGCCAGCCAGCGTTCTCCGCCGTCGGGGCCGGTGGCCGCGCGGAAGGCGGCGGCCGTGGCTCCGGCCCGCTCGATGGTCTCGGGCAGCAGCCATACGGTCGTACCGATGACCCGTGACGTGGCCCAGCGGGCACCGGGCCAGGAGCCGTGCTGGTCGGGCCGGGGGACGTCGCCGGTGTTGAGCTCGGGGAGATCGTCCCAGCCGGTGATGCCGGTGCGGTCGATCTCGTACGGTGTGCCGGGGCCCATCAGAAGGCCGGCCCACTGGATCTGCCCGTCGCGGGTGATCAGTGAGCCGGGGGACGTGTCGTCCGGGTTGGGGTTCGTGGTCTCGGCCATCAGGCCGTTCACCTCACTTCACTCTCGGGCGGCTTTCGGGCGGCGGTGGAAGGCTGTCCCGCCGCTTCGCTCATGCCGCGGTCCGGTGCAGGAAGAGCAGGTCCTCGGCGATGGCGAGCGGGCTGCTGCCCCTGGTTTCGCGGTACGCGTGCAGGTCGGTACGGCCGGGGACGCGGTACGGCGCGCTTGATCCGTACGGCTCCTTCGTCCCCTCGGCGGGCGCGAGCCGGTCGAGCGCGGACAGCGGGAGGACCGAGCCCGCGCCTCCCGGGGCCCTGGCGGGCAGGACGACGCCGCCCGCGGCCAGCTGCGGGATCTTGCCGAGATGGACGCCGAACTTCTTGCCGAGAATGCTGAAGCTGAGGCTGTTGAGGCCGTCGATGACCCAGTTGGCGAAGGCGATCAGGCCGTTCAGCGGGCCTTTGACGACGCTCAGCAGCATCTGCATCCCGGTCGTCAGGAAGTCGCCGATGCCGTGCAGGGTGCGGGACATGGCGTCCCGTACCCGGGTGAACATGTCGGGGATCTTCCGGGTGATCCAGTCCAGGACGGGCTGGATGACGGACCGGAAGCCGTTCCACGCCTTCTTGACGAGCCCGGTGACGGCCCGGGTGGCCGAGCCGATGGTCCTGCCCGCGGCGCCGAAGTTCCCGGTCACGAGCGCGCCGATGACCTTGAGCACGGTGGTGACGACGGTACGGACGGCCGAGAAGTAGGCCGAGATGACGGTCGCGTGGCCCTGGACGACCGGGCCGAGGAACTTCCCGATCTCCTGGAAGCCCTTCAGCACGCCGTCGAAGACCTGCCGCGTCACGCGCTGTCCGGTCTGGGTGGTGAGCGCGTACTCGATCAGGAATCCGGCGACCGGCACGATCAGGCCGATCAGGAACCCGATCGGGTTGGCGCGCATGGCCACGTTCACGGCGGTCGTGGCGCCGGCCGCGACGGTGAGCGCTCCGCCGAAGACGGTCATGAACGTGGAGACCGTTCCGGAGGCCTTGCCGAGCGGCCCGGCGGCCGCGCCGAAGGCGGTGGAACCGGAGGCGAGCGAGGTGAGCGGGGCGGTGACGGCGCGGGCCTTGCCGCCGCCGGTACGGATCCGGGTCGCGGCCGTGCCGGCGGAACCGCCCGCCTTGGACAGGGCCGCGGCGGTCGGCGTCGTACCCGTACCGAACTGCCGCAGCGCGGCCCCGGCCGGGTCGGCCCCGGACGTGACCCGGGCGGCGGCGGAGTCGGCCTGCTTCACCCCGCCGAGGACGGCCGCGAACGAACGGGACACCTGCTCCAGTTGGTCACGGAAACCGCGCAGCGCACGGTCCACGCCCGCGAGAGGATTCAGCGAACCTGGCGTGAGCGAACCGGGCGTGAGCGAACCTGGCGTGGCGGTCGCGGCACTCATCCGCGGGCCTTGGACAGGAACATCAGCGCCGCGGCGGTCGACTGGAGGTCGCTGGTGGGCGCCTCGTAGTAGTTCTCGATGCTGAAGCCGGCGCCCCCGCCGCCGCCGGCGAGGGAGGCGGTACGGCCCTGCCGGGCGGTGTGGCGCAGCAGCCGGTCCAGCTTGGACAGCGGAAGCACAGCCTCCGCCTCGCCCGCCTCGGCGACGATGGCATGCACGCCGCCGCTGCGGGGCTGGACGATGCCGCCCTGGGCGAGGCGCGGGATGGTCGGCAGACGGATGCCGAAGGTCTTGCCGCCGACGAGGGGGACCCAGCCGGGGACCGAGACCTTGATGCCGTTGAGCCTGCCGATGGCGGAGTTGATGAGATCGATGACGGCGTTGACCGGCCCGCGTACCGCGCCCTTGATCTTGTCGAACGCCCTGCCCGCGATGTCCTTGAGCCCGCCCCAGACGCTGGACAGCTTGTCCTTGACGGCGCTGAAGGCCCTGGGGACCACATCCCGGATCCAGTTCACGACCGGGGTGATGACGCTCTTGATGCCGTTCCAGACGCTGGAGACGACGCTTTTGACGCCGTTCATGATCGTCGTGATGGTCTTCTTGATCGCGTTGAACGTCGTGGAGATGACGGAGCTGACGGCCTTGACGACGGTCGAGACGGCCTTCTTGACGCCGTCCCAGACCTTCTTGATGAGAGCGCCGGCCTTCTGCATGATCGGCCCGACGGCCTTCATGACCGTACTGATGACCTTCTTGATCGCGTCGAAGGCGACGTTGAGGACCTTCTGCATGGTCTTGGACTTGGTCGCCATGTCGACGACCTTCTCGATGAGGGGCGCGAGCAGGCTGAGCAGGGTGCCGATGAAGTTGCCCTTCATGGACTTGTTCAGGCCGCCCATGCCCTTGGAGGCGTTGTCGGCCCCGGTCTTGAACCGCCCGATCTGCGTCCCACCGGTCTGCCCCGCCTTGCCCGCGCCGCTCACCGATTTCTCGGCCCGGTCGGCGGCGGTCTTGAGGCTGTTCAGCTCCCGGGTGGCGCTCTGGGACGAGTCCTTGAGCTGCTTCAGTCCCCGCTGACCGGCACTGGCGCCGCCCTGCAGGCTTCCGGCGGCGCGGCCGGCGTTCTGGGCCTTGCTCTGAAAGTCCTTCAGAGATGACGAGGCTCTCCCGAGAGAGCTCACTAGAGACATGGCTCACCAGATTCCATTGATGGCGGATGGGTGTGTCAACCGAGGTTGCGGTCCAGGTCGTTCACCGCGGCAGTGACGCGGCGCACCCCGTCGGCCGCGGGGCGCGCCGCGGCATCCATGCGGCTCATCGCGTCACGGGTCCGGCGAGCCTGGTCCTCCTGCTGCCGCAACTGTGCGGTTGTCGGGCCCGGTGTTCGCCCGCCACTGCTTCGCCCGCCACTGCTTCGGGAGCCGGTACCTCGGGAGCCGGTGCCCCGAGCAGCGGGCTCGCTTGAGACCCGGGTCGGGGCGGGGGTGCCTTGTTGAGTGCTCCCTTGGGGGGACGGATCATTCGTGGGGGGTGCGGGAAGCGCGGGGGGAGGGGTGGCCCCACTGGCGGGTTCGCCCGTTCCGCCCGGCGCGGTCGGGTCGTCCGCGCCGGGCTGGAGCGCACGCCTTCGCAAGAAGCCAGAATCACCGTATTCGAGGTCAAGTTTATTCTTGACCAGTTCTTCAAGGCTGAAGAATGACGGAAGAGTGGCGTTGAACGGGACGAACTCCGCCTTCAGTGCGGTGATTTCGCTCTTGATCGCATTGAACTCTGTTGGAACCCAGTTTTTCCAGTCCGAGAACCATTTGAATTCATCCTCCTCTTTCTTTTTCTCCTTTTCGTATCCTTCGATCGCTCCTTTGATGGCTTCGGACGTCTCGGCGTGTGTGGCGTAGCCCCCTGCGGCGTTGGCCACATCCTTCTGTGCGAGACGGGCTTCCAGGGCACGCTCTGTCACGTACTCCTCGGGCATCTGATGCCTCCAGGATGTGGAGTTTCCGTGTATGCTGTGTGATCAAAACTCGACATCGAGTGTGGGGGGTTTTCGTGCTGTCAATTCCGGACATTTCGGGATTCTCGAACCTGATTCTCGTGCTCGCCTTTTTCGTGGGGTTATATGCGCTGCTCGCATACCCCCTGCAGCGAAAGGGGAGATCCCTTCGCGCAACAGGGGTGGAAGCGACCGCGGTATGTGAAGAACGCCTGTACCGGGGAGGCGCCACGGTTATCCGCGTCAACTGCTTGTTTCAACCCTGGCCGGGCGAACACGTCCGTGTTCAGGTGAGGGCGCCGAAGCCGCCGCCGAGGGTCGGGCAGCAGTTGCAGATCATATTTGACCCCGAAAATCCGCAACGGGCGGAGGGTGTGCAGTATCTGCACTCGCGGCAATCGCGGTACATGGGGATTGTCGCTCAGTGCCTGTTTGTCGTCATGCTGGTGTC
>NZ_PHRF01000128.1 GCF_004151105.1 Streptomyces sp. L-9-10
GGCGGGAGTGGTCGTCGACCGCGGAGTGGACGAAGGAGTAGCCGATCACCGGCTTGCAGCTCCTGCGCTCAGCGGTGGTCACGAGCTTGTTGTCCATCGCCTGTCGGCGGTCCATGACCTTGTGGCCGCCCCCGTCGGGGATGTTGCCGAGCTTCTTGATGTCGACGTGGACCAGGTCGCCCGGCCGGGCGTGTTCGTAGCGGCGGATCACCCGGCCGGTGGGACGGTCCAGGAAGGCGAGCCGGTTCAGGCCGTGGCGGACCAGGATCCGGTGCACGGTCGAGGCGGGCAGGCCCAGAATCGGGCCGATCCGAGCCGGCCCGAGCTTGCGGCCGGTCCTCAGACGGCACACCTCGGCCTCGACGGAGACCGGGGTGCGGTGCGGGGTCGTGCGGGGCCTGCTCGGACGGTCGGCGAGGCCGCTGTCACCCTCGGCCCGCCACCGGCGGACCCACTTGTGAGCAGTCGGCCGGGATACGCCCATCTCCGCGGCGACGTGCGCGACCGGACGGCCCGCAAGGACACGCTCGACCAGGATCCGCCTGCCGTGAACGGTCAGCCGGGCATTACGGTGGGACACGAAGACCTCCGTGTGCGGTGCAGCTTAGACACCTCCACCACACCGGAGGTCTTCGCCATGATCAAGACCCGGCACTGTCAACAACGCTCGTGATCAATACA
>NZ_PHRF01000129.1 GCF_004151105.1 Streptomyces sp. L-9-10
ACCACCAGCGCGAAGATCGTGGTGGCGGGCGGCTTCGGCGTGGGCAAGACCACGTTCGTCGGCGCCGTCTCGGAGATCAACCCGCTGCGTACCGAAGCCGTCATGACCAGCGCATCCGCCGGCATCGACGACCTCACCCACACCGGAGACAAGACCACCACCACCGTGGCCATGGACTTCGGCCGCATCACCCTCGACCAAGACCTCATCCTGTACCTCTTCGGCACACCAGGACAGGACCGCTTCTGGTTCATGTGGGACGACCTCGTCCGCGGCGCCATCGGCGCCGTCGTCCTCGTCGACACCCGCCGCCTCGCCGACTGCTTCCCCGCCGTCGACTACTTCGAAAACTCAGGACTCCCCTTCGTCATCGCCCTCAACGGCTTCGACGGACACCAGCCCTACACCCCCGACGAAGTACGCGAAGCACTCCAGATCGGCCCCGACACCCCCATCATCACCACCGACGCCCGCCACCGCGCCGACGCCAAAAGCGGACTCATCACCCTCGTCGAACACGCCCTCATGGCCCGACTC
>NZ_PHRF01000130.1 GCF_004151105.1 Streptomyces sp. L-9-10
CATCTGGGTGCCGAGGTGTTCGCGACGGCGAGCGAGGGCAAGTGGGATGTCCTGCGGTCGCTGGGTGTGGCCGAGGATCACCTCGCCTCGTCGCGTACGACGGACTTCGAGGCGGCGTTCGCCGGGGTCACGGGCGGCCGGGGTGTCGATGTCGTGCTGAACTCGCTGGCCGGTGAGTTCGTGGACGCGTCGCTGCGGCTGACCGGTCCCGGCGGCCGGTTCCTGGAGATGGGCAAGACCGACATCCGGGAG
>NZ_PHRF01000131.1 GCF_004151105.1 Streptomyces sp. L-9-10
GGGAATTGGACCGTCAATGGCATACACTGATTTCCAGATCGCTCCAGGATTCAAACAACGATGAGTTTTTTATTCTGCCACCCGTAAAAGGGGGCAGCAAAATCGGCTGGGTCCGCATCAAGGATTCCGTGGGAACCAATCTCCCCTCCCGCATCGCAGCCGCAACAGGATCGCCGGAATTCCTGACGCTGTCTACGGACGGCCATAATTTGCTTGCCGTTTCGGTCGAGGATGACGAATACTGGATTGTAGTCCACAAGTTCGAGTGACGTGCGAGCTACCGGACAGGTGGTGCGACAAGCAGTCCAGCTGTGGATCGCGATCCACAGCTGGACTGCTTGTCGCCGGCACGGCAGCGAGTGGCCTCTCATATCACACCCGGCCGCATTGGTGATGGCTTCGTTCGCACATTTCCGCAAGGCTGCCTAAACAGGTGATTCCCCACATACACCTTGAGGATTCCCCGGCGCCGAGGAACATTACTACTATGACCCATCCATGGATTGACCTGGTAAGAAATTCAGATCCGCTCACCGCCCTCTATTCAACAGTTCCCCCTCTCAGCTCCGTCAGACTGCGGTCGATCCACCTCAATTGGCGCGGCCCCACCCTGACGCTGCGGATCGACCTCCCCTCCTTTCCGGATAACGCACCGGCCGACTGGGCGGAGTCAGGAAACGACACACTCCAGTGTCACCTTCAGTTCTTGGCGGTCGATCATTTGAAAATGAACGCATGGACACCTCCCACTCTTGTCGACATCTCCACTTCACCAGCTGATGACCACAGGATCTCCGTTACCGTCACGGGAGAAAGGACCACATTTTCTTTCGACAGTAGCGACTCGATCCTCGTCGGCCACATGAGCGCGTTCACTGCTGGTGAAAACGGGTGGGACACCGGCCCACGCAACTTCCTGGGGCGAGTCGACTCACGACGTTTCAGATCCCTTCCCGACACTTACGAGAAGACCTTCTATGAGCACCTCTGACTGGCCGTCCTTCCTGGACAACCCGCAGAGCATCCACAGCCTGTACGACCAGGAACCGGATCTCAACTCATGCGACCTGTTCCATTTCCTCATGGATGAACGCGGGGCCAGCATCACTCTGGGGTTCGAGACCCCGCACATGCCACAACACGGACGCCACGAATGGGACTCCCCGAGAGTCAATTCATTCGAGTTCTATCTCACGTTCTTCGATGTGCAGCAACTCAGCATCAAGGGATGGAACGGCCCCGCCGAAAAGGACATTACATTCACGCACGGCCCCGATGGCGGCATCCTGGCGAAAATCGAATCGAGAGAAACCTCTGTAGCCTTTCAGGCAAAATCACTTTCGCTCACCAAGTCACGCGTGAGCCTTACATCAAGAAATGGCTAGAGAGCAGGGTCATGGCCACAGATGACAGCGGCAGTCCACGGTGGGCGGAAACCCTTGAAGCATGTGGTCTGACCGTCCTGGAAAACGAAGTTCCCGCAACTGCCCCATCAGCCCTCGCCGCCATCCACGCGGTAGCAGGAATCGACGTCGAGTCGGCCGTTTCGGTACGAGCGATGGGGGAATTGGA
>NZ_PHRF01000132.1 GCF_004151105.1 Streptomyces sp. L-9-10
CTGGTGATAAACAGCGATCCCCAGCCCGGTCAGGAAGTCAACAAGAACGACACGGTCACCGTGACCACCGTGGGCGGTCAGGGCAACAACAACGGGGGACCAGCGCGCACTCGACTTCGGCGTACGGCGCTGCGTCTCGTAGTCCACATGGACCGCGCCGAAGCGCTTGCCATAGCCGTACGCCCACTCGAAGTTGTCCATCAGCGACCAGAGGAAGTACCCGCGCACATCCGCCCCGTCGGCGATC
Source organism: Streptomyces sp. L-9-10 (assembly GCF_004151105.1). Classification (GTDB taxonomy): domain Bacteria; phylum Actinomycetota; class Actinomycetes; order Streptomycetales; family Streptomycetaceae; genus Streptomyces. The sequence continues at coordinate 248 of NZ_PHRF01000132.1, forward strand.
GCGCGCTGTACCGCCGACAGATGGCCGTGCAGATAGCGGATCCGGTCCGGGTCGTGGACCGCGCCGTCCGCGTCCGGCTTGTCGGGGTACGCCGCGCCGTTCTCGGTGACCATCAGGGGCAGTCCCGGTGCCTCGCGCGTATAGCGCAGCAGCAGGTCGTACAGTCCGCTCGGATCCACCGACCAGCCCATCTCGGTCAGTTCGCCGGGCGGCTGGTGGAAGGCGACGGATTCGGCGCCCGGCCAGGGGGAGTGCTCGCTCGCGCCGTGGCCGTCCTGCCGGTCCTTGCGGCCGGCGCCCTGTCCCGCGACGCCCTGTCCCGCGACGCCCTGTCCCGCGGCGTCCTGTCCGGCTGCGGCGGAGACCACCGCGGGCTGGTAGTAGTTGATGCCCAGCGAGTCCAGCGGCTGCCTGCTCACGGCCGCGTCGCCGGTGCGGACGAACGACCAGTCGGTCAGCCGCGCGGTGTCCGCGAGGAGGTCCTCGGGGTACGCGCCGGCCAGCATCGGGCCGGTGAAGACCCGGTTCGCCAGCGCGTCGATCCGGCGTCGCGCGTCCAGGTCCCCGGGCGACTGCGTACGGGCCCTGACCGCCGCCGGGTTGAGGCTCACCGAGACCTGACCGCTCGCCGGGAGTACGGAGCGCAGCGCCTGGGCCGCGAGTCCGTGGCCGAGGTTGAGATGGTGGGCGGCGCGCAGAGCGGCCACCGGGTCCGTACGTCCGGGGGCGTGCACTCCGGACCCGTACCCCAGGAAGGCGCTGCACCAGGGCTCGTTGAGGGTCGTCCAGCGCGTCACCCGGTCGCCGAGCGCCTCGGCGACGGCCCGCGCGTACTCCGCGAAGCGGTACGCCGTCTCGCGCTCGGGCCAGCCGCCCGCGGCCTCCAACTCCTGGGGCAGGTCCCAGTGGTAGAGCGTCAGGACGGGTTCGATGCCATGGGCGAGCAGATCGTCGACCAGACCGCGGTAGAAGTCGAGCCCGCGCTGGATGGCCGGGCCCCGGCCGGTGGGCTGGACGCGCGGCCAGGAGACGGAGAAGCGGTACGCGTTCACGCCGAGGTCCGCCATCATCCGGACGTCCTCGGCCCTGCGGTGGAAGTGGTCGACGGCGATGTCGCCGTTGTCTCCCTTCTCGACCTTGCCGGGCGTATGGCTGAAGGTGTCCCAGATGGAGGGCGTACGGCCGTTCTCCCGTGCCGCGCCCTCGATCTGGTAGGCGGCCGTGGCGGTGCCCCACAGGAACCCGGGCGGAAAGGTGTCGGACATGATGCGGCTCCCGTTGACCGTAGGAAAGGGGGGTTGTGGTGGTGCGAGAGGGGTGCCGGATGGCACCGGGACCGGCCGTACGGCCTGAGGCGCCCGGCCGTACGGACATCAGCCCTTGACCGCGCCCTGCATGATGCCGCCGACGATATGTCTGCCGAAGATCACGAAGGCGAGGAGCAGCGGCAGTGTCCCGAGCAGCGCGCCGGCCATGATCACCGACTGGTCGGGGATGTAGCCGCGGCCGAGCCCGGTCAGCGCCACCTGCACGGTGGGGCTGCCGTTCTGGGTCAGCGCGATGATGGGCCAGAAGAAGTCGTTCCAGGCCATCACGAAGGTCAGCATCCCGAGCACGGCCATCGCCGGCCGCGCGGTCGGGAAGACCACATGCCACACCACCCGCCAGCTGCTCGCGCCGTCCACCCGGGCCGCCTCGATCAGCTCGGTGGGCAGCGCCCCGGTCAGGTACTGCCGCATGAAGAACACACCGAACGCGCTGACCAGGGTGGGCAGAATGACGGACTGGAGCTGATCGGTCCAGGACAACTCGGCGATCAGCATGTACAGCGGTACGACGCTGAGCTGCGGCGGCACCATCATCGTGCCGATCACCAGCAGCAGAAGCAGGTTCTTGAACCGGAAACGCAGCTTGGCGAAGGCGAAACCGGCGAGCGTGGAGAAGAGCACCGTGCCCGCCGCGATCGCCCCGGCGACGACCGTCGTATTGATCAGGGCCGTACCCATATTGGCGTCGGTCCAGGCGATTTCGAGGTTCTTGAAGAGATTCCCGCCGAACCAGAAGGGCGGCGGGGTCTGGGCGAGCCGGGTGTTGTTGCGGGAGGCCGCGACCGCCGTCCACACCAGGGGGAAGAGCGAGCCGGCGGTGAAGAGGATCAGTACGGCGTGGGTGATCCGCCCGCCGTGCAGCTGCCGTCCCGCGCCCTTCCTGTTCCCGCCGGAGGTCCGGGTCGTACCGCCGGTCCGCGACATCGTCGCCATCTCTCTCCCCTACGCGCTCTCGCGGAGACGGCGGGCGATGATCCAGTTCACCGCGCCGATGATCAGCAGGATCAGGAACATCGCCCAGGCGATCGCCGAGGCCCGGCCCAGATGGAGATTCACCCAGCCCTGCTCGTACAGATAGAGCCCGAGCGTCTGGAACTGGTGATCCGCCCCGCCCGTGGCGCCCGCGCCGCCGTTGAACAGCAGCGGCTCACCGAACAGCTGGGTCGCGCCGATCGTCGAGACCACGCACGTGAACAGGATCGTCGGCCGTAGCGAAGGGACGGTCACATGGAGGAACTGCTGCCATCGCGAGGCCCCGTCCAGCGCCGCCGACTCGTACAGATCGTCCGGGATCGCCTGCATCGCCGCCAGATAGATCAGCGCGTTGTAGCCGGTCCAGCGCCAGATGACGATCGTGGAGACCGCGAGCTGTGAGGTCCAGGTGCCGTTCTGCCAGTCGACCGGGCCGGCCCCGGCCAGCCCCAGCACCCAGTTGATCATTCCGTAGTCGCGGCCGAAGAGGAGGACGAAGACGAGCGTCGCGGCGGCGACCGAGGTGGCGTACGGAGTGAGCACCGCGACCCGGAAGAACATCGAGCCGCGCAGCCGGTAGTTGAGCAGATGCGCGATGCCCAGCGCGATGAGCAGCTGCGGAACGGTCGAGAGCACCCCGATGGTGACGGTGTTCTTCAGCGCGTTCCAGAAGAAGTCGTCGCTCAGCAGCCGGGAGAAGTTCCGCAGCCCCACCCACTCCATGTCGGTGGGCGCGGTCAGCTCCACCCGGTGGAGCGAGGCCCAGCCGGTGTAGAGGAGCGGGAAGAGGCCGAAGGCCAGGAAGAAGACGAAGAACGGGGCGATGAAGGCGTACGGGCTCCACCGCACGTCGCGGCGGTACCAGCGGCTGCGCCGCTCCCGTCGCCGGTCGTCCCGCTCCTCGCCGAGCCGTCCCGGCCGTTCGGACCGCTCCCGAGGCCCGGCGGGCGCCGCGGGAGCGTCCCCGACGCCCGCCTCCGGGACGGCTGTCGCGTCACCACTGGCCATCGGTCACTGGTCCAGTGCGTTGTCGATCGCCTTGACGGCCGCGTTCCAGCCGTCCTTGGAGGAGGTGCCCTTCTGGTCGACCTGGAGCATGCCGACATCGGCCAGGTTCTGCGCGATGATCAGGTCCTTCGGACCGACGATCTGGACCGGTACGCCCTGGGCGGCGGCGGAGAAGATCTTCCCGATGGGGGCGTTGCCGAAGTACTCGTGCGTGGCGCCGGACACGGCGGGCAGCGCGTATGCCGCCCGGGAGCTGGGGAAGCTGCCGCGCTTCGCGAAGAACGTGGCCTGCTGTTCCGGCGCGGTCAGCCAGGCGACGAGTTCGGCGGCCTCCTTCTTGTTCTTGCCCGCCTCGGGCACCACCAGGAAGGAGCCGCCCCAGTTACCGGGCTTCGGCGCGGCGGCCACATCCCACTTGCCCTTGCCCGCGGCGCCGGACTTGTCCTGGATGTAGCCGAGCATCCAGGCGGGGCAGGAGACGGTGGCGAAGCCGGCGTTCGCGTATCCCTGGTCCCAGGCCGGGGTGAACTGCTGGAGTCTGGCGGTCAGTCCGGCCCCGGCGAACTCCGCGGCGATGTCCCACGCGTTCCGTACGGCCGGGTTGGTCTTGTAGATGACCTTGCCGTCCTTGTCGTAGAACCGGTTCGCCTCGCTGCCGGTGATGGCGGCCATGACGCCGCTCGCCGAGTCGACGAAGGCCGTTCCCCTGGGCGCCTTGGCCTTGAACTTCTTCCCGGCGTCCAGGTACTTCCGCCAGTCGCCCGCCCACAGTGCGCCGACGGACGCGCGGTCGGTGGGGAGCCCCGCCGCGGCGAAGAGATCCTTGCGGTAGCAGATGCCCTCGGGCCCGATATCGGTGCCGAGCCCTATGGTCCGGCCGGCCTTGTCGGTGGCCTGCGACCACTTCCACGGCAGGAAGCTGTCCTGCCGTACGCCGCCGGTCTTTCCGAGGTCCACGAGTCTGTCCGCCTGGGTGGCGGTGACCTCGGCGATGTTGTTGACCTCGACGGCCTGGATGTCGGCGAGTCCGCTGCCGCTGCCGAGGTGGGTGAGCAGCTGGGGGTAGTAGTTCTCGTTGCGCTCGATGGACGTCTGTCTGATGGCGATGTCGGGGTGGAGTTTCATGTACTGGTCGTAGAGCCCGGCCTCCTTCAGGCCGAAGGCCCCGAAGACGCCCACCGTGAGCGTGGTCTTCCCCTTGCCGCCGTCTCCGCCGCCGTTCCCGCCGCCGCTCGTGGCACTGCCGGCGGGGCCTTCGCTGTCCTGGGCGCAGCCGGCCAGGAGCCCGGCGCCGAGCGCGGCGACGGCCGCGAGGACGACCACCCGGGACGAGCGGGTACGTGTACGCATGACGTCCTCCTAGTGCACCGACGTGCCGGCCCCCGGCCCTGCGGCCGTCCGTCCGGGCGTGGTCGGGGAGCGTGCGGGGCATATATGGGTCGGGTACGGTGGGAGCGCTCCCATGTGTGATGTGTTGAAGCGTCGCGGGTCCCCGTAGGGGTGTCAAGGGACCGGGCTGGACTCGGGGCGGATTCATTGGGGAGGCGGAGATGACAGCTCGTACGGCCCGTGAGGCGGATGCCGCGCGTACGTCCCGGACGGAGGCCCGTGCGGTCCGTACGGCCCGTACGGGCGGCGGGAAGCCGCCCACGCTCGAAGAGGTGGCCGCGCGCGCCGGGGTCGGGCGGGGCACGGTCTCCCGGGTGATCAACGGCTCGCCGCGGGTCAGCGCGCCGACCAGGGCCGCGGTGGAGGCGGCGATCACCGAGCTGGGGTACGTACCGAACCGCGCGGCCCGCGCGCTCGCCGCGAACCGCGCCGACGCGATCGCCCTGGTGGTGCCCGAGCCGGAGGCGCGGTTCTTCGCCGAGCCGTACTTCTCGGACATCGTCAGCGGGGTGGGCGAGGCGCTGGCCGAGACCGGGATGCAGCTGCTGCTCACCTTCGCGGGCGGCGCGCGCGAGCGCCGCAGGCTGGCGCAGTACCTGGCCGCGCACCGGGCCGACGGGGTGCTGCTGGTCTCGGTCCGCGCGGACGATCCGCTGCCGGACCTGCTGGCCGGGACCGGCATCCCGACGGTCGTCAGCGGACGCCGCTCGGCGGCCGAGCCGCTGCCCTCGGTCGACTCCGACAACGCCGGGGGCGCCCGTACGGCGGTGGCACATCTGCTCTCCCGGGGCCGCCGTACGATCGCGACGATCACCGGACGGCTGGAGGTCTACGGCGCGGCCTGCCGCCTGGACGGCTACCGCCGGGCCCTCGCCGAGGCCGGCCACGCGCCGGACGAGTCGCTGATCGCCGTGGCCGACTTCACGGAGGAGGGCGGCCGGCGGGCGATGCGCGAACTGCTGGCCCGCCGCCCGGCCCTGGACGCGGTCTTCGCGGCCTCCGACGTCATGGCGGCCGGCGCCCGCCAGACCCTCCGCGCGGCGGGCCGGCGCATACCGGAGGACGTGGCGCTGGTCGGCTTCGACGACTCGGAGATAGCCCGCCACATGGACCCACCGCTGACGAGCGTCCGCCAGCCGATCGAGGAGATGGGCCGGGCGATGGCACGGCTGGTCCTCTCGGAGATCGCGAGGCGCTCACCGGAGGCGGCCGGGCCCGTGGAGGCGGGGCCCCTGGAGGCGGGGCCCGGGGGAGGCCCGCGACAACTGGTGCTGCCGACGGAACTGGTGGTGCGGGGCTCGTCCTGAGGGGGGCGCCTCGCGGCAGGGGCCGGTCGCGTTGTCGAGAGCGCGCCTGCGGGTGCGTGAGCGTGTGCGGCCTGTCGCCCGGCGACGCTCCGGGGTCGCATCCGGGACGGCGTGATTTACGGCGCGGATCCGCGAGAGTTGAGATGCGGGCGGTCATGCGCCACACATCACGCTTTAGTGTCCCGGACACGACCCCTGCGCTCCCCCCGCCCCTTCACCGCCCGGCACAAACCCTGGCCGGCCGGAGCGGTAATCAGCGGCCGGTCGTGTACGGAGTCAGCGTCGTCGGGTCTACGCCGATGACGAACGGGTCACCGTACGGCCGCTTCTACCTGCCCGTGCGCCGCTCCGGTTTCCGGCCTCGGACATCGAGGGCGGGCTCGGTCGCGAGATCGTCCTCCGTGATGGGCGGCCCGTTCCAGAGCGGAGTGATGCCGTGCCGCTCGCAGCGGGCACCTTCTTCGTTCTCGACTGGGAAGTCGTGGTCGCCCGTCGGGCACCTCACGACTGGCCTTTCCGGTGGCACGCACAGTCGCAGCGGTGGGTCTCAACGGGTGGCTGCGTGGGCGTCTGCCAGGCGAGCCGCGTCTCCCCGGGTCCTGGGCACTCGGTGTGCTCGTCGATGCGGCAAGCGGGTGCCTTGTACAGCGTCGTGGTCACCGGGCCGTACCTTCGAACCGTGTTCGGCCGACCCGGAGCAACTCGGCGACGGCCTCGGCGGTACACAGCTTTCCGGCCTGCCCCACCGGCACGGCCCAGTACGGGGTGACGGCCGTCGGTTCCGTACGGTCCGGCCGGGGGATTCCGAGCCAGGCACCCGGGCCGCGGACCACGGCCTCCGCGACCCGCCACGTCTCGCAGGTCCCCGGTGGTACGAGCGCGTAGTACCAGGCGCTCGGGTGGCAGATGACCGGCCCGTCGAGGGCTTCGGCCAGGACGCCGGCCACGACGTCCGGGGCGCTGCTCCCGGCCGCCGCGTGGACCAGCGTCAGCGGCATCTTCACGGCGTCGTAGGCGCGGCCGGTACGCAGCATCGCAGGGCGGCCGCCCTGCCACGCCTCGTGGGCGACAGCGGGGTGCGGGCCGGGCGACGTCAGCCATAGGACTGCACGATCCGGCGTAGGGAATACCTCGGGCATCTCGGGTCCCATCTGGCCGTCGATATGCGGGCAGACAGATAGTGGGCCTGCGCAAGGCCGACAAGTACTACACCGTGTATCACCTCAGACAGCGCCGATCCATGCAGCGAATGCCGTGAGTTCCTCCGCGTCAGCTCGCTTCAGCCGACGAAGCGTCGCGGTGTCCTCGCGGGCCCATGGATGCTCACGGGTGTGCTGAGGAGCCACGCGCCTGGCGGCTTTGAGGGATTCGAAAGCATCGTCCATCAGCCCGGCCCACACCTGGGCTCGGGCCAGCTCGATGGAGAAGGAGCTGCGGCGCTCGCTGGGAAGATCCCTGGGCGGCTTCCAATCCCGCGCCACGTCCAGGGCTCGCGAGACATGGGCGGTGCCGAGGCTCACGGCAACGGATACCTGATGGATACGCAGTGAGCTCGGTCCGAAAGCCGTTCCGTTGTAAATGCCCTCAGGCAAAAGGGCGGCGAGTGGTTCGGCCTCGGCGAGGTGAGTGTCGGCGGCCGTCTCGTCTCCTGCTCGTCCGGCGACGACAGCGGCCCGCATGTGGAGCGCGCCGCGTGCCGCGACCGACCGAGGCTCCTTGGGCGAGGGTGCCGCGTCAATTGCCGCTTCCAGGGCGCGGAGGCCGGTGGCGTAGGACCGAGCGGCGAGAAAAGTCTCCGTGCGTACGTACGCGGTGGTCGCGTTGAGGAGTGGGTCCCCGGCTCGTGTACAGGCCCATCGCAGCAACTCGACGAGTCTCGCCGAGAGATCGTAGGCACCGAACTTGTAGGCGACGGCGTCCGCCGCGCGCGCGGCCGACGCGAGCAACTGCGCCGCTTCCTTCCGCCGATGGCCCGTGGCGGTGTGCAGCGTACGCAACGCATCACCGAGCAGGGCCGGCGCCTGGACTGCGAGGCGGCTGTATTGCGCGCCGAGACGCCAGGTCATGGCGTCGTTGACCGCCGAGGTCAGCTCGGGCAACGACCGGAGCGCCGGGCCGTCCGGTACGTCGTATCCGGCGATGGCCGCAGAGATGTGCGGGAGTGCGCTGTGAACGCGGCCGGATGTACGGGAGTTTCCGTTGACCAGTCGGGAGGGGTCCACATCGAGAGCGGCGGCGAGACTGTCGAGAGTCTTGTCGCTCGGTGAGCGAACGCCGCGCTCGATCCCTCTGATCATGGAGAGCGACACGAACGAGGCTCGGGAGAGGTCGGCCTGAGTCATGCGGCGCGCGTGACGGCGAGCCGCGATGCGCCCCCCGATCTGTCCTGGGGTATCGGTCATGTGTCTTCCCCACACGGCATGGTCGGCACCGTACCCATGCGGCGACAGGTCGGCACCCGAAACGGGACCGGCGCACCCTGCCGAGTGTCAGGGGGCGACGATGGAGGCGAGCTGCGTCAGGTTGTCGATCCGCCAGTCCGCCGCCTCGATCACCTCCGGGTCGTCCGCCCACAGATAGCCCCACGGCCCGCGCCTCAGGTGGGCGACGCGCAGGCCCGCCTCCCGGGCAGGGAAGACGTCGTTGGCAGGGTGGTCACCGACATACAGGGTCTCGTGCGCGCCCGCGCCGGACACGTCGAGGGCGCGAGCGAAGAACTGCGGAGACGGCTTGGCGACGCCCCATTCGCCCGAGGTGGCGATGAGATCGGCGGGCAGGTCGAGGCCGCGCAGCAACGCCGCCGCCTTGACGGTCTGGTTACCCGCGACGACGACCCGGATCCCCTGGGCCTGTAGCGCGGCGAGGGCAGGCCGTACGTCGGGGTAGAGATCGGACTCGTCGAGCCGCTCGCCCCGGCCGGCGGCTTCGCGCGCCCTGTACTCGGCGGCGATGTCGATGTCCGGACGGATGAGGCGTAGGGCGTCCGCGTTGTCACGGCCCTGAGCTACGACCGCGCCGACCAGGGCTGCGACGGTATGCCTCGGGAGGTCGAGCCAGTCGGCCCATGAGACCCAGTAGCGGTCGTCGCGGACGAGGGTCTCGCCGACGTCGAGGATCACTGCGCGGATCATGGCGGAAGTGTATTGCCGCGGCCATACGCGGTGCGGCTCAGATGAGAAGAAGATCGCCCCCGGTCCCTGTTTTCGCAGGTCACGGGGGCGATCTTGTAAGGGTGAGTAACGGGACTTGAACCTGTTTTTTGAACATACTGTGACCTGCGGCAACGCGAAATAACCGGGCAATTGGGTGCAGTTCGATGACGCTCAA
>NZ_PHRF01000133.1 GCF_004151105.1 Streptomyces sp. L-9-10
GTAGACGCCCGCAAGACGAATGCCCCGGCGACCACATGACGCACATGCCGGTCGCGGGGGCATTCCGGGCGTCCTCGGATCGCTCAGGCCGAGGCCGGAATCATTTCCATCCGTCGAGTGACACTTCTTGGCTCCCTTGCAGGTGCCGAGTGAGAGCCTTGGCAGTGGTGGCGACGAAGGCGGCAGGGATGGCATCAACATCAACCCAACAAACCTGAGAGTGCTTGCGAGGTTCACGGTTTTCGGGTTCGCCGGTCCATTCGTGAGTGGCGAAGACGACCGTGAGGAAGCCGTTGGGCGCCTCGACGCCCCAGGCGCCGTGAATGATGTGGGCGACCCTGAGGGACTCAGGCGTCACGGTGAGGCCGGTCTCCTCGTACAGCTCGCGGACCGCCGTCTCCGTGATGGGCTCGCCAGGTTCACTCTTGCCGACGGGCAGGTCCCACATCCCCTGGGCGAACTTCGCGTTCTCGCTGCGCTGGAGGAGGACGACGCGGTTGGTGGCCTTGTCGTGGACGATGACGGCGGCGACCAGCAGGGTCATGGATTCGAGCGCCGGCATGAGGGCCTTCGGCTGGTCGTCGGTCTGCTGAGCCACGGTGTTCCCTTCGTCGGGCGGGTTGTTGGGCATGTTGGGCGAGGGCTTCGCGGGCGCGGCGGGCGAGATCGGCGGCGCCGGGAACGCGGCGGCGCTGGTAGATCGCGAGCGTGGAGCGGATCGAGGTGATCGCCTTGCGGGTGCGGTCGGAGGTCATGCCCTCCATGAGGGCCAGGGCCTGGGTCCAGGCGGAGACGGCTTCGTCGGCGCGGGCCTGGGCGGCAAGGCTGTCGCCGAGGTCGGCGTGGGTGAGGGCGTGGACCCGCTTGTACTTCTCCGGGTCCCAGCGGGTGAGGGCGTCTCGGTGCTGCTGTTCGGTGCCGATGTGGTCGGCGAGGACGGTCAGGGTGCGGGCGGTGTGGCTGGCCACGGTGCCGGCGGCGGGGCCGCTGACGCGGGAGTAGCTGGGCTGGGGGTCGTCGTCTCGTAGGAGGGCGTCTTCGGCGGCGAGGAGGGCGCGTGCGGCCGACGGGTTCTCGTCGGTGGCTGCGTAGGCGCGGGCGTGGGTGATGTGGAGCAGCGCCTCGGTCCGGCCGTCGATGTGGCCGAGACCTGCGCGTAGGGCGCCTTCGTCGAGGTCGACGCAGTAGTGGGGCTGCTTGAGGCTCAGGGCCTGGTGGGCGAGGGTACGCATCATCCACGCCGCGTGGCCGTGGGGATCGGCTTCGCACGCGAGCTTGTAGCCGACCTGGTAGTAGCGCTGGGCTGCGCCTTCCTGGCCGAGGTCGTGGTGCTTCCACCCTGTTGTCGCTGCAGAGACCATGTCCCATGCAGGTCGTGTCGCTTTAGGAGGCGGCGGCCGCTCCGGCCCGCGTCTCGTAGAGACGGTCCATCGTGTCGCTTTCCATGGCGACGATCACCCTACCAGGTGACAAAGGTCACTCTTGGTGGCCTGTCGCTCGGCGGGCTGGGAGGCCGCCCCCGCCCGCGTCGGGGGTCGCAGGCGCAGGGGCGGCCGGTCTTGGGGTCAACGCAGTGCTTGGGCGACGCGCTGACCCAACCTCTCGTCGTGGAGGGCGCCGACCGTTCGCCAGGCAGCGTCGGAGACTTCTTCGGCCTGGAGTTCGCCGATGTCGGCGGTGGTGCGGAAGAGGAAGCGGAAGTCGAAGTGCTGGTGGGCGGGCTCACCCTTGGCGGGGTTGGCGTCGATGGGGTGGATGTCGATGTGGAGCGGAGTCTCACCGTGCGGGGTGACGACGTGGGGCGGGATGCCAGTCTCCTCTGCGAGTTCGCGGCCGGCGGCCTGCAGGAGCGTCTCGTCCGAGGGCTCCAGATGACCGCCGGGCAAAAGCCACTTCTGGGTCACGTTGTGGAGAATGTGCAGGATGCGGCCGTCGGGGCCGACGAGGATCGCCCCTGCGGTGACGTGGCCCGGCAGGGTCTTGCGGTTGGTGAGGTCGTCGCCGTCGTCCAGGAGGCCGAGGACGACGGCGAGTTCGCGCTTGTCCTCGGGGTGTTCGTCGAGGTAGGCGTCGATGGTGGTGCGGATGTGGTTGGCCGTGATGGTCATGGTGATCACCTGTTGAAGTAGGAGAGCCAGGTCGCCGAGATGGCTTCGCGGTCGGGTGCGGGGACCTCATGGATGCCGGGGGCGAGGTCTCCGCGGGTGAGCATCCTGATCGCGGCGAGGATCTCGGCCTGGACCAGGAAGATGAACGGCCCAACGCTGGCGCCGTGGATGAAGTTGACGGCGTTGCCACCGTTCGCCAGATAGAAGTAGTGGCCGGTGGTCTGGTAGCGGGTGACGTGGTCGCCGACCTGGGTGCGGGTGTAGACGTCGGGGAGTCCGGCGAGGTCGAGTTCGTCCTCGCTGCTGGTGACGGTGGCGACGTAGGCGCCGTTGCGCAGGTGGGAGAAGTCCTCGCCGCGCAGGGAGACGGCGCCGGTCGCACAAAGCACCAGGCCGGCCCCGGTCAGGGCGGCTTCACGGTCGCGGGCGACGGTGAAGCCCTGGGAGAGTGCCTGGGTGCGGCGGACGGGGTCGATGTCGAAGACGGTGACGTGGACGCCTTTGGCGTGCAGGAGGCGGGCGATCGAGCTGCCGAGCTTGCCGAAGCCGATCACCAGGGCGGGGCGGCCGTGGAGGATGTCACCGCGATCGCGCATGACGGCCTCGGTGGAGAAGACTACGGACTGGCCGACGAGGAAGTCTTCGGGGTCCTTCAGCGGTGAGCGGGCGACGGAGATGACGGGGCAGGGCAGTTTGTCGAGGTCCTCGTAGCGGCGGTGCCCGTTCTCGGTGTCCTCGATCACCCCGGCGAGGTGGCCGGTGAAGCGGTTGTGGACGTCGGCGAGGCTGGGGGCGAAGTAGCCGCCGACGTCCAGCAGAGTGACCGCCTGGTCGGCGGCACGGGATTCGAGGTAGTCCAAAGCGTCGTCGGCCTGGGCGAACATTTCGCGGGTGAGGGTGTCGACCATGTGCGTCTGCTCGACCTCGCGCTTCGCGGCCGGGTGGACGGACTTCGGCTTGGGCAACACCGCGGTGAGCCGGGTCATCGTGGCGACCGCGCGGACGAACGCGGGACGCTCGGCCAGCAGATGCGTGATGAGGAACGACGCCGTCTGCTCACCCGAGGCGAACTGGGCGACGATCCGGGCGAAGTAGGCGTCCAGTCGGGCGCGTTCGAAGGTTTCCATGGCAGTTCCCTCTCATCGTTTCGTCCGGGGGCGTGCGAGGAGATGCGGGTTCAGCGGGTGCGGGCGCGTCCGAAGAGCAGCCGGTCGGCTGCCAGCGCTGCGTCCAGGTAGGCGTCGATCTTGGCGGCGTCAGCTGACTGCGGCAGGGGGTCCAGTCCGAGTAGGAGGATTGCTTCACCGCTGCGGGCGACCTGTTCGGTCCAGGACCGACGGGTGGACAGCCGCAGCCGCCGGGAGGCGCCGGGGAAGCGCACCAGCATCTGGTCGCCGACGATCTGCAGGCAGCGCTCCAGCTCCGGGATGACCTCCCGGGCGCCGGCCAGGCCACCGAGGCTGGCGGACAGCCGCCGCATCCTGGCCTCAGCCGTCTCAGTGGTGCCCCAGCCGGTCAGGGCCGGGGTATGGGTGATCAGGATGTGCGCGATCTCGCCGCCGTCCGGGCGGGTACCGGGCCAGGTCCAGGCTGCGCGCGACACCAGCAGCCGCAGCTCAGGGCCGGGCGGAGTGAGCAGGACGCTCATGCTGTCGTGCCTCCCGTGGCCTTGAAGCAGGACCAGATGATCTTCCCGAGCGGAGTGCGGTCCTCGACTCCCCAGCCGTCGGCGAGCGCGTTCACCAGGATCAGCCCGCGTCCGGAGGTGTCCGTGCCGGCGGCCTGCCGGGCTTCCGGGTTCTGGCGGCGGCTGTCGTGCACTTCCAGGCGTACGACTTCCTCGTCGGCGTCGAGGTTGACCAGGAAGCCGTGTCCGGGGGCAGTGCCGTGGACCAGGGCGTTGGTGGCGAGCCCGGAGACGCAGAGCCGGACGTCCTCGGCTCGGTCCGGCAGGCCCCAGTCGGTCAGGGCCTCAGAGGCGAAGGACCGTGCCTGGCCGACCGACTCGGGCCGCGCGTCGAAGAACCGCTGGGTCGTCTTGGTCATCACGCTGGTCCTCATGACTCGGCGTCCAGGACGCGGGTGGTGCCGGGGTGACGACGGCGGACGGAATCGGTGCGGGAGATGGAGTGGTGGGCCGTGCGGGGCTTGCGGACCAGCAACAGCCGCGAACCGACCGCCTCGAGCTGCCGCCCGCGTTCAGCGGCTATGGCCTTCGGCCCCAGGTGCGACATGGCCGGGGCGATGACGCCGTAGACGTCCGGCAGCGCGAGCACGTCCAGTAGCCCGGTGAACGCCGCTGAGGCGGGACCGGCGGACGCGTCGCGGTCGGTGAAGACGCCGGACAACTGCATTTCGTGGCTGCGGCAGTACTCGGCGAGCGAGGCGACCAGCGCGTCCTGCCGCGCTTGGGAGACCCGCACCAGCCGCAGGAAGCCATAAACGACCGGGCCGCTTACCGGGCGATGCTCCGTGAGGGGTTCCATGCTCAGGACCGTCCAAAAGACTCGACGAGTGGTGACGCTCTGATCGTGGCGTCCGGCCAACTCTCGGCCAATGACCAGCCGTTCTACTTCCGTACTACTTCCGTCCCGCCGACTGCACGGATCTGCTTCTATGACCGGTGGAAGGGAGTGACGCGTGGCGACCGTGCACCACTGGACCGGCCTGGAGGCCAGGGCCCTGCGGCTCGCCCTGCGACTGAGCGTGCGGGCCTTCGCCCAGCAGCTCGGTCTGGCAGTCGCGACCGTGTCCAAGTGGGAGAGCAAGCTCGCCGACACCGAGCCCAGACCCGACACCCAGGCCATCCTCGACACCGCCCTCGGCCGCGCGGACGCCGCTGTCCACCTGCGGTTCGAAACGCTCCTGTCCGAGATGACCAGCCCGGTGCAGAACACCGGCCGACGCCGCGTCATCGCCTCCGGCCCCCGGGCCTGGGAATACGAGTCCTGGGCCGACGACCTCGACCGCGTCGTGGTCGCCCTGTCCCGGCAGAACTTCTCCTTCGCCGACAGCCTCCTCACCCGGTGGCTGAGCCGATTCAAGGCCCCTGAGCTGGACGAGAAGGGCCTGTATCTCTTCGCCCGCTCCACCGCCCTGCTCGGCGACCTCAAGCGCGACCAGGGCGTTGTGCTGGGCCCGCTGTCCGCCCAGCACTCCTATGCCGGCGCCCGCGCGGTCTTCACCCAGCTCGACATCCCCCGCCGCGTCGCCCAACTCGACCTGTCCCTCGCGGTCGTCACCGAGATGTCCGGGAAGCTGGAGATCGCCGCCCGCAACTACGAGACCCTCGCCGTCGATGACCGGCTCTCCCGCCGTGACCGGGCCCGCGCGAGGCTGTGGGTGGGGACCGCGCTGAGCAAGGACGGCCAACACGACTATGCGACCCGCGTCATGCAGGCAGCGACCCGCGACTTCGAGGACCTCACCGAACCGGATGACTGGTCGGTGGCCCACCAGAAACTCGCCCTCGCCCGCCGCGGTGCCGGCGACCTAACCCAGGCCCTGCACTTCATCGACATCGCCCGCAGCAGCGGGACGACCGACTCACCAATGCAACGTGTGCGACTGGACACCGCTCATGGCCACATCCTGCTCTCCGATGCGGCGACGCGGGATGATGGACTCCTCGTCCTCGACCAGGCCGCCAAGGCGGCCGCGCAGTACGGACTTGTGCACCAACTGCGCAGTATCGAGGGCATCAAGGCCATGAGCGAGGGGCCGGTCGGCCCCCGGCAACGGTGACCAGGGAGAAACGCGTGAGCAACGACCAGCAGGGCATCACCGAGGACCAGTGGCGCCATGCCAAGCTGATCTGGAACTACCACCAGATGCAGCACGAGCTGCGGCCCGTTGACGTGGCGATCGGGCTGGGCAGCCACGACCTCGGCGTCGCGGCCCACTCCGCCGAGCTGTACCGCTTCGGGCTCTTCCCGACCCTGGTCTTCACCGGCGGCAACAGCCCCACCACCGCCAAGGTCTTCCCGCGCGGGGAGGCCGTCCACTTCCGCGAGCACGCCATCGACCTCGGCGTCCCCGCCGAGGCGATCCTGCTGGAACCGAACGCGGGCAACACCGGGCAGAACATCACCCTCTCGCGTGAGGCCCTCGTCGCCGCAGGCATCACCCCGGCTTCGGTGCTGCTGGTCTCCAAGCCCTATATGGAAAGGCGGTCGTTCGCGACCGCCCGCAAGCTGTGGCCCGACGTCGAGATCCTCTGCGCGTCGGAGCCGCTGGAGTTCGACGACTATCTGAAGTCCATCGGCGACGAGAAACTCGTCCTGGACATGCTCGTCGGCGACCTCCAGCGGGTCATCGAGTATCCAAAGCTCGGATTCGCCATCGAGCAGGAGGTCCCGGAGGACGTGCATGCAGCGTACGATTCCCTCATCCGCGACGGCTTCACCAGCCGCCTCATCAACCCCTGACCTGCCCGAACCGGGCGGGTTGTGTGCCATCCATCAGCCGAATTTCCTGCCCCGGCTGACCACGCTGGCCAAGCTGTTCGCGGCGGACTACTGGATCGTCCTCGACGACGTGCAGTTCACCCGCCGCGACTACCAGCACCGAGCCCGCCTCGCGAATCTCGATGACTCCGCCGGTCAGCAGTGGCTTACCGTCCCCACCCGCCTGCCGAGCGGACGGCCCACCCTCATCCGCGACGCCGTGATCGACGACCCGGACCTGGCCCGCCGCAGGACCGCGGGGATGCTGCGGCAGCACTATGGGGCCAGCCCTCACTGGCCCGCCCTCGCCGGGGCCCTAGATCCGGTGCTGGATGCATTCGACACCGGCAAGACCGCGACGGTTGCCGAGACCTCCAACCGCGTCCTGCTGGACCTGCTGGGCTGGAAGGGCCAGGTTCTCACCAGCAGCCGTCTGCCGGCCCGGCCGGGCCGCTCTGTCCGGCTCGCGGACCTATCCGCGGCGACCGGCGCCCGCGCGTACCTGTGCGGGACCGGTGGCATGACCTATCTCGACCCCGCCCCGTTCACGGTTCAGAACATCGCCGTGGCCTCGTTCCGGCCGCCGACCACCGGCATCTGGTCCTCCGGCCGCCGCCTCAGTGCCCTGTGGGCCTTGGCCACCCTGGGCCCGGACGCCGTGGCAGCCCGCCTCCGGGCTCTCACCGCCCACCGCGGTCGGCTCCAGATGGCAGCCGCCCCCTCCTCATGGAGGGGGACGTACCACCGAACGTGGCCCTGGCCAGATTTCCGTGAAGCCGGGGTGAGCCCCCGTGTGCCGGTAAACACTCCGTCACGGGTAGCGGCAGTGTCGGCGAGCGCTGCGGCAGCGGTCCGCCTCAGTGATCCTCAACGATGAAGCAGGCCCGCTCGTAGAGTTCATCGAACGTGATGACCTCGACGTCCTGGATGGATGTCCGATACAGCTCGAAGGAGCTCAACTTTTCCGGGTTCACGTCGCCGTTTTGGATGAACTCGCGCAGGCTCCCGATCACCACGACCTGTCGCGGGCGGGTGGTGGACAGTTCGATGCCTGTAGGGGTGCCGTCTTCCTCGTAGATCTGGGTGAGGAACTTGCTGGAGATGAGCTGCTGGGCCTTGCTGGCTGTCTTCTGCACCTGCGCCACGCCGCCGCCGAGTTCCTTGGATGCCTGGAAGACGCCCGCGCGGTACGGGGTCCGGGAGAGCAGTTCGGTGTCGTGTGTCTTGATCTCGCAGAAGAGCATGCTGCTGATCAGGCCTTTGGACCGCATGATGGCGTCGATGCGCTTCCCGGCTCCGCCGAAGAAGTTGGCGCCGGTGGTGATCTGTTCCAGTTTGCCGTCGTTGATGGATTCGCAGGCGATGAGGTTGAGGCCGTAGCCGAATATCCACTGATTCGCCTCGAAAAAGGCCTGCCAGACCGCCTCCGGTCCGCGTGTCGTTGCCAGGCTCTCTTCCTGCTGGAAGTAGTCCGGATCGATCAGCAGCCGCTCGAACCTCTGGAGCTGCTCCTTGCGGTTGCTGATCAACCGGATGTCTTCTTCTGTGAGCCCGCCGCCGATGGCTGTCCTGACCGCACCGAGAACCATCGTCCGGTCCCGGCCGGTCAGCAGCTGGGCCAGTTGCGCCTCATCGCCGGCCACGAGCTGGAGGGAACTGCCAGGTGTGCTCAGGCCGGTGCAGCCCTGGAGGAAGTTGATGACTTTCCAGAAGTTCTCGTGGACGTCCCCGGTGTCGACGAGCGCCTTGACGGCCCGCGTGGTCCCGGTCTCAGGCACTGTCTGCGTGGTGGAAACTTCCCCCGCCTTCTTTTTGTCCTTCTTCCAGAGCTTGATCCTCGGCGTGAAGGTGTCGCCCTTCTTGATGATGGTGACGTTGCACAGGGTCGCTACCTGCGGACGGTCATCGAGGACGAAGTCGGTGATCATCCGGCTGGCACGGGTGTCGTAGAGGTAGTGGAACCCGCTGCTGTCCTGCGAACCGCGGATCTCTAGGTCGGTGAAGTTCCTGCGAGTGACATCGAACTCGGTAGTGGAAAAGGGGAGCCGGATGCCTCGAACGGTGGGGGTGGCGGGCGCTGCGGCTTGAGTCCGCCAGTCCGGTGGGATGCTGGGCAGCGGGCGGGTGTCGCCTTCGACAACGAGGTCCTGGACGTCGATGCGCCCGAGCTGGATGAGTACGGACCGCAGCGTCTGCCAGACCACCTCCTTCGCCTCCGGGGTGCAGGTGGGCAGAAGCTCGCGCTCCACCGTAAGGACCGCCTCGTAGGTGGCATCCGTCCAATTGTCACCAGGTATGGGATGGAAGAAGCCGCCGTCACGATGGAGGGTCAGGACCGCGGTGCGAAGCAGGTCGCGTGCGGTCTCCTCGCCAGCGCACTCCAGGAGGCTGAAGGTCTGGCCGAGGACCAGGTCGAGCTTGCCCGTGTCCTCGTCCTCCAGCGGCAGCGGGACCAACGGGCCACTAGGCGGAACTCGTACCGGCTCATACAGGGGGCGGCCCGAGAGGAACTCGTGCGCACGCAGACCCCATCCGTCCGGCGCCAGAAGCAGGTTCAGTTCCTCGACGTGTTTGGTGGCCTCCTCGACGTCAGCCGCCACTTCAGGGTGGACCACCCGTGCCAGAAAGCTGAGTAGTACCTCGTCCGGCCCGTCGGAGAGCTCCAAGCGGGAGTCCTCGAAGATCCAGTCGTCAGGCAGGTCATCGTTGTTGAACCGGTGCTGCTGGATATCGGCACGGACAGTCGGAAGCTGACTGTCGCCGACTGGAGGTTCGGTCCAGGTCGTAGAGGCCCTCCAGGAACGTGACCTCGTCCAGTTCGCCCCACCAGGGGCGCGAGATCCCGCGCAGGTACTTGAAGATGTCACGCCGTGTCACCGCCGTGATGGTCGGCGGCTCCTTCGCTCTCGCGGGATCGGTCGAATTCATACGTCCAGGATGGACGGTTAGGCAGTAGGCCGCCGGATAATTGCGACTTTCACCTCGTCGGACACGCTGCCACCCGCACTCGCTCCACCCGCACCGCCTCCAGGTGCGGAGACAAAGTCCCTACGAAGTCATCACATCCGCCGCGGGTCCCGCTACCCGTGACGGAGTGCTGCCGGCTCACGGGGGCACATCCCGGCTTCACGGAAATCTCGCCAGGACCCCGAACGTCCCCAGTCGCATACGACTTCCTCGTGCACCATCGCGTACTCAGCTGCACGATCCGAAGGGAGCTGAGCCGGGGCGGGCGGCGGGCAAATGCCGCACGTTGTCAACTGCGGCAGCTTGCTCCCGTAGCTGTTCGATCTCCTGGCGCTGGGCGGCCAGGCGGGAGATCGCGAGGGTCTTGAAGGCCGTGAGCTCGGCGAGATCCGCGTCTCGTTCGGTGAGCCGTTCCTTCAGCTCGGCGACCTGGGCCTTCAACCGCTCGATCTGGGAGACCTTGGGGTCTGTGACCTTCCCGGTTGCCCGGGCCTCCTTCACCCGCCGTTCGAACTCCTCCGCGAGGTGCTGGTAAGGGCCGGGACGTTCTCCCTTCGGATAGAAGCCCGTTCGTGTCACTCCGGCCTCGGCCGCCAGGGTCTTGAGATCACACCCGCCGCCCGGCGGGATCGTTCCAGCCAGCAGCCGGTCCATCGCCGCCCGGATCGCTGCTTCGTTCCGCGCACGGGTCTCAGTTGTCAGACGCCCCATCTCAACCCTCCGTCCCGGCCGCGGCTGTCGGGCCCCCGCTGGCTGCGTCGATGTCCGCGATGACCTTCTCCGCGCGGGTCAACCCCGCTTCCAGGCGGGTCCGGCGTGGTCGCGCCGTACGGTGCCTCGATGGCGAACTTCCGCGACGACCTCGCCGCGTTCAAGGCGGGCTGGATCGAGCAGGTCTACGCCCGCCGCGTGACCCCCGCCGCGTAACCCACCCGATCAGGCTCCGGGGCGGGCCGGCATCCCTCGCCTGCCCCGGACGCCACCACCCATCCCCGGAGCCCTCCCGTGACCACGAACCCCAGCGCTGAAGTCCTCGACAACCTGCTCACCGCGACCGGCCAGACCACCGCCGTACGAGAGGAGGTACGCGTGTGGTCCATGTCCGGCGTCGAGCGCGTGACCTTCCCCGACGGCTCCACGGCCATCTTCAAGTACGCCAAGAAGCCCTTCGACAGCGAGGACCAGGCCCTCCGCCTGGCCCACACTCTCGGCGTACCCGTCCCCCAGGTCCACGCCTCCGCCGTCCTGGACGGCTGGCTCGGCATGCTCATGGAGGACCTCGGACCGTCTGTCCGCGAGGCCGACGACCTCGACGGCGTCGCCGCGGCCGTGGTCCTGCACGGCATCCGTACGTCTCCGCCCTTGCCCATCCTCGACCAGGAGCGGCTGCGGAGACTGTCGGTCCGTGCGCTGGAGCATCTCGAACGGCTGCGCAAGGCTGACCGCTGGCAGGACGCCGACGATGTCGAGGACGCGCTCGGCCGTATCGCCCGGGCCGCCGAGGCCCGCTCGGCCGGAGCGACGCTGGAACCGTTCGGCTGGGTGCACTCCGAGTTCCACCCCACCAGCCTCCACATCGGGGAGCGCGGCTGGCGGCTGCTCGACTTCGCCCGCGCCTTTACCGGCCCCGGCCTGCTCGACCTCGCCAGCTGGCACGGCACCATCGAGCCCCCGCACCCCGTGCGCCTGCGCGTCTTCCTGGAGCAGTACGTCACCGCCGGTGGCACCCCCGACGCCCTCGCCCCGCGCGGCGGGCTCACCGCCGAGAACTGGGCCCTGGGCTGGCACCGCATGTGGGCCGTCGAGTGGTTCATGGAGCAGGCCGTCCGCTGGATCAACGACCCGGCCACCGACCCCGCCTACACCAAGGCCGTCCGCCGCCACCTCACCGACGTCCTCCACCTCCTGAAGATCTGACGTGCTCGCCCAGACATCCCCCTGGCACGCCCATGCCCTCCAACGCACAGCCACCGGACTCGCCGAACCCCTGTCCGTACCCGCGCGGATGGAATGGACCACAAGGCCCGGCCAAGGACCCGCAGCCGATGTCCTCGGCCCCGACCTGCGCGACAAGCGACTCCTGGAACTCGGCTGCGGCCCCGGCCACAACGCCGCCCACCTCGCCACCCGCCACGGCGCTCATGTCACCGGCGTCGACCTGGTTGGTCCGCAGGTCCGCCGCGCCCGCTGCCACTACGGACGGCTGAACAACCTCACCTTCGTCGCCGGGCACGCCTTGCACTACCTGCACGCCTCCGACGAGCAGTCCGACGCGATCTACTCCGTCTTCGGCGCCGTCGGCCTCGTCGCTCCCGAGCTCCTGCTCCCGACAATCGCTCAACGCCTCACGCCCGGCCGGGTGCTCGCCTTCTCCGTCCCCCACCCGCAGCGCGGCGGCCGCAGCCCCTCCGGCGACGACCGGCCACGGCGAGACCATGTCACCCTCCCCGACCGCACCCGACTTCCCATCGCCCGCTGGGAGTTCTCCACGGACCGCTGGGAGAAGCACCTCAGACGAGCGGGCTTCTGGCTCACCTCAGCCCAGGAGTTCCACGACCCCCGCATGGGCCATTGGCCCACCACCCTGCTGATCCGCGCCCGCAAGCTCTGACCAGCCATTCGCCCCGGCTTCCCCTGGAGGAACCGATGCGCCCGCCCTACCTGCTCCTCGACATCGACGGCGTCCTCATTCCCTTCCCCAACGCGGACGGCTCGACCCCGGCCACCCACGCCCGCCACGACGTCGTCCCCACCGGCCGCAGCGCCGACAATCCGGTCACCGTCTGGCTCCACCCCGACCACGGCCGCTTTCTCATGGACGTGATCCGCACTGGCCTGGTCACCCCCGTCTGGTGCACCAGCTGGCGCCAGAACGCCACCGCCCTCATCGGCCCGCTCCTCGGCCTTCCGCCCCTGTCGTACGTCGATCTCCCGCGTCCGCAGATCACCACCAGCCACCCCAACGGCTACCTGTGGAAGCGCGACCACGTCGACGCCTGGCTCGGCGACGCCCCCACCGTCTGGATCGATGACGACTTCACCACCCTCGATCACTCCTGGGCGGCGGAGCGCAATGCCAAGGGAACGGCGACGCTCCTCATTCAACCCGACCCGCACCTCGGTCTACAGCCCGAGCACCTGACCGAGGTCACGAGGTGGGTCGCGCAGTTGCCCACAGCCCGAGCCGCCTGACGACTGATGCCCTCGCTTATCGCATGAATTCCCATTCGGCCAGGTGGTGATTCGGTCTGCACAGAGTTGCACCCCAGGATCGCCGGTTACCCAAATCGGGAATCTCATTTCCCGCGTCTTCGAACTCCCCCTCGAAGAACTGATGTCCCCGCCTCTGGAGGGGCTCGACATCGACAGCCAAGGCCCACCCCGACAGCTCGCGGGCCATCCACGAGCAGTGCCGCCGCCTCATGGGCGACGAGCGGGACGCTCGCACCCTCACCTGCGATATCGAGGGCGGCGGCCACTACTGACAACCAACAAGAGGGAGAAGCCACTTGGCCAACATCCAGAAGCGCCCCAACGGCAAGTGGCGGGCCCGCTACCGCGACCTCGACGGCAAGGAGACTGCAACGAGACCTCCGACCCGGTCGACGACGTCCGGCGGATCACCGAAGTGTGGGCGGTGAGCCACACGGCGGAGAACCCGGGTCATGAGCGATACCAGCTCACCACTCATCAGTTCTGGCGCGTGACCCGTGGACCGAGCCGCCCACGGCGACGGTAGA
>NZ_PHRF01000134.1:0-12690 GCF_004151105.1 Streptomyces sp. L-9-10
CAGCCCGCGTGTTCGAAGAACACGGATACCAGGCGGCCACAATCACCGAAATCCTCACCACCGCAGGCGTCACCAAGGGCGCCCTCTACTTCCACTTCCAGTCCAAGGAAGACCTCGCCCACGGCGTACTCAGCGAACAGGACCAACGCCTCACCGTCCCCGACCGCGCCTGCAAAATCCAGGAAGTCGTCGACGTCATCATGCTCCACGCCCACCGCCTCCAGACCGACCCCATGGTCCGCGCCGGCGTCCGCCTCTCACTCGACCAGCAAGCACACGACCTCGACCGCAGCGGCCCCTTCCTCAACTGGGCCACCGTCATGCGCGAACACCTCGAAAAAGCACAGACCCAAGGCGAACTCCTCCCCCACGTCCAGCCCGCCGAAAGCGCCGACGTCCTCGTAGGAAGCTTCGCCGGCATCCAGGCCATGTCCCAAGCACTCACCGACTACCACGACCTCACCGACCGCGTCCGCACCCTCCTCCACCACCTCCTCCCCAACATCATCCACGCCTCCATCCTCACCACCCTCGACCTCACCCCCACCCGAGGACAAACCGTCTACAACGAACTCACCACCACACCCCAATAACACCCCACCCAACACACTTACCCTGGCCGATCATGTTCGGAGCCAGACCGTGAGGGCTGCCGCTGTTGCGGGCGAGGAAGACGTAGCCGCACCTGGCGTACCAAGTGGTCACTGCCCGGTGCCGTTTCCTCCGGGGGTTCCGGCCAGTCGCTGGAGGTACAGAAGGCGTACGCCTACGGAGACAAGGGTGACGTGGCGATGCCGGCCTTTCCAGGTGCGGGCCTCGAAGCGGGTCAGGCCCAGGGCCTGCCTCATCTCACGGTAGACGTGCTCGATCCTGCGGCGGAGCCTGGCCAGCCGTACGAGCGTGACCAGCGGAATGTCATCAGGCAGGTCGGAGAGCCAGAACTGCACCGGCTCGTCCTCGGCAGCGGGCCATTCGGCCAACAGCCAGCGCTCAGGCAGTTCCGGGCCATAGGCGCGCTCGCGGATCCCACGGCGCCCGCGTACTGCCGCAACTCACAGGCTGACGCATCGCCATCCTTGAGGAAGCCCGTGGCAAACAGTGCGTGTCCGCGTTCCGGGCGGCCGCGGGGCCCAGCCGCCCGGAACGGCCGCTCGCTGAACTCTCAGGCGCGGTAAGGGTTGCGCAGATAGGTCAGGCTCAGATCGCCCGTGTTACCGAAGTACCGGGAGACCAGGTACGCGGGATCCGTCGCGATCACGCCCGCCTGGAGGTCGCTGCCGTCGTTCATGTCGTCCCAGGTCCAGGGAGTGTGCGCCGCGTTGGCCTTGCCGTTGTCGCCGCGCAACGTGCCCCACTCGGCGTACGTCTCACTGTTGTTGCGACGGCCCCAGAGGCTGTCGGAGGCGGTGAGGTCGGTGAGTCCGTACCGCGCGTCGCGGTCGTTGCCGCCGGTCGGGACCGAACCCGCACCGCGGCTCGGCTTGAAGACGATTCCGTCGCCGCCGGGGAAGTCGGCGCCGTTCCAGGCGTAGGCACCGTGACCGCGCGCTTCCTGGAAGCTCGTCGGGTGCGCCGCACCGTCGTAGGCCTGCATGATCACGGTGCCGTCGATGCTTTCGCGGCCGTCGGTGAAAGGGCTGCCGGGCGGCGTGTACGAGTAGAAGTTGTCGTGTGCGAGCGTCACAACCGCCTGAAGGGCGCCGTACTCGCTGCCGTCCTTACGGACGACCTCCAACTGGCCCTCCATGTCGTTCTCGTGGGAGAAGAGGTTCAGCGGGTAGTCCTTCCAGTCCCGGGGGTGGTAGAAGGCGTAGGTGATGTACCAGTGTGTCTCGGTCTCGACCACCGAGTAGTACGCGGTGCCCGCCAGCCGTGAGGTGTTGGCGTCGAGGTTCTCCCAGTTGTTGAGGGTGTTCCAGTCACCGTCGTAGTTCACCGGCGCCAGGTAGTCGGCGGAGTAGTACTTCGACGAGGTGTCCTGATAATGCAGGGGCGCCCAGCGGTAGGCGAGGTCGGCGTCACTGGGGGCGGCCTGTGCGGGCGGGGCGAAGAGCAGCGTGGTGGCGCCCACGAACGCGACAGACAGGGTGGCCAGGACGGATCTCCAACGGGTCACGGCGGTCCTTCGGTAGGGAAGTCGGAGTGGCGACTCCCCATGATCGGGACCGGCAGGCCCTGCGCGAAGCCCTGGTCAGTGAATGTTCAACGGCGAGAGGCGATTGTTCACCCGCGCGCTTTGGAGCGTACCCAAGTTCCCTTCAATCCCCGGATGTTGTGTCCTTCGGCGAACGGTCACAGTGACAGCGACACGAACGCACCGAAACGGCACCTTCGATCACATTCACGTGCAGCCGACAAGATCGGCGACCACGCCCGCGAAGTCGAGCCGATGCGCGCGCGGGCTCCAGGAACGGGGTGATGAGCTGTTCACGGTCCAGAACTCGCCGTACCGACTGGCGGAGGTCATCGGCCTGTCCTGCTCGTCCGGCAACGAAACCCGGTGGACCGCCTCGAAATGACCGAAGGCCCGTCGACGGATTGGCGCCGAGCGCAGAGGCGATGCCGAGTCGCGGAGGCCCTGGATGGGTTGTCACCACCGTCGGTGGACGGTGGCTTTCGTACCGGTCACCAGGCTTGCCGGCGGAACGTCGTCGGCCACGACCGCGCCGGCGGCGACCACGGCGTCACGCCCAATACTGACGCCGGGCAGGATCGTGGCACCGGCTCCGATCCACACGTTCTCCGCCACGTCGATGGGTGCGCCGGTGAGGTACAGCCGCCGCTCCTCGGGATCGACCGGGTGGCCGCCGGTGATGAACGTGACCTTCGGGCCGACCATCACGCGCTCACCGAGACGGATGCCGGCATAGTCCAGGAACGTGCAGTTCTGGTTGATGAACACGCGCTCGGCGAGGTCGAGGTGGAGGCCATGGTCCGTGTAGAAGGGCGGATAGATCGTGACTCTCGGCGGCAGTGGCTTGCCGAGGATCTGTTCGAACAGTTCCGCCTTGCCCGCTTCGTCCTCGAAAGGCAGGACGTTCAGGCGGGAGGTGAGCCCGGTGACCCGCAGGACTCGCTCGGCCATCGCCTGGAACTCGTCGCTGTGGATACGCATGAGACGGTCGCTGGACATGCCGCGATCCTTTCTTGGTGTGTCGGTGACTGGATAAGGCCCGCTCGGCGCCGGTGGAGGCTGCTGTCAGCAGCCGGTCGAGTCACCTTTGTCGGGATGGGGACGTGCGAGCGTGAGCGCTGTCGCTGTCGCCGTCGCCGTCGCCGTGTTGTGGCGCCGTTGCCCAGGAAGGGAGCCAGACCGTCTCGGGGAGCCTTGGCAGACTTCCCAGGTGGCTGATGATTCCGCGGAGCCCTGGATGTGATTCGTTCTGGAGAGGATGAGCGAGAGTGGGTATGCGAGGGTCGGACTCACGATAGGGATGCGGCGCAGGTCGTAGTTCGTCGGCCAGATGTACCGGTCGCGTGCCCCGACGAGGGTGGCCACGTCCGTGGAGCCCGCGAGGGTGTCCAGGAGTACTTCGTCCCCGAAGTGCGGGCCTGCCGCGTCGATGCGTAGGTCGAAGTCGGTGGCGAGCTGATCGTAGAACTCCGCCCATTCGCTCAGGGGTGCGATACCCGGCACCCAGATCCGGTGCTTACGCAGCTGCGGTGGCGTCAGTCTTCGTGCGGAGGCGAGCGGATGTCCCGGGCCGACGAGAAGTTCCAGCGGGGAGTCGAACGCGTGGATCATGTGCACGTCTGGAGGCAGCAGGCCCGGGTCGGTGACGGTACGGAACGAGGCGTCGATGTCGCCCGCTTCGACGGCGGCGACCGCCACCCGTGGGTCGTCGACTCTGAGGGTCACCACGTCGAGATTGGTTTCGGGATGCGCCTGCCAGTACTCGTGCAGAACGACGGACTGCGCGCTTCGCAGGCCGAGAACGTCGATCCGAAGGGCCCGGGAGCCCGGCCTGACCGCAGCGATGGCGCGCTCGACTCCCGCGACGACACTCCGTGCGTGGGGAAGGAATGCCTGACCGTCGAGCGTCATCTCAACCCCTCGCGCGGTACGTGTGAACAGGCGCACTTCCAGCGCGCGCTCCAGCGCGGCGATTCGCTTGGAGATCGCCTGCTGTGTCACGCCCAGCTCATCGGCCGCCTGTTGGAACCGTCCGAGCTCGGCTGCCCGAACGAACGATCGCAATCCCTCGGTGTCCACTGGTCCATCGTAGGGCGGCCCAACCAATCGTTGTGGCTCGCCGAGGATTGGTTGTCTGATCGCCCCCGCGTGGCTGTTGTGCTTCACGTGTCCAAATCGCCGGTTGTCGCGAGGAGCCATGGTGCGGCGGGGGTGTTGAGCCGGTCTGCCCAGTTTCAGTGTGACTGAGCACGGCAGTTGGCGAGCTGAGCAGTGCGCCTGTAGAGCGAGTTGAGCTCTGTGTGGTGACGGTATATGCGTTTGTCGTTGCAGGGCGGTGTGCATAGGGTCGGCGGCATGGCGACACGGCTTGTTCAAATTGCGATGAATGCTCGGGATGACTCCGCGCTCGGCCGGTTCTGGGCGGAGGTGCTCGGCTGGAGCATTGACAGCGAGGAACCCGGCGTGACGAACCTCGAACCCGTGGGCCTTGTCTATCCCGACCCCGTCGCCCTCTGCGTCGACGTCCTTCGCGTCCCGGAACCCAAGACGGTGAAGAACCGTGTGCACATCGACCTTGCCACCACCTCCGCGACCCATCAGGCAGAGCTGGTCGCACGCCTCCAGGTTCTCGGCGCGACGCCCGCCGACGTGGGGCAGGGCGACGTTCCGTGGACGGTCCTGGCCGACCCGGAGGGCAACGAGTTCTGCGTGCTGGAGCCGCGATCCATCTACCGGGACACCGGGCCGATGGCCGCGGTGGTGGTCGACTGCGCGGATCCGCGGGCCATGGCCCGGTTCTGGGGCGAGGCGATGGACTGGACCCTGCACGAGGTGACCGACGATCAGGCGGTGCTGCGCTCCGCCGAGGGTGTCGGCCCGTATCTGGAGTTCCTCCGCACATCCGACGCGAAGACCGTGAAGAACCGCATCCATCTCGACCTCCGCCCGTACCCCGGTGACGATCAAGCGGCGGAGGCGGCCCGGCTGCGGGCTCTCGGCGCCACCGACATCGACCTCGGCCAGGGCGACGTAGCGTGGACGGTCCTCGCCGACCCGGAGGGCAACGAGTTCTGCGTCCTCACCCCACGCTGACACGGAGGCTTGACGGCACTACGCTGCTGTGTCGTGCAGGAGACGCGTCTCGACACAGCTCGAATCCGGGCGGCTCGCCGGGTCATCGACCCGATTTTTCTCGACACTCCGCTGTACCGCTGCGAGGCGCTG
Organism: Streptomyces sp. L-9-10; assembly: GCF_004151105.1. Classification (GTDB taxonomy): domain Bacteria; phylum Actinomycetota; class Actinomycetes; order Streptomycetales; family Streptomycetaceae; genus Streptomyces. Next base: position 5,360 of record NZ_PHRF01000134.1, read on the forward strand.
GAGCCCGACCTCGGGTGCACAGTGAGCATCAAGCTCGAAACGGCGAACCCGGTCCGCAGCTTCAAGGCCCGCGGCACCGAGGTCGTCGCGAGCCGGCTCGCCGACCACGGCTCGCGAGCCGTGGTGTGTGCCAGCGCGGGCAACCTCGGCCAAGCCCTCGCTTGGTCCGGCCACGGCCGGGGGCTCGACGTGACCGTCGTGGCATCCCGCTTCGCGACGGTGACCAAGCTGGATCGCATTCGCGCGTTGGGCGCCGGGTTGGAACTGGTCGACGGCGACCACGAGATGTGGTGAAGTCTCTGGCGCCCGACGTCGAGGTGATCTGCGTCCAGCCGCTGGGCGCACCGGCGATGACACACTCGTGGCGCAGACGGCGTGTCGTCACGACCGACTCGACCGACACCATCGCCGACGGCGTCGCCGGCCGGTTTCCCATCCCGGCCGTCCTGGACGATCTCCTGCTGGTCGCCGACGACGCCGTCCTGGTTCAGGAGGCGTCGATCATCGCCGGTATGCGGATGCTCCTCGACCGCGCCGGCCTCGTCGTCGAGCCGTCGTCCGCGCTCGGCATCGCGGCGGTCCTCGAAGACCGTGAACGCTTCGCCGGCCGGCATGCGATCACCATCGTGTGCGGCAGCAACGTCGACGTAGACGCCTGTCACCGCTGGGTCGGTGCGCCTCCCACTCACAGATCTTGACAACTACTCGCGGGGGACAAGGCTGCTACCAGAGCACACCACCGGGCGCCGGACGGCGTCCCAGGGTAGATGCCGACGGTCCCGCGCATCCCGTGTGCGTGCCAGGCGCACCACGTATGCAACATCCCCGCCTTCGGGTCCGATATCGAGATCCGACGGATGTGGCCGTAAGCAACTGTGCGGGCTGGTTCGATGTCGTGGACTCCCGCATACGCATCGTCATACGAGAACGGAGACGCCCAGGCATGAATACACCACCCCCGCCATCCGGGTCGGAGCGGACCGGCGGATCGTCCGTCCGGGCCGGCGGATCGTCCGTCCGGATCGGCGCTCTCCTTCCGCTGACCCGGCCCGGGTGGGTCGAGGCCGGCCAACACCTGCTCGCCGGCCTTGAGTTGGCCGCCGACGAAGTCAATGAAGCAGGAGGGATCGCCGGAAGACCACTGGAGCTTGTGGTCCGGGACACCGCGGCTGATCCACACAGGGCCACGGCAGCCGTGGACGAATTGGCGGGCCTGGGTGTGGCCGCCTTGGCCGGGGAGTATCACAGCGTCGTCGCTCGCGCCGCTGCGACCAGGGCCGACGCCCTCGGTCTGCCGTTCCTCTGCTCGTCAGCGGTTCTCGACGCGCTCACCGAACAGCCAACGGAATGGGTCGCACGCCTCGCCCCGCCGCAGTCCCGCGGCTGGCAGGTCTACGCGGACTTCCTGCTCGGCGCGGGCCACCGTCGCATCGCCGTAGCAGCCCAGCCCAGTGTCTACTGGGCAGCTGGGACCCGCGTTCTGCGGGACCATCTCACCCCACGCGGCGGCACCGTCACCGAACTCGATATGCGCGCGCTCACCCCCGCGGCCGTGTGCGACGCACTCGTCGACAGTCGCGCGACAGCCCTCCTTCTTCTGGTCGGCCACCCAGAGCCGGCAGTGCCGATCGTCAAGTCCGTCCGCCGCGACGAGCGCCTCACCGGGATCATGATGGGTGCTCCGGCCGGGCAACCGGAGTTCGCCGCATGGGCGACGTCGCTGGGCGCCGACGGCGCCGGTACCCCGTTCTTGCGCTATCTGCCCGAGCGCCTCACCCCACTCGGCGCACGCGTCGGGAAGTCCCTCCGCGAGCGACTGGGCGAGGCGCCCTCCTTCGTCGCCTTCGAGGGCTACGACACGGTTGTCGTCCTCGCCGATGTGCTGCGTTCTCACGGCACGGACCGGTCGCGCACCGCGGAAGCCTGGGCGCGCGTCGCGGTCGTAGGTACCCGCGGGCGGATCCGGTTCTCCCGCGTGCCAGGGGTCAGCGTTTGGCAATGGGCTGGGACGCCGATCCAGGTCGTTGATCGGGATCCTGCGGAACCCGATCGATTTCGGATCCTGCACTCCAGATGAGAGAACACGGCGTTCCGACGGCCCAGATCCGTCCGAACGCTTCGATGAGACGCCTGCCTTCCAGCCGGCGCCCACTCATACCCAGCCGCGGTAGATGCCGAGCGCCTTGCCGGAGCGGTTCCGCACCTTCGTGGCTTCGACGTCGGCGGGCACGCAGGAGCACGCCCAGTCCTTCGTGGCCCTCGTCCCGCTGAACCTCTCAGTGCGGTGTCATCACGCCTGCTGGTCGATCACTTCGCCTGGGCCAGCCGGACCGCGTCGGGACCGGCGGGGAAGCGCAGCTGACCCGTCGTGTCGTGCACGGCTCGCCATACCGCCTCGGCGACGTCGCTCTCCCTGGTGAACACGTCCTGTTCCATGAAGCCGTCCATGGCCTTCTTCACGAACGCCGCGTACGGCGCCGGAACGAGCTCGTCCAGGGAGCCGCCGTTCGTCGCCCTGGCCGCGAAGTTGGTCGTCAGGCAGGCGCCCGGCTCGACCGTCTTCGCCCGCACACCGAACGGTTCGACTTCGAGCGCGAGAGATGCGGTGAACCCCTCGACGGCCATCTTGCTCGCCTTGTAGACGGCCGAGAGCGGCATGTGCCCCAGCACCACACTGGAGGTCACGTTGACCACCACGCCGGAGCCGCGCTCGCGGAACTGGGGCAGCACCGCCTGTGTCGTCGCCATCACACCGAACGTGTTGGTCTCGAAAACCTCCCGCACTCGGGCCATGGGGGTGCCCTCGAACACGCTGACCGAGGGCACCCCCGCGTTGTTGACCAGGGCATCGATGGGGCCCGCCGCCTCGAACACGGCGGTGATGCTCTCGGGCCTGGTCACGTCGAGCTCGACGACGCGGAGCCGGTCCGACTCAGGAAGGACGTCCGGACGCGGCGTCCGCATCGTGGCGATGACGTTCCAGCCCTGCGCGTGGAAGTAGTGGGCGGTCTCCCGCCCGTACCCGGATGAGGTGCCAGTGATCAGAACCGTCTTCATGATGTGCCCCTTGCGATGTGGTGGGATCCCGTCCGGATGGACAGGTACTTTCCTGATGGACAGGGATTTTCCTGGTCCCCGGGAGGACCGGTGATCCCATTGAACCGCTGTGACCTGCGCGGATAGTAGAGCTATCCTCGCCGCTCCTTGCACGATCCTCCCGTGCGGCCCGCCCGGCTCAGGGCAGGAGGTGCGCCGGGGTGCGTACGGTGTTCCGCAGGCCGGCGGCGTCCTGGCTGGGGGGTACGCCGAACTGGCGGCGGTATTCCCGGCTGAACTGTGAGGGGTTGTCGTAGCCGACGCGCCGGCCGACCCCGGTGACATCTCCGGGGTGGGTGGCGAGCAGCAGCCGGGCCTCCTGCAGCCGGATCTGCTTCTGGAACTGGATGGGGCTCATCGCGGTCACCGCCTGGAAGTTGCGGTAGAAGGCGGAGACGCCCATGCCGGACTGCCGCGCCACGTCCTCGACCCGGAAGGGCTGCGCGTAGTGCTCGCGGATCCAGCGCACGGCCCGCGAGATGTGGCTGAGGCTGCTGTCGGCCAGGCCGAACTGGCGAACCGTCGCACCCTGCTCCCCGGTGATCAGACGCCACAGGATCTCGCGCTTGACCAGCGGGGCCAGTACAGCCCGGTCGCGGGGCTCGTCCAGCAGGCGCAGCAGCCGGACCACCGCGTCAAGCAGCGCGGCCGGAGCGTCACTGACGGCGATCCCCGACGGCGCGCCGCCACTCATGCGGGGTGTGTCTCCGTGCCCGGCCCCGAGCAGCAACTCGGCTGCGGCGGACGGTTCCAGGACGAGGCCGAACCCCAGCGCCGGATGCTCGGGGTCGGCCTGGATGAACTGCCCCGTGACCGGCAGATCGACGGATGCGACCAGATACTGCCCGGGCCCGTACTCGAACACTCTCTCCCCCAGGGCGAGGCGTTTGGCGCCCTGGGCGATGACCGCCAGGACCGTACCGGACATCGAGGGTGCCGGGGGATCAGGGCGATCGACCTTCGAGATGAGGACGCCGTCGACGGCAGTGGTCCAGTCGGGCCGCGCATGGCGGGCCAGCAGCGTGCGGAGTTCATCGAGGTCCATGCGTCCATTGCAGCACCGTTCCGCACCATGGCTCCGGCGGCCGCGAGGATCGTGCACGTACGCACGAGCATCGGTCTAACGTTTCCGCAGGTCACGTCGGTTGAATGGAATCACCGCACTCCATCACCGAAGAAGAAGGCATCCATGATCGTCAACTACGGCTTCAACGCGACCCTGACCGCCAGACCGGCCATGGGCGACCAGCTCGTCGACCTGCTGCTGACCGGACTGAACGAGGGCAGCCCCGGCGCGAGCGAGCACTGCCTCGTCTACCTCGTCTCCCGCTCCGCGTCCGACCCCGACGTCGTCCATGTCACCGAAGGCTGGACGAGCGAAGAGGACCATCACCGTGTCTTCGCCGGCGAGACCGCCCAGGCCATCGTCGCGCGGATCGGCCCACTGCTCGCCAAGGACTCCGCGTACACCGACTACGTCCCGGTCCGCGGCAAAGCCTCCTTCTGACCCGCCGAAGACCCTCGCCGAGACCCTCGCCGAAGACGCCCGCCAAAGACCCCACACCCACACCCGCACCGCAGCTCCTGCTGCCTCGGCGCCCGCCGAGGCAGCCCTCTTCCCGCCCGACCGTCCACCACCACCCACGCACCACCACCACCACCCACGAAAGGCGACGACCATGACCACGGCACGCCCCGCCCTCGACCCCGAACTGCGTGAACTCTCGGCCGACATGCCGCTGATGTCCCAGCTCAGCCAGGAAATGCTGGCGCAGGTACGCCCCTTCTCCTCGATGCCCGTCGAACCCCTCCTCGAAGGGCGCGCGATCGACCGACGCGAGGTCACCGTTCCGAGTCCGGACGGCACCCCGATCCCCTTGTCGATCTTCAGCCCCGCGAACACCGATCGCACCACCGCCGCACCCTGCGTCTACTGGATGCACGGCGGCGGGATGGTCATGGGCGACCGCTTCTCACAGATCGACATTCCGCTGGAGTGGCTCGACGAGTTCGGCGCGGTCGTGGTCTCCGTCGACTACCGGCTCGCACCCGAGGCCACCGGCACCGTCCCGGTCGACGACTGCTACCAAGGACTGCTCTGGATCGCCGGCCACGCCGCCGAACTGGGCATCGCCCCCGACCGGATCATCGTCGCGGGCGCCAGCGCGGGCGGCGGCCTCGCCGCCGGGGTCGCCCTGCTGGCCCGCGACCTCGGCACCCCGACAATCGCCGCCCAAGTCCTGATCGGCCCCATGCTCGACCACCGCAACACCACCACGTCCAGCGGCCAGTACTCGAACGGGCCCGGTGTCTGGACCCGCGAGATGAACGCGTTCGGATGGCGCTGCCTCCTCGGCGACCTCGCCGACGACGAGGTACCCGCATACGTCTCCCCGGCCCTGGCCGACGACATCTCGGGCCTGCCGACCACCTACATCGACACCGGCTCCGCCGAGGTCTTCCGCGACGAGGACACCACCTACGCGACCCGCGTCTGGGCGGCCGGCGGCCAGGCCGAACTCCACGTCTGGGCAGGCGGCTTCCACGGATTCGACGCCCTGTACCCACAGGCACGCATCTCGGCAACGGCCCGCCGAACCCGCACCGACTGGCTCGCCCGGGTCCTGCTCAAGAACCCCGTCGCATAGCGCCACCGAAAACCTGAGGACGCGGTGGGCGTGAGTGCCTGTTCGCTGAGCCTTGCCCCTCGGTCCGTCTCATGAGACGCGGAGTCGGCAGGCGAGTGCCGCGGGTGTGAAGGACGGTGCCGGTGCCCGGGGCTCGACTACGCGAAGCGTTCGTGGTCGGCCAGTACCGCGTCGATCACCCGAAGATGGATGACAGCCCGTTCGTCTCGGGGATCCGTGCACTCGGCCACCGTCAGCGCGGACTTCCACAGTGCCCAGCCCCTGGCCCTGGCCCAAGTGCCGTCGTCCTGTCCGACCGCCTGGCGGAACGCCTCGCGGCTGTCCTCACGGAACATGGTCCAGGCGATAGTGAGGTCACAGGCCGGATCGCCGACGCCCGAGGTGCCGAAGTCGATGACGGCCGACAGTTGGCCGCCGTCGACGAGAAGGTTGTTGCCGCCGACGTCGCCGTGGAACCACACCGGCTTCCCACGCCATTCGGCGGCGAGTGCCGCCTGCCAGACCTCGGTGGCCCGCACGCTGTCGACGCGGCCGCCCAGGGCGGCGATGCACCGGTGCGTCTCGGCGTCGTAGTGGGCGGGTGACGTGCCGCGGTAGAAGCTGTGTGCCCCCGCGAGGGGGCCCTCGGTGGCGTCGCAGCGCTGCAGGGCGAGAAGGAAACCGGCCACGTCGGCGGCGAACTGGGACAGGTCGTTGATGCGTTCGGTGGAGGCCGTCTCGCCGGGCAGCCAGCGGCGTACCGACCAGGAGTAGGGATATCCCTCGCCCGGGGCTCCCTTGGCCAGGACGGTGGGCACTGCCACCGGCAGGGAGGGCGCCAGGCGGGGCAGCCAGTCACATTCCTTGTCGACAGCGGAGGCGTAGCCGGCGGCGGTGGGCAGACGGACTGTCATGTCCTCACCGAGGCGGTAGGTGCGGTTGTCCCAGCCGTCCACCGCCACCGGGACGACCGGCAGACGCTCCCATTGTGGAAACTGCGTGGCAATGAGCCGCTTGACCAGCGCCGCGTCGATTCCTGCGCGCCCGTCGGGAACAGTCGAAAGCATCCGCCGATCATCACAGGTGCGGCCGTGTGAGGCAACGGAATAGTGACCTGGGGACACATCCGAGCATCTGGAGAACCGCCGAACTTCGCCTCGTACCACCAGCCCTCACCCGCGGGCAGGGGCGGGGCGGCGGAACGACAAGCCGTGCGGGTGACGGAGGGACCGCGCGATCCTCGCTCAGTCCTCCGCCGTCCATCCCTGGAGGGGACCGGAGCCCAGCACCCTGGCGGTGAAGTCCGCCAACTGCGCACGCATTCTTTCGCGCGGCACGTGATCCTTTCCGGCCAGATGCTCGACGAGGTCGGCTCGGGTGGCGGCGAGCAGGGCGTGGGCGGTGAAGTCGCCGTCGGTCAGGCCGGGGATCCGCTCCAGTACGGCTTGGAGCAGGCCGTGCCATCGCTCGTAGTGCTCCGCCTGGTACGGACTGCTGCCCCCGCTCTCCTCCAGGGCCAGCATGAGGCCGCGGTTGTCGAGTTTGAAGCACAGGACGGCGTCGAGCAGGGCGGGTACCCGCTGTTGCGGTGGAGTGGCGGGCCCCAGA
>NZ_PHRF01000134.1:12700-73681 GCF_004151105.1 Streptomyces sp. L-9-10
CACCACCACCTAGTAGGGCTTGGCCAAGTTGGTGCGGGGTCCGGCATGTCGCGGTGACAGGTGGGGCAGGCGCCGGTCCAGATCACGAGGAGTATCTGCAGCTCGCGGACGACCCGGTAGAGGCTCAGGCCGACGCCGTCTCTTTTGGGGATCGGCTCAGCCGCTGAAGGGTGCAGAAGGCGTGGGCGACCGAGACGAGGGTGACGTGGTGATGCCAGCCCGGCCAGGTTCGGCCTTCGAAGTGGGCCAGGCCCAGGGCCTGTTTCATCTCGCGGTAGTCGTTCTCGATGCGCCGGCGGAGCTTCGCGGTGCGCACGAGGACGGCCAGTGGGGTGTCGGCGGGCAGGCCGGACAGCCAGAACTGCACGGGCTCGTCCTGGTCGGCAGGCCATTCGGCCAGCAGCCAGCGGACCGGAAGCTCGGTGCCTGTTGTGGCCTTGCGGATCTCACGTCCGGCGGGCCGTATCCGCAGGGCCACGAAGCGGGAGTACATGCGTTTGTGTCCACTGCGGCCGCTGCCCGGCCGTGATCCTTCCCGCCACCGCACCGGCCGCGCGGAAGATTCGCCGGCCGCGATGACCAGGCTCTTCACGGTCTGCACCGGCTCGGGGCAGGCAGGAACCGGACGGGGGCCGCGGCCGGAGTAGGCCGGGATGCATGTCTGTGCGTTTTCGGGTTGCGCGGTGGTCGTAGTCGAAATGCCCACCACGTAGTCGAGACCGTGTTCCTCCAGGCCGAGCCGGAAGGCGGCAGTGTCCCCGTAGCCGCCGTCGGCGATGACCTGGGGCACCTCGATGCCCCAGGACCGCGTCTCGTCGATCATGTCGAGGGCCGGCTGCCACTTCTCGACATGACCCACCCCGGCGGGGATGGCGCACTTGTCACGGCGGGCGACCTTGGCCGGATCGGCCTTCGGCGAGGCGGGATCCCAGCTCCCGGGCAGGAACAGACGCCAGTTCACCGCCGCCGAGGCGCCGTTGGAAGCCAGGTGCAGCGAAACCCCGGCCTGGCAGTTGGTGACCTTGCCCGCCGTGCCGGTGTACTGCCGGGTCACGCACGCGGACGCGTCCCCGTCCTTGAGGAATCCGGTGTCATCGATGACCAGCGCGGTGGGCTTGATCACCGGTTGCATGCGCCAGGCCAGCCGGGCCCGCACATGCGCCGCATCCCACGGGCTGGAGGTGACGAAGTGGGCCAGGGCCTGCCGGTTCCCGTCCTCGCCCAGACGGGCGGCCATCGGCTCCACCGACTTACGCCCGCAGTCCAGCAGCAGGCCCCGCGGATAGACCCGGCCCCACCGTCGCTGATCCGCCCGCGCGAACGGCTCGAACATCTCCGCCGCGAAGTCCTCCAGATCACACCGGACCGCAGCCAACTCCCCACCCAGCACACCCGGTCAACGACACGACCGATCAAGAAGACACGCCATCACAGACCGCACATGACCAAGCCCTACTAGGGATCCGGCCAATGGTTTCGGGTCAGGTCCGCTTGCGGCTCGCGATCTCGTCAGAGAGCTGCTGCACGTGGGCGGGGTCCGTGTCCCGGGCAAGGGCGACGTAGTGGTCCATGACGGCCGGCCGGTAGCGCACGGGCAACGTCTGTCCTGGGGCGAGTCGGGTGAGCTCGGTGATCGTGAGGTCTTCGTCCGCGATACCGCGGAACGAGATGCCGTCGGCGGTCTCCACGTCGAACATCAGGACCACGCGTGGATTGCCGTTGACCTCCCGCCAGTCGACGAGAACGCCGAGGGCAAGCGCCCCCGTACGCAGTTCCGCATTGCGCTTCCGTGCATCACTGCTCAGGAGCGGGTTCGGGGCGACGCCCGGGAAGTCGGGCCCGACGCCGAGCGATTCCCGACTCAGGTCGGGCCTGAGCTGCGCCATCAGATCGTTCAGATCGTTGAGCTTCTTCTTCCAACCGAACATCCTGACCCCTCCCTCACACCGGTGCCGGAATCTCGGCCTGGCGCTTCGCCCTCACTGCGATTGTACGTCGCGGCCATTCCCGACCTCCGTCGCATCGCCCCGTCCCGATGGGGTCGCCGTCTGCGGTCGCGGACGGGCTCGGTCGGTGCACCTGTCTGTCGGACGAGCCACGTCCGCACGCCGACAGGAGGACCAAGCCGTGATCGATATTGGCCCCAACAGCAGCGGGCTTCCGGGATCGCGCAGTTGCGCGACATCGTGGGCGCGGTGATGACCGTCGGCCCGTTCCTGAGCGTGCTCGCGCTCATCATCTCGGCGATCGTCTGGGGTTTCGGAGCCAACAGCAGCAACCCTCATCTCGCGTCCCGTGGCAAGACCGGGGTGCTGGTCTCGTGCGGTGCCGCGATCCTGTGCGGAGCGGCGGTCACGCTGATCAACTTCTTCTGGACCGTCGGCCAGGCCGTGAACTAGTACGACGAGGCCGATTCCTACGACGAGGAGTGATGGTGAGTGCGCGTTCCAGCTGACCAGCATCAGTAGGGCGCCTGCTCCTCAGAGCCTCGGCTGGCGCACTCGTTGCTGGAGCCAGTGGCCCGGCTTGCGGCCGAGAAGCAGACCGCGCACTCCGAGGACGGCCCAGATGATGGCCAGGATGTACAGCACCAGGGCCAGCACGCCGAAGATGAACAACCCATTTTCCCCTTGCTCGCGACCGCAGTCGAGTCACGCGATGCTGCGATCCAACCCGATTGGGTGGGAGCTTTCAGTTCTGGGGTGGGGTCAGCGTTCCGCGCCGGGGCTTGGTGCCGACGTTGTGGTGGGCGGGACGGCTGAACGCCTCACCGGTGGCGAGCACTCGGCCCACGTCATGACGGGTGGCTGGGCGGCGGTTCTTCGAACCCGGTGGTCGACCTGGCCCGGGCCGGGACGATTTCGGTGCACCGGCTGGGGAACCGGTCCTCGTGTGCAGGCTTCTGAACCCTCTGCGGACGCGAACGGGTGTCAGTTTGTTCGGATCGGCCGCAGGTCGGTGGCCAGCGGGCCAGCCGGAGCTGGGCGTAGGCGGCGATCACCAGCCATGTCCACCGGTCGGCCGCTTCCGGGCTGCGAAGCCGGGGCTTGGTCCAGCTGAGTGTCTGCTTCAACAGACGGAACGTGTGCTCGATGTCGAACCGACGCAGGAAGGACTGCCGGCAGCGGTCGATATCCGCCTCGGTGGCGCCGGTGCGCGATCACCACAACCAGACCCGGTTGTTCACCCCACCGCTGGGCAGCTTCTCCGCGGTCAGGCGGATGGCGGTGCCCTCGATGACGGGCAGCGGGCCGTCGTAGTCGATCCAGGCCGCGCGGCGGGTGAGTCGTGGGTGCCGCCGGTCCCACGCTTGAGCGGTCGCCTTCCCGTAGAGCCGGGTGTCCGTGGTTGTCACGGTCTGCTCAGCGCCCCAGGTGCTGGTATCGCCGCAGACGAACTCGCCATCGTGCTTGGGCGGTCGGCCGCCTTTGGGGTCGTAGATCCGCGGTGGTGTCGGCCGTGGCATCACGCGGTCGGGTCGGAGCCGGCCGAGGATTTCGACGGGCAGTCTGTCCAGCAGGTGGGCGATGCGCGGGGCGTCGTGTCCGGCGTCAAGCACGACCAGGACCTCCGGGGCCCCTGGTCTCCACTGGCCTGCGGCGACGAGCCGCTCGACGACCTCGCGGACCGCAGCGCGACCCGGGCCAGGTCGACACCTGACACCTCGCCGGCGCTCGCGCCTGCCCCCAAATGGTGTGTCCGAGGTCCAGGTGGTGCGTGCCCGCCAGAGGCTGTGTCGTCTTCGACCACCTGTCACGGGTCCGGCGATCACCGGCCGGCCCCCACGATCACCTGGGTTGTCCGCCCCCTGCGGCGGGCGTAGCGTAAATAAGGGCGCCCAGCGCAGTTCGGCCGTCGGCTCTGGGAGCCGCTGCGGAGCGTGGCGGCCGACAGTTGGTATCCGCCGGCCCAGCCACGGCGCCAGCCCTCGCGTCGGCCGCGGGGGCGCCCGGGCCAGGAGTGGAGGGATCATGACAACGACTGCTCGGCCGTCGGACGGCACGATCGAGACCGTGCCGCACGAGGTCCACCGGCTGACCGTCCAGGTCAACGAGTCGTTCGACGCCTTCCGGGAGCGCTACGAACACGCCGTTCCCGTGTTCCGGAGTGAGCGATTCGCGAAGCTCGTCGAGGAGGGCGCCGACTGGCAGACCGTCCTCGACGCGACGAAGGAGAACGCTCCGCACAGCTTCATCATCTACTGGAGCGCGGAGTTCACATCGCTGATGCGGCTGGCGGGCGACCGGGGCCGCTGCGTGGAGTACCTGATGGGCAACCACACCTTCGCGCAGCGGATGTACCGCTACAACCCGGCCGTCATGCTCTACGCGCCGCTGCGTACCGCGATCTTCGAGGACGCCGACGGTGCCACCTGGTTCACTGTCGACCAGCCCAGCACCGCCTTCGGCAGCTTCAACACCCCGCAGATCACCAAGGTCGGCTTGGAGCTGGACCACGAACTCGCCGCGCTCCTGGGGTTCCTTGACGTTCCGGTGCCGCCCGGACTGCAGTACTCCTGAGAGGGCGTCTAGATATGACATGTGGCGTGAATACTCCAGCCGTAGATCATGATCTTCATGTCTGAGTTGCGGCTTGTCCCGGTAGTGACTGGTGCGTGATCGGGCTTGATGACGTCGTCTCCACTCGGACCAGCTGCGGCGGTGGGCCACGTTGGACAGGGGCTGGACGACGAGCGCGATGAACAGGTGCTGGATCTCGTTGCAGGTCAGCGGTATGAGGTCGTCGGAGGCCGGGCGGGTGTGTTCGTCGGCGCGGTCGACGGCGAGGAAGGCGTCGGCGAGCATGGCGAGGGTGACCCAGCGGGCCCAGGAGGGGTAGCGGCGGAGCTGGTGCTCGTCCAGGTCGGCCAGCCCCTTGACGACGCCCGAGAAATCGAAGCGTCTGGGACGAGATCATCAGCGGCGGCCTCGGCAGCGACTGGGACGCCTGCACCCACGTCTCCTCCGTCGGCTGGAACGCATAACCCTCGCAGGGACCAGTGGGAGCAGTGCGTACAGGCGGTGCCGGCGAACGCCTGGTCGGCGGAGGCGATGTCACCGCCGGTGAGATGTGCGGCCGCGTCCAGCGACGCGGACAAGGGCCGACGCGTGGCCGTGCGGAATCGGTGTGGCACGTCGGTGGTGATGTACCGGTCGGCCCCCACGGCATACACTCCGGGCTTCTTCCGCCAGGGGCTGCTTGCCCCGGTGGCCCGGCGCCACCTTGCTTCCGCGTCTGCCCACCGCTCCTCCGCATCCGCTGCACTCATGCAGAGGGCCTCCGCGATGGTCTCCCATCCGGTGCCACGGACCCGCTCGGCCATCACCGCAGTCCCCAGGAACGTGACCTCCATCGACTCGAAAAGGCGCACCGCCTGGCGCACGTAGTGGCCGGCCTGCGCCAGATCCTCACCAACCATCTGCGCATATGCGCCCAAGGCCGCTGTCCGGGATTCCGCCCCCAAAGCTCGATCCCGACGATGTCGGATTCTCACCGCGTCACGCACTGAGCGACTGTCCTTTGGCAGCGAACCCAGTCGCTGCTTTCCCGTCGCGGTCCAGTTGGCAGATTCGCAATGCTTCGCGGTCAGGGTGGCCGATTCGTACTGGATCTTGCTTCGATCGGGGGGTTCGATCCCCGCTCGTGAGGTGCTCGGTCTGCCGGTTTGCGGGTGTGATCAGTCGTCGGCCGTGCGTTCCTGGCTGCGCTGGTTTGCGCGGTCGACCTCGGCCATGTGTTCCTCGGCCCACTCACGAAGCCTGGCCAGCGGTTCTTCCAGTGTCGTGCCGAGCGGGGTGAGCCCGTAGTACACGCGTGGTGGCACTGACGCTTCCACCCGGCGGCTGACCAGGCCGTCACGGGCCAGCCCTTGAAGAGTGACCGACAACATCTTCTGCGAGACGCCGGCCATCCTGCGCTGTAGTTCCGCGAAGCGCACCTCCTGCGGGGAAGCCTCCGCCAGCACTTTGATGGTCATGGACGTCCACTTCGTGCCGATCCGGTCAAGCAGACGCCGGGTCGGACACTGCGGATCGAACAGATCTCCACGATTCCCGTGAGGGGGGCGCCGCGTCGAGGAGGTCACCTGGAACTCACCACCTGTAGCAGAAGTGCGGTCTTGGCCCCTTCACCATAGTTACCTATCGTTTTGTTGTCACTATTCGTAACCACACAGGGGGATCGCCGTGCCTGCCGCACCGCGCCACATACCCAATCGCCCGTCCGACATCGAACTACGGCGGGTCACGGCCAACGGCGTCGACCTCAACGTGGCTCTCGCCGGCGAGGGGCCGGCCGTGCTGCTGCTGCACGGCTTCCCGCACACCTGGCAACTGTGGACCCATGTCCTGGACGGCCTCGCCGGGCAATACCGAGTGATCGCACCAGACCTGCGAGGAACAGGCGCGAGCACGCACGCAAGGGACGGCTACGACGCCGGAACGCTTGCAACCGACGCCGAAGCCCTACTCGACGCTCTCGGGGAGAGTTCGGCGTCCGTGGTCGGCATCGACGCCGGAACCCCACCGGCCTTTCTTCTTGCCATGCGCCGCCCCGACCTCGTCCGGCAACTCGTGGTCATGGAGTCACTTCTGGGCACACTTCTGCCGGGCGCCGAGGAATTCCTCGCCCATGGAGCACCGTGGTGGTTCGGCTTCCACGCGGTACCCGGCCTCGCGGAAACCGTACTCACCGGACACGAAGCCCAGTACATCGACTGGTTCCTGCGCGCGGGCTCCAACGGAGAGGGCGTGGATCCCGCCGTCCGAAACGCCTTCGTCCACGCGTACACCGGGACTGAGGCCCTGCGCTGCGCCTTCTCGTACTACCGGGCACTGCCCACGAGCAACGAACAGATCCAGGAAGCCGCCAATACCGGCCGGTTGACCGCACCCACCATGGCCATCGGGGCCCGCCCCGTGGGCAGAGCCCTCGAACAGCAACTGCGGCCGCTCGCCGATCATCTCGTCGGCCACATCATCGACGACTGCGGCCACATCATCCCACTGCACCGCCCCAAGAGGCTGCTCAGCCTTCTGGAACCATTCCTCGCCTCGCCGCTGCAAACCCTCGAGCCTCGCGCGGACTCAGGAGCCGCTCTGCCCGCGCCTGTGCCGCCATCGCGCACGTGACTTCCGTCCGCCCAGCAGCGCTGCGGTCAGGCAGAGCCGCGGCGTCCAGGCTTACTGGGCACGGCAGGTCCTGAGGTAGCTGAGGAACGATGCCTGCAGCCCAGTCACGTGCGTTTCGTGCATGAGTGCGCTGGTGACGGATCCGCTGCGTGAGGTGAGGCGGTGAAGGAACGTGGCCGCGTTCTTCGCGAGATTCTGGTAGACCGCCAAGTCTCCGAGGATCTCTCGGTCGTTGAAGGTCACGTGAAGCTTGGTAGCAGGCAGGGTGTCACCCATTGCTTGAAGACGGGCGAAGACCTGACTGTCTGCATTGACAATGCCGGGGCTGCCAGCGCCGATGCTCTCGAAGAAGGTGCTATTGGTGAGCCAGGCGTAGAGACTGAAGAGTCCGCCGTAGGAATAGCCGAAGAGGCCGTGACCGCTCGGGGCTGTGCCGTAGTCGCGTTCGATCCGTGGGTGCAGGTCATCGGTAAGGAAGTTCAGGAACATATCCCCGCGGCTGTCGCTCAATTCAGCGAGGTAGGCGTCGGCTTGCTCGCGAGTCATCGTGCCCGCTTCGACCCCCATCTCCACCGCATCGATGTACTCCTTGGCGATGGGTTCGCCGGGGGGCACGAGGTCGCGGTTGCGCAACCGGTCCCAGTGCTCTGCTTCCTCGCCTGCGTAACCCACGCTGACCTGGACGTAGGGTTGAATCGCCTGCATGGGGTCCAGTTGCGTGACGATGAGTGGGGCGGTCAGGCCCACGGCCCAGTTGCCGTCGAGCACGTACACGACAGGCGCTTGCGCCGCGGCAGGGTCGTAGCGCGGTGGCGTGGTGACCCAGACGCCGTAGTCGTGCCCACCGCTGGAGCGCATCTCGAAGTAGTCGGTGTGGGCGAGGCAGCCCTGCCACATGGTGCTCATCTGAGGTCCTTCACGATGTGGCCGGCCTGGATTACGAGGACGGCGTTGGTGGGGTCGGAGAACAGTTCTGGGTCTTCGAGCGGGTTGCCGTTCCAAAGAACGAGGTCTGCCTGCGCGCCGGGAGTGATGACACCCACCTGGCCGGACAGGCCGAGGATCTCGGCGTTGGTCCGGGTCGCCGCCACGAGCGCTTCCATCGGCGTCTCGAGGGCTGCGCGCAGGCTGAGTTCTTTGCCACGACGGTCCTGGGCCGGACCGATGAGATCGGAACCCAGCCCGATCCGTACTCCTGCGTGCTTGGCGACAGCGAGCGCCTTCGTCATCTGCTCGCGTGCGCCCTTGGCTCGGTCGCGGGTCGACTCGGCGAGACCGGCTCCTGCGGTGTCGTGCAGCAGTTGCTCGACGACAGCGAACGTGGGCACGAGGGCAACCTCGCGAGCGGCCATCAGGGTCGCTGTGGATTCGTCGAGGCTGGTGCCGTGCTCGACACCCGTTCTCGACAGTGATGTCGAGGTTGCTGGGATCGCGCCCCGATCCGTCGATGACCGCCGCGCCGACTACATGAGCCGGTCCCATAGTCGATCCTCCGCCGTTGTGAGCTGACTGCGACCATGTGCGAAGCAACACGGAACCGCCCATCCTTCTTTTCCAATGGATAAACTGTGGGAGTGATCCTGTCAACCTCGGAACGCAAGGGCAGCGCGCGCGAGCGACTCCTGGCACGGCTTCTCGACGCCTTCGGCGAGGCCCTTCCCCCGCCGGAGATGTCGCTCCGTGAGATCGCCGCCCGGATCGAGACCAGCCACGCCCTGTTGCGATACCACTTCGGGTCACTCTCGGGCGTCTTGGCCGCCATGCTCAAGGCGCAGCGATCCCGTGACAACGAGGCACTTCTGGAGGCCGCCCAGCAGGGCACCTTCGACGATTTCGTTGTGGCGATCTGGCGTACTTACACCCGGCCGGAGCAACTGTCGCGTGCCCGCGGCTTCTTCTACGTCGTCGGACTGGCCGCGTACGGCCCCGAGGACTTCCGCGAGTTCGTAGAGTCGATCGGCGACCTGACCGTGATGCTGTCCTCACTCGCGGAACGCGAAGGGCTCGACACGAAGGAAGCGCGGGATGTGGCCACCGTCGCCATTGCCGCGATTCGCGGCCTCCTCTTGCAGGAAGTCCTGACTCCCGGAACCCGCTCGGAGGACGCGGTCACCTTGATCCTGCGCATGAGAGAGGGCCGATCCGTTCCACGATCACGTCCGGAGCGGTAAGAGATCATCTCATTCGGTCGGTCTGTGGTGGCAGATTCAGAGTGCAGGCGATGCTCGTGAAGGCCGGAAGGTGATCGGCCATGCGCTCGTAGCGGCGGTGGAGGCGACGGCATCCGGCGAGCCAAGTCATCGTTCGCTCAATGATCCACCGGTGCCGGCCGAGCCGCTGCGAGGTTTCGGCGCCTGTGCCGGCGATGCGATGCCGGATGCCTCGCCGGGAAAGCCATTGCCGCAGGTGGCGGTGGTCGTAGCCCTTGTCGGCGTGGAGCTTGCCGGGCTTGCGGCGTCGCCGGCCCCGGCGGGAGCGGATCGGAGGTATGCCCTTCACGAGCGGGATCAGGGCTGGTCCGTCGTGCAGGTCGGCGCCGGAGATCCCGACAGAAATGGGCTGACCGGTCCGCTCGGTGATCAGATGGATCTACGAGCCGTACGTGCCCCGGTCGACAGGATTCGGACCGGTCAGGTTCCCCTTTTCACGGCCCGCGTGTTCACCGGGTCGATCGCGCATCGCGACCAGTCGAGCTCACTACGGGAGCCGAGCTCGTCCAGGACCAGCCGGTGCAATGTGGCCGACGCCCTGGCCTTCTACCACTCGGCGACCGGCGGTGAGCCGTGGCACCGGACGGTCCGAACGACGCCGATGGCAGCTGCTGCCACGTACAGCCCGACGTCGCCACGAACACGATCGCGGCCAGTACCTCGCGATCCCCGTGCCGACGCCGTAGAAACAGGTACTCAAGAGACAAGGCGCAGGTACCGGACAGGCGGATCGGAGAAGGGCCGGATTCCACCGCAGACAGTCCGTAAGCAGACAGGCCGTAAGCCGACGCCGTCGGGGCGACGCGGCGTGATCACTCCGGCTGGCGGCCGGTTCACGGAAGGGGCAACCTCATCGCCGGGGACGGCCCTCGGTGGTCCCGGCAACACCCCCACACGCACTGTCTGGCCGCACTGTCCTGTCGCCTCGTGTCCGCCAGAGTCGTGGGGGTCGGCGAACACGGCCGACGGAATCACAAGCGGGAGGGGAAACAGCATGTCCGAAGCAACAGTTGGGGCACATCGCGGCATGGCCCGACGAGGCTTCCTGGCCGGGGCCGCCGCCGTGACGGGTACGGCACTGACGAGCACGGCGGCCGCCGGCACGGCACTCGCGGCCGGGACGAGGGCCGGGAACGGCCCGTTGGCGTTCACCCACGTCACCGTGATCGACGGATCGGGCGCACCCCCGGCCCCCGGCATGACGGTCGTCATCGAGTGCGGCCGCATCACCGGACTCGCCCCGAGCGGACGCACCCGGCTCCGCCCGGGGACCCGTACGGTCGACCTGACCGGCAAGTACCTGATCCCGGGACTGATCGAGGCGCACACCCATAGCGATGGCCCGGAGACAGTGATCCCGGCGCTGTACGCCCTCGCCGGCGTCACCACGGTCCGGGAGATGCGGGGCCAGCAGGTCCACCACGCGTGGCGCGAGAAGATCCGCAGCGGTGCACTGCTCGGCCCCCGCTGGGTGGTCGGCAGCCCCATCGTCGACGGCGCGCCCTCACTGTGGGCGGCCGACGTGGGCCCGACCATCGAGGTGCGCGACGCGGCCGAGGCCCGGCGCGCCGTACGGCACGTCAAGCGCGAGGGCGCGGACTTCGTCAAGGTGTACTCCCGCCTGTCCCGCGAGGCCTACTTCGCTATCGCGGACGAGGCACGGCGCCAGGGCATCCCCCACCTCGGGCACTGCCCCGACACCGTACGGATCGCGGAGGCGAGCGCCACAGGACACCGCACCATCGAGCACCTGCACGCGTTGCTCCTGGCGACCTCACGGCACGAGAAGGAGATACGGCGCCGCCTGGCCGCCGTACGGATCGACCCGCGCGACCCGAGCAGCCTGTCCCGCTACCACAACTGGTTCCAGCAGGTGCATCCCCTCGAATGGCGGGCGGTGCAGGGCTACGACCGGGACCGGGCGGACGCCCTCTTCCGGAGCCTGGCGGCCGACGGGACCGCGGTCGTCCCCACACTCAGCGTGCACCGCACACTGGAGCTGCCCGACGACGTTCCGTCCCGGGCCGAGGAGTGGAAGTACCTGCCTGCCTGGCAGGTGGAGAGCTGGCCGGACCAGCTGGCGGCCCTGACCGGTGGGCGCACCCCCGAGCAGGACCGGCGGATCCGCCAGATCTTCGCGCACCGGCTCCGGCTGGTGCGCGAGTTGCACGGCGCGGGTGTGCGGCTGGCGGCGGGCACCGACACCGGCACGGGATACCTCGTCCCGGGCTTCGCCCTCCACGACGAGCTGGCGCTGCTCGTGGCGGCGGGCCTCACCCCGGCTGAGGCCCTGCGCACGGCCACGCGGGACGCGGCCCGCACCCTCGGCCTGCCCGCCGTCGGCACCGTGGCCCGCGGACAGGCCGCCGATCTGCTCGTCCTCGACGCCGACCCGCTGCGCGACATCCGCAACACCCGCCGCATCCATGGCGTGGTCGTCGACGGCAGGTGGATCCCACCGCAGGAACGCCGCCGGCTGCTCGCGGCGGTGGAAGAGGCCGCCGCACAGACCCCACCGCCCCAGGAGGGGGCGACCATGACGGGATGCGGCTGCGGCGGACACCCCTGACAGCCCTCCGGCGGCTGCCTCACCGACGAGTGGAGCCAGCCGCAGGTCGGAGACGCGCGGATGCGGCGCCTGTCCTCTACAAGGCTCGGTTCCCCGTCAAGCCCTCGGAGTGGCCAACTTTCTGCGACCGGTGACGATTTGTGCGCGAAACGCTGAAGAAATGAACTCTACTGGACAGGTTCATGCGTGTCGGCCTGTGGTTTGATTGGCTGGTAGGTACACAGACAAGGGGACTGCGGATGGCGTCAGTGCAGGCACGGTGGAGTGCCCTGCTGGAAATGTTGACGCGTGACGGCCGCATCGAGGTCGACGCTGCCGCAACGGAACTGGCCGTCTCCACCGCGACGATCCGCCGGGACCTCGACGAGCTCGCCCGGCAGAACATGGTCACGCGCACCCATGGCGGTGCCGCGATCAACGCGATCGCATACGATCTGCCCCTGCGCTACAAGGCGGCCCGCAATGCGCCGGAGAAGGGGCGGATCGCTCAGACCGCGGCGGGCCTGGTGAGGGCCGGTGCGGTAGTCGGTCTGAACGGCGGCACCACGACCACCGAGATCGCGCGAGCCCTGTCCGCCCGCGCCGATCTGACCTCGAATGGCGCCGAAGCCTCGTTCACGATCGTCACCAACGCGCTGAACATCGCCAACGAAATGGTCGTACGACGCCATGTGAAGATCGTTGTGACCGGTGGCGTGGCGCGACCGGCGTCCTACGAGCTCGTCGGCCCGCTGGCTACCGAGTTGCTGGCGGAGATCACCCTCGACCAGGTCTTCCTGGGCGTTGACGCGATCGACGTCACGCATGGCGCGACGGCGCGGCACGAGGGTGAGGCAAGCATCAACCGGGCGCTGGCCCAGCGGGCCCAGCAGGTCGTAGTGGTGGCGGATTCGACCAAGCTGGGCCAGCGAGCCTTCGCCAGGATCTGTCCGGCGCGGGACGTCGATGTGCTGGTGACGGACAAGGGCGCGGCGGCCGAACTCACCGAGCCGTTCAGTGCTGTTGGCGTGGACGTCATCCGCGCCTGACCTCCGGGACTCGTCGTCCCCCGGCCTTCCTCTCCTGGCTTGTCACTCCCGGGCTCTCAGGACCGGTGCCGTCGTACGCCCACGGTCCCGCTCCAGCGCCTGCCGAGCGGCGCCCCGCCGCCTGGCGTCCGCGTCCCGGCCGGCGCTGGAGTGTCGGAACCTGTCTGGTTCGGCTCAGTACTGCCGGCTGCCGCCGATCGTGCCGGCCGCCATCATCCGTGGGCGGATTCAGACCTATCGGAACGATGTGGCCTTCCAACTGGGAAAACACCCTTCACCGTTCCCCGACGTGAGCCGGAAGTGTCAGGGTGAGCTCCAGCAGCGCGGACTGCTCATTATTGCTTGTTTGGGCAGCATCCTTGACAGTATCGAGCATGAGGGTGGAGTCTCGCTTCACCGTACGGTCACATAGCCCCTACACGTCATGGAGTTGCTATGCAGTCCCGTCCACCTCGGTATCGATTCAACCGACGCTCGCTCACTTCCCCGGGTTCCCTTGGAGGCCTCATCTGCGTGACGGCCCTGACCGGAGCGCTCGCCTACGCTGGTATGCCCGGGGCAGCCGGTGCGCCAAATACCCGGAGCACTGCCGCCGTGCTGCCGCCGGTCGTGCCGCAGCCGGAGTCCGAGCGGGCTCTCAAGGGGCCCGGGTTCACCATCGGGGCGGAAACCCCCATCATCGTGAAGAGCTCTGACCCCGACTCGCGAGAGGTGGGCAGATACCTGGGTCGCCTACTCCGTCCCGCGACGGGTTACGACCTCAAGGTGGAGGCGGGCAGGCGGGATCACCGTCCCGCCATCACCCTGGACCGGGGCGGACCGAAGTCGCTGGGCGAAGAGGGCTACACACTCACCTCTCGCGCCGAGGGGGTGCGGCTCACCGCGCGCGGTGCCGAAGGTCTGTTCCGCGGGATTCAGACGCTACGTCAACTGCTGCCCGCCGCAGTCGAGTCGCCGACGGTCCAGCGCGCCCGCTGGACTGTCGCCCCCGTCCACATCACCGACAAACCGCGCTACGGCTACCGCAGCACGATGCTGGACGTGGCCCGACGGTTCTACCCGGTTGCCGACGTCAAGCGCTACATCGACCAGGCCGCCGCGTACAAGATGAACACTCTGCACCTTCATCTGACCGATGACCAGGGCTGGCGGATCGCCATCGACGCGCTCCCCAACCTCACCAAGGCCGGCGCGAGTACGCAGAGCGGCTTCACGGGAGGTTCCTGGTTCTACACCAAGGCGCAGTACCAGGAGATCGTCGCCTACGCGAAGTCGCGGTTCATCACCGTGGTCCCCGAGATCGACGGCCCCGGCCACACCAGCGCCGCGCAAGCCTCGGTGCCTGATATCAACTGCGACGACAAGACCATTCCCCCGTACTCGGGCTTCGACGTCAAAATCAGTGTGGTGTGTCTCCGCGATCCGCAGCACATCGCCAATGTGAGCAAGTTCCTGACCACAGTGATGACCGAAGTGGCCGCGCTCACCCCCGGCCCGTACATCCACGTCGGTGGTGACGAGGTTCCGGCGAGGCCTGCTGAGGAGTACAAGGCCTATGTCCAGGCGGCGACTTCCGCCGTGCAGGCGCAGGGCAAGAAGGTGATCGGCTGGCACGATCTCAGCGCGGGCACCATCCCCGCCGGCAGTCTGATGCAGTACTGGGGCGACGAAGACGCAAGGGAAACGATCGGCACGGCCGAGGAGCACAAGGATATCCTCCTGGCGAGGAAGGGTGTCGCGCAGAACGCATCGTTCATCATGTCCCCGGCCGACCGCTCCTACCTCGACATGAAGTACGACAGCTCCACACCTTACGGGCTGAGGTGGGCCGGCTATGTGCCGGTCAAGAACGCGTACGACTGGGATCCCACCACGGTGACCGCGAAGCCGGACGGGACTTCTCCCGTTGTCCCCGCCAACCAGATCGCGGGCGTGGAGGCGGCGCTGTGGGCCGACCGCGCATACACCGGCAGCAATGAATTGCCGACGTCGACGTCACAGTTCGTCGAGCCTTCGGTCTACACGGACTTCATGGCCTTCCCTCGGCTGCCCGCGGTCGCCGAGATCGGCTGGTCTCCGAAGTCCACGCACGACTGGACGCGGTTCAGCTCCCGCCTGGCAGCCCAGGGTCCGCGTTGGAAGGCTGCGGGAATCGGCTTCTACGCCGCGCCTGACGTCCCCTGGGCGAACGGCAGCTGACGTGCCGGCAGTTCCGTAGAACCAGAAAGTGACCAGGATGGTCGGGCGCCCGTCGACACCTCCGGTGTCCGCGATGCCCGGTAGTGGCCTCGCTGGTCGCTCGACGGGGCGGTCGGGTAGTGGTGGTGGACTGCCAATCGCGCCGTGAATCCCCGGTTTGGGTGACCGGGGATTCAGCGTTACAAGGCCCGGGACATGGCTGCCACGCACGGTGCGACGGCTCGGGACATGGGAGAGGCCGGCATCACACCGGCGCCGCCCCAGCGAGTCGTTGTGATCGCCGAAGCGTCCAACTGGCCACGCCGGCCTTCGCCCACATGTGCGCGGTGGAGGACGTTGACGTACCGGTGACGGACATCGCCGCACCCTGATCGGGGCTCGTCGGCACACGACTCGTTCTGCCCCATCACTGCCCGCGACATGCGCGATGTAGTTCATCCTTTGGTCTGAACAAGCAGCCACATACATCGGCCATGCCCTGCTGTGCGACGAGTCAAGGTTCACTTCCGTGTCGTGGCCTCCGAGTTGGTGCCGAAATAGCCTGCTCTCGACGCATCACACCTCTTGACATGATGACGTTTGCTGCAAGAATTGGCTTTGAAAGCAACAGACTTGCGCATTCATGATCGATGATCGACGTTGGGCCACGTGCCCTCGCTCGCACCTGTGGATCAGGGGCGCATCGCTTGAAGGTGTCGCTCATTGATCGAGCACCTTCGAGCGTCAGGTTTCAGGAACCAACACGCCGAGGCCCGGTCCGGGTGCGGTCAAGACCGCCGTGACCGCCGTCCAAGCGGCATGGTTCGAAAGCCGCTTCCGTCGCGCTCCGCGAGCGCGCACAGGAAGCTGTCTTGAAAGAGGTAACTGTTGTGAACAGGCGGGTGCTCACCCTCGTGGCGGTCTCCACGGTCGGTGCTCTCACACTCACGGCGTGCGGCGGCGGGGGTGACAACGGCGCTTCCGGCGACGGAACCGTCACCCTCAAGGTCGTTGCGGCCGACTATGGCGACAAGGCGACGAACAGCTCCCAGATCTACTGGGGCGATGTGGCCAAGAGATTCGAGGCCGCGAACGCGAAGATCAAGGTCGATGTCCAGATCGTCAACTGGAACGACATCGACAAAAAGGTCAAGACGATGATCCAGAGTGGCAACATGCCGGATGTACTGCAGACCGGTGGCTACGCGGAGAAGGTTGCCGACGACCTTCTCTACCCGGCTCGCGACGTGCTGTCGCCGGCCACGCACGCCAACTTCCTCGACACATTCTCGAATGCCGGGGAGGTCGACGGCGTCCAGTACGGCATCCCCTTTGTGTCCTCGACCCGCGCGTTCTTCTACAACAAGGCGATCTTCGCCAGGGCCGGCATCACCGAGGCCCCGAAGACCTGGGCAGAGGTACAGGCTGACGCCGAGCTCATCAAGGCGAAGGTCCCCGGCATCACTCCCTACGCCCTGCCGCTCGGCCCGGAGGAGGCGCAGGGCGAGAGCATGATGTGGGAACTGGGCAACGGGGGTGGCATCACGGACGCGTCCGGGAAGTACGCCATCAACAGCCGGGCCAACGTGGAGACGTTCAACTGGCTCAAGACCAATCTGGTGGATCCGGGGCTCACATACACCAACCCCGCGACGACGGACCGTAAGACCGCGTTCGCGGACTTCGCCGCCGGCAAGACCGCGATGCTCAACGGGCATCCGTCGCTGATCCAGATGTCGCGGGACGGCAAGATCGACTATGCCGTCGCGCCGATCCCCGGTAAGGCCGGGGCCCTCAAGTCCACCCTGGGCGTGGCCGACTGGATGATGGCCTTCAAGGACAACGGCCACAAGGAGCAGATCAAGAAGCTCCTGGACTTCGTCTACTCCAAGGAGAACATCACCAAGTTCGACGAGACGTACAACCTGATGCCGGTGACCAAGGACAGCCTGCGGGAGATGAATTCCGGCGGGAAGCACAAGGACTTGGAGCCGTTCTTCGCCCTGTTGCCCCAGGCGGCCTTCTATCCGCTGGGTGACACCAGCTGGGACGCCGTCTCGGCCGAGATCAAGAAGACGGTCGGCACCGCCCTTTCCCGCGATCCAGGCGAGGTATTGGGCGACCTTCAGAAGAAGGCGGAGGAAGCCCCCGCCGGAAACTAGGCCCTGTCCGGTCGGTCTTCATGGGCCCGCGACGCCTGGCACGCACTTCGTAGCGTTGTCGGAGTCGCACTGCTCAGGAAGCGCCTGCCCAGGTGCTGTGATGGTTCCGGCACCCGGGCACGGCCGGAGGCCGCGGAGGAGCCTCCTCGCACCGTCCTCCATCAGCACGTCGCTCACCGCGCGGTATCTGCCGCACACACGGAAGGCACAAACCGTGTCTCTCAGTTCTGCCACCACCACATCCCGGGGATCGCGCCCGGAAAGGCCCGTGGGCAGGCGGTCGGGCCTTGCCGCACTCGGTCCGCTGCCCTGGATAGCCCCTGCCGTCCTGCTGATCCTGGGTGTTGTGGTCTGGCCCGTCTACGAGATGGTCCACACATCCTTTCAACGGATCAGCGCCAGCGGATTCGTTCGTGGCTCAGCCGGACTGGACAAGTACCGCGAGCTGTTCGACGAGCCCGGGCTCGGCAAAGTCCTCATCTCCACCGTGGTCTGGACGGTCGGCGTTGTCGGGCTGACAATGCTCCTCTCGCTGGCGCTGGCCCAACTCTTCAACCAGCGGTTCCCGGGGCGGCGGCTCACCCGCTGGGCGCTGATCGCGCCCTGGGCCGCATCCGTGCTGATGACGGCCATCGGCTTCAAGTGGATGCTCAACCAGACCGCGGGGGTCCTGAACACCGCGATGACCGACCTCGGTCTCATCGACAGCCCCAAGGACTGGCTCGGTGACCCCGCCACCGCGTGGCCGTGGATGATGTTCGTCGCGGTCTTCGTGTCGCTTCCCTTCACCACATACACACTGCTCGCCGGTCTCCAGACCGTGCCCGCGGAGGTGTACGAGGCCGCGAAGGTCGACGGCACCAGCACCTGGCAGACCTACCGGCTGATCACCTTGCCGCTGCTGCGCCCGGCCTTCCTGGTCGGCCTGGTCATCAACCTGATCAATGTCTTCAATTCGTTCCCCGTCATCTGGGGCATGACACAGGGTGGCCCGGCCAGCGAGACCGCCACCTCCACCGTGTTCATGTACCAGCTCAAGGACACGGACATCGGTGAGTCCGCGGCCATGTCCGTGGTGAACTTCGCACTCGTCGTCGTGATGGTGCTCGTGTTCCTCAAGGTCAGCCGCTGGAACGAGGAGGAGAGCTGATGGCTCAGCAATCACAGACGATCGGCGGCCTCACTCGCCCATCGGTGACATCGCCGTCTACGGCGGTGCGGAAACCCGCGGCATCCACTGACGGTTCGTCGAACAGCGGTCGAGGTCGCCGTATCAGGCCCCGCACACTCGTCATAGCCGCGACCGCCTGGCTCCTGGCAGCCGTGTTTCTGCTGCCGTATGTGCAGATGGTGATCACGGCTCTGCGTCCGGCGACCGAACTGCGCGACGCCACGTATCTGCCGAGGCAGTTCGCCTGGTCCAACTTCATCGACGTGTGGCGCGAGTCGAGCCTGGGCGCGAACCTCCGCGTCACACTGCTCGTCGCCGGCGGCTCGACACTGCTCGTGCTGCTGGTGGCACTGCCCGCCGCCTACTACACCGCGCGTGTGAAGTTCCGTGGCCGCACGCTCTTTCTGCTCCTGGTCCTGGTCACCCAGATGTTCCAGCCGACCTCGCTGCTGGTCGGTCTGTACCGCGAGTTCTACCAGCTGCAGATGCTCAATTCGGTCTGGACGCTGATCCTCTGCAACGCCGCCTTCAACTTGGCTTTCGCCATCTGGATTCTCACCGCCTACATCGGGTCCATCCCGGTGGAGCTGGAGGAGGCCGCGATGATCGACGGTCTCGGCCGGGTTCGCGCCCTGCTCAAGGTGACGCTGCCGCTGGCCATGCCTGGCGTGGTGACCGCGGTGATCTTCACCTTCATCGCGGCCTGGAACGAGTTCGTCATGGGCCTGACCCTGTCGACCGTTCCCGAGAATCAGCCGCTCACCGTCGGCATCAACAACTTCATCGGCAACTACACCGTCCAGTGGAACTACTTGTTCGCCGGATCGGTCGTCGCCATCGTGCCGGTGGTCGTGCTCTTCGCTGTCATCGAGCGGCATGTCGTCTCGGGGCTCACCGCCGGATCGGTGAAGTAGCGACCACTCCACGCTCCATCCGCATATCCCTCTTCATCCGGCCCACGGTCCCTCGAAGGAGCCGTCGCATGTCGACCACCAGGTCATCTCTCAGCACAGCCGAGATCGCTTCCCAGCCCGTTTGCTGGAGCAGGGCGGTGGAGGCACTTCCCCAGCACACCTCGGCCCTGCCCCGCCCGGGCGAACGGGTCGCGGTCGTGGGCTGCGGCACCTCCTGGTTCATGGCGCAGGCGTACGCCGTCCTGCGCGAGAGTGGAGGCCATGGCGAGACGCACGCCTTCGCGGCCTCCGAATTCCCTGAAGAGCGCGGCTACGACCGGATCCTGGCCATCACGCGCTCCGGGACCACCACCGAGGTGCTGGACCTGCTCGACCGAGTGCGTGGCCTGGCGCTCACCACCGCGATCACCGCTGCCCCCACGACACCGGTGACGAAGGCTGCCGACGCGGTCGTGGTGCTGGACTTCGCCGATGAGGAATCGGTCGTACAGACCCGGTTCGCAACCACCGCGCTGGTCCTGCTGCGGGCCCATTTGGAGTCCGACGGCATGCTTCCGGCCGGTGTGAGAACCGTTGCCGAGGCGGTGGAGGACGCCCGGCGCGCACTCGCCGAGCCGCTGGCGCCCGCGTGGTTGTGCGCCGGTCAGATCACGTTCCTCGGCGCCGGTTGGACATACGGGCTCGCGCTGGAGGCGGCGCTGAAGATGCGCGAGGCCGCCGGCGCGTGGACCGAGGCGTATCCGGCGATGGAGTACCGCCACGGACCGATCAGCGTCGCCGGTCCGGGCCGGCTGGTCTGGGGATTCGGCTCGCTGCCCGCCGGCCTTGTCGACGACATCGAGCAGGCCGGAGGAACTCCGGTCGCCGCATCCCAGGACGCTGCCGGGGACCTCGACCCGCTGGCCGATCTGATCAGGGCTCAGCGCCTCGCGGTCGCGACCGCCGACGCCCGTGGCCTCGACGCGGACCGGCCCCGCAACCTGACCCGTTCCGTCGTGCTCGGGGCCCGTGATGCGTGACAGGTTCGGTCCGGGCGAGTGTGTGGTGGGTCTCGACGTAGGGGGCACCGGAATGAAGGGCGCGCTCCTGGACCGGGATCTGCGGCCGCTGTTCGTGGCACGTCGCCCGACCCCCCGGAGCGACGGACCGGACGTGGTCGTCTCCGAGATCGCCGCCGCGCTGACGTCGCTGGCAAAGGAAGCAGCTGACCAGGACCTCACCGTCCGTGGAGCCGGGGTCGTCGTGCCCGGAATCGTCGACGAGGACACGGCCCGGGCGGTGTGGTCCGGGAACATCGGGTGGCGGGACCTGCCGCTCGCCGAACTGCTCGAATCAGACACGGGGCTCGCGGTGACACTTGGACACGACGTGCGCGCGGGTGGATGTGCCGAGTCCGAGCTCGGAGCCGCTCGTGGCGCGAAGGACGTCTTGTTCGTGGCCATCGGGACCGGCGTCTCCGCCGCCGTGATCTGCGACGGCCGTCCCGTCGTGGCCGGCGGATTCGCGGGGGAGCTGGGCCATCTCGTCGTCGAGCCGGGCGGTTCACTGTGTGTCTGCGGTGTCCGGGGGTGCCTGGAAACCGTGGCTACCGCATCGGCCATCGCCTCGTCGTACACCGCCCGCACCGGCCGTACCGTCAAAGGCGCCAGTGATGTGACCACTCTGCTCGGCGAGGGCGATGCCGAGGCACAGAGAATCTGGGACCGCGCGACCGATGCGCTCGCGACGTCCCTCGTGATGGCCACGACACTGCTCGGCCCCGAGCTGATCGTGCTCGGAGGCGGCCTCGCGGAAGCGGGGGATCTGCTGTTGGAGCCGGTCCGCACTCGACTGGAGGAACGGTTCACGTTCCAGCGGCGCCCCGGTGTCGTACGTGCCGCGCTGGGCGATGCGGCCGGGTGTCTGGGCGCCGGTCTGTATGCCTGGCGAGCGGTGTACGACGCCCCGGGAACCCAGCCGGCCGAATCGGTGGAGGCGACGGTGTGTCCGCTGTGATTCTCACCGTCACCCTCAATACCGCACTGGACGTGACATACGTCGTCGACAGCATGGTGCCCCGGACATCGCACCGGGTCCGCGAGGTGCACGAACGGGCGGGCGGCAAGGGCGTCAATGTCGCCAGGGTACTCAACGCCCTGGGGCATCCCTCGGTCGTCACCGGATTCTGGGGCGGAACCACCGGGTACCGTCTGCGCGAGGAACTGCTCGACGTCGGGCTCACGGACGAACTCGTACCCATCGCAGCCGATTCACGGCGTACCCTCACCGTCGTCTCGCGCGAGGAGGGCGATGCGACCGTCTTCAACGAAGCCGGACAGCTCGTGAGGCCGACCGAGTGGAGCGCCTTCACCCGGCACTACAGAGGGCTGATTCGCGACGCCGACGTGGTCGTGCTCTCCGGAAGTCTTCCGCCGGGGCTGCCGATCAACGCATACGCGGTGCTCATCTCGCTGGCCGCGGCCGCCGGTGTGGCAACGGTGCTCGACACGAGCGGGCCCGCGCTGCGCGCGGCACTTCCAGCGGGGCCTGACGTGATCAAGCCCAATGCTGTCGAACTCGCCGAGATAACAGGCAGGTCGGAGCTGGTGGAGGCGGTTCCCGAGCTGCGGGCGCTGGGCGCCCGTGCCGTGGTGGTGTCCTGTGGCGCAGAGGGACTGTATGCCACCACATCGCGAAGCGGCTGGCGGGCCGCGCCACCGGAGCGGTTGGCCGGCAACCCCACCGGTGCGGGCGACGCCTGTGTCGCCGCGCTCGCACGGGGACTCGCGTCGGGCACGCCATGGCCGGACATGCTGCGTGAGGCTGTGGCGCTCTCGGCGGCCGCGGTCCCCTGCCTCGCCGCCGGCGACTTCGATGCTGATGTCTACCAGCGATTCCGTACAGCAGTGCAAGTGGAGGAAACCGATGACGCTCACATTCACCCATGACATCGTGCACATCGCCAGAAAGAAGGGCGTGGGTGTGGGCGCGTTCAATGTCATACAGATCGAGCACGCCACCGCCATCGTGACCGGTGCCGAAGCCGTCGGACTTCCGGTGATACTTCAGATCAGCGAGAACACGGCCAAGTATCACGGCTCGCTCGAACCGATAGGCATGGCCGCACTCGCTGTCGCACGGGCAGCGGAGGTCCCGGTGGCCGTGCACTTGGACCACGCCGAGTCGGTGCAGCTTGTACGGCACGCGGCCGAACTCGGCTTCACCTCGGTGATGTTCGACGGTGCCAAGCTCCCGTACGAGGAGAACGTCGCTACCACGAGGGACGTCACGGCCTATTGCCACGCGCGCGATGTCCTCGTCGAGGCGGAGCTCGGCGAGATCGGGGGCAAGAACGGTGCGCATGCTCCGGGTGTCCGTACCGACCCGGACGAGGCCCGTGAGTTCGTCGCGGCCACCGGTGTCGACTTCTTGGCCGTGGCGGTGGGCAGTTCCCACGCGATGCTCACGCGGGACGCCGTCCTGGACGTCGATCTCATCAGCGTGCTGCGGGAAGCCGTGAGCGTGCCTCTGGTCCTGCACGGCTCCTCCGGAGTCGATGATGTCGGACTGGTCAGGGCGGCCCGTGCGGGAATGACCAAGATCAATGTCTCCACCCATCTCAACAAGGCGTTCACCCGTGTGATCCGGGAGTGTCTCGCCGAGAACCCGCAGGTCGCCGATCCACGCACATACGTGGGACCCGCTCGCGACGCCGTCGCGGCGGAGGTCGCCCGCCTTCTGAGGGTCTTCGGCGGTGCCGAACTGCACTAGATGATCTATTCCAAGGGGTCAGTGATCGTAGGCGATCAGTGAGTGTAGGACGGTTTGCCCGGCTGCGTCGTTGTGCCAGATCGCGGCGGTCAGCGCGAGGATGCGTTGCATGACGCGGGCTATGACACCTCCGGGTGTGCGCCCTCGGTGCTGTTTCGAGGTCAAGCTGTCCCTTGAAGGTCTCGTTGATCGATTCGATGACCTGTCGCAGCGGCTTGAACAGGGCTGCGCCAGGCCGTTCCCGTTCACCTTTACGGGCAGGCCGCAGCAACTGGACTCCATGCTCCGACAGTTCGCGTTCGGTCGGAGGCGCTCTCGCAGAAGCCCGCATTCGGCTGCCAGGAGGTCAAGGAGGGTCTCGCGTTCGTCGGCCTGGGCCCCGGGTCAGGGCGAAGGCGATGGGCAGGCCCTGAAGGGTGCAGACCAGGTGCAGGCGCAGGCCCCGGAAGAAGCGGCTGTGGCTGGCGCAGTAGCCGTATTCGGCCCAACCTGCCAGGTCGGAGCGTTCGACGGTCTCGCGGGAGCGGCCGCATTCCACCGGGGTGGAGCCCACGACCCGTACGTCGTCGCTCCACACCGAGGTGGTGGTGGCCAGGATCCGGTTGACGCTTCGCATCAGACCGGCGGCCTTGCGCAGCCGCTTGTTGTAGCCGGGCTGCTGGGGCAGGCAGGGGAAGAGGTGGCGCAGGTGGGCACAGGTACGGCGGAGCCATGTGGCCTCGGAGGTGTAGCCGACTATGGCCTGCATCGTGGCGAGGGTGACCAGTTCGGCATCGCTCAGGCGGTGCGTAATACCGACCGGCGGGCGCCACGGCGCCAGGTCGGGATGCTCCTTCAGCATGTCGTCGGTCGTCGCATAGAGTGCTGTCGCGAGGGTGGCCACGTCGTTCGTCACAAAACGATCTTGGGCACCCTCGTTCTCGTCTCCGCAGGCACCCCTTGGACCACACCACCAGGAGGAACCAGTGTCATACCCGCAACTGCTCACTCCCGAGGAGAAGCTCGCCGACGCGAAGAAGCTGTTGAGCCTCCCGCGTATCGTCGTGATCTGCGGCTCCACCCGCTTCATGACCGAGATGAACGAGGCCGATCTGCGGGAGACCCAAGCCGGAAAGATTGTCGTCAAACCGGGCTGTGACATGAAGTCGCCGCACGAACTTTGGTCCGATCCTGTCGAGGCCGAGGCGCTGAAGGTTCGACTCGACGATCTGCACCGGGCGAAGATCCGGCTCGCTGATGAAGTGCTCGTAGTCGGCGACTACATCGGAGACAGCACCCGAGCCGAAATCGCCTATGCCCGGTCGCTGGGCAAGCCCGTGCGGTTCACGCACCCCGAAGTCGCCCCTGACGCCTGACCGCCCGCTGCCACCTCGACAACCAGGGCCGGCAGCCCGCCGCCTGACCGTCTCGCGGTGGCTTCGGCCGCCGCCCACCCCACACCCTCCGCAGGCATCCACTGGAATTGATCGTCTAGTGCTGTGACCGGGATGGTTCACCGTGGTCGGGAGACGGCTCACGGGACGAGCGCGGTCCGCGAGGCAACTGGTATTACTGGTGCATGCAGGAAGAGACCGCGCGATCCGCGATTGACACGTTCATCTCCGCGTTCAACGCCTCGGACGACAGCTATGTGACTGCGCTGCTCTCCCAGGCCCTAACCTCGGACGTGGTCTTCTGGGGACCGTTGGGCCGCAGTGAGGGGATCGAGGCGGTCGAGCGGTTCGTGCTGGACATCCGGCGCCACCCCGCGGGGACCGGCACGATGGTGCGCTGTTCGGCGGTGGACATGCCGGACGAGTGGGCCCGGTACCAGTGGGTCTTCATGACGCCGGATGGAGGCCCCCGCCTGGCGGGAACGGACGTCGTCCATCTGCGGCGGAGCCTCATCGACCAGGTCATCGTCTTCGCGGGGGAGATCGAGTCGTCCGCCTCCTGAGTCGTTCTCCTCTGGCGCCGTCCTTCTCCTGAACCGGCCCCGTTCGGGGCTCCGGGTCTGCCCAGCCGAGATCACCTTCACAACGCTTCGGTCGTCCGCGCTTGGCCACGAGCGGACCGATGATGCGCTGTGGCTGTGCAAGTTCGCGGTTGGTCAGGCTGCGGTGTCGAGGGGGCGTGCGCCCCAACGGGTGCCCTTCTGGCTTCGGATGCGGGCGCGTTCCTTGCGTTCGGCGGCCAGGACGTCGCGGTGGCGGGCGTTGGCGTTGGCGTTGCGCCAGCGTAGATAGGCGTGCAGGGCTCATGTCTGCACGGTGTGGTTGGAGTTGGCGATGGTGAACTGCCTCAGCGGTCCGAAGTGGGCCTCGATGGGGTTGGCCCAAGAGGCGTAGGTCGGGCTGAAGCACAGCTCGACCTTGTGCTTTGTAGCCCAGCGGCGGATGTCGGTGCCTTTGTGGGCGGACAGGTTGTCCAGGATCACGTAGATGGGGGCGCCGTCGGGCCGGGCGTCGCGGATCGACTTGAGCGCGGCCAGGGTGTTCGTGGCACCTTTCTTGCGGCGGTTGACGCCCCACAACATGTCGTCGGTGACCGAGTAGAGCCGTGGAAGTACCGGACTCCATGGGTGCGGTGGTAGGTGGCCGGCACCCGGTCGGAGTGTTTGCGCGCTCGACTTCACCGGCCCGCGCGAGCGTCTGCTGGCGGCGGCCTCCGCCCTCAAGCCGGACGGGCGGCTGGTGTTCTCCACCCTGGCGCCTTACCTCAACGGCGCCCCCGCCCAACCGGACGTCGTGGCCGCCGACGTCCCGGCGAAAACTCCGGAGGGGTGAAACGACCACGATGCGCCGTTGGGTGCTCCAGGAACACGTCTGGGTGAAGGTCCTGGACGAGGCCGGATTCACCGGGATCACCGTTGACGTGCTGCCGTCCACGAGTCCGGGGCCGCGCCCCACGGATTGTCGCGGTTGTCGATGTACTCCAGCAGCAGGGCAGCGACCGGCGCGGGAATGGGTGAGGCCGGCTTCCCAAGTCGTAGAAGCACGGTGTCGCCATCGCTGATCACGTCGTCGACGCTGAGCCGGACGATGCGACTCACGGGTTGTGCTGGAGGAGCACGATGACTCCCGCGACACGCAGCCGCATCGGTATCTCCGTGTCGGTCAGCAGTCGGCCGAGGGCACCGAGGCGCTCATCCTCACTCAGCGCAGCCCGCCGGGAGACCTTCGTCGCGAGGACGACGACCCCGGCAGCAGTCACGACCGCGTCCCCCCGAGGGCGGGAAGTGTGTCCTTTCGGACCCATGCCCTGCCCCGCCATACCTGGTCTCCGCGCCGGTGGTGGCGTATCCAGGCAGAGTCGGTGTTCTCCACGCAGAAGGAATCGCTCCGCGCACGCATGGGACAGGGCCGGGGACCACGGCGTCGAACAGAAGAAGCGCGGGCCCGGCCGCGGGAAGGCGCCGGGGACCGTGCAGCCACTGGGACTTGAGGCGTTGAGACCTGCTCCCCGTCTCCAGCGCCGGCGTCGCACGACTGCCGGAGCCCCAAAGGCGCGGGGTCAAATCCGAACGGGCATTCTTACAGGCCCTGTTGGGTGCTCTCCTCTGCCCGAACGACGCAGTGGCCCTCGCCCGGTCAGGCGCTCCGCGAACCCCTCGCTGAACAGGTGCGTTCTCTACCTCCCATCCAGCTGCCGTATAAGGCCCCCAGCCTTGCCTGCGACAAGATCTACCGACACCTCATGCCTGGCTCGACGGGTAGGGCGGTCGGCCCTGGGTGCGTCAAGTCAGCTTTTTCGTAACGTCGTTCAGCGCGGCCGGGAGATCCCCCCGCCGTCGTATGCCGAGTTTCCGGTAGGTGCTGGTCAGATGGGTTTCCACGGTACGCCGTGCCAGGTGCAGCAGTTCGGAGATCTCGGCGTTCGTCCGGCCGTCGGCGGCCAGCGCGGCGATGCGGCGTTCGCTCGTGGTCAGTGAACTCCGGCCCGTGAGGGCGGTGTTCCTGCGGCGGGCGCCACTGGCGCGCAGGGCCAGTTCCGCGTCGCCCGACAGCCGTACCGCGCCCAGCCGTTCGGCCGTTGTCGCGGCCTCCCTGAGCAGGGGGCGGGCACGGCGAGGCTGCCCGCCCGCCGTGAGCTGGAGGCCGTGGGTGATGAGCGCGGGGATCAGCTCGATGTCGAGCGCGGCGCCGCGCAGGATGCCGACGGCCTCGCCGGTGAGTTCGAGACCCCGTCGGCCGCCGGTGGCCGCGCCCAGGACGCGCAGCGCGCGGCCCCGGACCCGGGGCGTGTCCCATACGGCGGCGTACCGGCTCTCCTCCTCGGCGAGCGCGAGAGCCTCCCGTGGTTCTCCTAGGAGGAGGTGGCATTCGGCGGCGGCCGAGCGCCACGGTGTGACGATGGGGCTCTCCGCGTCACGGCTGAGCTGGAGCCTGCCGCACTCCCGGAAGTCGTCCAGGGCGCCCGCCGGGTCGCCGGCGGACGCGCGCAGCCGACCACGTGCGTAGAGGAACCGGTTCAGTTCGGAAATGTCGTGCGCGTCATCGACCTTGATGCCTGCGATGAGCCGCTCGGCCTCGGCGGGACGGCCGCGCTCGACGAGCGCGATGACGCGCTGGGCCAGGAAGTTGCTCGCACCGGTAGGGGGCGCGTCGCCCCGAGCCCCTGACGTGCCGGCGGTCTCCTCCAGCACCCGCCGGTAATGTCCGCGTGCGGCGGCGGTGTCCACCCGCGCGTTGAGCAGCGTCTGGTGGACGGGATGCAGTGGCGACAGCCGGTGCTCGGTCAGCCCGGTCCTGATGAGTCGCTCGGCGTAGTCCGGCGCGTCGGCCCACTGCGCCACGGCGGCCGCCGTACCCAGCAGATACGGCACCAGCAGCGGATCCTCGGGGGCCGTCAGCAGCTGCCGGATCTGCCGTACGGCAGATCCGGCGGACAGCAGCCCGGCCGCCGACTCGTAACGGATCAGCAGGGCGCACAGGGCCGGACTGATCCATTCCGGAGTGCGCTCGGCGCGCTCGCGCAGCGCGATGTAGGCGGCCCGCCGGATCTCCGGATCGTGGTTGGAGAAGAACGCCAACGCCGCCTGGACCGTACGGGCGAGGACGGGCTCCCCGTCCAACTCACCCAGATCGCGCAGGACATCGAGCGCGGCGTGCGGATTTCCCCCACTGGTCAGGGCGCTGCTCAGGGTGACCGCGGCCAGCACCCGGTCCCGGGGCTCTTCCTGGAGGCGCAGCGCCTCGGCCAGCCGGGGTGTCCCGCCGGTCCGCAGGGTGGTGAACTCCAGTTCGCCGAGTGCGCTGAGTACCGTCGCCCGGTGCTCACGCGGCATCGGTTCGTCCAGCGCCCGGCGCAGATACCGCGCGGCGGCGCCGGTCCGGCCGGCCCTGGACGCTTCGGCCGCCGCGTCGAGGAGCGTCCTGCCGACGGACACCGAACCCCCGGCCGTATCACCGGGCGTGGTACGCAGCAGATGATCGGCCACCGCTTCGGCCCTGTCGCCCCGCCGCTGGCGCAGTTCGGCCGCGCGCAGGTGCAGGGCCTGCCGTTGTGAGCGTGGCCAGCCGTCAAGGACGGCCCCGCGCAGCAGGGGGTGCGCGAAGCGCGGGACGCCGGTGTCGGGGGCGCGGCGCAGCAGCCCGAGCCGGATCATCGCGGTGATCCAGCCGCCGACGCGGTCGGGGTCGGCCCGCGTCAGCTCGGAGAGGAAACAGCCGAAGTCCTCGCCCTGGCCGTGGCCGTGACCGTGGTCCGGCCCGGCTTCGTCGTGCCCCGCGGGCCGCCCCGGCCGGGGGCGGGGTAATCGGGGAGGGGCGGGGGACCCGAACTCTGCCTCCCTTTCCGCCTGTTCCTCCCTCTTCCCGGCGCCGTCCGACTCAGACTCAGACTCCGGTGCCGGTGCCGAGTGCTCCAGCTCCGCGAGCGCGCGCGCCACCATGGTGCTGCCGGGGCCGGCGCTCTCCAGCCACCACGAGACCGCCGCCACGAACGCACCCGGATACAGCTCGGCACAGTTCTCGGGCAGCCGTGGTTCCGGTCCGCCGCCGGCCGCGGCGCCGTCCCGGCCGCCGTACGGGAAGACCGCCCGCAGATCGTCGAGCAGCGCGAGCAGCAGCAGCGGATTGGCGGCGCCCGCCCGTACACAGCCGTCCACCCAGGCGTCGGAGGCGTCCGCGCCCAGGGCGCCGCGTACCAGCTCCTCGGCGGCGGAACGGCTCAGTGGTGTCACCGCGTGCGCCCGCACCACGCCGGGGGACAGTGAGTGCGCGAGGCCCGGTGTCGGCGGAGCGATGTCGTACTGCCCGCGCTCGGTCACCACCATCAGGACCGGCATCCCGGTCAGCCGTCGGGCACCCTCGGTCAGCCAGCGCCGGGAGGCATGGTCGGCGAGGTGCGCGTCGTCCACGGTGACCAGCAGCGGCGACTCGGCCGCGTGCTCGCACAGCAACTGCCACAGGCGGGAAGGGTAGCTGAGGTGGTGCGGGGTCTCAGGGGTGTCGTCGTCGAGGCCGCCGAGACCGGGCGGCGGGTCCAGGAGCTGCCGTACGAGAGCGAGCGGGACGCCGGAGTTCTCGGCGGAGGCATGGGCACGCAGGACCCGCATGCCGCGTTTCACGCCCAGTTCGGCGGCGGCCTCCAGGAGGACGCTGCGGCCCATACCGGTAGGCGCGCGGAACAGAACCAGCCGTCCTGATCCGCCCAGCGCCCGGTCGGCCTCCGCGGCCAGCAGGTCGAGCGCGGCCCCGCGTTCCAGGAGTCCGGCCGAGGCGGGGACCAGGGCCGACGGCGGGGCCGGGACGGGCCGACGGGCCGGCGGCTGACTCGTTGTCGCTGTTATCGCTGTCATGAACACTTGCCGCCAATCTCGTGGTCGGTCTCGTGGTGGGCCACGGTTGTGGTCGTCCTGTCGGCGGAGAAAGGGTGGAAGTGCATGAAAGGCGTGTTCTGTTGGGGCAAGAGACAAGACGCGAGGACGTACAGGCATGGTTCACGGAACCCCGGCCAGAATCCCGGTGGAGATCCTTGCGTCGGACCCGCTCTCTCACGACGGAGCGGTCAGCCAGCTTCGCCGCCACTCCGAGGTCGAGTTGGTCGACGCGGGCGCGGGTCGGCCGGGCACGGTCGCGTTGCTGCTCGCCGAGGTGCTCGACGAACCCACGCTGTCGCGGCTGAGGCGGCTGACCCGCGCGGAAGGCACCAAGGCCGTCCTCGTCACGACTCTGATCCGCGAGGCCGATCTGCTTCAGGTGATCGAGTACGGCGTCGGCGCGATCGTCTGGCGGCGCGAGGCCACCGGCCACCGGCTTCTCCAAGCGGTCCTCGCGGCCTCTCGGGGCGACGGGGATCTGCCGTCGGACCTGCTGGGGCGGCTGATAGCCCAGATCGGTACGTTGCAGCGCGGCGCGACCAGCCTGTCGGGCGGCGCGGCGTCCGGCTTGGCGCCACGCGAGGTCGATGTGCTCCGACTGGTGGCCGAGGGGATGGATACCGGGGAGATCGCAAACAAACTTTCGTACTCCGAACGCACGGTCAAGAACGTCATGCACGGTCTGACGACGCGTCTGCAGCTCCGCAACCGTTCCCATGCCGTGGCCTATGCCTTGCGTGAAGGCTACATCTGATGGTCCGTGCGCCGGGTCAAGGCCCCTGAGGGCAGGCGAAGGGCGACGCGGGGGCAGCAGGGTTGCCCCCTGATCGTCCCCCCGGTGCCTCGCGAGGTGAGCGTCAGGACGACCACGATGGACTCGACCGGGTGCTCTGTGCCGAGGGCGCCGGACGACCGGCGGGACCACGGACGGTTCCGCCGGATGAAGTGACAGGCTGTTACGCGACAGATCGTCGCGTAGCGAGTCGCTGCGTGACGGTCCGTTCGGTGACGAACGGCGAACGGTTCCGTGACGAACGGCGAAAGTGAAGGGCAGCGCGACCGTGATCCACGAGGTGGACGACATCCTGAAAGGGCTGCTCACCCGCGGCGCCTTCGCGGGGTCCGAGGTCGAGGTCACCTTCGACGCCCCGACCCGCGACTGGGCGGCCCGGCGCAACGCCCCGACCATCGACGCGTATCTCTACGACATCCGCGAGGACACCAAGCGGCGCCAGCGCGGCAAGATGTCGCTCCGTGACGAGCAGGGCCTCGTCGTCAAGCAGCACCAGCCGCCGCGCTGGTTCCGGCTCTCGTATCTCGTGACGGCCTGGACCAAGCGTCCGCAGGACGAACACCGGATGCTCTCCGCCGTACTGCACACGCTGCTGCCCAAGGAGATCCTCCCGCAGGAGGACCTGACCGGCACTCTCGCCGGACTGGGGCTCTCCGTCCCGCTGACCGTCGCGGGGGTGCACACCGAGGCGCGCTCGCTCGCGGACGTCTGGTCCGCGCTCGGTGGGGAACTCAAACCCTCGCTCGACGTGGTGATCACCGCGCCCTTCCTCGCTTTCCCCGAGTACAGTGTCGGTCCGCCGGTCACCGAAGGGCTCGGCGTCCAGGTGCGGGCGACGGACAGGCCCGAAGGCAGTCCCACGCGCTACCAGAACGCCGAGATCGTCAACACCGCCAAGGCGGACTTCGCGAAGCAGCACGGAACGACGGGAACGCTTCGGGAGCAGCGCAAGTGAACGACCGCACCTCGCCGTTGCTCGAACGGCTCGCGGGACTGCGCGAGCGGGTGGCCTTCCTGGTCGAGCGGCGCAGCGCCGACGACCCGACAGCCGCCGATCCGATGCGCGGGCTGTATCTGAGTGACGACGCGGTGCGGCGCCTGCTGTACGGGCCTGCGGCGGGTGCGTATCCCGCCGTCCCGGAGGCGTCGGGCGGGCCCGGCGGGCCGGACGGGACCGCGGAGCGGGGCACCGCGCAAGCGCCGAACGAGCGGGAAACCGCGGGTACGGCGTACGGGCCGGGCGGTCCTGACGAGCCCGAAGCGGTCGAGACGCCGGACGACTCCGGCACGTTCGAGCAGCCCGACGACGATCGCCTCCACTGGCTCGCCCACTCGCTGCGTCTCGGCCCGCTCGACACCCAGATCCTGCTGATCGCGCTGGCGCCCGACCTGGACCGCGCCTTCGAGTCGCTGTACGGCTACCTCAATGACGACGTCACCCGTCGCCGGGCGACCGTCGCGCTCGCCCTCGACCTCTGCGGGGTGCCCGTGCACTCCGCCGCCGGACGGTCCCGGTTCCGTCCGGCCGCGAGGCTCCTCGCGTGGGGCCTGATCGAGGTGAACGACCCCGAACGCCCTTTCCTCAGCCGCTCCTTGCGCGTTCCCGACCGGGTCGTGGCGCATCTGCTGGGCGACGACACCCCGGACCCGGCGCTGGACAGGACCGTACGCCCCCTTCCGTACCGGCCCATGGAAACGGACACGACGGGCACGGCGGATGGAGAGGGCGCGGAGGGCGCGGAGGCCATCGGCACCGCGTACGGCGTCGACCCGGTGGTGGGGAGACTGGCCGAGCAGCTGACGGAGCGCCCACTCACGGTCTACCTCCGTGAGCACCGCGCAGGCGACGGGCT
The DNA here is from genome assembly GCF_004151105.1 of Streptomyces sp. L-9-10. Classification (GTDB taxonomy): domain Bacteria; phylum Actinomycetota; class Actinomycetes; order Streptomycetales; family Streptomycetaceae; genus Streptomyces. Next base: position 45,261 of record NZ_PHRF01000134.1, read on the forward strand.
CGCCTGCGCCACCGTCGCCCTGGGCGCGGCCGGTATCCCGGCCCTGTACCTCGCACCGGGCGAACACCCGGTGGACCAACGCCCCGACGATTACGCGCCGGTGGAACGTACGGCGGGGGAGCGCCTCCCCTACCGGGAGCTGCTGCGCGAGGCGCGGCTGACGGGGCGCGCCATCGTGGTGACCCCGCTGCCCGAGAAGCCCGATGAGCTGATCCGGGCGCTCGCCGTGAGCGACGTACCCGTGGTGTTCGCGGACCCGCGCCCGTACGACCCGCAGTGGTACGACGGCGGGCGCGACCCGATCGTGCTGGAGGCGCCCCGGCAGCGTGCCGGTGACCTCGACGCCTGGCGGGCGGCGCTCGGTCCCGGCGAGCCGGATTTCGACCTCGCGCCGGTCGTCGCCGCTTACCGGCTCGGACCCGGCGGTATCGACCGCGCGTCCCGTGCGGCACTGGACCTCGCCGCGTTCGACGGTACGGAACTGTCCGCAACGCATCTGCGGCTCGCGGCCCGGCAGCAGTCCGCGTCGGGCCTCGAACGCCACGCCCGCCACATCCGGCCCGACGTCGGCTGGAACGACCTCGTCCTGCCCCACCGCCCGCTGGCACAACTGCGGGAACTGGTCCTGCGCGCCCGGCACCGCGACCGGGTGCTCGGCGACTGGAGGCTGAGCGCGGGAGGCGGGCGCGGGCGGGGCGTGGTGGGGCTGTTCGCGGGCGACTCCGGGACCGGGAAGACGCTCTCCGCCGAGGTGGTCGCGGGTGAACTCGGCCTCGATCTCTACGTCGTGCAGCTGCCGTCCATCGTGGACAAGTACGTCGGCGAGACGGAGAAGAACCTGGAGCGGATCTTCACCGAGGCCGACCGTACGGACGCGGTGCTGCTCTTCGACGAGGCGGACGCCGTATTCGGCAAGCGCTCCGAGGTCAGCAGCTCCAACGACCGCCACGCGAACATGGAGAGCGCCTATCTCCTCCAGCGCCTGGAGTCGTTCGACGGCATCGCCCTGCTCACCACCAACCTGCGCTCCAACATCGACGACGCCTTCACGCGCCGGCTGGACCTCGTGGTCGACTTCCCCTTCCCCGACGAGGTACAGCGCCTGGCGCTCTGGCGGCACAGCCTGGCCCATGTCCCGTGCGCCGACGACATCGATCCGGCGTCCTGTGCGCGGGAGTTCGAGCTGGCGGGCGGCTCCATCCGCAGCGCGGTCGTGACGGCCGCGTACGCGGCGGCGGGCCGGGGTGACGGTGTGTCGACGGCGGACCTGCTGGCGGGCGCCCAGCGGGAATACCGCAAGTCGGGCCGACTGGTCCTGGACGACGCGACCTGGTAGACCGGTCGCCCTGCGGGCCGTGGCCGCCGGACACGTTCTGTCCGGCGGCCACGGCCCGCAGGGCGACCGCGGCGGCTTGAGAGCGAAGCCGGTCTACTCCACCGGTGCCGGGAGCCAGTCCTCGGCCGTCACCGTGCCGGGAGCGTCCTGCTCATTGATCCAGCCCAGCTTCGTCTTACTGAGCGTCAGCTCGTCGAGCACCCCGGTCTGCTCAGCCGCGAACAGGCCCTGGTACTCCTTGATCCTGTTCTTGAGGGGCTGAGTCGGCTTCTCCTTGAGCTGTATGTGCTTCTGGAGATAGTCTATGTTGATCTTGGTGTACTTCGCCGTCATGGCCAGGTCGCCGTCGTCGAACTCGGCCTGAGTGCCCCAGAGCAGGACGTTCCGTACCCACGGCACCTCCGGGCTGGGCTCGTCATCCTTCAGGTCCAGCGACTTCATGCCGGCGAAGTGCGCTGCCAGGAGCGCGGTCATCGTGGAACGGCCGAGGTTCCCGAGCCCGTCGTTCTCCGTCAGCCGGCTCAAGTCGCCGTTCGCCGCCTTGTGCGACTGCTGGAAGCACTTCAGCGCCTCCGCGGTCGCAGGGTCCAGCTTGCCCACCGCGTGCGTGGCGGTCAGCTTGCAGTCGCCCGCTCCCTCGACCAGCCGCACCTGTGCGAACTGCACGAAGAGGTTCGGCGGGTCCTCCGACGTGATGGGCAGCGGACCCCGCTCAACCTCTTCCTTCTTCTCCTCCCCGCCGCCGCCACCGTCGTCCTTGGGCTCATCGGCGGGCGCGGCGTCCTTGGAGGGCTCGTCCTTCGGCTGCTCCGGCTCCTCCGGCAGCGCGGTGGCCGCGGCCTTCTGGAGCTTCTCCTGCGCGATGGTGCGGACCGGCGCCTTGTAGGCGAACCAGAGCACGAGGCCGGTGATGGTGAGCGCGAGCAGCAGACTCAGTGTGGTCATCATCCAGAGCGGCAGCAGGCTGCGCTGTACGTACGTCCCGCTCACCGCCACGGGTTTGAACCCCGAGCGCCGCAACGACAGTTCGTACGGCCGCTCCTGCTTCTGCCCGATCCAGGTGATCTGCCGGGGCTTGAGAGTCGCGTCGACGAAGGCGGCGCGGCCGGGTTCGATCTGGACGTTGGACGGGACGATCTCGTACGAAAGGTCGTCGCTGCTCTTGTCGTCGCCGCCGATCGACGCCGTGAGCAGGGTGTTGCCGAGGTTGTCGACGGCCAGCTTGGGCCGGCCCCTGAAGCGTCCCTTGACGGTCTCCGGGACCAGCTCGGCCCGCACTTCCATGAACGTGGTGAACGTGACGTTCCCCTCGGCGACCGTGGTGGCCTCAGGGTGCTCTGTGGGCAGGATGCGCACACCGTACGGATGCGGACCCGCGGTCGCGTCCGGAGTACGGGGCGGGGCGAAGTTCAGCTCCACGATTCCGGTGGTTCCCGGAAAGAGCCTGATGGACGGGGGTTCCACCGTGACGTACGGAGCGACGTCGCCGACCGCCTCGAAGCGGTACTCATCAACGACGTCGCCGGTGTTGCGCAGACGCAGTCGTACGGTGGTGCTGCTGCCCGGGTCGACCGTGGTCGAGGCGGGCTCCAGAGATGTCCAGGTGGTCACCCGATCGACGCTACTTCCCACCGGAGAGGCGACGTAAGGGGCCACCGGGTAGCCTCGCTGCCCGAAAGGTGGCGCTCGTTGCCCTCAAACCCCTCCGCGTGAATCCCGGGCCGGGGAGGCGGGCTCCCACCGTTGCCGAACCCCGCGGTGCGCCCCCGGTACCTCCCCACTGCGAGCCCCTGGTGGCGGGACCCGCCGCGCAGCCTTCCTCCCATTGCCCATGAGGGCATGCGCAATGCCCTTGACAAGGCACTGAAGGACATTTACCCGGTCGCGCAGGGGCGGCGAAGGTTAAGTCTGGTCCTGATATTGGTACCCCGAGGAGAGCAGAGCATGCCGTCTTACCTGTCGCCGGGCGTGTACGTGGAAGAGGTGGCCAGCGGCTCTCGTCCGATCGAGGGGGTCGGTACCTCGGTGGCCGCATTCGTCGGGCTGGCGCCCGGCGGTCCTCTGAACGAGCCGACGCTGGTCACCAACTGGACCCAGTACGTCGCCTCCTTCGGTGAGTTCACCGACGGCTACTTCCTGGCCCACTCGGTGTACGGCTTCTTCAACAACGGTGGCTCCGCCGCCTACGTGGTCCGTGTGGGCGGGGCGCCCGGCGGAGTCACGGGCGCGCCGGGCGAGGGCACCGACCCGGTCAACGGACAGCGCGGCCGGTCGGCCGTCGCCGGCGGTGCCGCGGCGCCCGCCGAACTGACGGCCGGGGAGCCCCAGGCCCTCGGTACGTTCAAGGTGTCGGCCGTCGCGCCCGGCGAGAGCGGCACGCTCAGCGTCGAGGTCACGGACGCCGAGGGCGAGGGTCCCGCCGAGCGCTTCCGGCTGGTCGTCAAGGACGGCACGAAGCCCGTCGAGACCTTCGATGTCTCGGCGAAGAAGAACGCCCGCAACTATGTGGTCACGCAGGTCAAGGAACGCTCCAAGCTGATCTCCGTGCAGGAAGCGGTCGCGGCCTCGCAGCTCGCCCGCCCCGACAACCAGACGGTCGCACTCCCGGTCCCCGTCGCCACCGCGCAGACCCCCGCGGTGCCGGACGCGGTGGAGGGCGAGTCGGTCGGCATCGCCGAGTACCTGGGCGACTCCTCGGACCGTACCGGCTTCGGCGGTCTCGAAGCGGTGGACGAGATCTCGATGGTCGCCGTCCCCGACCTGATGGCCGCCTACCAGCGCGGCGCGATCGACCTGGAGGCCGTGAAGGCCGTCCAGCTCGGTCTGATCGCCCACTGCGAACTGATGGGCGACCGACTGGCGATCATCGACCCGCCGCCCGGCCTCAACGCCCGTCAGGTCCGGGTCTGGCGCCAGGAGACGTCCAACTACGACTCCAAGTACGCCGCGCTCTACTACCCGTGGATCAAGGTCTTCGACCCGGCCGGCGGCCAGACCCGGCTGATCCCGCCGAGCGGCCACATCGCCGGCATCTGGGCACGCAACGACTCCGAGCGCGGCGTGCACAAGGCTCCCGCCAACGAGGTCGTACGCGGCGCTGTCGACCTGGAGATGCAGATCACCCGCGGCGAGCAGGACCTGCTCAACCCGATCGGCGTCAACTGCATCCGCACCTTCCCCGGCCGCGGCATCCGCGTCTGGGGCGCGCGCACCCTCTCCTCCGACCCGGCCTGGCGCTACCTCAACGTCCGCAGGTACTTCAACTACCTGGAGGAGTCGATCCTCAACGGCACGCAGTGGGTGGTGTTCGAGCCCAACGACCAGGCGCTATGGGCCCGGATCCGCCGGAACATCTCCGCGTTCCTGGTGACGGAGTGGCGCAGTGGCGCGCTGTTCGGCGCCACGCCGGAGGACGCCTACTACGTGAAGTGTGACGCCGAGACCAACCCGATCGAGTCGGTGGACCTGGGACGGGTCGTTTGCCAGATCGGTGTCTCGCCGGTCAAGCCCGCCGAGTTCGTGATCTTCCGGCTGGCGCAGTTCTCCGGCGGTAGCGGCGAGCTGGAGGAGTAGACCGTCACACACCTCCGACCCCCGCTTGACCGCGCGTACAGCCACAGGTCCCCGCATCAACGGAAGGAACGGCTTTCATGACTCTCTCCCAGGGTGACGCCCTCACTACCCATAACTTCGGCCTCCAGATCGACGGAGTCATGGTCGAGTACCTCCACGCCGTGGGCGAGGTGGGCATGGAGCAGGACGTCATCGAGTACCAGCAGGTCTCGGCGAACGGCCATCCGATCACCAAGAAGATGCCCGGCGTGCAGAAGGCCGGTGAGACCACCGTGACGCGCGGTATGGAGCAGTCCGCCGCCTTCACCGAGTGGATCAACGCCTCGCTGCGCGGCGACATGGGCTCGGCCCGTAAGAACGCGAGCATCATCTACATGGACTACCAGTACAACCCGGTCAGGCGGCAGCACCTGCGCAACGCCTGGTGCACCAAGGTGATGGGCGCGGCGGCGACGGCGGGCGAGGCATCCGTGATGACCGAGACCGTCACGATCGTCTACGAAGAGCTGGTCACCGAGTAATGCGCCGCGGACCCGCCAGGCCCGCCACCGACGCCGCTGCCGCCACCTCCGCTCTCGCGGACGTGGCGGCCCCGGCCGTCGCACCGGCGGAAGCACATCCCGTACGGCAGCAGTTGCGGACCGAGTTCGCGTTCGAGCTGCCGCGCGGGTACGTGGACGACATGGGAACCGTGCATCGCGAGGGCGTGATGCGGCTGGCGACCGCACGGGACGAGCTGATCCCGCTGCGGGACATGCGGGTGCAGGAGAACCCCGCGTACCTCTCGGTGGTGCTGCTCGGCCGGGTCATCACCCAGTTGGGCACCGTGGCACACATTCACGACGGTGTGGTGGAGAACATGTTCGCCTCCGACCTCGCCTTCCTGCAGGACTTCTACCGTCAGGTCAACGCCGAGGGCCACACCAGGGCCGGAGTGTCCTGCCCGCACTGCGAGCAGCCGTTCGAGGTCGAACTCGGCGGGAGCCGCCTGGGGGAATCGTGACGTACGCGACCGACCGGATCCATGAGGAGATCGCGTACATCGCCTACCACTTCCACTGGAATCTGGACGACATTCTGGACCTCGAACACCGTGAGCGGCGGCGATATGCCGAGCAGATCGCCACGTTGGTGACGCGTGCGGCAACGGAGCGCTGATGGGCATATTCGACCGGCTCAAGGGCCGGAGCCACGGCCGGGACCGGGAGCGGAGTGTGGCCGGGGGCGGGGACGGTACGGTTCCGGACCCCGCCCCTGAGGCATCCGCCGGTGCGGGCAAGGGTGTTGGTGCCGCTGCTTCCGGTGGGGGACGAGGCTGGGCCTCTCTGCCGCCGATCCAGCGTGTGACGCTGGCGCCCGCGCGGCAGACCATCGCGTCCCCGGACTTCGGCGGTTCGCTGACCGCCTGGCAGAACCACTCATTCTCCGGGACGCTCTCACATGCCGTCCTGGACGGTGCTCCGACCGGTCTCTTCAAGGACTCGCTGTCTCCCGCCGTGGCCCCTGCGGCGGGCGGCCTCGGCGCCGCCAGGCTCTCCCTGCCGGTCATTGTCGTCGACGACAGTGACGGTGACGGAGGGGGCGGCGACGCGGGCGGCCGGGGCCAGGGGCCTTCGGTCCAGCGTGCCGTGGGTCCGCGGGTCGCCCCCGTACGGCCCCGGCCGGGGCCGTACGCGCCTGGGGCGCTGACACGGGCCTCCGCCCTGAGCACGGTGCGGCGCAGGGTGCTGCCCGCGGTGGCGCCGAGCAGGGCGACGACGCCCGCCCCGGCGGCTTCGGGCGCAGCCGCGCGGACATCGGCGACGACGCTCGCGCGGATGTCGACGCCTGCGTCTTCGTCTTCCGCTGCGTCTTCTCCGGCTCCTGTTCCGGCCCCGACTCCTGCTGTGACTCATGCTGTGACTCCGGCTGCCGCCGTTCGCGTCCAGCGCTCCGAGGGTGACGAGGACGGCACGCGCGGCGGGTCGGCGCGGATCGAACCGCCGGGGTCCGGCCCCCGGCGGCCCGGCCCGACGCGGGCGCCCAAGGCGGCGCCGCCGGCGGACCGGACACCCCCCGCCCACACCTCCGCACTTCCCGTACAACGACGTCAGGCGAATGCTCCCGGTCGGGCGGCCGAACCGGCGAGCGCCACGCCACCCCGGCGCCCGCTGCTCGGGCCTCCGTTGCCGGGACCGGCGGTTCCGCCCGCGTCACCGGCGCCGGACACCTCGCGGACTTCACCGGTGCGGGGGCGTCGTGGCATCGCAGGGTCCGTCGTGCGGCCGGCCCCGCAAGGGCCCGCAACGCTCGCCGTCCCGCCTCCGGGCGGTTCCGGGGGCGAAGCGGCGTCGGGGCCGGCGCGTGCGTCCAGCAGTGGCGGTAACGGCGGAACGCCGCCTGTACAGAGGACACCGGCGGCCGGGCCAGGAGCTGTTACGCGCCCGGCCGTCGCGTCGGGAGCAGGTACGTCGGGCGCCGGTGCGCCCGCACCTCGTCCGGCCGTCCGGCCGAAGCTGGGCGCTCCGCTTCGTGGGCCTGTCGGCGGTCGGGCGGCGAACCCGCCGGCTTCCCCGGCGGCGCGTCGGCCGACCGGCGCCCCGGCTTCCGGCGGCACACCCCCCGCACAGCGTTCACCGACGCTCGGCGGGCCTGTGGGCGCCCCGGTGCCACCGTCCGTACGGCCGTCCTCGCGGCCCGCGACGCCTGCCACACCCGTCGTGCCCGCCACTCCTCCCGCACCGGCGCTGCCCGTACAGCGGCGCGACGCGTCTGACGGTGCGTCGTCGGGTGGGAGTCGGCCGACGGGTGCGGGGGCTGGTTCGGTCTCCGGGGCTGGTTCGGTCTCCGGGATTGGTGCCTCGAACTCCTCCCACTCCACCAAGTCGCCCGAGACTTCCCGCTCTTCCGGCTCCGGTACGGCTGCGAGCGGCGCGGTGCCGGGGTCCGGCACCGCCGCTGGACAGCCCGTCGTACCGACGCGTGCGGACTCCGCGGTGGTGGCCGATCCCACCGGGAAGACCAGCGGTCCGATCCCGGTGCAGCGGCTCGCCGCACCGGCAGCCGGTGCCCGTACCGGTGATCTCTCGCTCCCCACGCGTCCGGCGGTGGTTCGCGGCTCCGGTCCCGCAGCCGTCGCCCCGGCGGCCACCGGTGGCGCGCAGGTGTCCGGTGTTTCCGTTCGACCGCCGGCGGGTTCCGGTGGCGGCGGCGCCAACAGGACCACTCCGTCGGCGAGTTCGACACACCCCGTGGTCACGGGCGGCCACGGAGCCGCTCGGTCGGCCGCCCAGCCGCTCGTCCAGCGGGCAGCACCGCCCACCTCGCCGGTGGGTTCCACACGGTCGGTGCCCGTGGTCGGCGCCGGTCCCGCGCCCGGTTCCAAGCCCATTTCTGCGGTGGGGAAGCCGGTGCTGCCCGCCGTGAACGACGGGGCGGGATCCGGCCGTCCGGACGGCGCGTCGCCCGCGCGGCGGTCGTCCCTCGCCCCGGCCTCGGCACGGCCCCGGCCCTCGGCCCAGGCCCCCGTCCCCGCCTCCGCTTCTCCCTCCGCCTCTGCCTCGGGCACCACATCCGTGCCGGCCTCCCGCACCCCTGTCGCTCCGACGACCGCCCTGCCGTCCGTGGTGCGGTCGCCCGCTGTGTCCGCGACCTCAGCCGTGCCCCTGGCGTCGGCCGACGCGCCTTCGGTGTCGAGGCCGATGCCGACGCGGGTCGCCCCGCTGGTGGGTTCGTCACGGCCGGTCACGGCCGCCGGGTTCACGCCGTCGCCGACGAGCGACCCGAGGACCGCCCCGAACGCCGTGCGTCCGCACCGCGTCAGGGCCGTCGCCGAGGCAAGTGCGGCCACGGGCAACGCCGGTGCACCCGCGGTCACGGGCATCGGCACCGCTGGAGCTCCCCGGCTCGCCGTACAGCGTTCCGCATCGTCGTCGACGCCGCCGCCTGCCGCCCTCCGTCCGCTTTCGCGGACAGCCGCCCACTCCGCCCACCCCGTGGTGGCTCCCGCCACAGCGTCCGCGCCTGTGCAACCCGGCAACGCGGGACACCAGTTCCATGGTGTGGCCGAGGCATTCCCCGTCGTTCAGCGCTCCGCATCCATGTCCGCGTCGGCGCCGCCCATTCCGGGCGGGATCGCCCGTACCTCGGTGACGGATGCTCCCGCCACCTCCGTGGCCGGACCTGACCGGAGCCCTGTCGTGTCCCTCGTGCCCGCGCGGCCCGCTCCGGCCGCCGCGCTCCCTGTCCAGAGGTCGTCCGCGAACCTGGACGCGCGGCCCTCTCCGCCCCCACCGCCCCCACCGCCGCCTCCGCCGCCACCCCGGGCACCCGCACCCGCGCCCGTGCGGGTATCCGCGCCGAGCCGCGCCCCGTCCGTCGCGGTGCAACGGAGCAGCAGTGGCGGCGGGAGTTCTCCGGAGCGGCCCGTGCCCTCCGTGACCAGTCAGTTCAAACCGCGTGACTTGGAGGAGGACCAGATGGCCGAGCTGGTCCACCGGCTGATCGGGCCGATGACCCGGTTGTTGCGCACCGAACTACGGCTCGACCGCGAGCGGATCGGCAAGCTGCGCGACCCACGCCATTGACCGGCCCCGCGGGAGCCGAGCCGAGGCACACGATCCGGCCCGTGAACCGTGCACCCGTAAGCCCACGACCTCCGCAAGACCGACCCCGCCGGACCCCGACCCCACGCATGTGGAACCGCAGGAAGGCCCCACCCGATGCCCACGGAACTCGACGCAGGCTCCACCATCTTCTTCAACCTCACGATCGACGGTGAGAGCCTGGGCAACTTCAACGGTTGCGAAGGGCTCTCCTCCCAGGTCGAGATCGAGCAGCGGCAGGAGGGCGGCAACAACGGATTCGTCTGGCAGCTGCCGTCCCGTGTCACCTTCTCCAACATCACGCTGACCCGCCCCCTCACCGAGGAAACCGCGAAGGTCGCGGAGTGGATCTCCTCCGTCACCACGGGCGTGACCCGGCCCACCGGGCAGATCGCGGCGCTGCGCGCCGACGGTTCGATGGTCGCCCAGTGGGGGCTGATCGACGTACTCCCGGTGAGCTGGCGCGGTCCTTCCTTCGATCCGGCGAGCCCCGCCGTGGCCACCGAGGTCCTGGAGATCGCGCATCACGGGTTCACGGACGCGGGGGAGGCGTAGCCGATGAACCTCTCCAGCTTCGGCATCGGCGACAGCCTGGTACGGGCGACGCTCGCCATCCATCAGCCGCCGATCGGCAGCAGCACCCGTCCGGGCGCACTGATGAAGACGTTCAATTTCGACTTCAACCCGTCCCAGTTGTCGCTGACCCGCAGGGCCCAGTGGAAGACCACGCCCACCGCCGCGGTGCGGGACGGCGCGGTACCGGAGTTCATGGGTCCCGAGCCTCGGGAGATGACGGTGGAGATCTTCCTCGACCGTTCCGACAACCCGGACAGCAGCGATGTGCGCAAGAAGGTCGAAGCGCTGTTCTCCTGCTGCGAGACGACCAGCGCCAGCATCGCGGCCAAACAGCCGTCGACGCCGTGGGTGATCTTCGAGTGGGGCGCCTTCTCCACCGCCCGCTTCAACGCCTACGTCAGCTCCGTGGAAGCCCAGTACACCCTCTTCAACACCAATGGGATGCCGATCCGCGCCGCCTGCCAGGTGAATCTGCACGAGATCCCGAGCAGCACTCCCGGTCAGAACCCCACCTCCGGCGCGCTCACCACCCGCCGGGTGCACCGGGTCGTGGCGGGCGACTCGCTCCAGCTCCTCGCCTGGCGCGAGTACGGGGACGCCACCGAGTGGCGCACGATCGCCGAGGCCAACGACATCGACGACCCGAAGGTGCTGACACCCGGTGTCGAACTGATGCTTCCCGCCGCTGAAGAGGTCGGCGCCTGATGTCCGACATCGGTTTCTCCAACATCCTGTCGGTGAAGATCGCCGGCAAGAAGCTCACGTCCCCGGAGGACAAGAAACTGGTGGAGGGCTGGGTCGACTTCGGCGCGGGGGTCCCCGGCGCGTTCCAGCTCAGCTTCCGTGACGACAAGAAGGACGTCCTCTCCAAGCTGAATGTCGAGATCGGCGTGCCCGTGGTCATCTCGCCCCTCTCGGACGGCAAGGGCACCCCGCTGATCACCGGCGAGGTCACCGCGCTGGAGACCGACTACGACCGCACCGGTACGTTCACCGTCATCCGCGGCTACGACAAGGGCCACCGCATGCTCCGGCAGCTCAGGGTCGCGGCGTACAAGAACAAGACCGCCACCGAGATCGCCGTCGAACTGGCACGCAAGAACGGCATTCCGATGGGCAAGACCCAACGGACCAAGGGCCAGTACGAGTTCATCAGCCAGGCCAACGTCACCGACTGGGACTTCGTCCAGCGGCTCGCGGACGAGAACGAGATGGTGATGTCCATCAACTCGTTGGGCAAGTTCCAGTTCGTCAAGCGGCAACACGCGGCCATGGCTCCCCCCGAGAGCATGCCGAGCGACAAGAGCGCCCTTCTTCTGAAGGGCGGCGAGGACATCCTGCGCTGTCGCGCGGCGGTCACCTCGGCCGACCAGGTGACCGCTGTCGAGGCGCGTGGCTGGAACGTCACCACCAAGCAGCCCCTCGTCTCCAAGTCAGCCGCCCTGGACAACTCGGGCTTCGCCATCGGTACGACGCCGGCCGAGGTGTCCAAGTCGTTCGGCAAGGCCGAACTCGTCCACACCGACACGCCCTACGACAAGCTGGACGAGGTCAAGCACGCGGCCGACGCCCTGGCGGGCGATGTGACCTCCTCCTTCGCCGAGGTGGAGATCACGGCGCGCGGCAACACCGAACTGCGTCCCGGCCTGGCCGTCACCCTCAAGGACGTGGGCAAGCCGTTCCAGGGCAAGTACACGGTCACGGCCGCCCGCCACACCTTCGGCGACCAGGAGCACTACCAGACGTTCCTGAACGTCAGCGGGCGGCAGTGGCGTTCGCTGTACGGGCTCGCCTCCGGAGGCGGCGCGGGGAGTCCGGCCAGGCTGCCGAGCGTCGCCAACGCCCTGGTCACCGACATCAAGGACCCGTTGCGTCAGGGCAGGGTCAAGCTGAAGTTCCCGTGGCTGGACGACATGTACGTCAGCGACTGGACCCGTACCGTCCAACTCGGCGGGGTCAAGGGCGGCAGCATGATCTCCCCGGACGTGGACGACGAGGTGCTGGTGGCCTTCGACCGCGGCGCCTTGGACCACCCGTACGTCATCGGCGGCCTCTACAACGGCGTCGACAAGCCGGACCCGGTCGACGTGCCGGTGTACGACGCGACGCGCGGCAACGTCACCCGGCGCACCCTGTCCGACCGCAGCAACAACCGTGTCGACCTGCTCGACCAGAGCGTCGGCCTCAAGCGCGGGGTGCGGCTCTCCACCGGAGACAACAGGCTCACCATCAACCTGGACCGGACCAAGACCGAGATCGTCGTGGACAGCAAGGGAAAGGTCTCCATCAGAGGCACCGGCGCCGTGGCCATCAACGCGGGCGGCAACCTCTCGCTGAACGCGGTGGGCTCCCTGACGATCCGCAGCGGCGGACCGATGAACATCAGCGCCGGTGTCTCGCTCCAGATCTCCGCGGGCATCAATATCGGTCTGGAAGCGGCCACGATCAAATCCAGCGGCATCCTGACCTCCAACTTCAAGCCGGTGCTGACAGTAGGAGGAGTCTGATGGCAGAACAGTTCGTCGGCTCCGGCTGGGCGTTCCCCATGCGTATCAGCCCCACCGGCGGAATCGCCCTGGTCAGCGGGGAACGCGAGGTCGAGGAGGCCATCCGGCTCGTCCTGTCCACCGCGCCTGGTGAGCGGCCGATGCGCCCCGAATTCGGCTGCGCCATCCACGACATGGTCTTCGCCCCCGTCAACGAGGCCACCGCGGGCCGCATCCAGCACGAGGTGCACAGCTGCCTCGACCGCTGGGAGCCGCGCATCGAGGTGGACGATGTCGCGGTGACCGCAGGATCGGAACAGGGCGTGCTCTTCATCGACGTCCGTTACTCGATCACGGGCACCAACAACCCGCGCAGTCTGGTTTTCCCGTTCTACGTGATCCCCTCCCACGACGGGCCCGAGGGGTCCGGCACGTCCGACGAGCACCTTGGAAGCGACCGCTGATGGCCCTGCCCTCTCCCAACCTCGACGACCGGCGCTTCCAGCAGTTCGTCGACGACGCCAAGCGCTACATACAGCAGCGCGCCCCCGAGTGGACCGACCACAACGTCTCCGATCCGGGCGTGACCCTCGTCGAGACGGTCGCCCACATGGCCGACCAGATCGTGTACCGGCTCAACCGGGTGCCCGAGAAGAACCACCTGGCGTTCCTGGACCTCATCGGGATCACCCTCTTCCCGCCCTCCGCCGCGCGCGCCGACGTCACCTTCTGGCTGTCGGCGCCGCAACAGCAGCCCGTCGTACTGGCGACGGGCACCGAGGTCGCCACGGTCCGTACCCAGACCGAGGACGCGGTGGTCTTCGCCACCGAGCGTGAACTCACCGTGGTGCCATGCGAGTTGTCGTATCTCGTGGTCCAGCCCTCCGGACAGGAAGCGACCGACCGCACATCGGACCTCGCCGAGTCCACGGACGTGCACTGCTTCACGGAGGCCCCGCGCCCCGGTGACCTCATGCTGTTCGGGCTCAGCGCCGCCGTACCGGAGTGCGTCGTCGTCCTGGAGCTCGACAGCCAGGTGGACGGTGTCGGCGTCGACCCGAGGCAGCCGCCGCTCGCCTGGGAGGCGTGGACCGCCGACGGCTGGGCCGCCTGCGACGTCGACCGGGACACCACCGGCGGACTCAACCGCCCCGGCGAGGTCGTGCTGCACGTCCCCGGCGGCCACGCGCTCTCCCGCACCGGACGGCGCGAGGCGGGCTGGCTGCGCTGCCGGGTCACCGAGCCGGACCAGGGCCGGCCGTTCTACACCACCTCGCCCACCATTCGCTCCGCCGAGGCGTTCAGCATCGGCGGCACCACCGGCGTCGTGCACGCCGAGACGGTGCGGGACGAATCGCTGGGGGAGTCCACCGGGCTGCCGGGACATCGGCTGCGGCTGGCCAACAGCCCCGTCGTCGGCGACGCGCAGCCGCTGCTCCTGCAGATCGCCGAGCGCGACGGCTGGGTCGACTGGGAGACCGTCGGCCACTTCGCCGCATCGGGTCCCACCGACCGGCACATCACCCTGGACGCGACCACCGGCGAGATCGCCTTCGGCCCGTCCGTACGCGAACCCGACGGCACTCTGCGCCAGTACGGGGCCGTACCGCCCAAGGGCGCGCCCGTCCGGGCCCGCCGCTACCGCACGGGCGGCGGAAAGGCCGGCAATGTCGCCAGGGGCGCCATCCAGGTGTTGCGCGACTCCATCCCGTACGTCTCCGACGTCGTCAACCGGGAAGCCGCGCGCGGCGGGGTCGACGGCGAGACCGTCGAGGAGGCGAAGCTCAGGGCGCCCATCGCGCTGAGTGCGCAGGACCGCGCCGTGACCCTGCGGGACTACGAGGAACTCGCCCGGCGCGCGGCGCCCGAGACCGCGCGCATCACCTGCCTCGCGGCCGAGCCGGACGAGCACGGCGCCCACGCCGTACGGGTACTGGTCGTCCCGCAGGCCGTCTCCGATCCGGGTGGCCGGCTGCGCTTCGAACAACTCGTGCCGGGCGACGCCCTGTTGGGGCGCATCACCCGGTACCTGGACGAGCGGCGGCTGATCGGCACCCGGCTCGCGGTCGGACCGCCGTTCTACCAGGGGGTCACGGTCGTCGCGACCGTGCACGCGTTCCGCGGCACCGACACCGACCGGGTCAGGCGGCAGGCGCACGACGCCCTGTACCGCCATCTCGACCCGTTGACAGGGGGAGCGCACGGCACGGGCTGGCCCTTCGGCCGCCCGGTGCAGGCGGGCGAGGTGTTCGCGGTGCTGCAACGGGTGCCCGGCGTAGAGCTGGTGGACGAGGTGCTGCTGCACCCCGCCGACCCGCTCAGCGGCAGACGCGGTGACCCCACCGAGCGGATCGATCTCGAACCCCCCGCGCTGGTCTTCTCCTTCGACCACCGCGTCCGGGTGATCGGGGACGCGTCGTGACCACGAGTGGGAGCGCGCGCGGCTCCGTCGACGGACTCGGCTCCTCGGCCCCGCTGGGCGTCATGCTGCCCGCGGTGTTCGCCGACGACGATCTCGCCCAGCGCTTCGTCGCGGGTATCGACGAGGTCTTCGCGCCGCTCCACAACGTGCTCGACTGCCTGGACGCCTACTTCATGCCGTCGCTCGCGCCCGTCGACTTCACCCGCTGGCTCGGCAGCTGGGTGGGCGCGGAGACCGAGGGGCACGACGCGGCCGGACGCGCCGACGGACCCGCAGGCCGCGATGGTTCGGAATCCCCGCTCACCGCACCGGCCACCGGCCACCCGCAGGACACGGACGCGACGGTCGCGCTGCGCGCCGCGCTGACCGCCGCCGTACGGCTGCACCGCATCCGCGGCACCCGGCGCGGACTGTCCGAAGCGGTACGGCTCGCCTTCGGCGTGGAGCCGGAGATCACCGAGAGCGGCGCGGCCACCTGGGACGCCAGGCCCCTGGGCCCGGTCCCCGGCGAGAGCCGCCCGCACCTGCACGTCACCGTACGGCTGCCGGAGCCCGGCCCCGCTGCCGAGTACCGGCTGGAGCGCCTCGTAGCGGCGTCTCGCCCCGCCCACATGCCCTACACGGTCCAGGTGACCGCCGCCGAAAGGACTTCCGACAGGTGACCAGTCAGCAGGCTTCCTCCTCCACGCCACCCTCCTCCGAGGGCGGGGGCGACACGGGGAACAAGCCACGCCACTGCGCCGAGTGCGGCACGCGGCCGACTCCGGGGCAGTCCTTCTGCGACGGTTGCGGCGCGGTACTGAGCTGGACCCCGGACACACGGGCACGGGATGCGGGTGCGGCAGGTCGGCAGGGCGCCGCGGACGCTCCCGGCTCGGGCGCGGGCAGGGGTACGCCGGCCGATGCGGATGCCGATGCCTGGGCGGACCCGGTGCGCGAGCCGGCACACGGACCGGTGCGCACACCCGTACACGAACCCGAGCGCGACTCCACGCACGAGCCCGTACAGGAGCCCTTTCGCGAGCCCGTACGCGCCGATTCGCCTCCGGTGCCGTCCGAGGACGACGACACCCTGCCCACCATCCCGGTGACCCCCGCCGCGACGACCGCCTCCCCGGCCGCCGCGAGCCCGGCCCCGGACCCGGACGCGAGCGCGCGGGCCAGGGCACTGCTCGTACCGGTCGCCGACCAGCGCGCCGCGCCCGTACCGGAAGTCGCCCCGGTCCTCCCGGGCATGCCAGCCGCCGCCCGCCCCCGGATCCAGGCCCCCGGCGGCGAACCCGCCGACGAGACCGGCCCCCCGTGCCCCTGGTGCGAGGTCGGCAACCGCCCCGACCGGCACTTCTGCCGGCGCTGCGGCATGTCCCTCGCGCGGCGCCTCGGTGTCACGGAAGCCCGGCGCCCCTGGTGGCGCCGGATGTGGGACTTCGGTAACGGCCCGACGCCGTGGGCGGGCGACCGTCCGAGGACGCGCCGGGGGATCGGCCGCGTCTTCAGCTGGATCGCTTACGGCCTCGCGCTCGGGCTGGTGATCTACGCGGCGTTCAACGTGAGTACGGCGTGGAACGTGGCGCGCGACCACTTCTCGAAGCGGGCCCAGATCACGCCGGACTCCGCCGCGGCGTCCCGTTCCTTCGGCAGCCACCCGCCGAAGCTGATCTTCGACAAGGTCAGCAACAGCTGGTGGGGTCCCGGCATCTCGGGGAGCGCCGAGGGCGAGTGGGTCGAGGCGCGCTTCGAGGAACCCACCCGTCTGCTGGACATCCTCATCACGTCCGGCATCTCCACCAAGGCGCCCGACCTGACCGAGGCCGCGCTGCCGCACCGGATGGACGCGGTCATCACGACGTCCGACGGCAAGAAGACCACGCGCCACATCACACTCGACCAGGTCAGCGGCCCTCAGCAGCGGAAGTTCCGGGCGCAGAACGTCATCAGCGTACGGTTCGTCATACGCTCGGCATTCAACGTCGGCACCGACAAGCAGGTCTCGATAGCCGAGATCGAGTTCTTCACCCGCGCCACGAGCAGCGGCTCGTAGGCCCCCGGCCCACCGCCGCTCCACACGGGCAGACCCGCCTCCCCGACAGACCTTTGCCGAAGGTCAGGTCGGGGAGGCGGACGTGTTCAGCAGTCCGTGCGCCAGGGCGCCGGTGGGTCGGCCCCCGCCGAAGCCCACCGCCGCCGAGACGCCGTCGAGTCCGTCCTCAGCTGACCAGGCCCTTGCCACGCAGGTACGGGACGGGGGAGATGTCGGACCCGAAAGCGGGTCCGGTGCGCACCTCGAAGTGCAGATGCGGCCCCGTGACCTCGCCGGTCGCGCCGGACCAGCCGATGAGCGTGCCGCCCCGGACGCTCTGGCCGACGACGGCCTTCACCTCGGAGAGATGGGCGTACTGGCTGTACGTACCGCCCTCGTGGCGGACGACGACCTGGTTGCCGTAATCGCCGCTCGCTCCGGCCGTGACAACCTCGCCGGGGCCGATGGCCTGGACCGGCGTTCCGGTGGGAACCACGAAGTCGACGCCGGTGTGCACGCCGGTGGACCAGGAGGAGCCCCGCTGGTGGTACGGGGTGCCGGCCACTCCTTCAACAGGCAGGGACCAGCCGCCGGCCACCTTGCCGCCGACGGGGACGACCATCTGGGGGGCGGACTTCACGACGGCCTTGACGTACTCGTAGGTCGCCCCATCCGCCCCGCTCGCGCGTGGCGCACCCCCGTACTTCTCGACCGTCTTCCAGCCCACGTGGTGCCCGGCCAGGGCCAGTTCCAGGGGGGCGCCCCGGTATCCGGGGTTCTTCTTGGCGGTACGCAGGAGTCCGCACATCTTCTTGCCCAGTGACGGTATGGCGTCCGCCGGGTCGAGGATGTCCCTGACACCGTCGTTGTTGCCGTCGACCCCCTCGGTCTCCCAGTCGGCGTCGGAGAATTGCGTGATACCTCGGGTGACGGGCCGGTCGGCCCGCGACCCGTCGGAGAGTTCGTCGCCCAACGAGCCTTCCTCGGCGGGTAGTTCGCCGCGAAGGCTTTCCTCGGAGAGACTCTCTTCGTCCGTCTTCTTGTCCGTCTCCGTGTTGTTCTCCGCTGCTCGCTGTTCCTCGGTCCGCGGGTCCGTCAGCGAGCCCCCGCCGTCCGCCGGTCCGTCGGCCGCGACCGAGCGGACCCTCGGGTTGAAGTTGCTTGCCTGCTTCAACTGCGCGGCCAGCACGGGCGCGGTGAGCAGCTTGTCGTCACAGTCGGCCGCGGCGTCGCGTATGAGCTTCGCGTAGATGACGGGCACACCCACGTCGCCCGCCTTCAGCGCGGTGCCCGTCGGCGCGGGTACGTCTCCACCGGCCGCCTCATTGTCGTCGAGGCTTCCGAGCAGCACGGCTCCGACTCCGATCGATATCGGCGTCACCACGACCCCGACGATGACCGGTACCATCCAGCGGGCGATCCTCACAGGCCCGACACCCCCTACGTCGACCGTCGCGGTGAGCCTCACTATGCCATCCGCCGCGGTAGCCCCTACCGGGCGGCCCCCACGGACCCCGCGCCCCCGGCGATGGGCCGGTTCGGAGCCCAACTGAGTCAGTTGCAGGGGGAGTTGCGTCCGGTGGCCAGTCCCCGAGCGCGGCGGCTGATCCGGCCAGCAGTTGAGTGTGGTGGATGGTTGGTGCTGGCGGGGTCGATCTGATTCCACGTCCTGCGCACGATGATCGGTACCTACGTGACGCACGCCCGCGCGGTGGTGATCTCCGAGCGCCAGGACGACCGGAAGGCCGAGCTGCTGGTCGATCTCACCGATCCGGTATGGGAAGTCTTCGGCTCCCGGGGCTGGCAGCGTGGGCCCCGGCTCCTGCCCCGGTCACTCGAACGCCTCGCGGCCACCCTCGATGCGATCAGGGCCGAGGTCGACCGGCAGCTCGATGTCTCGGCATCGGCTCCCTGATGGCGCGTCCGCGATTCACGGGCAGGGGAGGTCGCGTCGCGTCGCGTGAGCTCACCGATCGGGGGAGCAGACCCGTTGGCCTGGACGGCAGCCTGCCGGCTCAGGTAGCTCATGGGGAGTGAGATACGCGCAGGGGGGTGCCCCTATGTCTTCGGTCAAGCTGATGGGGCGGGTTGGGGTTCGTAGATGGTGCCGTCGCGGAGCATCGCGAAGAGCACGTCGGCTCGTCGTCGTGCGAGGCAGAGGAGGGCTTGGGTGTGGTGCTTGTGGTGCTTGCCTTGGCTGATCATCTTGTCGTAGTAGGTGCGGGAGGCCGGGTCGGCGAGGGCTGCGAATGCGGAGAGGAAGAAGGCGCGTTTGAGCTGCTTGTTTCCGCGCCGGGAGGGTTGTTCGCCGCGGATCGAGGAACCCGAGCTGCGGGTCGCCGGGGCGAGGCCGGCGTAGGCGGCGAGGTGGGCGGCGGAGGGGAAGCTGGATCCGTCGCCGACGTCGATGAGGATGCGTGCTCCGGTCCTGACGCCGATCCCCGGCGTGGACGTCAGGACCTTCGAAAGAGGGTGTGCCTCCAGCAGTTCCTCGATTCTCGAAGCGAGGAGTTTTCGCTGGTCAAGCACTGCTTGGAGCGAGCTGGCGAGGCTGGGGACGATCAGTGCGGCCGCGTCCGTGCCCGGGACGACGACCGTCTGTTCGTCCAGCGCGGTGAAGATGTCCTCGACCAGCCGCTCGGCCATCCGCGGTGCCTTCGGACGTATCAATGTGATCAGTCGCCGTCGTCCGGCCTTGCGGATCTGGGCCGGGGAACCGAACTGGTCGAGGAGCTTGAGCACGGCCGGATGCCGCACTCGCGGCCCCAGGACCCGCTCCAGCGACGGATGGATCTGGGCGAGCAGGCCCCGCAGCCGGTTGCTGATCCTTGTTGCTTCGCCGGCAAGGTCGTCGTCGAAGCCGACGATCATCTCCAGCTCGGCGATGGTCTCGTCCTCGAGGTCGACCGAGCGGAGTGTGTGGGGCATGACGCGGGCGGCGTCCACGATGACGAACGCGTCCCTCGCATCTGTCTTCGCCTCGCCCGGGTAGAGGTCGGCGATCCGCCGCATCGTCAGGCCCGGAAGGCAGGCGACCGGGCAGCCCATGTCCCTCGCAACCGCCAGTGGCAGGGCACCGATCGAGGCCGGCTGGTCGACCACCACGAGGACGGCCCCGTGCTTGGCCTGCAGTTTTCCGAAGACCTCGCGGAGCTTGGGTTCGCTGTTGAGGCGGCCGTCCCCCCATTGCCGCCCTTCCAGCGACAGGTACGTACCCGTACTCGCGCCCTCCTTCGGCCAGCGGTCCGAAACGCTTGGGATGGGCACCCGGCGGATTCTCGACGCCTACAAGCCCTACAAGGAACAGGGATATCCAGGCGATTACCGCTGATGGTGAACGAGCACGAAACCAGTCACGCACGTGCCCTGGAGCTCGTACGATGCGTAGATGAGGGCTCGTACTGAGGCTGCTGCGTCGCCATGACCCGCGACCTCCTCCCCTCATTCCGCCCCTACACCACCGCCAAGGGCGTACCCGACCTCATGCACGCACTCGCCGCAGCCGGGGCAGCATCGTTGTAGGCGACAACAAGGGGCGTGTCAGTCTGTAGTCCGTTGAGGCTGGTCTCACGGAACGTGCGGTCGCGCACGTGGTGCGGGAGGTTCTCGATGCCTCAGTGGCCTCTGATGTAGGTGGCGAGTTCAGTGCACGTGGCGTCGAAGACGCTCAGGCTGGTGATCAGGTAGACGCGCTCGATGGTCAGCTTCCCGGTGCTCAGTCGCGTCTCCGACGATGATGTTCGGGCAGGCACGGCATCTGGATGTGACACCCCCACACACCGCTCCGGACGACGACGGACGGGCGGTTTCAAAAAACTCGACCTCACGTGAGGCTATGTTCCTGAAACCGCCCGCCAGGACGACGAACCTCGGCCGCGCCGGCTATGCCGGCCCGGTGGCCAGGACGTCCAGGAGCCGGCGGGCCGAGTGCGGCGACCGGTCTCCGTCGTCGACGAGCGCGAGCAGCGGTGGCAACCGTTCGACCGCGCGCCTCAGGCGACCGGCCCGGACGTGTTCCGTGGTGTCGCGCAACGCCTGCTTGACCGAACGCCGAGTCCAGGCCGCGGAGTCCAGGCGCTGCGCCCAATGCTGTTCGTCCTGGTACGGCAGCCACCGGCCTGCCTGACAGTCGTCGACCAGGGCGCCGGCCGCGCGCTCCAGCAGCGCCCGGCTTCGGTCGTCGGTGATGTGAAGGTTTCCCCTTGAGTCAGGTGCTCAGGTGGTGCACTGCTTCGTGGACGCGGGAGACCACGCGCTCCAGGCGGCACCGGCGGCTTGGGCATGTACGCGGATGGAGACCTTCTTGCCCGGTTGGCACACCCATCGGGTCACGGTCCCCACCGCTTCGGGGCCGAACTCCTGGCCCGGCCCGACGTTGGTGCGACTGTTGCCCATCTTCGTCCAGCCGGTGGCACCCTCGACCATCCCGAACGCCTCGTACGAGACGGTCAACGCCCTGTTTCCCGTGTTCTTCAGCTTGACGTACGCCGTCACGTGACGAAAGGGATTGTCAATGCCTCCCGTCTCCGAACTGATACAGCCGTGGACGGAGACGCGACCGGTCGACGCACCCCCGCCGCAGGCGATCGTCACCGCCTGCGCGTCGCTCGCCGGGACGGTCACCATGGTGAGCGCCGCCGCTCCCAGGATCGCTCCGATACGCATCGAATGCATGATTCCGTTCCTCCCTGTTGGTGGTTCCTCCGCCTCACCATGAAGTGGCCCGAGGGGCGCCGGGCGATTCCAACGAGTTATTCACCCAAAGAGACGCCCTGCACAACATGGATTGAGGAACGGCCGGCACCCGCGTGAGAGACAATGCATCCGGCGCTCGATCACGGTCCCTCTCGACCCACCGACGGCATGGTGCCGATGCCCGGAATGTCGCGAGGCAAAGGCCGACTAGTGGGGGCGGCGCCTTCGTTCCCCCGGGTGGCTACCCGCGGCGGGTGTCGGAGATCTGCCGGGAGCGGGCCGGTTATTTGCCGTAAAAGCAAACAGATTTGCTTGTGTTCCCCAAGGTGAGCGCACTCTCCAAGGCATCGGCACGACGGTCGGACCGCCACGCTCAGGAGTGCGCTTCGACGCGCCGCATCACGGCATGCGGCTCGCCGGTCGCAAGTCCTGACGGCGGTCGCGGGTGGCAGCCGCCTACCGAGGAGAACACTGTGTCCAGCGATTGTGATTACCTCGATGGCGACGAGGTGGCCGAGTACGACAACTCCTGCGGCTGCGCCTGCTGGACGGGCGGCCCACGATGCTGGAGCGGATGACGTACACCGAACCGGTCTCGCGGAGCGGATGACCGTGTTGATCTGGGCTGCGGTCGGCGGCTCGATCAGTTCCTCGCACATCTGCCGCATCAGCTCGGCCCGCACCTGCTCTTCGCGGCGTTCCTCTCGCCAGATCATGTCCCCCAGTTGCAGTTGCGAGGCGAGCTTGACCTGGTCGGTCGTGGTGCACTCGTGCCAGCCGGTCAGGTCTCGCAGTTCGCTGCGGTGTCGCTTCGCGGCGCGGGAGGTGAAGTCGTAGAACCCCAGCTCGGCCGCGGCGACGCCAACGTGCTTGGCGACGTGCTCGACGGCGTCGGACGGCAGCTCCAGACGCATCTTGGGAAACCGGGTGCGCCAGGTCAAAAACTTGAGCTGGACGGCGAAGCACAGCCTGGTGGCACTGGTCTTGTTCCGTAACCAGCCCGCCTCGTCGCTGCCAGGGTGAAGTGGTCCACCACCCCGTCCACACCAAGATCCCGCCCCACGTCACAGCCCCTTCCGCCGCCCCGTGATCACCTGTCGGGCTGGACGGCAGAGGGGCTGGTGTACAGCGGGCACGGGTATCGGCGAAGTCACCCGGCACGGCGATCAGACCTGGTGGAAGCACGGCCCAACTGCCAAGCGCCCGGACGGGGGCAGTGGGGTGTGCCGAGATCGGGCAAGAGCCAGCCCGCCAAGGGCCAGGGCGATCGGCCCCGCCACCGGCCGGGCATATGGGTGCGGATCTGCACGCGGACCGGACGAGATGAGGTGCGGGAGGCGACCAATGCGGTCGTCTCGATTACTTCGGGTCGCGGTTGAACTGCGCCGTCGACCAGCGGTAGCCGAGCGCGCTCAGGCCGACGCACCAGACGACCGTGATCCAGCCGTTGGCGCCGATTTCGGTGCCGAGGAGGAGGCCGCGGAGGGTTTCGATGGCGGGGGTGAAGGGCTGGTACTCGGCGATCGGCTGGAACCAGCCCGGCATCGTACCGGCCGGGATGAAGGCGCTGGAGATGAGCGGCAGGAGGATCAGCGGCATGGCCATATTGCCGGCCGCCTCGGGGTTCGGACTGGCCGCTCCCATGCCGACCGCGATCCAGGTGAGCGCCAGGGCGAACAGCGTGATCAGCCCGAACGCCGCGATCCACTCCAGTGCCGTGGCGTCCGTGGACCGGAAGCCCATCGCCACCCCGACGGCGCCGACGAGGACCACGCTCATCACGCACTGCAGCACGCCGCCGACGACATGCCCGACGAGCAGAGAGCCCCGGTAGATCGCCATCGTGCGGAAGCGGGCGGTGAGGCCCTGGGTCATGTCCACACAGACGGACACCGCGGCCCCGATCACGGTGCTGCCGACGGTCATCAGCAGCAGGCCGGGGACGATATAGGCGATGTAGTCGGAGCGGTCCGCGCCGCCGCCACCGATGCCGGCGCTCATCACGTCGCCGAAGATGTAGACGAGGAGCAGCAGCATCATGATCGGCGTGAGCAGCAGGTTCAGGGTCCCGGATGGGTAGCGCCATGCGTGCAGGAGGTTGCGGCGCAGCATCGTGTTCGAGTCGCGTACAGCGAGCGGGAGGGAGCTCATCGCACGTTCTCCTTGGGCTGGTTGGGGACGTTTGCCGGGCCGGTCAGGGCGAAGAACACGTCGTCGAGGTCGGGGGTGTGTACGGTCAGCTCGTCGGCCTCGATGCCGACGGAGTCGAGCCGGTCGAGAATGGAGCGCAGTTCGCGCTGACTGCCGTCGCTGGGGATGGACAGCGACAGTGCCTCGTCGTCCCGGGTGATTTCGCGCAGGGCGTCAGCGGCGGACTGGTACGCGACCGGGTCGGTGAAGCGGAGCCGGATGTGCCCGCCCGGGATGAGCCGTTTGAGCTCCTCGGCGGTGCCCTCGGCGGCGATCTTGCCGTCGTTCAACACGGCGATGCGGTCGGCGAGTTCGTCGGCCTCATCCAGGTACTGGGTGGTGAGGAAGACGGTGACGCCGTCGGAGACGAGGCCGCGGATGATGCCCCACATGTTGTGGCGGGAGCGTGGGTCGAGCCCTGTCGTCGGCTCGTCGAGGAAGATGATCCGCGGGTTGCCGACCAGCGTCATCGCGAGGTCGAGGCGGCGCTTCATGCCGCCGGAGTAGGTCGAGGCGGGCTTCTTCGCGGCCTCTGCCAGGTCGAAGCGCTCCAGGAGTTCGGCGGCGCCCCGTCGTCCCTCGCTTTTGGACAGGTGGTGCAGGTCCGCCATGAGGAGCATGTTCTCCTCGCCGGTGATCAGGCCGTCAACGGCGGAGAACTGCCCGGTGACACCGATTGCGGCACGGACCGCCTGTGGGTCGGTGGCCAGGTCGTGCCCGCCGACGTGCAGGTCACCGGCGTCGGCGGTGATGAGCGTGGACAGGATCTTGACGGCGGTGGTCTTGCCGGCGCCGTTCGGGCCGAGCAGCGCGAACACGGACCCGGCCGGGATGCGCAGATCGATGCCGTCGAGGACGGTCTTGCCGCCGTACGACTTGCGTAGCCCGACGGCGGAGACGGCGGTCGGCGACGGGTGACCGTCCTTCTGTCTGGATGTGGGCATGACAGATGAAGGCATGGTGACTTCCTTCCGGAAAATGGTGTGGAGCGACCCGCCGCCGGAGACCTGCTCGACCACCTCGGTGGGCAGGATCCGCGGCGGCATCTGGTGGCCGGTCGGCCCGCATCTATGCGCGCTGTGCCGAGGCGAACGAACCGCGCGTGCGGGCTGAGTCGACTGGTGTGAGGCGACGAGTGCTACATCTCGGCCGTGCCGGATTCCCCGCTGATGGACTCCTGATAGACGTCCGCGTAGGTGCGTGAGTCCTTGATCAGATCGTCGCAGAACGCGGCGACGTCCGTGCCGATGAGCTCCAGGACCCCCTTGCCCGTGGCGGCGCCCTCCTCGAAGAAGTCGACGATCCCGGGGAGCAGGGGCCCGTCAGGCAGGTCGATCGGTCCGACCTTGAACAGGTACTTCTGCATCTCCTTGTAGACGATCTGGTAGTCCTGCGGGAGCGCTTTGACCCGGGCCATGTGTGCCCGCCACTGCTTCTTGCCCTCGATGATGTCTTGGATGCTCACGTCAGCCTCCCAGCCGGCTCAGCTTCTTTGCGACGTTCCTGTTCAACTGCTCGCGCCACCGGTCGCGATAGGTTCGAGCGCCTTCTCCACCGGCCAGCGCGGTGCAGAAGCCCGGGATGTCGTCGCCGAGCACCTCGTGGACGCTCTGCCCGTCGGCCGCTGCTACTTCGAGCAGCCCCAGGGCGGCGTCGAGGATCGGCATCAGGTTGCGGCCGGTGAAGTCCCCATAGGGGAAGAGGTGGGCGATGATCTGTCCCCACGCCGCCCGGTAGTCGTCCGGGAGGACCTCGGCCCGGGTTTCGAACGCCTTCCATTCCCTGGTGAGATCGCTGCCTGTGATCTTCTCCCAGAAGTTCATCTCCCGCCCTCCTTGAGCTTGTTGATGCGTGATGAGACGTACTGCCATTTCGCCCAGAACTTCGCGAGTTCCTCGCGTCCGGCGTCGTTGAGCGAGTAGAACTTGCGCGGGGGACCGACCCCGGATGGTCGTTTCGTCACCTGGACGAGCTTGTTCCTCTCCAGTCGCAGCAAGATGGTGTAGACGGTCCCCTCGACGACATCGGCGAAGCCGAGCTCGTTCAGCCGACGAGTGATGGCGTACCCGTAGGTTTCCTCGCTGCCGATGATTTCGAGCACGCACCCTTCGAGCGTGCCCTTCAGCATCTCCGTCAGGTCGTCCATCGCGAGTCCTCCTCGGCCCTAGCGGTACTACGTAGCACCGAGTACCACTATACGGTATCACCGAGTAGCGGGGGGCGGCAGAGCCTCCGGTCGGCGCGACCGGACCTGGGGCCGGTTTTGCGGGGACCCAGGCCTCGCAGCTGCGACTGCGGTTGGCCCGTCGGCTTGGCTTCATAGTGGGCGGGGGTTCGTGCGTCATTACCGCATTGCCCCGACCTCGACATCCCAAGGTGGCTTGCCGGCCAGCTTGCGGCTGTCGTAGACGAAGGCGAGCTCAAGCGGTCAGCGCATCACCGCTGTTCAGAAGGTCAGCGTAGACCTCTGCGGGAGTGCGGTAGCTGTGGGTCTTGCGCGGACGGTGGTTGAGTTCGTGGGCGATGGTGTCCAGGTCGGCCTGGTTGAACGTGCGGAGGTTCGCGCCCTTGGGGAGGTACTGCCGAAGCAGCCGGTTGGTGTTCTCGTTGGTGCCGCGCTGCCACGGGCTCCGCGGCTTGCAGAGGTAGATCGGCATCTTGGTCTCGGTGGTGATGGCGTGGTGCTCGGCGATCTCCCGGCCGCGGTCCCAGGTGAGCGTCCGCCGCAGTTTGGGCGGGATACCGAGAAGGCTCCTGGTGAGGTGCGGGGTGACCTGCTCGGCCTTGATGCCGTCCGGCAGCGCGACGATGGTCGTGTAGCGGCTGGTGCGCTCGACGAGGGTCGTAGAGCGAGAGGTAGATCGCTTCGTGCGAGATCTGCATGGCGGTGTCACCAGGGAACTGGCGTCGCAGCCACCCTGCGATCCGCTCGGGAGACCAGCACAGAGCCAGCTTGGCCTCCACCAGGGCGCGCAGAGACGGTCGTTGGGCGAGTTTGGCCTGCTTGGGCCGGCGCCCGCGCGCGTAGGCGGCCTCATCGGCGGAGGCGGCACGGTAGCGGTCCCGGCCGCCGTTGCGGGCGATCTCGCGGGAGACGGTCGAAGGCGATCGGCCCAGCCTCCTGGCCAACTGCCGGGCAGATTCCCCGGCGGCGATGCCGCGGGATATCTCTTCACGCTCGCTGCCGCTCAGATGCCGCTCCGATCGCTGCTGCGGGGCGAGGCGGACACCGCCACTCTGGTACAGGAACCGACGGGCGTACTGCATCGGTGCCCCAAGCGCCCGCCCGATCAAGCTGAACGACTGCCCCTCGCGCCAGCGCCTCCAGATCTCATCCCGCTGAGCCGGCGAAAACCCGTAGTCACGCACCTGTGCCTCCACGATCACATGATCATCCGTGGGTGGTGCGTTGATCACTTGAGGGTGCCAACGAATGACGACAGGCGGCCCGCTTGTCCAATGAACCCGGACTTTCCGGGGCCGACGGCGGCGCCGATCCATTCAGATCTGACGAAGGATGATGGGGTTCGCTGACGGTGAGGGTCGAATGCGACCACCGGCACGGGGAGCGGCATGGCCAACCTGGTCTACGAGCGGGTGTCGACCGACCAGCGGCCGACCGACCGTCAGAACCTCGTCCTCGCCGAGGCAGGGATCGAAGATCCGGTTGTCTTCGGGGAGACCGCGGGCACTTCCAGTCGCCTCCCCCCTGGGAACGGCCGAAGTTCGGCGAACTGCTGGCGTACGCGCGGCCGGGCGACACCGTGCACATCTCCGAGATGTTCCGCCTCGTACGCGGTACCGGCCACATCCTCGACGTGCTCGACGTCCTGCACCGCTACCAGGTGGGGCTATGCATCCACGACGGAGCGTTCTCCGTGATGGGCCTCACCGCCCGCCACCCGCGCACCGGAGAACTGCTGTCCGCCGAGGCTGAGGGCGGCAAGGGGTGGATGCCGCGCGGCCGTCGTGTTCGGTAAGACCGGCGGTGTGCGTATCGTGTACCTGGGCGGCCGGTTCATCGCGAGCCTTGCCTGCGAGCACGATGTCAGCCGCGGTGCCGTTCGCACTGTCGTCGCCGGCCTTCTGCCCGGGCACACGCCCGTCGACCCGGCGTCCCGACCCCGGAGCTGCGGTCGTCCCCGACGTGCTGGGCAAGGTCGCGGATTTCCTCCGCGCCACCGCCCTGGGCCTGCCGGGTGCGCCCTGCTCGACCAGGGGGTGGCTGTACGGCGCGGCCGGGGGTACACCCTGCGCGTCAGTGTCACGCCCGCGGTCCACCGCCGGCTCCTCGCCCGCTGCCGGCTCTTGGGTGGCATGCCGGGGACCTCGGCAGTCCCGGCGCAGCGCAAAGCCTGCCGCGAGTACGCGAGCCGCGTCAGCACCCCCTCGGGACTACCACCGGACCATGATCAACGGCTTGACGTCAACCGCGAACTCCCCAGTACCAGGACCGTCTTTCGGCGGGGTTTGGAGTTGGGGGAAGGTCTGGTGCTGGTGCTGGTGCTGGTGCTGGTGCTGGGGTCGGGGGTTGGGGGTT
>NZ_PHRF01000135.1 GCF_004151105.1 Streptomyces sp. L-9-10
CCACCGGCGGCCAAACCGACGCATCAAACTCAACGACAGCCCCGGCCTCAGCACCTACCGCCAGCACACCCGCCGCGTGCTGCGTCCACGGCAACTCCACCTGGCCTTCCAGGCGCGAGTGAATCGCGACCGTACGCCGCCCCGACTCATCCGCCACCCCCACCCGCACCTGCAGCTGTACGGCGCCGGGTTCCGGCAGGGTCAGTGGCGCGGCGAGTGTCAGTTCCTCCACACGGTCGCAGCCGACCTCGTCACCGGCCCGGATCGCCAGCTCAAGCAGCGCGGTACCGGGAAGAAGAACCCGGCCCATCACCGCGTGATCAGCCAGCCACGGATGCGTCTGGGCGGAGAGCCGGCCGGTGAACAGCACGCCCTCGCCCTCGGCCAACTCCACCACGCCGTTGAGCAGCGGATGCCCCGCCGACGCAAGTCCGATCGCCGCCGCGTCGTCGGCACCACCGCGCACGCTCCTGGGCCAGAACGCCTGGTGCTCGAAGGCGTAGGTGGGCACATCCACCCACGACGCCCCGGTACCGGCGAAGAACCCGGCCCAGTCCACGACGACCCCACCCGCATGCAGTCGGCTCATCGCGGTGACGGCCGAGGCTTCCTCGGGTCGGTCCTTGCGGAGGACCGGTACGACCGCCGCCTCTTCCGGTACGGATTCCTGGGCCATGGCCGACAGCACACCGTCCGGACCCAGCTCCAGGAACGTACCCACACCCTGCTCGGCCAGCGTCCCCACACCATCCGCAAAGCGGACCGCCTCGCGGACATGCCGTACCCAGTACGCGGGCGAGGACAAGTCCTCCGCCGACGCCAGACCACCGGTCAGATTCGACACGACCGGGATACGGGGAGCCGCGAACGACAAGCCCTCCGCGACGGTGCGGAAGTCGTCCAGCATCGGATCCATCAAAGG
>NZ_PHRF01000136.1 GCF_004151105.1 Streptomyces sp. L-9-10
GCTGCCCCCTTTTACGGGTGGCAGAATAAAAAACTCATCGTTGTTTGAATCCTGGAGCGATCTGGAAATCAGTGTATGCCATTGACGGTCCAATTCCCTCATCGGGTCTGCCAGTGACTCTTGTACCGCAATGGCCGGCTCGACGTCGATTCCCGTTACAGCCTGGATGGCGGTAAGGACCGGTGGGGCCGACGAGGGTACTTTTCCCTCAAGGACGGTCAGGCCGCACGCTCGAAGGGTGTCACGCCAATGGAAGCTGTTGTCGTCAATCGTCACCGTCGGCTCCTTTCTGTGGGAAGGCCCTGCTATTCCGAGTAGAAGAAATGATGATCTCCGCCTGGTTTGTTAATCTTTGCGTATCTCTCTATGTCGCTGGGATATCCGAAACTTCCATCTTCGCGTTGCACCCTACGGTTGTCCCAACCGAAGTTGACCAGTTCCCGAGTGTCGTCGATTTTTGGCTTCCCTGCGTGGAAGTGTGGGCCGGCTGGATCGTGTACATGTTCCACTACCACCCGGGATCCTTGTGCGGTCTCGAATTGTCGAAAATTGCCCCAGTGGCTCTGTTCGCTTGAGTACGTGTACCCAGGGGCATGTTTCAAATTTTTGTCCCCAGTGACAGTCCACTCGGCGATCGGGGTTTCTCCGTACGGCACCCCTGCTGCGTCGAACGCGGCCCTCTCGGCGTCCGCTCTGTACTTGAACGGGTTGGAATGTTCTCCCTTGGGCGGGCAGGGGCCCAGGCCGAGGGGGTCGGACCAGGTGTGGGGGTTGTGGACGTACGTCGCCGGGTTGGGGGCCGGTTCGAGGCCGAGGGGGTCTTGGGTGAGGTAGCGGGCGGTTTCGGGGTCGTAGTGGCGGAAGTAGTTGTAGTGGAGGCCGGTTTCGGGGTCGAAGTACTGGCCGGGGAAGCGGAGTGGCGTGTAGGCCGTGCTGTTCGTCGACCAGGTGGTGGTGCCCCAGAGCGTGGTGCGGGTGTGCCACGCAAGGGAGCCGGTCTCGTCTATGAGCTCTGTGGGAGTGCCGACCAGGTCCGTGGCTATGGCGAAGAAGCGTTCGTCGATCTCGTCCTGGGGGGCGTCGGCCGCGGTGATGCGTTCGGTCTGGGCGAGGGGCCGCAGGCCCTTGTGGTGCCAGGTGAGAGTGACCGAGTTGGGTAGCTTCTCCGACCACGTGGTCTGTTCGCAGAGGGTGCTGCCTTCCCAGCTGAAGTCGATCTGCTCTTCGACGGTAGCGCCGTCGGCGGCGAGCCGCTGTTTGGCGGTGCGGCGGCCGAGCGGGTCGTACAGGTAGCGCCAGCGCGTGCCGCCGGGGGTGGTCACGGAGGTGAGGCGGTCTTCGGCGTCCCAGGCGTAGCGCCAGGTGTCCGGCTTGCGGGAGAGGTGGACCTTCTGGCGGAGGGTGATACGGCCCTGGGCATCGTGCTCATAGCGCACGTCACCCGCGCGGGTGATGCGGGTGCCGGTGTAGGTACGCGGTCCCCGGGCCTCACCGCCGGCGTGCCGGTCCGGCCACGAGGCGGTGGTCTGGTTGCCGACCTCGTCGTAGGCGTAGGTCTCGGTCCAGTTTGTCGCGTGGACAGCGGTGACACGCCCCGCCGGGTCGAGGTCGAAGCGGCGACTGCCGGAGAGTTGGTCATCGACGCCGGTGAGGTTGCCGTCGGCTCGGTAGGTGTAGGCGCGGTGCTGGAGGAGGCCCGCGTCATGGCCGCGTACAGCCTGTGCGGTCAGCTGCCCGACCGTGTCCCACGTATGGGTGAGGGTGAGAGTGGAGCCCAGATGGCGCGCCAACTCCTGGCCCGCCGCGTCATGTTCGAAGGCAAGAGTGCGGCCCGAGGCCGTGAGGGCGGAGCGCCGCCCCGCTCCGTCGTACATCCAGGTACTGGTGGCGCCGGTAGGCGTGGTGCGTCCGGTACGGCGGCCCAGGATGTCGTAGGTGTACGACATGGTGCGGTCGGCGACCGTTTCGGATCGGAGACGTCCGTAACGGTCGTGGAGGAGGGTAAGTGTGGCGTCGGGGCCGATGGCCTGGGCGAGGCCGTCGGTGTAGTCGTACTCGTACGTGGTGATCGAGCCGTCGGCGTCCTTGGCCGTGAGCCGGCCCAGTACGTCGCGCTGATAGGTGACCGACTGACCGAGGCCGTTCGTACGCGTCACCAGCGCACCTGTGGCGTCATGGGCGTAGGTGAGGGTCCGGCCGTCGAAGTCAGTCTCCGATATGAGCCGTCCCGCCGGATCGTACTCGTAGTCCCAGGTCAGACCTTGGGGGCTGGTAACCCGGGTGAGACGGAGATGAGGGTCGTAATCGAACTCATAACGGGCGCCGTCCGGGCCGGTACGAGCCGCCATGAGATCGAAGTCCGTGTACTCGAAACGGGATACGGAGCCCATGGCGTCGGTGTTGCTCGTGCAGTTGCCCTCGCCGTCGTACGTCCATGACTGTGCTGTGCCGTCCGCCTCGATGCGGCGGGCGAGTCGTCCCTCCGGCGTCCATTCCAGACGTGCTGTCGCCCCGAGTGGGTCGGTGACGGCGACTGTACGACCGAAGGCGTCGCGCCCGTAACGGGTCACCGCTCCTAGCGGGCCGGCGACTTCGGCGACGAGGCCGGTCCGGTCGCACCGCACCCGGGTGGTGTTGCCCAGCGCGTCCGTCGCCGAGGTGAGGTTGCCCGCCTCGTCATAGGTGTAGTGCGTGGTGGCGCCGGACGGGGCGGTCGCCGAGACGCGGTTGCCCCGTCCGTCGTAGCTCTGGCGGCGGATGGTGCCGTCCGCGGCGCGGAGGGCCGTTGGCAGGTTGAGGGCGTTGTACGTCATTGATGCTGTCCGGCCGTCCGGCCGGGTGAACGAGACCAGGTTGCCGAGGTCGTCGTACTCAGACGTACTCGACCTGCCGAGCGCATCGGACCGTGACAGCAGGCGGTTGAAGCGGTCGTATGCGAATCGGGTGACCGCTCCCAGTGCGTCGATCTCGGTGACGACCTGCGCCCGGTCGTTGATCACGAATCGCTTGGTGTGGCCCAGGCCGTCGGTGACGGAGGTCATGCGCAGGCCGCTGTCGGGGTCGGTGTCGTCCCAGGTGAAGCGGGATTCCACGTGTCCGTTCGTGCCCGACTGGTAGACGCATCGGTCGAGATCGTCGTAGACGTAGTCGTAGTGGCTGCCGTTGGTATCGGTCCACGATGTGATGCGGCCCTGCTCGTCGCAGCCGAAACGCAGCGGCCGGCCGGAGGAGTTGGTTACCTCGGTGAGATGGCCATTCGTATACCCGTACCGGAGGATTTCCTGGTCGGTGCCGTCCGGTGCCGCGCCCGCCAGGTGCAGGGCGGTGACTCTTCCCTCGCTCGTGGTGAGCTTCAGGTGGTAGCCGCCGTGGTGCACGATCGAGGCCGGGGCGCCCGTCTCGTCGTAATCGAAGGCGATCCAACGTCCGTTACGGTCGTCGGTCTGGGCCAACAGAGCCAACTCGTCGCCGTGGTCGGCGAAATGCCAGACCCGCCCGGTGCTGGGGTCGGAGATGGTGTAGCCGTCGTCCACCCGGTCCAGAGGCCATTGCCTGCCATGCGTGGGCAGGACGGGGACACCGGGCGCGGGATGCGGATAAGCCAGCAGGCTGCCCTCGTCACAGCTGAACACCACGCCTTCCGCGTCGATCTCCAGCCGCTGGTCGACGGTGCTCGACCAGGTCGGGCCGAACCAGCCGCCCGCGCGGTACGAGGAGTCGAAGGTACGCCGGAACACCAGGGGCAATGCGCCCGGCAGCGAGATGTCCGTCTGCGGCAGGAGCACGCGCCCGGTAGCGACGTCGACCGGGTCTCCGTCGCACTTCGTCTCGTCGCACTTCTTGCCGCCGCTGTCAGGGTCCTTGTCGTGCCCGTGCCGGCTCTTGCCCTTCGGGCTGTCGGCGAGGTCTTTCATCCCGGCCCGCAGACCGCCTCGCAGAACGCCTGCGCCCTTGGTCCCGATCAGTTCGGGGACGAGTCGGCCGAGGAATTCGGACGGGTCGCCCTTCGCCGCGTCCCAGGCGTTCTTGAGGGCGCGGTCCGGGTTGGCGACGGTAGTGGCGAGGCCGGCGAGCGTCATGTTGACGCCCTTGTAGTACTCGGCAGGGTGGGTCAGGTTGTACGCGTCGAGCGGGTTGACCGAGCGGACGAAGTTGATCAGCCCCGCGGTGCCCTTGACGACGCCGCCGCCGAAGTGGGCCAGCTCGACACCCTGGCCCAGGCCCCAGTCCATGAGCTCCAGCTTGGCCCGCTCGCGTCCGGTGGGCTCATTCGGGGCATGCGCCATCGCCGCGGTGACGGCGCCTTTCGCGGTCTCGGCCGCCTCATTGTGGGCGCGCCGGGCGTCGTTGAGGATCTCTTGGGCGCGTCGCCGTTTGGCCGCGCCGGGGTCGGTGAAAGGAGCGGGCCTGGGGGGAGGATTGTCGTTATTGCGCGCCGCGTTGTACGCGTCGACCTTCTTGTTGTACGCGTCGGTGGCCGTCTTGGAGGTCTCGTTGCCCTCCTTGTAGAGGGCGATCGCCTCGCGTGCCTTGCTCTGCGCGCTGGTGACCGTCTTGGAGTACGTCTCCAGTGCCTTGGCCGCGTCCTCGAAGGCATCGGCCGCGCGCAGCCAGTCGGTGGGCAGAGGCTGGAACTTCTTCCGGAAGGCGTCGGCGCCCTCGCCCTTCCAGCGGCTGGAGTCGAGCTTCCTCATCCCGCCGCCGACGAGATCGAACGCCTTCTGGAAGTCCCGCAGGTTCTTCACCGTCGCGGCGATCTTCTCCGGCCTGCCATGGATCAGCTCGTCGGCTTCCTCACTCTGGCCGAGTTGCTGCTCACCGACCTCGGCGCCGAGAGAGGACGCCGTCTCGTCGCCCTAGTCCTCGACGGCGTCCGCCCAGTCATGCGCGCCGACCTTGTCCAGACCGTCACCGACCCGGTCCGTGGCCCAGTCGACACCCTCGCCCACGACCTCCTTGCCCTTGTCGATCCCCTTGCCGATCCCGTCGACGACATCGTCGGCGAGCCCTCCCCAGTCCACCATCAGCGGCTCTCCCCCCACCGCGGCTCCTCGGCCTGCGCCACCGTGTCCGCGGAGGGATCGAGAGTCTCCTTGAGCCGCTCGTCCAAGGCGTCACGTACGGCCGGGTCCATCGTTCCCGAGCGCTCCAACGAGTCGAGCATCGCGTCTTCCACGTCGTACGCGGTGTCCTTCCACGTCTGCTTGACTTCCGCGTGCGCCTCGGAGAACGACTCGGCACTCCAGTCGGGGTTGTCGTACGCGCTCTGCGTACGGATCTCGTCCCAGCCGAGCTCTCCGACTTCGTCCTCGCTCAGGTGCGGGTTCCCGTTCAGCGAGTTCACGCCGATCTTGATCGAGTCCTTGACGTACTGCTCCTGCTCGGCGAACGCGCCGGCCGACAATCCCACGCCCTGGGCGAAATCGTTCCCGCGCAGCGTCAGAGACCGGACCCCCCACTCCCAGCGATCGCAGAACGTCTGGAACTCGGCCGTCAGCCCGCCGTGCCCCACCTCCAGTCCCGACTGCGACAGGTCCGAGAACCCCCGCCCCGTCGACGCCTCACCGATCATCCCGAGCTCCTTCAACTCGGCATGCGCCAGGTCGATGCCCTTCGCGATGTCGGCGAGCGCCGACGCCGAGGCTTGCAGATCAGCACCGTCACCGGTCATGTGGTATCCCCGAGATCTACGGCCGCCGAGTCCGGCACAATGCCCTTGACCGGCGGAAACAACATCCCTTCCGCGCTGCCCGCGTCCAGCGCCACACCCGCCGGACCCGGCAGCATCACATCCAGCAGCCGCGCACCGAGAACCGTCCGGTACGCCCACTCCCGCCCCGCGGCCCCCTGCATCCGCGCGAAACCGGCCAGAGCCTCCTCGTCCGAGAACGCGCAGATCCACCGCACACCGTTCTGCTCGGCGGTCCACAAACTCCCGTACTCGTCGAACGGCACCAGCACCGCCGTACGCCGGAATTCTCCCAGCAACATCGCGAACTGACGCCTCGCAATGGCCAGTTCATCCACCGGCGCAGGGTCGGGAGCCGGCCCGGGACCCTTCTGGCCGCCGGTCGGCCGCTCCGTCTTCGGCCAGTCGATCAACTCGGTCAGTTTCGACGAACGGTCCGGCTCCGCTGTCTCATCCCCTGTCTCATCCCCGTTTTCCCGCACGTCCGAAAGGCTGTCACGGGAGCGTTTCCGGGAGCAAGGCACTGCCGTCGCGGGCGGTTCGGGCGGCGGCCCGGGGGACGCCGTTTCTCCACCGCCCGCGCCCTCAGGCCCGTAGCTCCTGTGTGCAGCACTTCACGCTGCCGCCGCCCTTGAGCAGCTCCCCGAGGTCGATGCCCAGTGGCTCGAACCCCCGGTCGCGCAGCGGGGCGAAGAGGCCGGCGGCGCTCTGGGGGAGCAGTACGTGGCGGCCGTCGCTCACCGCGTTCAGGCCGAGTGCCGCCGCGTCCGGTTCCTCGGCGATGAGGGCGTCGGGGAAGAGGCGGGCGAGTACGGCACGGCTGCCGGGGGAGAAGGCGTCGGGGTAGTACATGATCTCGTCGGCCGCGTCGTCCAGGACGCAGAGGGCCGTGTCCAGGTGGTAGTAGCGCGGGTCGACCAGGTCGAGGCCGATCACCGGCCGGCCGAAGAACTCCTGTGCCTCGTCGTGCGAGAGCGGGCTGGACCGGAAGCCGCGTCCGGCGAGCAGGTACGTGGCGGTGACGGCGAAGTCGCCCTCGCCCTCGTTGATGTGCACCGGCTCGCGGATGTCGGCGTAGCCGTGGGCGCGGAACCAGTTCAGGTGCGCCTCCGCCTCGTGGTGCCGCTCCGGGTGGGCGAAGCGGGCGCCGAGGACGCGGCCGTCGATGACCGTGGCGCCGTTCGCGGCGAAGACCATGTCCGGCAGGCCGGGGTCGGGGTCCAGCAGCGCGACGGTGTGGCCGAGCGCCGTGTAGCGGTCGCGGAGGTCCTCCCACTGGGCCAGGGCCAGCGGCAGGTCCACCGGCTTCGCCGGGTTCATCCAGGGGTTGATCGAGTACGTCACCGCGAAGTGGTGCGGCGGGCACATGAGATAGCGGCGGGGCGAGGCGTCACGAGGCAAGGGGGGCTCCTCACGAGCTGCGTTGCTGCGTTGGTGCGGGGGCTGCGGGGCTGCGGGTTGCGGGGTTGTGGGGTTGTGGGGCTGCTCGGCTGCGGGACTGCGGGGCACATGTGGTGTGTGTGCGTTGTGCGTGTAGGGGGAAGCGTGGTGTGCGTGAAGCCATGGTCCGCTTCCCGGGGCCCACGCGCTGTCAACCGTTCGGGTGGTTCCGCGCACGACGTACGAGGCAGTTTGCGAGACGATACGTATCGCCTCCCCGGTTGTAGATTGATGCCATGACTGACAGCGGGGCACCCGACTCCACCCGGCGCAGTGAGCGTTCACGCCGGGCGATCTATGACGCGGCCCTCGCCCTGGTGGGCGAGGTCGGCTACGGCAGGACGACGATCGAGGGCATCGCGGCCCGCGCCGGAGTCGGCAAGCAGACGATCTACCGCTGGTGGCCCTCCAAGGGCGCCGTGCTGCTGGAAGCCTTCCTCGACCTCATCGAGCAGGCGGCACGCGAGGCGGACGGCGGGGAAGGGATCCACGAGATCCCCGACACGGGCGATCTGGAGGCCGATCTCAAGCTGGTCCTGCGCGCCACGGTCGATGAGATGAACGACCCGAAGTACGAGGTGCCCTCCCGCGCGCTCGCCGCCGAGGGGATCATCAACACCGAACTGGGCGTCGAATTCGCGAAGACGATGCTCGAACCGCAGCTCCAGCTCTATGTGAGGCGGCTGAGAGCCGCCCAGGAGGCGGGGGAGGCGCGGCAGGACCTCGATCCCCGTATCGCCCTGGAGCTGCTGGTCGGTCCCGTCGCCCATCGCTGGCTGCTGCGCACGCTTCCGCTGACGCACGCGTACGCCGACACGATCGTCGAGTACGCGCTGCACGGGCTGGCCCCGAGGCCGTCCGCACGGCACTGAGTGCCAGGGTGCTGCCGGGGGTCTCCGGGACGCTGTCCGGGCGCCCCGGACCGTCCGGGCGCCGGGGGGCGCGCGGGGGCGCGTCGATGCATCCGGGGCGGGTGTGGTGAAAGCCACCGGCCCCGGAGCCCCCGTACGGGGCCATATATCGCCGCATAAGCCGCGATTCGCTCGGTGGTGGCGGACCACTCCCCAGACCCCGGTGGGGGCTCGCGGCCACCCGGGGAGCAGGATGGTGGGAGCATGGGGAGAGTCCGCAGGGACGAGCATGAGGTGTGAGGGGATCGATGGGCGACGATTTCGGCCGCTACCGCGGCACGGAGAGCAGGATTCCCCAGTGGCTGCGCAGGCGCCCCAAGAAGAGCGCCGGCGGCTCCGCGTTCGACGGGGACGTGGCCGGCCGGGAGGCGCTGCTGCTCGCTGTGGCGGCTGCCGGTATGCCCGTCTCGCCCGCCGCCCACCCCGTCG
The DNA here is from genome assembly GCF_004151105.1 of Streptomyces sp. L-9-10. Taxonomy (GTDB): domain Bacteria; phylum Actinomycetota; class Actinomycetes; order Streptomycetales; family Streptomycetaceae; genus Streptomyces. The sequence goes on from NZ_PHRF01000136.1 coordinate 8,470, forward strand.
GCTACCGATGTTCCTGTGAACGGATCGGCTGTCCCACCCCGGCCAGACACCCCCTGTCCTTCGCCTGGCAGACCCAGTCCACGACCGATCGCGCGCAGATCGAGCGATGGGCGCGCAACCAGCCCGAGGCCAACTTCATCACCGCGACCGGCATGATCCACGACGTTCTCGACGTGCCGCTCGAAGCGGGCAGCCGGGCGCTGGAGCGGCTGCTCGAACAGGGCATCGACGTCGGGCCGGTGGCGGACTCCGGCGGCGACCGGATGCTCTTCTTCACCGCGACCAGGGGCACCCCCGAGGACGAGGACGAGTGGTGGCCCTGTGAGCTGGACTGCCACCCCGAGACGATGGACGAGCACCCGGGGCTGCGCTGGCACTGCCGGGGCAGCTATGTGCTCGTACCCCCGGCCCAGTTGCCAGGCGAGCTGTCGGTCCGGTGGCTGCGCGGTCCCGAGCACCCGCTGCCGGATCCGCTGACGCTGCTGGAGACCCTGACCGACGCGTGTGCCCGGTACGCGGGCGAGAACGGCGAGCTCGACCCGCACGCGGTGGCCTGGCCGCTGGGCCGCTGACAGTCGCTGCGACCGCCGACCGCCGACCGCCGACCGCCGACCGCCGCTGACAGCCGCTGGACCTGTGACTACTGGCTGACGTCCGCCGACAGCCGCTGGACCAGTGACCGACCAACGGCCAGTGGGCGGCCAACGGCTTGAGCTGCCTACGGCTTGAGCGACTGACAGGCCGACGACCCGAGGCGGCCCGGCCGTCTCAGGTCGTCCCGCCCGAGTGACAGGCCCTACGACCCCTTCGCCGCCGTGACCCCCTGAAGGCGGCTCGCCACCTCCACCGTCGGCGTGTCCGTCCCGGCGCGCGGCACCAGCGCCACCTGGCTGGAGACCCACTCCTTCGTGAGCGTGTTCCGTATCTGGCCCGTCATCAGCGCCCTCACGTCCGCGTTCGCCCCGGGCGTGACACCCTTCGCGCCCGTCTGCCGCTCGAAGTACCGCGTGGCGAAGAAGACCAGCGCGCCGCCGTCCTTCGTCGTCAGCCCCAGCGGGGCGAAGTCGCCCTTGTCGAGCGGCTGGTCGACGTACTGCGTGACCAGACCGGGCAGCCGCGCGTTCTTCTCGCGCGTCTCCCGCCAGCCGTCCGTGTGCGGCCCGTCCGCGAAGGTCTTCGCCGTACCGTCGCGCAGATACGAGGCGTACGCCTCGCTCAGCTTCCCCGGTGCCACCGCCAGCGCCTCGCTGTCCGGTGCCACCGGTTCGCCCCAGCCGTCCTTGTCGGTCGCGAACTCCGGGACCTCGTCGGCGGCCAGGATCGTCAGGTACGGCACCTTCCACCGGTCGTCGGGCCCGTTGCGTACGAAGACCAGCACCCAGCGCGTGTCCTGCGGGCCGCTGTCGTCCGCGTCGCGGTTGCTGTCGGTGTCCGCGACGAACCAGCGCGGCCAGCCCGCCTTCTTGGGGATCGTGAACCGCGCGTCGGTCAGCTCCAGCGGCTGATGCGCCGGGTTGCCGTCCGGGTTCGTGATGCTGCGCGCCTTGAGACCGGCCTGGTTGATCGCGCCCAGCGCGCCGGTCACCCGGGCCGCGTCGAGCGCCGGATCGTACGCCTTGTCCGCCGCGTTGTACGCGTCGGTGAAATCCTTCAGCGCGCGCGTGGCCTCACTCCGGTCCGCCGACGGCAGTACCGCCAGCTCCCCGTGCACCGTCACGCATCCGCTCGCCGTCAGCGACAGCACCATCGCCGTCGCGAGCCCCGCCGCTGCCCGAATCGGCCTTCCCCGCCTGCTCATCGGCCGCCTCTGCTCCTTGACCCCGACTGACCGGCCCCAACCCTACCGGCGCCAGGAACAGCGCGAGCGTCGGGACCAGATACAGGCACCAGACAGTGACCTGAAGGACCGTCGGGTCCGGCTGGAAGTTGAAGACGCCCTTGAGCAGCGTGCCGTACCAGCTGTCCGGCGGGATCGTCGTACTGATGTCGAACGCCTTGCTGGACAGGCCGCCCAGGAAGCGCGCCTCCTGGAGGTCATGGACGCCGTACGCGAGCACACCGGCCGCGACGATCACCAGCATCCCGCCGGTCCAGGTGAAGAACTTGGCCAGATTGATGCGCAGTGCGCCCCGGTAGAAGAGCCAGCCGAGCACCACCGCGCTGGCGATACCGAGCAGCACACCGGTCAGCGGCGCGTGGCTGCCGTCCGAGGAGGCGCGTACCGACGCCCAGACGAACAGCGCCGTCTCCAGGCCCTCCCGGCCCACGGCCAGGAACGCCGTCGCGACCAGCGCGCCCGTACCCATCCGGAGCGCCGCGTCCAGCCGGCCGTGCAGCTCCGTCCTCAGATGCCGCGCCGTACGCCGCATCCAGAAGACCATCCAGGTCACCAGCGCCACCGCGAGGACCGACAGCGAGCCGCCCAGCGCCTCCTGCGCCTCGAACGTCAGCTCCTGCGAGCCGAATTCGAGCCCGAAGCCGAAAGCGAGCGCGATGACGACCGCGACCCCGATCCCGAGCCAGACGGGGCGCAGCGCGTCGCGCCGCTCCGTCTTGACCAGATACGCGACGAGGATGCAGACCACAAGGCTGGCCTCAAGGCCTTCGCGCAGACCGATCAGATAGTTTCCGAACACGCCGGAACTCCCTTCCCGATGTCAGGAGAACAGGGCCCGGCCCCACCAGTCGTCCGTGTCCCGGACGCCCGGCGGGATCGCGAAGACCGCTGAACCCACGTGCTGGATGTATTCGTTGAGCGCGTCGGAGCGCGCCAGGGAGCGCTGTACGGGGATGAACGCGTCCCGTACGTCGCGCTGGTACGCCAGGAAGAACAGCCCCGCGTCGAGCCGGCCGAGGCCGTCCGTACCGTCCGTGAAGGAGTAGCCGCGGCGCAGCATCCGCGCCCCGTGGTGCGAGTCCGGATGCGCCAGCCGCACGTGCGAGGTCGGCAGCATCGCCTTCAGGCTGGGCTTGTCGTGCTCGCGGGCCTTGCCGACCGCCGCGCCCTCGCCCTTGTCCCGGCCGAAGACGTCCTCCTGCTCCTGGAGGGAGGTACGGTCCCAGGTCTCGATCCGCATCGAGATCCGGCGGGCCACCAGATACGAGCCGCCCGCCAGCCAGCCGTGGCCGTCCGCGTCCGGCACCCAGACGTGCCGGTCCAGCGCGGCGGTGTCCGCGCCCGCGATATTGCTCGTGCCGTCCTTGAAGCCGAAGAGGTTACGGGGGGTCTGGGCGCCGGGCGTGGTCGACGACGTCTTGCCGAAGCCGAGCTGCGACCAGCGCACCGCGACCTTCCCGAAGCCGATCCTGGCCAGATTGCGGATCGCGTGCACGGCGACCTGCGGATCGTCCGCGCACGCCTGGACACAGAGATCGCCGCCGCCGCGCGCCGGATCGAGGTTGTCACCGGGGAACCTGGGCAGCTCGACCAGCGCGGCCGGGCGCCGCTCCGCCAGTCCGAACCGGTCCTCGGCGAAGAGACCGGGACCGAAGCCGACGGTGAGCGTGAGCCGGGACGGCTTGAGACCGAGCGCCTCGCCGGTGTCGTCGGGCGGGGCCTCGGGGAGACCGCCGTACGCGCCCTCGCCGACCGCGTGTCCCGCCGTCATCCGCGCGGCGGCGCGGGTCCAGTCCTTGAGCAACTGGACCAGTTCCGTACGGTCCTCGGTCGTCACATCGAACGCGGCGAAGTGCAGCCGGTCCTGGACGTCGGTGGCGATCCCGGCCTGGTGGCGGCCGTGGAAGGGAACGGCCGCGCCGGACTCCGCGGCGGGCGCGGCGGTGTCATCGTCCCGTACGGCCGCCATGGCGCCACCGGCCGCGGCGGCGCCGAGCGCGAGCCCGGCACCGCCCCAGCCGAGCAGGGCACGGCGGGACGGCGAGGACGGCGGGGGCGGTGTCCCCGCGTCGTGCTTTCCGTCCGGTGTGCTGTCGTCGGAGGGCATGGCGCGGGCCTACTTGACGACGGCGGCGGCGAGCTTGGAGAGCGGCTCGGCCAGCGCGTTCACACCGTCCGAGAGCTCCTTGCGCTCCGCCTTGCCGACCTTCTCGTACGAGGTGAAGGTGTACGAGTCCGGGCCGTCGCGGTACGTGTCCAGCAGCTTGTCGAGCGCGGCGAACCGCTTGTCCAGCTCCGTCACCAGCGCCGGGTCGTTCTTCGAGGCGACCGGCTTGAGCAGGTCGTACGAGTGCCGCGCGCCCTCGACGTTGGCCTTGAAGTCGACGAGGTCGGTGTGGCTGTAGCGCTCCTCCTCGCCGGTGACCTTGCCCGCGGCGACCTCGTCGAGGAGTTCCTTGGCACCGTTGGCCATCGAGGTCGGGGTGATCTCGGCCCTGCCGACGCGCCGCTGCCAGTCGGCGAGATCCTTGTCGAGAGCGTCCGCGAGGGCCGTGGCGTCCGGGCCGAGCTTCTTGTCCTGCCAGAGTTCCTTCTCCAGCCGGTGCCAGCCCGTCCACTTCTGCCCGGTCTCCAGGCCGTCCGCGCGTACGTCGACCTTCGGGTCGATGTCACCGAAGGACTCGGCGACCGGCTCGGTGCGCTCCCAGCCGATGCGCGAGGGCGCGTACGCCTTCTTCGCGGCTTCGAGATCACCGGCGCGCACGGCGTCGGTGAAGACCTTGACCTTCGGCAGCGTCTCGTCGGCCTGCGTCTGGACGTACTTGCGGTATGCGGCGACCGCGGCGTCCATCTCCGGGCTGCGCTCGGCGGCGGCGGCGCCGCCGGTGACCGTCACCTTCTGGCGGATGCCGTCGCCCTTCATACCGGGCTTGCACGCGATCTCGTACGCGCCGGCCTTCACCTCGGCGGTGATCCTGGCCTTCGTACCGGGGCCGATGTTCTCGCGCTCGGTGACGATCCGGTCGTCCGGGAAGAGCAGATAGACCTCGGTGACCTTGGAGCCCTTGTTCTCGACGGCCAGTTCCACATGGCCGGCCGGGAACTCCTTCTTTGACACCTCGCAGGAGTCGTCCGCCGCGGTGACCTGGACGGCGCCGTCACCGGACTTCGCGGCATCGCTCTTCTCGGCGCAGCCCGTCACGGCGGTCAGGGCGGCCACCGCCGCGGCGGCGGTGACGACGGAGAGACGGACAGGTCGCATGCGGGGCTCCACGAGGGCTGGGATCGGGCGGGGGTGAGGCGGCCCTAACTTAGCTGAGGCTTACCTGTGCGGTGACCGGTCGTGCAGTGATTCACCTCTCACTCATCAGCTTTGAATACGGGCAGGTCACGGCGGCCCCCGGAGCGTCCCAAGGCCGGGTCAAGCACGGGTCAAGAAGCGGGCTTCCGGCGGGCGCTCGGTCGGCTTCGGGCCGGCTTCCGATCGGCTCCAGGTCGGCTCCAGGTCGCCTTCCGATCGGCTTCCGGTCGGCTTTCGATCGCCTTCCGTCACGACGCGCGCTTCGGGACCACCAGCGGAGCACCGGTGCGGGGATGCGGGAAGACCTCGACGGGCTGGCGGTAGACGCGGCTCAGCAACTCGTCGCGGAAGACCTCGGCGGGCGGCCCCACGGCGGCGACGGCCCCGTCGTGCAGTACGGCCGTACGGTCCGCGTGCGCGGCGGCGAGCCCCAGATCGTGCAGGACGACCACGACGGCGTCGCCCGCCGCCGCGCGCTCCCGGCAGACCCGCAGGACCAGTTCCTGATGGCGCAGATCGAGCGCGGCGGTCGGCTCGTCGAGCAGGAGCAGCGGGGCGCGCTGGGCGAGGACACGGGCGAGCGCGACCCGGGCCCGCTCGCCGCCGGAGAGCGCGGAGAAGGGGCGCGCCGCGAACTCGGTGGTCTCGGTGGCCGCCATGGCCCCCGCGACGGCCGCCTCGTCCTCGTCCTCCAGCGCCGTGCCGGCCCAGGGCGCCCGGCCCATCCGTACGACCTCCGCCACCGGGAAGGGGAACGAGAGGGTGGCGGCCTGGGGGAGCACGGCGCGGCGCAGGGCCAGTTCGGGCGCGGACCAGTCGAGCGCGGGGCGCCCGGCGATCCGTACCTCACCGCGGTCGGGCCGCAGATCCGCGGCGAGCGCGGCGAGCAGGGTCGACTTCCCGGCCCCGTTGGGCCCGACGAGCGCGAGCACCTCACCGGCGCGGGCGTCGAGACCGACCCCCCGGAGCACCTCGCGCTGTCCGAGCCGGACATGGAGGCCGCGGACCTCGGCGAGGGGGGTGCCGGGGACGGCGGACGCGGGGAGCGCGCGCCCGCGCGCGGCGAACAGACTCCGGAGGCTCATGCCCAACCGCCTTGCTTGGGAAGGGACGTGGGGTTCATGCCCAGCCTCCCTGCCTGCGACGGGTCCTGCGCAGCAGCCAGAAGAAGAACGGGCTGCCGAAGAGCGCGGTCAGCACGCCCAGCGGGAGTTCCGCCGGGGCCGCGACCGTACGGGCCGCCAGGTCGCCCGCGAGGAGGACCAGCGCGCCGCCGAGCGCACTGCCCGGGACCAGGAAGCGATGGCCGGGGCCGTTCGCCATCCGCAGCAGATGCGGCACCAGCAGACCCACGAACGTGATGATCCCGGCCACCGCGACCGCCGCCGCCGTGAGCAGCGCGACGACCAGCACCAGCACCCGACGGAGCCGTTCCACGTCCACCCCCAGATGACGGGCCGGCCGCTCACCGAGGGCGAGGAGGTCCAGCCGCCGTGCGTAGAAGGGCGCCAGGGCCAGACCGGCCAGCGCGCACGGCAGCACCGCGAGCACCTTGGGCCAGGTCGCCTGGGCCAGCGAACCGAGCTGCCAGAAGGTGATCTGGGTGATCTGCGCGTTGTCCGCGAAGAAGATGAAGAGCCCGATCAGCGCCCCGGCGAACGCGTTCACCGCGATACCGGTGAGGATGAGCGTGACCACTTCCGTACGGCCGCCCGAGCGGGACAGCGCGTACACCAGCAGCACTGTCGCGAGCCCGGCCACGAACGCGCAGACCGTCACCGTCCAGTTGCCGAGGAAGCTCAGCCCCAGCGCGATCGAGGCGACCGCGCCGACCGCGGCGCCCGACGAGATGCCGATGACACCGGGCTCCGCGAGCGGATTGCCGAACACGCCCTGCATCAGCGCGCCCGCGCAGCCGAGCGAGGCGCCGACGAGGAGCGCGAGGACGACGCGTGGCAGCCGTACGTTCCACAGGACGCTCTCGCCGACCCGGTCGAGTGCCGCGCCGCCGAGCCCGATCCTGTGCTGTACGGAGGCGAGGACGTCCCCGAGAGGGATGTGGTACGCGCCGATGCCGGCGGAGAGCAGACAGAGGACGACGAGCGCGCCGAGCAGTCCGGCGGTCAGCACGGCGGTGCTCCCGGGCAGTCGCCGTCGCCGTCGCAGTCGTCCCTTCGCGGCGGTCCCGGCGCCGGGCGGACGGTCGCCCGGATCCTCTTCCGTGGGTGACGGCCCGTGCACGGTGAACGCTGACATCACGTCACTTTCCGTTCGCGTACAGCTGCTTGATGATCGACCGCAGTACCTCGTCCGTGCGCGGGCCGTAGTTCAGCAGCACCCCGTCATCGACCGCGACGACCCTGCGGTCCATTCCCGCCGGAGTCTCGGCGACCCCGGGGATCTTCACCAGGCCGTCCATCCCGCCCACCGAGTCGAGCCCCTTGGCCATGACGAGGATGGCGTCGGGCGCGGCCTTCGCCAGTGCCTCGCTCGTGATCGCGGTGAAGTCCTTGGTCAGCCCCGACTCCTTGCCCGCGTCGACCGCGCCGGCCGCCTCCAGCAGTGAACTCGCCCCGGAATCACGGCCGCCGAGCAGATAGACGGAGGCCGAGCCGCGCAGATAGAGGAAGGCCACGCGCGGCTTCCCGCTGTCCCGCTCGCCCGCCGGGATCTCCTTGCGTACGGCGTCGATCCGGCCCTCCGTACGTTTCTTCAGCTCGGCGCCCGCCGTCGGCACGCCCAGCGCGCCGGCCACCGCGTCGATCCGGGTCCCGACATCGGCGAGGCTCTTCGCCGGGTCGACGACGACCAGCGGAATGCCCGCGTCCCGGATCTGGCCGATGGCCTCGGCGGGGCCCGTGGTGGTGTCGGCGAGGACGAGCGTCGGCCTGAGCGACAGCACGCCCTCCGCCGAGACATCGTGCGCCCTGGTCACCACCGGCAGCTTCGCGGCCTGTTCGAAGGTGGCGGTGATATCGCGGGCGACGACCCGCTCGCCGAGGCCGAGCGTGAAGACGATCTCGCTCAGCGAACCGGTCAGCGGCACGATCCGGTCGGCCGAGGCGACCGTGACCTTCCTGCCGTCGGCGGAGTTGACGGTGACGGGCAGCCGGAGCGCGGGCGTGCCGGCCAGTGGTTCCACCCGGTCGGCGGCGGCCGTGGGCGACGGGTTCCGCTTCGCGTCGGCCGCCTTCGTACTGGCGCCGCCGCAGCCGGTGGCGACCAGGGCAAGGGCCATGGCGGAGAGAAGGGCGCCCATGAGGCGTGATCTGCGCACCGAGCGCACCATCCTGTCGTTCTGTCGAGTCGTCGAGTCGTCGAGTCGTCGAGTCGTCGAGTCGAATCGTTGGGTTGTCGGGTTGTCGGGTCGAGTCGTTCAGCCGGGGCTCCTGCGGGGAAGGGGTTCCGACACAGCCCCGAGATAGCTTAGGTTAGCCTTACCTTGCTTGCCAGGTCTGGGATGGTTATGTATCCGGGCCCGGCATCCCTGCTCGTCAGACGTGGGAGTGACTCCGAATGCTGTCCTTCAGACCCGTGCGCGCGTTCGTCGTCGCGCTGCTCATGGCACTGCCGGTGGCCCTGCTGCCGGCCGCCGGCGCGCAGGCGGCCGACCGTACGGTGCAGGGCGGCCGGCTCGACTGGGGTATCAAGTCGTCCTTCCTCGGCTATGTCACCGGGCCCATCGCGCAAGGGAGTTGGGCTCTCGGCGGGGGCGTGGCCACCGTGGGCAGCCAGTTCCGGTTCCACTCGGCCACCGGCTCCTACGACCCGGACACCGGCGCCCTCAGGGCCGGTTTCTCCGGCGGCGTCCGGTTCGTCGGTCACCTGAAGGCCGACGGCACCCATGAACTCGATCTGACGATCAGCCGTCCCACCGTGCGGATCTCCGGCGGCAGCGGCACACTCCACGCGGACATGACCAGCAAGCCGAAGGGAAGCGGCAAGGTCACCTCGGCCTCGCAGGTCCCGCTCGCCACACTCGATCTCTCCGGGATCGGGATGAAGGGCGGCGGCAGCCCCGTCGTCCTCACCCGCGTCCCGGCAACGCTCACGGCGCAGGGCGCCACCGCCTTCGCCGGGTACTACACCGCCGGTACGGCGCTCGATCCGGTCAGCCTGTCCGTGGACGTGAAGGCGGCCGGCGCGGCGACGAAGTCCCCGACGGCGTCCGCGACCGGATCCGGCGACGGCGACGGCGAGAAGTCCACAGACACGATCGTGGACGCGGCCGTCGACTGGGGCGTGCGCCGCACCTACCGCGAGTACGTCACCGGCCCCATCGCCAAGGGGAAATGGACGCTGAACGGCGGGGCCCAGGACGGCGGCGCGCTCTTCCGCTTCCCACGGGGCAAGGGGACGTACGACGCAGGAAAGGGCACGCTCGACGCCGCCTTCGCGGGCAGCGTCCGCTTCACCGGGGCCGAGCTGGATCTGACGCTCAGCAAGATCGTCGTTCAGGTGAAGGACGGCAAGGGCACGCTCTCGGCGGATGTCACCGACGCGGCCGAGGGCAGCCCGCCCCGTAAGGCCGTGCCGCTCGTCACCTTCGCGGCCAAGGACTTCACGCCCAAGGACGGTCTCGCCTCGCTCACCGAGGCCCCCGCGACGCTCACGTCACCGGGCGCCGAGACCTTCGGCTCCCTCTACGCGGCCGGGACGGCGATGGACCCCGTCTCGCTCGCCGTCGCCGTCGACAAGAAGGCCGAGTTGCCCGCGCTGCCCGACCTGGGCAGCGACGCCTCGCCCTCGGCGGCGCCGAAGGGCACGGCCTCCGCCTCCGCTTCCACGGGGACGGCCACGGACGACGCGTCGTCCTCCGCGTCCTCGTCGTCCACCGGTTCGGGGACGTACGCGGTCATCGGTGCGGGTGCTCTCGTCGTCGCGGGACTGGCGGGCTTCACGGTCGTCGCCGCCCGCAAGCGCCGTGGCACCAACACGCCATAACCGGGCCCGCACTTGCCCCAGCCCACGCCCGCACCCTGCTCTAGCCCGGCCCGCACCCTGCCCCAGCCTGGGTCGCACCTGTCCCAGCCCGGCCCGTACATGCCACAACTCGGCCCCCACACGCCGTAACTCGGCGCACGCACGCCATAACTAGGGCCCCCACACGCCGTAACTCGGCGCACGCATGCCATAACCCGGCCCCCGCACGCCATAGCCCGGCGTCAATACGCCGCACGCACCCCCCACCCTTCGCACGGAATCCGTGCTTCCACTTCTCATCGGCAAGGAGAACACCCACCCATGGCACCAACCCGCCGCCCCATAGGCCCCCTCGCACTCGCCGCCGCCATCGCGACGGCGGCAGCCCTCGGCGCCACCGCCTTCACCCTCCCGGCGCTCGCGTCCGGCACCCCGGCGGGCGCGCCCGCGGGACCGCTCGCCGCGCCCGCCGGACCGCTCGCCGCGCCCGGCGCCGCCCCGAAGCTGGTTCTGAAGGACGGCACCCTGGACTGGGGCCTCAAGGAGTCCTTCCGTACGTACGTGACCCGTATCGCCGCGGGCACGATCACCCCCGCCGACGGCGCCACCCAGGCCACCGGCAACGGCCCCTTCACCTTCACCAACGGCACCGGCTCGTACGATCCCGCCACGCACAACGTGGCCACGGACTTCGACGGCAGCGTGCTGTTCTCCTCCAAGGCGCACGGCTTCGAGATCAAGGTCGCGGACGTCAAGCTGGTCACGGCCGGGACGGGCGGTGCCATCGAGGCGGACGTCACCCTCAACGGCGCGACCCAGCAGGACATCGAGCTGGCCTCGATCGATCTGACGGGCATCCGTCCGGAGACGACCGGTACCAGGATGGTCTTCAAGGACATCCCGGCCACGCTGACCGCCGACGGCGCGAAGGCGTTCAACGGGATGTACGCGGAGGGCACGGCGCTGGACAAGGCCACGCTCGCCGTCGGTTACGAGACGGGCGGCGGCACGTCCTCTCCGCCGCCCTCGCCGTCGCCGACCCAGTCCGAGCCGGCGCCGACCCCGTCGAAGCCGACTCCCTCGAAGCCGACGACCGCCCCTACGTCGGACGCGCCCAGCACCGGGCCCACCCCGACCACCATCCCGACCACCACCCAGTCCACCACCCCCTCCACCACCGTCTCCGAGGCGCCTCCGGTGGCCGAGAACGGCGCGATCGTGGACGGCACTCTCGACTGGGGTGTCAAGGAGTCCTTCCGCTCGTACGTCGTCGGCCCCATCGCCCGGGGCAAGGTCGAACTCGGTGACGGCGCGACGACGTCGGGCGCGGCGGCCTACCGCTTCCCCAAGGGCACCGGCGACTTCGACGCGACCGCCCGGACCCTCTCGGCGTCCTTCGGCGGTACGGTCCGCTTCCTCGGCCACAAGGAGGCAGGCGCGTACGTTCTCGACCTCCGGCTGAGCGGTCTCCAGGTCGTGGTGAAGGACGGCAAGGGCACGCTCGTCGCCGATGTCCGCACCAAGGACCGCGAGACGGGCAAGGTCTCCACATACCGGGACCTGACCTTCGCCACGCTGGACACCCCGGCCGCCGGACCGGTCGCCAAGGACGGCGTCGTCACGCTGAACGCCGTGCCCGCGACCCTCACCGCCGACGGTACGAAGGCCTTCGGCGGGATGTACCAGGCGGGCACGGAGCTGGACAGGCTGACCCTCGCGGTCGCGCTCGACAAGGACGCCAACCTCCCGGGCACCACGGGCGGCACAGGCACCACAGGCGGCACGGGCGGCACGGACGCCGCGGGCGGTTCCGGTACGGCGGGCGGTTCCGGTACGGCGGGCGGCGGCAGCGTCGGCGGCACCGTCGGCGGCGCGGGGGGCGGGGCCCTCGCCTCCACCGGCTCCGAGGTCCCGGCCGGCGCGCTGATGGGCGCGGCCGGTGCGATCGCCGCGGCCGGCGCGGCCGTCGTCTTCGCGGCCAAGCGGCGCCGTACCGGCCAGGAAGAGACCGCGTAACCAGGCCCCACGGCACGGCAGAACGGCGGGGCACCTCGTAATGCCCCGCCGTCCTGCCGTGACGGTGGAATCCGCGCCGCTCAACGGCGGTGCTTAAATGCCTGCGTGACTGACATCGACGTGCTCATCGACGTACTCAGCGTCTTCTGCGGAGCCGACGGCCGGCACGGCAATACGCTCGGTGTCGTCCGCGAGGGGCGTCACCACCCCGACCGTGCGGCCCGGCAGGCCATCGCGGCCCGGCTCGGCTACAGCGAGACCGTGTTCGTCGACGACCCCGAGCGCGGTGTGGTCGACATCTACACGCCGGGACTGCGGCTGCCCTTCGCCGGACATCCGCTCGTCGGCGCGGCCTGGCTGCTCGACCTGGAGACCGTGAACCCGCCCGCGGGCGAGGTGTGGGTGCGCCAGGACGGCGAGTTCACCTGGATCACGGCCCGACCCGAGTGGGCCCCGCCGCGTACGCTCCGGCGGTACGCCTCGGCCGCCGAGGTCGACGCGCTGCCCGCCCCGCCGCCGGGCGAAGGCTGGCTCTACGCCTGGGCCTGGGAGGACGAGGCCGCGGGCCGGGTCAGGGCCCGCGCCTTCCCGCGCCGTGACGACGGCATAGCCGAGGACGAGGCGACCGGCGCGGCGGCGCTGCTGCTCACGGCGGAGCTGGGGCGCGCGCTGAACATCACTCAGGGCCGGGGGTCGCAGTTGATCACGGCCCCCGGCCCTGACGGATCGATCGAGATCGGCGGCCGGGTGCGTCTGCTCACCGCCCACTGACGCCGTATCAGCCCGCCCCGCGCTCAGCTGCTCATGCGCTCAGGCTGCTCCCGTGCTCCCGTGCTCACGCGCTCAAGCTGCTCACGCGCTCAGCGGGAACTGCGCGCCCAGTTCCCGGAACACCGCGCCGTTGAAGTCGAACGCGCGCTTGCACTCGTCGATGATCCGCTGCTTCTCCAGATCGTCCGCCGCCACCTGGTCGAGCAGCTCGCGGTAACTCCGCTTGAACGCCGCCGGGTTGGCGATCCCCTCGAAGACGTAGAAGCGGACGCCGTCCCCCTTGCGGGCGAAGCCCCAGGTCTTCTCCGCCTTGTCACGGATGATCTGGCCGCCGGAGAGGTCCCCGAGATAGCGGGTGTAGTGGTGCGCCACGAAGCCGCCGGGCCAGGTGCGCGCGCACTCCTCGACCCGCGCGGCGTACGCGGCGGTCGCGGGCAGCGGCTCCAGGCCCGTACGCCAGTCCGCCCCGCGCAGATGCGCCAGATCGCGCTCCAGCTCGGGCGTGCGCTCCAGCTCGCGCTGGATGAAGGGCCCGGCGACCGGGTCCTTCCGCAGCGCCTCCGAGGCGCCCTCCAGCGCGCGGTACACGAACCACAGCTGCTCGGTGTAGCGCGCGTACGCGTCCACCCCGAGCCGGCCACCCAGCAGATCGCTCATGAACGACGAGGTCTCCGCCTCCGTGTGCTGCGCGTGCGAGGCGACACGGATGAGCGTGGAGAACGGGGTGGCGGTGGCGGTTGCGTCCAAGGCGGGCCTCCGGGGACCGAGGGGGACGGGAGCAGGCGGGTGCCGGCGCCGGCGGCACGGGTGGCCGCCATGACCAGATACTCTTACTTAGGCTTACCTAAGTCAACTGGTTCCCGACGTCCTGTCGGTAAAAACGCTACCCCGCTCACCCGGGTCGGCAACCTCGGAGCCTTCACAGATCCCAGATGCCCCGTGGATCTCGGATGCCCCGTGGATCTCGGACGCCCCGGGGATCTCAGGGAAGGGTGAGAATCTCCGCCCCCGTCTCCGTCACCACCAGCGTGTGCTCGAACTGCGCGGTCCGCTTGCGGTCCTTGGTCACGACGGTCCAGCCGTCGTCCCACATGTCGTGCTCGTACGTACCGAGCGTGAGCATCGGCTCGATGGTGAAGGTCATGCCCCGCTGGATGACGGTGGTGGCGTGCGGGCTGTCGTAGTGCGGGACGATCAGCCCGGAGTGGAAGGACGAATTGATCCCGTGCCCGGTGAAGTCCCTGACGACGCCGTAGCCGAACCGCTTGGCGTACGACTCGATGACCCGCCCGATCACATTGATCTGCCGGCCGGGGCGTACGGCCTTGATGGCACGGTTCAGTGCCTCGCGGGTCCGCTCGACCAGGAGTTTCGACTCCTCGTCGACGTCCCCGCAGAAGTAGGTGGCGTTGTTGTCGCCGTGCACCCCGTTGAGGTACGCGGTCACGTCCAGGTTCACGATGTCGCCGTCGCGGAGCACCGTGGAGTCCGGGATTCCATGGCAGATGACCTCGTTGACGGACGTACAGAGCGACTTGGGGAAGCCCCGGTAGCCGAGCGTGGACGGATAGGCGCCGTGGTCGCACATGAACTCGTGTGCGACCCGGTCCAGCTCGTCCGTGGTGACGCCGGGTGCGATGTGCTTCGCGGCCTCCTCCATCGCCTGCGCGGCGACGCGGCCCGCGATCCGCATCAGTTCGATGGTTTCTGCGGTCTGCACTTCCGGCCCGGTGTACGGGGTGGGGGCGGGTTTCCCGACGTACTCGGGGCGCCGGATGTTTCCGGGAACGGAACGGACGGGAGAGAGCTCGCCTGGTACGAGCAGTGACTGGCCAGACATGCCGGCGAGTCTAACGAGCGCCGGTGGGGCAGCATGGCGTCAGAGGAAGGAGCCGAAGATGGCCCTGTTCAAGAAGCGCACGGTCGGCAAGCCCGGCGAGTGGTACTACTGCCTGAAGCACCAGAAGGTCGAGGAGGGGCCCGAATGCCCCGCCAAGGACCGCTTCGGGCCGTACGCGAGCCGCCAGGAGGCGGAGCACGCGATGCAGACGGCCCAGGAGCGCAATCTGGAGTGGGAGACGGATCCGCGCTGGCACGACGCGTCCAAGGGCGACGCCGGGGCCGGGGAGGACACGAACCCGCCCGCCTGACGCGACATGGGCTACGAGGTACGGGTACGAGGTACCTGGTACTGGTACGAGGTACCTGGTCCTAGGTACGGGCTCAGGTCGTCGTCGCCGTCGCCGCTTCCTTCTGGGCGCGGCGGCGCAGGGCGTCCTCGTCCGTCTCCGAGTCGTACGTCACCAGCCTCGGCAGCACCGCCGCGAGCAGGCCCACCGAGGCCACGCAGGCGAGTCCGCCGCTCCAGACGGCGGGGCGGGTGCCCGTCCAGCCCGCCATCACGCCCGCCCGGATCTGCCCGAGCTGCGGTCCGACGCTGTACGAGAGCACCTCGATGCCCGCGAGCCGGCCGCGCAGCTCCTCCGGGATCGTCTGGTTCCAGATGGTCGAGCGGCCCAGACCGCTGAGCATGTCGCCCGCGCCCGCGAGCCCCAGACAGACCAGCACCACCCAGATGTTCGAGAACCATCCGGCGGCCGTGATCGCCAGCCCCCAGCCCGCGGCGCCGAACACCACGAAGAGGCCGTGTCTGCGCACCCGTGAGGTCCAGGCGCTGGTCAGACTGAGCGCCACCGAGCCGACCGACCCCGCCGCGTACATCAGACCGAGCGCCCACTCCGCGTCCAGATCGTCCGCGAGGAACGGGAAGATCGTGTTCGGGAAGGCGAAGAACATCGCGGCCATGTCGATCGCGTACGTCCCCAGCAACACCGGTCTGCTCCACGCGTAGCGGGCCCCCTCCACGATGCCCCGCAGGGACGGCGCCTGCGCGTCGTGCGCGGCGGGCGCGGGTGAGAGCCGCAGACAGAGCAGTACGGAGACGGCGAAGCCCAGGATCGTGACCCCGTAGGCCGTGCCGTGACCGGCGTACGCGACGACCAGACCGGCCAGCGAGGGCCCCGCGATCGCGCCGAGCTGCCAGCGCACGGCGTTGAGGGCGGCGGCAGCGGTGAGCTGGGCGTGCGGGACGATCCGCGCCATCAGCGAGTCCAGCGCCGGCCGTTGCAGACCCGCCAGCGCGGACACCCCGGCCGCCACCACGTACAGCGGCCACAGCAGCGGCTGGGGAAGCAGTGAGTTCACCAGCAGGACGGCGGCGAGCACCCCGAGCCCCGCCTCGGTGAGCAGGATGACCTTGCGCCGGTCGACGGCGTCGGCGAGGGCTCCGCCGTACAGCCCGAAGATCACCAGGGGCACCAGCTCCACCGCGCCCATCGCGCCGACGGCCAGCGGTGATTCGGTGAGGTCCTTGATCTGGAGCGGCAGCGCGATCATCGCCATGAAGCTGCCGAAGTTCGTCACCAGCCCCTGCACCCAGAGCAGCCGGAATTCCCGCGAGGAACGCAGAGGGGAGAGATCGGGGAGTATCGCGCCGAGCTTCGTGGTCACGAGAGGCCATGATCGGCGCGGATGTGTGAATTGGGCAAATGAATTGCCGGGGCTGACGGGCGTGCGGGCTCAGCGGCGTGCCGGGCCGGAGGGCAAGGGCCGGGGGCAGGGCCTGGGGAGCGCAGTACCTGCCGACGCGCGGCCTTACCAGCGGGCGGGCGGCGGCGCCGTCAGCTGGTCGGCCAGCCGGGACAGCCGGTCCCGGAACCGCCGCCGCCCGCGCGGCCCCGGCAGACTGTTCTCCCCGGCCGCCGCGCTCACCAGATGCTGCACGGTGTCCAGATCCACGCCCTGCGCCGCCTCCGCCGCGTCCACCGACAGGGCGTCGTGCGCCAGCCCGCGCACCTCCGCGTCCCCGCCGTCCAGCGACAGCACCGTCGCCCCGGCCCGACGGGCGCCGTGCACCCGCTCCAGCAGACCGGCGCCCGGCCGCTCCGGCGCCACGACGAGCAGCGTCTCGCCCCGGCCGGCCGCTTCGAGGCGGCCCAGGCCGACGGCCAGATGTGCCGGGTCCCCGGACCGCACCCGGTGCCGTACGAGCGTGGGCGTCAGCTCGGGCTGTCCCGACCAGGCCGCCTCGTCCACGAGATGCGCGGTGAGATGCCACGGCTCGTACTCCTCCGTCCCGACGAGCAGCAGCCCACCGCCCTGCGACACGACAGAGGCCCGCAGCGCCCCCGCGAACCGGCGGGTCGCGGACGGCCATTCCGTTCCGGCGAGTACTTCACGCAGCAGTGCGACGCGTACGGCATCCATGGGCCCGCATCCTGCCGCAGCCGGCCGCGCGGCGTGGGAGGTCGGGAATCGGCTCACCCGAACGTGCGCCAGTACCGGCGAGTAGGGTCGTGACCATGACTTCAACGGACAGTGGCAGCACCCCCAAGCCCCCCGCCAAGGACCCCTGGGACCTCCCGGACGTCTCCGGTCTTGTCGTCGGCGTACTCGGCGGCACCGGCGACCAGGGGCGCGGGCTCGCCTACCGGCTGGCGAGGGCCGGACAGAAAGTGATCATCGGATCCCGGGTCGCCGAGCGGGCCGGGACGGCGGCGGCCGAACTGGGCAACGGCGTCGAGGGCCTGGCCAACGCCGAGTGCGCGCGCCGCAGCGACGTGGTCATCATCGCCGTGCCGTGGGAGGGACACGCCAAGACCCTGGAGTCCCTCAAGGAGGAGCTGGCGGGCAAGCTCGTCGTCGACTGCGTCAACCCGCTCGGTTTCGACAAGCGGGGCGCGTACGCGCTGAAGCCGGAGGAGGGCAGCGCCGCCGAGCAGGCCGCCGCCCTGCTGCCGGACTCCCGGGTGACCGCCGCCTTCCACCATCTCTCCGCGGTGCTGCTCCAGGACCCGGCGGTCGAGCGGATCGAGACGGATGTGATGGTGCTGGGCGAGGTACGCGCGGACACCGATCTCGTCCAGGCGCTGGCGGCCCGTATCCCGGGCATGCGCGGGGTGTTCGCGGGCCGGCTCCGCAATGCCCACCAGGTGGAGTCGCTGGTGGCCAACCTGGTCTCGGCGAACCGCCGTTACAAGGCACACGCGGGCCTGCGCGTGACGGACGTGTAGCGCGTGTACATGCACATGTAGGAGACGCGCGGTACAGCGCGGTACAGAGAAGTAGGAGAGAGACGCGGCCCGTGCGGGGCGCGGGCCGGGCCGTCAGCCCGCGGCCGTCGCCGTACGGGCCGCGCGTTCTGCCTTCGCCTTGCGTACGTAGTACCAGGCCATATTGGACGACAGCCCGGCCAGCAGCACCCACACGATGCCGAACCAGTTCCCCTGGACGAAGGAGAACACGGCCGCGGCGACGGTGAGGACGCAGACGGCGAGGGCGTACAGAGCGAGGCGGGGCATGCGGGTCGGCTCCTGTCGGGGGCGTTTGTGCTGTCGTCGTTCGCGTTCCAGTGTCCCCCATGCCCGGGAACGTCCCGCCGCCGCCCGGTCGCCTTTCCCCCGCCGCCCGGCTGTCTTCCCGCCGGACCTCTGACCTGCCGGATGTCGCCTTCCGGCCCCCGGATGCCGTCTTCACAGAGTTGGCATGAACTTGCTGATTTTATGGTGCGACGGTGATCGTATGTGTGTACGTTGTGACCGTCCGCATGGGGAGTGTGGGCATCTTGGGCCGTCCATGGCCTCTTTTTGTTGCTCTGGGGAGGGCACGTGCGTCTGCACGGCGAGCGTTTCGGGGTCCGTCTGTCCACGCGCCGGCGGTCGCTGACCGTGGGGGCGCTGGTGCTGGCGCTGTCGGCCGGCCTGGTGTCGGCCGAGGCGGCACCGCCGCCCGCGCCCACGTCCGGCGCGTCGTCATCAGCACCGTCTTCAGGACCACCTTCAGCACCACCTCAGGCACCGCCTACCGGGGCGAAGCGGGCGGCCGAGTCCGCGGCCCGGCCGGCGGGCCCGGAGCAGACCCGCGCGGCAGCCGCCGCCGAGGCCGCTCCGGCGGTCAGCGACGCCGTATACGCGTACGACGCGGCCGGCCGCCTCGTCGGCATCACGGACCCGGCGGGCGAGACGGCCCGCTACCGCTACGACGAGGCCGGCAACCGGCTGGGCATCGACCGGTTCGCGTCCGCCGATCTGTCGGTTCTGTCGCTGGTGCCGACCCGGGCCGCCGTCGGGGCGACCGTCACCCTTTCGGGAACGGGCTTCTCCACGACGCCGGGCTCGAACGCGGTCTCGTTCGGCGGGCGGGCGGCCGAGGTGGTGTCCGCGTCCGCGACGCGGCTGAAGGTCAAGGTCCCCGCGGCGGCCGTCACCGGGAAGGTGTCGGTCAAGGTCGGCGCCAACACCGCCCAGTCCCCGGAGACCTTCACCCTCGCCGCCCCCGCCCCGGCGCTCACCACGATGGACCCGGCCTCCGGGGCCGTGGGCACGTCGGTGGTGCTGACGGGCTCCGGATTCGCGCCGACGGCCTCCGAGAACGTCGTGCGGTTCGGCGGTGGCGTTCTGGCGGAGGTGACCGCCCGTACGGCCACCACGCTCACGGTCAAGGTCCCGGCCGGGGCCACGACAGGGCCGGTCGAGGTGGAGACGCCCGACGGCCGCACCGCCACGGCGGCGGGTTTCCGGGTCACCACCAGCGGTTCCAACGGCGAGATCGAGTCGTCGGTGACGACATCGGTCACGGACAGCAGCCCACCGACCGTCTCGATCACCACGCCGGGCAACCGGGCGCAGGTGTTCTTCGACGCGGATCAGGGCGACGACATCACCTTCGGCTTCACCAACGCCACCTTCAACTCGTCCGTCACGCTTGAGCTGTACGACCCGGAGGGCGAAAAGGTCGGCGGCAACGGCAGTTTCAACGGAACGGCCGGGGACTGGGAGGTCGAGAACCTCCCCCTCGCGGGCCAGTACTCGCTGATCCTCAGGCCCGGATCGAGCAACTTCGGCGCCGCTGCCGTCACCGTGTCGAAGCCGGTGACCGGAACGCTGGACCTGACCGGGCCGACGGCCCAAATGCCGCTGTCCCGGGCCGGACAGGACGGCAAGCTCATTTTCTCCGCTCTGCTGGGCGACTCCCTCAGTCTCGGTATCGATGCCGCGCCCGTGGGCAAGAGCCTGTACGCGCGTCTGTACGGGCCGGACGGCAGCCAGGTCAGCAGCCGTTACATCGCGGCGAACGGCGCGGGCGCGATCGATGTCGACGCCCTGTCCCAGTCGGGCACGTACACGCTGAGGCTCGACCCCGACGCGGCGGCCACAGGCACGGTCGGCGTGACCGCTTCGCACTACGCGGACGCGGGAACCGTCGATCCGGCCGCTCCCGCCGTCGAGTTGGCGGTCGACCGGCCGGGGCAGGACGGGCGGGCGCGGTTCGCCGCCGTGGCGGGACAGCGTCTGTCACTGGGCGTCGCGGGCACCGGGTTCGGCGGTTATGTACGGACGGAGATCCGACGGCCGGACGGCTCGCTGCTCGAATATTTCCTGGTCCCCGACGACTCCAGCGCCGAGTGGGACAGCCCCGTACTGCCCGGGTCGGGCACGTACACGATCGCCGTACTGCCGAACAATCCTCTTGCGACCGGCCGGCTGACGCTGACACTCTCACGCCCGGTGGCGCTCGCCCCGCTCTCCGATACGGGCAGTGCCGTCGCGGCGACCATCGGCCGCTACGGACAGAACGCCGAGTCGGCCTTCCAGGCCCAGGCCGCCGCCCGGCTCTCGCTGGGCATCACGGGGAACACCTTCACCGAGACCGTCGCGGTGACCGTCCTCGCACCGAGTGGCGCGGCCGTCGTCGACGCCGACAGCGTCGCCGCGGGCAAGGCGGTGACGATCGCCCTGTCCGGGGTGCCGGAGACCGGCTCGTACCAGGTGATCGTCGACCCCAACAAGGGCGCCGCGGGAACGCTCGCCCTGACCCTCTCCACGGATGTCCCGGTGCCGCTGACGGCGGACGGGCCGTCGGTGCCGGTGACGTTCGCACGCGCCGGGCAGCGGGCCCAGGCCGAGTTCACCGCGCCGGACACCGCGTCACTGGGCCTCGCCGCCACCGCCAACAGCGTTCCGCAGGCGACCGAGGTCCGGCTGGTCCCGGAGGACGGGACCGCGCAGACCATCGGCTCCTTCACCAAGAACGCCTCGGGCGCCTACTACCTGACCGGCCTGACGCCCGGCAAGAAGTACACGCTGCTGCTGACGCCCGCCGCCGCGGCCACCGGCTCCCTCACGCTCTGGCTGTCGAAGCCCGTGCCCGCCGCAGTGCTGACCACCTCCGATCCCTCCGCCACCGTCGACATCACCCGGCCGGGGCAGCAGGTGGAGCTCCGCACGGACGCCGCCGCGGGGGACGGCTTCTCCGTCGTCTTCTCGGGCACCACGCTGACCGCCCAGTCGAGCGTCCGGCATCTGCCGCCAGGGGCCTCGGCCGATGTGTCGATCGGCACCCTGCGTACGGCGGATGTGGATGTCGCGCTGCGCGCGCCGCTGACCGCGGGCACCCACCGGGTGCTGGTCCAGCCGAACGCGCCGGCCACCGGACGGACGACCGCGACCCTGGTCAAGGACGTGGACGGCGGAACGCTGACGGTGGGCGGACCGCAGAAGCCACTCGCGATCACCACCCCGGGCGGACACGGTCACGTCACCTTCACCGGCACGAAGGGGCAGAAGCTCACACTGGCCATCGTCGCCCCGGCGTCCGAGTGGGTCCTGTCCGTCTACGGCCCTGATGGCAAGTGGCTGGTCAACGAACGCTCCATGAGCGCCACGACCCTCTCCTACGCCCTGGCCACGCTCCCGGCCGACGGTCTCTACACGCTGACCGCCGATCCGGGCGCGCTGAAGACAGGTACGTACACCCTGGGGCTCACCGCCCCGGCCTTGAAGGCACCCGCCACCGCCGCACCCGCCACCGCCGGCAGTCGTCAGAACGCGCTGCCGGCCGGGCCGGACGCCGGGGCTGGTGTGAACGCCACGTCCGGTGCGGACGCGCCTCAGAAGACGGCGCCGCGCGGTGTCGACCCGAGCGGCCCGGACGCCTGACGGCCCGGCAAGCAGAACCTCCAGGGCCAGGACTGGATCACGGCCCGTGGAGCCGCGCCCAAGGCCCCGCCCGCGCTGCGCGCCCCGCCCGGTTCCACCGCGCTGACCGGACACGTACTGAAGCTCGACGGCAAGCCGCTGTCGAAGGTCACCGTCTCCGTGGGAAAGAAGTCCACGCGTACGGATGCCCGCGGCCGGTTCCTGCTCGCCGGGATCAGCCCGGAGGCGACGACCCTGGTGGTCGAGGGCGCGAGCGCGAACACCGAGCGGCGTCAGTACGGCCGGTTCGACATCCGGATCCATCCCAGGGCCGGGCGCCCGGTCGACCTCGGTTTTCCGGTGTGGATGACGCCCCTGGACACGAAGCACACCGTGCGCTTCGCGGCTCCGGCGAAGACCGAGGTCGTACTGAAGACCCCGAGCATCCCGGGACTTGAGGTACGGATCCCGAAGGGCTCCGTGGTCCGTGACGAGAAGGGCAGGCCGGTCACCGAGCTGGGGATCACGGCGATCCCGCTCGACCGTCCGCCGTTCCCACTGCCGGAGAACAGCGTCGTGCCGGTGTTCTTCACCGTGCAGCCCGGCGGCACGTACGTGTTCCCCAAGGGCGCGCAGGTCATCTACCCCAACTACACGCGCGAAGCCCCCGGCACCGAGGTCGAGTTCATGGACTACGACCCGAAGAAGAAGGGGTGGTACGTCTACGGGAACGGCCGTGTGTCCGCGGACGGGAAACAGGTGGTGCCGGACGCGAAGAGACGCGTATGGGCCTTCCACGGCGCGATGTTCAACACGGGGCAGCTGCCGCCCTGGCTGACATCGTGGCTCAAGGACACCCTGGACTGGCTCTCCGGGGATCCGGTCGAGCTCTCCACGGGGATGCTCACCGACTCCCGTACCGACCTGGCCGTCTCCGACTCGCTGGGCTCGGCCGAGGTGACCCGCACCTACTGGCAGGGCGACACATACAAGCGGGCGTTCGGTATCGGCCGCGATCTGATCTACAACTCCTTCCTGCACTCGGCGCAGCCGTACCGCGAAGTCGATCTGTATCTCCCGGGCGGGGCGAAGGTCCACTACACCCGTACGTCACCCGGCACCGGCTGGAACGACGCCGTCTTCGAACCTCTCGACACACCGAGCGAGTTCCGCGGATCGAAGATCTACGGCGGTAACGGTCGCTGGGAGATACGTTTCCGCGACGGCAGCATATGGACGTATCCGCAGTACGCGCCGTTGCAGCAGATACAGGACCGGCACGGCAACACCCTCAAGATCAGCCGCCTCAACGGCACCAAGGGCGATATCACCCAGATCACGACCCCGGGCGGCCGGTGGATCAGCTTCGGCTACGACACCAGCCACCGGATCATCAGTGCCCGCGACAACACGGGCCGCACCACGGGCTACACATACGACACCGCGGGACGCCTGGAAACGGTGACCGACCCCGCGGGCAAGGTCAGCCGCTATACGTACGACGGCACCACGAACCGGGTCAGGACCGCCGTCGACGCCCGTGGCGTCACGTACATGTCCAACACCTTCGACGCGGCCGGCCGGGTCAAGGAACAGACGCTCACCGAGGACTGGCTCACCCAGCGCCTCTCGGGCCGCAAGGTCAACTGGGGCCAGGTCGGCTCGTCGGCGGCCCTGGGCTGCCTGACCGGAATGCTCGGCGGCGCGGGCAACGGCGGCAAGTTCGCGGGCCGCGTCGACTGCAAGAACAGCTTCACCGGCGACACCCCGGTCCTGATGGCGGACGGCACCCGCAAACCCATCAAGGACGTACGGGTCGGCGACAAGGTCCTCGCGACGGACCCCGAAACCGGCGAGAGCGGCCCGCGCGAGGTCTCCACCCTGATCCAGGGATCCGGCGACAAGGCCCTGACGGACATCACCGTCGCCGCGGCTACTGAGGACGGCAGGCCGGCCAAGATCACCGCCACGGACGGCCACCCCTTCTGGCTCCCTGAGGTGAAGGAATGGACCGACGCCGGCGACCTCCGGCCGGGCCAGTGGCTCCGCACCAGCTCCGGCACCTGGGCCCAGATCACGGCGATCAGCCACCGCACGCGGTCGACGGCGGTCTACAACCTCACGGTCGACGACCTCCACACGTACTATGCGCTGGCGGGCGCCACACCGGTCCTGGTTCACAATTCCGGCCTTTGCGATCCGCCTCTGAAGTCGTTGCACCCGGACAGCTCGCTCGATAAAAGTTCGCTGGACTTCTGGGGAAAGCAAGACACGGAAGATATCCTTTTTTCGTTGAGGCCAGGGGCGAAGGAGGCGCTTAGAGTGAAGCCGGACGGGACGATCGCGAATGGAAACACTCGGATTAAGGTCCTGCGGGATCGCGGATACGATGTCGACTCCTTGCCTCGTGAGCCCTACGGCAGCAGTCGACCAATGACGGACGAAGATTTCTGGAACATGGGTCAATGAATATTCGAGATCGAGTGCTTGCGGTCCTGGAGTCGGAGTCCAAGGAAGTGTTCCTGCTGGCCTTGGGGCACCGGCTAGGGATATCGGCGCGCTTCATTTTCTCGGAGGCAACTTCGGATGCACTGCAACAAGCCCGAGCTTGCAACGAGATGATGATCGCCATCTGGCTGCAAGTGTGGGCTATGAAGGATGCTGAGGGAGATGGCTACCCGGATTCAGAATTCCTTCCGATCCTGCTGGGAAAGGCTGATGCAGGAAACGCGCGTCCGTATCTTCGTGATGCGATTGAGAGCGCCCTGTTTTCGGTCCACGGTAATGGGGAATCAGGTCAGGGATCTATAAGCCAGTAAAGTGTCCCGACAAGAGGTCTGAGGGAATCGAGGAGCCCCGCCGGAAGGAAATTCCGGCGGGGCTCCTGTGGCGTTTGACGGCAACGCTGACGGCAACGTCAGCGGACGACTGCTGCGGTGGGTGGGTCGTCACGGTCGCCGTCGGTCGGGCTGAGGGCGTTGCCCAGAGAGTCGATGACCTGGCGTTGGAGGCGGAGTCGGACGTGGGCGTAGACGCCGGCGGTGACGCCGATGTGGGCGTGGCCGAGGAGTTCCTTGATCACGACGAGTTCGACTCTCTGTTCCAGGAGCAGGGTCGCAGTCGAGTGCCTGAGGTCGTGGAAGCGGATGCGGCGGAGGCCGGCCTTGCGGAGGAGCGTGATGAAGGCGCGGGTGAGGTTGGTCGGGTCGATCGGTCGGCCCTGCGTGGTGGTGAACACGTGCCCGTCGTGCTGCCATGTAGTGCCTGCTGCCTCAAGCTCGCGCTTGTGCTGTTCGTGGTGGAGTTTCAGCGACTGGACGCAGCGGTCGGGGAGGGCGATGCGGCGTTCGGAGGCCCGCGTCTTGGTGGGCAGCGTGGTGAGTCCGCCTGCGACGGTGCGCTGAAGGGTGCGGCGGATGGCGGCGGTGCCGGCGTCGAGTTCGAGGTCTTCCCAGCGCAGTCCGAGGAGTTCGCCTTTGCGGAGTCCGGTGTGGAGGGCGAGTTCGAACGGGCGCGTCCCACTCCCGGCCACCGCGCGGCGGCCGGAGCTGCACGTATGGCCCCATATGTCCCATCACCACGTCCACCTTGCCGCTCCGCTGGTCGACCACCAGGGCCCCGGCATCGGGCGAGACGGTGTGCCCGTCGGTATCAGGGGTGGGGGCCGTCATCGTGACCACCCCGGCGAGGCGGTGCGCGACTGGGCGTTCAGTCGCAGGGCGGGAACACATGGGGTGGTGCTCTTTCGCGCGGTGACGCTCCTCGGCGGCGGGATGCGTGCCCCGGGCGTATCGCTGCCGCAGGGTCGGCACCGATCCTCACGCCGGTCACCGGGACGAAGGCCGTCTTCCTCCACGAGGCGTACCCGCGGCTGAACGAACTCCTCACCGAACGCGCCGCCGAAGGCTGCACCGTCCGCATCGCGATCGGGGACGCCGACAGCGGCAACGTCCAAGCCCGCGGCCGGGAGGAGTGGTTCGGCCACGGCATCGAATCCCGCTGCCGCCTCGCCCTCATGCACTACAAGCCGCTCGCCGGCACCCCCGGCATCGAAGTCCGCACCCACAGCACCACGCTCTACAACTCCCTCTCCCGCGCCGACGACCAGCAACTCGTCAACGCCCACGTCTGGGGCGTCAACGCCTACGCCGCCCCCGTATGGCATCTTCGCCGACACCAGGACAGCGGCATGTTCGACACCTACGCCGAGAGCTTCGACGCGGTGTGGGCGAGGGCGACGCCCGTACGACAGGAAGGCTGACCGTGGCGCGAACCGAGTGCTACGGCGACCCCAGCGCCCCCAAGCCGAACAGCATGGTCGTCGCGGCCTCAGCCGTCGTCACCGACAACCACGGCCATATCCTCCTCCATCGCCGCCGAGACAATGACCTATGGGCCCTGCCCGGCGGAGGAATGGACCTCACCGACTCCCTGCCAGGCACGGCCGTCCACGAGGTCAAAGAGGAGACCGGCCTCGACGTGGAGATCACTGGCATGGTCGGCACCTACACCGACCCGAAACACATCATCGCCTACGCCGACGGCGAGGTCCGGCGACAGTTCAACGTCTGCTTCACCGCCCGCATCAGCGGCGGCCGGCTGGCAATCTCCGACGAGTCCACCGAGCTCCGGTTCGTGCCGCCGGACGAGATCGGACAGTTGCCGATGCACCACACCCAACAGCTCAGGCTCCAGCACTTCCTGGAACACCGCGAGAAGCCTTACCTGGGCTGAACCGGATGACGGCAACAACTCCGCACAAGCACGGACACCCACGCACGTCACCGGACCAGCAAACCGCGCTTGACCAGCGAAAAAGCAGGTCGAAGGCTTCGCGCAGCACACGTACTATGCGCTGGCGGGGGCTACACCGGTCCTGGTTCACAACTGCAACCCGTCGGTCGATGATGTGTTTGCGCGGGCCGCTGAACTCGGCGACTCCAGTGGTGAATACCTCTATCGAGGTGTCACCAACAATCACTACAAGCTCGCGGAAGCGAGGGCAGGTGTTACGGAGAGTGTTTTCACATCGTGGTCACCTGACCTGGAGACAGCGCGAGAATTTTCAGAGGAGTTCGGTAGGGGGCTCTGGTTCTCAGGGTTCCGCGCAGTGCAATCGATCCAAGCCGCATGAGAGTTGCCGGACAGCGAGGACTCGAAGAGCTGGAAGTCCTCATTGAGGGTCGAGTCACGGGCTGCCAGGTGAGCTGTGAATGGGGGCCATTTAGGTGACAGAATCGACGTAGTCGTGTCCGGGAGAGGGGTTTTGAGTGTCTGGAACCAGTGCGGGTGATCTGTTTGCGCGCTATTGCTTGCCTGGGAACAGGTATAAGAAACTCCTCTCCGGGAGTTTCATGAGGGCTGGCCGTGAGCACGCCCTTGAGTTTGGTGCGGCCTTGTTGGACGACGGTCGGCAGGCGTCGGCGAGCGAACTGGAGCAGCTCCTGGTCGGCGACTGGCGGGAGGCTCTTACGGCGTGTTGGCTCATCGGGTTTGCGCAGAGATCTGAATTTCGAGATGAGCTGCACAGGCTTATCGATGAGGGGAAACCAGCCGTGGTGCCTTGGTGCGCTGCTGCATATCGAGAGGCGTTTGGGCGTACGGCTTTCGCAAGATCTACTTGCGTCCGAAGGGTTGTGGGATCGATGGTCGGCGGCAGGCTTCCTTGAGGATGCTGATCCTTCCCATTGGGAGAGGGAAGTGGCAGGCTGGATTGAGCTTGCCGAGAGCCTGGACTGATCACTGGCAGGCTATACCTCTACCAGCTTCTGAAGGGGGTTCACTAAGACCCAGTGCGGTTTAATAGGGAACGTTGCAACTGCCATGCGCTGCGCGCCGTGCAATTACAGTGGCCCCACCGGATGCATTCCGGTGTGGGCCACTGCGGTGTCTGACGGCAGTAGTTGACGGCAACGTCAGCGGACGGTGGATCCGACGTCTAAAGACTCCTCTTCGCCTGCCGGAGGTTCGAGATCGGCCGCTGTGGGGTCCGGTCAGGATGAGGGTCGGGCCCTGGGGTGGGGCAGGTCGTAGAGTGCGGGGCGGCCGGTCGTGAGGGCCGTCTCGGCGGGGGCGTGTGGGGTTCGGTGTCGCGTGGCCGGTCCGTTGTTCGGTGTGGGGAATCCAGCTCAGGGGGAGAACGCGCGTGGTCAGACGGAGATCTTTGCTGCTCGCTTCCTCGGCGGCCGGGCTCGCGGTGGGGGGCGCCGCTGTCTATGGCGTGCGGGCCGGGGGCGAGAGTGGCGATGTCGGTGACGGGAGCCTGAGCGGGGGGCTGGGAGCCTCGATGCCGGCGCAGCTGCGGGGTGTTCTGCCGGGGGGCCGGGTTGTGATGGTCGTGCTGGACCGTGTGCCGGGCGGGGGTGGATCGCGGGGTGCGTTGCGGGAGTTGGTTTCCGGCTTGCGGGCTGTGGAACGGGCCGGTCTCGTCGTGGGGGTGGGGCTGGGGGCCGGTGCGTTCGAGGCCGGTGGGACGCGGCCTCGTCAGCTCGTCGGCATGCCGCCCTTCCCCGGCGACCTGCTGGATCCGGCGCGGTCGCACGGTGATGTGCTCGTGCAGGTCGCGGGGGACCGGGCCGGCGACGTGCGGGCTGCGGTCGAGCGGCTGCTCCCCGCCGTTCCTGGCTGGCGGGAGCGGTGGCGCATCGAAGGGTTCCGGGCCGAGAACCGGGAAGAGGGCGGCCGGGGGCTGGCCCGTAATCCCTTCCACTTCACCGAGGGGTTCGGGAATCCGGCCGGCGACCGGGAGACCGCCGATCGCGCCCTCGTACGGGCAGGTCAGGGCGAACCGGACTGGGCCGTGGGCGGGAGTTATCAGGTCGTACGGATCATCCGGTTCGCGACCGACCTGTGGGACAAGGACTCCGTACCCGAGCAGGAGCGGATCATCGGGCGCCGCCGCGACGGGCGATGGCTCGACGGGGCGCCCACGGACGAGGAGCCGAACTTCGCGGCCGACCCCAAGGGCCGGCTCACCCCGCTCGACTCGCACGTACGGCTGGCCGCGCCCGACCGCCGTGAGCCGCCGCCGCTCGTGCGGCGCAGCTACAGCTACGACCGGGGCGACGGCGACACCGGGCTGGTCTTCTCGTGTTTCCAGCGCGATCTGGCCAGGGGGTTCGAGGCCGTGCAGAAGCGGCTGGAGGGTGAGGCCATGGCCAAGTATCTGCTGACCACCGGTGGTGGCTACTACTTCGTCCCGCCCCCGGGCGACCACTGGATCGACGCGCTCGTCCAGCCGTACTGACCGAGCACGTTGACCGAAAGCCATGGACGGCTCTTGGCGGTGCCGTCGGAGTTGCCCCGAAAGCGACAGGTGTGCCGCAGACGTGGGGCCCACCTCGGTGCACCGAGAGCAACGGCTACGTTGCTGATCCGGGGTTCTCGTGCTTGGCGGCGTTGAAGCGCGCCTTCTTCTGGCGATTCCCGCATGTGTTCATCTCGCACCATTTGCGGGTGCGGCTCTGGCTGGTGTCGAAGAAGGCCGCTTGGCAGGTCGGCGATGCGCACAGGGCCAATTTTCCGTCTCGTTCGCCTGTGATGATGCTGATCGCGTCGGCGGCGATGACGCCCAGGGCATCCTCCACGGAGGAAGCCGAGCCGAGTCGCCATCGCCGATTGCCCTCGGGCGTCAAGACGGCCGCGGCCCGACCTTGAATGCTGTTGTCGTTGATGACCTGGACAGCGGACACAGGGAGAGGGTCCCGGCGCGCGGCCGCTGTCGCGGCGGCATGAATGGATTCCCTCAGCTCCCAGGCGCGTTCGAGCTGGGCGGTCGTGCAGGACTCCACGGCAAGGCCACTCACCACCAGCCAGTCGACCAGTCGGTTCGGCGTGGGGATGCGCTCCACGGCGTCCCCGCGACGCTCCGACAGGGTCCCCGTGAAGCTGGTCGCCAGCACCTTACCGAGACGGAAGTCAGGGAACCGAGCACTCATGGAACCACCTTAGCTGGTTGCCCGCCGACAGTGAGACCTGCTAGAACCGTCTTAGCCGGTTCCAACACGTTCCGGGCCGGTTCCACCGATGGCCAGGAGGTCTCATGTCCACGCACTGGTGCGTCACCGACGCCGCGGCCGCCATTGACCGCGGCGTTGTCACCACGTCGGCTCACCGCGACGGGGGCATCTCATGAACCGTCGAAGTCGAACCAGCGACGTACACGCATTCGAAGCCCACGCGAGCGACACCGACCTCGACGACCTGCGCGCGCGACTGGCCGCGGCACGGCTGCCGGAAGTCGAGACGGTCTATCGCGCCGCGCCCGACCCGCGCCGATGGGATCAGGGCGTTCCTCTCGCCGACCTGGTGGACGTCGTGAACTACTGGCGCACCGGGTACGACTGGCGGTCGTTCGAAACGCGCCTCAACCAGATCGGCCAGTTCCGTACGACCATTGACGATCTGGGAATCCACTTCCTGCACCGCCGGTCCACCCGCGCGGACGCCACCCCTCTGATCTTGACTCACGGCTGGCCGGGCAGCATTGCCGAGTTCACCCATGTAATAGACGAACTGGCAGATCCGGAAAACGCGGACGCACCGGCGTTCCACGTCGTCGTCCCGTCGCTGCCAGGCTTTGGTTACAGTGACGCGCCGACCACCACCGGGTGGGGAATCGAGAAGATCGCGGCCGCGTGGGTGGAGCTGATGGCAAGGCTCGGCTACAGCAAGTTCGTGGCCCACGGCGGCGACTGGGGAGGCGTGATCACCACAATCCTCGGCGGCAGGTTCCCGGAGCACGTGCTCGGCATCCACACAACGACCGCGCAGGCACCGCCCGGGTTGACAACGGACGGGCTGACGGCGGCCGAGCGCGAATGGACCGAGGAAACCCGCGATTTCTGGCGTCACCACGCGGGGTACGCGAAGCAGCAGGCGACCCGACCGCAGACCATCGGGTACTCGCTCGTCGACTCACCTGTCGGGCTTCTCGCGTGGATCCTCGACAAGTTCGCCGAGTGGACAGATACCGAGGACAGCCCGTTCGAGACGATTTCCAGAGACAGCGTTCTCGACGACGTCACCCTGTATTGGCTGACGCGGACCGGCGCATCGTCGGCCCGTATTTACTACGAGAGCCACAACTCGCTCGACCCCGAACTACGGGTCGACGTCCCGTCGGCAATCAGTGTGTATCCCCGCGACATCGAGAAGTGTCCGCGCGCCTGGGCCCAGGAGCGGTACCGACAGATCGTCCGATGGCGGTCGCCCGAGACCGGGGGACATTTCCCGTCGCTGGAGGTTCCCGAGTATTTCGTCAAGGATCTGCGAGAGGGCCTCGCGGCGGTGCTGGCCGCCGGCGGCAGTTGGTCTTGAGGCTGCCGACACCGGGAGACACGTCCGCAGACCCTGTCCGGTCGGTCCGGGTGGTCGGCCGGGGTGGTCGCTACTGGCCGGCCGGGCCGCAGATGTATTCGTTCCTCGTGTTCCAGAAGCTGAAGAGATCACGTCCGCAGTAGCTGTCCAGCTCCGAGACCCCCAGCCCGCGCAGGATCGCGTGGATCAGGTCGAAGAAGGCCGCGTTCACCTGGGGGATGAAGAAGAGCAGGACGAAGACGGCGAGCAGTCCGTACGGGGCGATCGGCTCCACCTGGCGGCGGAATTTGTAGGACAGCCAGGGCTCGACCACCCCGTACCCGTCCAGGCCCGGGACCGGGAGGAAGTTGAGGATCGCCGCGGTGACCTGGAGCAGCGCGAGGAAGCCGAGGGCGTAGCGGAAGCCCGTCGGGACACCGGACAGGGCGTCCAGCCAGAAGGGCGCGGTGCAGACGATGGCGAACAGTACGTTCGTCAGCGGCCCGGCCGCGGAGATCAGGCTGTGCCGCCAGCGGCCCTGGATGCGCCGGCGCTCGATGAAGACCGCGCCGCCCGGCAGACCGATACCGCCAAGGATCACGAAGACCACCGGCAGCACGACGGACAGCAGCGCGTGCGTGTACTTGAGCGGGTTGAGCGTCAGATAGCCCTTCGCCCCGACCGAGATGTCCCCGCTGTGCAGCGCGGTACGGGCGTGCGCGTACTCGTGCAGGCAGAGCGAGACGATCCAGGCGCCGGTGACGAACAGGAAGACGGCGATCCGGATGTTCGCCGCGAAATCCGTCCACACGGCCCAGCCCGCGACGGCCGTGACAGCGGCGATCCCCAGGAAGACGGGGGAGATCCGCCGGTCGCCGCGGCGGGAGGAGGCGGTGGTCATGGGTGGGTCTCCTCGGGGGCGTGGGACGGCGGTCGGACCGCCCTACCGTAAGCAGCGCGGGACGGTGGTCGGCGTCGCCCGACCGTACAGCTGACAGAACGGGAACGTCCGGCGCCCCGATAACGTCTCGCCAACGGATCCCGGTTCCGGGAAGGCTGAGCGCATTGCACTGTGGAAGATCATGTACGACAGCCGGCAGATGGAGTGCTGCGGAGAGCCCTTCTCCGTCGGCGACGAGGTCTCCTGGCCGCTGCTGATGCTGCCCGCGCCCGCCCGGGACGCCTCGGCCTGGCAGGACTGTCTCACCACGCTGGAGGCACCGGACGGCACGGCCGGGGACGGCACGGCCGGGGACGGTACGACCCTCGTCCGGGGGCCCGGACTCGTCGCGATCTGGACCGGAGAGGACCGCGTCGGGAAGGGCGCGGAGCTGAGCGGCTATCTCTCGGTGGAGCGGCACGGCGGGACGGTCCCCGGCATCTCCGGCGTCTCGCTCAGCGCCGGTACGGTCAGCTCCCTTCACGTCGTCACCCAGGGGTACGCCGTGGACCGCACCGGATCAGGGGCGTACGAGGCGGTGCCGGACGAGCGGTGGCTGCGCCCGGTCACCACCTGCCCCAAGTGGTTCAGCACGCTCGCCCAGCCGCCCGCGCCCCGTCGCGAGGACTATCGGCGCCTGGCGACCGGCGTGCTGGTCGGACTCACGACCGGATAGGCCGGGGCGGCCTTCCCGACGGCCTTCACGGACAATGGGCGGATGCGCTACCGGCTCCTCGGCACCACACGGGCACTGCACGACGACGGCACCCCCGTCGCCCTCGGCGGTGCGCGGCTGCGTGCGCTGCTGACGGTGCTCGCCCTGCGGCCCGGCCGTACGGTCCCGGTCGGCCAGCTCGTCACCGAGGTCTGGGACGGCGATCCGCCCGCCGACGCGGTGGGCGCGCTCCAGGCGCTGGTGGGGCGGTTGCGGCGGGCGCTCGGTCCCGCCGCCGTCTCCTCCGTGGAGGGCGGTTACCAGCTGCGCGCCGACGAGGAGGACGTGGATCTCCACCGCTTCGGCCGGCTCGCCACCGAGGGCGCGCGGGCCCTGGCGGACGGTGACGCGACCAAGGCGGCGAGCCTTCTCGACGAGGCGCTGGCGCTCTGGCGCGGTCCCGCGCTGGCCGACCTCCCCGACCGTACGACCGAGGCGGCCCGCTGGGAGACCCGCAGGCTGGAGGCCCGCAGGGCGCGGCTCACGGCCGCGCTCGCCCTCGGCCGCGCCGAGGAGACGCTGCCCGAACTGGCCGCGCTCTGCGGTGAGTTCCCGCTCAACGAGCCGCTCCAGGCGCTGCGTATCCGCGCCCTGCGCGACGCGGCACGCCCGGCCGAGGCCCTGGCCGTGTACGACAGGGTGCGCCGCGCGCTGGCGGCCCGCCTGGGCGCCGACCCGGGCCCGGAACTGCGCGCCCTGCACGAGGAACTGCTCCGCGGCACCGGCGGGACCGGCACGTCCGGTGGGTCCGGCGCGTCCGCTCGGTCCGATGAGCGGGAGCGGGCCGGGGGCGGCGGGCGGTCCGGCCGTACGGCCGCCACGTCCCCCGACCCCGTCCGCCCAGCGGACCGGGCCCCGCGCCCCGCCGCGCCGCCCGGCAACCTCCGGGCACGGCTGACCAGCTTCGTGGGGCGCGAGGGCGACATCGAGGCCCTCCGCGGCGATCTGGACCGCGCCAGGCTCGTCACCCTGCTCGGCCCCGGCGGAGCGGGGAAGACCCGGCTCTCGCAGGAGGCCGCGGAGCTGATGGCCGAGGGGTGGCCCGACGGCGTATGGCTCGCGGAACTGGCGCCCGTGAACGATCCGGACACCGTGCCCGAGGCCGTACTGACCGCGCTCGGCGCGCGGGAGACCGTGCTGCGGGGCGCCGGGGCCGAGGAACTGCGGGCCGCCGACCGGCACGCCGGTGAGCCGCTCGTACGGCTGGCCGAGCACTGCGCGCGACGGCGCATGCTGCTGATCCTCGACAACTGCGAGCATGTGATCGGCGCCGCCGCCGCCCTCGCCGAGGAGCTGCTCGCCCGCTGTCCCGAGGTGACGATCCTGGCGACCAGTCGTGAGCCGTTGGGGGTGCCGGGTGAGTCGGTGCGGCCGGTGGAGCCGTTGCCGCCGGATCCGGCGCATCGTTTGTTCGCGGAGCGTGCGTG
>NZ_PHRF01000137.1 GCF_004151105.1 Streptomyces sp. L-9-10
GCCATCGCCGCATGCGGAACCACCACACCCTTCGGCCGACCCGTCGAACCCGACGTATAGATCACATACGCCGCCGACGACAACGACACCGGCCCCACAGGAGCCGCCAACGCCTCCCCCACCAGGGAACGCGCCAACACCTCCTCCGTGATCACCACCTCCACACCACTGTCAGCCTTCATGAACTCCAGCCGGTCCGCCGGATACTCCGGATCCAACGGCACATACGCACCACCGGCCCGCAACACCCCCAGCACCGCCACCACCAGATCCACCGACCTCGGCAG
>NZ_PHRF01000138.1 GCF_004151105.1 Streptomyces sp. L-9-10
GACGGCCCAGCGGTTGGTGCCGTTGACGGGGTTGAGGGCGAGGTTCTCGGCGGAGCGCCAGAAGTTCTGGGTGGCGTTGCCGTTGAACCAGCCGGCGTCCACGGTCACATCACCGTTGAAGGTGGTGTCGTCGGGCGAGAGCCCGAGGCCGGAGATCGAGGTGTAGAAGCCGAGCTGGGCGTTGATGTTGTTGTACGTGCCGGGCTTGAACAGCAGCTGGTAGCGGCCCGAGCCGAACTGCGCCGATTCCTGC
>NZ_PHRF01000139.1 GCF_004151105.1 Streptomyces sp. L-9-10
AGGCGTCAGTCCGTATACATCGCCTTACGGCTTCGCACGGACCTGTGTTTTTAGTAAACAGTCGCTTCTCGCTGGTCTCTGCGGCCACCCCAAGCTCACACCGCAAGGGTGATCACCTAGTGTGGCCCCCCTTCTCCCGAAGTTACGGGGGCATTTTGCCGAGTTCCTTAACCATAGTTCACCCGAACGCCTCGGTATTCTCTACCTGACCACCTG
>NZ_PHRF01000140.1 GCF_004151105.1 Streptomyces sp. L-9-10
TCGTGCTCGTCCGTGGAAGCGCCGGCCGGCAGACCGGCGTCGCAGAACGCGATGATGCGCTCCGTCACCTGGTGCGCGAACCGGCTGTTCGTCAGCACGGTGTCGTGGTCCGCGCCCTCGATCACCACGACCTCCGTGCGCCGGCCCTCACCGCTGTGCGCCCCGGCCAGCTCGTTGTGCATCAGCAACTGGTCGGGATCACGGTCGACGGTCTGCTGCGCGGAGACCACCAGCGCGTGGGAGTCCACCGGCTCCAGCTCGCCCTCGAAGGCACGGAAGTCCGCCTCGACCGCCGCCCATTCACGGCGCCCGGCCTCCCACATCCGCACGTCCGTGTACTGCGCGAACGCCTTCTTCCGATACGCCTCCGGCAGCGCGTCCACCCAGATCGGACGCGACATCAGAATCCCGGTACCGGCCCGCAGGAACCACACCATCTGCGTGAGCGACTCGCTCAGCCGCTTCGCCGTATCACTCTGCTGCTTGGAACGGTTCAGCTCGTCGGGATGCGAGGAGTCGAGATAGACAACGCCCTCCACCCGGTCGCCGAGCAGGAGCGCGGCGCGGCGGGCGAGTTCACCGCCGAGCGAGTGCCCGACGAGTATGACCCGGCGCCGCGGCGAGACGGTCCCCACGAGATCGACCAGGTCGTCGACGGACTCGGCGAGCGTGTAGGGCGCGTCGGAGGCGCGGCGGCTGCCCGCGTATCCGGCGCGGGCGTAGGTCACGACGCCGTAGCCGGTCTCCTTGGCCAGCTTCTCCGTCACCCAGGAGAAGTGCTCGGAGGTGGCGACCATCCCGGCGGCGAACACCATCACGGGCTTGTCGGCGTCGCCCTGCGACATGATCTCGTACTGGAGTTCGCTGCCGTTGCGGGTCGTCAGGGTCCGGGTGGTGTGCCAGCCCTCCAGCGTGCGCAGGCGGCGCTG
>NZ_PHRF01000141.1 GCF_004151105.1 Streptomyces sp. L-9-10
CCCTGACCCGAGAACAGGAAACCCAGCATCCCGCTCACCACAGAGCCCGTCACCACACCCGCCGCCTGCCGGCCCTCGGCCAGCGCGGCCAGAGCGGACAGCCCGGCCTCCGCATCCTCCGCGACCACCACCGCACGCTGCTCGAACGACGCACGCGACGTCGCCAGAGAGAACCCGACATCCACCGGATCCAGACCGACCA
>NZ_PHRF01000142.1 GCF_004151105.1 Streptomyces sp. L-9-10
TGCTGGCGCAGCAGTTCCAGGGAGCGTGCGATGGCCCCGACCTCGTCGTGGTGGCGCGGGTAGAGGACGGTGCGGCGGTCGCCGTCGGCCAGCGTCTCGGCCTGCTTGGCCAGTTCGCGCAGGGGGCGTACGACCACGATGTGCAGCCAGCCCAGGCAGGCGGCGGCCGCGGTGACTCCGAGCAGGCCGGCGAGGACGGTGCGGTTCTGTGCGCTGTACTCGGGGATGGCGAGGGCGGAGGCGGGCTGCCAGCTGACGACGGTCCAGCCGAGCGACTTGGCCGCTCCGCCGCCGGCGAAGGGGGCGGCCGCGGCGATC
>NZ_PHRF01000143.1 GCF_004151105.1 Streptomyces sp. L-9-10
CCAGACGATCGCCGGAGCGACCCTGGGCGCGACGACGGCGGCGGCGTTCCTGTTCGTGTGAGTGGAGCGCCTGTGAGTGGGCGGGGTGGGGTGGGGTGGGGTGGGGTGGGGTGGGCTTCGGGTGCGGGTCCACGCCAAGGGGTAACCGGGGTGGGCCGGGGGGTTTGATGCCGGGCGGGGGCCGCCATCACACGCACCGAGCGAGCCCGACTACCCCTCGGTCCGCAGCCGCACCCACCGAGCCCGCGCCGCACCACCCCACACGGCAAGGAACTCCCCGGCTCGCCATGAACTAGCGCACCCCCGAGCGAACCGGGGAGCCTCCCCCGTTTACCGGTTCCACGGTAGCATTTGAATCGGGGAGCGCTCCACGCTTTCTTGGGAAGGGTGGTCATGGGAGTCAGCGAGCGGAAACCGGCGGCGAAATCGGTGCCGTTGCGGCGCGACGCCCAGCGCAATCGGGAGTTGCTGATCGCCTCCGCCCGGGATGTGTTCGCCGAGCAGGGGC
The DNA here is from genome assembly GCF_004151105.1 of Streptomyces sp. L-9-10. Lineage (GTDB taxonomy): Bacteria > Actinomycetota > Actinomycetes > Streptomycetales > Streptomycetaceae > Streptomyces. The sequence goes on from NZ_PHRF01000143.1 coordinate 509, forward strand.
TCGACGCGTCGCTGGACGAGATCGCACGTCGCGCCGGCGTCGGCAACGCCACTCTGTACCGGCACTTCCCCGACCGGGCCGCGCTCATCGAGGCCGTCTTCCACGAGTCCCTCGGTGACACCCAGCGCGCCGGTGAGGAGGCGCGGCTGAGTGACGACGCGTGGGCCGGGCTCACGACGTATCTGTCGTCGATCTTCGCGGGGCTGGCCGCCGACCGCGGGGCCAACGACCTGATGACCACCGGCGTTCGGGGCGTGCCCTCGCTCGAAGCCCTCCATGCCGAGAACCGTGAGACCGTCGGCCTCCTCCTCGCGCGCGCCCAGCGGCAGGGCACGATGCGACGCGACATCACCACCGAGGACCTGCTCTTCAGCCTGGCCGCGCTCGGCCGCGCCGTGCCCGCCCTGACCACCACGGCCCCGGACGCCTGGCGCCGCTATCTCGCCCTCCTCCTCGACGGCCTGCGCGCGACTCCCGCCCCACCCGCCGTACCGCTTCCCGCACCACCCCTCACCCTCGATGAACTCGGCAGTGTCCTGCACGACTTGGGTCCGCACCGCGCCCGCTAGCCCGTGTCTTGAATCCGCATCAGGACGGGACAGTCGAGGCCGGGCTGTCGGCCGCGTACTGCGCCGCCTGGATCCGGTACAGGCCGCGGAACACCTTCGGGCCCTCGACCTCGTCCGACAGCAGTTCCGTGAAGGTGCCGCTCTCCACGACCCGTCCCTTGTCCAGGACATGGATCAGGTCGGCCGCCCGGACCGAGCCGAGCCGGTGCGTGATCAGGATGATCGTCTGGCCGGAGTCCGCCAGGCTGCGGATCTGCTCGAAGAGCTGCTGCTCGGCCTTGGCGTCGAGCGCCGAGGTCGGCTCGTCGACGATGAGGATCTGGCCGGCGCGGTAGTGCGCGCGGCCGAGGCCGATCCGCTGCCACTGCCCGCCGGACAGCTGGTGCCCGCCCTTGTACCCCCGGGCCAGCAGCGTCTTCCAGCCGCGCGGCAGCTCGGCGATCAGCTCCTCGGCGCCCGCGTACCGTACGGCCTCGTCCAGCCGCTCCCGGCTCAACGGCACGTCGGGCCGTCCGATGCTGACGTTCACCGTGGCGGTGAAGGGCCACCGGTAGAAGTCCTGGCCCACCACCGCGACCCGCGAGACGAGTTCCCGCCGGTCCGCCTCCGCCGCGTCGACCCCGTCCCACAGGATGCGGCCGGAGTCCGGCTGGTAGAGCCCGCACAACAGCTTGACCAGCGTGGACTTGCCGCTGCCGTTCTCCCCCACCAGCGCGACGATCCGGCCTGCGGGGATGGTCAGGCTGGCGCCGTCGAGCGCGCGTTTGTTGTCCTTGCCCCGGTAGGTGAAGACGACGTCCTCGAAGGTGATCCGCTCCGGCTTTTCGGGCAGCGGAAGCCCGCCGACCGGTATCGCGCGCTCGACGGCCTCCTCGCACAGCCGGTGCAGATCCCCGACGAACAGGCTCTCCTCGTGCAGGGAGTTCACCTGGAGCACCAGGTTCTCCAGGCTGGAGGAGCCGGTACGGATGGCGAGTACGGCGGTGCCGCCGACGGAGAGCGCCATCGCGCCGGTCCACAGCAGCCCGCCGAGCGTGGCGTACGCGGCGCCCGCCGCCAGCCCGGTCCATCCGGCGGCGATCAGCCCCGTACGGGCTTCGAGCCGGGCGAGCCTGCGCTGTTCCGCCTCCTGCGACAGTGACATCTCGCGGAAGTGATGCAGCAGGAACGGTCCGACGTTGTGCACCCGGATCTCCGGCGCCGCGTCGGTGGAGATCAGCAGACGCCTGATCAGGCTCCCGGCCCGTGAGTGCTGTACCCACGCCTGGAACGAGATGTACCGGCGCCGCGCCATCGTCAGGGCCGCCCAGGCGCTGGGCAGCGTCATCGCGATGAGCAGCGGAAGCAGCAGGGGATGCAGGACGGCGAGGACACCGGCCGCGGCGATCAGCGACATCAGCGCGTTGAGTACGTTCTGGCAGTACTGCATCATCCGCCGGGCCGAACTGGCGCCGTACTGGGCGCTGTCGAGGAGCTTGTGGAATTCGTCGTCCTCGACCGCCTCCAGCTCGACGTTGGCGGTATGTGACAAGTACCGCTCGGTGGCGACCCGTTCGACCTTCGGCTCCAGCTGCCCCGTACCGGCCGTGGACAGGGCCCGCAGCACCGCGCCCGCCAACGCCGTCCCACCGGCGACGGCGAGCGCCGGGCCGGCGTGGGTGAGCCGCTCGGCGGTGGTGCCGTCGCCCAGGAGATGCCCGAGGACGCGGTTCACGGCGATCAGCCCGACCGCCTGGCTGACCCCCCGGCCGATCTCCGCGCAGGTCACCAGGCGCAGCGCGGTCCTGTCGGCCTCCCATGCCAGGCGGGCCGTCGTACCGATCAGCCCCGGCAGCCGCCTGACCATGGACCGTAAGCCGAGCTGGAGGAAGACGTCGTCGTGCTTGTTCCAGCCCATGTCGTACCGCAGCGGCCCGCCGAACAGCGTCTCCTCGGACTCGGACGACTCCACCCGCTCCTCGGTCTCCGCGCCCGCCGTGCCGGCCGTGCTCGCGGTGCCCGCCGTCTTGCCGGTGGTCTTGCTGGTGGTCTTGCTGGTGGTCTTGCCAGTGATCTCACTGGTGATACGGGGTCTCCGTCGCAATGCCATGGCTGTTCGATGCCCAGGCCGAAGGGCGGTCACGGCAGCGAACCCGACGTGAACGGGGCACACCCGGCGCACACCCGCACCTCGCGCGCCGTACTCACCCGGAGGGAGCGGGGGTTTCGTCAATCCTCGGTGATCTCGCCCCGCACCACGACCACCGGGCACTTCGCGTGCTGCGTGACATGCAGGCTGACCGAGCCGAGCAGGGCCGCCTTGAAGCCGCTGTACCCGCGGTCTCCGACGACCAGGAGGGAGGCGCCCTCCGAGCTGTCCAGCAGGACCTGCGCGGCGGGACCGCTGACGACGCGGCGTTCGATCACGGCCGCGACATCCGCCTCCAGCGTCCTGTCCAGCGCCTCGTCCAGGATCTGCCAGGCCAGCTGCTCCGGTTCGAACTCCGGCGGCGTTCCCGGCAGCATGCCCGCCCAGCCGGTGGCCGGATACTCCCAGCCGATCACCGCGCCCACCTCGTCACCGGTCAGCTTCGCCTGCCGTACGGCCCAGCGCAGCGCCTTCAGTGAGGGCTCCGAGCCGTCGACGCCGACCACGATGGTGCCGCTCATGGCGTTCCTCCTGCTGATTGATTTTTCGCTGTTGTCCTGCTTTTCCCTGTGGGGCAAACCTACTTAAGGTTCGCGAGGAGGCGCTCGAAGGGCACCACGTCGTCCATGTCGTCCACGTCGTCCACCTCGCGCGCCTCGCCGCCCCCGGCCGCCTCGCCCCTGTCGCCGCCCTCGCCCACGTCTCCGTTCGTCGCGGGTGTCAACCCCCGCAGCAGCCCGGCGAACTCGCCACCGGCCCGGTCGATCCGGGCCGGCAGCCCGCCCGCGTACGCGTCGGCGCCCGCGCCCCAGTCGTCGGTCGCCGCGAAGACGGCCGTCGGGAGGGTGAGCGCGTGCAGGTACGAGAAGAGCGGACGCATCGCGTGCTCCACCATGAGCGAGTGGCGCGCGGTGCCGCCGGTCGCGGCGAGCAGTACGGGCGTCCCGGCGAGCGCGTCCGGCTCGATCAGGTCGAAGAACGACTTGAACAGTCCGCTGTACGAGCCGGCGAAGACCGGGCTCACGACAATGAGCCCGTCCGCCCCGGTAACCGCCTTGAGCGCCGCGCTCAGCGCGGGCGCCGGGAAGCCGGTGACCAGGTGGTTCGCGATCTCGACGGCGAGATCGCGCAGTTCGACGACCTCGATCTCGGCCTTCCGGTCCCGGTCGGCCAGTTCACGGCTGGTCGCCTCCGCCAGCCGGTCGGCCAGCAGCCTGGTCGAGGACGGCTTGCCCAGCCCCGCCGATACGGCGACGAGCCGCAGCAACGGCCCGGTACCGCTCGTACGCGTGATGCCGCTCGTACGCTCCATCGTCAGACCTCCTTCTCCACCGACGTGACGGCGGCCGGGTGGACAGGACCGTCCGGGACCCCGGCCGGCCGCACAGCCGCGAACTCCTTGCGCAGGACGGGTACGACCTCCTCGCCCAGCAGGTCCAGCTGTTCGAGCACGGTCTTCAGCGGCAGTCCCGCGTGGTCCATCAGGAACAGCTGGCGCTGGTAGTCGCCGAAGGAGTCACGGAACGCCAGCGTCTTCTCGATGACCTCCTGCGGGCTGCCCACGACCAGCGGCGTCTGCTCCGTGAAGTCCTCCAGGGAGGGGCCGTGCCCGTAGACCGGCGCGTTGTCGAAGTACGGACGGAATTCCCGTACCGCGTCCTGCGAGTTCTTCCGGATGAACGCCTGGCCGCCCAGACCGACGATGGCCTGTTCCGGGGTGCCGTGCCCGTAGTGCGCGTACCGCTTCCGGTAGAGACGGATCAGCTTCTGGAAGTGCTCCTTGGGCCAGAAGATGTTGTTCGCGAAGAATCCGTCTCCGTAGTAGGCGGCCTGCTCGGCGATCTCGGGGGAGCGGATAGAGCCGTGCCAGACGAACGGCGGGGTGCCGTCCAGCGGCCGGGGCGTCGAGGTGAAGCCCTGGAGCGGCGTACGGAACTTGCCTTCCCAGTCGACGACGTCCTCGCGCCACAGCTTGTGGAGCAGGGCGTACTTCTCGATGGCGAGCGGGATGCCCTGGCGGATGTCCTCACCGAACCACGGATAGACCGGCCCGGTGTTGCCGCGCCCCATCATCAGATCGACGCGCCCGTCGGCCAGGTGCTGGAGCATCGCGAAGTCCTCCGCGATCTTCACCGGGTCGTTGGTGGTGATCAGCGTGGTGGACGTCGAGAGGATGAGCCGCTCGGTGGTGGCCGCGATGTAGCCGAGCATGGTGGTGGGCGACGAGGGGACGAAGGGCGGGTTGTGGTGCTCGCCAGTGGCGAAGACGTCCAGCCCTACCTCCTCGGCCTTCCGCGCGATGGCGACCATCGCCTTGATCCGCTCGTGCTCGGTCGGGGTACGTCCGGTGGTCGGGTCGGACGTGACATCGCCGACGGAGAAGATTCCGAACTGCATCGCGCTCACCTCTCGCTCTCTCGAAGCCGGTAGTCGTATTAGTTGAAGCTTCAACCGAAGTCTACAACGGCACACCCCCGACCTCTATTCCGCCCCCGCACAGCCGTGTGCCGCGCGCCGGAAGACGTCTCCGCGGGCGCGCGGCACACTCTGGACAGGTTCGGCTACCTGGAGTCACACCTCGGAGGGAGGGAACCCCGGTGGGAGGGCACCCCAACGGAAGGGGCCTCAGCGGAAGGGGGCCTCAGCGGTACGGGAAGAGGGAGGGCGGCTGCGGCCGGGCGTTCTTCGGCTGCGGCGCGGGGATCCGGCCGCAGAACTCGGCCTCCACGACGTTCGTGTACAGCGACGGGTCCGGGAGCCAGTCGCCGTTGATGTTGAACGTCAGCTGGTGCGTACCGCCCTCCGCGCTGACCACCGCGGACAGCGAGCCGTTGGTGCGGCCCGTTTTGCCGATCACCGTGACGCCGCAGGTGAGGGTGACGGATTCGACGCCGAGGCCGTACAGGTAGCCGTCGCTCGCCGGTACCGCGTCGAGCATGTCCCTCAGCTGGGCGGCGGGCAGCAGGTCGCCTCGCATCAGGGCGCGGTGGAAGCGGTTGATGTCGCCGAGGGTCGAGATCAGATCGCCGGACGCGCCCAGCCAGGACATGTTCTGCTCGGTGGCGTCATGGATCTCGGCGCCGGGGGACTCGTCGTGGAAACGGGAGTAGCCGACCGGGTGCGGGGCCGGCATGTGGGGCGTGGCGCCGGGGAACGAGGTCTCGCGGAGTTTCAGCGGCTCGATGATGCGGCGCGTGGTCTCCTGGGCGTACGAACGGCCCGTGGCCTTCTCGATGACCATTCCGGCGAGGACGTAGTTGGTGTTCGAGTACCACGGCTCCTCGCCCGGTCCGTACTTCGGCGGGTACGTCATCGCGAGGGACACCAGCTCCTCGGGCCGGTGGTTGTCGTACCGGTGGTCAAAGAAGTCGGCGCCGGAGGAGTTGGCGGCGAATTCGGGGTCGTCGGTGTGGTTGAAGAGGCCGCTGGTGTGGTTGAGCAGTTGCCGCAGGGTGATCCGGCTGCCGTCGTTGCCGTTGCCCCGCACCAGCCCCGGCAGCCACTTCTCCACCGTGTCGTCGAGGCTCAGCCTGCCCTCCGCCTCCAGCTGGAGGAGGACGGTGGCGATGAACGTCTTGGTGATGCTCGCCACCCGGAAGTGGTCGCCGGCCGAGCGTTTCCGTCCCGTGCCGGTGTCCGCGAGGCCCGCCGAACCGAACCATCTCCCGTCGCCGTCGCGGACTTCGGCACTCGCGCCGGGCAGGCCGCCCGCTTCCACCAGCTGCCGCAGCGCGGCCTGTGTCGCCGCATGAGCCCGCTCCTGCGCGGCGGACGCGGCGGACGCGGAGAGCGGCGCGAGGGGCGCGGCGGACGGCGCAAGGGGCGCGGCAGGCGGAGCCGCGTACGCGGGGGTGAGGGTGGCGGCCCCCAGCGAGGCGGTTATCGCCAGGGCGAGTAAGGCGGTACGTGCGGCTCGGTGATGCGTCATCGGTGCTGCCTCCCGGAAGTGGCTCACGGGGCAGGTCGTGCCCCGGTGAGGGGAGTGACGTCACCTCGGACACCGAGGTTGACGCGTCAGACCGAATTGACATGTTTTGAGGAGAGTCGGCAGTGATCGCGGCCGACGGGTCGCCCCGTGCTGTCCCCCACGGCGCGACCCGTCGTTGCCTGCCGTCCCCCTACTCTGGGCTGGAGAGAGGGGGCGACGGTGGGTGAAGATGACAGTGGCCGCGATCTGGAGCGGTGGAAGGAGCGCGGGGTAGCCCTGCGCGTCTTCATCTACGTCTTCGCCACGCACGCCCTGGCCGGGTTCATCTGGCTGCTTTTCTACGTCGGCGATCACGCCCCGAAATGAGCCCGCTCAGCCGCTGAAGGCCGTGGCTCCCGTGGTTCCTGTCGCTCCTGGCCGTGGCCGTATCCGCGCCCGTGGCCCTGTCCCTGTCCGTGCCCGTGTCCCTGTCCGTGCCGGCGACATGTGCGCCTGGGGCGGTGGAGTCGGCGGAGTCTGTTCGGGTCGCGTTCGGGGGCTGCCAGAGGGAGCGGCCGAAGCTGTAGGTGGCGATGCGGTTCCTGTGCTGCCCGTTCACCAGGTGGATCACCATCACGCCCACGACGATCAGGCCCAGGATCACGACCACGCTGATCCAGTTGTTCATGAGGCCCCGGCCTCCTCTCTGTCACTCTCCCTCTCGATCAGCGCACTCGCGGACAGCACACTGTCCGGACCGACGGCCCGCGCCATCAAGCGGGCCGCCATGGCCGGCGACGTCTCCGGCGGGATCACCAGCAGATCCCAGCGCCCCGTGGAATAGGAGCGCAGGATCAGCTTGTGCGGATCCTGCTCCGCGAACCAGCCCACGTGGAGCATGCGGTCGGGCAGTTGGACCTTGCGCGGTACAGCCGCCCAATGAGTGGGATTCACCAGGACGTTCGTGATCCGGCCCCACGGCAGGTCCATGGCGACCGCCAGCGCGGGAAGTTCCCGCGCGAGATCACGGGACCGGGGCCACCAGACCCCGTCGAACGCCCCCGCGCCGTGAGCGCCCGGGGCCAGAGTCAGCCGCGCGGGCTGTGCGCGGTCTCCCGGTTGTGCCGGGAGCTCTGCTGTCCCCGAGGTGTTGAGATCAATGGTCGTCTTCATGACGTGGACCCGCCTCCGGGTGCGTTGCCGTCTGCCCGGTGTCGTGGATCTCCGGGAACGGCACCGTCTTGGGAACGGGTGCGCGGAATGCCCTCGGCACCTCAAGCGTACTCCGGCGGGGGTGCGGGGCGCCCGTGCAACAGAGGGGGCGCCCGGGGCGGAGCGCCTTGCGACCAGGTATTCCCGTGGTGGTCCTCCCCCTGCGACGATGGACACCGACGTACCGGCCGGGGGGAGTGCATGTGGCAGAGGTGTTCATTCGGCGCCTGAGCCGGTGGCAGGCCGAACAGCAGCGGGAAGCCGTCGCCGATGTGTATGTCGAGGCGTACCGCCGTGTCCACGGCGAGGAGTCGCCCGACCGGCAGGCGTTCCTGGAGACCTTCGCCGAGGATGTGCAGCGGCCCGGGTTCGACATGGTCGTGGCCAGTGGGGGCAACAAGCCGGCGGCGTACGCGTACGGCTTCGTCCTGGACCGGGCCGGGGAGTGGTGGCGCGCGCTGAGCGGCGAGGTGCCGTGGGACTGGGACATCGAGGAACTGACCGTGTCGGGACAGGTCTTCGCCCTCGCCGGGCTGATGGTCCTGCCCGCGCACCGGCGGGACGGGGTGGCCACGCGGCTGGTCGAGCAGCTGCTGATCCGGACGGACGCGGCGCTGGTGGCCGCGCGGGTCGACCCGGCGAACGAGGCCGCCGTGGGGGCGCTCCGGTCCTGGGGCTGGACGAAGGTCGGCGCGGTCGCGCCGCCGGTCGCCTCGTCGGACGGGGCCCTGGGCGGGGGCGCGGACGGAGTCGTGCGCGGCGCCTTGGACGGGGCCCTGGACGGGGCGGCGCCGGCCGTACCGTTCACCGCCGTACCCGTCGTCGGTTCCGGTACGGCCACGGACATCTGGAGCCGCATGCTCACCTCGTGACGGGGCCGACGCGACAGGGCCGACGCGACGGAGCCGACGCGACGGAGCCGACGCGACCATGCCGACGTGACCGGGCCGGATTGTCCATGCCCGAGCCGAATTGTCATCGAGGTTTAACGCGGGACACATTCTGGACACAGCCGGGCTTTCTAGCCTCACGCCATGCCCCGCCACATGTCCCGCCACCGATTCCCGCGGAAAGCCCGCGGTTCCCTATGGAGCCGCCGGGCCGCGTACCCCGTGCTCGCGGCCGCGGCCGTTGTCGTACTCCTGACCGTCTGGGTGGCCATGGACCTCCCGCCGCTGTCCAACGGCGGCTCGAACGCCACGACGCGGTCCGGTGATCCGGGCTGGTCGGCGACGCCCGGCGCCCCGGCCGCTCCGTCTCCTTCCGCCTCGCCTCCCTCCTCCTCGTCTCCCCCCACCGCTTCACCCTCCGCCGATCCTGATCAGGCGCTCTCCGAGCGGCTCGCCCCGATCCTGAAGGCCACGACGGCCTCTCTCTCCGTGGCGGTCCTCGACGTGGAGGACGGGGACGGCGCGGACTACGGCGTACGGTCCGGGACGAAGACGTACGACACGGCCAGCATCGTGAAGGTCGACATCCTGGCGGCCCTGCTGCTGAAGGCGCAGGACCAGGGCCGGGTGCTCACCACACAGGAGAAGTCGTACGCGACCTCGATGATCCAGGTGAGCGACAACGCCTCGGCCGACGCCCTGTGGCAGGCGATCGGCGGCGCGGACGGTCTGGACGCGGCGAACGAGCGGCTCGGTCTGACCTCGACGACCGGCGGCAGCGGGCCCCTGTGGGGGCTGACGCAGTCGACGGCGGCGGACCAGATCGCTCTTCTCTCCGCCGTGTTCGGCATCGGCTCCGGTTCCCCGCTGGGCTCGGGCTCACGGACGTACATCCAGGGCCTGATGGGCGGGATATCGGCGGGCCAGGACTGGGGGGTGTCGGCCGCCGGGGTGGCGACGGGGCTGAAGAACGGCTGGCTGGCGCGGAGCGCGACCGGGCTGTGGGACATCAACAGCATCGGCCGGATCGTGGCGGACGGGCACGGCTATCTGGTGGCGGTGCTGTCGAGCGGCAGCGTCAGCAAGGAGGCCGGGATCTCGCTGGTGGAGAGGGCGGCGAAGACGGCGGTGGCGGTATCGGCCGCCGAGGACGCCAGGGACGCCACCGGGGACGCCGGGGACGATGGGACCACCGGGGACGCCACGTAGCGGGCGTCAGGGCCAACTTGCACGCCCACGGGAAGTCATTAGGTTAGGCTCGCCTAAGTCTTTGCCTTTGCCGGGTCTGTCGTCGTGCTCGACAGTTCAGTCCGATCTGGGGGGACCATGCCGTCAGCGAACGACGACAACGGGGCCGCGCTCTCCGTCTACGCCGCGTACGTCACCCACGTCATATACGGGTTCGAACCCGTCGGGCGGATGAAACCGTATCCCGTGATGAGCGATCCCGGGCGGCTCCCGCATGTGACGACCGTGCGCCCGCTCGGCGCCGCCTGACGGCGTATCGGCATCCTGGAGCCGGCGCATTCCCGTACGCAGCAAGCTGGTTGGCATGTGCCCCGACCATTTCCGCCCCGCACGACCGCCCCGCACCACCATCCCCCACCCCCCATCCCGAGGTAGAGCAGGCCGTGCCCGTCCAGTTATCCCCCTCCGCCGCCGGTGAACCGCGTACCCCCGAGGACACACTTCCGCGCGATGTCCTGATCGACCGGGTACGCGCGGGCGACTTGATCGTTTTCTCTTACGCGGACTCCTACGGATGGGAGTTCGCCGTGCACTCCTTCCTCGGCCATCCCGTCGCCGGGCGCCCTCCGCTCTGAGCACTCCGACTCTGTGCACTCCGACTCTGTCTTTCTTTCCCACACTCCGGAGCCGTGTCATGACCGTGCCCCCCATCACCCTGCCCACGAGCGGGCGGCCCGCCACCACCGCCGACGGCACCGCCACCGCCACCGCCGATGGCATCCTGCGGCGTCAGCGCGCCAGGGAGTCCTCGGCCCGCACCTACGCCCGTTCGTTCCCGATCGTCCCGGCCCGCGCCAAGGGCATGACGATCGAGGGGACGGACGGCCGCCGTTATCTCGACTGCCTGTCCGGCGCGGGGACCCTCGCGCTCGGCCACAACCATCCCGTCGTCCTGGAGGCCATCCAGCGCACGGTGGAGAGCGGGGCGCCGCTGCACGTCCTCGACCTGGCGACCCCGGAGAAGGACGACTTCACCGACGCGCTCTTCGCCACCCTGCCGAAAGCCTTCGCGGACCGCGCCAGGATCCACTTCTGCGGGCCCGCCGGTACGGACGCCGTCGAGGCGGCGCTGAAGCTGATGCAGACCGCGACCGGCCGGCGCGGGGTGCTCGCGTTCACCGGCGCGTACCACGGCATGACCGCGGGCGCGCTGTCGGCGACCGGCAGTGTCGCGGTCAGGGAGCGGGTCGCGGGCGGCGGGGCCGAGGTGACCCGGCTGCCGTATCCGTACCCGTACCGCTGCCCGTTCGGGGTCGGCGGCGAGCGCGGCGCCGAACTGGCCGCCACGTTCACGGAACGGCTGCTGGACGATCCGTCCGGCGGTGTCGTACCGCCCGCCGCCATGATCGTCGAAGCGGTGCAGGGCGAGGGCGGCGCGGTGCCGGCGCCGGACGGCTGGCTGCGGGAGATGCGACGGATCACCGGCGAGCGGCGGATCCCGCTGATCGTGGACGAGGTGCAGACGGGGGTCGGGCGTACGGGCGCGTTCTGGGCGGTCGAGCACAGCGGGATCGTCCCGGACGCGATGGTCATGTCGAAGGCGATCGGCGGGAGTCTGCCGCTGGCCGTCATCGTGTACGACCAGGACTACGACGGCTGGCTGCCTGGCGCACATACCGGGACGTTCCGTGGCAACACCCTGGCCATGGCCACGGGTGCGGCGACACTGCGCCATGTGGCCGTCGAGGGGCTGACCGAGCGCGCGGCGGTCGTCGGTGCCCGGATGACCGCGCGGCTGGAGGGGCTGCGCTCCGAACTGCCGGTGATCGGTGACGTCCGGGGCCGTGGGCTGATGATCGGGGTCGAGATCGTCGACCCGGAGGGGGAGTTGGACTCGTGCGGCGCCCATCCGGTCGCCCCGGAGACGGCGGAGCGGGTGCGTGCGGCCTGCCTGGAGCGCGGGCTGATCGTGGAACTGGGCGGGCGCCACGGCTCCACCGTCCGGCTTCTCCCGCCGCTCGTCATCACGGACGAGCAGACGGAAGCGGTCCTGGAGCGGCTGGCGGACGCGATCGCCGAAGTGTCGGGGCGGCGACGGGAACAGCAGCGGGGACAGCGCTGATGAGGACGGAAACGGAAAGCGGAACGGGAACAGCGATGGGGATGGAGACGGCGATGGAAGCGGGAACGGGAGCGGGAACGGGAGCGGTGACGGACGCCGGGGCGCGGGCGGTCGCGGTTGTCGTGCCGGAGGCAGCCACGGGCCTGGTGGCTCAGGCGTCACCGGAACCGGCCCTGGATCCGGCACCGGCACCGGCACCGTCCCGCGATCCGGCACCGGCACCGGCACCGTCCCGCGATCCGGAACCGGCCCCGGCACCGTCCCGCGATCCAGAACCGGCCCTGGATCCGGCCCCCGATCTCGCCCCCCGGCCGGGCAGCGCCCACCTCACCGCGCTGTCCGGCGGGACCGGCGGCGCCGACGCGCTGGCGCCGCTCGTGGACACGGTCATGGACGCCCTCGCCCGGGGCGCCCGGCGGCGCGGCGGGCCCATCGCGCCCGGCCGGCCGGGGGAGGTCGCTGCCACCGTCAGCGAGGTGTTCGGCGGTCCTGCCACCATCACCGGCGCCGAGGCGCTCGACCGGCTCACCGAACTCCTCGCACACGGCAGCGCCGACCCGGCGGACGCCTCCTGCGCCGCCCATCTGCACTGCCCGCCCCTCGCCGTCGCCGTAGCCGCCGACCTCGCGGTCTCGGCCCTCAACCCGTCCCAGGACTCCTGGGACCAGGCGCCCGCCGCCACCGCTCTGGAGACCCTGCTGCTCCAGGAGTTGGCCGGGCTGGTCGGGTACGAGCCCGAGCAGGCCGCCGGGGTGCTCACCTCCGGTGGTACGGAGTCCAATCTGATGGGTCTGATGCTGGCCAGGGACCGGGTCCTCGGCGCGGCGTCGGGCCGGCAGATCGAGCTGACGGGGGTGCCGGGCGCCGGAACGGACCACGCGCCCCGTCCCCGTATCCTCGCGTCCGCCGCCGCGCACTTCTCCGTACAGCGCGCCGCCGCGCTGCTCGGGCTCGGTGAGGACGCGGTGCTGCCCGTCCCGGTCGACCATCACCTGCGCATGGATACGGAGGCGTTGGCGGACGTACTGGACGGCTGCGCCGGGCGCGGAGAGCTGCCGGTAGCGGTCGTCGCCACCGCCGGTACCACCGACACCGGCGCCGTCGACCCGCTGCGCGCCTGCGCGGCGCTCGCCGCCGAGCACGGTGCCTGGCTGCACGTGGACGCCGCGTACGGGGGCGGCGCCCTGCTCTCCGACCGGCTCGCGCCGCTCCTGGACGGTCTCGGCCTCGCCGACTCCGTCTCGCTCGACTGGCACAAGCTGGGCTGGCAGCCGGCCGCTGCGGGCGTCTTCCTGGTACGGCGGTCGGAGACGTACGCCTCGCTCGCGCGCCGGGCCGTCTACCTCAACCCGGCCGACGACGAGGAGGCCGGTTACCCGAGCCTGCTCGGGCTCTCCCTGCGTACGACACGCCGCGCCGACGCCTTCAAGATCGCGGTCACCCTCCGGACGCTGGGCAGGGAGGGGCTGGGACGGCTCGTCGACGCGTGCCGCGATCTGGCCGTCGCGGGAGCGCGGGCGGTCGCGGACCATCCACGGCTGGAACTGCACTCCGAACCGGTCCTGACCGCCTTTCTGTTCCGCTATCTGCCGGAGCGCCCGTCAGATGCGGCAGACGCTCCGGCGGATACGGCGGAGGCTCGGCGGGAGTACGACGCGCGCTGCGACGGGGTCAACGCCGCCCTGCGGCGCAGGCTCCTGCGCGAGGGAAGCGCCGTCGTCGGCCGTACCGAACTCCCCGGCGAGGGGCCCGGACGCGTACGTCTCAAGCTCACCCTGCTCAACCCGCACACCACCGCCGCCGAGGTGGAGCGGCTGCTGCACACCGTCGTGGCGGCGGGGCGCACGGAGGAGGCGGCGCGATGACCGTAAGGACGGCCGCCGCATCCCACACCCGCACCCGCACCCGCACGGCCCACTGTCCGACGTGCGTGGACGGGTTCGACAGACTCGTCGGCGACGTCCACACCCCGTACCGGTCCGTTTGTATCGACCTTCCCAACCCCCTCGCGGAGGCTCAGCGGTGACGACCGAACCCATGCACGCGGACGCAGCGGACGCATACGAGCACGACCCCGGACACAGCACTGAGCACGACCCGGAACACAGCCCCGAACACGGCCCCGAGTACGAGATATATGACCTGGTCGGCATCGGCATCGGGCCGTTCAATCTCTCGCTCGCCGCTCTCGCGGACGGCGCTCCGGGCCTCCGTACGCTCTTCCTCGACGCGAAGCCCGCCTTCTCCTGGCACCCGGGGCTGCTGATGGAGGGAACGGTTCTCCAAGTACCCTTCCTCGCCGACCTGGTGACCATGGCGGATCCGACCAGCCCCTGGTCGTACCTCAACTACCTGCGGGAACACGACCGGATGTTCCCGTTCTTCTTCTCCGAGCGCTTCCACATACCGCGCCGCGAGTACGACCACTACTGCCGCTGGGTCGCCGAACACCTGCCGTCCTGCCGCTTCGACGCGCGCGTCACGGAGCTGGAGTGGGACGAGCGCCACGAGGTGTTCGCCGTCACCCACCGCGCGGCCGACGGCGCGGTCTCGCGCGTAAGGGCCCGGCAGATCGTGCTGGGCGTCGGTACGAACCCGGTCGTCCCCGAGCCGCTGCGCCCGTTGCTCACGCCCGCGCACGCGGGGCGCGTGCTGCACAGCGCCGACTACCGGACCCACCGGGCGCGGCTGGCCGGACTCGATGATGTCACGGTCGTCGGGGCGGGCCAGTCCGGCGCCGAGGTCGCCCTCGATCTCCTGCGCCACCAGGACGGTTCCGGCGCGGGCGGCCCGTACGTCCGCTGGCTGGCACGGACCCCCGCCTTCGCGCCGATGGAGTACTCCAAGATCGGACTTGAGCACTTCACGCCCGACTACATCCGGTACTTCCGCGCCCTGCCCGAGGAGCGGCGCGAGGAACTGGTGCGCGAGCAGTGGCAGTTGTACAAGGGCGTCAGCGAGGAGACCCTCGCCGAGATCCACGACGAGCTGTACGAGCGGACCATCGGCGGTACGGAGCCGCGCGCGGCTCTGCACCCGGGCGTCGTGCTCGTCGCGGCGGAGCCCGAGCGCACCGGCGCCGGCACCGGCGCCGGCACCAGCGACGGCGACGGCTATCTGCTGACCTGCCGCCACACGGAGCAGGACGCGCTGTTCGAGGTGCGTACGTCGGCGATCGTGGCGGCCACGGGATACGCGGCGACGCGCCCGGCCTTCCTGGACACCATGGCGAAGCTGGTGGACTGGGACGAGCAGGGCCGCTACCGGATCGACGGGGACTACCGGGTCGCGCTCGACGCGAGCGTGTCCGGCGCGCTGTACGTGCAGAACGCGGAGCTGCACACGCACGGCGTCGGGGCCCCCGACCTCACGCTCGGCGCGTGGCGGGCGGCGACGATACTCAACGCGGTCGCGGGGAGGCCCGTGCTGCGGGTGCCGGAGCGCGCGGCGTGGACGACGTTCGGGGCGCCCGGGGCGCCGGTGCCGGAGGCCGGGGTTCCGGTCGTGTGGCCATGATGGCGGTGACGTCCGGAAAGCTGCTGGTCGGCCGCCATGGACCGCGTCGCCTCGTTCGGCCGACAGCGGTCGCTGGTGGTCATCAGTCGCGATGTCATGACAGTGCGACCCGCGCTCAGGACCCGATGCGAGGCGGCGTTTCCGGTTCCCGACCCTCCTCGGGGAAATCGAGCCCGCGTCGGACCCGGGTTGTGACACGGAGCGGCGCCACCGCAGGTGAGACAGGAGGAGGAGACAATATGCACCAAAAGTGATGGAACTGATCGGAGTGGGTAGATGGCGCGTCCCTGGCTGAACGTGCTGGCACAGGTGGTGCCTGTTCCTCTCGGGTTACTGCTCAGCGGTGCTCTGGTCTGGGGTGCCACCAACGCCGACTGGACTGGGACCAGCAGCAACAGCGGCAACACCTGGACCGCCAGCTCGGCGGGGCTGGCCAACGACAGCAAGGCGCCCATGTTCGACATCGACAAGATGCGACCCGGCGACACAGGCTCCAACTGCATCGAGATCAAGTCGAACGCCGACGTCCCCACCGCGCTCAAGATGTACACCAGCTCACAGAACTGGCCCAACAACTACCAATCCTTCGTCGACCTCAAAATCGATGTGGGCAGCGGCGGCACCTTCGGGGACTGCGACGGCTTCACCCGGCACAGGACCGCGTTCGACGGCACCCTGGACGAGCTCGTCGCCCTGCACACCGACTTCCGCACCGGCCTGGGTCCCTGGCCCCTGTCCGGCAAGCCGCCCAGCTCGCTGAGCTTCCGCTTCTCGTGGAAGTTCAGCCCGAGCGCGCCCAACAGCGCGCAGGCCGGGAACACCAACGAAGTGATCTTCACCTGGGAAGCACGGGAACACACGTGACCCGTCCACGTGACCTGGCCGCCGACGCGCTCCTCCGGTCCACCGCCGAGGGCGCCCCGCACCCGATCCGCGTGATCACCTCGGTCATCTCACGTACCGTGCTCGGCTCGATGATCGGGCTGCTGGTGTGGGCGCACTTCCCCGTGCTGGCGCTGGGCTGGACGGCGGGCGTGGTGCAGTCCGGCTCCATGCGTCCCGCCCTTGCGCCGGGCGACGTCGTTCTCTACCAGCCACCGCAGCGCGACCGCACACCGGCGGTGGGCCAGATCGTGCTGGCCCAGGACCCCACCCGGCCCAGCCGTCTGCTCACCCATCGGGTCCACCAGGTGCTTCCCAACGGGGATCTGATCACCAAAGGTGACGCCAACTCCACACCGGACTCCACCCCGGTCCGGCCCACGGCGCTCCAGGGCGTAGCACGATTGCGCGTGCCCGGGATCGGGCTGCCGGTCCAGCTCTGGCGCGCCGAGCGGCCCGTGCCCGCGACGATGATGATGCTCGGACTCGCCATTCTGCTCGCGCTCGCCGCGCTGCCGCTGCACAGCCGCAGCCACAGCCACAGCCACAGCCGATACACATAGCCGATACGCCCAGCCCGGGTGGCTAGGACGCGGCGGCGGCGAAGCTCTTCTCCATCGCGTCCAGCACCCGGCCCGCGCCGGTGTAACCGATGCCGAGCATCCACAGGTTGTCGTCGACCTTGAAGGCCGTGCCCTTCTTCACCGCGTCCAGGTTCTTCCAGAGCGGACCGCCGACGGTGTCGGTCTCCTTGGCCTTCTTCGCGTCGCCGTAGGTGGAGTAGAAGATGACGTCGGCGTTGGCCTTGTCGATCTGCTCGGGGCTGACGTCGGCCGAGAAGCCGGTGGTGTCCTGGTTGGCGGGGCGGCCGACCTGGAGGTCCTTGAAGAGGGAGCCGACGAAGGTGTCGTTCAGGTAGAGCCGGGTGTCCGCGCCCTCCACGAACCGTACGAAGCCGACCTTCGTCCGCTTCGCCTTCGCGGCGCCGCCGAGGGCGTCGGTCAGCCGCTTGACGTGCGCGTCGTAGTCGGCGACGACCTTCTTCGCCTCGTTCTTCCTGCCCAGGGCGTCCGCGTGCAGGTCGAAGTTCTTGCGCCAGGTCGGCCCGGTGGTGTCGGAGAAGACGGTGGGCGCGATCGCCGAGAGGGACTCGTAGTTCTTCTCGTCGCGGACCTTGCTGCTCAGGATCAGGTCCGGCTTGAGCGCGGCGATGGCTTCGAGGTTCGGTTCGGCGATCAGGCCGACGGGCTGGATGCCCTTGAGCTTGTCCTCGGGGAGGTACGTGGAGAAGGGGGCCTTGTCGACGACGGTGGTGGCGCCCACGGGCGTAATACCGAGCGTGACGGCCGAGTCGAGCGCGTCCGTGTCCAGTACGACGACCCGCTTCGGCGCGTCGCCGACCTTCACCTCGCCCATGACCGTCGTGACGGTGTGCGTGCCGGCACCGCCGTCAGCGGCCTCGCCGCCCTTGTCCGCGGCCTTGTCGCCGCCGCCGCATCCGGCGAGCGTGACGGCGAGCGCGGTGGCCGCGGCGGCCCCGGTGATACGGCGACGGGTGAACGTACTGGACACGGTGGGGCCCCCTGACGACAGGCCGGACTCTTCCGGACCTGAATAAGGCGAACCTAACCTTTGTTCCCTCCGGGCAACAACTCACCCGTCCGCTCAAGGTGCGACGCGTCAAGAAAAGAGCGACCGTACAGAGAGGGCGACCGTACGGAGAGACGGAGAGGAAGAATCATGGGCACCGCGGCATCTGTCTCTCCCGTCCACCGCGACCCCGCCCTGCTCGGGCAGACCGTTGTCGTCATCGGCGGGAGCGCGGGCATCGGGCTCGCGACGGCCATGCACGCCCGCTCCGAAGGTGCCGACGTGATTCTGACCGGCCGGGACCCCGAGCGGCTACGGCGCGCGGCGACGGATGCCGACGCGCTCAGCACCGCGGCGTTCGACGCGAACGACCCGGCGCAGCTGAAGCGGTTCTTCCAGGAACTGCCGGAGTGGATCGACCATGTGATGGTCACGGCCGGACATCCGGCCTACGGGCGGCTCCTCGACATGGACCGGGATCAGGCCCGCCGGGCGGCGAGCGACCACATGCTGCTGCCGCTCGACGTCGCACGCCTCGCCGTCGGAAGGGTGCGGCCCGGTGGCTCGCTGCTGCACATGGGCGGCACCGGCGCGCGCCGGATTCGTCCCGGCCTCGGGTTCGCGCCCGCGGTCACCGCCGCGCTGCCTGTGCTCACGGCGAGCCTCGCACTGGAGCTGGCGCCGATCCGCGTCAATCTCATCGCGGCCGGGTTCGTCGACACCCCGTTGTCCGCGGGGCTCCTGGGCGAGGGACTCGACGCCCGCCGCGAGGAGTTGCGGGACACCCTCCCGATCGGCCGCGTGGTCGGGCCGGCCGATGTCGCGGCGCTCGCCGTCCATATCATGACCAATACGGCACTTACGGGCGCGACGTACGACATCGATGGTGGGCAGCAGTTCGTTGGCTGAGACTGGCGGGGAGCAGAAGCCCCAACCCTGTCTCCCGATGCCAGTGAGGTGGAGCCCTCTATGACCACAGCCCGGGACTTGATGATCACCGCTATGGACGTGGCGCCCGATCCCCCGGCGGCGGGTGAACTGTCGCTCGCGCTGGCGGGAGCCGAGCTGATCGACCTCCTGGCGGCCGAGGCCATCCGGCTGGACGGCGACCGGATCGTGCCCGGCCACCGGCCGGCCATCGCCGATCGCCTGCTGGACCAGGCCGCGGAATCGCTCGCACGGGAAGCGCCGTACGAGACGGTCGCCGACTGGCTGTGGCGCAGGGGGCTGGGCCTGGCCCCCGCCTATCTGTCGGCCCTGGAGACGGACGGACAGCTCACGCGCCGGCGTCGCGGACTGCTGCCTTTCCGGACCGGCCGGACGGCGCTGGTCGATTCGCCCGATCGCCGCCTGGCGGGGGACCGCTGGGCGTCGAAGGAGCCGGTCCTCGTCGCCCTTGCGACGGCCGTGGGGATCCGCGACGGGGAAACGGACGAGGCACCGGACACCGCCGCACCGGACACCGAGGCACCGGACACCGAGGCACCGGACACCGCCGACGACGCGGTCGAGACGGTACTCGTCGCGGTCAATGAGGCGTTGCTGGAGCTGGAGGCCGTACGGCAGCGGCGGTCCATCGAGCAGGACGCTTTCGACAACGTCTGGCGGGGCTACTGACGGGGCGGCACACGGTGGCGGGGACGGCGGGAGAACTCTCCGGTCGTCCCCGCCCGGGTGTCCCGATGACCGATCACCACTTGTAGTCGAGGAACTTGCCGTCGAACGTGACGACGACCCGGTCCCCGTCGGGGTCGGGACGGCGGGCGATGTCGACGCGGAAGTTGATCGCGCTCATGATGCCGTCGCCGAACTCCTCGTGGATCAGCTCCTTGAGCGCGGGGCCGTACACCGAGAGGGCCTCGACGAAGCGGTAGATGGTGGGGTCGGCCATCAACGCCTGGTCGGTGCCGCGGTACGGCTGGGTCTGGAGGCTCTCGGCGACCGGTTCGGCCAGCCCAAGCAACTGGCAGACCTGCACGGCCTGTTCCCGCGTCATCGGGTGCTGACCCAGCAGGGCGGCGGTCGTCCATACGAGCGGCGCGCCCAGTTCGTCGGCGATGTCGGACCAGGACAGTCCACGTCGGATCCGGGCGGCGGCCACCAGATCCGCGGCGTCCGACTTGCTCATGATCGGCGTCATTCCGGCTCCTCAGACAGGGGGACGCGGTCCGTTCCGGTGTTCTCTTCAGAGTACGGAGGCGAGCGCGGGCGCCACCACCGGAACACGGCCCGTCCGGACAGGCCCCCGAAGTGACCGATCCCCGAACGCTCACAGCTCGCCCGACACCGCCTCGCCCGATCAGGTGATGGATCTCCACGGGTCAGCGTGCCTGGTGAGACCGGCCGCCTTTCCCGGCTCAGGGTTGGCCGTCGACCAGCGACCGGAAGGACCCACGCACATGGTTTTCGTTCGCGTGCACGCGATGAAGGGCTATCTGAGTGCCGCGCAGAAGGAGGAGCTCGGCGCGAAACTCATCCAGGCCGTGGCTGACGTCGAGGATCTGGTCAACAACCAGACGCACAAGGAGACGTCTTGGGTGCAGTTCTTCGAGTTCGAGCCCGAGAACTGGTACGCGCCGGGCAATGTCGCCGGTGCCGATCCCAACTCCCGAGTCCAGCTCGACATCGTCGCGCCTCAGAAACTGCTCCCCACGCCCGAAGACGCCCGTGCCATGCTGATCAAGACCGCCGAAGCCGTGCGATCGGTGTTCGGTTCCGCTCCGCTGCCGGCGCACGGGCCGTGGGCGCACATCTACACCATCCCGAACGATCAGTGGGGACTGGACGGCCGGGTTCCCGACTGGGACGGCTTCCGGGCCCTCTTGCGTACGGGCAGCCCGGAAAAGGCCGATGAGGCACTGGCCCAGATTTACGGACCCGGACGTCACGCGGCAACGACGTGGCGCGCCTCGTAGCTCAAGGGCCTCCGGGAAAGCTCTTTCGTCCCGGCGGTCCGTTGCGGCGGTTCGTTGCGGCGGTTCGTTGCGGCGGTTCGTTGCGGACCGCAGGTCGGTGGGTGGTCCACGCGGGAGTGGAGTGGGGCGGCCGGGCACCGGTTCGGCGGCTGACCCTCGTGGACAGGTTGGGGCTCATGCCCCGCTGGTGGGGGGATCGCTTTCGACTACCGGCCAGAACCGAGAGGTAATCGGGGTGACCCGGTGCGCTCGATGACGGGTGGGGGCCACCCTGACTACCCCTCGGTTCTGACATGCCGCCGACCACCAGGAACACGCCCCACCAAGTGCGCCTGCGGCGCACGGATCGTGACCCGCACCGGGTCGGGACAGCAGTAGCAGGTGTACGTGTACCCCTCCTCCGCATCCAGCGGCACCGGCGGAACAGCGGCACCGTCCACCGTCGGCATTACGGCGCACAACACCCACACCCCCAGCACGACCGCACTCATCGCGATCGACACAACACCCCACAACGCCGGATCCGTTACGGGTTCCATCGACCGGCCACCTCGTTCCTGGCCTCGGACAACGTGAACCAGACGGTCTTGTGGCTGGGCGAGGATCCCCCGTAGACGGTCGACCCCCACGCGAGAGCCAGGTTCTCCACGAGGACGAGGCCACGGCCCGAATCCTGTTCGGCTCCCGCGCGGACCGCGCCCGGCGCGGTGCGTGCGGCGGGTGTGGGCAGCGCCCACGGTTTGTCGTCCGCGACGGAGACGGTGACCTGTTTGCGGTTGACCGTCACACGGACGCGAATCAGGGGCGTACGGGTGTGCCGGTGCGCGTTGGTGACCACCTCGGTCACACAGAGGCGCGCATCGTCGACGAGGTTGCGGTGCCGACTGAGCCCGAGGAGCGACGTGACGAAGTCACGCGCGATCCTCGGCGCGGTCGCTGTGCTGGGCAGGGCCAGCCGGTAGGTCTCGGCGCCTTGGGGCGGCGGGGGTACGGGGGTTGCGGTGGCGGTCACAGTGGTCATGTCGTCATCTCCCAACGCGGAACGTGGCAGCGCTGCTTGGGCGACAGCCCGTGTCCTTGGCCGCTCGCGCCCGCTCAACGGGCATGCAAGTGACTGCACTTCGGGCCAGATGGCACGCTGCGTCGCATCATGGACCGTAGGGCGCAACATAGGTACGGCGCAACAGTGGGACGGTTGTCGCACTCATATGGGTGGACCCATGGCACTGTGGGACGGCACACTCGTTGTGACCAGAGAGGGAGAGGTTCATGCCGCCAAGGGCTTACCCGACCGCCCGACAGAAGCGACTGGGCGCTGAGTTGAGAAAGCTGCGGGAGCGAGCCGGCATGTCCGGGAGCACGGTTGCAGCTTTCCTGGGCGGCGAACGAGCCCAGGTCAGCCACCTGGAGTCGGGGCGGTACGGAGTGAGCGCGGAGCGAGTCCGCCGAATCGCCACCCACTGCTCGGCTACGGACAAGCACCTCGTCGACGCACTCGCAAGCATGGCGGAGGAGCGCGGAAAAGGGTGGTGGGAGGATTACCGAGGAATTCTTCCGCCAGGCTTCCTGGACCAGTCGGAGCTGGAACACCATGCGACCTACATGCGTGCCGTTCAAATGCTCTACGTGCCAGGAATTTTCCAGACGGCCGAATACGCTCGCGAGCTGATCGCAAGCGGTGTGACCAGCTTTCAGTCCTCCGAGGTCAATGCACGCGTAGAGCATCGCATGAGGCGTCGCGAGATCTTCGATCGCCCGAACCCGCCGAAGTTCGAGGCGCTCATCCACGAGGCAGCACTTCGCATGAGGTACTGCTCCGCCGAAGTCATGCGGGCCCAGATGGATTTCCTGCATGAGGTTTCGCTCTGGCCGAGCGTGACGATCCGCGTCATCCCCTTCGATGCACGGATCACTTGCTCGGTCCACTCGATGCTCTACGCGGGCGCCGTGATACCGCAACTGGACACCGTTCAGATTGACAGCGCGTTCGACGCCCACTATCTGGACGCCGAGGCTCAACTCGTCAAGTACCGGGCGCTTATCGAGGCAGTCGAGGCGATCTCACTCAGCGCCGCCGAGTCGAGCAAATTCATCCAACGCATCGCACAAGAAATGTGAGTGAGCGGCATGACCAACCACATTGAATGGCAGAAATCCTCCTTCTCAGGAGGTGACAACAATCCGAACTGCGTCGAACTGGCCAGCGTCGACGGGCGGATCAAGATGCGCGAAAGCGAAACCCCCGACACCGTCGTCACGACAAGCCCTGAGAAACTGCGCGCCTTCCTCCTTGGCGTCAAGGCCGGAGAGTTCGATCACCTGATCTGACGAACGTCCGCACCCCGACGCCCCTCACCTCTCGCCGGTGAGGGGCGTCTGACATATATGGGCGCAACTCTGGGACGGAACACTGTTGCGCCTCACCCTTCTGTAACGCTACCGTCGCTGTGCGTCGTCGATCCAGGGTTGTCCCTCGGCAGGACATCGCCCTGACCGGCGCAACTCTCCCCGTCCCGCGCCCCATTGGGGAGAGTCCCGAAGGGTTGTCCCCCTCCCGCCGCTCGTCATGCCGGCGCGTGGGCGGGGGACAACTCTGCCCCCGCATCGCGCGCCGAGGAGAAGGGCACCCATGCCATGGCCCCACCCCCACCCCCACCCCCACCAGAACCATCCAGCCGTACGACGGGCAGTGAGGCGCGGCGGCGTCTGTCGATGTTGATCGACATGTTCGGCGTGGGCGGGACGCTCGTGATGCCCACGGCCGACCCACGCCCGGACGCGTCCCCGCCCACCCCCGACTCCACCCGCGATGCCACTCCCGACGCCGTCCCCAACGCGCTCCCCGACGAAGCCGAGCTGTTCCAGCGCATCTTCGGGGACTCGCCACCGCAGTGACCGCCCCGCATACCCGCACCCCTCACTCCACGCCCCACGCCCGCCCAGTCCCCAACCGAGAGGATCGCCATGCCGCCCCCGCCGCCCCAACCCGACGCCCTCGCCGACGCGTTGATCCGCGTACCCCGGCACGAGTTCATTCCGTCCCAGGCCTGGGCCGTGCCCCAAGGCGTCGGCACGCCGCCCGCCGCCGCCTCCGGGTACTGGATCGATCAGCACCGTGACCCGGATCGCTGGTGGCGGGCCGTGTACTCCGACAGCGTGATCGTCACTCAGCTCGACGGCGGCCGGACCGCGCTCACCCCGGCCAACGCGGCGGCTCCGTCGACCGCGCCGAGTTGTGCCGCCTCCAGCCCCCTCCTCGTCACCGCCGGGTTACGGCACCTCGCCGTGCGGCCCGGTGACCGGGTGCTCGATATCGGGGGTGGTACCGGCTGGACCTCCGGGCTCTGCGCCTACCTCACCGGGGACGACGCCCTCGTCACCACCGTCGAGATCGACCCCGATCTGGCCAGGACCGCCGCCGAGAACCTCGCCCGCTGCGGCCTCCGTCCGAGCGTCGTCACCGGCGACGCGGCCACTGAACTGCAAACCCCGCACAGCCACTCCGACGGATTGTTCGACCGCGTGCATGTCACCTGTGGCATCACACACGTCCCGTACGTATGGGTCGAACGCACCCGTCCCGGCGGGCACATCGTTCTTCCGTACAACCCGCCCGTCGGCAGGCTCCTGCGTCTCACCGTCCTCGACGACGGCACGGCCACCGGCCGGTTCGGGGAGGAGTGCTCGTATATGCCCTTGCGTTCGCAGCGACTGCCCCAGCCCCACCAGCACCAGCACCAGCACCAGCACCAGCACCAGCACACGAACGAGGGCACAACCGCCGCCGACACCCCGCCACCCCGCGTCCGCTCCCTGAACTCCGGCAACGACAGCGAGTCCCTGCTCCACCCCGCCCCCGGCCTTCAGGTCCTGCTCGCCTCCCTCGTCGGGGATGAGCCCTGGGTGAGCGGTTCCGGGAGCGTGCTGTTGACCGACGGGGTCTCCCGCGCCACCGTCGACAAAGGCGGCCGGCTGACGCAGTCCGGGCCGCGTGACCTGTGGGACGAGGCCGAGTCCGTCCACCGCGCCTGGACCCGGCAAGGCCGCCCGGGGCTGGACCGTATCGGCTTCACCGTCACACCGGAGCGCCAGTACGTGTGGATGGACGACCCGGCCGTACCCGCCGTCCGCGCCCTCGACACAGTGGCGGGCAACGCGACGACCGTGGGGGCTTCCCTTGGCTGACTGCGGCACCTGCCATGGCAAGGGATGGGTCTACGAACACCAGGACGGCGCGCGCAAGAAAGTGAGCTGCCCCGTCTGCAAGTAGGCGGGACACCTCACGCCTCCGGTCCGCCCAGGCGAGGGGCGTGCGCGCCCCCCGTGCACCATGGTGGGGACGCGTGACACTCGTAGATGGCGCGACATCCGCAGGTCGCGTGACATCGGTATACCGAGAGATCCAGGCAGGGGTAGGCGTGACAGGGAATGGCATACCCGACGAGTTTCTGGACGGGTACGCCCGCATCCTGGCGGCGGCCGCCTCGACGGGCCGCCGGCTCACCCGGGACGAGTTGCTGGCCCGCCGGGAGCTGGGGGAACGGGCCGCGGAGGCCGGCTTCGGGCTGCGTGCCCTGGTCGGCGCGCATCTCGCCGCGGCCCGCGCTCACTGGCCCGTCACCGCCTCCACCCGCACCACCTCCCCCCACGCCGCCTTCCCCCGCACCGACAACAGCACCGACAACAGCGGCGGCACGGACGCCCGCGGCGACACCGGCGGCAGCGGCGCCTCCGGCTCCGTCGACAGCGTGCTCGCCGCCATCGAGCAGGCCGTGGACGCGTTCGCCGAGGGGTACGAACAGGCCCAGCGGCTCGCCGTACGGCAAGAGGTCGCCGCGCGCCGGGAGTTCATCGACGACCTGCTGTACGGGCGCAGCGATCCGGGTCGGCTGGCGGAGCGTGCCGAGCGGTTCGGGCTGCGGCTCTCGTACGAGCACGCCGTGGCGGTCGCGGAGGGATTCGTCGCCTATGACGAGGAGGACGCCGTTCCGCGCTCGGTGGAGCAGGCGCTGGTCAGCCGGTTCGGCGATCGCAGCGTGCTGCTCACGACGAAGGCGGGCCGGCTCGTCTGTATCGCGCCGGGCGACCAGGGCGAGGTCCTCGCCTACTTCGCCAAGCAGGCGTTCGCCGCGACGGACGGCGGCCGGGTCGCCATCGGCCGGCCGCGCCCCGGGGTGGGCGGGGTGGTGTGGTCGTACGAGGAGGCGCTGAACGTACTCGACCTCGCGGACCGGCTCGCCCTGGCCGGTCCCGTCCTGCACGCCGCCGATCTGCTCGTCTATCCGGTCCTGACCCGGGACCGGGAGGCCATGACGGAACTCGTCCTCAGCACGCTCGGTCCGCTGGAGGCGGCGCGCGGCGGAGCCGAGCCGCTGATCGAGACGCTCTCCGTCTACTTCGAAGCGGGCTGTGTGGCGGCGGAGGCGGCGCGGCGGCTCTCGCTGAGCGTGCGGGCCCTGACGTACCGGCTGGAGCGGATCCACAAACTCACCGGCGCCGACCCCGCCGATCCGGTGCATCGCTACACCTTGCAAACCGCCGTGATCGGGGCCAGGCTCATGGACTGGCCGGCGAAGACCTTCTGAGCCGGAAGGCCGCTGACGCACCGGCAGCCTTCCGCACCCGGGAGACCTTCTGCTGTCGGCATTAAGAACGCGTTAAGACTGCCGGAAAACGGCAATGTCCGGTTCCGGGCAAAGATGGGACCATGGGGGCCTGCCGGGGAAACAAGCGGCAGAGGGGGAGGGGGGAACCGATGGATCCGATGACCTTTTTTCTCGGTCTCGGCATCGCGGGGATCGCGCTGCTCGTCCTGTCGCTGATCTTCGACGGCATTCTTGAGGGGCTCTTCGACGGGGTCGGGGTGCTGAACGGACTCTTCGACGGGCTGCTCTCGCTGCCGGTGATCGCCGGGTTCGTCTCGATGCTGGGCTTCGGCGGCGCGATCGTGCTGAGCACCACCCCACTCGGTACGGGGCCGGCCGCCGTCACGGGGGTGGCGGCCGGGCTCGGTGCCGGGTGGCTGACCTGGAAGTTCAGCAGGGCGCTGATGCGTGATCAGACCGCCGTCACACCCCGGGGCGACGATCTCGTGGGCTCGGCGGGCACGGTGGTCACCGCGATTCCGGCCGGAGGGTACGGCGAGGTGCTACTGCGGCTCGGCGGCCAGCCGGTGAAGTACTCCGCGAAGAGCGCGCAGCCCGTGGCGAACGGCGCCGAGATCTGGGTGGAGGAGACGCTCTCGTCGACCTCGGTCCTGGTGCGTCCCGTTCAGCGCTGACCCGCACGCCCATCGCCCCCACCCCATCGCACCCCTCCATCGCACACCCGTCGCACCAATCACCCCAAACCGCTTCAATCGCCTCGATTTGCCGTCCTCTTGTCGTCCTCTCGTCCGTCTTCTTGTCGTCCTCTCGGGAGGGGCGGGAGGGGCCGGGAGACACGGGAGGCAAGGGAGAGAGCACCATGAGTCCACTTCTCATCGCCGTGGTGGGGGTCGTCGCACTCGTCGTCCTGCTGGCACTCGCCGTCATCACGCGCTACAAGGTCGCCGGGCCCAGCCAGGCGTTCATCGTCACCGGGCGGCGCGGCAAGCAGTCGACCGATCCGGCCACCGGCCGGGTGTCCATGGACACCAGCGGCCAGAAGGTCGTGGTCGGCGGCGGCGTCTTCGTCGTCCCGTTCGTACAGCAGAAGTTCACGCTGGACCTGTCCAGCCGGCACATCCCGGTGGCCGTGCGCGGCGCGGTCACCCTGCGCGGCGTGAAGGCGAACCTCGAAGGCGTCGCCATCGTCAAGGTCGGCGGCACCGAGGACTCGATCCGGGCCGCGGCCCAGCGCTTCCTCCAGCAGCAGGGCGGCATCGTCGGCTTCACCCAGGAAGTGCTCTCGGGTGCGCTGCGCTCCATCGTCGGCCGGATGTCGGTCGAGGACATCATCCGCGACCGCGCGGCCTTCGCGGGGCAGGTCGCGGAGGAGGCCGAGGCGAGCCTCTCCGGGCAGGGCCTGGTGCTCGACGCCTTCCAGATCCAGGACATCACCACCGAGGGCTCGTATCTGGAGGACCTCGGCCGGCCCGAGGCCGCGCGTGCCAAGCAGGAGGCCGACATCGCCGAGGCGGTGGCGCGGCGGGCCGCCGAACAGGCGCGGCTCAAGGCCGAGGAAGAGATCGCGATCGCCCAGCGGACGTTCTATCTGAAGCAGGCCGAGATCAAGGCCGAGACGGACGAGGCGGCGGCGCGCGCGGCGGCGGCCGGACCGCTGGCGCAGGCGGCGCGCGAGCAGGACGTGCTCATGGAGCAGGAGAAGGTGGCCCAGCGCCAGGCCGCGCTGACCGACCGCGAGCTGGACACCAAGGTACGTAAGCCCGCGGACGCCGCGCGGTACCAGGCCGAGCAGGAGGCCGAGGCCCGGCGGATCGCGCTGGTCAAGCAGGCCGAGGCGGACGCCGAGCGGTCCCGGCTCACCGGTGAGGGCGAGAAGGCGCACCGCGCCGCGCTCGCCGCCGCCGTACGGATCGAGGGTGAGGCCGAGGCCGCCGCGATCAGCGCCAAGGGTTCCGCCGAGGCGGACGCGATGCACAAGAAGGCCGACGCGTTCGCGCGGTACGGGGACGCGGCCGTCCTCCAGATGCTGGTGGAGGTGCTGCCGTCGGTCGTCGCGAAGGCGTCCGAGCCGCTGAGCGCGGTGGACAAGATGACCGTGATCTCGACGGACGGCGCGGGTCAGCTGGCACGTACGGTCGCCGACAATGTCGCGCAGGGCGTCGAACTGCTCAGCTCCACCACCGGAGTCGACCTGGCCGAGCTGCTGAAGGGCATCGCCGGGGGCAAGACCGCGGGCGCGGGCGCGGGCGCGGCGGCGGCCGTGGAGACGAAGACGGCGGGCGGCGCCAAGGTCAACGGGCGGATCGAGGTCACGGACTGAACGGCCCGGACGGCCGCACGGCCGGGACAGCCCGAACGGCCCGCGCGGGCTGAACAGGCTGAACAGGTCGTGCGGAGAGAGGACGGGGCCCGGTCGGCGGGGAAGCGGGGGAGCCGACCGGGCCCTTGGCGTTCGTTCCAGTCCGGCAACCAGCCCCAGCGTGTGCGCACTTGCCAGCCCAGACATCGGAGCCACCTCATAAAGGCGAGGCAAAGAAGCGCTGTCGGCTCGCATCCGCGATTCCCTCGGCCGTCGGCGGGGCATCACCAGGAAGCAGCCGCCACGCGGAACTCTCAGCGGACCTCCCGAGGGGGAATCTGATGAGCCGGCCCAGCCCGCCGCCAGGCACCACCACATCGCCGACCCCGCCCATCCCAGTGGCTTCGCCCATCCCAATGGCTTCGCCCACCCCAGCGGATTCGGCCGTCCCGCCCGCCCCGGCGCGTACCGCCTTCACCCTCCGCGGCGAGGTCGCGTGCCCGCTCTCGCTGACCGTCGCCGATCTGCGGGAGCGTTGGGAGCAGCACCACGCCGAGGTGGTCTTCGACTGCGCCACCAGCGGGCCGCGGCACCACACCTTCGAAGGGCCGCTGCTCCGGGAGGTGGTCGACGAGGCGAAGCCGGTCTTCGACGCCCGCCGGCGCAAGGACAGGTCCCGGTTCCTGCTCGCCGTCACCGGCGGGGACGGGCACCATACGGTGCTCTCCTGGGCGGAGATCGACGCCGACTTCGGCAACGTACCGATCCTGCTGGCCACGGCCATGGACGGACGCAGCCTGGAGTCGGCGGGCAGCCAGCTGGTGGTGCCCACGGACCGCTGCGGGGCGCGCTACATCAGCGCGATCACCAGCGTGTGGGTGGGCGCGTGCGCGGTACCGCCCCGACCGGCCGAGCGCACCGCGACGCCCGCGCGGTGATGTCCCGCCCCCGCCCCCGCCACCGCCACCGCC
>NZ_PHRF01000144.1 GCF_004151105.1 Streptomyces sp. L-9-10
GTGCAAGGCCACCAACGACGACGAACACGCCGTATCCACCGTCACCGCCGGGCCCCGCAACCCCAGCGAGTACGACACCCGACCCGACAGCACACTGCTCGCCCTGCCGGTGTTGACGTATCCGTCCTGGTCCCCGAGACCGTGCCCCAGGCTGCCGTAGTCGCCGTTCATCGTGCCCAGGTACACACCGGTGTCGCTGCTCTCGAGGGCTTCGGAGCGGATCCCGGCGCGTTCGAGGGCTTCCCAGGAGGTTTCCAGGACCAGCCGTTGCTGCGGATCCATCGCCTGCGCCTCGCGCGGCGGGATCCCGAAGAACCCCGCGTCGAACTCCTCCACGTCCCGCAGGAATCCACC
>NZ_PHRF01000145.1 GCF_004151105.1 Streptomyces sp. L-9-10
TCGGCATCCAGCACGGCGAGTACAGAATCCAGCGCCTCCGCGAACACCGGGAACCGCCCGTACAACTCACGGCCCATCCCCAACCGCTGACTGCCCTGACCCGAGAACAGCACCGCCGTCTTCCCACCAACCACCGAACCCGACACCACCGACGAATCCACGTCACCGGACGCCAGAGCCCCAAGAGCCCGCACCGCATCTGCGGAATCGCCCGCCAACACCACCGCCCGGTGATCGAACACCGACCGGCCCGTCGCCAGCGAGAACCCGACATCCACCGGCCGCAGCTCCGGCCGCGCCTCGATCGACGACAGCAGCCTGGCCGCCTGGCCGCGCAGCGCCTCGGCCGTCTTGCCCGAGAGCGCCCACGGAACCACACCCGACTCGGTCTCCGGGGCTTCCGTACTGCCGAGGACCGTTCCCTCGATGACGGTGGTCGGCTGTTCCAGGATGACGTGCGCGTTCGTCCCGCTGATCCCGAACGACGACACAGCCGCGCGCCGCGCACGACCGACCTCCGGCCACCGCGTCTGCTCGGTGAGCAGCTCCACCGCGCCTTCCGACCAGTCCACATGCGAGGACGGGGCATCGACGTGCAGCGTCTGCGGCAGCACCCCATGACGCATCGCCATGATCATCTTGATCACACCCGCCACACCCGCAGCCGCCTGCGTATGACCGATGTTCGACTTCACCGAGCCCAGCAGCAGCGGACGCTCCGGGGCACGGTCCCGGCCGTATTCGGCGAGGAGTGCCTGCGCCTCGATCGGGTCGCCGAGCGTTGTCCCCGTACCGTGCGCCTCCACCACATCGACATCGTCGGCCGCGAGTCCGCCACTGGCGAGCGCCTGACGGATCACGCGCTGCTGCGACGGACCGTTGGGGGCGGTGAGTCCGTTCGACGCACCGTCCTGGTTGACGGCCGAACCCCGGACCACCGCGAGGATCTCGTGGCCGTTACGTCGTGCGTCGGACAGCCGCTCCAGGACCAGCATGCCGACACCCTCCGACCAGCCGACGCCGTCGGCCGCGTCCGAGAACGCCTTGCAGCGGCCGTCGGGAGAGAGTCCGCGCTGTCGGGAGAAGTCGACGAACACCGACGGGGTCGACATCACGGTCACGCCACCGGCGAGTGCGAGGGAGCATTCGCCGCTGCGCAGCGCCTGCATGGCCCAGTGCATCGCGACGAGCGACGACGAGCACGCCGTGTCCACCGTCACCGCCGGCCCCTCCAGACCCAGCGTGTAGGACACCCGGCCCGACGCGAGGCTCGGCGAACTGCCGCTCCCCTGGAAGCCCTCGAACTCCGGGCCTCCCAGGACGGTGCTGTAGTCGTTGTACATGACACCGGCGAATACGCCGGTCGCGCTGCCCTTCAGCGACACCGGGTCGATCCCGGCCCGCTCGATCGCCTCCCACGAGGTTTCCAGCAGCAGCCGCTGCTGCGAGTCCGTGGCGAGCGCCTCGCGGGGGCTCATCCCGAAGAACGCCGGGTCGAACTCGCCCGCAGTATGCAGGAATCCGCCCTGTCGCGTGTACGACGTGCCCTTGTGGTCGGGGTCCGGGTTGAACAGCCGGTCCACGTCCCAGCCACGATTGGTCGGGAAGGCGGAGATCACATCGCTGCCCTCGGTGACCAGCCGCCACAGATCCTCCGGCGAGGCGACCCCGCCCGGATACCGGCAGCTCATCCCCACGACCACGATCGGATCGTCGGCCACCGCGGCGGTCCGCGTGACGGCCGGCACGGCCACCGCCGCGTCGGAGCCCAGCAGTTCATCGAGCAGATGATCGACCAGCGCCTCGACGGTCGGGTAGTCGAAGACCATCGTGGCCGGGAGCCGCAGCCCGGTCACGGTGTTGAGCCGGTTACGGAGTTCGACGGAGGTCAGCGAGTCGAAGCCCAGGTCGCGGAAGGCGCGGCCCGGGTTGACCGCGTCACCGTCGGCGTGCCCCAGGACCAGAGCGACCTGTCCGCGTACGAGGTCCAG
>NZ_PHRF01000146.1 GCF_004151105.1 Streptomyces sp. L-9-10
GCTGGACCTGTCCGGCCTGCGCCATGTCGACCACGCATGCCGGATCGCCCTGGAGAACTGGGCGATGCGGCACAACGACGCGGAGACGGAACCGGTCAAGGTACTGCCCCAGGAACCGGCCTCCCTCTCGGAAAACCTCCGAGGCGGGCCTCAAGACAGGAGTTGACATCTCCTGACGGAACGTCTGTGCGCGTAGGGCTGCTGTGGACAGCAGCCCTACGCGCACGAGGCCGCAGCCTCGGCAGTCCGGCGCGCCCGGTCGGCTGGGGCCGCGTCAGTCCAAAGGTCTCAGGACGCTGCTCACCCGGTCTCCTACGCGGGCCTGTCTCCCAACACCCCCTCACAGGCAACCGGCTCCCGAAACGGGCCAGAACCCCCAGGAAGGAACCCTGTGGACACCATCGACGAGGAGGCCCGGGTACGTGCGGCACTGGGTGTTCTCGGCATCGAGGTACCGGACCGCCTGCATCAGGCCCGCAGTAAGGACGCGGGACTTCGCCGCGTCGCGTTGTGGGCACTGCTGTGGCGTGCGGCCGGAGTTCGTCTCGCTGACATCACTGAGGGCAGCGACGATTACGGCTATCTAGTCAGCGCCTACGAGTGGCCACTGGCGGAAGACCAGCCTCGCCGCGCCCTGCACGAGCTCCGGTTCACCGGTGCCCGCGTCGAGGTCATGGCGGAATCCGTTGCGCCTTGGTCGGTGCCGGTGAGTACGGGAGGCGAGGACGCACTGACCGTCGACGGCTGGGCAGCAGCCGCTTTCTGCCTGATCGAAGGCGCTGATGCCCTGCTCGGCCCGCTGGCACATCATTCCAACGCGGACGCCGCCGCGCACGATGCGATCGGTCACTGCCGGCATCTCCTCGCCCGGGCGCACGAGTACCTCGACCGGATCACCGAAGCGATCGGCAACGAGAACGTCGCACCTCCACCGGAAGGCCGCTGAAGAACTCTTCCGTTTTTCCCCAGCCCGATGCCCCACCAGCGATCCCGTGACTCCCCCAGCAAGATCCGTTCGTGCATCTCCGGCTACGGGCCGAAGGCGGACCACCGCGAGGACTGCGGCTCGTCGAGGCCAGGTACCGGCTACCCCTGTTGGTCGGGGACCCAGCTGCCGTGGACCCCGGCTGGGACTCGTTGCGGCATTTCCACCGCGGCTATCCGGGTCATGTCCCGGGCGTCCAGGACCAGCAGCTCCGAGCCCTGGGTCGCGCCGTGGGAGACCATCGAGAGCAGGTAACCGGCGTCCTCCTCGCCGCCGTTGTCCTGTGCGGGTACGAAGACGGCCTCACCCGGTGAGGTGCCGTCCCCGGTGCCGTACGGTTTCGCGGTGCCTGCCACGGTGTCGTACTTGAACACCACGCTCTTCGCCCGCACACCGACCACGGCGTCGATCTCGGGAACGCGCGCCCGCCTCGAGATCGACGGCCATTTCTACGGACCCGCCGCGGTCCGCCTGATCGGCCGGGACCATGAGCTGATCGACAGCTTCGTCCCCGCGCAGCTCGACGGCGGTCTATGTTACGAGGCCGCCGAAGCGGCCCGGTGCATCGCCGCCGGGCGGTTGGAGTCCGACCTCATGCCGCTCGACGAGACGCTTCAGATCACGCGTGTCCTGGACGGCATCCGCGGTGACCTGGGTGTCGCCTTTCCCGGAGAGTGACCCGCCTGCGGGGCCGCACCCGCCCCCAGGCATCCCATCCATCAGACCCTCTCAGGAGTACCAGCCTCTCATGACCGTGAGTCGTCTCCAGGGCCGGAAGGTCCTCTTCATCGGTGGCACGGGACGGATCAGCTCGGCCTGCTCCCGGCGGGCCGTCGAACTCGGCGCCGACCTCTACCTGCTGAACCGCAACATGTCCTCAGCGCGGCCGGCGCCCGACGGTGCCACCGTCATCACCGCCGACGTCCGCGACACCCATCAGGTGCGCGCCGCGCTGAAGGGCCGGGAGTTCGACGTCGTCGTCAACTTCCTGGGCTTCACAGCCGGACACGTCGCCTTCGACGCCGATCTCTTCGGCGGGCGCACCGGTCAGTACGTCTTCATCAGTTCAGCTTCCACCTACCAGAAGCCACCGGCGCGTCTGCCGCTCCTGGAGTCCGCGCCGGTGCACAACCCGCATTCCGCCTACGCCCGTGACAAAATCGCCTGCGAGGAACTGCCCGGCCGGGCCCACGAAGAGCAGCGGTTGCCCGTCACGGTCGTACGCCCCCCGCACACCTACGACCACACCGCCTTTCCCTTTCCCATCAGCGGGAGTTACACGGTGGTGGAGCGCATGCGCCAGGGAAAGGAGGTGATGGTCCACGGTGATGGGACTTCGCTTTGGACTCTCACCCACCACACGGACTTCGCACTCGGGTTCACCGGGCTCCTCGGCAACCCCGCGGCCACCGACAACCAGACACACCGCACACCACCGGCCGGGGGCGCGCCCCTGGGCGGCGGTGCGGGTGATCGCGAGGATGGTGGAGGAGACGCTTCACCGGCCTCGAACGAGCACCATGGATTCCGGGCCGGGCAACCAGCCGGCCTCTGTTCGACCCGCGCGCTCGACGACGACCCAATCCCCGCCGGCCGGCCGGGACACACCGAGCTCTCCCGGTGGACCGGTGGCCGCGCGCTGTACGACCCGCGCCCCGTGCGAACCGCGCCCACCGGCCGGTTACGTGTGTAGTTGTTGCCACCACCAGGCGATCGAGGGGCAGGGCAGCGGTTCGGTGCTGGGGTCGCTGGGGCGGTCGGTGAGTGTCAGCGGGATAGGGGCGGGATTCGGCGGGGGGAGCTGGGTGCGGGGGGTCACAGCGGTGTAGCGGGGAGAGTTCGATCCCCAGTCGAGATTGGAGCGGATCGCGTAGCCGAGGTCCGCCACGTAGGCCCTTCCGGAGGCGCTCAGTTCGGGCAGCTCCTGGTCGCGCAAACGCAGGAACAGTGTCGTCAGGCGGTCTCGCAGAGCGACAGCCTGGTGGACGGCCTGTTCGGGCGGGCAGTCGTTCAGCCGGGCAAGCAGCATCACGATGTTGATCTTGGTTCCGTCAATGAGCAGTTCGCGGTTGTAGGAGAGCAGGTCGTTGTCGAGAGCCATCATCAGGAACGAGGATTCCTGGAGTGCGCGCATGGCGGGAGAGTGGAACTCGGCTCCGGGGACCTCCTCGCCGGTGGTGATCTCCGACCAGGACAGGCTGGCGGCGCCGCCGGCGTTCAGCATCCGCAGGTGCAGGAACTCGTCCAGGCCGGCGGGGGCGGGGTTGGCCATTCCCCACAGGATGGAGTGGAACCATTTGCGGTGCGCCTCGACGAACCGGTACAGCTGGGTCGGGCTGGCGACGGCCTGTACCGAGACCATGAGTGACTGCAGCGCGGCGACCGGGCCGGTCTGATCCGCCGTCGGTTCGGTAGCCGGGGACTCCATGACGCGGAGCAGGTGGCTGGTGAGGCCGATCGCCGAAGCGAGCCTGTCAGGAGTGGTGGCGGTTTCCATGCGGACGTCGTCGACGTAGAAGATCCAATGCAGCCACCGGGCGGTCAGTGCGACGCGGTCGGCGATGCCTTCGGGATAGATGCGGGTCATCGCCTCCCCGTACTTGCGTGCGATGACCCAGGCCCGGTCGATGTCGCTGGTGTAGAGGCGGTAGCGGTCGAGCCAGATCTGGGCATCGAGGTCGATACTGTCGTGCTCGGGGTGGATGGCCGCGTCGATGGGGCAGTACAGCGGCGGCAGTTGAAGCAGTTGCGGAGCGGTCTTGTCCTGGGTCGAGTGCATGGCGTACTCCGTCGTGGTGTGGAGTGATGGGGGCGGCGTTCCCGCGGGCCCGCATGACGCCCCTGTACGGGGTGGCGGCGGTGAGAATCAGGACAGGCCGTCGGGGCTGATGCGGCACGTGCAACGGCTGCCGCAGCTGTGCGGCCGGGCCGGTGTGACGGTCAGGTATGGGAGCGCGAGGCCGGTCGGGTGCGAGATCCCCGAGGGGCTCGGGGGGTTCACCCCGCGCGGGTGGGCGATGGGCCGGTCGCGGCGGCTGTCCGAGTTGTTTGTTCGTGGTGTTCGTCGTAGATGAGGGCGAAGGCACGGAACAGTTCAAGGGAGGCCGCCACCCGCCAGGCCGCGGGCGGCGGTGCCTGGTCGGTTTCGCTGCCCAGCCGGTGTTGCGCAGGATGGGCGGATGCGTTTGCCACCGGCGGGGGGGCATGGTGCGGAGCATTTGGTGAACACGGCAATCTCGGGAAGGCCGGCGGCCGTCCCGTTCGGACATGCGTTACATCCCTTCGCAGGATCATCCAGTTCCCTCCCCCGCGGGAAGAGAGCATGAAGCCGCACTTGACGCACGCATGTGCCCAGTGTTTACGCCCCGGGCGTGTGGACCGCGTCGCGCACGCCCACTGTGCATCGTCCGCCCGCGCGCGAGACTGCAAAGCCGCCCTCCGGTCACTGTCGGTGTGGTCTGCGGCGTCGGCTCCCCGTCCCACGCCGACGTCGTCCACGACCGCGTCACCACCGACCTGCGCGACCAGGAGGTCGAGGAGGCGCGGGAGCTGCTGCGCCGGCTCGCCGCCGACCACCTCACCTTCCTCGGCTACCGCGAGTATCAGCTGACGGACAGTGCCGACGCCCGCGCCGAGGCACGTGAGCACAAGCTGCTCGTCCTCACCAAGGCCAACAGCCGCGCCACGGGCGGGCCGACGGCGGGTTCACCGCCCCTGCTCACCCCGGCGGAGGGAACCGGAACGTACGGCGCGTGGGAGGTCGCAACGCCGGACGCCCGGCCGATGGTCCCGGCCGGGCGTCCGGTTGTGCTGTCCCAACCGGAAGCGGAGCGTGCGTCCGGCGCCCGGAGGGGGAGCACCGGGCTGGGTTCGTGCGGGCTGGTCGGAGACGGTGCGTGACGAGGGGTCAGGAGGCGTTCTCGGCACCCGCCGCCGACCGCGTCGACCGGGCCGAGGATCAGGAAGACGACACCCTGCCAAACCAAGGGTGCCGGTGAGAACCGTGTCACCAGCCGAAAACACGGTTTTACTCCGTCGCCTGCGCAGGTCGGGGCAGTTCAGCGTGGCCGTCGCTGCGGTGTGCGGGCGGCGTCTACGGCCCGGGTATGCCCCAAGGTCGCCTGCCCTCGCCGTTTCAGTTGGGTACAGCGGCTGTTGCGGTGGAAACGCGAAAGTGCCTTCCTGACCTGGGACGATGAACCTTGTCGAGGAGTTCCGTCGGCCCAGGCGGAGGGCACTTTCTACGTGCACGGTACCGGGTCACGTCCCAAGGTCCGTGTCAGCGCCGATGGCTCGGGGTTGGTCGGGCATGCCGGGACACGGTTGCCGATGGATCTCGCTGATGCCACCGCGCTGAGCGCCGCGCGCTCCGTCGCTCTCAGGCCGCTTCGGCCGCGCGGGACCGGTCATGATCCGGGCCGGGTCAGACGCCGGAGGGGACCTCGGCCTTTTCGGTGGACCCCGCTTGTTCTCCTTCGTCCGCCGCCAGCCTGCGGTTGCGGCGGACGGAGGACCAGAGGGACCAGGCGATCAAGATGACACCGATGAGTCCGGTGACCACCTCGGGGATCTGGTAGCGGATGGAGATCATGAGGATCACGGCCAGCGCGCCGATCGCGTAGTGCGCGCCGTGCTCCAGGTAGACGTAGTCGTCGAGGGTGCCCTGGCGGACCAGGTAGACCGTCAGCGAACGGACGTACATCGCACCGATACCGAGGCCGAGCGACATCAGGACGATGTCGTTGGTGATCGCGAAGGCGGCGATGACACCGTCGAATGAGAAGGACGCGTCCAGGACCTCCAGATAGAGGAACATGAAGAACGCGGCCTTGCCGGCCATCACGACCGCTGGGACCTTCTTGCCGCTCCTCCTGGCCTCTTCCTCGGCCTCGCGCTCGCGATCCTCCTCTTCCTCGAGCTTGTTCTCGAAGTAGCCGGAGAGACCGCCGACGACGAGGTACGTGATGAGACCGAAGACGCCCGAGAGCAGGACCGTCGCCGCCTTGTCGACGTGCATGCCGCCGTGCTGATGGGCCTGGGTCGCGAAGGTCATGGCGCTGATCGCCAGGACGACCAGGGCGATGCAGACCGACAGCATGTCGATCTCGCCGAACCTGGCGAGCGGGCGCTCCAGCCAGCCGAGCCACTTGATGTCACGATCCTCGAAAATAAACTCGAGGAAGATCATCAGCAGGAACATACCGCCGAATGCCGCGATCGACGGGTGGGCGTCGGTGACGAGCTGCTCGTAGCGCTCGGCGTCGTTGATCGCGAGGTCGACGGCCTCGATGGGGCCGACCTTGGCACTGATCGCCACGATCACGACGGGGAAGACCAGCCTCATGCCGAAGACGGCGATGAGCACACCGATGGTGAGGAAGATCTTCTGCCAGAAGGCATTCATCTTCTTGAGGATCCCGGCGTTGACCACAGCGTTGTCGAAGGACACCGAGATCTCGAGGATAGAAAGGATCGCCACGATCCCGAAGGCCGCCCATCCCCCGTATAACGCCGCCACGACGAGGCCGAGCGCGGTCACCGCGAACGACCAGCCGAACGTCTTCAAAAGCACTGGCTACCCAATCGTTTCATGCGGGGCTCCCCCGCGAGCCATACCTGACTTTACCAAAAACTTACCCAAGTATAGCCTCGGCGTTGCCACTTGCGGTGGTGTCCGAAGCTTGACAGGAAACGCAAAAGCGCCTCCTGAGCTGGGATGATGAGGCTTGTCCAGGGCTTCTGTCACCACAACAAGAAGGCGCTTTCTGCGTGCACATGACCGGGTCGTCCCCAGCTCGTCGTCTCGGGGCGACGGCCGCGGGGTCGTCAGCCACGCCGGATCCCGTCTACTGGCCGATCTCGCCGATGTCACCGGCCTGACCAGCGTGTTCACGGACGCGCTGCGCAGGCTGCGGCCATATGGCACCGGGCACGACCCGAGCCGGATCGCCGTCGATCTGGCAGTGATGCCCGGGAAGTCGCCTGGCTGCAAGCCGACGAGACCAGAGGTGGCTCATCTGCGGCCCGTACCGGCGGACGCGACCTGTCCGGCCAGGTCCTGGACATCGACGCCACCCTGGTCACCTGCCACTCCGAGAAGGAACAGGCGGCGGCCACCTGTAAACGCGGCTTCGGCTACCACCCGCTGCTGTGCTTCCTGGACAACACCGGCGAAAGCCCTGGCCGGCCTGCTGCGGCCGGGCAACGCCGGCGCCAACACCGTCACCGCCACCGCCACCGCCACATAACCGTCCTCGGCACGGCCCTGGCCCAGATCCCCCACACCCACCGCCACGGCACATCCATCCTCATCCGCGCCGACAACGCCGGAGGACACCTGTGGCACCCCGCACTCGAGCAGGACGGCACCCTGCGAACCAGCGCCGAAGTGGCTGAACTGGCCGGCATGGCCGGCCTGGCCGACCACCCGGACGGCACCCGGATCATCGTCCGGCGCGAACGGCCGCACCCTGGAGCCCAGTTGTCCCTGTTCGACCTCGATGACGGCATGCGCCACCAGGTCTTCCTCACCGGCACCCCAAACGGAGAAGGCTCACCGCAGCACCTGGAGGTCCGCCACCGCGCACACCTCCGCGTCGAAGACCGGATCCGCTGCGGCGAGGCCACCGGCTTCGGCCGCTTCCCTTCCCGTCACTTCGCGCTCAACGCCTCCTGGCTGGAGCTGTCCCTGACCGCCGTCGATCTGCTCGCCTGGGTTCAGGCGCTCTTGCTGGACGGTGAGTTGACCTCCGCCGAGCCGAAGAAACTCCGATACCGGCTGCTGCACGCGGCAGCCCGCCTCGCGGCCCTGCCAAGGCCGGCCACCTGACCAACGGCGCCGTCGCTGCCCACCCACGACCCGAGGAACCCGGAGCACCCGACCCGAGCGCCGGGCCCCACTCATACCCACCCGTCGACAGCCACGGCCCACCGCAGCCAGCCGGGCTCAGCCGCCCCAACTGAAACGCGGGGGCCGGCGGGCTCACGCCGACTTTGCCGCGCTCCGGGCCCAGGGGGTTCCTCACCCCTGCCCGGCCGAAGTGCTCCCGCCTGCGAGCGAGAAGCGTTGAGCAGGGGGTACCGGCTACGGCTTGTACACGTACGGGGTCGTGGTGCTCAGAGCGGCGAAGCCGAGCCGTTGCAGGATCGGGCGGCTCTGCTCGGAGGCGTCTGCCTGCAGGTAGCGGTAGCCGTGCTCGGCGGCGATCTTGGCGCGGTGCGCAACCAGCGCCCGGTAGATCCCCCGGCCGCGCCAGGCGGGTACGGTGCCGCCGCCCCAGAGGCTGGCGAACTCGGTGCCCGGGTGTAGTTCCATCCGCGCCCCGCAGACCGGCATGTCGCCGGCCATCGCGACGACCATGCTGACCGTCCCCGGGCTCTCGGCCAGCATGTCGAGCAGGCGCGGCCGCAGCCAGTCCGCAGTCGTCCCGAACGCCCCCTCGTGGGCGGACAGCATGAGCTCCACGTCGGCCGGGGTGGTCACCGGATGCAGCCGGACACCCTCGGGCAGCCCGCCACCATCGGGCAGATCGGCGATCCGGGCGATCATCAGGGCCTCGTCGGGCTCAGCCTCGAACCCGGCCGCCGCCAGCAACTCACCGAGATCCTCAGGCTGGTCGTGCGAGTAGAGCTTCCACTCGAACTCACGGCCCAGCTCGGTGAAGTACCGCACCTGCTCGGCGATCGCCGGCCCCGCTGTTGCCTGATCCAGACCGGACCAGACGACCGCGCTCCAGCCGCCCTCGACGCCAACCTGCCGCACCACCTTGCCGACGCGCTCGACCCGCGCGCCGGGCGCGTCGGCGAGGATATCCCGCCGCATCTGACGGTCGAAAAGGGTGAGTACTTCAGCGGTCTCCATCCGCGCATTTCAGCACGACTGAGAGGGCTCACCAAGCGGATTTCCACCCACCGGGAGGGGGAGCCAGATCACCGGCCGCAAAGACAACGGGTATCGCTGACCTGGGGCGATGTCGTATTTACTCTGCCGACTGCACTGAGTGGGGCGGTGCGGCTGCCCTTGTCGGCTCGGCGAGCGCGAGTATTCCGCCCTTGAGTTCGGGCACGTAGTTGTAGATGGTGTTGCGGGAGACGCCGAGGAGCTTGGCGATCGAGAACTCCTCGCGTTCGGCGTTCTTGCCAGACTTCTCGTCGGACCTCTTGTCGGAGAAGATCCGGATGCACCCGGCTCCGGTGAGTGCATGAATCTGCCGGTCGAGCAGTTGCCCCTTTGCGGTCCAGCTGCGGTCGTAGTGGATGACGTGGCCGGCGCGGGTGAGGGTCAGGCCGGTTCCGGGCGTCGGCCTGCTGGAGTGCGCCCGGCGGTCGAACCCGGCGGGGATGCCTGACCGGTCAACCGGCGGCTCCGAAGGGGGTGATCTCGATTTTTCCCTCACACGGGTAGAGGTTCGGGAAGGGGGCCAGGGTCAGTGCCCGGGAGTCGCCCGGCACCCGGATATCCGCGCCGTAGGGAGACCATTCGAAGGGAGTGCCGACGCAGGTGTGCATGCCACCCCCTTCCCAGACCAGCGTGAACGAGGTGGTGTCGCCCGGGGCGAGGAGGACGTCGGGAAGGGCATCCACGGATGACCGGGTGACCGAGAAGGAGCGGGGCCCTGACGTGCTCTGTGGCTTGCCGCAGGCGGGCGAGGGATCGTTTGCGGCGCAGCCCTGGATGGTGGTGTCGCCAAAGAACGTGATGTCAGGCCAGCCTCGAAGCCGGCACGGGGCGGCGGACTTGTTGCGCAGCAGGATCGGGGTGGCAAACCAGCCCGGCTGACTGCTTGATGGCGGGCCGCTACGTCCCTCCGATGTCGTCAGATCGTTGGCCGCACATGCAGGGGCGCGGTCCTGGGCGGGCGCTGCTGTGCGGGCCGGCGGGTTCGTGGGTGTCGACTCTTGGCGGGGTGTCGTTCTCTCGCCCGGCGTCGCTTGCCTGCTCGGGACGGCTGGACTGGCCGACCGCGAGGGGGGCTTGCGTTCTGGGGAACTCGATGGCTCGGTGGTGCCGGGGCGAGCAGTTGCGTAGGTGGTCGGGACCTCCGAGACGGTCGGGCGCACGGCACCACCACAGGCCGCGGTTGCGGTCACCAGGAGTCCGACCGCCAGAAAACGTCCTCCACCAAGCGTCATCATGACGGGAAAAATATCCGCCTTCGCCACCGCCACCGGAGTGTGTTTTCAAGTCTGCATGAGCTCTTTGTCCGCCGTTCACCATCACCACCCGACCAGCCCAGAGCCGCAAATCATCATCGACGACACGATCCCCGAACTGAGCTGAAGACCCGTCAGCGGACACGACGGTGTTCGTAGACCGCGCGGGACAGCGCGTCCGTAGCTGCCTGGGCGCGGTCGGCGTCCCGGCCCTGATCGACGGCGCCCAAGGCGTCAGCCGCCGAGACCCGGACGGCCAGGAAACCCGCGGCCGGTGGCGCGCGCTCGTCATCACCCGGCCCGAACACCTGCACGCCGCACATGGAGAACCCCGCCCCGACGCAAGGGACCCCCAGGTCGTCCTTCCGTCGGGGCGGCGTCCAGCGCGGCGAGGCTCCCGTTGGAAGAGCCAGGCAGGCGCCAACGGCTCAGGGGCTGAGGTCCAGGACGCGTACGGGTTCGCCTTCCCGCCAGGCCGGGACGGTGGTCGCGACGACCGCTCCGGCCGGCCGTGCGGGAGTGGGCTGAACCGCGTGCTGGCTGTGGGCCGCCGCCCAGGTCTCCCCCCATCCTGAACGGAACGCACCTTGGCCGACAGCGCGATCGAGAACTCGTCGATCAGGCCGGCGTTCACGTACTCCAGGATCGTCGCGCCGCCGCCCGCGATGCGGACCCCCCCCGGTCGCCGGCGGCCTCACGGGCCTGGTCAAGTGCGGGCTGCCGTCGTTGACGAAATGGAAGATGGTCCCGCCCGGCCGCTCCCAGGGTCACGCTTCTTGTGCGTCACGACGAAGACCGGCCTGTGGAACGG
This sequence comes from Streptomyces sp. L-9-10, assembly GCF_004151105.1. GTDB lineage: Bacteria > Actinomycetota > Actinomycetes > Streptomycetales > Streptomycetaceae > Streptomyces. The sequence continues at coordinate 10,950 of NZ_PHRF01000146.1, forward strand.
CGCCTCCTCCGGCCACATCTGCTCGCCGGCGTCGAACATGCGCTTACCCATCACGCTCGCGCCGGTGCGCTCGAACATCTCCCGCACGATGTCGTTGTCACGCCCTTCCTCGCCGCCCTCGCCCAGCTTCAGGTTCTCGCGGAAGAACCGCTGCGGGAAGATCCGCTGCCGCAGCTCCATCCACTGCCGCCCCATCAAGTCCTCGGAGGACTCGGGCGCGATGAAACCGTCCAGCGACGTCGACACGCTGAAGAACACCTACCCGGCCATCAGCCCTCCGCTCCCTTCCGAACGATCTCCGTGACGTAGGCCGCCAGGTTGCTCAGGGTCTGCCGGCCGCCCTCGATCGCGTGGTACTTCTCGATTGCCTCGTCGCGCAGCGCCTTGGTCGGGAACACCGTGCGCATCTCGATCCGGGTCGCCGCGCCGTCGGGTTCGAACGTGAGGACCGACTCGAAGGCGTTCGGGGCGTCGCGGGTCTCACCGTGGAGCATCGCGATCCGCTCCGGCGGGGCGATCTCGGTCCAGGAGATCCACTCCTGGTAGTCCGTCCCGTCCGGTCCGTGCATCACGAAGTCCCACACCCCGCCGACGCGGAACTCGAACGCCCGCGTGGTGGTGGTGAACCCCTCCGGTCCCCACCATCGCGACAGGTGCCGCACCTCGGTGAACGCCTCGAACACCAGCTCCCGTGGGGCGCTGATGGCTCGGGAGATCACAATTTCGCGATCAGCCGTCGCGGACTGCGCCGTCGTGTCCCGTCCTGCCGCTGCCATCGGTCACTCCTCCTGTTTTTCCTGCTTGAGGTCCTGCACGTACTCATCCAGCCGGTCGAATCTCTCGTTCCAGAACCGCTCGAACCCGCAGGTCCACTCGTGGACCGGTCGCAGCCCGCGGGCGTCAAGGCCGTACAGGCGCTGCTTGCCTACCTTGCGGTCCCGCACCAGCCCCACCTCCCGGAGCACCCGCAGGTGCTTGGACGCCCCCGGCTGGGTCATCCCCAACTCCTGGGCCAACTCGGTCACCGGCCGCTCACCCGCCCGCAGCATCAGCAGGATCTCCCGGCGCTGCGGCTCGGCGATCGCGTTGAAGACGTCCGACGTCGTCGCTGCTCGTGCCATGAGTTTCATCATATTCCGATATCGGCATGCGTCAAGCCGGAGGAATCAAGCGGGCCTCGAGTCTTGTCAGGTGACAATCGTGACCCCTTGTCAGCGACTGCGGAAACCGAGCGATGACAGGTCCCGGTGACCGGCGCGACTGGCCTGGCCCAGGCGGAATCCGTCACGCCTCGTGTTCGGAACCGAGTAGTTCAGGCCGCCGCAGGACGGGCGGTTCCGGGAGCCGACGTCGACTGCTGCGCTCACCGCGACGAGATCGGCTGGGCCACAACCTGGATGAATGAGGCGAACAAGCGGACAGGACCTGTGCTCGGTCTGCCTGAACTGCCGTTCGTCGACTTCGGTAACGCCCTGCTCAACGAGCGCCCTGATGGAGTCCATTGGAAGTCCGAACCGTTGGTGGAGTACGCCAACGGCCGACCGTTCGCTTGGGTGGACGACGAACAGGGCGACGCGGATCAAGCACACGTGGCTGCCGGTCACCGCGCACCCGCCTTGCTCCACCACGTCAATCTGCGGAACGGCCTGCGGAACGGCGATTTCGCTACCCTCGCGGCCTTCGCAGCGTCCATCGAACCGTCGTCGGGCACTCCCTGAGCGGCAAGCGACCATGCCTGGTTCAGAGAATTCGAAACCCTGCTCACCTGGGTCGCCGTTATCCTCATGACCCGCCGCATCACCCGCGGGACCGGCAGCCTCGACCGCCTCCCCACCCCAGACCCTCCGGGCCACCTGACATCTGTTACCGAACGTCACCCGAAACGCGGATCAACACGGGCTGAGCTTGACAACAGGTGCTGACAGCTCTCCGATCGCGAGTACGCCACTTGAAGACGCCCAGTTCGGACTCCTGGTCGCCGAACCCGCCGGTGGTGCCCCCCGGGTAGCTCTTGGGCGGCTCTTGTAGTCAGGCTCGCGGGGCCAGGACCAGGTGGCCGGTAACCCGATCACAGGACGAGCATGAGCTTGCCGCCGGGCCGACGGGACTGGCTGAGCCTGGCCGCCTCCTGGATCTGGTCGAGCGTGTAGGTGCGGGCGACCGATACGACGAGAACGCCTTCGCCGGCCAGCCGGGCGAACTCGCCTATCAGGTCGTAGCGCATCTCGATGTGAGTGATCCGGGTGCCCAGCTCGGTCGCGGCGGCGAAGTCAGAGACGGTGAGGACGCGGTCGGGGTTCCCGGTCAGCTTTATCAAGGTCGGCAGCGAGCCGCCGGCCGGGCTGGCCTGGTCGGCGCGGTCGATCCGGCCGCCGGTCGGGGCCGTGTCCAGGGCGCGGTCCACGCGGCCTCCAGCCAGTGCGGCGACGCGTTCGGCCATGCCGTCGCCGTAGCCGGTCACCCGGGCGCCGATCTCTTCCAGGGCTGCGGCCCGCGTCGGCCCGGCGGTGGCGATCACCCGAATACCCCGGTGCAGCGCGAAGCGCACCGCCGCTTCACCCACGGTGGAGCCCGCGCCATGGACGAGCAGCAGCTCACCCGGCTGGACGCCGAGGTCGTCGAGCGCATGCCATGCCGTCTCGGCAGCCATCGGCAGCGCGGCGGCCTGCTCGGCGGTGACGCCCTCGGGAATGTGCGCCCAGGCCGCCATCAGCGCGTACTCGGCGGCCCCGGCTGTCGGGCCGTCGAAGGTCGCCGGGCCGAACACACGGTCGCCGATCTCGACGCCGATGACCCCCTCACCGAGCGCGTCGACCGTGCCCGCGACCTCGACGCCGAGCCCGCGCGGCAGCGGCGGCAGCCGGTCGGCGAGCAGGCCGTCGACCACCGCCCAGTCGGCCGGGTTCAGGCCGCACGCGCGCACGGCGATCCGGATCTGGCCGGGGCGCGGCTCCGGCTTCGGGACGTCGCGCAGCACGATCACGTCCGGGGAGCCGAACCGGTTGAACTGAAGGGCCTTCATGACGATCTCCTACATCACGACAGCATCTGTTGTCATCAACCTAGCATCACGACGACAGCGTCTGCTGTCATATGCTGGTGGGCATGCCGAGATGGGAGTCAGACGCACAGGGCCGGCTCGAGCGCGCGGCGCTCGAACTGTTCGAGAAGCAAGGGTTCGAACGCACCTCGGTCGCACAGATCGCACGCACCGCCGGCCTGACCGAGCGCTCCTTCTACCGCTACTTCCCCGACAAGCGGGAAGTCCTCTTCGCCGGCGACGAGCTCCAGGCCCACCTCGTCGCCCAGGTCGAAGCGGCCGACCCGGACCTCACGCCGATCGAGGCGCTGCTGACCGCGCTGGGGACCGCCGACGAGATCTTTCGCCCGCGCGAGTTCCTGCTGCGCCGCGTCAGAGTGATCGCCGCCAGCCCGGCACTGGCCGAGCGCGATCTGATCAAGCTCGCCGACATCGCCGACGCGCTGGCACGGGCGCTCGAGCGCCGCGGCATCGAGCCCGGCAAGGCACGCTTCATCATCGACGTGGCGGTAGCGGTCTCCCGGCGCGCCACGTCCCGCTGGCTGGCCGACCCGGACGCGGCCCTCTCCGAGCTCGTCGCCCAGACCGCCGCCGAACTGCGTGAGGCGGTCGCGCCGCCGGCCCCGACGGTCGGCTGAGTCTGCCGCAAAGAGGGGCAGCGCCCAAAATGGCGGGCAGCGGCGGTTCAGGCTCTTTGGTCCCGAGTGAAACGTCTGGCCATGAGGGTGACGGGGGCAGAAGTCGGCGGCCGTGAGGTGGGGCCTGTGCAGCGCGTCGCTGTAGAGCCGCATCTCGCGAGTCGTGCACCGCTGGTGCAGCGAGGAGCGCCACTTCGCTCTGACTGATTGTGGGCTCCGCGGATGCGGGCAGCGGGAGCGGGTCTGTGCCGAGAGCCCGCCGTCAGCACAAGGCGGTGGCCGCCCGCACTTCGGTGAGTGTCCGCCGCGCGAGTTCGGCGAAGTCGTCGCGGTTGGTCGTGTCCCTCCAGCGCTCGTAGGCGATCTTCCAGGCGAGCGCGCCCAGTTCGGCGGTTACGCGTGAGGTCAGGTCGGGAACGCCGCGGCGCTTGAGTGCGTCGATCATCGATGCGATGAGGCCGAGTTCCTTCAGTGCCTCGCGTTCACGCAATTCCGGGTTGGCGGCGATCACTGCCGATCTCCGGGCGCTGAATTCGCGTCGATCGGAGGGGAAGGCTTCCCTGCCGATCGCGTCCAGAGCATGCGCCACTGCTTCGAGGGGGCTGGCCCCGGCTGGTGCCGTGTCGATCCCGTCGACGAGCAGTCCGGTCATCGTGCCCCCGCCGAAGAGCACCTCTCGCTTGTCCGGGAAGTGCCGGAAGAAGGTGCTCTTCGTCAGCCCGGCGCGCTCTGTGATCTCGATGACCGTCGTGTTCTCGTAGCCCCGTTCCTCGAACAGTTCAAGGGCGGCGACGAGCAGTCGCTCGGGTGCGTGGGGTTGCCAGCGTGCCATGGGGGACATCTTACGGGACTTGGTGCCGTCACCCATGTATGGTGATGGGACCAAGTCCCGTCACTTTGTCTACTGGAGGTACTCATGAGCCGGGCTGTTGTCTACGAGACGTTCGGTGGTCCCGAAGTGCTGGAAGTACGGGAGGTTCCGGAACCCCATACCGGGCCGGGCGAGGTCCGCGTCCATGTCACGGCCGCCGGTCTGAATCCCATGGACTGGGGCATCGCCTCGCAGCCCGAGGTCGCGGCCCGGTTCGGCATCAGCGTGCCGTCCGGCTTTGGGTATGACTTTGCCGGGGTCGTCGACGAGGTCGGCGCCCGCGCCACGGGTTTCGCTGTAGGTGACCGTGTCTACGGCGGCGCGCAGGGTAGGGCCGCTGCCGATTTCGTGGTGGTCAAGACGCCCACCGAGGCGCACGAGCCGCTCTGGCGCACGCCGGAGGGCATCAGCGACGAGGTGGCGGCCACGCTTCCGGTAGCCGGCATGACCGCCGCCGCCGCGTTGGCCGCGATCGACCTGCGGTCCGGCGACACCGTCCTGGTCGGTGGCGCCGCGGGCGGTGTGGGCGTGTTCGCCATACAGCTCGCGAAGCTCGCCGGCGCCAGAGTGATCGGGACCGCCGCGCAGGGCACGTTCGAGTTCCTGCGCCAGTTCGGTGCCGAGCCCGTGGCCTACGGCCCCGGACTGGCAGACCGGGTACGGGCCCTGGCTCCGGAGGGCGTGACCGCGGCAACCGACCTGTTCGGCATCGAAACGGCCGAGACCGCGCTCGCGCTCGGCGTGCCGCCCGAGCGGATCTCCACGATCGCCGCGGGGCCCAATCCTCCCGGCGGCGTTCGCGCGACTGGTGGTTTCGACGCGAGCCCGGACGCCATGGAGCGGATCAGCGACGCGATTCTCGCCGGCGCAATCACCGTACCGATCGCCGCGACCTTCCCGATCGGGCAGATCCACGATGCCGTGACACTGCAAGCCGGACGTCACGTCCACGGCAAGGTCGTGATCAGGCTGCGGCCAGGGCTTCACTGAACACCCCGCCACGCCCTACCCGCCGGGAGCGAGTGCCCGCAACACGTTCACCGCCTTCTTCGGCGGGGCCTGCCGGCGCCGTGCTCGCGCGTCGCACTCGACGCCGTCCGGCCAAGAGTGGCCCGCCGGGGCGAGAACCATCACGCCTATTCCACAGACAGGAGACGTTCGACATGGGCAGGTACGAAGGCAAGAAGGTCGTCATCACGGGAGGCAGCAGCGGCTTGGGCCTGGCCACTGCCCGGTCACTCGTGGACGAAGGCGCGCGCGTGCTGATTACCGGGCGCGACCAGGACAAGCTGAGTGCCGCCCGTGACCAACTCGGCGAGAACGCGATCGCGGTCCGCAGCGACGCGGCGTCACTGCCTCACATCGATGCGCTGGCTGACCGGGTAAAGGCCGAGTTCGGCACGGTCGACGCCCTGTTCGCCAATGCCGGGGTCACCGGCTCCGCACCGTTCGAGGCAACGAGTGAGGAGTTGTACGACCAACTGCTGACCACTAACGCCAAGGGACCGTACTTCACCGTGCAGAAGCTCGCTCCGCTGCTGGCAGAGGGCAGCGGGGTGGTGCTCACGACCTCGGCCGTCAACGTGCTGGGCCTGCCGATGCTCAGCGCGTACGCGGCCAGCAAGGCGGCACTACGCTCGATGACCCGCAGCCTGGCCCGTGAACTTCTCCCGCGAAAAATTCGCGTCAACGCGGTCAGCCCCGGCCCGATCGACACCGGGATCATGGATCAGTCAATGCCCCGGCAGTCGGCCGAGGAGACGAAGGCGCTTGTCGCGCAGATCCCCATGCTGCGACTGGGGACCCCGTCCGAAGTGACCAAGGCTGCGCTCTTTCTCGCGTTTGATGCCACCTACACCACCGGCACCGAACTCGCCGTGGACGGCGGTGGCACGCAGCTCTGACACCCAACACCAACGAAGACCCTGGTCGCGGACCCGGCGCATCACCCCGACTCGCCGGCACGTGCGAGGTCCAGTACAAACCCGGCGAACTTATGCGGGTCAGAGCACTAGGGCCTCTCGTTTGGATCATGCCGGGCTCGCGTGCCCTGGCACCGCGCCTCGCCGCGTTGTCGTCGGTCACCAGGGCTCCGCCATGGCTCCCTCCTCCGCCTTGCGATCCTCCCCCGTAGCCTGAACGGCACGGGAGGGACCCCCTCCACCAGACCCCGCTCCCTGATCCGGCCTGATCCAAACGAAAGACCCTAGCTGAACGCTGTCGAGCTGGTCCATCGTCAACGACTTCTTCACCTTCATGTACTGCCTGGCCAGCGTCGGCTTCGCGTCGGTCCCGGTGTTGGCGTGGCGCCGGGGGCTGCGGCCGGCACGCGGACCCTGGGTTCGTACGGTCGGCGTGGTTCCTCTGGCTTTTCACCACCGTGCAGGGCGTCGCCTACAGCTCCCCGCGCAGCGACGCGAACGCCTTCCTGCTGATCGCCGTTTCCCGGGCCGCGGCCTTCTCGGTCCGGGCGGCGGTCCGCTCGTGCAACTGCTCAGGGCCTGACGGCGCTGCCCGCGGCAACAGGCCCTACGGAAGCCCTACGGAGCCCCGGCGCCCAGCCACGATGTCGTCGATCGTGAACGTAACCCCGGTGTCGACCGTGAGCTGGTGAACGGTTTCGACTGCCTGTTCGGTCCGCCTGATCAGGCCGCGGGCTAGGAGCGTATTGTCAATCGCCTTTGCGCAGGGGGTAGTTGCGGGCAAACGGCGTAGGTCGGGGTCCCGAAACAGGCACTCCGGCCGGCTGCGGGACGATGGCCGCCGTTCCAGCTTCCCGGGCTGCACGCTCGACAAGGGGCCGGCACAGGGCGACGGCCTCGGTCGCCACAGCCTGGCGGCGGTTCTCCGCGCGAGCTGTCTCGACCGGAGCCCGACGCATCGTCGGACGCAAGGCAGGCAGTCAACACCGCAGCCACGAGCGGCAGCAGCGGATACCGCAGGGCCAGTGGCAGATCGTCCAGGCCGCGTTCGGCGAACACCTGGCCCGCGTCACCGGCCCCGGCTTCACCGTGGAGGACCTCGAGGCGCCCCGTACCAACGTGCTGGTGTTCCATGACGTCGGCGGGATCGGCAAGAACACCCTGTCGCGCACCCTGGAAGTAGCGCTCACCGGCACCGACGGCCCAGCTCTGAGCGGGGGCCCCTCGTCGCCAGTCAGCACCGCTCCGCAGCTGGTCCGATGTGCCAAAGCCAGTGCCGCCACCGGGGCTGCTTGTAGACGCATCGTCAAGACGTGTGGACTCTCGGCCAACGACGTTCCGCCGGCACCACGGCAGTATCGACCCAGTCAACACCACCAGCATCAGGGAAGCGCCTGAGGCCCAAACGGGGAGAAGACATGAACGTGAAACGAGCACGACGGATCAGCACGCGAGTTACCCGGATGGTCGCAGGGTCGACGGCCGCGCTCACTGCTGTCGTCGGTTTGAGTCTGGCGACCGCCGGCCCCGCCGCAGCTGCGGAGAACGGCAGCTGGCGACCTTACGGGAACACAAATCCGATCACCTCCAGCTCCAGCCTCTGGCGTTGCGCCCGTACGGTCCACATCGAGAGCGATGTGCTCGCTCAGGTGTGCGCGGTCAGGGCGTCGAACGGGAACGGGAACGGCGTACAGGGGGCGGTGATCGTGCGCAACGAACGATCCAGTTCCTACCGTGCGACAGCGGCCATGGACCTGGCGAACTCCAGCGGTTACCTGAACGAGTGGACATGCTCGTCATCGGGGGTGGGGGCGAAATCCTGGTCGGTGTGCTTCGGACGGACCATCACCCACGCCGCCCCGGTGAACTCGGCAGGGGCGATCAACGGTGCGTCCCTCGGCATTTCACCGAGCGTCTGAACCGGAGCTTGTCGAGGTGGCGTGAGCCCTGCGGGGTTCCCCACCTCCGTCGTGCCCGCTGACGGCAGGAATCGGGAGATCGCAGATCAATGGAACGCCCCGCGTTGTTGGGGCGCCGGTAGGAACGCCGTCATGAGCCGCATGGAGGCGTCTGGGGGTGATCCGTACGGCTGTCAGCGGTACGGATCACCCCCGGACGCCAGGCGAGCATGGAGTTCATCGCGTCCCGTGCCGGCCTGGGCGTCGGCACGATCTACCGGCGGTTCGCGGGCAAGGACGCCCTCCTCGACGCCATAGCGCGATTTTTCACCGAGGAAATCGACCAGGCCGCCGCGGCCGCACTCGCGGACCCGGACCCCGGTGCCGGGCTCGAGCTCGCTCGGAGATCTCGCCGGGAACCCGGTGTTCGACGACCTGGAGCTGGTGGCGCACAAGGCGTTCGCGCAGGACGACCTCTTCCACGCGGCATGCATGAAGGCCGCCGACGGCATCTTCCGGCGCATCAGCCGGTACCGGGCCGAGCCGACCGAGGAGCGCAAGGAGTCGGCCCTGGACTTCCTCTTCAGCGGGGTCCCCTCATCGTGAACTCCCCGGGGATCTTCGGCCACGAATCGACGCTTCACCTCTACCACCGCGTGCTGGAGTTCGCCGATCCGATGTACCGGGGCGAACTGAGCTTCGGACCCGCCGAAGGCCAGGGTTACGCGGTCATACGACCAGTGAAGAAGCACTGAGCATGACGTCCGGCGCCTCGCCTCCGGCCTGGCGATGGCGCGGTACTCGGAGGCGGCTTGCTGGACGGTCTGCACCGCAGTGAACGCCAGGCACGTGGTCGCCGTTCTTGCGACCCTCGATCGCCCCGAAGGGTGACCGTCACTCTGGTTTAAGAGGTCCTCACAGAAGCCGTTGTTTATGTGACTTTCGGCTTGGGTGGTGGGGATACGTCAGTCGAGGCCGTGGGGCGTATCGGATGAACTGTGGTCGCTCGTCGAGCCGTTGTTGCCTGCACCGACGCCGAAGCCGGTGGAGGGCAGGCCGCGGGTGCCTCACCGACAAGCGTTGTACGGGATCCTGTTCGTGCTGCACACAGGTATCCAGTGGGAATACCTGCCGCAGGAGCTGGGCTGAGCTGGCTTCTCAACCGCCCCGTTGTTTCCATGCGAGCAGCGGTGGTCGATGGGCGGAGGCCGGGCCGGTCCGTTGAGTTGGCAGGCGGAACGCTTCTTGGTTCTGCCGACAACCGGGCAGCCCTCCTGACCGGGCCAGGCAGGCCCCGCAAGAAGCCGAACAGTGTCGCGGCCGACAAGGCTTACAGCGACGGGCCATGCCGCGGATCCCATCGTGCCGGCAAGCCTCTGCGAGGACGTCGGCGTCACCGCCCCGCCCCGCCCCCCGGGCCGGCTGCCATCGAGTAGTCGTCAGCTATACACCAGCAGGTGGTCGCACGTGCTCGTGCCGTCGTGGAGGGACATGTCGCTGTTGAGGACGTAGAAGGAACCTGCGAATCCGGTGGTCGTCATCTTCGGGACCACGATCATGGTCTGGTTCGCCATGCTCAGCGAGTTCGGCACCACCACGTTCCGGTACAGCAGCGTGAAGAGGTTCTGCTGGAGGTCGTGGAGCTTGAGGATGCGGTAGACGCGGTCGCCTGAACCCGCGGGCCCCGAAATGGGCGCTTGGTTGCCCGGAGCGGCCCATTGGGAGGGCTGGGTGGCCATGCGGCCCTGGGATTCGAGTTCCTGGAGTCGCCTCTGTGTGCTCGCCCTGATTCCGGCCATGTGAATGTGCAGCTGATTGAATTGGCGGGCGCCCTGCGAGTTGATCCCCAGTCCGATATTCGGGTACTGCACGGGGACGCTTCCTCCGCTTCTCGCGTTCTCCCATGTTTCCTGCCAGTAGTTCGCCGCCGAGTTCATGTGGATGAACGGGCACTCAATGCCCGTGATCCGGCACGAGGGGAGGAGGAGATAGTTGTGCGTATTCTCCGGTTTTCCGTGCAGCACGACGTAATTCGCGGTCGTCTTCAGGCAGTCGGGCTTGGGCTGCGGTGCCGGCGGGACGGTGCCCCGCGTGCAGTACTGGACGTCGTGCCAGAGCGGGTCGTTGTCGGTGGGCCGGCCGCAGAGGGACTGCATCTGAGAAGGCGGACAGGGGCTCGCGGGCCCACCTGGAGGAGGGGGTGGGGGGCACGACGGGTCGGGGGACGGTCCGCCGTACGCCGGGCTCGCCGTGGCGGTCGTTCCCGCCATGACTCCCGCACCGGTCAGCAGCGCTGCGGCACCAAGGGTGCCCGAGAGCGCAACGAATTGACGCCGGGGAAATTCGTTCGCGTTCTTCTGGTCGCTCATGCGTGTGATCTCCGATCGTGATGACCGTTGTCTGAATTTGGCGGCCATGAGCGAGAGGGCGTTTTCGCCCTGGTCCTTCGCCCACGCCGACCCGTTCACAGAATAGGGATGTGAGATCGAATTACCCATCGACTGCACGGGTTGGTGTGTCGGTTCCGCCATTGAGAGGCATTCCGTTTGCGGTATGGGTGCCGCTTCCCGTCGCCTGCAAAGAGCCGACCGATGCCGAAAAACCGCCAAGCCCCGGAGCCCCCGGAATCTTCCGAGCCGGTGAACGTGGCCCCTCACGTGATCGCCCGGACAAGTCCTGACTGGGCGCGACCAAGCGGACGTTCGGTTCGACGCCGACTGCGGGAAGGCCGTGTTCCTGCCTCGCCAGCGCGTCTTCCCTGTGATGGGGGACGTCAGCACGCGGCTCCGAGACGATGGAGGCATGCGGAGGAACGGTGGCCAGGCAGCGGCAAGGCCCTTGTAACGCCGCAGCTCAGGAAGAGTGCTCCCAGCGCAGGCGGGTGTGGGGTCGCTTGCCGCGGCGCTTGGCGAGACGACCGTGACGTGCTCCCCGCGCAGGCGGGGGTGGGTCGGCGTGGGTCTTCTGCCGACCCCATGAACGTCCCCCGTCTTCCACGCTCCACCTCCCGGGCAGGGTCACCTTGGAAGCCATCTCATGCGATGAGCCTGCGGTAGCAGACGAGGGTGCGGGCGAGGAAGTGGTCGGCTTTACGTTCGTAGCGGCGGTGGAGGCGACGGCATTCGGCGAGCCGGGTCATAGTGCGTTCGATGGTCCAGCGGTGGCGGCCCAGCCGCTGGGAGGTCTCGACGCCCTTGCGGGCGATGCGGTGCCGGGTGCAGGAGCCTGAAAGTTATGGTTCCGTGACATGAATGGACTCCGGCAAGGACTTCACACTGCAGGGGTCAGGGATAGCCGGAGTCTTCGCCCGCAGCAGGCCCGAACTGAACGGCATGGGATCTAGAACACGTCGCGCAGGGTCTCCAGGAGGCGGGCGATGTTCGTCTCGTCGCGGCGGTAGTAGGTCCACTTGCCCCGCCGGGTGGCGACCACCAGCCCTGCTTGCCGCAGCATGGCGAGGTACTGCGAGGTGGTCGACTGCCCCAGACCTGCGCGCTGCTGGATGTCGGTCACGCAGACACCGATCTCTACGTCGCCGGGCTCCTGGCCGGGGAAACTCATCGGCTCCTTGAGCCACACCAGCATCTGACGGCGGGCCGGGTTGGACAGGGCCCGGAACACAGCCAGCAACTCCGCCTCCGAAAACACGCCGTGATCGTAACGCATGTACATATTGACGATTCGCGATATCTCGATCTAAGTTCATCGCATGTCGACTTCGATGCGTGTGGTGGAACTCGTCCGCTTCGGTGACGCGGACACCGCGTTCGCCACCCGAGAGCTTCCAAGACCCACTCCCGGACCCGGGCAGGTGCTGGTGCGCGTGCTGGCCACGTCCGTGAACCCTCTCGACCTGCAGACCCGGCGCGGCGACTACCGCGACCAGGTGGCGCTGCCCGCGGTGATCGGCAATGACGTGTCCGGCGTGGTGGTCGAGAGCGGCCCTGGGGCGGGCGACTTCCAGCCGGGCGACGAGGTCTGGTACCTGGCGCCGGTGTTCGCCGGGCAGGGAACCTACGCCGAGTTCCACGTGGTCGACCAGGCCCTGGTCGCCCGCAAGCCCGCACGGTTGTCGCACGTCGAGGCCGCCGGTCTCGCGCTCGTGGGCGTGACGGTGTGGGAGGCGCTGGTCGAACGCGCCGGGGTACGGGTCGGGGAACGGGTCTTGGTGCACGGCGGAGCGGGCGGGGTCGGCTCGGCCGCGATCCAGGTCGCCAGCGCGCTGGGAGCCGAGGTGGTAACCACCGCGCGGGCAAGGGATCACGAGTTCGTCACCGGACTGGGAGCCGACATCGCGATCGACTTCTCGGCCGGTGACTACGTGCCGCAGGTCCGCGCGCTGGGTGGGGTGGACGTCGTGCTGGACACCGTGGGTGGGGATACCCTCGCCCGCAGCCCGGAGGTCCTCGCCGACCGAGGCCGCGTGGTGTCCATCGTGGACATCCCCGAACCTCAGAACCTGCTCGCCGCGTGGGGCGTGAACGCGACCTACCACTTCCTCTTCGCCAGCCCCGGCCGGGCGAAGCTCGCGGCCCTCGGCCGACTGGTCGACCGGGGCAAACTCCGGCCGGTGATCGGCGCCGTGCTACCGCTGGCCGACGTCGCACAGGCGCACACACTGTTGGAAGGCGGCTCTGTCGGCGAGGGCCGCCGACGCCCACGCGGCAAGATCGCCATCGCTGTGCACCTCCCCCTGGACGAGCCACCGCGCCGGACAACGTCTTTGCCTTGAGCGACTCAGCCGTCCTGGGCCGGGACGGCTGCCGGCCGCTGGTGTCGGCTGATCTTCTTCAGCGCGAGGTCGAGGGGCGTCAGGCGCTTTCGACAACGACCACCGGCGAGCGGAGTCGATCACCGGCCTGGTGCAGTCAATTGATGACCAGGCTCTTCATCAGACTGCGCTGCTGGTCTCCGCCCTGCTGATCACACTGGCGTGACATCAGCGGCGGGGCAGGAGGACGACGCCAAGGGCTCGTCCCCCTGTCTTTGATCCGGGACCGCGGCGGACGTACTGAGCTGGTGGCGAAGCCTCCGGACTTCGTCGTCCTTGGCGGCCAGGACCGATAGGAGGAACTGGTGGTGCTCCTTGAGTTGCGTGAGTTCGGTGTGGGTGCGGGCGAGTTTACCGGTGATCCGCTGGTTGAGGTCACGCGGCCGTGCGATACGGGCCTCGCGCGGGTCGGGCTGCCGGCCCGCCGCGCGGACGCGCCGTTCGATCTGGTCGCGCTGCTGATGGCTCAGTGCCATGTCATCCGGCCTTTCCAGCTGCCGTGTCGATCTCTTCGAGAACCCGCATCGACCGCTCGTGTTCGGCTCGCAGCCGGTCCTTCTCCTGGCCCCGGATCCGAGAACTGGCCGGCAGGACGGCGCCGTTGTCAGCCGAGGTCTGCCAGACAGGGCTGTGAAGGAGGTGGTGGGTGGTCTGCGGGCAGCGGGAGGTGTCACACAGCCCGGTCAGCGGAGCTGCCGCGGACCGTGTGCCGGCGAGCTTGAGACACAAGGCCTTCGCCGGGTCCCCGAACCAGCAGTAGTTCGCCGCGGACAGGTGCAACACCGACGTTTTCTTCTCCAACAGCAGTTCCGTCTGCCGGTCGGTGACCACCTTCACCGGGCCCGGCTCATGGTCGGCGAGCTCGCTTTCGACGGAGCGGAATGCGGCCATCAGGGAGTCGGCTCCAGGGCCCGCAGGCAGCTGCCCCTGTTCGAACTGCCGGTATGCCTCGATGGTCCGCCTGACCTTGTCCTTGTCCTTGTCCTTCTTCCACTCGTGGCCTGGCCGGCCTGCGTATCCCTCGCTGGTCGCCACCGTCAGATGCTTGAAGTCGACCTTGGTGGCCAGCAGACCACCGGGACGGGCGGCCATCTCGACAGACAGCGTCCGCCGCAAACGGCTGGGGTGCACCGGGTCGTCGGGGATAGCCTCGCGCCACTGCCGCGACCAGGTCATAGCCCCTTTGGACTCGAAACCGCGGAACGGGCCGAACAACGACTGTCCGGGCCGGGCGTCGGTGAGCTGCCCGGCCAGGGCGACGCCGCGTACGACTTCGTCGATGACGACCCGCTCGTCCACCTCGCCGCCCCATAGGCGCCCCTTGACGACCTTGCTGACCAGTCGGTGCGGGCCAGACCGGTGCCGTCGGTGTCGTCGGTGCTGCGGCAGCCGCCCCCGGGCGATGTTCTCGACCACCGCCTTCCGCGCCGGCCCGGTCGGCCATCCGCTCCCGCTCGTACGTCGGCAGGAATGTGGGCGCTCTGCCACCTTGACAGTGAAATCGGCCACCCTAACGGGGTAATGCCTGACAGATCGCGGGATAGTACATTAGGGATGGCAACGAAGAAGACAAGTGACTGAGCTTCAGGTATTCCTCTGTCCGAGCGCCCAACGCGGTTTGCCCAGTACCAGTAGCAGAATCGCGAAGATGGGGCCGACATGGCCGCTTCTGTTTCCCACCCCAAGGACCCGGCCGGCTGCGGGAACACGTAGCTGGATGACGATCGACGTCATGTGAGCCACGACCCGGCGAGCGGTCCGCCAGACGGTCTTCTTCCACTCCCGGTTGCGCGGCCGACTTCAGGTCCGCCGGTATCCCTCAACGCGCCTGCCCTCTCGGCTTTCATCCGTTTCGGTCGACGAGCCGGCGCATCATCCCCTCGTGCCCCAACCGCGCCAAAGTGGGCACGGGGCACACCGCCACTGCCACCACTCCACCTCACAAAAGGAGTTGACCCATGAGTGGATGCGGCTGCGGGCAGTCCCCCATCGCCATCGGCGGCTGTCAGCCCTCCAAGCCGGCCTGTCCCCCCGTTACTTGTCCCCCCGTTGCTTGTCCCGGCTCCAAGCCGTGCGAGCACTGCGAGACGACCCCACTGCGCGACTCCGCGCCGTACCGGGTCGCAGCAACCGCGAGCAGCACCGACCCGACGCCGTACTACACCATCGCCAACACCCATGCCGCACTGGACCCTGTCGTCGCCCAGACCATCCTGAACAGCGGCACGGGCACGTTCCCGGCCGACGACGGGACGCACAACGGCCAGCACACCTGGCTCGCCGGCGTCGTGCACATCGACCCCACGTCACTGCGCGGCAACCCCACCAGCGTCACGATCAGCGCCTCGGTCCATGTCCACAACGACGGCAGGAACACGGCCTGCCAACTCTACGGCCGCTTTGCCCTGTGGAACGGCACGACCCCGATCCGCACCGATCTCCTGGGCCCACCCGATTTGCCGGCCGGTGGTGACGACAACGGCGTCATCCCACCGACCACCGTGTCCCTCGCGGACGTCCTCGCGGGAAAGATCGTCGTCGAGCTCAACCTGGAAACAGGCAACGACGACACCTGCCGAGTCGGCCCCAAGCAGTGGACCGTCGACAGCTTCGTCCTCACCGTCCAGGCGTCCGCCCCGGGCTGCGGCAGGCCGTTCCTCCGTACGACCTGCCGTAACTGCGACGGCGCGGTCACCTGCACGACCGACACCCTCGACGGCTCGACTCCCTACGCCGCGGTCCCGCCGGTCATCCCGGTCCCCTCCTGCCAGGATGGATGCGCCACCGCCCGCCCTCCGTGCATCTCCACAGACCGGGGCAACGCCATCACCCGGGGCAGCGACGGGTGTCTGTACGCACCCGACACGCCTGCTCTGGACCCGTCGCCGTGCAATGCCGCACGGAACACGACCGGTGGGCTGCTCGTGCCGCGGATCGACCTGACGGGTATCGCTCCTGGCGGCAACAGCAGCACCGAACGGTCGGTGGACATCGACGTCACCGGGACGCCCGGCTGCCCCGAAAGGTGGAAGATCGGCGCCCGCCTCACGCCGGTGAGCGCGTTCCTCAACGCCGAGAGGCAGCACGCCAACCTCCTGGCCCAGGCAGGTACCGACGTGCCGATCCCCGAGTCCGACATCGTGCTTCCGGAAGCCGGGGTGTACCACATCGACAGCGATGTACGGTACGCGCTCGGTTCCGCCACCGGCGGCAGCGGCTACATCATCGGCTGGCTCAGGGACGAGACCACGGACACCCTCCTGACGAGCTTCACACAGATCGCGGCGATCAACGCGGCGAGGCAGGAGCAGCAAGGCGGAACCACACACATCATGACCGAGTACGCGGTCGCCTCCGGCCCCCGGACGGTCCGCCTGCACCTGATGTTCGTCCTCACCGGCGGCAAGATCTCCAACGCCGAGGCCGGCGGCACCGACAGCAATGGCGCAACGCGGATGCGCTTCCTCAAGGTCAGGGATTAGGACGTCGCTTCGTTCGGTGAGTGGGCGTTGGCCGAGTGACGGTGTCGCGCTCGTAGACGCAGTCGAGCGCGATGCCCCAGCCGTCGCCGTTGCGACGGTCCAGGCGGTAGAAGATGCACGCGTTCGTCACCACCTGCGACGGCAGCTCGTCGGCGCCTGTGACCACTACCCCCTGAGGGACTCGGATCGTGCGCGGCGGCAGCACTTGGGCTAGCGCGGTCACATCCACGGGGGCAGCGGGGTCTCGATGGTGAAAAAGCGCGGTTGGGGGAATTCGCGCAGCCATCTCCAGCACTTGCCGGTGTCCGTGGCAACCCAAAGGTGGGTCAGGCGCTCGGTACGGCACCCGTTGATGAATTCGGCAGTGGTGAACTCTCCGGAGATCTTGATACGGGCCCGCCCGCCGTAGCTGCTGATCGCGTGCAACTCGGCCAGATTGGACACCGGGAAATAGAGATTGTCCTCGTTGAGATGCGCGACCACTTCTCGGCCGAACGTGTCAGTGTCGAATCGGCTCCAGGCACGTACGAGTTCACCTCGCACTCGTAGGTCATGGTGGCTGCGATATCTGGCGGGGACGGCAATCGCCGCGTCAGTGGCGATGCGGGTGGCGGCGAGCACCGTGAAGTACGCCTCGTCGTCGGCCGGTCCGTCATCAGGCCCCGGCTCTGGCGGTCCGGCAGCAGATCCAGCACGACCGGGCCGACCTCAATCAATGCTCGGGCCTGGTCCGCCGAGCGGGGCGGGATCAGGGCACCGGCGCGCTGCTGGACTTCCGCGCGAACCTCGGGGTCCAGTTCCGTGGCGTGTTCCAGGCACGCCGCCAGGAGGTGGAGCCGGTTCCTGCCGTGGGCAGAGACGTTGTCGCGTGGGATGAGGCCGGTGAGCAGGCGAGTGCGTTCCGTTGGCCGGGAGTGGGCGACGGCCATTCTGTGCGTACACCCGGCCTCTGGCGTATCGACGTACTCATCGACGAGGCACCGGCCGACGC
This sequence comes from Streptomyces sp. L-9-10, assembly GCF_004151105.1. Taxonomy (GTDB): domain Bacteria; phylum Actinomycetota; class Actinomycetes; order Streptomycetales; family Streptomycetaceae; genus Streptomyces. The sequence continues at coordinate 28,563 of NZ_PHRF01000146.1, forward strand.
CTGTACGCCGGTGTCCCTTGGCCGCAGCCGCGTGAACATGTCGGCGGTGCAGGCGCCGCCGCGTACGTCCATCGCGATGCCCTGGGACAGGCCGAGGCCGGACGCGACGACACGCACAGTGCCGCTCTCCTCCACCTCGTACAGCTTGCCGCTGCCACCGGTGGCGTAGAGGGTGGTGCCGCTGTGGGCGATGCCGCGCAGGTTGCCCAGGCGCGTGGCGACGGTGGAGCGCGCGGCTGTCACCAGGTTCACCGTGCGCAGTTCGCCGTTGTTGACGGGGAGAGGTGTAGTGGCTCGGTGGGTCGGAGTGGTTGCCAGATTCGGGCCAGCGCCGACGTGGTGAGCACCTGGTCGGGGTGCCCTCGTCCGGCGAGGCGGCCGTCCTGGAGAAGGAGGCAGCAGTCCGCCGCACGTGCGACCTCCAGGTCGTGTGTGGCGTGGACGACTGTCACGCCGTCGGCGACGAGCGCCGTCAGCAGGGCCCCGATCCGCTCCCTCGCCTCCGGGTCCAGGCCCGTGGTCGGTTCGTCGAGAAGCATCAGGTCCGATTCCTGTGCCAACCCTTGTGCGACGAGGGCGCGTTGACGCTGTCCGCCCGACAGCTCTCCCAGTTGGCGTGAAGCGAGGTCGCCGATGCCGAGCCGGTCGAGTGCGGCGTCCACGGTCGCGTGGTCCCGGCGGGTCAGCCGACGCAACGGTCCGCGTTCGCCCCAGCGCCCCATCTCCACGGTCTGCCGGACGGTGAGCGGCAGGGTGTCGCCTACGGCTCCGCGCTGGGGTACGAACGCGGGTGGCCGTTCTCCGTCGTGGTGCAGTTCGCCGGATGTCGGACGGATCACACCGGCGAGAACGCCGAGCAGGGTCGACTTGCCGCTGCCGTTCGGGCCGACGAGTGCCGTCTTCGACAACTTCGGTATTGCCGCGCTGAGTTGCCGCAGTACAGGTCGTCCTGGATAGCCGGCGCACAAGTCGGTGAAACGGACGTGGGGGGTTCGTTCCCGGGAAGCGGCGGGCGAGGGGCCTGGTTTTATGAACATGATTTTCATTGTAGTGTCCTGGCCATGGAATGGTTGACGGCCCCGTTCGAGGTGACCTTCGTGCAGCGAGCCCTGTGGGGCGGGATGCTCGTGTCCGCGATCTGTGCGCTGGCGGGCACCTGGGTTGTCCTGAGAGGGATGGCCTTCCTCGGCGACGCCATGTCCCACGGCCTGCTTCCGGGGGTCGCCCTGGCCGCGCTGTCCGGGGGGAACCTGCTGGTGGGTGCGGTGACCAGCGCCGCCGTCATGACGGCGGGTGTCACCGTTCTCGGGCGTACGCCGAGGTTGTCGCAGGACACCGGTATCGGGCTGCTCTTCGTCGGCATGCTGTCGCTCGGCGTGATCATCGTGTCGCGCTCGCAGTCCTTCGCGGTGGATCTGACCGGCTTCCTGTTCGGTGACGTCCTCGCCGTCCGGCAGCAGGACCTCTTCCTGCTCGCGGTGGCGTTGTTCGCGGCACTGGCGGTGTCGGTCCTCGGGCACCGTGCCTTCCTGGCCCTGGCGTTCGACTCACGCAAGGCTCAGACCCTGGGGCTTCGCCCTCGCCTGGCCCACGCCGTGCTGCTCGGCCTGCTCGGACTCGCGATCGTCGCCTCGTTCCACATCGTCGGAACGCTACTTGTCCTCGGCCTGCTCATCGCTCCGCCGGCAGCGGCCCTGCCGTGGGCGCGCGGTGTCCGCGGGGTCATGGCGCTCGCCGCACTCCTCGGCGTCGCCGCCACGTTCGGCGGCCTGTTGCTGTCCTGGCACCTGGGCACCGCCGCCGGTGCGACCGTCTCGGCCCTCGCGGTGAGCCTGTTCTTCCTCTCCCACGTGGCGTCCGGTGTACGTCACCGCCATGCGCGTCTCTCCCCCCCGTTCCCGCCCTTGAAGTCAACTGAAAGAAGCTTGAGGCGATCGTCATGACCGTCCGCAGAAACGTCACTCCATGGGCTTCGGCCGCACTGGTACTCACCGCGTTGCTCGCCGCGGGCTGCTCTGGGGAGAAACACAACGACCCACGCCCCCTGGTGAGTTCCTCGTCCGTCACTCCGCACGGGTACGTCGCGGGAGCGCAGGAGGCCGCCGAGCAGCAGTCCCGCCTGCTCCTCAATGACCCCGACAGCGGAAACAGCCGGGTTCTCGACCTCATCAGCGATACGGTGCACACGACGGCCCGGACGGAAGGCGCCGTCCGGCTGGTCACGGACGGACGGTTCGGCTACCTCCACACCTCCGGCGGCACGCACGTGCTCGACAGCGGCGCCTGGATGGTGGACCACGGGGACCATGTCCACTACTACAGCGCCGCGATACGTGGCGTCGGCGAGCTTCCCGTGGGCCGTCAGGCGCAGGTACGCAGCGACGCCGTCGTGACCGCCGTGACCGACGAGGACGGGAAGACCGTCCTCTACGACCGCGGCGAGCTGGAGAAGGGCACGATCGCTTCGTCCGGGACGCTGGCGGGCACGTACAGCGGCGCCGTCGTGCCGTACGAGGAGCACCTGCTCGCTTTCGCGGGCGAGGGCGGTACCACGAAGCTCGTCGTGCTGGACCGGAAGGGCGAGCGCGTCGCCTCCCCGGACGTGGAGTGCGAGGAGCCGCGCGGCGACGCCGTCACCCGTCGCGGCCTGGTCCTGGGCTGCGCCGACGGGGCCCTGCTCGTCCGCGAGAAGGACGGCGCCTTCACCGCCGAGGAGATCCCCTACGCCGAGGAAGTGCCGGCGGAGGGACGGGCCACCTCCTTCCGCCAGCGACCCGGCAGCGACACCCTCACCGCACCGGCCGGGGATGACGCCGTATGGGTCCTGGACGTCACCGAGCGGTTCTGGACCCGGGTGGACACCGGTCCCGTCATCGCCGCCAACACCGCCGGAGAGGGCTCCCCGCTGCTCGTTCTGGAGACCGACGGCTCGCTGCACGGCTACGACATCGCCACCGGGAAGCAGACCGCGCGGACCAGGACACTCCTGACCGGAGAGGAGCCGGCCGGCACCGACGAAGGCGCCCCCGTCATCGAGGTCGACCGCAGCCGCGCCTACGTCAACGACCCCGAGGGCAAGAAGGTGTTCGAGATCGACTACAACGACAACCTGCGCATCGCACGCTCCTTCGACCTGGACATCGAGCCGGTGCTCATGGCGGAGACCGGCCGATGAACCGAGCCTCGGCGAAGCAGCGCGTGAGGGTGAGCGCGGCACGGCTGCGTCATCTGATCGTGGGCCTGCTCGCCCTCGCCACTGCGGCAGCCGTCTCCGCCTGCACCACCGGCGAGGAGCACCCCCGCATCGTCGTCACGACCAACATCCTCGGCGACATCACCAGGGAGATCGCCGGTGACGAGGCCGACGTCACCGTCCTGATGAAGCCCAACGCCGATCCCCACTCCTTCGGCCTGACGGCGGTGCAGGCCGCCGAGCTGGAGCGCGCCGACCTGGTGGTCTACAACGGCCTGGGGCTGGAGGAGAACGTCCTGCGGCACGTGGACGCCGCCCGCGAGTCCGGCGTCGCCACCTTCGCGGTAGGCGACGCGGTCGACCCGCTCACCTTCCGGACGTCCGACGACGGCGGCCCCGAGGAAGACGAAGGACAACCCGACCCACACTTCTGGACCGATCCCGACCGGGTGCGCAAGGCCACCGGCCTGCTGGCCGACCAGGTGATCGAGCACGTCGACGGTGTGGACGTCAGCGCGATACGCGCACATGCCGACCGCTACGGCGAAGAACTCACGGACCTCACCGCCTGGATGGAGAAGTCCTTCGACGGCGTCCCCGAGGACCAGCGCGCCCTGGTGACCAACCACCATGTTTTCGGATACCTCGCCGACCGCTTCGGCTTCCGGGTGATCGGCGCGGTCATCCCCAGCGGCACCACGCTGGCCTCACCCAGCTCCTCCGACCTGCGCTCGCTCACCGAGGCGATGGAGGAGGCCGGCGTGCGCACCGTGTTCGCCGACTCCTCCCAGCCGACACGGCTCGCCGAGGTCCTGCGCACGGAACTCGGCGGCCGGGTCCAGGTCGTGGAGCTGTATTCGGAGTCGCTGACCGCCGAGGGCGAGGGTGCCGACACCTACCTGCGGATGATGCGCGCCAACACCACCGCCATGGCCGACGGCCTCACCGGCGGCTGACTCCCTGAGCCTTCAACATGCACCGGCCGACCGGGCCGAAACCGTCATGCACCCACCGCCGCCACCGAGCGGCGCGGAAAGGAACACACCGATGAACACGTCGATACGCAGCAGAGCCCTCACCGGGACCGCACTCGCCCTGGCGGTGTCCACGGTCCTGACCGCGTGCGGAGGGGAGGACTCCTCCTCCGGCACCAAGGCCGCGGGCACCGCGAGCGCCACGCCCGCCGCCGCGGTCAAGGACCCGCTGGTCGCCACCTTCGACGGCGGCCTGTACATCCTGGACGGCGAGAGCCTCAAGCTGACCCGGACCATCGAGCTGTCCGGCTTCAACCGGGTCAACCCCGCCGGTGACGAGGACCACGTCGTCGTCTCCACCGACACCGGCTTCCGGGTGCTGGACGCCACCGGGCAGGCCCTTACCGATATCGAGTACAAGGGTGCCAAGCCCGGACACGTCGTACGGCACGCGGGAAAGACCGTGCTCTTCACCGACGGCACGGGGGCGGTCAATGTCTTCGACCCTGCGGACCTGAGCGGTGGCAAGAAGCCGGAAGGACGCACCTACACCTCCGCCGAGGCACATCACGGTGTCGCCATCGAGCTGGCCAACGGCGAGCTCCTCAGCACCCTGGGCACCGAGGAGGAGCGGACCGGCGCGCTGGTGCTGGACGAGAAGAACAAGGAGATCACGCGTAACGAGAAGTGCCCCGGTGTGCATGGTGAGGCGGCTGCCCGGAACGAGGCCATCGCCGTCGGCTGCGAGGACGGTGTCCTGATCTACCAGGACGGGAAGTTCACCAAGGTCGACGCCCCCGACGACTACGGCCGCATCGGCAACCAGGCCGGCAGCGACGCCTCCCCCATCCTCCTGGGCGACTACAAGACCGACAAGGAGGCCGAGCTGGAACGGCCCACCCGCATCTCCCTCATCGACACCGAGAAGAAGAAGCTGCGCCTGGTGGACCTGGGCACCAGCTACTCCTTCCGCTCACTGGCCCGCGGCCCGGAGGGTGAGGCCCTCGTCCTCGGCACCGACGGCGCCATCCACGTCATCGACCAGAACAGCGGCGAGGTCGAGAGGAAGATCCCCGCCGTGGGCACGTGGCAGGAGCCGCTGGACTGGCAGCAGGCCCGGCCCACGCTGTTCGTCCGCGACGACACCGCCTACGTCTCCGACCCCAGCGGGAAGGCCCTGCACGCCATCGACCTGGAGACCGGCAAGAAGATCACCTCGGTTGCTCTGCCGCAGAGCACCAACGAGCTGTCGGGCGTCGTCACCGGATCCTGACTGCGGCCTTCTCCTGGGCGGCAGGATGACGGCCGTCGTGGCCGCGGGCGAGGCCGGCCACGGGGCGGGGAGCGGACGCCGTCACGCCCCCTTGCCCCCGTGGCGTACGCGGCCGACGCTGTCCGGGGCTCGACGGCACTGGAGATCCGGTGCCGTCGAGTCCCTCGGTGCCGGGTGAATGCGGCAGCCGGTGCCCCGGGCTGCTCAGCTTGTACGAGCAAGGCTGCTCCTCCTGGGCCTGCCTGTTCAGGAGCAGTTCCGGTCCTTCAATGATCAGCGCGCTCTGTGCACGTTGACGGCACCCTTGAACGTCAACCCCACCGTGACACCGTGAGCAGCACCCCGCTCGCGCGGAGACCAGCGGGGACGCCCACTCCTTCCTGGTCAGTGCTGCGGTTCACGGAGCGTCAGTCGCTCAGGCACGCTTCGATCATCAGAGCGAGCCGGCGTTCCATCGCGATCAGGGTCTCGGAGGACAGGCTCTCCTCCTCGCCCAGGAGCGCGCCGATACCGAAGAGGCCGAGGCCCATGGTCAGGGATTCGAGCAGTCGGATCTTGGCCGGCGCTTCCGGATCCCCGGCGAGGAACTGGCGCCAGTGCCCCCGCGCCCTTCGTTCCAGCTCGTGCCTGAGGAGCTTCCCGCCGTCCAGGTCGATGGACCGGACGAGGGCGAGTGCGGGTGTTCTGCGGTCGACGTCCTGCCAGTAGGCCATGAGGTCGGATGCGAATTCACCGACGTCCGTCAGGGGTTGTGCCTCGTCGACGTGGGCCTGGGCCACCAGCTCGAAGAGCGCCCGCTTGGAGACGAAGTACCGGTTGACGAGGGCTGGTGTGACACCGGCGTCCTGGGCGATGTCCTGAAGGGTCACGTGGGCGAAGCCATGTTCCGCGAACCGCCGCGCCGCCGCTCGCAGAATGTCGTTGCGTGTCGCGGCGGAGTCCTTGGCACGGTGTGCGTCGCGTCCCTTCGGACGAGCCCGTCGCGTCCCGTCCGATGGACCTGCGGCAGTCATACGAACCAGTCTGCCACAAGCGTCATTCATGTCTTGGCGGGCTGACTCTGGGCCGGGATGCCCGCGGGGCGTGCGAGACGGCGGGCCAGTGCCCGCAGGTCGGTCGACGGATCCGTGAGCACCTCGTGTGCCACTGCGGCGTCCGTGTCGAGGATCGCCTTCGCGGCGCGGACCGCCTTCGGCTCATCGAGTCCGGCGACGGCGGCGAGCCGGCCCGCCCGGAGCCAGAAGGCCACGAACCGCTCCGGAGTCGCCCCCTCTCGCACCACCACCTGGTCGGATCCGCGTCCTCGGCCGAACATCTGCAACGACTTGCCGTACTGGTCGGACCAGAAGTAGGGCGCCGCATCGTTGATCGTGGGCAGGCCGGCCATCGACGCGCCCACCGCCGCGCCGCGGCGCATGGCGACGTCCCAGTGCTCGATCCGCTCACGGACCCCGGTGCGCGGGTGGATCTGGCTGGCCACGTCGCCGGCCGCCCAGAACCACGGATGATCGGTGCGGCCGTACTCGTCCACGACGACCCCGCCGTGGATGGTGGCGCCGGCGGCAGCGGCGAGTTGATCGCTCGGGACCACCCCGACGCCCACCACCACGGTGGCCGCGGGCAGCCGTTCGCCGCCGGCCAGAACGACCTCTTCCACGGAACCGTGGCCGGCGTACCTCTCCACGGTCCGGCCGCTGATGACCCGTACGCCGTTGTCCCGGTGCAGTCGGGTCATGAGCCGGGCGACCGCTGGGCCCAGCGGGCCGAGAAGGGGGAGCGCCGTCGCCTCGACGACCGTGACGTCGAGGCCCATCGTCCGGGCCACCGCGGCGGCTTCGAGTCCGATGAAGCCGCCGCCGACCACGACCAGCGGGCCGCCCCGGTGCAGGCCGGCGAAGACGCGTCGCGCGTCGGCCGCGGTGCGCAGGGTGTGTACGTTGTCCAACTGCTCCCCCGGTGTGCCCAGTCGGCGCGCGGAGACACCCGTCGTGAGCAGTACCCGGTCGCCGGGCAGCTCGCCGCCGCCGGCCAGGACGACCCGCCGGTGTTCGTCGTCGAGCCGGTGCACCCGCAGGCCGATGACCAGGTCGGTGCCGTGCTCCCGGTAGTGCTCCTCGGGCAGGATGGGCCGCACGGCATGCTCCGGGTCCGCCTTCTTCGACAGGGGCGGCTTCTCGTACGGGAGGAGCGGCTCGGCGTCCACGACGGTGACCGTTCCGTCGAATCCGCTCCGCCGCATCGCCATGGCGGCCGACACACCGGCGATGCTTCCGCCGACGATCACGTGGTGGGTCTTGGACACGATGGCCCTCTCGTTCAAGGTACGTAAATTGCCGGGGATCACCCCGGCCGGTTCACGGAGCCGCGGACCGGCCGGGCGTGCCGACGCTGCTGATGTCGATGACGGTCCCGGTAGCGGTGGCGGACTCCTCTCGTGCGGCGAGGAGGACGTACGAGCCGACGTAGTCCTCGGGCCGGATGTCGAGTTGCAGGGCCGAGAAGGTCCGGATGACGTCCCGGATCGGGAGGGCGTCCTCGATGGAGGTGTCGGCCAGGCCCATCGCCCCGGGTCCGCGCAGGTCCGTGGCCATGCCGCCCGGGGCGACCGCGTTCACCCGGACGTCGGGGGCGAGTTCGTAGGCCAGTTGCCTGACCAGTCCGACGCCTGCGTGTTTGGAGGCGACGTAGAGGGGACAGCCGCCGCGCGGATAGAACGACGCGTTCGACAACGTGAACACGATCGATCCTCGGGACGCGGTCAGGGCCGGCAGTGCGGCCTTGGCTCCGAGCAGATAGCCCTTCACGTTCACCGCGAACAGCTCGTCGAACCCGGAGGCGAGGGACTGCGGATCGCTCTCGGCGAGCGAGCGGTTGAAGTCCCACAGGCCCGCGTTGCCGATGAACGTGTCGAGTTTTCCCCGCCGGTCGACGGCGGCCTCGCAGGCGCGGAGGTTGTCCTCGTAGCGGGTCACGTCACCGACCACGGTGACCACCGACTCGCCGATTTCGGCCTTGAGTGTGTCGAGCTTCTCCTGCGACCGGTCGAAGGCGACGACGCTCGCGCCCTCGGCGGTGAAGCGGTCGACGACGGCCCGGCCGAGGCCGGATGCGGCTCCGGTGACCACCACGGACGCGTTGTCGAGCCGTGCCATGGTCAGTCCTCCTTCACGAGGTAGTTCCGGGGGAGCGCGACGAAGACGACACCTTCGACACACTCCACCGGGTGGACGGCCACGGGCCTGGTGGCAGGGGGTGAGACGACCTCGCCGGTGCGGAGGCTGAACTTGGCCATGTGCAGGGTGCATTCGACGACGCAGCCTTCGACCCACCCGTCCGCGAGCGAGAAGGTCTCGTGCGTGCAGGTGTCATCGATGCAGAACGCCTCGCCCTCCGCCGCGAAGACGGAGGTGAGGGGAACGGTGGCGAGCTTGCGCCCTTCGTCCTCCGGGAGTTCGTCCACCGCGCAGGCGCGGACCCATGTGCGGTCCGGGAGATCGGGCAGGCCCGGGGGAAGCGTGTGCTGGGTCACGACGCGCCTCACAGGAAGATGCTGATGCTCGGTGCCAGGAGTGTGGTCTGCTCCAGGACGATCTTCCGGGACGCGATCCGGTAGGGGTAGCCGGTGTCCGGGCCGGCGGGGCGCAGGGTGTCGAAGCGTTCGCCGATGAACCAGTCCTGGTGACGTTCCAGACGGCTGCGGTAGACGGAGAAGTTGGAGACGACGTCCAGCTCGCCGGGTTCGGTGCCCGGGGCGAGTCGGACGTTGGTGATGAGCCGGCGGGTGCGGGAGGGCGGCTCCTCGGACCAGGAGATGCCGGAGGTGTAGCGGCGTACCCGGCCGGTCAGGAAGTACTTGTCGTCGTCGATGAGGGCGCTCTCGTCCTCGCCCGCGATCTCGTGGTGGCGTTCCCGGTTGGTGCGGGTGGTCCGGGTGGGCAGCCAGTAGTGGACGTCCTCGGTGAAGAGGTCGATCCACTCCTGGAAGCGGCGCTGGTCGAGGAGTTCGGCCTCGGCGTACAGGAACTGCTCGACGTCGTGCTGGGTCTGCACGTCGGTGGTGCGGAACACCGTGGCCGGCGTCTCGGTGCGGTCGATGGTCGTCATGGTGGTCACGCCTCCTCTGCGAGGGCGGAGTCCGCGGCGTCCCGTGCCCGGTCCGGCTTCTGGATCCGCGCCCAGGGCGTGCCGGTGACCAGGTCACGCCACCGGCGGTAGAAGCCGCGCGCCGCGTGCTCGGCGTACACATGGTTGGACGAGCCGGGCAGACCGTGGACGTCCTGCTCGTCGTGGCCCAGGCCCATGCCCGTGTGGAACTTGGTGGTACGGGCCTTGTGACCGCGCAGCACCTGCTGGATCTCGGTCCAGTTCTCGCCGTCGTCGGTCTCGAACGACCCGGCCGGGCTGAACGTCCGCTGGGTCATCTTCCGCATCTCCGCCTTGACGTCGTCCGGAGCGTCCTTGGGGCGGTAGCTCCAGGCCCATACCTCGATCTGCCCGGGTCCGCGCGGGTGCCACACCCGCATCGTGGAGAGGCCGAAGGCGAGCCAGGAGAAGTTCGGGAAGATCGTGTTGTGGTTGTTCACCTTCAGCACCCGGTCGATCCCGACCTGCTCGATGTGCTCCTCTTCCTTCGTTTTCATCCAGGCGTACGTGGCGTCTCCGAGGTACGGCGCCGGCATGACGGCCTGCGGGCTGAAGAAGCCCCCGGACCCGTGTCCGTTGTCGCCGAACTGGCGGCCGGGGGCGTTCTGGTTGGAGTTGCCGCCGGAGGCGTTGGGATCGTCCGTCAGCGCCATCATCGCCGAGGCGTGCGAGACGGGCGCGTGGTACATGTCGCTGGCGAACTGCTCGGCGGCGAACTTCCAGTTGCAGTCGATGACCCACTTGGTGGTTCCTGGCACCAGTTCCAGGCCGCTGGCGAAGCGGTCGACGACCGCGTCGAAGTAGAAGGCCATGTCGCCGAGGTAGTCCTCGAACTCGGGGGTCTCCTCCGACCAGGTGCCGAAGCAGAAGCCCCGGTAGTTCGCGATCCGCAGGACCTTCAGAGCGCCCCACCTGCTCTTGTCGATCTCGTTGCGGTAGGCCACCTCCTCCAGCGGTACGTTGATCAGGTTGCCCGCCAGGTCGTAGGCCCACCCGTGGTACGTGCAGGTGAAGGTCTTGCTGGTGCCGGCGTCCGTCCGGCAGATCCTCATGCCCCGGTGCCGGCACTGGTTCAGGAACGCCTTCACGGACCCGTCCCGCTGCCGGACCACCAGAACCGGGTCCTCGGCCATGTACGTCTGGATGAAGCTGCCCGGCTTCGGCAGCTGGGAGTCGTGGGCGAGGAACAGCCAGGTGCGCCCGAAGACGTACTCCAGCTCGCGCTCGTACAGGTCCTGATCCGTGTAGATCCGCGGATCGTTCCATCCCCGATCGGGGTCGACCATGGTGTTCAGGTCAATCATGTCCGCTCCTGGTGGAGGCGATGCGACTCTTTCGAAGAGAAGCCTGCGGCAGCGGGTCCGGAAGGCGAACCGTCCCGTTCTGAGGGGTGGAACAGATCGGCGCCGTATCGTCGGACCGGACCCGCGGGCGGGGGATGTGCCCGGTCAGGCGGCCGGGGTGCGTGCGGCGAGCAGGGTGAGGGCGATATCGATGATCATGTCTTCCTGGCCGCCCACCAGCCCTCGCCTGCCGCACTCCATGAGGAGGTCGCGGACGTCGACGCCGTAGCGCCGGGAGGCGTTCTCGGCGTGACGCAGAAAGGACGAGTAGACACCCGCGTAGCCGAGGGTGAGGGTCTCGCGATCGACCCGGACCGGCCGGTCCTGCAAGGGTCTGACCAGGTCGTCGGCGGCGTCCTGGAGTGTGAACAGATCGCAGCCGTGCTGGAGTCCGGACAGGTCGGCGACGGCGATGAACGCCTCGATGGGGCAGTTGCCCGCGCCCGCGCCATGGCCCGCGAGGGACGCGTCGACCCGGTACGCACCGTTCTCGACGGCGACGACCGAGTTGGCGACGGACAGCGAGAGGTTCTCGTGGGCGTGGATGCCGATCTCGGTGGCCGGGTCCAGGACGTCCCGGTACGCGCGGACCCTGGCCTCGACGTCCTTCATGGTGAGCCGGCCGCCGGAGTCCGTGACGTACACACAGTGCGCGCCGTAGGACTCCATCAGCTTGGCCTGCCGTGCCAGTTCCCGGGGCTCGGCCATGTGGGAGAGCATCGGGAAGCCCGACACGTCCATCCCGATCTCGCGGGCCGAGGCGATGTGCTGCGCGGCGATGTCGGCCTCGGTGCAGTGCGTGGCCACCCGAACGGAACGCACACCCAGGTCCCAAGCCCGCTTGAGTTCGTGGATCGTACCGACCCCGGGCAGGAGCAGGGTGGTCAGTCGAGCCCGTTTGAGCACAGAGGCCGCTGCTTCGATCCACTCCCAGTCGGAGTGCGAACCGGGGCCGTAGTTGAGCGACCCGCCCGCAAGACCGTCCCCGTGGGCGACTTCGATCGCGTCGACGCCGGCGTCATCGAGAGCCGTGACGATCCGGCGGACCTTGTCGGGGGTGATGCGGTGACGAACGGCGTGCATGCCGTCGCGCAAGGTGACGTCCTGGACGAAGACCGAGGTGGTCATAGGGCCTCCGATCCGGCGGCGATACGCTCGGCGACCTGTAGCGCTGCCGACGTCATGATGTCGAGGTTGCCCGCGTACGCCGGCAAGTAGAGCGCGGCGCCCTCGACTTCGAGGAACACCGAGACCTGATGGGTGGGCCGGGTCGCGTCCCCCTCCGTCAGGGTCCGGACCGGCTGGTCGGCGGGGATCTCGGTGATCTGGATGTCCTGCTTGAGGCGATAGCCGGGAACGTATGCCGCCACGTCGGCCACCATCTTCTCGATGGACTGGCGGATCTCCTGGTGCCGTCGCGGGTCGGGGGCGTCGACCAGGCAGAACACGGTGTCCCGCATGATCAGTGGCGGTTCGGCAGGGTTCAGGACGATGATCGCCTTGCCCCGGCGGGCCCCGCCCATGACGTACGACTCCGCCTTCGTCACCGACGAGTTGGTCCGCCAGCGCTCGGACGCGGCCCGTCGCCGCCCCGACCATCTGGCCAACTTCCTCGCGGGCGGGCTCGGCGCCGACATGCCCCGCGGGATCACCGCGGACGACGTCGCCGCGATCCAGGTCCCGTCCCTGCACTTCCACGGCCGGGACGACCGGGTCGTGCACTTCGAGAACTCGCTGAAGCTGGTCTCGCTGATCCCCGACTCCCGCATGGTCCTGATGAACCGGTGCGGCCACTGGCTCCAGCTCGAACACGCCGACGAGTTCAACCGTCTCGTCGCCGACTTCGTCTCCGCGCCGTGAGCGCGACGGGCACCGAAGCCCGGCAGAACCTCAAGGAAGAAGGAAGGACGGATCATGGCTGAGGTCATCGGTCTTGGATATGTGGTCGTCGAGGCCCAAGACCTCGACGCATGGCGGAAGTTCGCCAGTGATCTCCTCGGTCTGCAGTCGGCCGAGGACACACCGGACAGGCTCCTGCTGCGGATGGACGAGAAGGCGTACCGCCTCCACATCCGCCGTGGCGACACGGACCAGGTCACCGCGATCGGCTGGGAGGTGAAGGGCCCGAAGGAACTGGAGGAGATCGCGGCTCGGTTGGAGAGCAACGGCTACTCCGTCAAGCGAGCGACCGACGATGCGGTGACGGAGCGTCAGGTGAGCGGGCTCGTCGAGTTCGACGACCCCGCGGGCCAACGCCTGGAACTCTTCTGGGGTTTGCTGGAGGCGCGGCAGCGGTTCGTCTCGCCCACCGGGGCCGGCTTCGTCACCGGGCGGGGCGGGATGGGCCACGTCTTCCAGTTCACCGACGACGGCCCGGCCCAGGGCCGGCTCTACCAGGACCTCCTCGGCTTCCGGCTGAGCGACCTCATCGAGTTCGCCCCGGGCGCGAGCGGCACGTTCCTCCACGCCAACGAGCGTCACCACTCCTTCGCCTACGCCTCGGTCCCCGGCCCGACCGGCTTCGGGCACCTGATGTTCGAGGTCACCGAACTCGACCTGGTGGGACGGGCCTGGGACAAGGTCCAGGACGGCGCTGCCCCGGTCGCGGCGACCTTCGGCAAGCACACCAACGACGAGATGCTGTCCTTCTACGTGGTGACGCCCTCCGGTTTCCAGGTCGAGTACGGGTTCGGCGGCAAGCTGGTCGACGACGCCACTTGGGCACCGGCCCGCTACGACGCGGCGAGCTACTGGGGCCACCGGCGGGCGGACCCGAACGAGCCGGACGTATAGACCCGAACGTGTGGGCAACGCCGTATTCGCCACGTCTCGCGCCGTGTCACGGGCGGGCTCCTGGTGATACCCCTGATCGTCGCCGCCGCACCGGCGACAGGCGGGTTCCGCCCCTGAACCCGCCAGGGCGGGCTGCCGTCGCCACGACGGCAGCCCGTGCGCGGCGGCCCCCTCGCTCAGATGCACTCGCCCAGATCCACTCGTCCAGATCCACTCACTCAGACCCAGTCGTTCAGAAGCCGACCTCGTCGGCCCGGAGGCCCCGCCCGATGACGCACACCCCGAACGACCAGCCCGGCCGGGGCGCCGGCGTAACCGTGGCCCCGGTGCTCGCCTCCGCGGGCATCGCCGTCGCGGTGATGCAGACCCTGCTCGTCCCGGTCATCAAAGATCTCCCGCAGCTGCTGAACACCGCGCCCAGCAACGCGAGTTGGGTCGTGACCTCGACTCTGCTCTCGGGCGCGGTCGCCACCCCGATCATGGGCCGCCTGGGCGATCTCCACGGCAAGCGGAGGATGCTGATCCTCAGTCTCACCGTCATGGTCGTCGGCACGCTGATCAGCGCGCTCAGCAACACCCTGCTACCGATGCTCGTCGGCCGTACCCTCCAGGGGCTCGCACTCGGCGCACTGCCGCTCGGCATCGGCCTGATGCGGGACACACTGCCGAGCGAACGGCTGGGCTCGGCCATCGGGTTGATGGGTTCCTCGATGGGCGTCGGCGGCGGCCTCGCGCTGCCCGCGGCGGCCCTGGTCGCCCAGCACATGGACTGGCACGTCCTGTTCTACGGCGCCGCAGGGCTCGGCACAACGGCCATCGTCCTCACGCTGCTCTTCGTACCGGAGACGACGGTACGCGCGAAGGGCTCCTTCGATCTACCGGGCGCGGTGGGGTTGTCCGCCGGGCTGATTATGTTGCTGCTGCCGATCACCAAGGGCAGCGACTGGGGCTGGACGTCCGCCGTGACACTCGGCCTCTTCGCCGGCGCGGTCGTGACCCTGGTGCTGTGGGGCCTGCTGGAACTGCGCCGGCCGGCGCCGCTGGTGGACCTGCGGACCACGGCCCGGCCCGCGGTGCTGTTCACCAACCTCGCCTCCATCATGATCGGCGTCTGCTTCTTCACCATTTCCCTGGTGCTGCCCCAGCTCCTCCAGCTGCCCACCAGCACCGGCTACGGCCTCGGCCAGTCGATGGTCACCGCGGGCCTGCTGGTCGCCCCGCTCGGCCTGACGATGCTCCTGACCGCACCCGTCTACGCCCGTCTGTCGGCGAAGTACGGCCCCAGGACAACCCTGATCCTCGGCCTGCTGGTCATCGGGATCGGCTACGGCGCCGGCCAGGGCCTGATGAGCGCGGCCTGGCAGTCCCTGGCCATCGCGCTACTGGTGGGCGCGGGCCTCGGCCTCGCCTACGCCGCACAGCCGACGCTGATCATGAGCGCGGTCCCGGCCGAGGAGACCGGCGCGGCCAACGGCATCAACACCCTGATGCGGTCCATCGGTACGTCCGTGTCGAGCGCTGTCGTCGGCATGGTGCTGGCCAACACCTCGCAGACCATCGGCGGAGTCTCCGTCCCGACCATGCGGGGCTTCCGCTTCTCCTTCCTGATAGCCACGGTCGCGGTCGCCATCGGCGTGGTCCTCGCCCTGTTCCTGCCCAGGGCCGGCCGCGCCTCGACAGCGCGCGCGGGCAACGAGGAGGAGACGGACCTGGACCGGCACGGAGAGTCCGCCCGCTCCGTGCCGGTCCCCTCCGTGCCGGTCCCCTCCGTGCTCGTGCCCGTCGGCGAACACCCATCAGACCGACCCGGACGGGGCCACTGAGCGCCCCTCAACGACAGTGCACACCGAACACCGAAAGGTAGTCATGAACCCCAAGCTCCCTGCTGACCTCAACGAGCGCGTCGTCATCGTCACCGGCGCCGGCACCGGTATCGGCCGCGCCACCGCACGCGCCTTCGCCAACCCGGGGGCCAATGTGCTGGCAGTCGGCCGCCGCATCGACGCGCTGGAGGAAACCGCCACCGGGCACCCGTCGATCGCCGTCCACTCGGCCGACCTGAGCGCCCCGGAAACCGCGGAGGGCGTGATCGCCACCGCCGTCGAGCGCTGGGGGCAACTGGACGTCCTGGTCAACAACGCCGGGGTCTTCCGCATGATGCCGCTGGCCGACACCGATCCCGCGGCCGTCACCGCCCTGTTCGACCTGCACGTCCTCGCCCCCACCCTGCTGGCGCACGCCGCCCTGCCGCACCTGCGCCGGAGCAAGGGCACGATCGTCAACATCTCCAGCACCTACGGCCACAAGGCTGCCCCGAACGCCGCCCACTACGCGGCCTCCAAGGCCGCCATCGAACACCTCACCCGTAGCTGGGCTGTTGAACTCGCGGCCGAGGGCATCCGCGTCAACGCCGTCGCCCCCGGCCCGACCGAGAGCGAGGCCCTGGCCGCCGCGGGACTTCCCGACGCGGCCATCGAACAGGCCAAGAAGGCGGAAGCCGCCCTCATTCCGCTCGGCCGTCGCGGCGAACCGGAGGAGGTCGCCGAGTGGGTCGTGCGCCTCTCCGATCCGGCGACCACCTGGCTCACCGGGCAGATCCTGACCGTCGACGGTGGCCTGGAACTGGTCTGATACCTCCTCGATCCCGGAGCGGTGCGCCGTGGCCGTCGAAATGGCCGCGGCGCCCTCTTGCGGGCACGGGCAAGCCGTCTGCCTGCCCACGCCCGGCCGACCCCGCGCGGTCGCCCTGCCCGGCGCGGGTGTCCGCCGCGCAGCGGTATGTCAGACGTCCCCGGGACGCGGATCTTCTCCAGCACGGGCTACTCGTGGCCGAACTGAGGTCCGGGGTCGGGGTCGCCGTGGTCGGCGCCGTGCACCCGCCGCCGTGCAGCCGCCGCCGCATCGGCCCATCCATGACGTGCAGCATCCCGGCCATCACCGACAGCCCGCCGCGGAACGGGCGCCTTGGCTCGCGTGGACCGCAGTCGTCCTTCGGCTACGCCCCCTTGAGGAGCTACGCCGCGTCCTGCATCTGCTGGTCGTTCGGTTGTGCGGCGTTCTCGTTTAAGTTTTTCATCAGTTGATGAAAGGCCGGCGCCGGAACGGTCCAGCAGCCCCGTGGTCACCGCCAGTCGGCCGCGCTGATCACGGAGGCGGCGACGTCAGGGACGGAGCCTGTGGTGGTATCGATGGTGAAGTCGTCGACTGCGACCCGGCTGAGAATTGCGTCCAGTTCAGCGGACCGGTCCAGGTGCCATCGCAGTGTTTCGGGCTCGCCGTCGTGGCGGTGGGCCAGACGCTCGTGAATGACCGGCAGTTCAGCCCGCAGTCGGCAAACCGTGAGATCAACGCCTACAGCATCGGACAGTTGCTTCCGCTCATCGTGTTGCTCGATCACGCCGGCCAGTACGAGGCGCGTCGCTCCTGCATCGAGGTAGTTGCCGGCGATGCTCCGCAGGTTCCGCAACAGCGTATTGAAGTTGAACCGATCGCCGGGAGGAGTGGGCCACGACTGCCTCAGCCGGTCAAGGTCGAGCACGGCATGAGGGGTTCCGGCCTCGGCGAGAAGGTCGCCGACTGCGTCGGCAACGGTGGTTTTGCCCACACCGACGGTGCCGTTGATCAGGAGGGCCTGAGCGCCCCGGGGGCTGTCTGCGTGCATCTCGGCATCGTACGTCGAGGTGCATGGCACCCGGATGCGCATTCTTGTCGGTGGCTACCGACAAGGAGCGGCAGCCCCGGACGACATGAGCTCTTAGGACACCTGAGCGAGACCGACCGCGGCTCCGCCGCCCGATCCCATCTCTGAGGGGGCCGGCAAGTCCGGTGGCGAAGCGCGCACGTTCGTAGAGTCTGAGACGCGCACGGATACGAACGGCCGGCGTTATGCGGCGCTGGTCAGGCCCGGTTGTGGTGGCTGGGCTGTCCATTGGCGTTGGTCGCGGATAAACCGCTGGCCAGGCATGGTGCCCAGCCAGTAGCCTGACCAGGCGCATCGGCGTGTAGCTCAGTCAGAAGAGCACCGGGCTCTGGACCCGGAGGGCGCGGGGGCGGAGCCCGCCACGCTGGCTATGGACAGGAACGACTCCGGCCGCAACGACGGCCACGACGCAACCACGCCCGGTCGGGGACCTGCGGAGGTTCACCGCGCCTACCCGATGGGTCAGTTGGCCAAGGCCTTCACCACGGCGGTGACCCACCACGACCGGCGGGTGCGCGCCCGCGCCGAGGACCGTGTGGACCGCTGGCGCAGGGTCCTGGCCGGCATGGCCGACGGCACGCTGGCTGTTGGATCGCGCACTCCCGTGGCCGGACTGCCTGCTTGGGCCACCCCGCAGGTGGTCCGCGGCGGCTTCGCCACCGGCACACCGGCCGCGAGCGGGCCGCTGCTTCCGCACGAAGCCCACGCCGCACACCGCGCCGGTCTGCCGGCCGAGCGCCGCGCCCTGTTCGCGCACGCCCTGACCACGACGGGTCTCGCCGAGCTGACGGACCTGCTGGCATCAGGCGCCTACGCCGTCGAACTGCCCGAAGAGGCAGCCCTGCTGACCGTTGCCTGGCTCGCCGACCACGGCGAGACCGCGACCGCACTGGAACTCCTCGACGTCCTGGAACCGTTCGCCGAGCGCCTGCGATTCCTGCCGCGCCGAATTCCGGCCCCGCCACCCGGGTCCGACAGCGGCATCGTCTTCCGCTGGACAGTCGGAGAAGTGCGCCGGCGGCTGCAGCAACGGCGCCCCCACGCCGATGTCGAGGCCATGAACGAGGCCCTGGCCGTCTGGAACCCCTTCGCCGACGAACTGCTCGACCACTGGCTGAAGACCGTACGGGACGGCCGCATCCTGGCCAGGACCCCCAAGCCGGCGTGGAGGGAGCAGGCTGCCGCGCTGCTGGAGCGCTACAGCACACTCGCCGCCGAGCACACCTTCTGCGGAAAGCACCGCCGCCCGAAGGAGAACGCGTTCATCCTCCGGACCGCGCTGGAAGAACTGGTCCGCGGACGCGACCTGGACGCACG
Organism: Streptomyces sp. L-9-10; assembly: GCF_004151105.1. Lineage (GTDB taxonomy): Bacteria > Actinomycetota > Actinomycetes > Streptomycetales > Streptomycetaceae > Streptomyces. The sequence continues at coordinate 47,299 of NZ_PHRF01000146.1, forward strand.
GCGCCGCGGAATGGTGCAGCACGCTGTCGACGCGATGGTGCGGCGCCGCGGGGCACCCGGCACGCCCGAGCACACCGCACTGCGCGCCCGCCAGGCCGCGGACGCCGCGCGCCCGACGCACCACGCCATGGCCCAACTGGTCACCGGGCGCCTCGCGGACCTGCCGCCGGACACCGGCACACCACAGGCCCGCGCCTTCACGGTTCCGGTCGCCCCCGCCGAGCACACGGCCACAGGGATACCCATCGGCGCCGACGTGCCCGAGCCCATCGCCCGCCTGGTACACCGAGCGCTGGCCGCCGACGTCCCCACCCTCATCGGGGCCGGTATCGTCCCGTCCGCTGAGGTGCTGGCCGCCCTCGTACCCCAGCTCGTCGCGACAGCGAGCGCCGCGGCCTACCCCGACCCCCAACTGCGCCGCTTGATGGCCACCACCTACGGGGCATTCCGCAACCGGCGCTCGCTGCTCCTGGTCGACCTCCAGCACCAGGTCCGCTTCGAGGAACTGCCCTGGGTGCGAGCCGTCGAACAGCACCGCCAGACCACCGACCCCGTGCGCACCATGGCAGCACACACCCTCGCCGGCCTCGGCGAACTCGCCCTACAGGGCTGGCCCGGCACCGTCCTGCCCAACCCGCTGGTGAGCGAGTTCGCCACGCTCAGCCGAACCGCGGGGCTCACACTGCCGTGGACGGAGGAGCTCGCGGCCGACATCTTCATGGGCACCTTCACGCCCAAGTTCTCCCGCGCCGCCCGGGCAGCGGCCGAACTCCTCGACGGCACCCTGTACGCGGCCTACTACGGCATCGGCTACGCGACCGTCGCCGGCATCGACGAGCCCACCTCGCAGGGCAGGGGACGCCGCGGCGCTCCGCAGTTCGCGGCGCTGTGCCACGAACGCGCCGGCGTCGACGGGACGACGTGGCTGTCAGTCGCCCAGGGGGGCGCGGTGATCGAGCAGGCCCAGATCCTCACCACGCACAACCTCGCCCTGCTCGCTGGACCGGTCGGTGTGACTCCGCCGGCCGGCTGGGCAGCGCTGGCCCGCAGCGCGTTCGCCACCACCTGCCGCCTGGCCGCGCGGATCCACGGCAACCCGCGGTCACTGACGACCATCAAAGACATGGCCTACGCCTGGCGCCAGGCCCTGTTCTACCTGTCGATGCTCATCCCGGACGAACAGACCGCGGCCCTGGCGCAGTTCGACGACGACGCGGCGCGGTATCCCGACCACGCTCGTGCGCGTCTCGCGCCCGTCCTGGCCGGCGTGCGCCTGGTCCACGAGGGTGGCGACCTCGACTCCAACGGCGCCCCGACGCACGGCGGCGCACGCCGGCTCGTCGGCTGGGCACCCGACGGCCACCACTGGCTCCAGGCCTAGGGTCTTTCGTTTGGATCAGGCCGGATCAGGGAGCGGGGGCTGGTGCCGTGGATCGCAAGGCGGAGGAGCGAGCCATGGCGGAGCCCTGGTGACCGACGACAACGCGGCGAGGCGCGGTGCCAGGGCACGCGAGCCCGGCATGATCCAAACGAGAGGCCCTAGGAGCTCTTGGCGGACCGGGAACGGTGTGCGGCTGCAGTCCCGGACCGGTCGCGACGTCACTGCGCTATGGGTGAACCTGGCCGTTGGCGGCCACGTGTCTGCCGCCCGGCGGGGCCTGGACGGCCGCCCACCGCACCCCCGCGGGCCGGCACCACGCCCTCACCGCGGCCCGCCAGGCCGTCGCGACCGGTCTCGACGACGTCGACGACACGGCGGAGCTGCTGCACCGGGATTCGCTGTACCGGAAGTTGCTGTACCGGGACTGGCTCCGGATCGAGCACGCAGCCGGGAACCGGCAGGGGCTGCACACGGCCATCACCCGTGTGCAATCGATCAACCGGTCGTTGGACTGCTCACTCGAGACAGAGACCGAGGCCCTTATCGAAGAACTCCTCAACCGCTCGGGGCCGGGCGCCGCATTGGCACCCACAACATCCTCACCGGCCCGTAAGTACGCGCGTGCCGACCGGCATGATCCAATTGGGTGCATGACACTCCTCTTCCCAAGGCCCTTCCGCAGGACGACGGGGCGGCGACGGCCGACCGTCGCCGCCCGATACGACACGGGCATGCGCGCTCTGGCCGTGGTGCTGGTGCTCACCGCGGGGCTGACCGGCCAGGCGTCCTCCGCGCACGCGGACGGAGCCAGGGATCGGCAGTGGTACCTGGACCGGATGAACGTCGACCAGATCTGGAAGAAGACGACGGGCGAAGGAATCAAGATCGCCGTCATCGACTCCGGAGTGAACCCCTCGACGCCCTCGCTCAAGGGCCAGGTGCTGCCCGGCGGAGACGCGTCCGACCCCGAAGAACGCCCCGACAGCGGCGACCGCAACGGCCGGGGAACGACGACGGCCGAGCTGATCGCCGGGACCGGCGCGGGCGGCGGCATCCAGGGTCTCGCCCCCGGAGCCAAGATCATCCCGATCCGCGTGCCGCTGCTCAAGCACGACGAACTGCCGAGCATCGACGACCACGTCGACCGGGCCATCAGGATGGCACTGGAGCGCGACGCGAAGATCATCAGCATCTCGGTCGGCAGCGAATACGTCATCGGTGCCGGCATGACCGGGCAGCGATACGCCCTGCGGGACGCCCTCGCCAAGGAGGTGCTGGTGTTCGCAGGCACCGGCGACAACGCCAAGGAGGGCAACAAGCCGCAGGCTCCGGCGCGTTTCTCGGAAGTCGTCGGGGTGGCCTCCATCGACGAGAACTCGCGGGTCGCCGACTTCTCCCAGCACGGCGAAGACGTGACCCTCGCGGCACCGGGAGTGAACATCCCCCGCTGGTGCGACGCGACCTTCCGGCGCTACTGTCCCGACGGCGGCGGTGCCCACACCGCCACCGCCCTCGCGTCGGCCTCCGCGGCCCTCATCTGGGCCCTGCACCCCGACTGGACGGCGGCGCAGGTCCTGCGCGTCATGCTCGACACGGCCGGCCGCAGCGACGACTGGAAGTCCGGAACGGTCAGCAACTACCTGGGCTACGGGGTGATACGCCCCGGCGCGCACATCAACCGGGGCCTCGGCGATCCGGGCCCCGCGGACCGCAATGAGATGCCGGAGTACGTGAAACCGGTCGGCTACGGACCCACCTCGCCGTCCCCGAAGCCTCCCAAGAACCCGAAGCCGTCACCGACACACACCGCGTCCGCGGCCGCGGACGATTCGCTACCGGACGTGCCGGTGCTCGTTGGAGCCGGGGCGGCCACCGTCCTGGTTGTCACGGCCGTGGCCGTGTGGGTCGCGAGGCGTAGACGCCACGCAGGCTGAACGGGCGACAGGTGGCTCCCGAAGAAGACACGACCTGACCATGTTCACCGGCCGCGGTACCGACTCGGCGGACAGCTCGGTTTCTCGGCGGTCACGAGATTGAAGGCCTTTGCTGAGCTGGTGGGTAGGCAGCAGGGCGAGTGATCAAACTCATCGGCGCGCTGTGGGTGCGGTCGCCTGAGCCGGTCGGTTCCGGATGTGGCCGTTTCCTGTTCACCGTTCTCATCCTCGCGGCAGGCTGAGGGCTGGGGGGAGCGTTGACGGCGCAGCGTGGGGTGATAGGCACGATCCCGGCCAACTTCCCCCCGCAACAACACGCATCTGGTTCTGGAGCGGGTAGAGGGCGGCGTGGAGGGCAGGGCGCACTCGTCTTCGTCCTTCCACGTGAGAGCGCTCAGATCGGGGGTCGATAACGAGGTCGCGGGTCAGATCGAAAGTGTGTCGAACTCGGTCTCGGTTTGACGGGAGGGCCTCGAAGTTGACGTACCAGTTCCTCAGTCCGGCCGCCGTGTAGAAGGCGTTGACACTGAATCACGCCCCGGGCGGCTTTCACAGCAGCAGCTCAGTGTCCTGCCACCGGCCGGGCACGCGCTCCCACTCCCCCGCCATCGCGTCGAACGCCTCGGTGCGCACCGCGCGGTCGCCCTCAACGAGCGGGATCGGCGTCATGGAGGAACAGCCCGCCTGCGGCGGCTGGAAATCGAGACGCCGGCGAGGGGCCGGCGATCAGCCCAGTCGGCGGCGGGCGGGCGGCTGGCCCGACCGGTTGCATGGCCAGCGGCTCCACTGGAGTGAACAGATCGGCTGTTCACTCCACTATTGGGATTGATCGCCATTCCACAGGTGCGTCTTAGCTGGTTTCGCCACAGAGGGTCCTTACCGTGGCCTGCGCTACGCAGGGCCCGTCTCCGACGCCCGTCCTGCCCTTGTACCGACCACGAAAGGAGTGAGCGTGAACGCTCGCTTCGGTGTGAAGCGAAAAGTGGCGCTTGGGGTCACAGCGCTGGCCGCGATCGCCGTCTCGGCTGTTTCGGGATCGGCATCCGCCGTCACCAGCGAAAACCAGGGAAGCTCGGACCATTGGGGAGCCATCACCCGCAACACGATCGGCTCTCCCGTCGCCGCCCTGAGGAACGGCCCGTTCGGCTCGTTCGGCGTAAAGGGTCCCTCCGCGAGGCCGCCCTACGGACGGGGCAGTCTCGGAATCGAGGTAGCGGACAAGTCCACCTCCCTCACCCCGCCCAGTGAACAGGTCGAGTTCGGCAACGAGGTCGACTTCTACGGTGACCGGGTACTGGCACTGAAGCAGGTCGGCTTCCACGTCTTCCAGACCGGCGAGAACGTCTCCTACGGTGGCCCGGGGAACATGCCGAACATCAGGTTCGAGATCAATCCGAACCTCACCGCGGCCCCCGCCACCACCTACTCCTCGATGGTGTGGAACTCAGCTCCCTCCCCGGTGACGGACAGGTGGAGTCCCTACCTGAACGCCACCACGACCGGCACGTGGTACCTCACGGGCAATGCGGGGACCGTGACCGGCTGCACGCTGACCGCCCAGTGCACCTTCCCGCAGCTGAAGACCGCGCTCAACGACGGTGGCGCACAGCCGACCATCTACACCGCCGGGGTGGGCAAGGGCCGCGACTACATGTGGATCGGCGCTGTCGACGGCCTGCGGATCAACCGGACCGTCTACGACTTCGAGGCCGACGGAGTCAGAACTCGCCGCGCCGGCTGAGCGAGGCACACGGCGGGGGTGGCGTCGTAGGCGGCCGGCGCCCGGCGGCCGTGGTGGTGGATGCGCTCGGTGTCCACCGCCATTTCCAGCGCGGTGACGGCGAGGGTGCCCGGCGAGCCCTTGGCCGGGCGCAAGCGTTCGTCATCCAGATGCTGCAAGGACTGCATGACCTCGGCGCGTCGCCATCGGCGACGCGCCGAGGGGAGCACGGGCGAGCGTCACTTCGACCGGCATGTTCGGGTATTGGGAGAGCATTTCAGTCAGCGCGGCCTGCGCGGCGGGCTCGATGGACAGGCCCCAGCGGGTCTTGACGGCGCCCCAGTCCGCCGACCTGGACGAGAGCGGTGCGCTCGTCCCGCTCGACAACCGGCTGGCCGCGCATGGGCTGACCGCCGTACGGTTCAGCTTCCGCGGACACGGAACCAGCGGTGCCCCCGGGGCGTGACGATCGCCGGGGAGGTGCTCGATCAGCAGGCGGTCTCCGCCTACGCCGCGAAGGAGTTCCCCGGGCCGACGGCAGTGGTGGCGGCGAGCTTCGGCGCCGTGGCAACCGAGCTGTCCATGCCCTGGCTCGGGAAACGGCTGGCGGCGCTGGTGTTGTGGAACCCGGTGCTCGATGTGCGGCGGACTTTACTGAAGCCCGAACTGCCGTGGGATGTGGCGAACTTCGGCCCCACGGCGATGGCGCGACTGGCGGAGGACGGCTTCCTGGTCCTCAACAGTGTCTTCCTCCTTGGCCGCGTGCTGTTCGCCGAGATGCCCCGATACCGGCCGATCGAGGCCTACGCCGCTCGCAGTCCAGCGGCGTTGGTGCTGCACGGCGACCGTGACAGTCATGTCTCCTTCGACATCGCCCGGCGGGCCGCCGAGACCATCCGCCACTGGGAACTACTCCACCCGCTCTCCGGTGCCACTCACGGTTTCCACGGTCCAGAGCTCAAGGCTGCGGCGGTCGTGGTCCACCACGCGCTGACTGGGGCGGGCGGTGAACGGCCGAGGAAGGGGCGTTGAAGTCGGCTTCCGTCACTGAGACTGATGGGCACGCGGTGGCCCGCTTCCCACCCGCACGGCTCCATTGCTCATCCCGTCTGAGCAGTCGGCGTCGGCGTCTCGAAGGAGCCGGGTGACGGGTTCTCGTCTCGTTTCGTCGCGGATAGGTTTGCGAACACACTTGCCCGTCAGTGGACTTGGCGCTCGCGCGGGCCGACGTCCTGGCTTGCCTTGTGCGCGACCCGGCGGGTGCTGAGCATAGGCATAAGAGAGCTTCATGAAACGACTATTCAGCACCGCACGCCATATCGCCGTACCGCGGACGCGAGTTCGTCTCGTCGGCGCGACCCTGATGGCGCTGCTGCTCGTCGGCATCGGACTGGGGGTCACCCCGCTGCTCCAGGGCGCCCGGGCGGCCGGCCCCGCCACGGTCCCGGAGCAGGAAAGCATCGAGGCCCAGATCGCCCGTGCCACCGCCTCAGGGAAGAAGCAGGTAGACATCGAGCCCGGTGAGTACCGCCGCGGTTCCGTTCTCGACCTCAGCGGGCTCGACGGGTTCACGATCAACGCCAAGGGCGTGACGATCGTTCAGACCCGGCTCGTCCAGGCCGTGAAGACGGGCGCATCGGACAACCTCACCGTCACAGGTCTCACGATCAACTATGACCCCCTGCCGTTCACCCAAGGGCGCGTCATAGGCCTCGGCAAGACGTCCGACGGCAAACCATGGATGGATGTACGGATCGACGCCGGGTACCCCCGCCCGGACAAAATTCCCAGTCGCGTGTCGGTCTACGACCCCGCTCTCCGGCTCTGGCGGAGCCAGGCGTACAACATTCCCGTCACCTGGCAGGACCGGACCGCCGGCGTGGTCCGGTCCATGGGCGGCGCATGGGCGGCCGGCACCGGCGACATCGTCGCGTTCGCGGGCCAGGCCGAATCAGGTCCCGACATCGCCATCGGGGTGGGCGGGGCGAACAACACGTTCAAGGACGTGACACTCCACACCGCTCCGGGATTCGGCTTCCAGAACAGGGCCGGTGAGGGCAATACGCACCTGGACAACTTCCGGGTCGTTCCAGGGCCGCCGCCTCCAGGAGGAACCGAGAAGCCCATCCTGACCACGACGTGGGACGCCATGGGATTCGGGTGGGTCAAGAAGGGGCCCACGGTCGAGAACTCCACGGTCGTCGGTGCCGGGGACGATTCGATGAGCGTCCAGGGCTTCGGCACCGCCAAGGTCCTCAAGGCCGACGGAGACACCCTCTGGGCCGCCTTCGCCGACGGATTCCGCAACGCCCTTGCGGGTGACCGCCTGCAGCAGTGGACCGACGGGCCCACCGCCTCCATCCGGTCCATCGCTCCGGAGAAGGACCCCGCCATCACGGCCCTGGCCGGGGCGAAGGCCGACTTCACCTACAAGCTGACACTCGACCGCCCCTCGCCGTGGGACGCGGGCACCGACATCACCAACCTCGACCGCATCGGCAGCGGCTTCGTCTTCCGCAACAACCGCATCGACAGCTCCGGCCGCGGGTTCCTGGTCAAGGCGCGTGACGGAGTCATCGAGAACAACTGGATGCGCGGCGTCAACTCGATCTCGGTGACACCCGAGAACAGCTCGGACGCCAACGCCAACAGCGGCGGAAACCTCGTCATCAGGGGGAACACCTTTACCGGCACACTGGTGTCGGCCCCCGGAGGCTGGGACTCCTGCCAGGTCGGCGCCGTCTCCTTCGACCCCGGAAGCGCCAGCAGGCCCCTCTACCCCGACATCACCATCGAGGACAATGTCTTCCAGGACATCAGGGGCACCGGGCTCAATCTCGGCTCGGCGAAGAACGTGACCGTACGGAACAACTTCTTCCAGCGGTCCCACCAGACCACGTACCCGGCGACGAAGAACCGGTGCGGTATTCCGATGTCGTCCGTCGTGTACGTGAGCAACTCCACCGGCGTGACGTTCGAGGGCAACACGATCGACCGCATCGGCCCCTACTCGGTACAGCAGGTGACAGTCGACGACAGGAAACCCTCCGGTATCAGCGGTCTGCCCGGCGGAGTGAAGGTCCTCAATCCGTACCTGCCCGTCAAGGCCGCGAGCACCTACACGATCTCGAACCGTGACAGCGGCCTGCTGCTGGCCCCGGCAGGCGGTTCGACGGACGCCGGAGCCGGTGTGGAGCAGCAGTCCGCCGCGGGCGGCGGCGCGCAGCGGTGGCGCCTTTCGCCCACCGGAAACAACACCGTACGGATCCAGAACGCCTTGTCGGGGCTTTTCCTGACCGGTGGATCCGGCTCGGCCGTGACGCAGCAGCCACGCTCCGACGACCAGGGCCAGCGGTGGCGGCTGCTCGACACCGGGAACCGCACGGCGAAGATCTCGAACGTCGCGACCGGCAGCGTGCTGGGCGCCACGGACCCCGGCCCGGGTTCTCCCGCCGGGCAGTGGCCGGTGTCCGGGGCACTGGACCAGGCCTGGAAGTTCACGAACGTGTCGCCGTAGGCCCACGCTGCCCCCGGCGATGGCGTGAGGGACGCGTCCGACACGCTGGCCCACCTCGGTGGAGCCGGCGAACGACACGGCCGCGATACGCGGGTCCGTCATCAGCGATTCGCCGATGACGGACCCGCGTCCGTGGCTGAGGTTCACCCTCACCATGTCGGGAGACCTCAAGAGCCGCCACCACCCGCGGAGGCACGGCGGCCGGTCACGGGCGCTGCGGCAGCGAGGAGGAACACGATCAGCGATGCGGCCGTCAGGCTGAACCACGTCGTCACGTCGCTTGATGACTTGAGTAGCCTACGGTCGATGGAAACGGGACTCAATGCACATGACTGGGCACATGACTGGCTGGCAGATACGCGGACGTCTTATGACACCGTCGCAATCAGTTACGCAGAGCTGACACATCACATCTTGGATGAATCACCGGTAGAACGTGCGGTCTTGGCCCTGTTTGCCGACCTGGTGCGTGCCCAAGGCGGCGGGCTCGTCGCGGACGTGGGGTGTGGGACAGGCAGGATCACAGGCCACCTGCGGGAGCTGGACCTGGACGCGTTCGGCATCGATCTGTCACCCGGAATGATCGATGTGGCCCGTCGCCATCACCCTGGGGTGCGGTTCGATCTCGGTTCCATGACGGACCTCGCCTTGGCTGACGCCTCGGTGACCGGCCTGGTCGCCTGGTACTCACTGATTCACATTCCTGACGACGAGATCAGCTCGGTTCTTGCGCATTTCCGTCGAGTGCTTCGGCCCGGTGGGCCGTTGCTGCTCAGCTTCCATGTCGGCGATGAGTCGCGGTTGAAGACCGAGGGCTATGGCGGGCACCCGATGAAGGTCTATGTCCATCGCCGGCAGCATGACCAGACGATTGAGTGGCTCAACGAAGCCGGCTTCGCCGTCGAGACGCACAGGACTCTCACTTCTGCCCAGAGCAAGCTGGGAGGGATTATCCTCGCGCGTCGTCAGCCTTGAGCGTCTCCGCCGGTCGCCTGACGGAGACGGGGATCAGGTGGCTCGTACGGCGATCTTGAGGAAGGCCGGAATCCCAAGGTTGACGGTCGTAGCCCGGCTTCGGCGGTCGTCGAGCTGCGCGACCTTGTTCTTCGTGGCGGCAAGGCTGACGCGCGAACCTACGGCCTCGCCGAGCCATCCTTCGCGTTCGGCTTCAGCGATCCGGTCGTCCAGATCGCTGCGGATCTTCCAGACGGAGCCGCTGAGCAGGGTCGATGCGGAGAAGTGGGCAGCGGGCGCAGCGGACTTCGTGAACTACTACAAGCACGAGCGACCACACGCCGCGCTCGGCGGCCGACCGCCGATCAGCCAGACCGCCGCGAGCGACTTCCGGCTCACCTTCGACAACTTCGTATAACCAACGTCCCGAGACACCACACCTAGGGTCTTTCGTTTGGATCAGGCCGGATCAGGGAGCGGGGTCTGGTGGAGGGGGTCCCTCCCGTGCCGTTCAGGCTACGGGGGAGGATCGCAAGGCTGCCTTAAGCGTGCGCATCACGTCACCCCCGAAACTGAAACGGCGTCCGCTCGCCCCCGCCCCCGCAACTCCCGCAGCACAATACCCGCGTGGGACACCCCGGCCGCCTCCAGCACCGCAGCCGCTCAGAGCCGGTGCGGGGTCTGCTCTTACGGGACCGCACCGCGCGCCGGGAGCACACGGACTGCCCCACGGGTACCGACCGGCAGGACGGCGCGGCGTCCCGACCCCCTGACCGCCCGGCTCGCATGAAGGGCACGGACCGGCGAAAGCCGACCACGTCACCCGGTTACCGGTCTTCAGGCGGGCCGAGTACGCCACGCTCACGCAACAGCGCGAGGCCTTCCAACTCGCCGGGCCGCGACAGCGGGGCCGTCTCAACAGCGGCTTCGGCTTCGGCTGCCCGGACGCGGCGGCGACCCGTGAGATCTGCCGGAGTGGGCGCTGAAGGTACGGGCCGGGGGCCGCTCCCCAGCTGACGGCGCACAGTGCTCATGCGCTGACCGTAGGCCGGTGCCAGGCGCTCCAGGGCACGGATGACGTCGGCATGCCTGCCGCGTTCGGCGCGCGCGTCGAGGGACGTCACGAACCTGCATCGACGGCCATTCGTTCCACCCACTCACGCACGCTCACTGCTCGCTCGATGTGGCTGCCACGGAGGACCGTGCTGTTCGTCGTCGGCCGACCGCTTCCAGCTCGGGCACATTCAGCTCGTCCAGGGCGTGGGCGTAGTTCGCCACCGCCTGCTGGAGTTCTGCGATCATGAGGTCACCGTCAGCACGATCTTGCCTTGGAGGTGGCCCCGCGCGGCTCGCGTGTGTGCGCTGCCCGCCTCGGGCAGCGGGTAGGTGCTGTCCACGCCGACCTGGAGCTTGCCCTCGTCGAACAGGCGCCCGATCTCGGCGAGCTGGGGGCCGTTGGAACGCACCTGGATGTTCGAGACTGTGATGCCCAGACTCACCGTCTCTTCGGGGTCGTACCGGGCGAAGAACACCGGAAGCATGGTGCCGCCGCGCTTGAGCACGGTCAGGAAGCGTGAGCTGTCCGGGCCACCGACGGTGTCGATCACCAGGTCGACACCGCTGACCACGTCCGCGGCCCGCGTCCTGGTGTAGTCGATGAACTCATCGGCGCCGAGCTTGCGCAGGAACTGCTCGTGCCGGCCCGAGGCCACCGCGATGACGTGTGCCCCCTTCCATTTCGCCAGCTGCACCGCGAAGTGGCCCACTCCACCGGCGGCCCCGTTGACCAGCACGGTCATCCCTGGCGTGATCGGCACCGGCTGGTGCACCTGACCGGTGAAAGGAGACGGCACGTCGTGGCCGAGATCAACCAGGTACTGCCAGGCCGTCAGCACGGCCATGGGCGCCCCAGCCGCCTGCACATGGTCGATACCGGCCGGCTTGTGAGCCAGGTCCGAAGCCGGCGCGGCCACGTACTCGGCGTACGTCCGGCCGTCGAATCCGGGGAACCGCAGCATGCCGAAGACCTCGTCACCGACGGCGAATCCCCGCACGTCCGGAGCGACCGCCTGGACCACGCCCGACATGTCCGTTCCGGGGATCAGGGGGAACTCCAGCGCCGGCCTCATCTCGGCCGGCATGACCTTCATCCCCTCACGCAGGTACCAGTCCGGCGGGTTGATGCCCGCCGCGTGCACCCGGACGAGCACCTCGCCCGGGCCGATCTCGGGAACCGGCACCTCGTCATACCGAAAAACTTCCGGCCCGCCCGCTTCGTGGAACTGGATCGCCTTCATCGCGCCTGTCGCTTTCTCGGGGAAACGTTGCTCCTTCAGTCAAGGCCCAGGACGGCATGGCCGTCCAAGACCGGTTCGGCAACCTCATCATTCCGAAACGGCATGACGCGTACGCTGGGAGAGTGAACGATCTCGGACAGGACCTGGAACTGCGGCTGGTGCGCTACTTCACCGTGGTGGCGGCGCACCAGCACTTCGGCCGGGCCGCCGCCGACCTGCACGTGGCCCAGCCGGCGTTGAGCCGCCAGATCCAACGGCTCGAGAAGTATCTCGGCGCACGGCTGCTGGACCGCGAACCCAAGGGCACCCGGCTCACTCCGGCCGGCCAGAGGTTCCTCCCGCGGGCCCAAGCCCTGTTGCGGACCGCCCGCCAGGCCGAGCTGGCCGTGCGTGAACAAGCCGAGACCGAACGAATCGCCATCGGCTACGTCGAAGACCTGGTGATCACTGCCGCCGTACGGGAACTGCGCCGCCGTTACCCGGACGCCGAGATCGCCACCCGGTACCTGAGCTGCCGCGACGTCGGGGCACTGTCCGACAAGCGCGTCGACGCCCTGATCGCGCGGGCCCCGCTGCCGCTCGCCGCCGACGACGTGTTCACCACCCCGCTGTACGAGGAGCCCCGGATGCTCGTGGTCCCGCGCGGCCATCCCTTGGCCGACCGCGCGTCGGTGACCGCGGAAGAACTGGCCGGCGAGGAGGCGGCGCCGTGCGCGTTCGAGACCGCGGACTGGACTTCCTACCGGATCCTCGGGGCCGGCGTGCCGCCGATCGAGAGCTACGAGGACAAGCTCGAACTCGTCGCGAGTGGCAGGGCGATCGCCGTGCTACCGGTCGGCGATCGGCGTAGCTCACTGCGTCCCGACCTCGTCACCGTCCCGATCGAAGGCGCTCCCCCCAGCCAGGTCGTCCTGGTCAGCCGTAAGGGCGACCAGAATCCGATGATCAGGCATCTCCGGCGGGCGGCCAAGGCCGTCCTGACCGCCCCGGCACCCTGACCGGGGCCGGCCGAGCCGCTTGGCTCCGAACTGCACCGAGCGGTGCTCACGCGCGCCGTGTTCGTCGCGCATCTGCCGGTATCGCTCGGGGTCAGGTTGTGCCGGCTCAGCGTCCGGCCCTATGGAACGGCGATCAAGCACGCCGTCTCGACCAGGAACCGTCGCCGTATCGCGTGGGAGCGCTGCCTGTCGCGAACTGCGGCCCGGCAACGCCCAGATCAAATTCCTGGCGTTGGTTTTCGCTGGAAGCTCCCGGGCGCCCTGGGGTGCGTTTCGAAAGTGGATCAAGCTAGTGTGCCCCGGTGACAGAGACGCGACAACGCCGCGACATAGGCCCTCCTGACAGCGGATCCGACGAGAAGTCGACATTGCTTGCGTTCTTGAACTACGTCCGCGAAGCAGTGGCCGGAAAGGCACAGGGCCTTGACGACGGGCAGGGACGAACGCCCGGAGTACCCTCTGGCACCAGTGTTTTCGGCCTGGTCAAACATCTGACGGCGGCAGAGCTCTACTGGTTCGCCTGGGCCTTCGAGGGCGCCGATGACGAGCATCCGGACTTCGGCATGGATCTCTCCGAGAGGGACAGCGCGGACAGTCTCCTCGCTGCCTATCGCAGTGCCATCGAACGGTCCAACGAGATCATCGAGCGCTGTGCCGACTTGAGCCATCCCTCTGCTCGGGCGGCAGGCAAAGCGGGCACCGTGCGATCGATGCGGTGGGTCCTGGTGCACATGATCGAAGAGACGGCTCGCCATGCCGGCCACGCCGACATCCTCCGTGAGCAGGCTGACGGCTCCGTCGGCAGGTAACGCACTGCTTCGCTCACCGGATCGAATCTCGGTGGCCGACCACCGGAGGAACCCTGCTTCTTCCGGTTGCGCGCCTGGCCGGCCTTGATCGGGATGGTGCACGGATCCCGCGACGGCGCAGGCAGGCGCGGCCCTCGCGGGAGGCGTACGTCTCGTCAGCCCGCACGCGATGGGACGGACGCGCGGCCGGCCCGCCCCGATCCGAGGCACGCGGACCTCCTTCAGAACGGGTTCGAACTGCGGTGAGTCCCCGCACTGCCCTGCCGTGATGACGATCGACAAGAGCTTCCGGCCCAGCTCGACGGCCAGGTGCACCTTGGTGGCAAACCCACCGCGCGAACGTCCCAGCCCGTGATCTCCAGGCTCGGTGAACACGCCGCCCGGCGGTTCCTTCTGCAGGTCACCGTGCTTCCTGGCTCCCGCCGAGAGCTTCGACGAGGAGACCGGACCCCTCCACCTGCGGTCCGTATCCCCCGCCTACCGCACCCAGATCGACCTCTACCAGCGGCGGATCACCGCGAAGAGCAACGCCATCGTCGGCGACGACACCGTGCGCCACGCGTCCCCGCAGCCGCCCGGACGATCCCGGCTGAGGAAATGCCAGGACGGTGAGAGGAAACACCCATCCACGCCGTGAGACAGCGGGAAGCTGCTCAGCGCCTCGTCTCGTACCTGGTCAGGACCACGCCGCCGGGAACCGTCCGCGTCTCCACCAGGTGCAGGTTCACCCAGCTGTCCAGCGCGGTGAAGAACGGCGTGCCGCCGCCCACCAGGACCGGATGGGTGGCGATCACGTACTCGTCGATGAGCCCGGCGCGCATGGCCGCCCCGGCGAGCGTTGCGCCGCCGATGTTCATCGGGCCGCCGTCCTCGGCCTTGAGCCGGGTGATCTCGGCGATCGCGTCGCCGGTGACCAGGCGGGTGTTCCAGTCGACCTTGTCGATCGTCGAGGAGAACACCACCTTCGGCGTGTCCCGCCAGTTCCGCGCGAACTCGATCTCCGCCGGAGTGGCGTTGGGCTGCTGGTCGCCGGTCGGCCAGTAGGAGCTCATCGACTCCCATAGTTTGCGCCCGTACAACGACAGGCCACTCGCCTGCTCGTGGCCGAGCCACCACTGGAACAGCTCGTCGCTCGGCGGTCCGCTCCAGCCGATGTCGTCGCCGGCCGTGGCGATGTAGCCGTCCAGGGTCAGGTTCATGCCGTAGATCAGTTTCCGCATGGCGCAGCCTTCCGTCCGTGGGTGTCCGGCGTATAGACCAGCGCGGCGCGGGAAACTCATCGGTGCGCGATCCGGGCTCGCCGGTAGTCCTCGTGCTCGGGGCTCAGCGTGGTGTACTCGGCCGACACGGGCAAGCCGCCTGATCCCGCCCTCGCCCTCGCCCTCGCGAGGAATGCGCCGGAGTTGAGACTGATCATGGATGACAAGGCCGTGAGACAGCCGATGTCCTGTCGCATTGGAACTGTCGGCTTCCCACCCGTTCTCGTTCGTGGGGTCCGATTCTCATCCGGGCACGTACCGAGGGCCGCCGCCCGCTCCGTTCGTAGAACCTGTACTCACTTCGCCGGGACCTGACGAAACGCGGACGGCGACGGCGGCAGGTCGGCGAATGAAGTCGGCCACGCGACGCCGTCGATCGCCAGCCATGGCGCAGCGGCCAGGGCGGTGGGCGTCACCCCGGTAAACGCCTTGACCTCGCGGTGCAAGTGGGACTGGTCGGCGTAGCCGCTTGCGGCCGCCACCCGAGCGGTGGCCTCACCCGCCGCGAGAAGGTGAGCGGCGTGGTCGAAGCGCACCAACTGGGCGGCGCGCTTGGGAGTGAGGCCGATCTGGGACCGGAAGCGGGACCACAGGCGCTTACGGCTCCATCCCACCTCGTTCGCCAGGCCGTCGACCCGCACTCGTCCCCGGCTGGTGAGCATCCGCCCCCAGGCGGCAGCGATCTCCGGATCGAGCGGTGGCCGGGCGTCCAGCCGTCGGCCAAGGACATCCGCCGCGATCGTGAACCGTTCGTCCCATGACGTGGCGGCGCGCAGCCTGTCCTCGGCTCGCCCGGCGTCGTGACCCCAGACGTCTTCCAGGGAGACCACTGTCCCGACGAGCTCGGTCGATGCGCTGAGCATTGCTGCCGCCACGACCGGCGACAACCGAATCTGGAGGCACTGGTCTCCCTCGGCCGTCCGGCCGCTGACCCGAAGGTCGCCCGGGATCAGTCCTACGACCACGCTGCCGCGTTCACGCCGGCCGTGGACGTCGTAGACGAGGCCGTTTCCTTCGCTGAGGTCTACGAGCAGGGTGACCGATGGGTGCGCGACCATGGCGATGTCCGCGAGCGCCGGGGCACGTTGACCGAACCCGGCCATGCTGATCCCGGGCAGCCGCTGTGACTGCCGCGGGACTGCGACCTCCACCGCCGTCCAGTCAGGTGATGACTCCGGGGCCCGCACAGCGCCAGGGTAGCGATCGGTGTCAGCGGCCTGCCCTCGCGAAGGCCAGCAGCAACTCGCTGGTCGTCTCCGGTGCTTCGAGCATGGGGAGGTGACCGACACCGGGCAACTGCTCGACGCGCGCGTTCGGCACCGTGCCGTATTGGTGTGCCGAAGACGGATCCCAGCGGCGGTCGGCAGCGCCGAAGATCACCAGGATCGGGACGTCAAGGGCGGTGAGGCGCTCGGGCACGCTCCGCTCGGCGATGTATGCGGTGTTTCGGTGCAGCACCGTCCTGAACGTGCGATAGCCGATGCCCCGGACCCCGGCGACCAGGTCGTCCGGGACGTCCACCGGGCGGTTGCACACCGCGGTCACTCCCCTGCGGAGCATCGCGTCCGAACGGATCGACCAGAGGAGCGGGCCCAGCGGCGGGGCAATCAGCGCGCGAAGGAGGACGGGCTGCGGAAGGAGTGCGTCGGGACTCGGGCCGCTGCTGATCAGTGCGAGCGAACCGACCAGGTCAGGGCGCTGCTCGGCAAGCGCGGTGGCGATGTATCCACCGCTGGAGTGCCCGACCGCGGTAACCGGACCAAGGCCCAGACCGTCGAGTACCGCGGCCAAGCGGCCCGCCTGCCCGGGCACGTCGTACGACGGCACGGGCGAGGACTGGCCGTGACCCGGGAGGTCGACTCGGATGACGTGATATTCGTCGGCGAGTGTCGGCACCACCGGGTTCCAGGAGCCGCCCGAGGATCCCGATCCGTGGATGAGCACCAGCGGCGGCGCCTGCCGCGGGCCGTAGTGGACCACGTGCATCCCGTGCATGTGCGTGACGTCGTCATGTCCCATGTACGGGACGATGCCTGCGCTGCCGGCTATCGGTCTTGTACAAATGTCGTCGTGAGCTGACGCTCGCCCGACACGTCCGTCTCCACGGCGAGCGGGACTTCCGCGAAGGCCAGACCGTTTGAGAACGTCAGCCATCGGCAGCCTCCAATCGTCTGGCGGTCAGGCCCTCTCGCGATCCGATGGGGTCACCGAGTGTGTTGTGGTCGATCTGGGGCCTGTCCGGCGGATCAGCCCAGAGCCGCGCGTCAGACCTCGGCGTGCACCCCGATGGCTCGCAGCAGCCGGACGGCCGCGACCCGCTGGTGGCGCGGACGGTCCTTGGCCAGGAGCCCGCGCAGCAGATCGTGCGGTACGCGGTCGGCCCACGGCAACAGGGCCGCGGTCGCCTGCCGGACCACCGCCGCCGAGGAGTCGTCCAGGAGCGGTCGTACGTCGTCGACGTGCGCCGACTCCAGAGCCCGCAGCCCGGCCACCGCGCGGGCGCGCACGCCGGCGACCGGGTGAGTGAGGAGTGCCCGGACCAGGCCGACGTCCTCGCGCATCCCGCACTCGCCGAGGCCCACCGCGGCGGCGGGCCGGGGCCCGGGGTCGGCGCACAGCGCGCGATACAGCGGCACAGGGTCTGTGCCACCCCGCCGCAGTACCCACCGAGCGCACGCCCGCACCACGGCGGACTGATCGGTGAGGTACGGCTCGGCGTCGGCGTGCCGCCCGACCCGGCGCAGTGCGGTCACTCCCGCCGACCTCACCCGGGAATGCCGGGATCCCAACAGCACCGGTGAACCCGTCCGAGGCGCCCTCGACGAGGGCTGCCACGGCCGCTTCGGCGCACAGGTCCTGCACTACGACATCGCGGTGGCGCGCGGCAGTCCGAGCGAGCCGCTCCGCGGGGAGCAGCCTCCGCTCGACGGCGACGCGGTGCGCGAGGCGGGCCGTGGACCGGTCGCCGCTGTCGAGCAGCACCTCGACGTGCGCGGCCGGGCCCGCGCGCAGCACCCCGGTCAGCAGCTCCTGGGCGAATCCGCCTCGGGAACGGCGGCCGACCCGCAGGATCAGCGCGGCGTGCGCGGCAAGCAGGGGCGGGGGCGCCTCGGACAGGAGTGCGCGGGCCCGTTCACGTACCGGCTCCGCCCAGTCCGCGCAGCGGATGATGACGAGCGCAAGCAGCGCGGGCCGCTCCTCGGCGTGGTCCAGCGCCGCCTCGCGGATCCGGCCTTCGGGGTGGCAGAGGGCAAGGGCGAGTTCGGCGTCACCGGGCTTCCGGCGCCAGACGACAGTGGGCAGCGACGCGCCCCGGTCCCAGCTCAGCCTCCGCCCGGACGGCGACGCGTTGGAGTGGAACAGCTCCGGCCGCTGCCAGGCCAGTTGGCGTACCCCGAAGTCGAGGCCGATCCAGGATTCCGGGTCCGTCACATCGAGCGCCTGGCCCGGAGCAACTCCGGCGGCCAGTTGCCTGACGGCCTCGTACGACTCGTCTTCGCTGGTCAGCATTGGTAAAGCCTCAAGTAAAGCCTCATAACTGTCCGGCGGATCGCACCGGACGCGCCGCGGTGGTCAAGGCCGGACGGCGCCTCCGCCGGAGGACGGCGAGCCCCGACGGCCTGCTCTGGCGGTTTCCGCGATGCGCGGCCTCGGGGTCAGCGCCGCGCGCAGTGCCGGGGCAAGGACCTGCCGGGTCTCGGCCCGAGTGAGGGCGGCGGGGGTGGGAAGGGGGTTGAGGTAGCGGGTGTAGATGAGGCCGCCGAGGATCGTCACCACGGCCGTGGCGCGGGCGGTCGCGTCCCGGCCGCCCAGAAATTCAACAAGCCGGGCCAGCAGTTCGTGTTCCAGGTATTCGCGGATCACCTCGGCGGCCTCGTCGCCCTGGGCGGTGAGCCGGCGGAAGTCGGCGTCCTCCCACAGGTCCGTCACCGCGTCGATCAGACGGTCGGGGAGGGTGGCCGGGTCGCCGCCGAGGACGTCGTCCACCGCCAGCGCGTTGGCGCACTGGAACTGCATCACGTCCGCGAACAGGCCCTTCTTCGAGCCGAAGTGGTACGCGATGAGCGCCGGGTCGACCCCGGCGGCCCCGGCCACCGCGCGCAGGGTGGTGCGCCGGTAGCCGCGCTCCAGGAACAGTGTGCGGGCGGCAGAGACGAGCGACTCGCGGGTCGGCGGC
The DNA here is from genome assembly GCF_004151105.1 of Streptomyces sp. L-9-10. GTDB lineage: Bacteria > Actinomycetota > Actinomycetes > Streptomycetales > Streptomycetaceae > Streptomyces. Next base: position 66,345 of record NZ_PHRF01000146.1, read on the forward strand.
TTGCCTCGTGGGCGGCCTCGGGTACGGGCGGGGGCAGGGGCGGCGTTATTCATCAGCGTTGAGCCTGCATTTCGTGATCGGCAAGGTCAAGGGCGTTCCGCACACCACTCGAAGGGATGCCCCGACATCATGCGTATCGCAGTCTTCGGCGCCAACGGACCGACCGGCCGCCACCTCACCGGCCAGGCCCTCGCGGCCGGCCACGAGGTCGTCGCCGTGACCCGCCGTCCCGGCTCCCTCCCCGCGCGGGCGGGCCTCACCGTGGCCGTCGCCGACGCCACCGATCCGGCGGCCGTCGACGCCGCGATCGGCGGGACGGACGCCGTGCTCTCCGCGCTGGGCGCGCGCTTCAGCAAGGAGACCGTCACCACGTACTCGGCGAGCGCCACCGCCATCACCGGGGCCATGGCCCGCCACGGCATCACACGGCTGCTCACCGTCAGCTCCAGCATCGCCGACCCGAACTGGCGGCCCACCGGAGCGCACTTCTTCAACCACGTGCTCGACCCCCTGGTGAACCGACGCCTCGGCCGCACCCTCCACGAGGACATGCGCCGTATGGAGGGCGTGATCCGTCGGACGGACCTCGACTGGACCCTCGTGCGGCCCTCGGGCCTCTTCGAGCACTCCGCCATCACGGACTACCGCACCGCCGAGACCAGCGCCGACGGGGTCTTCACCGCCCGCGTGGATCTCGCCGCGAGCATGCTGCGCGAGCTGGAGGAGGAGCGGTACAGCCGCACGGCCATGGGCGTCATCACCACGGCCGTGAAGCCGAACATCGCCAAGCTGATCTGGAACGAGGGCGTGAAGAAGAGGTGAGCCGGGCCACCGTCGAACTCCCCCTCGGCACACGGACGTTCCTCGCCCGCCTCCACACAGCCACCCTCACCACGCTTCGTTCCGACGGCACCCCGCACGTCACCCCCGTCCGCTTCACTTTCGACGCGGCCACCGGCCTTGCCCGGGTGACCACCAGGGCCGGGGCCCGCAAGGCCCTGAATGTGGCGGCGGGCGGCCCGGCGGCCCGCGTCGCGCTCTGCCAGGCGGACGGCTTCCGCTGGGTCACCCTCGAAGGCCGGGCCGCCGTCACCGACGACCCCGCACGCCTGGCCGAAGCGGTCCGCCGCTACGCCGCCCGCTACCACGCGGCCCCGCCCACCCCGCCGGACATGGTCGTCGTCGAGATCTCCGTCGAACGCGTCCTGAGCCTCAATCTCTGATCATCCCCCTGTACGAAAGCGACGTGACACCGCGATGCCCACCCTCCCCGTCCTCGACTCCACCCTCCACTACCGCGAGTCCGGCGACCCCGACGGGCTGCCGTTCGTCTTCCTCCATGGCAACCCCACCTCCTCCCACCTGTGGCGGAACGTCCTGCCGGGCGTGGCTGCGCCCGGCCGCCGACTTCTGGCCCCCGACCTCATCGGCATGGGCGACTCCGGCAAGCCCGACCTCGCCTACTCCTTCGACGACCACGCCCGCTACCTCGACGCATGGTTCGATGCCCTCGGTCTTGCCGAGGCCGTGCTCGTCGGCCACGACTGGGGCGGCGCGCTCGCCTTCGACCGCGCCGCGCGCCTCCCGGGCCGCGTCCGCGGCCTCGCCTTCACCGAGACCATCATCAAACCGCTGGTCGGCGACGAATTCCCAGCGGCCGGAAGGAAGTTGTTCGCCCTCCTGCGTACCCCTGGGGTAGGTGAGGAGATGATCCTGGAGAAGTCGCTGTTCATCCAGGGGCTCCCGGACACGCTCGCCACCCCACTCGACCCCGTTGACCTGGAGATCTACCATCGCCCCTTCCCGACCCCGCACAGCCGCCGCCCGGTACTGGCGTGGACGCGCATGATGCCGCTGGACGCCGAGCCCGCCGACGTCGTGGCCCGTGTCGAACGCTACGACGCCTGGCTGGCCGCCAGCCCCGGAGTCCCCAAACTCCTCGCCGCGTTCGAGCCGGGCCCCGGTGCCATGACCGACCAAGGAGCCGTGGCTTGGTGCGAGGAGCACATCGCGGGCCTGGAGGTCTCCCGCCACGGCCCGGCCGGCCACCACTCCCCGGAGGACCGTCCCGAGGAACTGGCCGCAGCGATCACCGCTTGGGCCGACCGTCACGGACTGACACGCCGATAGGCGCCCTCGATCACGGCGATGCCGCTCGCCCCGGGCCAATCACACTGCCACCGACGGACGTACGGACGACATCCGGTCCGTGCTCGGCTTCATCGCGCCCACCGCCGCGACCTGGGTCGCCGACGCCTCCCCCATCGACGACGTCCTCGCCCGCCGCCCCTGCCCCGGTGTCGTCACGAGAGGGGGGAGGCCGCGGCGGCCTGGATCCGTTGGTTCAGTCGACGGCGTCGTGCAGCAGATCCCGCAGTGTCAGTGCCGCCGGTAGTGGGGCAGCGGGCAGCGCCACATGGACGGTCCGGCGCAGGGCCGGGTCGGTGAGGCGGCACAGGACGAGTTCGTCGGGGACCGCCCGTGCGGCTAGCGAGGGGACCAGCGCCACCCCCAGTCCGGCGGCCGCGTAGCCGAACTTGGCGGACCATTCCGCGATCCGGATGATCTTCCTGGGGGTGAAGCCCGCCCGTGCGCAGGCGTCGGCGAGCATCGTAGGACGGTCGCCGTACGCGCTGTGAAGCCATGCCTCGTCGTGCAGTTCACGCAGGTCGACCGTCAGGGCTCCGGCCAGGCGGTGCGCGCGCGGGAGGGCCACGAACAGTTCGTCCTCGCACAGCTCGGTCGTCGTGACACCGTCGGCCGACGGCAGACCGGACGGGTAGTCGCTGACGACAGCGAGGTCCAATGCCCCGTCCGCGAGGCGTTCCATCAGCGTGTCGGTCGTGCCCTCGACCGCGATGACCTCGACATCCGGCCTGGCGTGCTGGAGTGCCCGCAGGGCGGTGGGCACGAGCGAGATGTTGGCGGTGGCGAAGGCTCCCGTGTGCAGCAGTCCGCCGTTCCCCGCATTGAGCGCGGCCAGCTCCCGTGCCGCCCGCGAGAGCCGGTCGAGCACCTCCATGGCGTGCCGGTGCAGCGTACGGCCGGCGGGATTGAGCCGTACGCCCCGAGGGAGCCGTTCGAACAGCGGTCCGCCGGCCTGCTGTTCCAGCGCGGCGATACGCCGGGACACCGCGGACTGCGTGTAGTTGAGCCGGACCGCCGCCTTGGTGAACGATCCGGTCTCTGCAACGGCCACGAGCAGCCGAAGCGCGTCGACCTCGAACACGTCCCTCCCCCTTCACGATCCCCCGGGCGCCGCCAGTCGTCCCACGACCCACGACCCACGACCCACGACCCATTCTCCAGCTGCATGGATCCTATGCAATCCAGTCGCTGGTGGAATGCCTTGGCCCGCCCTAACGTCGTTCACACGGCGGGACTTCGCAGGGGGAACGGCCCCGCCGCACCGCTGCCCATGAAGACCGAGGGGGAAATGTGTCGTCACGACGGGAAGCACGCCGGGGAGTTGGCATGGGACGGGACCGATGACCCGGGGAGCCGCTGTCACGCTGCCGGCGATGCTGGCCGATCTGGAGGAACTCGTGCGCTGCGAGTCCTTCTCGGCCGACCACGCGGCGGTGGCGCGAAGCGCCGAGGTCGTGGGCGCACTCGGGAGGAGGCTGTTGGGAACCGGGCCGGAGACGATGGTGATCGACGGTGTGACCCATCTGCGGTGGACGTTCGGCACCCCGCGGGTCTTGCTGGTGGGACACCACGACACGGTGTGGCCCATGGGCTCGATCGAGAGCCACCCCTGGTCGGTGGCCGACGGGATCGCCCGCGGCCCCGGGGTCCTGGACATGAAGGCGGGCCTGGTGCAGATGTTCCATGCCCTGGCCTCGCTCCCGTCCCTGGACGGGGTGGGCGTACTGGTCAACGGGGACGAGGAGGTCGGCTCGGCGACCTCCCGGCAGCTGATCGAGGACTCCGTGCGAGGGTGCGCGGCCGCCTTTGTCCTGGAAGCGTCCGCGAACGAGGAGGGTGCGCTCAAGACCGCCCGCAAGGGCACTTCGCGGTACGAGGTCGTCGTGCACGGCAGGGCGGCGCACGCGGGTCTCGAACCGCGAAAGGGGATCAACGCCGCGGTCGAGGCCGCTCACCAGGTGCTGTCCATCGCCGGTCTCGGGGCCGCGATGGGTGACGTCGACGGCGCCGACTCCGTCCTGGGCTCCGCGACCGTCACGCCCACCCTGCTGTCGGCCGGCAGTGCGCGCAACACGGTGCCCGCGCTGGCGCGGGTGTCGGTGGACGTGCGCGTGCCGACCGCGGTGGCGCAGGACCGGATCGACGCGCTCATGCGGGGGCTCACACCGCGGGCGCCCGGCGCCCGGCTGGAGGTGCTGGGCGGCAGCCAACGGCCGCCCATGGAGCCGGAGTCCTCCGCCGAGCTGTTCGCCCTCGCCTCCCAGATCGCTGCGGAACTGGGCCAGGAACCGCTGCGGGGGATCGCCGTCGGCGGTGCCTCGGACGGCAACTACACCGCGGCTGCGGGCTGTCCGACGCTGGACGGCCTGGGCGCCGTGGGCGGTGGAGCTCACGCGGACAGCGAGTACGTCGAGGTCGGGCAGATGGTCCCCCGCACCCGTCTGCTCGCTCAACTCATCATGCGGACGCGGCTCATCATGGGGACACGGCGCCGGCCCGGCCGTGACCGGCGTGGCTCTGTGTGAAACGCGGCTGGGACTTTCTCTCAGCCCCTCGAATCCGGTGATGCCGTTACCGCTGCTGCTGCCGTCCCGTCAGCCGCACCTTGATGGCTGATGGCCGGTCCGAATCGATGGGGAGATCATGGCTGTGCTCCAGGGGAGACGATTCATCGTGCGACAGGGTGTGGGCGGGCTCGGCCTCGGCGAGAAGCTCGGCAGTTATCCCATAGCGGGGGTGGGAGGCGGCCTGGCGCAGATGGCGCGGCGGGTCGGCGTGATGTTGTACGTCGTCATCATCGTCTGCTTGATAGCCATCACGCCCCCGGCGGCGTTCGCCAAGGGCGCCGTCATGACAGCGGTGGTGGTCGTCCTGTTCGGCCTCATGCTGGCATGGCGTCGTACGTCCGCCAGATTCGGACTGAGGCGGTGCTAGCTCTACACGGACGGCCTGGTCGTCACCAATCTGTTCGGCGGCGTGCAGGACGCGGTGGCGTGGAGCGAGGTGACCGAACTGAACCGGCTCAGCGGCGCGTCCGTCTTCATGACCTTCCACCGGGTCGAGATCGCACGGCACGGCCTCAGGCCCCTGGCGTTCCTGGCGCCGGGCGTGAAGCCACCCCTGGTGGAGGCTCTGCTGAACCAGCTGGCCAAGAACGGTATTCGCTGAGAGCGGCACGTGCCGACCGAGTCGACGCCCTGGCGGACCTCGATGAGACGTGGCCGCAGCCGCTGCGCCCGCAGCCTTGTCGCCGGACAACGAGTTCGTCCCACCGCGCTGTCCCTTGGGCCGGACAAAGGCCACCGTCAACGAGAAAGGGACAGTGGGGAAGCGACCCTACAGCGCGGCAGGAACCGTCCATGCGCTGCGCTCTGCTCACCCGTCCGCCGTGGGCCGGGGCAGACGCGGTGTGGGCCAGGCCGGCTCCCACTTCCAGGCAGCCCACCGCTGCGCGTGCGCGAAGACACCGGCGCGGTCGTCGAGCATCGCCAGGACCTGGGCGCGGGCATCGTCGACGGCCCGGTGCTCGGCGTCGGAGACGATGCCGAGACGCCGCACGTGCGCGTACTCGTCCTCGTCCTTCCACTCCCAGCGGGTGAGGTCGGGCGTGACGACCAGGTCGACGGTGAGGTCGAAGGTGTCGAACCCGGCCTCGCGGCGACGGGTGGGGTGCTCGAAGTTCACGTACCAGTTCCGCAGCCGGCGCCCCTCACCGTCGGGGACGAAGAAGGCGTTGATGCTGAACCAGGCCGCCGGCGGCTTCCACAGCAGCAGGTCGGTCTCCTGCCACACCGTGGCCGCCAGCTCCCACCGGCCACTCGCCATCGCCTCGAACGCCTCCGTGCGCACCGAACGCTCCCCGTCCGCGCGGGCCTTCGCGTACAGGGCGGGCCACCGGGCCTCCGCTCCTGGCGTGCACGCGGTCACCAGCGCCTGGTCGGTGTCGGCGACGACGCGCAGGGCCAGTTCGGTCCACACCCGGCCGCTGCGGTGCACATCGCGCCGCACGACCGTTCGCCCTGCCTCGAATGCATGCACCGTCTCCTCCTCCATCCCGGCCGGGACACCCGGCACGGCAGCAGCTCAACGCGATCCCGGACCCTGGGCAAGCCACCACGCGCGGGCCTGCCCAGGAGCACCTTGGGCTTGCCCGGGTCAGGCGCGGAAGCGGGAGAACCGGCTGCCTCGACCGGGACTGCTGCTTCGCGCGGGCTTCGGGATGTGGCTACTGACTGTCGATGACGCGCCAGTAGTGACGGCCGCGTTCCTTGTTGACCGCGAGCCCGACCGTGCTCAACCAGTCGGAAGGGAAGGCGGTAAGCACCTGCCCCGGGTACATCCTGCTCTCGATCAGGGTCTCCCCGCCCGGCGTGGCGTTCAGTTTCCACCTCTGCGGCTTACCGGGGTTGGCCGTGCAGGGCACCAGTTCGGCCTTGTCGGCGGCCACCGCCTTGAGGCAGTTGTCGGTCCCGTCCCGTTGGATCTGGTACACGACCCCTCCGGTTCCCGCCATCGGCTTCAGTCGCCACGCATCCAGCACGCGGGCCTCGGTGAACAAGCCGTCCTTGGCGGTCCCGGCCAGATACTGCAGGTTCGCCTGATTCTGGAACTGGCGAAAGAACGGAGCCTGGGCACCGGCCGGAACGCCACCGAGGGCACCGGCCGGAACGCCACGGCCGCAGCCGCTGCCACCCAGGCCCTCTTCAGACCGCCCATTGTGTCCACCATTCCCCTCGAAAGAGTCCCCCGCCGCTACCGGCGGCCCCGGCCGGGCCGGGTGTCCAGCCGCCCAGCCAAATACCCCGCACGCGGCGCCTCCCGCATTCACCCGGTCGTGGGCGCGGCGGTAGAGGGCCCACGTCAGGCCCGGCCCGGTTTGAGAACGTGACCTTCTCGCGCGTCGTAGACGATGCCGCATGGTCAGCTCGAGGCCCTCGTGGCGGGGGATCGGCACGACTCGCCTCTCCCCGGCTGGAGTGGGCTACGGCGTAGCCGCGTGGGACGTGCGGAGGGTCCGTACGGGAAGGCGGCACGGACCCTCCGCGTGGTCGCTGTCCTCAGGTGCTGTCGTGCTCCATGGCGTACAGCTCGTAGGAAATGGCGGTTCCGTCGTCGCTGTGGCGGTCGGACGTGCCGACGTGGGTGAATCCGGCTTTGATCAGGACGCGGCCGGAGGCTGGGTTGTCGGGGTGGTGCATGGCCTCCAGCCGGTTGAGACCGGCGGTGGTGAAGGCGACGGAGACGACCTGGTTGGCAGCGTCGGTGGCATAGCCGTGGCCCCAGCTGTCTTCCCTGAGGATGTAGCTGATGGTGCCCATGGACCGGGTTCGTCGTCGCAGGGCGATCAGACCGATCAGGCCGGCTTCGTCGAGGATGCCCCAGCTCCACTGCGCGCGCGGGGTTTCGGTTGCTCGGGCGAGGGCGGTGCGGATCTTCTCGTGGGCCTGGTCAAGGGTGAGAGGTTTGCCGGTGGTGTGCCGGATGGAGGCCCCGCGGTAGATGCGGGTGAGGGCTGGGGCGTCGTCGGGGCCCAGGGCGCGCAGGGTCACCATGCGGTGATCAGCTCCTTCGCGGTGAATCGGTCAGCAGGGATCGGGGGCCGGGCACGCGGTGATGGCGTCCTCGAAGCCGGGGAACGGCCATGGCCTGCTCCCGGGCGATGAGAGGCCGGATGCCGGCCGACGGCGGCCTCCTGGAGCTCCGCATACACCGGTCTCCAGCAGACGAGTTGCCCACCCGGCAGCGGGCCGAACCGGAAGCACATGGTTCGGGCTGGGGTGACGGTCGCGGTGTACGGGGCTTCCTCCGACGGTGGTGTCTTCGTCCAGGGACGGGCGACCTGCCAACCGTCCTTCAGCAAGGCACGGTTCGCGGTGTCGCTGTCGAAGGGTTCGTCGGGGCCGACGCCGACGGACACCGTAGGACGCGCGGCGCTCCGGGAGTCGCTGTTCGGGCGGTTCAGGCCCGTCACCAAGCTCCCCGTGGCGGTCGGCAGCGACGTACGTACGCGATGAGCGCTCCGGGTCGCCGGACATGGCAGGTCCAGCAGTGCTCACGGGCTGTCGCCTTCCCGTTCCCACCGCTGCGGAACTGTTTACGGTGGGGTCATCACCACACCCTCCGACGACGCAGCGGCACCGGTGCCGTGCCGGCCGGTCGGTCGGTCGGTCGGCCTAAGAGGGCGGCACCTTCCGCATCTACCACCGGATGCCGGCCGCCAACGGGGAGCCCGAGCTGGTCAACTGGGGTGACTTCAAGGTCGATTGCCTGACCAGCGGTGGCCCCACCGCCACCGTGACCGGGCGCCTCGTGCGCACCGGAGGGAACGCCGGTGCCTGGGACGACTACCTGAAGCGGCATGTCCGCATGGGGATCAGCTTCTACGTGGCAGAGGGCAAGGGCAGCGGTCCCAGCCGCATCGGGCTCTCCGGAGGCACCGAGGACGGCGAGCCGCTGCTGAGCACGTGCATGACGCCGGCCGCCGACGCCGAGGTGATCAAGGGCGGCTACGACCTCACGGACAGAGCGCCGGCCCGATAACAACCGTCCGTGGCAACGGCTGGGGCCACGACGCTGATCCGCCGGACAGGCCTGTATGGGTCAGAGTTCGCTGCGGATCGTATGTGGACTCTGGCATGGGCGCGTCGGTCACGGAGTCGCTGCACGCAGAGCAGGCGTTGTGCTCCATCGCTCCGATGAAACCATCGTCCCCGACGACGACCTCGGTCTGCGGCGAGCAACTCGGTCCCCCCGTAGCCGACTTCGCCGCCGACTTGGACACGAAGTGCCTCGTAGCAGATGAATCGGTGTGGTTCTCGAGGTCATCCACAGCTGCTGAGGACTCCGAGGGTTCCCACCATGATCCACACTGCGCGGAGGGCAATGCCTCTCGTCCAGCTCAAAGGAAGACGCTGGTCAAGGCAAGAAGTGGCTTGTCCCGAGGCAGAGTTGGGTGGCCCGCCATTCGGCATGCGGTGGGCGCGTGGCTTTGTCTGAGAAGGCTCTCGGGTCGACCATGGGGCAGCCAGGGCGACCGCGGGCCGCTGCCTGACAAGGCGGCGGCCCTCTGCTGTCACAGGAGGCCGCCGACGGTGGTGAATCCGGTCTCCCACGAAGGAGCCTTCTTCATGGACCAGGCTAGGGCGGACAACGAGGGGCGCCCACCCCAGCTGGGCTCAGGCCGTGTTTCAGGTCCCGGGTGAGTCTTGGGCGGAGAGGTCTTCGGCCAGTTCCATACAGCGCAGGCGGGCCGGGGAGAAGTCGTAGGGCATCTTGCCGATGGCTTCGAACGCGCTCATGGAGTCAGCCTCCCGCCTGCCGGAGCTGAGGTCGGTCTCGTCCTCGCCGTCATCGGCGGCAGCGGGGTGCAAAGTGTCCCAGGCGTCGAAGAGGGCATCGTCGTCCTTCCCCAGGCCGGACTCCTCGATGACGGCATGCAGGGCGTTCTCGAAGGCGTGCCGCTCGACGGCCACTTGAACCACCCGCGGATCGTCGACGGCGACGCTGTCATCGAGTGCATCCTCGGCGTCATCGATGCGGTCGGAGTCCTCCCGCAGAGTGGGATGCGTGGCCAGGACGACGAAGCGGGTGGCCTGGACGGCCGCACCGAGCGGGCCGAAGATCCGCTCGGTGACCAGCAGACTGTCCAGGTCCGCCTGACGCAGGGAGCCCTCGGGCAGGCTCTTGAGGCGGTCGGTGACGAAGTCGGAGAGCAGGCCCATCCGGCTGCCTTCGGTGCGCATCCGCTGCACGGCGGTCCGCTGCCGCCGCAATTCCGCCTCCTGCTCGGCGAGCGTTTCCTCCAACCGCTCCAGGATGCCCGCGATACCGTCTGCGCTGTCCGCACCGGCACCGTCTGCGCTGTCCGCACCGGCGGAAGCCGTGCCGGGGGTAAAGGCGTCACGGATGTCGTCCAGGGCGATCCCGGCGTCGGCCATCTTGCGAATCCACAGCAGGCGGATCATGTCCTCGTACCCGTAGCGGCGGCGGTCATCGCCGCCCCGCTCAGGCTCGGGGAGCAGGCCGATCTCGTGGTAATGGCGAATCGCCCGCGGCGTGCTGCCGACGAAGGCCGCCGCGTCACCGATCTTGACCTGGCGGGGTGGCATGAAGGACGAATGCATGAGCAGGGACCTTTCCTCAAGGGACCGGGACGTAGGTCCACAGGACCACATGCCGCTACGGAAGGTGCAACCCCATCCACACCGCCCGCGCCAATGCCAGGAAACGCGCCCTTCCTCCGCAATAACCCCAGGCCCGTCCTTTCCTGCCGGGGCATCCACACGACGGCAGACCGAGGGTTCACAGCCACTGACGAATCGCCGCGACCCGAACCGTCGCCTCGAACCGAACCGCAAGTCTGTCGAACCGGGTCGCCTCCCCATCCAGTCAGGAACCTTCTCTGCACCATGTCAAGCGGAACCAGCAGCCGAGGTGGCTTGGTGCCCAGTTGTCAGTGGCGCAGGTTGTGTCCGGCCGAGCGGTGTAGCGGATCACACTCCGCTTTGGGGTGGTGCTGACCGGGCCTGAGGACCGTCACAGCCCCTGAGGCCGTCGAACAATCCCGTGCCGTGCCACCGGTGGACGGGCCGACTCGCCCCATGGCGGACATGAGAGCGTTCCAGGATGCGGTCACCAGCCGGGCGACGGGCGGTCCCGACGGGCCGGCGCGCGATCTGGCGGAAAGCCTGGCGGCACGGACCGCGGTACTCCTGGAAGGGCTGAGCGATCTCGCGGCCATTGTGGCGCTGGCCGCCCGACGTGGCCGGGACCTGGCCGCCGGGGGAGTATGTGTCGTGCCGATGGGCGGGGCGATGAGCGTCGGCCGCTATGCCGGCCTCCTCGGGCCAACCGGCCTCGGTCTGCGCGACAGGACTCTGTGACGAGGGCGAACAGGGCTTCTACAAGCGCGGCCTGACACGGGCCCAGGCACCGCTCCAGGACATCTACGTATGCACCGCGGATCTGGAGGACGAACTCATCCGCGCGCTCGGCACGGCAGGAGTCGAGGAAATCCTCCGCGCCGAGGGCGACTTCCGCGCCTGGCAGACCTTCCAGCGCCAGCCCGCACAGCACGACCGGCGTCGGCATCAGCAGGTGAGGCGCTTCCTCGGCACAAAGAAGGGCCGCAAGATCCGCTACGGCCGTCTCCTTGTGGAGGCCCCTCGCACCCGGACCGGACACCGGCCCCGCTCGACGGCCTCTTCGCGAACTTGTGAGGGCGTATACGGACTCCCGTTTCGAGCGTGCTCGACGGCAGACGAGCGCGGGGCTTAATCAGTTGACCGGGTGGCAACGGCTGGGCAGGCTCCAGCACGACCCGCCTGCCCCTACCGGGAGATCTACGGATGACTTCTCACCTGCACGCGCTCTGCTTCGATGCGTACGACCCGCTCCGTCTCGCGCGCTTCTGGGCGGACTTTCTCTGCTGGGAGACGTCCGATGACACCTCCGACGGCATCACACTGCTTCCCAGCGATGACACCGGGTTCCGGCTCCGCTTCCTCCCGACCCAGGAGCGGAAGACAGGCCAGAACCACATGCACTTCGATCTGACGAGCACGTCCCTCGACGACCAGAAACAGGTGGTGGAGAGGGCGATCCAACGCGGCGCCCGGCACATCGACATCGGCCAACGCCCGGAGGAGGGACATGTGGTGCTCGCCGACCCCGAGGGCAATGAGTTCTGTGTCATCGAGCCGGGTAACAGCTTCCTCGCCGAGTGCGGATTCATCGGAGCGCTGGCGGGCGATGGTTCGCAGGAGACCGGGTACTTCTGGAGCCGAGCGCTGGGCTGGCCGTTGGTCTGGGACCAGGACCAGGAGACCGCGATCCGCTCACCGCACGGTGGTCCGAAGGTCACGTGGGGTGGTCCACCCCTGATGCCGAAGACGGGGAAGGAACGGCTGCACTTCGACCTCGCTCCACCGGCCGGCAGTGACCAGCAGACGGAGGTCGACCGGCTCGCCTCCCTCGGGGCAACGCGCATCGACATAGGCCAAGGGGACGTCAACTGGGTGGTGATGGCCGACCCCGACGGTCACGAGTTCTGTGTGCTGACCCCCCGATAAGCCCCGGAGCGGGGGCACGTCGCCGGGACAGCGAGCTGCGTCCCTGCTCCGCCCGAAGGACACTCCATCCACCGCGACGAGCAGTTGTGACTGAGCACTCCCGTCGGAGAGTTGAGCGGTGTGGTTGGCGAGCGAGCTGATCGCGACCCGACACACAAGCTCTCGCCGCCCGGATCGACCGGGACTCCGCAACCCGCCCACCCGGAGTGGTGGCGCATGAGCACACGAGGTTCAGGTGTCGGGGTGTGGACAAGGCTCCGCGTCAGGACCGGGCGAGGACACAGAACTCGTGGCCCTCCGGGTCGGCAAGACACGTCCACGGGACGTCGCCCTGGCCGACGTCGAGATCGGTCGCACCGAGAGACCCCAGCCGGGCCACCTCCGCTGCTTTGTCGTCACCGGGCTCCGGCACCAGGTCAAGATGGACGCGGTCCGGCACAGTCTTCACATCGGGCGAGCGGAGGAACTCAAGATACGGGCCGACCCCCTTGGCGGACCGCCACACGGCATGGTCGTCGGTCACCTCGTGCAGGGTCCAGTCCATCGCCTCGTCCCAGAACCGGGCCATGGCCCGCGGATCCGCGCAGTCGACCACCACCCGGGCGATCGGCCCGGTGTCCCGGTAGATCTCCCGAGGCTCCAGCACGCAGAACTCATTGCCCTCCGGGTCGGCAAGGACCATCCACGGCACATCGCCCTGGCCCACGTGGGCAGGCTTCGCACCGAGAGCCTTCAGACGTGTGACCAACTCCGTCTGATGGGCCGCGGAGGTGGTGGCGAGATCGAGGTGCACACGGTTCTTTGTCGTCGTCTTGGGTTCCGGAACGGCAACGACGTCAACGCAGACACCGACCGGGTCCAGCCAGTCGAAGCCGACGGGTTCGGCGGCGGTCGCGCCCGACCCCTCACCGGCGACGCTCCAGCCGAGCGCCCCCGCCCAGAACCGGCCGACCGCCGAGTCGTCAAGCGCCTTTATGTTCACCAGGACAGGTCGCAGTGTCATGCCGGCGATCCTATGCACCGCTCGCAACGACATCCGCAGGCACCGTCGCCACACAGAGGTCAACCCGCCCACCAGCCGCAACGCTCAGCTCGCCAACTCGGTGCTGTCCGGCCGGTCATGACCGGCCGACCGCCGGACGGCCTGACGGGCGTGGGGTGATCATGGTCGCGGACCAGCCGACGGAGACACAGCCGACGAAGACACAGGGATAAGGGGTAGGGGAATCATGGTCGCGTTCCACATGTCCGCGCTGGACGGAGTCGCCCGCAACGCGGCGCTGCCGACACCGCTGCTGCTGCGCTTGCTCGCCTTCGACGGCGGCGGTGACGGCCCGCCCCGTCACGCCCTCCAGCGGGCCGGACTTCCCGAGCCGGCCGTCGCGGTGATCCTGGCACACCCGAATCCTGGCGCGCGGATCGACTTCGCGATGAGCGCCAGGGCCGAGCCCGCGCAGCGGGCCCGGCTCGCGGACGACCCCTCCGCCGAGGTGCGGGCCGCTCTCGCGTACGGACCCGAGTGGCGCGACCCGCGTACGACGGTCGCGCCGCTGCCGGACGACGTGTGCGCCCGCCTGCTCGACGACCCCGACCGTTCCGTACGGGCGGCCCTGCTGGACTCGCCCCATCTGGTGCCGTCGTTCTTGGCCTCGCTGGCCACGCACCGCGACCCGGCGGCGCGCCGGAGCGCGGTGCGCGCGTGGGAGAGACTGCCGCCGGGCGAGCGGTCGGCGCTGCTTGCCGACCCCGACCCCGAGGTGCGGCAGGCCGCCGCGCTGAGGGAGTGCCGGGGGGACGCACGCGTCACCGCCGAACTCCTCCGCGATCCGAAGTCCGCCGCCGAGGCGCTGCGACGTGGGCTCCTCCACCGCGCCGACGCCGAACGGTGCGTCGCCGAGCGGACGCACCTGGCCGCCCTCGCCGAGAACCCGTCGCTGCCCACCGACCTCGTGGAGCGGCTCGCCGTCGACCCCGAGGAGGCCGTACGGCTCGCGGTCTCCCTCAGGCCGGAACTGGACGAGACACGACGCATGTCGATCGACTTCACAGTGGAGGCCTTCGCCAGGGGGGACGTGGAGTGGGTACGGGACGGCCTCGCCGACCCCGAGGTGCTGCGACGGGCCGCGACCTCCGCCCACCCGCTGCTCCGGCGCACCGTCGCCCAGAGCCCCCACCTGCCACCCGACCTCATGCACCTGCTCGCACGCACCGAGGACCCGCTGGTGGAGGACCTCCTGGGCATGTACCACCCCGTTACCCCGGAGGAGGTCCTGATGCGTGTGTACGCGCGGCTCGGTGGCACGTTCTCCGCCTGGATGGCGGAGACGCACCCCCGCTTTCCCCGCGAGGGTCTCGCCGCGCGCTACGCGGACCACCCGGACGGCAACTACCGCCGGCTGGCCGTCCGGGATCCGGCCGCCTCGCCCACGCTGATCGAACGGCTCAGCCATGACCCCGCGGTCTGGACACGCCAGGCGGCGGCCGGTGATCCGCGCCTCCCGTTCCACCGGCTCCGTGAGGCGCTTCATGTCCCTGAACTGGCCTCCAGCGCGGGAGCCAACCCGGCGCTCCCCGAGGACGAGATGGCCGCTGTCCTTGACCGGGCCGGCGTTCCCGACTGACCGCCGAGCAGAACGCCCGGCCCCTGCACCGCCCGCCGACACGACGGCACGCTGCGGCTGATCGTCTTCATGGGAGGGGCCACCTGCGCCACACTCACCCTCGGTGGTGGCGCCCGGCTCGCGGGTCTGCTGTAGCGATGCTGAGGCGCGATCCAGAATTTTCGGAGTCCGGCGGTCCGCGGATGTCGAGAACGTGCCACCGGCTCCGTCCCAGGGACATCAGCGGCCACCACCGGCCGCACGAGGAAGAAGAGGAAGAAGGAGAAACCAGCATGGCGATTCAGCGGATGGACAACGTCGGCATCGTCGTCGAGGACATGGATGCCGCCATCGCGTTCTTCGTGGAACTCGGTATGGAGCTGGAGGGCAGGGCGGAGGTCGAGGGCCTCTTCGCCGACCAGTGCACCGGACTCGACGGCGTCCACTGTGACATCGCGATGGTCCGGACCCCGGACGGTCACAGTCGGCTCGAACTGGCGAAGTACCGCAGCCCCACGGCGATCAGCACGGGGCCGCGCAACCGGCCGCACAACATTCTGGGCACGCACCGCGTCATGTTCGCCGTCGACGACATCGAGGACACCGTTGCCCGCCTGCGCCCCCACGGCGCCGAACTCGTCGGCGAGATCGCCCGGTTCGAGGACAGCTATCTGCTCTGCTACGTCCGCGGCCCGGAGGGCATCATCATCGGACTGGCCGAGCAACTGCGCTGAGAACGAGGAACCGAACCTTGCGGCCGTCCTGGCATCACCTCGCGCACCGTGCGCCGTGACATCGACGGCCCCAAGGCCACCCTGTTACGGCCGAGCTACCGAAACCTCCAGGCCCGGCCCGGGGCACACCTGCTCAAACCCGTCCGCCGGCTCATCGAGTAGGTCAACGACTCCCTCAAAGGCAAACTCGACCTCCAACGCCACGGATCAGCGAAGCTCTTGGTAGGTGACCGCGCTCACCGAGTGCGGCGGCTCCGACGGCCTCTGTAGCCTGACATCACTGACATCGCTGACGTCCGGGGGGAACCGTCCGTGGGGACATCCTGTCCGTCGCCATCGGGGCCGCTATCGGCCTCGTAGGGGTCCTGTTCGGTTCGTGGTTCACCGCGCGCCGACAGGACCACATGTGGCTTCGCGAACAGAAACTCAAAGCCGGAATCGGCTTCAACACGGCCGTGGTTCAGCTACTGGACTACCTCAAGGAAGCACAGCTGAGCGACGACGGTCCCGGAGCCAATGAGTTGGCGAACCGGATGCAGGAAGCACGCTCAGCCCTCTATCTGCTCTGTGCCGGCGACACCGTCGACCTCGCCGATGCTCTCGCGCGTCGGGTCTGGAGCACCCGGCCCGCCGACGGCAGGGACGATCGCAGGGCCGAGTTCCGAGAGACGTTGGACCTTCTGCATCGCTTCACCCGTCAGCTCCGGCAGGAAATCGCCAGATCGTAGTCCCCATCGGATCACCGGGCGGACTTGCAGGCGACCCGGCCGCGGGAGCGGGCAGGTACGGGGTGATGTTGCGCCGGGCGCGCTCGATGTACTCCTCCTTCTCGCCGACCGGGGCGACATAGTGCAGCGCGCTGTCGGCGGCGTCGTTGCCCTTGAGGCGGGCGATGATCCATGCGGCGAGGTAGTGCGAGGCCAGGCAGCCGCCGGCGGTGGCGATGTTGTCCCTGGCGTAGAAGGGCTGGTCGAGCACCTCAACGCCCGCGGCGACGACCCAGGGCCTGGTGATCAGGTCGGTGCAGGCGGGGATGTCGTCGAGCAGGCCGAGCCTGGCCAGCACGAGCGCGCCGGAGCACTGCGCCGCGAGGAGCTGGCGCGAGGAATCCAGGTCGCGCAGGATGCTCATGACCGCCGGGTCTTCGACGACCTCGCGGGTGGCGATGCCGCTCCCGACGATGACGGCATCGGCGGCGCACGCCTCCTCCAGAGTGGACATCTGCTCGATGACCACCCCGTTCATCGACGTCACCTTGGGGCTGGGGGTGGCGATGGTGACACGCCAGTCGTCGGTCTTGACGCGGTTGAGCACACCGAGCGCGATCAGGGAGTCGAGTTCGTTGTAGCCCTCGAAGGTGAGGATGGCGATGTGCACGGCGGCTGTCCTTCGGTATGAGTGGGGTGGGTCCTGACGGCAAGGACCCACGAAACGGTAAGGACCCACGAACAGGACAGTCAAAGAATTGTCATGGATACAATTCGGCGCATGGCAGCCCCGCGTTACAAAACGCTGGTCGACGCGTTCGCATCCGACATCCGTACCGGACGGCTCGCCGCGGGCGTGCGGCTGCCGACACACCGCGGGCTCGCCGCTCGTGAGGGCATCGCCGTGGTGACGGCGACCCGGGTGTACGCCGAGCTCGAAACGATGGGTCTGGTGAGCCGGGAACAGGGCCGCGGCACCTTCGTGCGTGATATCGCGGTTCCCGCCGGTCACGGCATCGATCAACAGGTCGTCGCCTCGGACGCGGTCGACCTCAACTTCAACTATCCGTCGCTGCCCGGGCAAGCCGATCTCCTCCGGCAGACACTGCGAGAGGTGGCCACCTCCGGGGATCTCGACACGCTGCTGCGGTACCAACCACACCGAGGCCGTCCCCAGGACAGAGCCTCGATCGCACGACACCTGAGGCGTCGAGGAATCACCACCGACGCGGATCAGGTCCTCATCACCAACGGCGCACAGCACGGCCTGGCCGTTACCGTCATGGCCTCGCTCAACGCCGGCGACGTCGTCGCGGTCGACGCACTCACCTACCCGGGTTTCAAGGTGCTCGCGCATGCCTTTCATCTCGACCTGGCGCCCATACCCGCAACCGCCGACGGGCCGGATCTCGATGCCCTGGAGAGGCTGTGCGCGACCCGCCCGGTGCGCGCGATCTACACCATGCCCACCCTGCACAACCCTCTGGGCTGGGTCATGCCGGCAACCGACCGAGCCCGCCTGATCGAGCTCGCTCGACAGCACGGACTGCTCATCATCGAAGATGCCTCCTACGCCTACCTGGTCGAAGACCCTCCACCGCCTCTGGCCGCGACCGCGCCGGACATCACCGTCTACGTCTCGGGACTGTCCAAGAGCGTCGCCACCGGCCTGCGGGTCGGCTTCGTCGTCGCCCCGTCTTCTGCGGTGCCCTCTCTCGAACGCGCGATCCGGGCGACTACCTGGAACACCCCCGCCCTCACCACCGCGATCGCCTGCCGCTGGCTCGAGGACGGCACGGTGGACCGCTTGGAAGCGCAGAAACGAGACGACGCCAGGACCCGCCAGTCACTCGCCGGACAAGAACTGGCGGGCCTACCACTCGTCAGCCACCCCTCGTCCTACTTCACTTGGCTGCCGCTGCCCGACGACGCACGCGCCGATCGCCTGACCGCCGCCCTCGCGCGCCGGCAGATCTTGGTGACCACGGCCGAGCCGTTCTCCACCTCGACGCACACACCGCAGGCGATCCGCCTCGCTCTGGGCTCGACCGACCTGGACAGTCTCCAGTCGACGCTGCGTACAGTGCGACGATTCGCCATCGAGGACGCCTCCACCTGAACCCCTCAACACGCGCGAGACCCTCGTCCTCGTGCACGACCTCACCGAGCTCGGCGTCTTCCCGGGCACGCTCGGCGGGAAGCTCGCCATGGACACCGGCGGCGCTCCGACCACGTGTTCCGACGGCTTCTCCTCGCCCGCTTCCCAGAGCTCGGCGAGGATCTCCTCGCGTTCCGCGGTCTGGACAACCAGGTCGTACCTCGCATCCGGGCAGCCCGGTTCGAGCAGCCAGATCACTCCCGCGAAGAGCCCACCGCCATACCTCTGGACGAGCCGCTTGTAGTCGGCCGGCAGGGCGATGCCCAGCGTCTCCTCCACGGCGGCCCACTTCACGGTTCGGCCACCGCCGGGCGGCGGGCAGAGACGCGCCAGCGGTTCGGTATGGCGCAGGCTCCGGGCCATCTGTATATCGCTCGGCAGGGTGCTGAACCGCGGCGAAGTCCTCGCGGCATCCAGTACCACCGCGCGCATCCGGTCGCCGACCGCGGCGCGGGGCGTGTCCGACCACCATGAGGAGTGTTTGGTCCGGTCGATGAAACCTTCGTACCCGTCCGCGTGAACAAGGGTCCCCGCGGCGGCTACGGCCGTGACGACCACGTCGCACTCTTGATGATCGGCAAGCATGGCATCCACCCTGCACCACGTCGGCCGGGAGGAATGCAGCGGGTGGACGGGCCACTCCCGACCCGTCCGTTCTCGCCGAAGCCAGCCGCCGTCTCCATCAACCCAGTCGACACTGTGCGCCGCTGCTCCAAGCCGTCCCCGGAGACGATCGCCGAGGTGCCCTGCCTCCGCACACCCTGCGCCCGTAGATCCTGAACTCTGCCGGTCGTGAGCTGATCCGGCACGGGTTCGAAGACCTCGGGCTGCTCCGGATCTTCGCCATGACAGCGGCGGACAACAACGTCTCCCGGGCGACGATGGCTGCCGGCGGGTTGCAGTGCGTCCGTACATTCCATGCGGACGCCGGTGACTGGCCTCCGGGCACCGATCTGCGCGCAGTCGAGTATGCGATCACCCAAGAGAGGTGGAATACCCAGAGATCCACTTGATCACCGAGCGGACCGGTCCGCCCCTGTCCGTCGGCCTATCGAGTGGCTTGCTCGGTGACCGGGCGCCCCGGTGCCGGCTCAGTGAACGGAGAACCCGCCGTCGACGAAGATCGCCTGCCCTGTGACATAGGCGGAGGCTCGGCTCGCCAGGAACACCGCCGCGCCCGCGAAGTCATCGGCCAGACCGTTGCGCCCCACCATGGTGCGAGCGGCCAGTGCCGCCACCTTCTCAGGATCAGATGACAGCCGTGCGTTGAGCGGGGTCATGACGAAGCCCGGCACAAGGGTGTTGCAGGTGACGCCGTACGGCGACCACGTCTCGGCCTGCGAACGGGCCAGTGACTCCAACGCCCCTTTGGAGACGCCGTAGGCGCCGCTCTGGACGAACGCCCTGTGCGCCTGCTGGGAGGTGATGTGGATGATCCGCCCGAAGCCCCGTTCCGCCATGCGGGGCCCGAACCGCTGTCCCAGCAGGTAGGGCGCCTCCAGGTTCACCGCCATCGTGGTGTCCCACACCTCCACGCTCAGCTCACCCATCGGGGGCCGCAGGTTGACCCCGGCGGAGTTGACGAGGATGTCGGGCTCCCCGAATGCCTCCGCCGCCTGCTCGGCCGCTGCGCGCACGCCCTCGCGCGTGCCCAGGTCGGCGCTCACCCAGGCGGACCGGCAGCCGTCGGCCGCCAGCTCGCCGACCGTCGCGGCCAACTCCTCCTCCCCGCGCGCCACGACCACGACACTCGCCCCCGCACGTGCGAGGGCCCCGGCGATAGCGCGGCCGATACCGGAACTGCCGCCGGTCACCACGGCGACCCGTCCGTCCAGCGAGAAGAGTTCCGAGAGATAGGTCTGCGAGGTCATGCCCGGGACCCTAGACGGCGAGTCCCCGGCGCCAGTGGTCGGGGCAGTGTTCAGATCCAGCAGTCACTTCCGCGACCGGATGTGTCGGCCGCCTCAAGGACTGGACGGTGCGTACGAGGTCTCTGTCGGGGCACCGCAGCTCGACGCGGCCAATCGGCCCAGCCTCTGCTTGCACCTCCAACAGCGGTACATCTCGCCCCCATTGCACGAGCCGGCTATCGATACCGTTGCCGGAGTTGCTGCACTCCACGGTTCTGGCCCAACTTCTGTGGACGGTCCGTGAGTACTTCCGTACGCGAGTCCAAGTGCGGGGCGGCTGCGGTGGCGACGGGATTCGAACCCGCGGACGGATACGGGCAGGCCCGCCCCGTCTCCGTCAGTCGACCTGAGGGGGCCTCCCCACGCCGATCGCAATGGGCCGCTCTGCCACACCACCGCAGCCTGCGGGAACGCGCGCTGACCCGTTCCGCTCAGAGTAGAGATATCGACCTCTGCAGACGAACCCTTATCCGGAACTGGAAGGCCTCCTGCCTCCGGCCTCCTGCCACGGGCCAACCGACCCCCTGACCGCCCGGCTCGCATGAAGGGAACGGACCGGCGAAAGCCGACCACGTCACCCGGTTACCGGTCTTCAGGCGGGCCGAGTACGCCGCGCTCACGCAACAGCGCGAGGCCTTCCAGTTCGCCGGGCCGGGACAGCGGGACCGACTCGACGTCAGCTTCGGCTGCCCGGATACGGCGGGGACCCGTGAGATCTGCCGGAGTGGGCGCTGAAGGTACGGGCCGGGGGCCGCTCCCCAGCTGACGGCGCACAGTGCTCATGCGCTGATCGTAGGCCGGTGCCAGACGCACCGGAGTCTTGGGGCGGACTGTCCGCACTCGCCGCCGGCAGGGTCTGGCGCGGTCGCGCCCCCGCCAACGCCTGGTCGTGGCAGGCGCTCTGGCGCAGGCGGCGGCAGTCGCGCTCGCACCATCACGGGTGAACTGCCGAACTCAGATCCTCCAGCCCACCAGCGGAAGGCGGATGCCGGTGAGCAAGCCCACGAACATCACCGCGGACAGGAGCACGACCGCGACAAGGCGCAGGGCGATGACCGAGTCTGCGGCGGTGCGCAACGGGTACCAGGGGACCAGGCGCAGCAGCCAGGTCAGCGCAACCGAGAGCCCGAACAGCAGCGCCAGGGCCGCGATGTCGTCGTCGCCTGTCACCTGGACCGGGGCGCTCTCGTCGAGGTCGTAGCCCTCCGCGTACATCGCGAAGGCGAGCGCTCTCCAGCAGAGGGCGGCGAACAGCGTCACGCCGGTTTCCAGGAGTGCGAAACGCGGTCCCTGCCGCGACGGGAGAAGCGACAGAAGCACGACCGGTCTCCGGGATTCGTGAGGGCCAGCAGGCCGCTGTCCGGGGCGGTCCAGATGGTCGACGTCTTGGTGCGTTCCGACAGGGCCGCCACGCGCTTCTCGGTCAGGTCCGCCGCGACGCGGGCGCAGGCGATGTCCCCTCGTGTCCCTGAGAACGGTTTTCCTCACACGAGCTGTGACCCGCGGCCGGAGCGGATGGTTGTACCGGGCTTCAACGTTCGTCGCTCAACGGCCCCTCGCCTGACGGCTTCTTCCGCCGATGAAACCGGACCGGAGTGGTGCTCTTCGTCCGCGACCAGCTCCGCCGACGCATCCGTACGGGCAAGGGGCACTGCCCGTTCCCCGTCACCCTTCACGCAGGTCCGAGCGGACTCCGCCTACGCGCGGGACCTGTTGCCGGGCTGGACCGCCGATCGTCCGTCGATATCCCCGCGTCCGTCTTGCGGCGCCGGGGAGCCAAGGCTGCCGCAGCACAGCGAAGCCCGCTGAACCCCCGCACCGACAACTGGACCAAGATGCAGCGGCCCGTCGGCTGACCATGGATAACACGCCGCGAAATTCACTTGCAGTGCCTGCCTACAGTGCGGACATGCCCATTTCGCTGCACCTACAAGAGATCACCCCTGACAACTTCGGGGCCGCGATCAACCTGAGGGTCCGCTCCGACCAGGAGCACCTGGTGGCACCCGTGGTGAAGTCGCTCGCCGAGGCATACGTCCACCCCGGCATCGCCTGGCCCCGGCTCATCTGCGAGGGCGACGAGACAGTCGGGTTCCTCATGGCCTTCTTCCACATCGACTGGACCGGCGAAGGCACCGACTTCCGCTCCGGACTCTGGCGTCTCAACATCGCGGACGGAAAGCAGGGCCGAGGCTACGGACGCTTCGCGGTGGAGTCCGTAGCCACCGAGATCCGGCGCCGAGGCGGCACACGCCTGACCACCACCTGGCATCCCGGACCCGATGGCCCCACAGGCTTCTACCTGGCGCTCGGCTTCCGGCCAACGGGCGAGACCAGCGGAGACCAAACAGTGGGCACGCTGAAACTGGACTGAACCCGGGTTTCGGTCGTCGCGTACCGAGACCGGCGGCCGGCAGGTGCAGGGCCGGCTCTCGCTCCATGACGGTGCCGAAATCCGAACCGTCACCGGAGAAGGTTCGAGTGGGCGCCTCGGCATCTGGGGAGGCTGAGGTCCTCAGCTGGGGAGTGATGCCCAGAAGCGGCGCAGCACGTCTGCTCCCCGTTCGGGGTCCTGGAGCATCCAGTAGTGGGTGAGGCCGTCCAGTTCCGTCAGCTGGGCCCCGAGCCGTTCGGCCATGTCCCGGTCCTGCGAGGGCTGCGCCATGGGGTCACCGGTCGGGGCCAGTATCAGTCCCGGGGCGGCGGCGGGACGGTCGAAGTCCTTGCCCCAGTCGGCGTGGAAGTTGGGCCAGGCCGAGCGGTAGAGCGCCAGGATGGCGGCGCTCATCTCCTTGTCGTGGACCTCATCGATCTCTTTCGCGAGTTCGGCACCCAGGCCTCGGGGGCGGAGGAGGTCGCCGAAGGTGGGGCCGCTGGTGGTGGGTGACTTGCGCAGTCCGGCGAGCGACTCCTCACCCTCCGGGCTTTTCTGCCAGAAGGTGGCCGCCTCGTGCCACTGGTAGTCGGGATGCCAGCCGTGGGCGACGTCGGACACCCAGGTGCGTACCGGCACGTCGTAGGCGGAGACGACCCGCATCGTGAGGTGCGCGCCCCAGTCGTGGCCGACGATGTCGACCGGCCCCTCTATGGCACGGAGTTCGCCGGCGAGCCAGGCCGCGTAGGTCTCCTTGTCTCGCACATGGGCCGGACGGGGGCTGCCGAAGCCGGGCAGCCGCAGGGCCACGGTCGGCCGCTCGATCCGTTGCCGGATGTCGTTCCAGATGGTCGGTGTCTCCGGCACTCCGTGCACGAATACGACGGTCATGACTACTCCCCCAACGAGTAACTGGATCGGTTATCCACTTCACCGTAACATCAACCTGATAACCTATCCACCTAGCGCTGAGAGGGAGGACGAATGCGGGCCGACGCCGCACGGAACAGGCAGAGGATCTTCGACGAGGCCCACCGCGCCATCGCCACCGGAGAGGTCACACTCACCCTCAACGAGCTCGCGCGCCGGTCCGGCGTAGGGGTCGGGACGGTCTACCGGCTCTTTCCGACCCAACGGGCGATGCTGGAGGCCATCCTGGAGGACTCCGTACGCGGCCTCGTCGCCGTGGCGACCGAGGCGGAGCAAGACCCGGAGCCCGTCCGAGCCCTCATCGGGTTCCTCCATACGGCACTCTCGGCCGCCCTCGCGCAGCCCGGCCTCATCGACATCCTGATCACCGCGACCGACGAGACGGACTCCCTGCGCCAGGCCAAGGCCGAACTGGGCGCGGCCGCTTCCCGCCTACTCGAACGCATTCAGCCGGCTCCCGCTCTCACCGGCGAGAACCTGCTCAAGCTCCTGTGCGGACTGATCCACGCCGTCAACGAGCATCCGGCGGACCGACAGGACGCCGCGGCCGATGCCTACCTCCGCATCCTCCAGGGCGGCCTCTCTCTGAGCCCCGGCCCGTAGACGGCGCCGACTGCTCACGCCCCGCGTCTCGCGTGGCCCAGACGAGTTTTCGAACTCCAGGAGGTGGTGAGCTTCTCTCACAAACGACGGAGTTCGGCCGGCTCGATCAGAGACCTACAGTGTCCGCGAGGCCATTGGTGTGGGCACGCAGGAACTCTTCGGGATCGCTCAGCGTATCCGCCGCGTAGTGGCCGAAGGCGTCGAAGAGAATGGCGCCGATGACCGCGGACCACAGACCGTAGGCGCGGGAGACATTGCCCACCGGCATCTCGAAACCGAACACTCCCCGCAATCGCTCCATATCCGCGCGGACAGCCGGGTTGAGCGGCGCCTCCACCGTTCTCAACTCGCCCGCTTGCCAGGCGTCCTCGACCAGTCCGGCGAGAGCGAGGGCAAAACGCGTGCCGGGCTCCACGGTCTGGTCGCCGGGAGCCGCGTAACCGGGCACCGGTGTGCCGTAGAGCATGGCGAACCTGGACGGTTCACGAACGGCCCAGGCGCGCGCCGTGAGTGCTGCCACCTCAAGCCGCTTGCGGTACGACAGGCTCGACGCCGCCGCGAGGGCCGCGTCGACCTCGTCGGCGAGTTCGTTGTACGCGTCGACGATCAGCAGGGTGATGAGCGCTTCGCGGTCATGGACATAGCGGTAGAGCGCCGA
Source organism: Streptomyces sp. L-9-10 (assembly GCF_004151105.1). Lineage (GTDB taxonomy): Bacteria > Actinomycetota > Actinomycetes > Streptomycetales > Streptomycetaceae > Streptomyces. The sequence goes on from NZ_PHRF01000146.1 coordinate 91,237, forward strand.
CGGGACGACTCCGATGTCCCGGGCCACGGCCCGTAGGGACAGGTCGGCCGGAAGTACCGTTGCCAGGTGCTCGCGTCCCACACGCACGATGTCACGCATCATCTGCTCGCGTGCTACTTGCCGTGAAGTGACCATGCGCCCACCCTATAAGTCAACGGTGCGCCCTCTTGAACCGACAGTGCTCCCTGCTCAGAGGCGGGGGCGGAGCCGCAGCGCAGGGCCGGCCGTGGCATCCTGGCCGGCCCTGCGGACACGACGGCTCAAAGCGCGTTCGCCGGAGCATCGTCACGCTTGATGACCCGCCACGACTGCCACCCGCGGCAGACGATGTACGCGAAGATCGTGAGTGCCGCGACCGTGGTGTCGGTGACCGAGGACTGCATACCCTCGGTGGTGTCCAGGATTGTGAAGGCGAGCACCGTTGCCGCGGCCTTGTGGAAGATCACCATTTCCCAGATCGCCGGAACCCGGCGCGGCCGGTACGCGAGCATCGCCCACATCGCGCTGAACACGAGGTATCCGAAGGTTCGCCAGCCCTCCACCATCATGCGGTCGTCGCTCGCGTCCGCCATCAGGAAGAACCCGTTGATGAACACCGCGAAGGTGACTGCGGAGTTGAGGGCCATCAGGCCGCGGCCGATGCGGTCCCAACGCCGGGACGGGGCACTGCGGACCGTGATGGTTGCTGTGGTCACGACGGACATCCTTTGAGCGAGGGAGCAAGAAACGAGAACACTGTTCTCTGTTGAGAAGGACGATGCCCCATCCTCCGGACAGAGTCAAGAACAGTGTTCTCGTTCAGTCGGGGCCGCGGGTGCAATACCAAAGACCCCCAGGAAGCCCGGGACGCCGTTCACACGAACACCTCCCCGGTGCCGTGCACGGCGGTGAACCGTGCGCGCGGCGAGGCCGGGTCGTCGAGCTTCTCGAACCCCCGCCAGGGCCCGTCAGCTGTCGGAGCGGAATGCGCCGTGGACGCGCAGGTTGCCCTGGATCGCCACCTGGTCGTCGTTGACGTGCATGAGCCAGTCGGTCCCGTTGCGGACCGACAGGTGGCCGTTGGCGTTCACCTTCCCGATGAACAGCGACTCCTCCTGGACGCGCAGGCCGCCGTTGACCGATATCTTGTCGTCGTTGGTGTGCAGGATCCAGTCGCCGCCGTTGCGGACCGACAGGTGCCCGTTGGCGTTCATCTTCCCCTCGAACTGCGACTCCCCGTGGACGACGAGGTCGAACTGGTCGTCCTCGGTGGTCAGTTTGCCCCTGACCGTCAGGTCGCCCGCGCGGACCGCACCCCCGACCTCCAGGTTCCGCATCGGCCGCAGATCGCCGTTGACGGTGAGGTCGCCCCCGGCGACGACGTTCCCGGCGGCGTTCACCTCACCCTGGGCGTCCAGCCGGCCGTGGACGACCAGACGGGGCGGACCGTCCTGCGTCTCCAGCACGTTGTCGACGGTCAGCCCGCCCTGGAGGGTGAGGCGTTCTTTGACCTGGGCGCGGCGGGTGACCAGGTCGTCCAGGTCCGCCTTGGCGGCTGCGACGGTTCCCCACTGATGGTTTCCGGCGCCTTGGTACACGTTCAGGCCGGCGGAGGGGAAGGCGATCCATCCGTCGTCGGCTGTGCGGCCTTGCACCCACGCGGTGTTGATGCCGTTCAAATCCGCCTTGTCGCCGGCGACGGTGCCCCACGCCTGCTTTCCGTCCTTGCGCACGTTCACACCGGACTGCGGGAACTCGGCCCAGCCCTTGCCGCCGTCGCGGTCGCCGACCCACGGGGTGTTCACGCCGTTCGCGGCGCTGACCTTGTCAGCCGTGACGGTACCCAGGTCGCTTCCCGCGCCATGGCCGACCGTGATCCCGGTGGGCGGGAACTGGATCCACCCGGCGTCGTCGCCGCGGCCTTGCACCGAGGTGGTGGTGACGCTGTCGACAACAGCCTTGGCGGCCGCGACGGTGCCGGGCGCGTGGGAGTCGTTGTGGATCTGCGCACCTTGTGCGGTGAAGGTGATCCGCCCCTTGTCCGTGGTGCCCTCGACCCACGGGGTGTGGAGTCCGTCGGTGGCGGTGACGCTCTCGAACTCGGGGCTGCGCAGGTGGACGGTGGTGGTGAGGATGTGCTCCGGGGGCTGCTGCTGAGCTGACGAGGCGGCTGTCAGGGTGTAGGTGGCGTCCCGCTTCGGCTCCTCGTCCGCCGCCGGCGTCCACTCCCAGCCGGTCCCGGCCTTGTGCGGGGGGTTCTTCGAGGGGCCGTCCGGTCCATGGATCTGGTAGGTGAAGGTATCGGATCCCTCCCACTGCAGGACGACGCTCTTGCCCGCGGCCACCAGAGACTGCTTCGGACGGAAGTTGCGCGGCGCCTTGGGAGCCTGCTTCAGCAGGCTCAGCGTCACCGGAGAGTCCTGCTTCCAGGGACCGTTCCACACCGTCTCCGTCACCCGCAGCAGAACCGGTCCCGGCACACTGGAGACCGGGAAGCCCTCCAGCACGAGGATCATGGAACCGCTCGCCTTGAAGTACGTGGTGGGCTGGGGGGTCACGGTGAAGACACCTGTCGTGGCGTCCCAGTTGGTCAGCGGCTCTTCCCCCGGCTGCCTCGCTTTGTCCGGCAGGACCCGAGCCGTGATCGCCTTCGGATCGGGCGTCAGGGCATCCTCCTGTTGCCCGAAGGGCACATGCACCGTGAGGGAAACCCAGGCCATGTCCTGGTCCTTCGGGTTGGAGACGACGATGTAGACCGCTCCCTTGGACGCTCCGCCCGCCGCCGACACCTGGAGCGGAGCCGGGTCGGTGAGGATGCTGTAAACAAGAAAAGCCACCGCTGAAAACCCCCCTGGATTCTGCTGCGCGTGCGTCCGTCCTCACGGGCTGGTCCCCGTATGGTCCATACCGCTGTCCCGCCGGACAACCCATGAATCCCGATGCGCCACAACCGGCGCGAACCAGACCCACGCTGGCCGAAACAGCGATTACCGACGTTCCGGTGCAAGGTCGTCAGGGCAAGCCCGGTCGCGAGCGCCCTTCGACCGCGCCGGCTGGAGAAGCCCCGCAGCAGGTGGCGGGGTCCGTGAGGAGGGCGAGGGCGGACTTCTTGTGGGCGAGATGGCCGCCGGGGAGCCGCCGGTTTCCCACGCGTGCGGGAGGGGGCGGCGGCGCGGGGGCCGGTGGCAACGAGATGAGTGGGTCATTCCTGGGCGAAGGCGCGCATCGCGGGGGTGTCGGTGTAGATGTCGGCCGTGACCAGCGAACGGCCACGGTCGGAGTTCGGCGGTCCGGACTCCCCCGGGCCGGTTTCGTCCTCGGAACCATCACGCGTGCCGGCCGTTCTGCGCATTTTCGATGGCCGTCGGGTGTTGACGCCGCATCAGGTCGCGTTCAGCGCCACCGTCGGGTGGAGGCGGGAGGCGCGGATCGCCGGATAGAGGCCCGCGGCCACGCCGATCAGGAGGGTGGCGGCCAGGCCGCCGGCCAGGGACCAGGGTGGGATCACCGCCGTCCACCCCTGGACCCGCGCGAAACCGTACGTCGCCACGGCGCCCAGCAGCGCGCCCGTCACCCCGCCCAGCGCCGACAGCAGCAGCGACTCGGTCAGGAACTGGAGCCGGATCGCGTTGCGGGTCGCGCCCAGCGAGCGGCGCAGGCCTATCTCCTGGCGGCGCTCCAGGACGGAGATGACCATGGTGTTGGCGACGCCCACACCGCCGACCAGGAGGGCCACCGCGCCCAGGCCGAGCATCAGGGTCGTCAGTCCTTTGTCGGCTGCGGCCTTGGCGGCCAGCGCGTCCGAGGGGCGGGAGATCTTGATGCCCGCCTCGTCGCCGGGGCTGATGCTGCGGGCCAGGACCGCTCGTACGTCCTCCACCGAGGCGTCCGTGGAGCGCTCGAAGATGGTGGTGGGGTGGCCGTCGAAGCCGAAGTAGCGTTCGGCGGCGGGGAATCCGACCATGGCCGTCCGGTCCAGGGTGGGGACCAGTTCGAGCGGTTCGAGGATGCCCACGACGACCACGCGCGTGTCGTTCATCATGATCGTCTCGCCGGTGTGGGTGATGCCGAGACGCTCCGCCGCCACCGCGCCGAGGACTGTCGTCGGAAGGCGTTCGCGTACCGGGTTCAGCCAGCTGCCCTTGTCGACCGCTCCCCCGAGCGTGGACAGCAGGTCGATGCGGGCCGCCTGGGTGGTGACGCCGACGGTGCGCTCCTCGGGCACCACGTCGCTGCGGCGGATACGGGCGTCGACGTTGCCGGTTGCCGTGGCGTGCCGCACCGGGCCGATGCGCTCGACCATCGCGACCGCGTTCTTGGGGAGTTTGACCGGCTTCCCCAGGTGGGTCTCGCCCGCGTCCGCGGTGAGGAGGTTGGTGCCGAGGCGGTCGAGCCGGGCCATCAGGTCCGCTCGACTCGACTCGGACAGGCCGACGACCGCGACCATCCCACTGTCCGAGAAGGCCCTCAGCGTCCTCGCCAACGTTACCGGAGGGACCATCCGCTTACCGGGTCCAGGGGCGCACCACTCCCGGGCCGGTTGAGCATGCGGTGCATGGCGTGGACACCGAGCCCGAACATGGCGAGTTCAGGCGCGCCGTGAGTGTGGGCGCGCTAACGGCTGCGGCCGCGCAGGCGGCGTATGCGCGACACAGCCCAGATCCCGATCCCGATGACCGGGAACACGATCAACGACATCCTCGCGATGGCGTAAATCCCCCCGAAGAGGAACACGAACAGCAACTCCCATATCGAGGGGTCCGGTTCCATGCCCTGCCTTCTTGACGTGGTTGCTCAACGTTGGCTCTCACGATGACGCATGTGCCGCACCCTCCGGTTCCGCCGGTTCCGCCACGCGCGGCACCCCGGCAGCGCGTCGACCTCCGGGGCGAGTTCGCGAGGCCGGCCCTCCTGTTCACTCACCAGGGAGCCCCGCCCGGTGGGGCTTCTCAGCCCACGGCGTGCCGGGAGCGGCTCATGACGGCGATGCCGACCGTTGCCACCAGGCCGTACAGGGCCGGTGCGAGGAACACGTGCGGCAGCCCGAACATGCCTACGCCGAGGCTGCCGGTCAGCCCGCCGAGGGCGCTGGCGATCGCGGGGGAACTCATGAAGATGGCCGAGGCGGTCGCGACGGCTTCGGGCAGCAGGCGTTGCGCGACGATGATTCCGAGGCCGGCGAAGACACCCCACACCCCGCCCATGAGGATCTGCCCGGCGAACATGCCGGCGGCGCTGCCGGTCAGGGCGAAGCAGAGGTTCGCGACGACGCCGAAGGCGGCGCCGAAAACCATCAGGCGCAGCGTGCCGATCCGGCGGGCGACGACCACGGCCACCGGCATGAGGATCAGTTCTGTCAAGGGCTGGATGCCGATCACCGCGCCGCTGACCGCCGTCGGCAGGTGCATGTCGTTGTTCATGTAGATCGTCAGGTAGCCGTACTTGATCGGCTCCCCCGCGTAGACGAGCACGTACAGCCCGGTGAAGGCCAGCAGGGGCAGCATTTCCCGTACCCCCGGGTGCCCGCCGGGGGTACGGGAACCCGGTGCCTCCGTCTTCCCTTCGGGCGTGGCCGCGGTCTGTGAGCCGGGGGGTGCCGAGCGGGTGCGCGCGAAGCCCATGGGGACGATCTGTGCGAGGGTGCACAGTCCGGTGGCCACGAGCATCGCGCGCGGGCCGGCGGCGGTGGCCAGCAGCGAGCCCGCGACGGGGCCCACGATCCATCCGCCGGTCATCGCCATGCGTGCGATCGAGACGATCCCGTCGCCGACGGGGCTGGCGGTGGCCTTCAGGTCGTCGTGCAGCGCGGCGAACAACTGGGAGCCGGCGGCACCGGCGAAGGCCAGGACCACGGCACTGATCACGAACGGCATCCATACCTGGTCCGCCAGGGCCATGGCGCTCCAGCCGAGGAATCCGGCGACGGCGCACAGCCGGAAGAGGCCCAGCCGTTTTCCCGTGCGGTCCGAGCGTGCGCCGATGAGGTATCCGGCGACCGGGGCTGTGATGCTCGTGAGGTAGTAGAGGCCTGCCGTGGTCAGCGAGACATGGAGGTCGTCGACGAGGAACAGGGTGATCTGCGGCGCGGCGGCCGAGGCGCCCAGCCCGGACAGGAACAGCGCGACGGTCGCGCCGCGGTAGAGCGGCGAACTCCACACCGACCGCATTGCGGACGGGCTGGCCGCAACGCTGCCGGCGGTGGGTATTCGTGACACGGCATGCCCCCCGGGAGATCAGGCTCAAGACGCCCCACACCGTATCTTCGAACAAACAGAACATCAATAGTGTTCATAAGTATGCTCTCAGATCAGATTCCCTGTTCACTCCGAGCGGGGTGCCTTCGCGTCGTCCGATGCGTGTCACAGCCGCCGGCGTCGGGCGGCCGGGGCTGCCCGCGCGTGCCGGCGGTCAGGGCGGTCAGTCCTTGATGGTGAATCCCGCCCGCAGCAGCGACTCGTCACGGGACGACGGACCGACCAGGAGCTCGAAGGCTCCGGCCTCGACGACGCGCTCGCCCTGCGCGTCCACGAGCGTGCAGGCGGCGACCGGCAGATCGATCAGGACCTCACGCGACTCACCCGGCGCGAGCGACACCTGCTGGTAGGCCTTCAGTTCCTTCTCCGCCCACGTCACGGAGGTGACGGTGTCGCTGACATACACCTGCACGGTCTCCAGGACGGGGCGCGGGCCCGTGTTGGAGACCGTGAGCCGCGCGTGGACCGAGTCGCCCGCCCCGAGCTCCGCGGCGGCGATCTCCAGGTCGGCGTACTCGACGGTCGTGTAGCTCAGGCCCTGGCCGAAGGCGAAGGCCGGGCTCTGCGTCAGATCCGCGTAGCGGCTGCCGTGCTGGCCGCGCACCTGGTTGTAGTACGTGGGCTGCTGCCCGGCGTGGCGGGCGAACGAGATCGGCAGGCGGCCTGTCGGCTCGACGAGACCGAGGACCAGTTCGGCAACCGCCCGCCCGCCGAGCATGCCGGGGTTGAACGCGTACACGATCGCCGCGGCGTCGTGCGCGGACGGCGGCAGGACCGGTGGCTTGGAGCCGACGATCACGACCACCAGCGGCTTGCCGGTCGCGGCGAGCGCGTCGAGGAGGGCGACCTGTCCCCCGACCAGTTCCAGAGTCGCCGTCGACCTGCCCTCACCCACCAGTTCGATACGGTCGCCCACGACGGCGACGACGTAGTCCGCGGCCTCGGCGTGCGCCACGGCTTCGGCGATCAGTGTCTCGGAGGGCTCCGCGGGGATGACGACCTCGGGCCGGGGCTGCCCGTCGGGGAAGAACGCGCCCTCCGGGTCGGCGTCGACGGTGAGGATGTCCGCGCCGCGGGCGTACGACACGCTCCAGCCCTCGGGGACATATGCGCGAAAACCGTCGAGCACCGTCGTGATCATCGCGCGTGGCTGGCCGTCGGGGAGCCAGTCCGCCTGGCCGGAGGAGCCGGCCCAGTCGCCGAGCTGGGTCTGGGCGTCGTCGGCGTTGGGACCGATGACGGCGACCGTGCGCGGCGCGATCCCCGCGTCGGCGACGGCGCGTCCTCCGGCATCCGCCTCGAATCCTCCCGCCAGGGGCAGGGTGCCGTCGTTGGTGAGCAGGACGAGCGAGCGACGGGCCGTCTCCAGGTTCAGAGCGGCGTGCTCCGCGCTGCCGATCACCTCGGCCTGGCGGGCGGGGTCGGGACGGCGCGGCCGCTCGAACAGCCCGAGTTCGAACTTGAGGGTCAGGACGCGGCGGACCGCTTCGTCGATCTCCGCCTCGTCGAGCATGCCCCGCTCGACCGCGTCCTGCGCCCCGCCGTAGAACTTCGGCGTCGTCATCACCATGTCGTTGCCCGCGCGGACCGTCGCCGCTGCCGCGTGTGTGTAGTCGCTGTGGATTCGCTGCTCCCACACCATGCGGCCGACGTTGTCCCAGTCGGTCACGAGCGTGCCGGTGTAGCCCCACTCACCGCGCAGCACGTCGTTGAGAAGCCAGTTGTTGACCGTGATCGGGACGCCGTCCATGGACTGGTAGCCCAGCATGAACGTACGGCATCCCTCGCGGGCCACCCGTTCGAAGGGCGGCAGGAACCAGGAGCGCAGCTTGCGCCGTGAGATGTCGGCCTCGCTGGCGTCCCGGCCTCCCTGGGTCTCGGAATACCCCGCGAAGTGCTTGGCGCAGGCGAGGATCGCCGTGGGGTCGGAGAGCCCGTCTCCCTGGTAGCCGCGGACCATGGCGGAGGCCAGCTCGCCGATGAGGAAAGGGTCCTCGCCGAAGGTCTCGCTGACGCGGCCCCATCGCAGGTCGCGTGCGATGCACAGCACAGGTGAGAACGTCCAGTGCACACCGGTCGCCGCAGCCTCCACCGCCGTCGCCCTGGCGACCCGCTCGACAAGGGCCGGGTCCCAGGTCGCGGCCATGCCCAGCTGGGTGGGGTAGATCGTCGCGCCCTCCCAGAAGGAGTGTCCGTGGATACAGTCCTCGGCCACCAGCAGCGGGATGCGCAGCCGCGACCGCTCGGTGAGTTCGGCCGCTTCGAGGACGCGTTCGGGCGAGGCGTGGACGACGGAACCCGCGTGCATGTCCGCGACGACGTGCACGCCCTCTTTGGCGTTCAGCTGCAGCATCTGGCCGACCTTCTCGGGCAGTGTCATACGGCTGACGAGGTCGTCGACCCGTTCGGTGACGGTCAGAGCGGGGTCGAGGTAGCGCGGGGAGGACGGCACAGGAGTTTCCTTTCACAGCTTTCGGTGAGAGGCGCGGGGAACGGCCCCGCGCACGGGGGCGCGTCGGCGGCCGAGCGCGCCGATGGCCGTGCGAGGCGGCTCGCCCGGCGAGGAACGGGTGCCGGGCCGTGGGAGCGCCGCTTCGTGGGCGCTCCGGGGCCGGACGTGAGCTCCGGGGCGGGCGCGCGGCGCGGCCGGGCCGAGGGGTGCGTGTCAGGACCGCGTACGGGACGCGGTCCCCGCGAAGGGCCCGCCGCCTATCAGCGGCAGGAGCCGGCCCAGCGCGGCGTGGCCGGCTCCGGCGCGCTCCTCGATGCCGGGGATGTGTACCGTCCACACCCCTGGGAGGAAGCCGTTCGGGGCGAGGCAGGCGAAGGCGGCCGGTCGGCCGGCCCGGATCTTTCTGTCCACGGCGTAAACGTAACGAACAAGCCGACGTTTCGAAAGGTTGTCTTTCAGACGACAATTGTGTTCAATATGGGGGTGGCTGGCACTGATCGACTGAGGCACATCACCGAAGCTGTACGTGAGGCGGGCCGCATGGGCGTCGCGGAACTCGCCGAGTCCACCGGGGCGTCGGAGATGACGATCCGCCGCGACCTGGAGGTTCTGGCCGCCCAGGGAGTTCTCGAGCGCTACCGCGGCGGGGCCAGGAGCCTGCTGCTCCGCGGTGAGGAGCCGCCGTTCGCGCTGCGGACCCAGGACGGCCTGGAGAACAAGCAGCGCATCGCCGCCGAGGCCGCGCGGCTGATCGCGGACGGCGAGTCCGTCGTCATCGACAGCGGCACCACCTGCCTGGAAGTGGCCCGCGCGCTGACGGACCGTCGGCTGACCGTGATGCCGCTGTCCCTGCATGCGGTGAACACGCTCACCGGGGCCCCGCAGTTGACGCTGCTGGTGCCCGGAGGCCGGCCGCGGCCGGGCGAACTGGCCCTGACCGGCCCGCTGACCCTGGCGTCGCTGGCCGCCCTCCGCTTCGACACCGCGGTGATCGGCTGCTGCGGACTGAACGCGGTGGACGGCCTGACCGCCTACGACTTGGACGACGCCGCCGTCAAACGCGCCGCGATCGCCTCGGCCCGCCGCGTCATCGCCGTCACCGAGGGCGCCAAACTCTCCCGCACCGCCCTGGCCTTCGTCGCTCCCGCGTCCGCCCTCCACGCCCTCGTCACCGATACCGACGCCCCCGGCGATCAGACCGACACCCTGACCGCGGCAGGCGTCGCGGTACACCAGGTCTGACCCCGGGCGGGGCTTCGCCGTACGCGGCACGGGAGCAGCTCTGCACTCCCCGTTCGTCACCCCCTTTGCTCTGCCGGACCGCCGTGCGGCTAGTTTGTGTACAGGACAGGCACGCGGGCCCGTGGTGGCAGAGGTCCACGGGAGACGGGAGGTCGGGAAGAGTGTCGCTGCGCGTAGGCGATCCAGCCGAGATCGGCGGTTACCCGCTTGAGGCGCGGCTCGGCTCGGGCGGCATGGGCACGGTCTTTCTGGCCCGTACGAGTTCGGGGCGGCCTGTCGCGATCAAGCTGATCCACCAGCAGTTCGCGGGGGACGACGAGTTCCGCATCCGTTTCCGGCAGGAGGTGGCGGCTGCGAGACGGGTGAGCGGAGCGTTCACCGCCGCCGTGGTCGACGCCGCCCCTGAGGCCGAGCAGCCGTGGATGGCGACGACCTATATCGAGGGGCACACGCTCGCCCAGCGCATCGCCGCGAACGGCCCGCTGAACGGACCGGAGCTGAGAAAGCTCGCCATCGGGCTGGCGGAGGCGCTGCGCGACATCCACCGGGTGGGCGTCGTCCACCGTGACCTGAAGCCCTCGAACGTCGTGCTCTCGCCCGAAGGCCCGCGCGTCATCGACTTCGGCATTTCGCGTGCCGTGGACCAGCAGACGCTGACGATGACAGGACGGGTCATCGGTACGCCTCCTTTCATGTCGCCGGAACAGTTGCAGGCGCCGCGTGGGGTGGGGCCGCGGTCCGATGTCTTCTCCCTGGGGACACTGCTGGTCTACGCGGCGACGGGCCACGGGCCCTTCGACGCGGACAGCCCGTATCTGACGGCGTATCAGGTGGTGCACGAGGAGCCGTCGCTGGGTGCCGTGCCGGAGGCTTTGCGCGCGGTCGTCGAGTCGTGCCTGGACAAGGATCCCAAGGGGCGCCCCTCGGCGGACGAACTCCTCGTGCTGCTGCGGGACCTGTCGGCCGACCTGGGCGGCACCGACACGAACGGAGTCGGCGCGGGCCGCACCCGCGACATGATCACCCAGCATGACTTCGCGGTGCCGGCCACCCCGGCGCCGACTGCCCCGGCCGGTCCCGGTACAGGGAGCGCCGGCACCGCCATCGGCCGCCGCCTGCGCGGCCGATGGCGGCCTGTGCTCGCGGCCGCGGTCGCGGTGGCGGCGATCGGCGGAGGAGTCGCCGCGCTCCAGACGGGCGCCGTCGGGGGGAACAGCGGCGGCGACAACGGCAGCGACGGCGAGAAGGGCAGCAGCGCTGCGGCGCCGGGCGCCGCGCTTCCGAACGGCTTCGAGCCGTGGCGCGAGACCGTGCCCGGCGGTCGCGAGGACATCCCCGACGAGCTGCGTTGCGTCGCTCGCGACGACGCGGTGTTCTGCGGGGGCGGCAGTGTTGTCGCGACCCGTATCAGGGCCCAGGACGGCTCGCGGGTGTGGACGGCGAAGAGCCCGGGCGTCCCCGTCCAGGGCATGCACCTGGTGGGCGCCACCGACGACACGGTGCTCGGTTACCGTTTCGCCGCCGAGGACGCCCCGCAGGACCCTTCCAGCGAGGTGGTGGCCGTCGACGCGGACACCGGCCGGGAGCTGTGGTCCGTGCCGTCCGGCGCCCAGTCGATGGCCGTCGCGGGCCGGACTCAGGACGCCCTCGTGGTCGGCTCCGCCGTCGTGACGGTCGACGCTTCCAACTCCCGTTTCGAGGCCCGGGACGCGCACAGCGGTGAGATCGCCTGGAAGAGGCCGTTCCCCGCGGGTACACAGTGCGCTCCCGTCCCGGCGGGCTCCCAGCTCTTCGCGATGTGCGCGACGAATACGGAGGTGGACGCCCTGGAGGTGCGCCACCCCACCCTGTACCCGGTCGACCGCGCCTCGGGGGCACTGGGCAGGCCCATCGCGGTCGACGGCCCCGCCGTGCCGATGGGCGTCGCCGACGGCAGGCTCGTATTCCTTCTGGGACGCATGGAGGGAACGGCGCTGGCCGGGTACGACGGGGTGGCGCGGGTCGACCCGGCCTCGGGAAAGGTCACGTACTCCCGGCTGGGCAGGACATACGCGGGGACGCCCGGCATGGCGGGCGGCACGGTCTACGTGAGCGGGCAGACCGGTCTCGTCACGGCGTTCGACCCCGCGACCGGCCGGAAGAAGTGGACGCGGCAGACGGGCGTGGAGGGCGCGTCGGGCCCCGCGGCGGGAGCCGACGCGCTGTATTTCAGCTCGGCCACCGGCCGGGTGGTCGCGCTGTCGCCGCACGACGGCGGAACCCTGTGGACCACAGATCCGCAGGCCGAGGGTCTGACGGGCCAGGAGAACGCAAGCCCGCGCGTGACCGTCGTAGGGCGCGCGTTGATCGTGGCCGCGGACAAGAACACCCTCTTCGCCTTCGACACGCAGAAGCCGCCGAAGTCGGACTGACCCCGGCGGCACCGGACGCCTTCCCCGCCGTGCGGACACCTCAGCGGCTCACCCGGTCGTCTACGCGGCGAGGTCGGGGTCTGAGGAACATCCGTGTCAGATCGTGCGCTAAGCGTTCGCCGGGCTGGTTGGCGCTTTGACCTGGGGTGATTGAGCGTCGGAGCCTTCGAGGGTCGTTGTTGTCGATCTTCGGAGAGCTGTTGTGGCGGTCGAGTTCCTGACGGATGAGCAGGCGGTCCGCTGGACGCGCGGGCGTGGACGACGGGTGACCGGCCGAAGGCGTTGTTCGACGCGGCAGCGGGGTGGCTGCGCGAGGGCCGGGTGCTGCTGCCGGGGGCAAGCCGTCTGGCCCGACTGGTGGGCTCGGTGCGGGAGGCGGCGAACCAGCGGCTGTGGGACACCCTGTATCGGATGCTGAGCGTCGGGCAGCGGGCGGTGCCGGACTCCCTGTTGACGGTTCCGCCGGGTGAGCGGGTGTCGGAGCTGGACCGGCTGCGGCGCGGGCCGGTGCGGGTCTCGGGTCCGCAGATGAAGCGGGCGCTGGAGCGGGCGGAGGAGATCGCCGCGCTCGGGATGGGTGCCCTGGACGTGTCGGGGATACCGCCGCGGCGCCTGGCGGAGCTGTCGCGGTACGGGGTGGACGGCAAGGCGTCGCTGCTCCGCCGACACTCGGACGCGCGGCGGCCGGCGACGCTGCTGGCCACCACGGTCTACCTCACCTCGCGGGCGGTGGACGACGCGCTGGACCTGCTGGAGGTCCTGATCGCGACGAAGCTGCCGGCCAAGGCGGAGCGCGAGAGCTTCGAAGGAGAAGCTGAAGCCCCTGCCCCGGGTGGAGCGGGCGTCGGCGAAGCTGGCGACCGCCTTCCAGGTCGCGTGGCCGAACCCGAAGTACTTCGGGCGCCGGGGCGACAAGCACGCCACCGACGGCGAATGACCGGGGCCGGGCCGGGGAAAGCCGCACTGGGCCTTCCCCGGCCCGGCTCGTTCGACCAGCACGGTCGACACGGTGAACCGGTGTCGGTGAAAGGGCGGGGAGAGGGAGATGGCGGCAGCGTTTGCCCCGGAGGTCCGGCCGCGTAAGGGCAGATCGTCAGCACGATCAACGGCAGAACACCGAGACCGTCGAAGTCGCCCGGGTCGGAGGTGAGACCCATGGGGATGGACGCGTCGCCGGGGCAGGTCTTTGAGCGCTTCGCTCAGGCGGGAAGTTCGGTGATGCCGAGGGCGAAGTCCAGGTTCCCCACCCCGTGGTTGGCGAGGCCCACCGTGACCACGCCCGCTCCTTCCAGCCAGTGCGCCATGGTCAGGCCGCCGACGTCCAGCGGGCGCAGCCCAAGGGTCTCGATGAACGCCTCGACACTTGCCTTGGCCTGCGCATTGTCGCCGGCGATGAAGACGTCGGGCCTGCCCTTCTCCAGGACATGGCGGAAGACGGTGTTGAACGCCTTCACCACGCTGGCGCCGGCCGGGGCCGCCTTGGCGACCTCCTGCGCGATGGAGGTCTCCTCGTGGTGGGCCAGCCCGTCGAACGTGGAGTTGAAGGGGTTGCTGATGTCGACGATGACCTTGCCCGCGAGAGCGTCTCCGTACTGGGTGACGGCCGGCACGACGCCGTCGTACAGCAGGGCCACGATGACGATGTCCCCGGCCGGGGCGGTGCCCCATTCTCCCGTCGTGGTGCCGCCGCCGAGAGCCTTGGCCAGGTCAGCGGCCTTGGGCTGATCGCGGCCCATGACTTCGACGGTGTTGCCGCCCGCTATCGCCCGTGCGCCGATGGTGCGGGCCATGTTGCCGGTGCCGATGATGCTGATCCTGCTCATGAGATGTCCTGCCCTGGTTGTGTGTTGTCCGGTTCAGATGGCGGTGGTGCCGCCGTCGGCGACGAGTTCCATGCCGTTGACGTAGCTGGAGTCGTCGGAGGCGAGGAAGAGGGCGGCGGTGGCGATCTCGTCGGGGCGGCCCATCTGGCCGCGGGGGATGAGGGACTCGAACTGGCGCTTGGTGGCCTCGTCGAAGAGTTCTTCCTGCTTGGCGGTGGCGACCTGGCCTGGGGTCAGGACGTTGACGCGGATGCGGCGGTCCTTGAGTTCGTTGAGCCAGATGCGGGCCCAGGCCTGCTGGACGGCCTTGCTGCCGGCGTAGACGCTCCAGCCGGGGAAGGCGCCGAGGGAGGCGTTGGAGCCGGTCATGAGGATGGAGCCGCCGTCGTTGAAGAGCGGAAGGGCCTTCTGCACGGTGAACAGGGTGCCGCGGGCGTTGAGCCCGAACCAGGTGTCGAACTGGGCCTCGGTGATCTCGCCGAGCGGGGCGGGCTCGCCGCCGCCGGCGCTGGCCCACAGTACGTCGAGGCTGCCCTTCTCCCGCTTGACGGTGTCGTACAGGCGGTCCAGGTCGTCCAGGTCGGCGGCGTCGCCCTGGACGCCGGTGACGTTGCGGCCGATCTGCTTCACGGCCTCGTCCAGGGCCTCCTGGCGGCGGCCGGTGATGAAGACGTGCGCTCCCTCGTCGACGAACAGCTTCGCGCCGGCCAGCGCCATGCCGGTGGTGCCGCCGGTGATGACCGCGACCTTGCCGTCGAGCTTTCCCATCGTCATTCCCTTGAGTCGGTGGTGCCGTGTGTACCTGGGCCGACGGCGTTATGTACACCGTCCTGTGTGCTTACGCTACTGGGCAGGTGGGCCAGGACGCAAACTATGTACACCGGTCGTTACCTAGCTGCGGTAGGATGGAGCCATGACGGAGTTGGAGAAGGGCCCCACGGGCCGCCGCCGCGGCCGGGGCGCCCGCGAACGCATCATCAGCGCGGCCCGGCAGCTGTTCCGCGAGCAGGGCATCAACCGCACCGGCATGGACCAGCTCTGCGCGACGGCCGAGGTGTCCAAGCGCACGGCCTACCAGCACTTCACCGGCAAGGACGAACTCGTCGCCGAGTACCTGCGCCGGTTCGACCCCTCCGTTCTGTCCGGCGTGTTCGACCGCACCGACCTCACGCCCCGCGAACGGCTCCTCGCCGCCTTCGACGTCTCCCCCACCACCCCTCTGTGCCCCTACATCGCCGCCGCCGTCGAACTCCACGACCCCCAGCACCCCGCGTCCCAGTACGCGCGCGACTACAAGAAGGCCGTCGCCGCGCGGCTCGCCGACACCGCCCGCGAAGCCGGCGCCGCCAGCGCCGAGCAGCTCGGCGAGCAGCTCGCGCTGCTCATCGACGGCGCCGCGGCCCGCACCCGGGTCCTCAACGCCGACGCCTTCCCCGCCGCCGCCGCCATCGCCGCCGTCCTCATCGACAACGCCATCCCCGCCACAGTCAGCGATGACCGGTGACGGCGGCGGAAGGATGTGTTACTCCACGCCGGACGATGTGCATGAGCTTGCCCTGCGCGCGCGTTGCACGTCCTGGTGTGGGATCTTGAAACCCTTGTGTCCGTGATCAGGACAGAGACTGAGGGTGCCGAGCCGATGGGCTGGGACCTGCACGAGTACCGGCACTCCGCTCTGACTCACCCCTGCTCCTGGGATGAAACGCAGCGCCCACTCCACCCCGTCGCGCCAACCGGCCCCCGCCTGCGGATAACAGGGGCGCTTCACGTAGCGGCCGGAGAACGTCACAGCGGGTGACGGGTCAAGCTACCGCAGATATTGGGGTGTTATCCGTGGAACGACTTCAGGCCGGCCCCGCGGTCGACGCTCCGTCAGCCGCCCACCAGGGCCAACGAACGCTCAGCGCACGATCTGGCAGGGATGTTCCTCAGACACCAGGTCGCGTCCGGTGCGAGTGTGTCGCACCCGTAGCGGCCCCGGGCGCTGGTCACGGCCGGCTTTCGGAGGGCGGCACGGGGGTTTCACCTGACGCTCCCCCAGCGGTGAGTTCCTCGGAGAGCCAGGTGTCGATGGCGAGGGCGGTCGTGCGGGAATGATCTTCCAGAACGGTGAAGTGGTCACCGGGCACGGTGATCTCGGAGTGCGGCAGGCTCCATGGCTCTGCCGCTTCGATGCCGGGCAGCCGGTCTCCGGCCCGAACGTAGAGGGTGGGGGCCGTCAGGGCGGCCGGCTTCCAGCCGGCGTAGAGCTCCAGATAGCCGGCCATCGCGGTGAGCCGGTCGGCCTCGGCCGAGGCGAACTGCGCGGCCTTGTCCAGCATGCCCGCGGTCATCGCCGAGAGCGCGGGCCCGTCGCCACCGCGACCGCCGAGACGGCCGCTTTCCTCGCCGGGGTAGGTGTCGATCAGGACGACGGCGGACGGAATCAGCCCCGCGCTCTCCAGTTCCCCGGCGACCGCGTGTGCCACCCATCCGCCGGCCGAGTGCCCCAGCAGGACGAACGGTTCGTCTCCCGCACACGCGCGCACGGCGGCGGCCTGCGCCGCCACCAAGGCGTCCAGCGTGGCGGGCAGCGGTTCCCGCGGCAGGAAGCCCGGGTTCGGCAGTACCGAAACCGGACGCCGGTCCTGGAAGGCCGGCCCGAAACGGGCGTACTCATGGGGCCCCGACAGTGCGCTGAGGGCGGGGAAGCAGATCAGACGGGTCCCGGAGCCCCCTGTCGCGAGGGTGACGGCCGAGGGCGGTGAGCCCAGGACCGCGGCGTCCTCGAACACCTCACGGAGACGTGACGCGATCGTCAGGAGGGCCATCCCGTCCCATGCCTTGCCGCGGGCGCACGCCGTACGGAAGAGCGTGGACAAGGAGTCGGCATCCGCGGACAAGGAGTCGGCATCCGTGCCCATCGGGGCCGACGTCCTTTCGTCGCACCGTCCTGCCGCCGGGGAGCTGCCAAGTGGCCGGGTGATTCAGGCGCGTTCCGGGACCAGAGTTCCTCCAGGTGGGCGGCGACCCCGCGCGGCGTCGGGTAGTCGAACAGGAGCGTGGCGGGCAAGGCGAGTCCCGTCAGCGCCGCGAGCCGGTTGCGCAATTCGACGGCGGCCAGTGAGTCGAGGCCCAGCTCGGCCAGCGCGCGGTCCGCCTCGACGGCGGAATCCCCCGAGCCGTGGCCGAGTGCCAGGGCGGCTTCCGCTCGGACCTGCGGGAGGAGCAGAACACCGCGTTCACCCGCGGGCGTGGCGGCCAGCCGTCGGCGCAGAGAGTCCTCGCCTTCGACGCGGGGCCCGTGAGCGATGCGGAGGCCCTCCGTACGGGCCCTCGGCCCGGTACGCGGGAGAGTGGCGCCCCCGGCGCCCCGAATGCCCTGGTTTCCGCCGGGTCGAGACGAGCGGTCACGAGAACCGCGTCCTGCCCTTCGACAGCGGTGTCGAAGAGCGAGAGGCCCTCCTCGATCCGCAGCGGGACGAAACCGGAACGGGCCATCCGGCGCAGATCGGTGTCCCGGAGTCCGGCCGTCATCCCCCCGCTCTGCTGCCACGGTCCCCAGGCGAGGGAGGTGCCGGGCAGCCCGAGCGCCCCGCGGTGCTGTGCCAGCGCGTCCAGGAACGAGTTCGCCGCCGCGTAGTTGGCCTGGCCACCGGAGCCGAACACCCCGGCCACCGACGAGAACAGGGCGAACACCGCCAGGTCGCCGCCCCGGGTCAACTCGTGCAGGGCGAGGCCCGCGTCCACCTTCGGTCTCAGTACGCGGTCCAGCCGCTCCTGGGTGAGCGCCGGGACCACGCCGTCGTCCAGGACCCCCGCGGTGTGCACCACGCCGGTCAGCGGGTGCGCCTCCGGCACGCTCGCGAGCAGAGCGGCGAGCGCCGTACGGTCGGCGACGTCGCAGGCCGCCACCTCAACCTCCGCGCCCAGTCCGGTGAGTTCCGCGCGCAGTTCGGCGGCACCCGGGGCATCGGCTCCGCGCCGTCCCACGAGCAGCGGATGACGTACCCCGTGCGCGACCACGAGGTGACGGGCGAACGCCATGCCCAGGGAGCCGGAGCCTCCGGTGACCAGGACGGTGCCGTCCGGGTGCAGCCGACGCGGCGCACGACCGGCCGTTGCTGTTGCCGTTCCCGTCGCCGCTGCCGCGTGGGAGGCGCGGACCAGCCTCGGAACGTACGCGACACCGTGGCGTAGGGCTGTCTGCGGCTCGGAGCTGGTCAGGGCTCGGGCCAAGGCTCCCGCGGACGCGGGATGGTCGTCGATGTCGATCAGCGAGAAGCGGCCCGGGTTCTCGGTCTGCACCGAACGGAGCAGCCCCCACACACAGGTGCGTGGACAGGAGCGGCATCGTCGTCGCCGATCCCTCCCGGCTCGGCTCCGGTGGCGACGGCGCCCGAGGTGAGGACGACGAGACGTGAGCCGGCGAGCCGTTCCTCGGCGATCCAGTCCTGTACGAGCCGCAGCGCCCAGCCGACCGTACGGTGTACGGCCGACGCACGGTCCGGTCCGTCCGCCCAGGTGAGCGGAGGGCAGGCGACCAATACGGCAGGTGCGTCGGCCGCCGCCGAGGCCGGGGCCGCGTAGACCGTCGGCCGGACGCCCGACTGCCTGAGCATGTCGCTCAACCGCGGGCCAGGCCCGCCCAGTAATGGTCGAGGAACGGAACCCGGCAGACCTCCTCGAAGGCCCGCTGGAAAGCGGGAGAGGCGGCGGCGCCCCCGCTGACGCAGCCACGCAGCGCGGGCGCTCCGAGTCCCTCGTCCCCCACGGAGTCGAGGAACTTGCCGTACGTCGCCGGTACACCGGCCAGCAGCGTGAACGGGTCTTCGGCCCGGCGAAGTTCACGCAGCACGTCCGTCACGGAGAACGGCGGCAGGAGCATGGCGGACGCTCCGGTGGCGGTCACCCCGAGGACGCAAAGGAGTTGACCCATGGCGTGATGGAGGGGAAGGGGCCAGAGCAGGCGGTCGTCAGCCGACAGGCCGAGGACGGCGACGAAACCGGACGCCACCGACGACAGCCGGTTGCGCTGGGTGGACAGCACCCCCTTGGGCAGGCCGGTCGACCCGGAGGTGTACAGGAGCCAGGCCACCTCGTCGAGCCCGAGATCATCCGGAGCCGGCACGGGCGGCTCGGTGGCGGCCAGGGCCGCGTAGCGGAACATGCCCGCTTCGTCGGCCGAGCCGTCACTCGTCCCCGCCGCCGGGGACCCGTCTCGCGTCCCGGAATCCTCGACGAGCACCACGCTCAGCCGGGGGCGCTCCGGCAGCAGCGGCAGTAACCGGCCCAGGGAACACCGGTCGGTGAAGACGACCCGGGCCCCACTGTCGTCCAGCAGGTGTGCCAGCTCGGCGGTGGTGCTCCGCGAGTCCATCGGCACGCCGACCGCGCCCGCTCTGGTGACGGCGAGGACGCTCTCGACGGCCTCCACCCGGCTGCCCAGGAGGATCGCCGCGCGTTCCCCGTGCCGCAGACCAAGACTGACGAGATGTCCCGCCAGCCGGCCGGTTCGCAGTTCCAGCTCCCTGTAGGTCACACGGGAACGGTCGTCCTGGAAGGCGGTCTTGGTACCGAGGCGCCGGGCATGCTCCCGGAGCAGATCCGGCAGGGGACAGAGGGCGGTCGTGTGCGCTGTCACCAGTGTGAACGCCTTCTCTGGACGCGGGAGTTGCCCTCATCACGATAGACGACCGGCGTGCCGGGCCGGGCCTGTCCCGCGCCCGGCATCGTCCGCTGCCGCTGAGCTGCTCAATGGCGCATGGACCGACAGCACCCTGGACATCGCGGACGGTGGGGGCCGGCTGCTCCGGGGTCGACGGCGGGCAGCGGGTGGCGGACGCGCTTAAGCTCGGACACATCAGTCACATCAGTGGAGGCTCTCCGAGAGGACGATCTGATGAGCGGCGAGCGCATCCTCGTCGTAGGCGCCGGTGCCACCGGTGGGTACTTCGGTGCCCGCCTGGTCCAGGCGGGCCGTGACGTCACCTTCCTGCTCCGCCCCGCGCGTGCCGAACACCTGCGCGCGCACGGTCTGCGCCTGGTCACGCCGGACGAGGACCTGACGCTGTCCCCCACGGTGGTGACCGCGGACAGGCTTGACGGCCCGTTCGGCCTCATCCTGCTGACCACCCGCGCGGATGCCATCGCCGATGTGGCCGATCAACTCGCCGTCGCCGTCGGCCCCGGGACACGGATTCTGCCGTTGCTCAACGGTGTCGCTCACATCGACGTGCTGACCGGGCGGTTCGGAACGAGCGCGGTGCTCGGCGGTGTGGCCATGATCGCCGCCGCCCTCCGGCCCGACGGCGCCGCCGCACAGCTGAACCCCACCGCGTCCCTCACGGTCGGCGGCCTCGACGGCACGCGGCCCACCACCGTCGCCGACCTCCTCGGCGTCGACGGCATCACTGTCTCCCTGAGCACGGACATCCTCGGCGAGATGTGGCGCAAGTGGTTCTTCATCGTCTCCATCACCGCGCTCACCACTCTGATGAACGCGCCCGTGGGCGAGATCGTCGCCGTGCCAGGAGGTACCGGCGTCGCCCGCGCCATCGTCGCGGAAGCCGCGTCCGTCTGCTCCGCGGCCGGCCATCCGCAGAGCGACGAGGCGATCACCTCCGTGGAAGAGGCCGCCACCCAGCCCGGCTCCCCGCTCACGACCTCCGTCTACCGCGACCTGACCGCCGGGCGGCCGACCGAAGTCGAGCCGATGCTGGGCGCCTTCCTCGACCAGGCCCGTCGCTCCGGCACGCCCACGCCCTGCCTCGACGCCGCGACCACTCGCCTGCGCGTCTACGAACACCTGCGTACCGCCACGGCGTGACACTGGTCCTGCCACAGGGACGGACGGGGCACCCGAAGCCGACGGCGGCTGGTTATCGCCCAAGTGGTGCCGTCGAGTTCGGCACGTGCCGGCCACTTCGTCGGCGCACGGGGTGATCCGTGTCAGGAAGATGCCGCCTCTGCGTCGCCGACGACCTCGGACCGGGCATCGGGAACGGTCACGGCCCAGGCCGCCATGGCGTTCAGGACGTCGTGCAGTCCTTCGCCGAGGGGGGTGAGGCGGTACTCGACGCGTGGGGGGATCTGCGCGTAGGCGGTGCGGGTGACGATGCCGTGGGCCTCGAACTGGCGCAGTCGGCTGGTAAGGGTGTGCGGGCTGATGCCGGGCAGGGCGGCGCGCAATTCGGTGAAGCGGCGGGGACCGTGCAGGAGTTCGCGCACGATGAGGGTGGCCCACGGCCCGTTGAGCAGGGTGAGAAACCGGGCGACACCGCACTCGGGCAGGCGGGAGTTGGTCATTCTCCGACGATAGCCCATTAGTGCAGTTGATGTAACTGGTGCACTCCATGCACTAATAGGTGCATGAGTTATGTGATTCACGGCGCGACCGGCGCCCAGGGTGCCCCTGTTGCCGCGGCTCTGGCCGCTGCGGGCAAGAAGGTCATCGCTGTCACCCGCAGCGCTGACACTGATGTGAGCGGTGCCCGGGTGGTTGTCGCCGACTATGCGTCCACAGCGGAACTGACACGGGCCTACCGTGGCGCCGAGGCGGTGTTCGTTCATCTGCCACTGGCCTCGGAGGATGAGCGCCGGGCCTATGCGCGCAATATCGTCGCCGCCGTCCGTGCCGCCGGGGCGGCGCGCGTGGTGTTCTCGACCAGTGGTTCGCCGCTTGCCCCCGCTGACGGCGCCGATCCGGATGGTCGGGCCGGGAACGCCGTGGCGACGCTGGCGGGCGGCCTGGCGGACAGCGGGGTGTCCCATGCGGTGATCGCGCCCACGCTGTTCCTGGAGAACCTGCTCATGCCGTATATCGTCGAAGCGGTGCGCGAGCGGGGCGTGCTGCCCTACCCGATGCGGGCCGGCTTCCCCGTGTCATGGGCGTCACACCTGGACGTCGCCGATGTCGCGGTCGCTCTGCTGGAGCGGCCGGAGGTCACCGGAGTGGTGTCCGTAGGGCAGTCTCCGGCGATCACGGCGCCGGACCTGGCCGAGGCGTTCGGCGCCCGGCTCGGGCGGCGCGTGCGCTTCGAGGAAGTCAGCCCCGAGGACTTCCGCGCCTCCGTCGCGCCGCTCATCGGAGAGGGCGCCGCTGCCGATGTCGCGGACCTGTACAGGGCTCTCGGCATGTTCCCGGAGTATGCGATCGCCCTCGATCACTCTGCCCAGAAGCTGCTGGGCATCACCCCCCGGACCGCGAGCCGGTGGCTGGAGGACATCGGTTTCTGACCGGCCGCGTTCGCGGTCGCCGCGGCCGAGATCGGGGCGCCGGCGTCCGGGGCCCGGCCGTGGCGGCTGGTGCCGGTGGGCCGGCGGGTGAAGGCGTGGCGGACACGGCGCCCGGTGGAGCCGGACGCACTGGCCAGGCGGTCCGTGCGGGACGCGGTGCACGCACTGTGCCGTACGACGGAGGCGGCGTTCACCCCGCGCCTTCACCCCGCGCCTTCACCCCGCGCCTTCACCCTGCGCCTTCACCCTGCGAGAGACGGACCAGCCGCCCGCCCAGCCCTGAAACGTCCGCCTCCTACCGGCCGGTGGTCAGCGGGGTGCGCCGGCGTCCGGGGCCGTGGTGTCGGCGCAGGTGTCGGCCGGGCTCTTGTCCTTGGCGAGAAAGATGGTCTGCGCCATCATCCGGTACCCGGACATTTCCTCGCGCAGCGTTTCGATGGACTCCTCCGGGTGCACCGAGTCGATCACCGCGTTCGGGCCCACCGCGTTGAACTGGTGTGACACTCCTCGCGGTATCTGCATGTCCACCCAGGAGTTCGGCGGCACGATCACGTTGTGCCGGTCCCGGTGCACCCCGGCGGGCGTACCGGGCAGCGCGTCGGTGAAGGCGGTCAGCGGCCCGGTCCAACTCGGCGGCGCGGGGCGCACGGTGAGGGGCGACAGGCTCGAGACCCGGATCGTGGTCCCCGGACCGGTCATCATCCGCACGAAGCGCAGCCCGGTGTGCAGGTGCATGCGCGAGCAGAGGTCGCGTTCCGCGGTGTCGTAGAAGTCCATCAGATAGCGGTCGGCGAAGAAGCCCTCGAAGGGGGGCTCCAGCATGAACACGTGGCCTTCTTCGAACTCCTGCGCCTGCTTGAGCGCGCCGGCCGGGGCGGGGTGCTCCCGCTCCCCGTGGTGTGCCTCCCGGACCAGACCGGCGAGGGCGTCGACCACGGACAGCGCGACGTCCGGCGGCAGTCGCAGCACCGGGGTCAGCCGGTTGCGCCCGGGGTCCTGGTGCCGCCGGACGTCGAGGATCTCGTCCTCGTGGTCGGGAGACCGCTTCATGCGGCCGGTCGTCTCGGTGTCTCGGGTCATCCCGTCGCTCCAGTGGGTTCGTTCGGTGCGGAATCCGGCTGCCCTGCCCACAGGACGCCACCCAGATCATGTCGCCCGGCGCGCAGCACCGAACAGCCGGTGGTCGGGAAACCGCCCCGGCGCAGCCGGGCCAGGCGCGTCCAGCGATCGGTACGGCCGTCCTCGGCGGAACCGTCCAGGAAGGACATCAGGAGGCCCAGCGGCCAGGCGGGGTCGTCGGCCGCGGGGCCGTGCGGGAGTACGAGCAGCGAGCCGTCTCCGAAGCGGGCCTCGGTGCCCAGCGGTACCGGTGGCCCCTCGAACCCGTGGCGGGCCGCCACCTCCGCGGCGAGTTCGCCGTGCACCGCCAGGGGCCATTCGGTGAGCAGTGTCCGCCGCCACCGGGCCTTGGCCTGGGACAGCTCGGGGGCGTCCGCGCTGTGCCAGTGCTCGCGCAGGAAGTCGAAGGCGCCGAAGACGGCTTCCCCGTCATCGCGCGGGCGATCCCCGGCCCGCGAGGCCAGCACACGCAGGCCGGGATGCTCGGCCCCCGAGCGCAGCAGGGAGTGCGCGGTGGCCGCTGCGTAGCCCAGCAACCGTTCGTACCGGGCGGGGGCCAGCCGGCGCGCGACGAGGACCCGGCTCATGGCCTTGCGCCGGGGTTTGCCGGTGGACGTCGCCAGGAATCCGCCGAACTGGATCGCGGCCGGCCGCAGCGGCGTCCGCTCGTACAGTTCGCGTACGGCGGAGACAGGCTGTTCCGTGGCGATCAGCCCGATGTCCTGACCGAGCGTGGGTTCGCCCACCGCGACCGCCGCGAAGCGGCCGGACAGGCCCGCCCGGCGCCAGCCGTGTTCGAGGTCGAGCGGGTAGTGCTTCTCCCCGCCCCGGTTGATGCGCTCTCCGGCGCGGCCGCGCAGCACCAGCAGGCCGTCGCGCAGTTCGCCGAGGTCGCCGGTGCGCAGCCAGCCGTCGTCGGTGACCGTGGCGGCGGTCGCCCGGCCGTCCTGCCAGTAACCGGTCATGAGATCCGGCGTTCTGATCCACACCTCGCCGGATTCCAGGCGCAGTCCGGTGTCCGGCAGCGGCGCCCCGACCGGCGGCACGTGGTCCAGGTACTGCTCGCGGAAGCCGGCGTCGTCGAGCCGGGGCATGGTGAAGCTGAAGTTGACCGCCTCGGTCAGGCCGTAGCCCTGCCGGAGGCGTGGGCCGTACCGGCGGTGGAAGCGGCGGGCGAGATCGCTGCTCAGCGGGGCGGCCGCGGTGATCAGGTACTCCAGGCCGTCCGGCCAGTCGGGACCGGTCTCCAGCAGGTCCGCCAGCAGGGCGGGCACGATGGACGCGGTCCTGACTCCCGTGGCACTCAACGCGGCGAAGTAGGCGGCCGGGTCGAAGACGGCCTGAAGGGTCAGCGGCGCGCCGGTGAGGTGGGTGCCGAGCAGGGACATGACCAGTGCGTTGCAGTGGTACAGCGGGAGGCAGGTCCCGTGCGGACGGTCCGGTGTCAGTCCGTGCAGTGCCGCGGTCTTGGCCGCGTTGCCCAGTACCGCCCGCCGGCTGAGCATGACTCCCTTCTGCGGGCCGGTGGAGCCCGAGGTGAACATGATGAACGCGAGGCCGTCCGGGGCCGTGTCGCTGTCGAGGGCCGCGTTGGCGTCGGGCAGGCTGGTGCGGTGCAGCCCGTGGACGTCCACCAGGGCCGTCGCGGACACGCGTTCGGCGATGGCCGCCACCGCCCGGTCGGTGGAACGCGGGTGCAGCGGGACCGCGACGAGTCTCAGGTCGAAGCAGGCGAGCAGCGTGTCCGCGAGTTCGCGTCCGTTGGGCAGCCGGATCACCACCCGTGCGCCCACGGGCAGTTCGGCGAGGGCACCGGGACCGGTACGGATCAACGCAGCCTCCTCAGCAGGTCGCGGAGCAGGACTCCGACGTCGTCCACGTGCTGCGGCTGCATCACCCGGTGGTGGGCCGCGGAGGCGTGAGCGACGGTCAGGTCGCCCCCGGTGTGGGGCCGCCAGAGTTCGTGGTGGGGGACGCGGCGCGGCGTGCCCGCCGCCGCCTCGATGTACGTGGTGTCCCCCGGGTGGCGCGGTGGCCGGTAGGCCCGTGTGAGCCTGTCGTTGTGGCGCGACACCGTGATGAGGCGCCTGATGTCGTCCTCGGTGAACCGGGCGAACAGGCTCCCTTCGCGGCGCAGCAGTGACGCGACGGTGTCGAAGTCGAGGTCCGTCGCCGCGAAGCGCTCGTCGTCGAGACCGGCGGCCGTCAGCAGCACCCGGAAGACGCGCTGGTCGTCGATGGGCCGGTCCGGTCCGGTGGTGCCGCCGGCGACCGTGTCCACCAGGAACAGCGCTCCGGCCGGTTCGCCCAGTTCGTGCAGTCGGACGGCCATCGCGTGCGCCACCAGTCCGCCGAACGACCAGCCGACCAGGTGGTACGGGCCGCTGGGGCGGACCGCGCGCAGCAGGCCCACGTAACGCTCGGCCATCGCTTCGACGGAGTCGGGCAGATCGGCCACTCCCCCGGGGCCCTCGGCCTGGATGCCGTACACCGGGTGGTCCCGGTCGATGTGCCGCAGCAGACCCGAGTACAGCCAGCTGATCCCGCTGAGCGGATGGACGCAGAACACCGGTGCGGCCGGGCCGCCGGTGCGGAACGGCACCAGGTGCCCGGGTGCGCCGTCCGGCGACGCCCGGTCCAGGAGGCGGCTCAACGCGGCGGGGGTGGCCGCCTCGAAGACGTTCCGGATCGTCGGTTCCAGGCCGAGCACGGTCCGCACCCGGTCGGTCAGCCGCGCCGCCAGGAGCGAATGCCCGCCCAGTTCGAAGAAGTTGTCACCGGGGCCGACGCGGGGCAGGCCGAGCACCTCGGCGAAGAGTTCGCCCATCAGGTGCTCGCGCAGGTTCTCCGGCGGGACCACCTCGTCCTCGCCCCCGGGCGCCCAGTCCGGTTCGGGCAGCCGGTCGCGCAGCAGTTTTCCGTTGGCGCTCAGCGGAAGCCGGTCCAGCGCCAGCAGGCGGGCGGGCACCATGTGGTCCGGAAGATGCCGGGCCAGGTGCGCGCCCACCGAGGGCAGGTCGGCGTCGGCGGGTACGACGTATCCGACCAGCCGGCGGTCGTCGGCGTTCCGGTCGTGCACGGCCACCGCGGCGGCGTCGACGTCCTCGTGGCGGGCCAGTACGGCTTCGATCTCACCGAGCTCGACGCGATGACCGCGGATCTTCACCTGGTCGTCGGTCCGGCCGTGGAAGAGCAGCACCTCCCCCGCGGTCCACGACGCGAGATCGCCGGTGCGGTACATCCGGTTACCCGCGGAGCCGAAGGGGTCCGGGACGAATCGGGTCGCGGTCAGCGCCGGCCGGTGCAGATAGCCCGTGGCCACGCCCGCGCCGGCCACGTACAGTTCGCCGGTCACGCCCGGAGGTACCGGCCGCAGCCTGGCGTCGAGCACGTAGCACCGGGTGTTCCACAGCGGACGCCCGAGGGGCACCGTGGCGGTCGTCTCGCGGCCGACCGGGTGGGCGGTGGACCAGACCGTGGTCTCGGTCGGTCCGTAACAGGCCAGCAGTGACGCCGTGAGGCCGGTCAGTTCCGCGGCCAGCGGCGCGGGTACCGCTTCGCCGCCGATGACCGCGCGGATGTGGCGCAGCCGGTCCGGCCGCCGGGTCACCAGGGCCTGCCACAGCGACGGGGTCGCCTGCATCACGGTGACCCGGTGCCGGTCGAGCAGCGCGGACAGCTCGTCGGGTTCCCGCAGCGTGTCCTGGCCGGCGAGCACCATCGCCGCTCCGGTGACCAGTGGGAGGTACAGCTCGGGCTTGGACATGTCGAAGCCCGCGGGCGCGGCGGCCAGCACACGGTCGGCCGCACCGACCGCCAGCCGCTCGCGCAGGGCGAGCACCAGGTTCACCAGTGCGCTGTGGGGCACGACGACGCCCTTCGGCCGCCCGGTCGAACCCGAGGTGTAGGTCACGTACGCCGTGCCCTCCGGTACGAGCGCCGGCTGCCCGGGGCCGGCGGTGACCGTGAGCCCGCCGTCATCGCGTACCACCAGCGCGGGGCGGGCGTCCGCCAGGAGTGCCGCGATCCGTCGCGGTGGCAGTGCGGGGTCGAGGGGCAGACAGGCGGCGCCGGTCGACTGGACCGCGAGAAGGGCGGCGGGGAGGTCGGGGCCGCGCCGCAGCTCCAGTGCGACGAGGCTGCCAGGACCGGCCCCGCGGGCGCTGAGCTCGGCCGCGACGCGGTCCGCCCGCTCGGACAGCTCCCGGTAGGTGAGCACGGTCTCCCCGTGGTGGACGGCCGGTGCGTCGGGGGCGCGGAGCACGTGTGCCGCGAACAGTTCGGCCACCGTGGCCGCGGGCACGTCGTGGTCGGTGGCGTTCCGGCGCCCGGTCAGCTGCTCCCTCTCACCGGCGACGAGGATCGGCAGGTCGGAGATCAGGCGGTGCGGTTCCGCCGCGACCGCACGCAGCAGCCGTTCCAGCCGGGCGAGCAGCAGACGGGCGGAGGCGGGGGCGAACAGTTCGGTGTCGTACTCCAGCAGGCATTCGACACCGGCTTCGGCCCCGTTGTCCGCGTGGCGCTGGCGCAGGCTCCACAGCAGGTCCATGCGTGAGGCGCCGCCGTGGACGGCCACCGGCTCGGCCCGCAGCCGCGGCAGGTCGAACTCCACGGGCGGGGTGTCCTGGAAAGCCAGCATCACCTGGAACACGGGGTGGCTGGAGAGCGAGCGCGGCGGATTGACCGCCTCGACCACCTGCTCGAACGGCAGTTCCTGGTGGGCGAAGGCGTCGAGATCGGTGGTGCGGACCCGCTCCAGCAGTTCGGCGAACGTCGGGCCGCCGCCGAGGTCGGTGCGCAGCACCACGGTGTTGACGAAGCAGCCGACGGTGTGGTGCAGCGACGCGTCGTGCCGTCCGGCCACCGGGGTGCCGACGGAGATGTCCTCCCCGGCACCGAGCCGTGACAGCAGTACCGCGACCGCGGCGTGCACCACCATGAACAGGCTGGTCCCGGTGGACCGTGCGAGCCGGTTCAGCCGCGCGTGCAGCCCGGCGTCGAGGGTGAGGTCGACGGTCTCCCCGCGGTGGGCGGACACCGGCGGTCTGGCGTGGTCGGTCGGCAGCGGCAGTACCTCGGGGGCACCGCGCAGCGTTTCCGTCCAGTACGCGATCTCGGCACGGCGGTCGAGATCGCGCTGCCAGAGGGCGTAGTCCGCGTACTGCACGGGCCGGCTCGTCCACGACGGGGCCCGGTCCGTGAGGCGCGCCCGGTAGGCGGTGGACAGGTCGCGGGCCAGTGGGGCCAGTGACCAGCCGTCCGCGGCGATGTGGTGCAGCAGGATCAGCAGCACATGCCGCTCGGGGGCGGTCTCGCAGAGCAGGACCCGGACGGGGAGTTCGGTGCCGAGGTCGAAGACGTGTGCGGCGGCGTCGGCGAGCAGGCCGGGCAGCTCGCCCTCCGAGGCGGCCACTTCCTCGAACGGCGGCTCCTCCGCGGTGCGGATGTGCTGGCAGGGCTCGCCGTCGAGCTCGGTGACGGTGGTGCGCAGGCTCTCGTGCCGGTCGAGTACGTCGACGAGGGCCGCGCGAAGGTGCCTCACGGACAGCGGTCCGCTCAGCCGGACCGCGAAGGACATGTTGTAGACCGGGTTGGGGCCGGAGAGACGGCTGAAGAACCACAGTCGCCGCTGCGCGGCGGAGAGCGGGACCCGGTCCGGGCGGGCGGACGCGGCGATCCCGGCATGCGGTACGGCGGCCCGCTCCGGCAGGCGCACCGCCAGGTCGGCGACGACCGGGGCGTCGAACAGGGTGCGGATGCTCAGCTCGCAGCCGAGTTCCGCACGCAGCCGGTTGATCAGCCGGGTGGCCAGCAGCGAATGCCCGCCCAGGTCGAAGAAGCTGTCCTCCGCGCCGACCTCGGGGACCCCCAGTGTCTCGGCGAACAGCGCGCACAGGAGCCGTTCCCGCTCGTTCTCCGGCGGGCGGCTCACCGGCAGCGTGGACTCCGGTCTCGGCAGGGCCCGTCGGTCCAGCTTGCCGTTGCCGGTCAGCGGTATCCCGTCGACCGGCAGGATGAAGGAGGGGACCATGTGCGCGGGCAGGACCGTCCGGGCGTACGCGCGCAGTTCGGCCGCCGCCGGCTGCCTGCTCGTCACGACGTAGCCGAGCAGCCGGCCGCCATCGGCGTCCGCGTCGGCGAGCACCGCGGCGCGGTCCACGGCGGGGTGCCGTTCGAGGACCCGCTCGATCTCCCCGGGCTCGACCCGGTAGCCGCGGATCTTCACCTGCTGGTCCATCCGGCCCAGGTACTCCAGC
Source organism: Streptomyces sp. L-9-10 (assembly GCF_004151105.1). GTDB lineage: Bacteria > Actinomycetota > Actinomycetes > Streptomycetales > Streptomycetaceae > Streptomyces. The sequence goes on from NZ_PHRF01000146.1 coordinate 120,991, forward strand.
GTGCCGTCGGGCCGGCGCCGCGCGAGGTCCCCGGAGCGGTACATCCGTTCGCCGGGCGCGCCGAAGGGATCGGCGACGAAACGACTCGCGGTGAGTCCGGGCCGTCCCAGATAACCCCGCGTCACCCCGGGGCCGGACACGTGGATCTCACCCGGGCAGCCCGGCGGGACGGGCCGCAGGGCGTGGTCCAGCAGGTGCAGTCGCACATCGGGCAGCGCGGTGCCGACGGTCCCGGCGGTCTCGTCGGGGTCGGTCAGCTCGGCGCAGGTCGAGTGCACGGTGGTCTCGGTGATCCCGTACATGTTGACGAGCACCGGCCGGCCGGGGCCGTGCCAGGAGCGGATGCGCGTCGGTTCCAGCTCCTCTCCGGCGAACACGACGACGCGCAGCGCGGGCAGATCCGGTGCCGTCTCCTCTTCGGCCCGCACGAGCTGGTAGAACGCCGACGGGGTCTGGCTCAGCGCGGTGACCCGCTCCCGGGCGAGCAGTTCCAGGAGTTCCCGTGGCGACCTGGCGACATCGTCCGGCACCACCACCAGGCGGCCCCCGCGGCCCAGCGCCGTCCACAGTTCCCACACCGACACGTCGAAGGCGTAGGAGTGGAACAGCGTGTGCACGTCGTCGTCACCGAAACCGAACCGGCCGTCGGCCACCGCGAGCAGCCGCCCGACGTTGTGGTGCGACACGACGACGCCCTTGGGGGCGCCGGTGGAGCCCGAGGTGTAGATCACGTAGGCGACGCCGCGGGGGTCCAGGGGCAGGCGGAGATCGTCCGCCGGGTACGCGGCGGCCGGATCGGTGCCGTCGAGCACGATCTGCGGACGGCGCGACGCGATCCGCGTGTTCGTCACGACGAGCACGGGGTCGGCGTCCGTCAGCGTCTGCCGTATCCGTTCCTCGGGATGGGCCGGGTCCAGGGGCAGGTAACCGGCCCCCGACTTCAGCACGGCCAGCACGGCGACCACGAGATCCGCGGACCGTTCCAGCGCCAGGGCCACCAGGCGTTCCGGTCCGGCGCCGCGCGCGATCAGGAGCCGCGCGAGGCGGTTCGCCCGCGCGTTGAGTTCCCCGTAGGAGAGGGTGGTGTCCCCCCAGGTGAGAGCCGGGGCCTCCGGCCGTCGGCGCACCTGTGCCTCGAACAGCGCGGGAAGCGCGACCGGGGCGGGGGCCGCTCCGGTGTCCGCCGGAATCTCCCGCTCGTCGGGCAGCAGCAGGTCGAGCTGCCCCAGTCGCGCCTCCGGGTGCGCGGTGATCCGGCGCAGCAGTACGCCGAGGCGGTCGAGCAGCCGCCGGGCTCCCTCCTCGTCGAGCAGGTCGGCGCTGTGGTCGAGGCGGAACCGCAGGCGGTCGCCCGGCATGGCGATCAGCGTGAGCGGGTAGTGCGTGCCGTCGCGCCCCTGGACGTCCCGGAGGTCCAGGCCGGGTACGAGCTGACGCAGTTCGTTCTCGTCGACCGGGTAGTTCTCGAACACCACGACGGTGTCGAACAGTTCGGCGTGCCCCGCGATCGACCGCAGTCGCGTCAGGTCGGCGTGCTGGTGGTCCAGCATGGACAGCTGCTGGGCCCGCAGTCCGGCGAGGGACTCGGTGACCGACCGGTACGGGTCGAGGCGGACCCGCACCGGGATGGTGTTGATCAGCAGGCCGACGATGTGCTCCGAACCGGGCAGCTCCGCCGGTCTGCCGGAGACCGTCGCGCCGAACACCACGTCGTCCCGTCCGGTCAGGGCGCCGAGCAGCACCGCCCACGCCAGCTGGACGACGACGTTGGCGGTCAGCCCGTGCCGGCGTGCCACGGCGCCGACGCGTGCGCTCGTGGCGTCGTCCAGCTCGGCGGTCAGCCGGTGGCGGGCCGCGGCCGAACCGCGCCGCCCGGCCCCGCCGACCAGTGTCGGACCGTCCACGGAGGACAGCAGCGCGCGCCAGGCGGCCTCGTCCGCGCGGGAGTCCCGGGTGGACAGCCAGTCGAGGAAGTCGCGGTACGGCGTCGCGGGCGGGAGTGTGCGGCCGGCGTAGAGCGAGAACAGCTCCCTGATCAGGATCGGCATCGACCAGCCGTCCAGCAGGAGGTGGTGCGTGGTCAGTACGAAGGTGTGCCGCTCGTCGGCCCTGTGTTGCAGGGCCCCGCGGACCAGTGGGGGGTCGGCGAGGTCGAACCGCCTTCTGCGGTCGGTGTCGAGGAAGCGTTCGAGGTCCTCGTGCGCGGGTATCTCCTGCCATTCCACGGTGGAGCCGGGGACGACCACCTGGACGGGACGTCCCGACGGGCTGTGCCGGACACCGGCGGAGAGCTGGGGGTGGCGCAGCAGCAGGCGGTGGAGTGCGTCGCGCAGCAGGGCGCGGTCCAGTGGTCCGCCGAGTTCGAAGACGAACTGGACGAGGTAGGGGTCGGCGCCGTCGTGGTCGTAGAGCGAGTGGAACAGCAGTCCCTGCGCCAGCGGGGGCAGCGGCAGTTCGCCGGTCGTCCGGGCGCGGCCCCGGTGCGCCAGCGCCGCCAGCACGTCGGACCACTGCCGCGCGAGCCCGGCGACCCGCGCCTCGTCGAGCAGTCCGCCCGGCCAGGACCAGTTCGCGACCAGTCGGGGGCCGTCGGGGTGGTCGGCGAGCACCACGTCCAGTTCCACGGGGTGGCTCATCGCCGGCCCGCCGCCGGTGGGGGCACCGATGACCGTGGCGTCGGCACCGGCCGCGGCGTCGGCCCTCACCGCCCAGTCGCCGCCACCGCCGACGTCGAAACGGCCCAGGTAGTTGAAGGCGAACTGCGGTGACGGCCGGGCGGCCAGCGCCGGTGCGCTCTGCGGGTTGAGGTGGCGCAGCAGACCGTAGGCCAGTCCGGCGCGCGGGGCGTCCCGTACACAGGCCCGGACCATGGCCACCGCACCGTCGAGTTCGGCCGGATGCGTCCGCGCGTCGGCCCAGGAGCAGCCCGGGTCGAGCACCACGGGGAACAGGGTGGTGAACCAGCCGACGGTGCGGGACAGGTCCAGGCCGTCGGCGAACTCCTCGCGGCCGTGGCCTTCGAGGTCCACCAGCAGCGCGTCCGGTCCGTCCCGCCAGTCGGCGGCGGCCAGGGCGAACGCGGTCAGCAGCAGTTCGTGCACCGAGCAGCCGAAGGCCGCGGTCGCGTCGGTCACCAGGCGCGCGGTGAGCGTGCCTGGCAGGGTGACGGAGTGCCGGCGCCGGGTGTCCTCGGTGTCCACCGCGGCGTCCAGCGCGCGGTCGGCGACGGGGGGATCGTCGGGCGTCTCCCGCCATCGGGGGAACGCGTCGAGCACGGACGTGTGGTGGGCGTACCGGGCCAGTGCCCGCGCCCATTGCGGGAAGGAGGTTCCCGTCGGTTGCAGCCGCGGTGTCCGCCCGTGCCGGACGGCTTCCCAAGCGGCCCGGAGGTCTTCCCGGATGATGCGCCAGGAGACGCCGTCGACACCGAGGTGGTGCGCGGTGAGGGTCAGCTCGCCCGGTTCCGCCGGTCCGGCGTCCCGCCAGCTCGCGTGCACCACCCGCCCGTCCTCCGGGGTGAGTGCCGTATCCGGCCGGTTCAGCTCGACCGCGACGTGGGGCAGCACCTCCAGAGCCCACAGTCCGCCCACCGTGGTGAGCGAAAACCGCAGCATGCCGTGGTGGTCGACCAGGGCCTGCACCACCGCGCGCATCCGCGCCTCGGTCATGCCCGCCGGAGTGCGCACGGTCAGGGACTGCACGAAGCCGTCGATCGGGCCGCCGCGTTCGCGCAGCCAGTGCATGATGGGCGTCAGCGGGACGGTGGGATCCTCCGCGTCGCCCGGCGTGACCCGGGGCCCGGGGCCCGGCCCGGCCTGGACGCCGGCGGCGAGGGCCGAGACGGTGGGCGTGCGGAACACGTCGGGGGTGCTGATGGCCAGACCGGCCCGCCGTGCCGCTCCGGCGAGCTGGATCGCCTTGATGCTGTCGCCGCCGAGCCGGAAGAAGTCCTGGTCGAGCGGAACGCTCTCCAGGCCGAGGATCTCGCCGAACAGCTCGGCCAGCCGGTGTTCCACGGGGGTGCGAGGAGCATCGGCGGCCTCCGTGCTCCCGGTGTCCGGAGCGGGCAGCGCGGCCCGGTCGAGCTTGCCGTTGCCGGTCAGCGGCAGCCGGTCCATCCGCACCACGGCCGAAGGCGCCATGTACGGGGGCAGCCGGCCCGCCACGCTGCCGAGCAGTGCCGCCGTGTCGCCCGAGGCCGCCACGTAGGAGACCAGCCGCCGCACCCCCGGCCGGTCCTCGCGCAGGATGGTCGCGGCCTGCCGCACGCCGGGCTCGGCCAGCAGCGCGGCGTCGATCTCGCCGAGTTCGATCCGGAAGCCGCGGAGTTTGATCTGTCCGTCGGCGCGTCCGGCGAACTCCAGCCGTCCGTCGCGGTTCCAGCGGGCCAGGTCGCCCGTGCGGTAGACGCGGGCGCCGGGCGGGCCGGACGGATCGGCCACGAAGCGCTCGGCGGTCGCGGCCGCGCGTCCGAGATAGCCGCGTGCGACCCCGGCGCCCCCGAGGTACAACTCCCCCACCACGCCGGGCGGTACGGGCCGCAGCGCGTCGTCGAGCAGCAGCACCCGCTTGCCGTCCAGCGGTGCGCCGATGGGGACCGTGCCGGTGTCCTCGGGCACGTCCTCGACGGCGAACCTGGTCGCGAAGACCGTGGTCTCGGTGGGTCCGTACCCGTTGACGACGGTCAGTTCCGGCAGCGCGGACCGTACGGCGCGCACCGCCGCGGGCGACACCACGTCGCCGCCGGTCCAGATCTGGCGCAGTCCGGCCAGGCAGGCGGGGTCCTCGGTGGCGATGGCGTTGAACAGCCCGGCGGTCAGCCACAGTCCGGTGATGCCGGTGACGGCCGTGATCCGGGACAGTCCGGCGGGGTCCAGCCGGCCCGGCGGGGCCACGATCACCTCACCGCCGGTCAGCAGTGGCACCCACAGTTCCAGGTTGAACGCGTCGAAGGCGTGCGGGGAGTGCAGCAGCACCCGGTCCGCGCCGCCTTCGGACCACCACCGGTCGGCGGCGAGCCCGGCGAGATCGCCCTGGGTGATCGCGACGCCCTTGGGCCGTCCCGTGGAGCCGGACGTGAACATGACGGACGCCGTCGTGTCCGGCGTGACCCGTGGCCGCGCGTCCCCGGTACCCGACGCGCGTACGTCGAGCCGGCGCACACCGCGGTCAGCGGCCGACGCGACGATCCGGTCCTCCGCGGTCGTGTGGTCGGTGAGCAGCAGCCGGGCTCCCGCGTCGGACAGGACCGCGTCCTGCCGGGCGAGCGCGTCGTCGCGTTGCAGGGGCACGTAGGCCGCGCCGGCCTTCACTACGCCGAGCGCCGCGACGACCAGGTCCACCGACCGTTCCAGCAGCAGCGCGACGGTGTGCTCGGGGCCCGCGCCGGCCGAGGCGATCGCGGCGGCCAGCGCCGAACTGCGCAGGTCCAGTTCGCGGTAGGTCAGCCGCTCACCGGTCTCGGCCGACCGCACCGCGAACGCGTCGGGCGAGCGGCGTACCTGTTCGGCGAACCGCCCCGCGGCCGTGCCGGTGGACGAGGACGGCGTACGGTCGCCCGTGCCCAAAGCCGCGCTGTGCCGGCGTTCCCTCGCGGTGGTCGCGGCGATCCGGGCCACGGGTGTGTCCCTGTCCGCCTCGGCCACCTGCCACAGCACGTGCAGGAAGCGGTCGGCGACGTCACGCAGCAACTCCTCGCTGTGATTGGCGGGATTGGCGTCGAAGTCCAGGCGCAGCCCTCCGTCGCCGCGGTCGTAGGCGACGATCGAGAGGTCCTCCGACGGCGGTGCCTGGAGGTTGTGGACGCTCGCCTTCGTCGGGCCGAACCGCAGCGGCCGGTCGAACCGCTGGATGTTGAGAACGGGCCCGAAGAACCTCCGGCCGTCCTCGGGACAGCCCAGCTCCCGGCGCAGGCGCTCGCCCCGGTAGCGCTGGTGACGGAGCGTCAGCCGCAGCTCGTCGGCGATCTGGGCGATCAGCCCGCCGACGGTGTCCGCCGGATCGGTGTGCAACCGCAGCGGGAGGACGTTGGCCGACATCGCGGGCACGGTACGGGCGAGTTCGGCCGGGCGGCCGGCGACCGGAAGGCTCAGTACGACATCTCGGCTCCCGGTCACCGCGTGCAGGTGGATCGCGGTCACGGCGGTGAGCAGCCGGGTCCAGCGGTGCCCGAGCCGTTGCGCGCCGGCGCGCAGCCCGGTGAACTCCTCCGCCGACAACCGTCTGGTCAGCCGCAGTGAACGGTCCGCGGCCGGGGCCGGACGGGTACCGAGGCTCAGGAAGTCCGGCCGTCCGGCCATCCGCTCCAGCCACCAGTCCCGGTCCGCGGTGCGTTCTGCGGCTTCCCGGTAGGCGGCCTCGGCGTGCACGAGGCGGCCGAGTCCGCTCCAGCCGCTTTCGGGAACAGCGCGCCCCTCGTACAGACAGGTGTAGACGTCGGCGACGCGTTCGGCGAACAGCGCCATGCCCGCGCCGTCGAGAGCGATGTGGTGGACCCGGTGGAACACCAGCGTGCGGTCGTCGGTGACGCGCAGTACGGCCCCCAGGAACAACGGGCCGTCGTCGCTGCCGCCGGCCGCGTCCATGCTCGCCCGCATCCACTCCACGGCCGCGGCCTCCTGGCCGGACGTCGCCCGGAGGTCGATCACGTCGATGAGGTGCTCCGGGACCGGGAAAAGCCGTTGTCCGGGCGAAGCGGACGTTGATTCGGTGATGCGGACGTTGATCGCCTCGCAGTCCGCCGCGGCTCTACCGACCGCGGCGGCCAGGAGACCGGCGTCGACGGTCCCGTCCAGGACGAGATACTCCGCCCACTGATAGGCGCCGGGCCGGCCGAGTCCGGCGCGCTCTGCGAGCCAGACCCCCAACTGGGCATCGGAAAGTTGCAGTTCAGGGCCGTTTTCGGGCATGAGACGAACATCCCCATCGGTCATGCTGGCTTGGTGTCGGCAACTGCCGTCGGACGCGGCCGGATTGATCTCGGGAGTCGACCACTCCATAGAAACAGCAGGCCATGAAACAGTAAAGGACGGGTAATATGATCCATCTCACGATTACGTGAGGCCGCGTCAGAAAACCTGGTGCGCAAAGCACGGAGACGCGAAGAGCGTTTCCTGGAGCAGGATTTCCCGGAGAGGGCCCGTGGTGTCCAGCCGGCCGAAACGGTCCGGGTGTCGAGATAAAGACCGCGCATGGCCGGATCGCCGCCCCGGGCCTGGCGGGATCTGGTGTGCGACGCGGCGGAACACCGGCGGGGCTCTCGACCACCGACCGGCGTCCAGGTGTCCTCCGGACGCGGCCCTGGCCGCGGACCATGCGGGCCGCGACAGAATTCACAGAGGCGTGGCGCGGTCGACGCGATAGAATTTCGGTGGAATCCGGAGAAGAATTCAGGCAGAAGACTTTGCGCGACCCAAGGGAACTTTATGCCGCTCTTCACCATCACGATGCGTTCCGGGAGGACGGTGGCAGAGAAGAACGCGATATCCGCCGCCATCCATGAAGCAAGCGTCAGTGCCGGTTATCCCGAGGACGATCACTTCCAGAGGTTCATCTCTTCGGAAGAAGCCGACCTTCGCATCAGCCCTCGCTACCCCGACCTGCCCGAGCCTCGCAGCGAGCACGTCCTGATGATCGAGGCCGTGTTGTCGTCGGGGACCGAGAAGGAGAGGAAGCGCTTGCTCCTCTCCGCGATCGTGACTCACCTACAGGCGGCAGGAACCGATCCGAACGACGTCATGGTCTTCTTCGGCGAGTTCGACCGCGCCAACAGTTCCTTCGGCGGCGGCCGTTTCGCCCTGCCTGTCGGCGTCCGGCCGAAAAAGTAAGGCCCACCGCCGGAAACGCGTGCGTCTCAACCGACGCCGTGGAGGAATGAGGTCACCACGAGGTCCGCGGCCGGGCCCGGTTCGATGTCGACGAACACATGGGCCATGTTGTCGACCAGGGTGCCCAGCAGCGCCATCGCCCATCCGGGAGGCAGGTCCTGCCGGATCAGTCCCTCGTCGGCCGCTCGCCGCAGAAACACCGCCAGCCGTGCGCGCTGCCCCTCGGCTCGCCGTTCGGCCTCGGGCTCCTCCTTCATCATCCGGCGAATGTCCAACGGCCAGCGCCGACTGACCGGGATGATCAACTCGACGTACCGGTGCAGCGCGATCGCCACCGGTGCTCCGGTCAGGCGTGCCGCATCGAGGACCACCTCGGAGGCGTCGAGCTTCGCCGCGTAGACGGCGGACAGAAGCGCCTCCCTGTTCGCGAACCGGCGGTAGACCGTGCGCCGATCGACCCCCGCCTCCGCGGCGATCGCGGCCATGGTCGTCGCCGGGTCCTGTGCGAGCAGCCGCGCCCCTGTGTGCAGGACCGCGTCCAGGTTGCGAGCCGCGTCGGCTCTCATGTCAGCGAGCACCTTCCGTAGGTCCAGGACACCTCTGGACGCGCCGCCCGGAAGCGCGTCCATGGAGACAGTCGGCGGTCAACCACTTGCCTCCGCCCCACTATAGGGCACACGAAAATCGCACCTCTTGCCTTAACTGTCACACCGACGTAGCGTTTAAGGCGGAGGTGGCACCTGGCCGCTCGGAGGTCGCCCGCGTGGCCCGCCCCGACCACAACAGGCCATGGCCCCCACCTGCCGGACCACAGGACCACAGGAGCGACCCGCTCTCCGGACCAGAAAGAAGACAGCCGCATGATCGTGCACGACAAGCTCTACATCGGCGGTGTCTGGACCGACCCGAGTGACACCACCCGGCTCGACATCCGCTCCCCCCACGACCGGTCGCTCGTCGGCCGGTCCGTCCAGGCTCTCCCGGCCGATATCGACCGCGCGGTCGCGGCGGCGCGACGGGCGTTCGACGAGGGCCCCTGGGGACAGACGACCCCGCGGCGGCGTCAGGACCTGATCGTCCGCCTCAACCAGCTCCGCGAGGCGCGCGGCGACGAGATCGCCGCGCTGATCACCACCGAGCGCGGCAATCCGCTGTGGTTCAACAAGGCAGGCCAGGGCGGACTGACACGACAGGCCCTCGGCTACCTCAAAGGCGCCCGTGAGTTCGGCTGGGAGGAGGAACTCGACTCCTCCGTCCCCGACGCCGCCTTCCGCAGCGTCGTACGACGCGAGGCCATCGGAGTCGTCGCCGCCGTCATTCCGTGGAACTCACCGTTCTCGGCGGCGCTGGCGAAGCTGATCCCGGCGCTGCTCGCCGGCAACACCGTGGTCCTGAAGGCCTCGCCCGAGAACTCCCTGAGCATGATGCTGCTGGCCGGCCTCTTCGACGAACTGGGACTTCCCGAGGGGGTGGTGAGCATCCTGCCGGCCGGCCGTGAGACCAGCGAGTACCTGGTCGCACACCCCGGCATCGACAAGGTGGCGTTCACCGGCTCCACCGGCGCCGGGCGCGACATCGCCGCCGTCGCCGGCCGGCAGCTCAAGCGGGTCAGCCTGGAACTGGGCGGTAAGTCCGCGGCGATCATCCTGCCCGACGCGGACCTGAACGAGGCCGTGCCCGCGTTGCGGTTCTCCTCGCTCGGCAACAACGGCGAGGCGTGCATCGCGCAGACCCGGGTACTGGCGCCGCGCAGCCGCTACGAGGAGGTGGTGACCGCCCTCAAGGACCTGCTGGAGGGTCTGAAGGTCGGCGACCCGTCCGAGGAGGACACCTTCATCGGTCCGCTCGTCCGCGCCGAACAGCAGGAGCGTGTGCGGTCCTACATCCGGCTGGGCGTCGAGGAAGGCGCCCGCCTGGTCACCGGCGGACCCGAGTCCCCGGCCGGTCTGGAACAGGGCAACTACGTCAAGCCGACCCTGTTCGCCGACGTCGACAACAGTATGCGGATCGCGCGCGAGGAGATCTTCGGTCCTGTCCTGGTGGTGATCCCCTTCGAGGACGAGGACGACGCCGTCCGCATCGCGAACGACTCCGCGTACGGCCTCAGCGGCGGCGTGTGGACGGCCGACCTGGAGCGCGGCCTCGGGATAGCCCGCCGGATCCGTACCGGCACCTTCACGGTCAACGGCGCACCCATCGGGTTCGACGGCCCGTTCGGCGGTTACAAGACCAGCGGCACCGGACGCGAGTACGGAGCGGTCGGCCTGGCCGAGTACGTCGAGCACAAGACGATCACGATCCCGGCGAACGGCACGAAGGAAACCTCGTGACGCGAAGCGCACGGTCCCCCGGGCCTATGCGCTGCGCATGACCGCCGCCGTGCGCGACGCGTCGTAGTCCGCCGGCACTCCCTCCAGGAAGACCAGTTCGCCGGGGATGTGATCGGCGCGCAGAGGCAGGATCTCCTGGTAGGCGGGGGACGCGTACCAGTCGTGGGCGTGCGCCAAGTCGGGGAACCCGACCACGACCAGGTCGCCGAGCCGCTCCCCCTCCACCCACTCGCCGGGCTTGCCGTGCGAGAGGAAGCGCCCACCGTACGGCTCGAAGGTGCCCTGCACGCGCTCGATGTACTCCAGCACGTCGGGGTGCACCGGCGGCGTGGGGCGCAGAACGGCTATGGCGTAGGCGGTCATGGACGAGCCCTCCTCGGGATCCGGCGGATACGGGGGATCCTGCCGGAGCCCGGGGAGGGCGTCGATTACCCGTCTGGTAAAGCCGCGCTGCTCAGATCGTCGCCGCGGCTCAGATCGTCGCTGTGTCGATCACGAAGCGGTAGCGCACGTCCGAGGCGAGCACCCGCTCGTACGCCTCGTTGATCTGGCTCGCCTCGATCAGCTCGATCTCGGCACCGAGGCTGTGCTCGGCACAGAAGTCGAGCATCTCCTGGGTCTCGGCGATCCCGCCGATCGCCGAACCGGCGAGGGTCTTGTTGCCGCCGATCAAGGAGAACAGGTTCAGGGCGACGGGCTCCTCGGGAGCGCCGACGTTCACCAGGGCGCCGCCTGTCTTCAGCAGACTCAGGTACGCGCCGAAGTCCATAGGCGCCGACACCGTGGAGAGGATGATGTCGAAGGCACCGGCCAGGTTCTCGAAGGTGGCCGGGTCGCTGGTGGCGAAGTAGTGGTCGGCGCCCAGCTTCAGGCCGTCGTCCTTCTTGCGCAGCGACTGGGAGAGGACCGTGACCTCGGCGCCGAGGGCGTGCGCGATCTTGACGGCCATGTGGCCGAGACCGCCCAGGCCGATCACGGCGACCTTCTTGCCAGGCGCCGCGCCCCAGTGCTTGAGCGGGGAGTACGTGGTGATGCCGGCGCAGAGCAGCGGCGCGGCCACGTCCAGTGACAGCCCGTCCGGAATGCGGACGGTGAAGTTCTCGTCGACGACGACCTTCTGTGAGTAGCCGCCGTAGGTGGGCTCGCCGTCGTGGCCGACGCCGTTGTACGTGGCGACGTTGCCGCGCAGGCAGTGCTGCTCCTGCCCGGCCTTGCAGTTCTCGCACTCGCGGCAGGAGTCGACCATGCAGCCGACGCCGACCCGGTCGCCGACCTTGAATTTCGTCACGCCGGAGCCGACCTCGGCGACGACGCCGGCGATCTCGTGACCGGGCACCATCGGGAAGATGGCCTCGCCCCAGCCCTCGCGGGCCTGGTGGATGTCGGAGTGGCAGATGCCGGCGAACTCGATGTCGATCAGAACGTCGGACTCGCCGACCGTCCGGCGCTCGATGGTGGTGCGCTCCAGCGGCGCCTTGGCGCTGGAGGCGGCATATGCGGCAACAGTCGTGGTCATGTCCTCCAGGATGCCTCTGCGCGCCCTGTTCACCCAGGTCACCGCTTTGCGTACGTCCAGTGGTCCTACTACTGACGGGGTCAGCCTCCTGGTCGTACGACCGGGAATACTTGAGGGCATGGACGACACCCCCGCCATGGACGACACTCCCGCCCCGGACGACGGACAGACAACCCTCGCCGACGGCCTCGACCGCCGGGCCGAGCTCAGCGAATTCCTGCGCACCCGGCGGGCCCGACTCAAGCCGGAAGACGTGGGAATCCCCGCGCACGGGCGGCACAGGCGTGTACCGGGGCTGCGGCGCGAGGAGCTGGCACAGCTGGCCGGGGTCTCGGTGGCCTACTACACACGCCTGGAACAGGGCAATGGGCGCAATGTGTCGGCGGAGGTGCTCGACTCGATCGCGCGCGCCCTGCGCCTGACCGACACCGAGCACGCGCACCTCACCCACCTCGCCAAGCCGAAGCAGCAGCGCAGGAAGTACCGGACGCCCAAGCGGCAGCAGGTGCGGGTGGCCCTGCACCAGCTGCTGGAGTCGATGGAGGGCGTGCCCGCGTACATCGGCGGGGCACGCTCGGAGATCCTTGCCTGGAACCGCATGGCGGCGGCGCTGTTCGGCGACTGGGGCAGGCTGCCGCCCACGGAGCGCAACTGGGCACGGCTGACCTTCCTCTCCCCCGACTACCGCGAACTGTTCCTGGACTGGGACTCCAAAGCGTCCGACATGGTCAGCTATCTGCGGCTGTACGCGGGCCAGCACCCCGAGGACCCGGACCTGTCGGCGCTCGTGGGTGAACTCTCCGTCAAGAGCGAGGAGTTCAGGCGGCTGTGGGCCACGCACGACGTGAAGGAGAAGGGCCACGGCACGAAGCGGATGCGGCATCCGCTGGTCGGCGACCTCACCCTCGCGTACGAGACGCTGCATCTCCCCGACGACGACGAACAGTTCCTGTGCGTGTACCACGCGGAGCCGGGTTCCCCTTCGGCGGAGGCTCTGCGCCTCCTCGCGAGCTGGGGTACGGACACGGTCCGGGCGGACAGCCGGACATCACACCCCTGAAACCCCGCGGTGCGGTCCCGGGGGAGCAGCGGGCCTGGCGGAGTTGAAGCGCGGGTGCCGCTCCGTCGGCCGCTGTCCGGCGGATATCAGCCGCCGTGCGTGTCCGGCGCGTCCAGGCCGATCTCCGCACCCGGGCCGAGCGGGAGCCCGAACCCGTAGAAGATCCCCAGGATCGCCGGCCATACCGCCAGGAACGGTACGACGAAGACGGCGAGCCGCGAGATGAGCGTGCCGAGGCGGGCGTCGGGTTCGTAGCGGCGGAGCATGGCGAGCAGCAGGAAGAGGCTGTGGCTCCGCTGCGACCTGGCCAGACCGCTGTCCGGCTGGCCGCTCTCCGCCGTGTACTTCGCGTCCGTACCCGCGCCGCATCTCGACGAGACCGTCCACCTGCTCTCCACGGTCCCGGAGGTACGGTCGTGCTCGATCACCGCCGGCCCGCACAATGTGGTGCTCGACGTCTGGCTGCGCAGCCTGGCCGATGTGCACACCTTCGAGGCCCATCTCGCCCAGCGGCTCCCGCGCCTGACCGTCAACGACCGCTCGGTGGTCCTGCGCACCACGAAACACATGGGCCGGCTGCTCGACCGGGACGGGGCGTGCGTGGGTGTCGTCCCCCTGCCCCACTACACGGACGGGCCGCCCCGTACCGCGTGATCCGTGAAGGGACACACCGGCCGGCGCTGGACACCCGGGTTCGCGGGTCGGGGTGCTCAGCCTTCGGCTTCGGCGGTCCGGCTCTCCCCGGTGACGAGACCTTCGGGCAGTTGCTCGTACACCCCCTCGTCGCGCTGCGACGGAGGAGGAGGGAGGGGGCTGGCTCCGGCAGGGCGCAGGGAATCCAGGACGAGCACGATGTAGCGGCGCCAGCCCTCGGTTTCGGGGTCCATGTTCCACAGGACGCTGATGAGCATCCCCATGATTCTTTCCATGTCGCTGGGGACGAGATCCGCGCGGATGACACCGGCCTTCTGCCCGCGCTGGACGAGCAGCGTCTGTGCGTCGGTGAAGGGAGCGGTGACTTCCTTGGTGAAAGCACCGGAGTTGTGGACCGCGGCTACGGTGTTGCGTTCGCGGGCCACTAATGACAAAGCCGCTTCGAGCAGGGTGACCAGGCCCTGCCGTGGGTCCTCGTCGCTCAGGGCCTGTTCGATGGCCGGGGAGAACTGCTCGGTCATGCTCTGCTTGAGCGCGGCATTGACCAGCGCTTCCTTGTTCGGGAAGCGGCGATACAACGTGGCGATGCCCACACCGGCGCGACGGGCGATGTCTTCGAGCATCGCGTCGGGGCCGATCTCGGCGTACACCTCCCGCGCGGCTCTCAGGATCTTCTCGGAATTGCGCGCGGCGTCGGCGCGCAGGTGCCGTGTGGCATCAGTCGCCATGGCGTGAACGATAGCAGCCGATAGTTGACTATCACTAGCCACCGGCGCTGACTCCGGGAGAAGCGGGAGTCACACGGCGCTTGCATGATCTTGCGCAGCGCCGGTCCGTTTTGAATCGAATTCACCCATTCACACCGATCCGGTATCCGATAGTTGACTATCAATACATCGTGGGGTTGACTGTCCATCAAGCGATAGCTGGCTATCGCTTTGTGTTTCCGTTGTACGGCTCGCTCTCGGCGGGCTCGTTGGTCGGCAGGTCCACGCCTGTTCGTCGTCCTCTGATGCGGTTCCGGAGGCGACGCGGGGCGTGGCCCGTATGGAGGAGGTTCCGAATGAAGGTAGAAGTCGACGCTCCCAAGTGCGTTGCTTCCGGGCAGTGCGTGCTGCTCGCGCCCGAGGTCTTCGATCAGCGCGACGAGGACGGCGTGGTCGTACTGCTGGACGCGACGCCCGCGGCGGAGTCGCACGACATGGTCCGCGAGTCGGCGATGGTCTGTCCGGCCGCGGCCATTCACGTGGCGGAGTCGTGAACCGGATCACGATCGTCGGGGCCTCGGCGGGCGGGCTGGCAACCGCGGAGGCGCTGCGCAGGTCCGGGTACGAGGGCACGATCACGCTCATCGGCGACGAGCCGCATCTGCCCTACGACCGTCCCCCGCTGTCGAAGCGGATCCTGGCCGGAACGGATCAGCCGAGCGGGCTCGCCCTGCGCCGGACGGAGGACATCCACGCCCTGGGACTGGACCTGCGTCTCGGGGTGAGGGCGACCGGGCTGGACATGGCCGCCAGGACAGTGGCACTGGCTGACGGAACCCACGTTCCGTACGAAGGACTCGTCGTGGCGACGGGCGTACGCCCTCGCCGTCTGCCGGGATGCGACAACGTGACCGGATCGCACACGCTGCGCACTCTGGAAGACGCTCTGGCACTCAAGGCGCGGCTCCTCCCGGGGCGTCGGCTGGTGATCGTCGGAGCCGGTTTCGTCGGAGCCGAGGTGGCGGCCGTGGCGCGGGGGCTCGGGGTGGAGGTGACGGTGCTGGAATCGGCCCCGGTCCCCATGGCCCAGGCCATCGGCGATCATGCCGGCCGGCTGCTGGCCCAAGCACATCTCGACCACGGCGTGCACCTGCGCACGGCGGTCACGGTCGACGGGATCCTGAGCACCGACGGGCACGTCACAGGGGTGGCCCTGACCGACGGCGGTGTGATTCCGGCCGACGACGTGCTGATCGCGATCGGCTCACTCCCCAACACCGAGTGGCTCCACGGCAGCGGACTCACCCTCGACAACGGACTGGTGTGTGACGAGTTCAGCGCCGCCGGTCCCGGCGTGTACGGGGTCGGGGATGTGGCGAGCTGGCGCAACCCGTTGTTCGGTACCGCGATGCGAATCGAGCACCGCACCAACGCCGCTGAGCAGGCCATGGCCGTCGTGCGCAATCTCCTTGCCCCGGAACGGGGTTCGCGCCGGCCGTTCGCCCCGGTGCCGTATTTCTGGTCCGACCAGTACGGCATGAAGGCCCAGGCGTACGGATTCCTGCGCGGTCACGACGAAGCTGTCGTCATGGAGGAGGACGCCTCGCGGCAGCGCTTTCTCATCGCCTACCGCCGAGAAGACCGTCTGGTCGGTGTACTGGCGGCCGGTATGCCGCCGAGGACCTTGCATGCCTGGCGGGCGCTGATCGCGTCCGGCTGCCCCTGGGCGGAAGCCACCAGCGGCGCGGTCGCCGTCTAGTTTCCCCTTTCCCACCCCCCATCACCACTGGAGAGTTCAGTGAGTTCGACCGACACAACGCCCCACACCCCCGACGAAGCGATATCCGACTTCCCCGGTACGCGTTCCGCGCGCTGCCCCTTCGACCCGCCCGCCGAGCAAGCCGACTGGCTCAAGAGCCCTGGGCTGCAGCGCGCGAAGCTGCGCGGTGAACCGGTGTGGGTGGTGAGCCGGTTCGCCGACATCCGGCAGGCCCTGAACGATCCCCGGATCAGCGCGGACAGTGCTCGCCCCGGCTTCCCGCAGGCCCAGGAGTCGTCGAGCCAGGGCGCGCCGCAATCCTTCCCGCGGATGGACGACCCGGAGCACGCCCGGCTGCGCCGCATGCTCAGCGGCGACTTCACCGTCAAGAAGGTGGACCAGCTGCGCCCCAGGATCGAGGAAATGGTCGACGGCATCCTCGAAGAGATGATCGGTCAGGGACAGCCGGCCGACCTGATCCAGGGGTACGCGTACCCCGTGCCCTCCATGATGATCTCCATGCTGCTCGGCGTGCCCTATGCCGAGCACGAGTTCTTCCAGCATCACAGCAGCACCCTCGTCTCCCACCTCTCCTCGGACGAGGAGAGGAAAGCGGCCAGCGGTGCACTCTTCGGCTATCTGCTCGAACTGGTGTCGAGCAAGGAGCAGGAGCCGACGGACGACATCATCAGCCGGCTGGTCCACGAGCGCGTCGCCGCCGGCGAGATCAGCCGGGAGACCGTGGCGACGACCGCGCTGACGCTGCTGTTCGCCGGGCATGAGACCACGTCCACCATGATCGGCCTGAGCACCCTGGCCCTCCTGCAGAACCCCGACCAGCTCGCCCGGATCCGTGCCACCGACGACCCGGCACTGATCGCGAACGCGGTCGAGGAACTGCTGCGCTACCTGACCATCGTCCAGGACCTCGTCCTGCGGGTGGCGACCGAGGACGTCACCATAGGCGGGCAGCTCATCCGGGCCGGTGAAGGCATGCTCATGAATCTACCCGCCGGCAACCGTGACGGGACCTTCTTCGACCGGCCCGATGCGTTCGACATCGACCGCAACACCCGCGGTCACCTGGCCTTCGGCTACGGCATCCACCAGTGCATAGGGCAGTCGCTGGCACGCGCCGAGCTCCAGATCGCACTGTCCGCGCTGCTGCGCAGACTCCCGGGGCTGCGGCTGGCGGTGCCCATGGAACAGGTGGAGTTCCGGACGGACGGCAGCACCTACGGCCTGAACGCACTGCCCGTCGCCTGGTAACCGTTCCGGCTGGCGCCCGCGTGCGGCAGCCGCCGTCGGCCAAGCATGACGACGGAACCGAAGACCTCCTGTGCGGTGTGGTCCTGGACAGCTCCACCGCACCGGAGGCCTTCACCGTGATCGAGACTCGCGAGTCTCGGCCACGCTTGTGATCAATACGCCTGGGGCTTGCCCAGGGACCAGCCCGATACGTCCGCGAGTCGGCCACGCCAGAGCCGTGATATCACCGGGGCATCCGAGGTGAGGTACGTCACGTCCCGGAGGTGGATCCACTGGGGCAGGCCGTGGGGCCCGCCCTCCCCTTGCAGTTCACCCATGACCTGGTCCACCGCCTCGGGAAGCCTCGCGAGCAATCCCGCCGCATCACCCTCCACCCGTCGCAGGTCTCGTGCCCACTCCGTCTTCCACGCCTCATGCGCGATCAGATCTCCGTACAGAACCCCGCCGGGGGTGTGCAAGGTGATCGGCAGTTTCGCCTTGGGATCCTCCCCCACCAGACGGATCAGCAACTGCAGTTGGAGATCGGGAACGGGTGCCGTCACCATCGGTGTGGCGCCCTGGAGGGCCTGCTCCGCAGCGTCCGTCATGATCTTCCCTTCGCCGAACGGCGGTCCTGGGTTTGCGTGCGCCGAGCCGGTACCGAGCCGGGCGAGCCCAGCCTAACCGTGCGTGCCGAGCCCTTCGCCGGAGGCGGGTCACCAGAGGCACTGCCCGGCCCCGCACACGTCGACACCACGCGGAATAACCGGAATTGTCCACCTGGGGGCCGGACCGTGGCCGAGTAGTGTCGGCCTGTCCGGCGGGCGGCTCCCGTCATAGCAAGTCCTTCACTCCGTATCCGGGACGGTTCAGCATGACCAGCACACACGCTCAGCGGCAGCCGGCCCCGGCCACCGAAGGGGTGCGAGAGGAACGCGTCCAGCGGATCCGGCGTCGTCTGGAGCGGCTGATAGGGGTTGCCGCGACCGAGGGAAATGCCGTGGTGGTGCTCCGCAATGGCGATGAGATCTTCGCGTCGATGCTGGAGGCAATACGTGACGCGGCACATACCGTGGACATGATGACCTTCGTCTACTGGCAAGGTGCCATAGCACGGGAGTTCGCTCAGGCGCTGGCCGAGCGGGCCCGCTCGGGAGTACGGGTACGGCTGCTGCTGGACGGCTTCGGCAGCAGGCTGATCGAGAAGGACCAGCTTGCCGATATGGAACGGGCCGGGGTGCGGATCGCCTGGTTCCGAAGGCCCGTCACCCTCTCGCTGTTCAAGCAGAATCACCGCTGTCACCGCAAGGTCCTGGTGGTCGACGAGGAGACGGGGTTCACCGGTGGTGTGGGCATCGCCGAGGAGTGGTGCGGCGACGCCCGCGACGAGAACGAGTGGCGCGACTCGCACGTCCGGGTACGTGGCCCCGCCGTGGACGGGCTCGCGGCGGCGTTCGTCCAGAACTGGGCCGAGTGTCACACGGAGTTGTTCGACGACCGAGACCGATTCATCACGCACCGCCCGCACGGCGACGCGGTGGTGCAGGTGGTACGCGGATCGGCGAGCTTCGGCTGGCAGGACATGCAGACGCTGATACGCGTGATGCTGGAGTCCGCCGAGGAACGCGTGCGGGTCGCCACCGCGTACTTCTCCCCCGACGCCTACTTCATCGAGCTGCTGTGCGCGACCGCGCGCCGCGGGGTGGAGGTGGAGATCCTCCTCCCGGGACCGCACACCGACAAGCGCGTTTCCCAGCTCGCCGGACAGCATTACTACGAGGATTTGACCGCGTGCGGCGTCAGGATCCACCAGTACCAGCCGACCATGATGCACGCCAAGGTCATCACGGTCGACCACGTCGCCTCGCTGATCGGTTCGACCAACTTCAACCGCCGTTCGCTCGACCACGACGAAGAGGTCATGCTCGCCGTCCTGGACGAAACGTTCACGGCGACCCTCGACGGGCATTTCGACGAAGATCTCGCGGTGAGCGAACTGATAGACGCGGGCCGCTGGAAGAGGCGTTCCGTGGCGCAACGCGCCCGAGAGGCGTCCGTGCAGCTCATCCGCCGTTACCTGTGAGCGGGTTGTTCCGACGTGGGTGCGCGGAGCCCGCCTGGGCGGGTCATTCCTGAGCGAGCAGTCCGCTCCGGAGTTTGCCGAGGATTCGGTTCAGCAGGCGGGAGACATGCATCTGCGAATAGCCGAGCCGGTCACCGATCTGGGACTGGGTCAGTTCCTGGCCGAAGCGCAGTTCAAGGAGGAGGCGATCCCGGTCGTCCAGCTGATCCAGCAGCGGGGCCAGGCTCTGGAAGTCCTCGACCAGTTCCATCGCGGGATCGCAGGCGCCAAGGATGTCGGCGTAGGTACGAACCGAGTTGTTGCTCGTGCCGTCGTCACCGCCCTCGACCGGCATGTCGAGAGAGCCGGCGTTGTAGCCGTTGGCGGCGACCAGCCCCTCGATGATCTCCTCCTCGTCACGCCCGAGGAGTTCGGCGAGTTCCGCGACGGTGGGCTCACGATCCAGCAGGAGAGCCAATTGCTCCTTAGCCTTCGCAAGTTCGACGCGGAGTTCCTGGAGGCGCCTCGGCACATGAACGGCCCAGGTGGTGTCCCGGAAGAAGCGCTTGATCTCACCGACGATGTAGGGGACCGCGAAAGAGGTGAACTCGACCTCGCGCGACAGGTCGAACCGATCGATCGCCTTGATCAGCCCGATCGTACCGACCTGGAGGATGTCCTCCATCTCGTCGGCGCCCCTGCCACGGAACCGGCCCGCCGCGAACCGGACCAGCGACTGGTTCATCTCTATCAGCGTGTTACGCGCGTACTGATGCTCCCGCGTCCCCTCCTCCAGCACCTGGAGCCGGTCGAAGAACAGCTTCGACAGCTCCCGCGCGTCGCGCGGAGCGACCTTCCCCGCGTCCTCGATCCACGGCAACTCACCCACCCGGTCCGGGAACGTCGACACCTGGTCCGTGACCTGGCTGGTGAACGATACGGCTCTCGACATGATGTGGTCCCTCCCAGTTGCGGCGGCTCCGCGCGGTGGCGTCTTCCCCGGTCTGCGCGAGATCACGCCTCACGGCCAGTCGCGGTTTATATTGCCGCGGCCCGGACCGAGCCCCCACCGCATGGCCCTGACCAGGCCATGCGGTGGGCTGGGGCCGAGGGGGCTAAAGTTGTGGATGGGAGAAAGATGTCGTCTGACGGTGCGGCCTACGGCCGCGACAGGCCGGGACACGGCGCGGTACGCGCGAGCGCGGGTCGGTCTCAGGATGTCGGTGTCCGGACGATGGCGGCGCTTGCACGGCAAGGGGGCTTTCCCCTTGACGCCGCGGGCCCCCAGGGCGCTGACGTTCGTCCCGCCGACGAGGGATGGGTGCGGTAATGGCTGCCGCCGACGACACCGCGTTCGTGGGACGCACCGCTGAGCTGGAGCGCATGCATCAGTGTCTGCGAACAGCACGGTCCGGCAAGGCGTCGAGCGTGCTGATCCAGGGCACGGCGGGTATCGGGAAGAGCGCACTGGTCCGCCGCTGGCTGGCAGGGCTCGCGCCCGAGGACCTCCCCGTACTCCGAGCCGCGTGCGACACCTCCGAGGAGGACCTGGCGTTCGGCGTGATCGGGCAGCTGACTTCCCGCGTACCGGCGGCCCTCCTCGACCGGTTTCCCCTGCTCACGGGGACGGTCCCGGCGGCGGAACCCTTCCAGGTGGGTGCCGAGCTGCTGGGACTGCTCGGCGAGCTGCAGAGCGGCGGTCCGGTGCTGATCGTCGTCGACGACGTCCAGTGGGCCGACCGGCCCTCGGCGCAGGTTCTGGGCTTCGTGCTGCGCCGTCTGGAGGCCGACGCGGTCCTCAGCGTGCTGCTCGCCCGTAGCGGCCCGGAGCCCGGCGAGGCCGGAGGCCTGGACCTGCATCGCCTGACCGCCGGAATGCCGCACAGCTGCGAGCTGACTCTGACCGGGCTGGAGATCACCGAAGTGGCCGAGCTGGCCGCGCTGGCGTACGGCCATCCCGTCGGCCGCGGAACAGCCGAGCGGCTCCGGAACCACACCGACGGCCACGCCCTGTACCTCCGGACCCTGCTCGCGGAGGTTCCGTGGGACTCGGTGGCTCGCGGGCGGGACGCCCTGCCCGTGCCGACATCCCTGGTGCAGGCGCTACGACGCCAGCTGGACGGCCTGCCCGCTCCGGCGCGGAGCCTGGTCGAGGGCATCGCCGTACTGGGCGGGCCCGCGCCCCTTGCCACGGCTGCCCGCGTCACCTCCGTCACAGAACCCGACGCGGCGCTCGAACCCCTGCTGGCGCAGGGAATCGTGCGCTGGTGGCCCAACCAGCCGTCCACCCCGGTGTCGACAGCCCACGCGCTACAGCGTGAGGCCATCGTGGACGCGATCCCGCCCCGTCGGCTGCGGGCACTGCACGCGGCCGCGGCCGGCCTCGTCGACCGCGCCGCCTCCTGGTCGCACAGGGTCGCGGCCACGCACGGTCCCGACACGCGGCTCGCCCGCGAACTCGAACGGGCCGCCGGCGAGTACCACGCGACCGGAGAGCCCGTACGGGCCGCCACGCTTCTGCTGTGGGCGTCGGAGGTGGCGCACTCGCGCGGGGAGCGGGAACGCCTGCTGCTCACCGCGGCCGCACGCCTGCTGTGGGCTCAGCAGTACGTACGCGTGGAACCGCTCCTGCCCCGGATAGAAGCTGCGGAACCGAGCCCGTTGCGAAGCCTGGTGCTGGGCGGCTACGGAACACCCCGAGGTGCTCCCGAGGTCGTGGACCTGCTCACCGAGGCGCTGGAGCCGGAACCGGCTCGGGAACCGGAACGTGAACGGGAACCGGAAGCCGTTCCCGCCGGGGCCGGAGCGGAGTTCGTGCCGGCCATGGCCGGCACCTGGCTCGGTATCAGGCACGTCCTGGACGGCCACGGCGCGAGGGCCGTGCCGCTGCTTCGGGATGTGCTGGCGAGCGACCGTCTGGAGCCACAACTCGCGCCGTGGGCGGCCGGCACCCTCGGGCTGGCCCACAGTTTCTGCGCCGGAGCGCGCGTGGCCCTGCGCGAGTACGACACCCTCGCACCGACCGGCAGTCCGCGCTCCGCCGCGGAGCAGGCCATCCAGCGCGCCTATCGCGGGATGCTCCAGATGTGGGCCGGGGATCTGTCCGACGCACAGAACGAACTGACCGTCGCTCTGGACGCGGCCCACGTCAACGGCTGCGCCGTGACCGCGGAGTTCACCTACGCCAACCTCGCGGTCTCCCAGTACTTCCTGGGCCACTGGGACGAGGCCGCGATCAGCGCCGACCACGCTCTGGTCATCGCGGAGGCCGAGGAGAAGCCCTGGGCATTGTCGTACGCCTGTTCCGTGGCGGCCTGGGTGCCCGCGGGCCGCGGACAGTGGCGGCGAGCGCGGGAACTGGTCCAGCGCTCGTACCAGTGGTCCAGGGCGTTCTCGCCGGGTTTCGCCGCCTTCGGGGAGGCCGTGCTGGCACAGGCCCGGGGCGACCATCCCGCCGTGCTCGCCGCGCTGCGGACGGTCCTTCGGGCCCGCCCCGACTCGGGACCGCTGGCCTTTCAGACGTGGTGGCGTCCCCTGCACGTCGAGGCCTTGATCGCCGGCGGTGACCTGGACGGCGCCACTGAGGCCCTGGCCCACCTGACGGCGCTGGGCGAGGACGCTCCGTCACTCCGCATGTCCGTGATGTGGCTCTCGGGTCTGCTGGCGCGGGCACGCGGAGAGAACAAACGGGCCCGTGACCTGTTCGAGGAGGGCCTCGGCCTTTCCGTCTCCTCCGACGATCCGCCGCTGCACCGGGCGATGCTCGCGCACAGCCACGGCCGGTTGCTGGCCCAGGCCGGGGAGCACCACCGGGCGGGGGCGTGTTTCACCCAGGCCCGCGACCTCTTCACGGCGCTGGGAGCGCAGCCGTTCCTCACGCGCTACCACGACGACTTCGCGGACCGGCCCTCCGGCCGCGACCCCGCGGCCGGTATGTCCCTCTCCGGGCTGACCGACCGCGAGCGCGACATATCCCTGCTCATCGGCCGCGGACTCACCAACCGGGAGATCGCTTCCAAGCTGTTCATCAGCAGCAAGACGGTTGAGTACCACCTCAGCCACGTGTACCAGAAGCTGTCCCTCTCCGGGCGCCGCCAACTCCGGAACATGGTGCAGCGGGACAGCCCCGTCAGCACCTGAACGCCGAGGGTGCGGTGTCGAAAGCACGGGCGCGGCCAGGACGGGCCGGGGACGCTGCGGCCAGGGCCGCCCGACCCCGCCCACTGCGCCGCAGCCCGCGCTTCACCGCCCCATCGGAAGCGTCACCCGGATCGCCTTGCCCCGGGCACTGGTCGCCACCGCCCAGTCGTCGATCAGTTCCGCGACGAGGCCGAGCCCGAATCCGCCAGAGGCCCCCCGCTCCTCGGGCGGCACCAGATGCGGGATCCTCATGCTCCGGTCCCCCACTTCGAGCAGAAGGCTTCCGCCCTTGAGGACCATCCCCAGGTAGCGAGGGCCCGCCGTGTGCCGGCAGGCATTGGTCACCAGCTCGGACACCACCAGCAGGGCGTCCTCCGCCTGCTCACGCGGTTCTCCGTCCGGTCCCGTCAGGAGCCCTCCTTGGTCGAGGAACTCTGTCAGGACACCGCGGGCGCAGCGAGCGGCTTGAAGGCGGCCGGCCAGAGAGACGGTGCGGCCGGTGACCGCACGGACAGATTCGAGCGTCATGAGCTTCGCCATCATTGCCTGCGACTCGCTTCCTCAAGCTGCGGTTGGTGACCCATCCAAAATCTCGGAGGAGCGCTCGCTGTCCACTCTGGCACGGCACGGCCGTCTGACCTTCAGGGAAAATCCCTATGATCGACCCCAAAGCGATTCATTACGTGACGAGACCATGTCGTCACTCTGCGCGGCATTCCCGCCAGGGCGGGGACACCCCGCTTCCCTCAGGCAGACCCTGCTTCCGTCTCCGGCAGGGCCTCGCGCAGGCGGCCGAGGAACGCTCGCGCCGCAGGGCTCGCGGGCAGCACATGGGTCGAATGCGCGACCTTGATCTCCCACCGAACGCCCTCATGGTGATCATGTGTCATATTGCGGACACATCTCACGATGAAAGGCATGTCATGAAGTTCGCGGTCATCGGCGGCACCGGGCTGATCGGGTCACAGGTCGTCAGCAATCTCAACGCCGCGGGGCACGAGGCGGTACCGCACTCACACTCCACCGGAGTCGACATCATCAGCGGTCAGGGACTGGACGAGGCGGTGGCGGGAGCCGACGTCGTCGTCAACCTGACGAACTCCCCGACCTTCGACGAAGCCTCCCCGGCCTTCTTCCGGACGTCGATGGACAACCTTCTGGCCGCGGCCCACAAGGGCGGCGTCGGCCACGTCGTCATCCTCTCGATCGTCGGTGCGGACCAGGTGCCGGAGCTGGACTACTACCGGGCCAAGGTGCTCCAGGAGGACATCCTCGCGGCCGGGCCGATCCCCTACTCGATCGTCCGGGCGACGCAGTTCATGGAGTTCGTGGACGACGTACTCTCCTGGACCGCCGACGGCGACACCGTCCGGTTGCCCGCCACGCCGATCCAGCCGATCGCCTCCAAGGACGTGGCCGACGCGGTGGCGGAGGTCGCCGCGGGTGCCCCGCTGAATGGCATGCGCGACGTCGCCGGCCCCGAGGTCTTCGCCCTGGACGAGCTGGGCCGTGTCACTCTCTCCCACAAGGGCGACGGCCGCACCGTTGTCACCGACCCCACCGCCGGCATGTTCGCCGTCGTCAAGGGCGACGTCCTCACCGACAAGGACGCCCAGCTCGCCCCCACCCGCTACGCCGACTGGCTCTCCTGAACGGCACGTGCCTCCGGCTTCCGGTTCGGCCGGTGAAGAGCACATGCGGCTGGTGCTGTTCTCCGACGAGGCACCAACCGCTTCTCAAGCCAGCACCAGGCACACCATGAACGGCACGGGGACGAGCAGGCCGGCCGTCAGCCAGACTCCGGTGCGCCGTCCGCGACGGCGCGGGAGGACGACGTCGACCAGAAACACCAGTGCCAGCATGAACAGGCCGGTCACCGCCAGGAGAAACATCACGACACCCGCATGATCGAGGGTCGTGTAGTTGCAGTTGGTGACACCGGGTTTGACGACGTCCTCCACCTGCCGACAGTCCATCGGCAGGTACTCGGTCAGCAGCCACCACAACAGATAGAGCGGCACGATCGCGGGCACACCGAGCGCGAGGTTCACCAAGCCGGGTACCCAGAGACCGCCCCTCGCCCGGACCGTGTGCCCGGCATGGTCATCCGTTTCGTACACAGCCATCGTCGCCCTACCCTGCTCGTGCCTCGCCGGTTCACGGCGTAGACGGTCCATTCCTGTCTCCTGGTTCCGCGACGTGGCCGGCGGACGGCTTACCGACGGACGACGTGCCGGCGGACGACGTGTCAGCGGACGACGTCGAAGACGTTCTTCTGCAGGCCGTTGGCGTACGCCTCGTACTCCACCAGCTTCAGGTTCTGGGTGTCCTTGTCCGTGGTGCTGAACAGGCGCTTGCCCGCGCCGAGGAGCAGCGGGAAGACGAGCAGGTGGTAGCGGTCGATCAGGCCCGCGTCGGACAGGGCGTGGTTGAGGGAGGCGCTGCCGTGCACGATGATCGGGCCTCCCTCGGTCTCCTTCAGGGCGGCGACCTCGTCGAGCGAGCGCAGGATCGTGGTCTCGCCCCAGTTCGGGACCAGGTCGTCGTCGGTGAGGGTGGTGGAGACGACGTACTTCGGCATCGTCTTGTAGTCGGCGAATTCCGCCATGTCCGGCCACACCGGGCTGAACGCCTCGTAGCTGACCCGGCCCAGCAGGAGCGCGGTGGACTCCTCCTGCTCCCGCCCCTTGATTTCGAAGGCCTCGGGGACGAACTCGACGTTCTTGAAGGTCCATCCGGAGTTGCGGTAGCCCGGTTCGCCACCAGGGGCCTCCACGACGCCGTCGAGTGAGATGAAGGCGGTGCTGATCAGGGTGCGCATGAGATTTCCTTGGTGTCGTGTGTGCGATTGCCCGCTGCCGCTTCGGCCATGTCGGAGGCGGCAGGGACCTGACGATGCTGCATCCCGGAGAACCTGTGAGGCAGGTCTTCCGGTGGTATCGGGAACTGGTGCGGATCCCGCGGACGGGCGGCCCGGCCCGTACGGAGGGCGTCAGCCTGCTGAGGTCAGCCGAGGAGTCCGGTCAGCCACTGCTGCCAGGCGGCCTCGGCCTGCTCCGTGTCCGGCCCGAACAGGTGGTGGAACATCAGCGCCACGCCGGAGCCGTGATGGAAGGTGTAGAGCCCGTCGCTGGTGCGGACCTCCACGCGCTCGTCGTCGGACCAGACCACTTCGCCGTCCAGCGGCGGCAGGCCGGCCGGCTCGGCATGCGCCCGCGCTCCCACGATGACAGGCTCCGGCAGCGACAGTCCACGGATGAGTGCCGCTCTGATCTCCCGCTCCGGCCGCCCGCCTGTGGGCGCGACGACGAAGACGGGAACGCCGACGCGTCCGGGAAAGTGCGTCAGGTACTCGCGGAGTGTGTGGAGGTGGAAGGGCCAGCCACGGCGCAGGGCATCGTACTCGTCCTGCCAGTCGTCACCGAGCAGGCCGCTGTGGACGACGCGGAGGACGGTGCCGGCGCCGTCCCGCCCCTCGATCAGGTACTCGAAGGCCATGAACCGGCCGTCCTCGGCGGCGGGCGTGCGGGTGGCGAAGCGTTCGCCGGGCTCGTAGGCGGTGATCACCGCCTCCTCCCGGTGGCCTCCGGTGCTCATGGCGGCGATGCCGCCCTCATGCGATTCCACCTCGTTGCGGCCCATGAACCAGGAGTCGATCCCCGGACCTGTCGCGATCGCCTCCCAGACCTGTTCCGGGCTCGCCGGGAGGATCGTCTCCAGCTCGATCTCGAACGGATGCGTCATGGTGCGTTTTCCTGTCTTGCCTCGGGTTCGGTCTCGCGTGTTGCCCCGGATGTTCCCCCGGACCGCTGTCGCGGGCCGGACGCACTCTCCTCAGGGCCGCCGGGCTGTGGTGCGGGGATCTGGTGGAGGCCGGCCACCACTCGGTGATTCCGGCCTCCCGGGGCGGACTCGTCGTGGTAGCGGCCGACAAGGGCCGCCACCGCCTGGGCCAGTTCGTCGGCGAAGGCCGTCCGGTCGGCCGCGGAGGCGAACCGCACCTCGGCGTCGATACCGAAGGTGGCGATGCGCCGCTTCGCCCGAGCGGCGCCGGTCAGCAGTGTGCCGACCTCCTGCACCAGCCGGGAACCCAGCGCCAGCAGCCAGCGGGCGGAGAGCTGGTCGGGAGACCGGGAAGGATCGGGGCTGACGGCCGCCAGGGCGCTGGGAGAGATCACATAGGAAGCGGCGGTGGCGCGGTAGACCCGTTCGGTGATGCTGCCCTTGCGGCGTTCCTCGGCGAGCTCGACCAGCCCGTGTCGCTCCAGTTCCTTGAGGTGGTAGTTGGCCTTCTGCCTGGGCAGCCCCAGGCGGACGGCCAGCATGGCGGCCGAGCCGGGCTCGGCCAGGGCGGCGAGGATCCGGGACCGTATCGGATCCAAGGACGCCTCGGCCGCGGCGGGTTCTTCGATCACAGCGACATCCAGCACCGGTCCAGGATCCGACCGACGAAAGATTTTGTCAAGACAGATTTTCTTGTCGGTACGCCCTGACACTGGAGCTGCCGCCGGCACTGCCGCCGGCGCCGGCCTGGCCGCTCGGGCCAGGCCGCGAGCGCCCGCCTACCGGTTGCCGATCCCCTGCGCGACTGCCAGCCTGAAACGAAAGCCCCGCGCCTCGCGGTCATGTGCGCGGAGAGGTGTCAGGCGCTGCTCATCGGCCTACGCAGGGCGTTCCGGACCAGTGAGAAAAGGAACCGCAGCATGCCTTTCATTACCGCCAAAGACGGAACGGAAATCTTCTACAAAGACTGGGGATCCGGCCGGCCCGTGGTGTTCTCCCACGGCTGGCCACTGACCGCCGACGCGTGGGATCCGCAACTGAAACTCATGGCGGACAACGGTTTCCGCGCGATTGCCCATGACCGGCGCGGGGGCGGACGCTCCGGCCAGACCTGGGACGGAAACAACCTCGACACGTACGCCGACGACCTGGCGTCACTCATCGAGGCCCTCGACCTGCGCGACGCCGTCCTGGTCGGCCATTCGACCGGCGGCGGCGAGGTCACCCGCTACCTCGGCACATACGGTTCCGGCCGGGTCGCCAAGGCCGTACTGCTCAGTGCGATCCCACCGCTGATGCTGAAAACGGACGCGAACCCCGAAGGACTTCCGATCGAGGTCTTCGACGAAATCCGAGCCGGCGTCGCCAAGGACCGCTCGCAGTTCTACAAGGACCTCAGCGCCGCTTTCTACGGCGCGAACCGCGACGGATCGACCGTCACGCAGGGGACTCGTGACGAGTTCTGGCTCTGGGCGATGTCGGTGGGTATCAAGGGCGCCTACGACTGCGTCAAGGCGTTCTCCGAGACCG
This sequence comes from Streptomyces sp. L-9-10, assembly GCF_004151105.1. GTDB lineage: Bacteria > Actinomycetota > Actinomycetes > Streptomycetales > Streptomycetaceae > Streptomyces. The sequence continues at coordinate 149,606 of NZ_PHRF01000146.1, forward strand.
ACCTCACCGAAGATCTGAAGAGAATCGATGTACCCACTCTGATCGCGCAGGGCGACGACGACCAGATCGTCCCGATCGTCGCCTCCGGGAACAAGTCGTCCACGTTGGTCAAGGACGCGACCTTCAAGGTCTATCCCGGAGCCCCCCACGGCCTGTCGATGGTCCCCGTATACGCCGAGCAGTTCAACAAGGACCTGCTCGACTTCGCGCGGAGCTGACTCTCACGTATCTGGACGGGGTGGTTGCCGGCTCAGTCCAGAACGGCGAGATGGTCGGCGTCGCCTCCGCGCCACTCGATGAGGAACATGGTCGCGTCGTCGCTGGTGGTGCCGCCTCGTTCCTGTTTCAGAGCATGGGAGAGCGCGCGCACCACCGCCCGCACCGCGGTCTGCTCACGGACGACGCGGTTGGTCCACTCGATGAGCTGTTCCTCCCCGAACTGTTCCCCGCCGGCCTGGTGCTCCTCGATCAGACCGTCGGTGAAACACAGCAGCCGGTCTCCGGGGCGCAGCACCCGCTCGGTCACTTTCGGCTGCTCACCACCGAAGCCGACCGGCAAGGTCGTCGGGCTCTCCAGCCGGTCCACCACGGCGCCGTCACGGATCAGCAGCGGCGCCGGGTGGCCGGCGTTGACCCACTGCAGCCGGCCCGTGCCGATGTTCAGGCACATCATCTGCGCGGTGACGAAGTGGTCATGGCCGAACTGCTCGTTGATGGCCTTGTCCATGAACGCGTACACCTGGGACAGGCCGGTGTTGGCCCGTCGCGTGTGGCGGTAGGCGCCGATGGCCACCGTCGCCATGGTCGCCGCGTCCAGACCGTGGCCCATCGCGTCGATCATGGCAACATGCAGGATGTCGCCGTTGAGGGCGTAGTCGAAACTGTCGCCGGCCACGTCGTAGGCGGGCTCCAGGATCCCGGCCACCTCAACCTGCGGAACGGTCATCGACAGCGGAGGCAGCAACGACCACTGGATCTCGGCGGCCACGCTCATCGGGGCCCTGCGACGGGCCTGGAAGAACAGATCGGTGTAGGCGTCCTTGGTGACGATCATGTCGGCGACCAGACCGGCGAGTCTGCGCAGCAGCCGCCGGTCGTCGTCATCGACGCTGTCCAGGGTGACGGCCATCGCCCCGATCTGGTCACTGCCGTCGAGCAACGGCAGATACATCCGCACCGCGCCCTCCCCCGGCACCTCCACCGTTCTGCGCCGCAGGAACGCTTCGCCCGCGGGCGAGCCCTCGACCGGCTCCGGGTCACCGACCGTCAGCCCTCGGCCCGGCAGCGGCACCATCAGCATCTGTTCGTAGTCCTGCAAGAGGATCGACAGATCCCGGCCGCCGACCCTGGCCACTTCTTCCGCGACGAGCGGGGCGATCAACTGCGGCGGCATCTCGTGCGCGCGGTCCAGCAGCACACCCAGCAACCGCTCGCCGAACCCCTCCGACCGGTCCACCCCGAACGTGCCCGGCCTCTGGACGCCTTCGGTCATCGCTGCCCGCGTCCCTTCGTACCGCGGCATGTCGTACCGCGGCAGGGGAATTCAGTGGGCGGTCGTGTCCTTGAAACGGTCGCCGGGCGACCCGGCGGGGCACTGGTCCGGTGGAAGGCGGGGGCCGGGGCGGGCTGGAACGGCGCGAACGCAGTGGTCATACCTGTTCAACGAGCGTCGGCCGACGGGACTGCACCCCCGAACGAGTGACCGACGGGCAGCTCACGGGGCGCGCGGGACCGTCGTGCGGTCCGTCCGGTCTTCGGCGGGAGCTCGCCCGAGGCGTTGGAGTCGCGGGAGTCGGACTCGTCGACCGGGTCGGGCACTCAGCTCCACGGCTCTTCGGCGGTGCCTGTTCGGCGGTTGTGGTGGTCCAACAGCCTGGACAGCAGTTCCGTCAACCGCTGTCGCTCCTCGGGTGACAGCGGGGCCAGCAGCTCGTCCTGGGACTCGTCGAGCCGCTTCTCCAGTCGTCGCAGCTGCCGCTTGCCCGCTGCGGTCAACGAGATGATGTTGCGCCGCCGATCGACGGGGTCCGGGGTGCGCTCGACCAGTTTGCGATCGGCGAGCTCGTTGATCGTCGCGACCATGTCGCTGACATGGATACCGCTCCCGCGGCTCAGCGCGGCCTGGCTGGCCGGGCCGAACGCCTCCAGCGTCGCCAGCAGACGGTAGTGGTAGCCGCGGGCGCGGACGGACGAGAACCCGTCGGCCACCAGGCGGTGCGCGTGGTGGGCGGTCTGGGTGAGCAGCCAGCTGGGCAGGCCCTCCCACTTCGCGGGCGTCTCCTCGGATGGCATGGGGCAAGTCTAACTAATCGTTGGACGCATCAACGATTACGGGTATCGTTGGTCGAGCAAACGTTGGTGGCACAAACGTTTAGGCGACGAATGAAACCCTCCGGAGTTGAGACCATGATCGAACCGTTCCGTATCGACATCCCCCAGGCCGACCTCGACGACCTGAACGACCGGCTCTCCCGTACCCGTTGGCCCAACGAGGTCGGCGACGCCGGATGGGACTACGGCTTCCCGCTGGCGCGGCTCAAGGAACTGGCCGAGCACTGGCGCACCGGCTACGACTGGCGCGAGCACGAGGCCAGGCTCAACGGGCTTCCGCACTTCACCACCGAGATCGATGGCCAGAACATCCACTTCGTCCACGTCCGCTCACCGAAACCGGACGCGCTCGCGCTGATCCTCACCCACGGCTGGCCCGGTTCGTTCCTGGAGTTCCTCGACGTGATCGAGCCACTGTCGCGCGACTTCCACCTGGTGATTCCGTCCATCCCGGGGTACGGCTTCTCCGGTCCGACCCACGAGCGCGGCTGGGACATCACCCGGGTCGCGCGGGCCTGGGCCGAGCTGATGCGCCGTCTCGGGTACGGGCGCTACGGCGCGCAGGGCGGCGACTTCGGCTCGGGCATCTCCACGGCGCTCGGCGCGGTGGCACCCGAGCGGGTCGTCGGGGTACATGTCAACTACCTGCCGACCCGGCCGGTGCCGGACGCCGGCATCGAACTGTCCGAAACGGATGAGGCCCGGCTGGACAAGGTCAGACAGCTGATGGCGAATCGTCCGCCGTACCAGGCTCTGCAGGCCAGCACCCCACAGACCATCGGCTACGCGCTGACCGACTCGCCGGTCGGCCAACTGGCCTGGATCGCCGAGCGCTTCGCACAGTGGACGGACCCTCGCTCGCAGATCAGTGACGAGCGTATGCTCACCGACATCTCGCTGTACTGGCTGACCGCCACCGCGGCTTCCTCGGCGCGACTGCACCGCGAGACCCCGCGGCGGATCGAGCCGTGCCCGGTACCGGTCGGCGTGGCGGTGTTCGCGCACGACATCACGCAGTCGGTGCGACCGCTGGCCGAGCGGCTGTACGACATCAGGCACTGGTCGGAGTTCGAGCGCGGCGGCCACTTCGCCGCGATGGAGGTGCCGGAGCTGCTCGCCGAGGACGTCCGGGACTTCTTCCTCACCCACCTCACGTAGGCCCAGCTGTTGTCGGTCAGGACACGACGGTCCCTTTACGCGAGCCATGGGTCAGGAGGTTCGGGTGACCACGGCGGTCGCCATGGTCCTCAGAACGGTGACGGCCGCGGGCCGGAGGGGTGCGTGGTGGAGGGCGGCCAGCGCTTGCTCGTATCGTTCACTGATCAGGTTCTCGACGGTGGCCCGCGCCCCGGTGTCGGTGAGGACCTGGCGCATCTCCGAGGCCTGGGTGGAAGTGAGGGCCTGGTTGCCGAGGCCGTCGTGCAGGACCCGTGCCTGTGCTGGAGTGGCGCGCTGGAACGCGGTGGCGGCCAGTACGGTGTGTTTGCCTTCGCGGAAGTCGTCCAGGACGGACTTTCCGGTGCGCTCGGGTGCTCCGTACACGCCCAGCAGGTCGTCGCGCAGCTGGAACGCCTCGCCCAGCGGCAGGGCGTACGCGGACAGTGCCGCGAGCAGCGTCGGGTCGGCTCCGGCGAGGTGCGCACCGAGCTGCAAGGGGCGCTCGCAGGTGTACTTGGCCGTCTTGTAGCGGATGACGCGCCGCGCCGTACGGGGGTCGGGGAGGGCGGGGAAGGCCGGTCCCGCGTTGACGAGGTCGAGGTACTGTCCGACGAGAGTTTCGGTGCGCAGGGTGTTGAGCAGGGGCCAGGCCCGGCCGAGATGCCCGTCGGCGTGGCAGGGATCGGTGGGGCAGAGGAGTTCGTAGGACCAGCCCAGTGCGAGGTCGCCCAGGAGGATCGCGGCGTTGATGCCGAGGGTGTCGGCGTCGTCCCGTTCCGGGTGGCGAGCGGCGAGACAGCGGTGAGCGGTGGGTTTTCCCCGCCGGGTCTCCGAGGCGTCCATGATGTCGTCGTGGATCAGCGCGAAGAGGTGGAACAGTTCCAGTGAGGCCGCCACCCGCCAGAGCGCCGGCGACGGCGGCCGGTCGCTCACCGCCTGCCAGCCGAGGACGCACAGCACGGGCCGGATCCGTTTGCCTCCGGCGGCGATCATGTCGCGTAACAGGGTGGTGAACAGGGTGATCTCGGGCAGGTCGGTCGCGTTGCGGGTCTGCTCGTCGAGGAACTCGTACAGCAGCGTCTCGACGACCGCGGGTACGCGTTCGGGATCCAGGGACGAATATGACGTCGTCGCGGCGATCACGGGGTACCTCCCAGGTCGGTGAGTTTCAGGGCCTCTTCCAGGAGGGCTTCGACGATCCGGCTCTCGGGGACGGTGCGGATGGCTTTGCCCTGGGCGAAGATCTGGCCCTTGCCATTGCCGGACGAGACGCCGAGGTCGGCCTCGCGGGATTCGCCGGGCCCGTTGACGACGCAGCCCATGACCGCGATGCGCAAGGGGTGGGGGAAGCCGTCGAAGGCCGCCTCGACCTGCGCGGCCAGTTTGTGGATGTCGACTTGCAGCCTGCCGCAGCCGGGGCAGGAGACGATCTCCAGTTTGCGCGGGCGCAGTCCGAGTGAGGACAGGATGTGGCAGCCGGCCTTGACCTGTTCGACCGGGTCGGTGGACAGGGAGACACGGATGGTGTCGCCGATGCCCTCGCTGAGGAGGATCCCGAACGCGACCGCTGTCTTGATCGATCCCTGCATCGCGGTGCCCGCTTCGGTGACGCCCAGGTGCAGCGGGTAGTCACACCGTTCGGCGAGCTGCCGGTAGGCGGCGATGACCGTGAGCGGGTCGTGGTGCTTCACCGCGATCTTCAGTTCCTGGAAGCCGTGTTCCTCGAACAGACCGCACTCCCACAGCGCGGACTCCACCAGCGCTTCGGGGGTGGCCTTCCCGTGTTTGGCGAGGAGCCGCGGATCGAGGGAGCCGGCGTTGACACCGATACGGATCGGCACTCCAGCGGCCGTGGCGGCGAGGGAGATCTCGGCGATCTTGTCGTCGAACTTCTTGATGTTGCCGGGATTCACGCGGACCGCGGCGCAGCCGGCGTCGATGGCCTGGAAGACATAGCGGGGCTGGAAGTGGATGTCCGCGATCACCGGGATCGGAGACTTCGCCACGATCCGGGGAAGGACGTCGGCGTCGTCCTGCGAGGGCACGGCCACCCGGATGATGTCGCAGCCCGCGGCGGTGACTTCGGCGATCTGCCGCAGGGTGGCGTCCACGTCGGCGGTCGGGGTGGTGGTCATCGTCTGCACCGTGATCGGTGCGCCTCCACCGACGGCGACGCCGCCCACCTGGATCTGCCGCGTGGGGCGGCGCACCGGTTCCGGTGAAGGGCGGGCTTCCGTGGTGGGGCGTCGGCCGGGCAGGGCGGGGCTGGGGAGATCGACGGCGGTCATCGGCGGTTCCCGTCGGGAGCAGGGACGTGGGGGGTGTACAGCGGTTTGCCCGCGCGGGCGCGCAGCACGGCGTGGATGATCTGGGCGGTGCTCAGGCCCGCTTCGGTGAGGAGGGGGTCGCGGCCACCGTGGGGGAGGAACGCGGTGGGCAGACCGAGGGTGTGCACAGGCGTGGTGACGGCGTGATCGCGTACCGCTTGGGACAGGAGACCGCCGGCGCCGTTGGCGCGCAGGCTGTCCTCGACGGTGACGACGAGCCGGTGCGTGGACGCCAGGTGCAGGAGTTCGGGCGCGATGGGGAGCCCCCAGCGGGGGTCGGCGACCGTGACCCCGACGCCCCGCGTGGTCAGGGCCGCGGCCGCCTCCAGGCACGGACCGGCGAGTGGGCCGTGAGCGACGAGCAGGACGTCGCGGATCCCGGAGGCGGACAGGACGTCGACGGGGCCCTCTCTGCGCAGGGCCGCGATGTTGTCGCCGACCGTGGCTTTGGGGAACCGCACCGCGGTCGGGCCGTCCCGGTGGCCGACCGCTTCGCGCAGCAGCTCGCGCAGCTGCGCGGCGTCGCGCGGGACGGCCAGACGCAGGCCGGGAACGGCCGCCAGGAGCGCGGGATCCCACATACCGTGATGCGACGGTCCATCGGGGCCGGTGATGCCGGCCCGGTCCAGGACGAACGTCACCGCCAACCGGTGCAACGCGACATCCATCAGCACCTGGTCGAAGGCCCGGTTCAGGAAGGTGGCATAGACGGCGACGACCGGGTGCAGGCCCGCCATCGCCATCCCCGCGGCGGAGGCCACGGCGTGCTGCTCGGCGATCCCCACGTCGAAGAACCGGCCGGGGAACCGCTCCCCGAAGGGGGCCAGACCGGTGGGCCCGCCCATCGCGGCCGTGATCGCCACCAAGTCCGTACGCTCCGAACCCAGTTCTCCCAGCGCTTCGGAGAACACGCTGGTCCAGGACGGACGCGCCGGACCGGGGGAAGGTACGGAGGGCCCGACCGCGTGCAACCGGTCCGCCGCGTCCTCTTCGGCCGGCGTGTGGCCTCTGCCCTTGGCCGTGACCGCGTGCACCACCACGGGACGGCGCAACGCTCTCGCCCGGACCAGCGTCTTCCCCAGCGCCTCGGTGTCGTGGCCGTCCACCGGGCCGACGTACGCGAGCCCCAGGCCGGTGAACACATTGCGGCACACCGCCGCCTCGCCTCCGGCCCGCAACTCCGCGAGATGTGTCGCGATGCCGCCGGTCGTGGGGGCGTAGGACCGCCCGTTGTCGTTGAGGACCACGATCACCGGACGCTCCTGCGCGGCGCCGAGGTTGTTCAACGCCTCCCAGGCCATGCCGCCGGTCAGAGCGCCGTCTCCCACCACTGCCACGACGCACCCCGTGTCTCCGGACAAGAGGCGGGCCTTGGCGATGCCGTCGGCGTAGGACAGGGCGGTGGAGGCGTGGGAGTTCTCGATCCAGTCATGCGGGGATTCGGCCCGTGAGGGGTATCCGGACAAGCCGCCCGCCTGCCGCAGGCCGTCGAAATCCTCGCGGCGGCCGGTCAGCAGCTTGTGGACGTACGCCTGATGCCCGGTGTCGAACAGGACGACGTCGCCGGCTTCGACGTCGAAGACCCGGTGCACCGCCAGCGTCAGCTCCACCACCCCGAGGTTCGAACCGAGATGGCCGCCCGTCGCGGTCACCTTGTCGATCAGGAAGTCCCGGATCTCCGCGGCGAGTTGCCCCAGCCGGGCCGCCGGCAGGCGGCGGACGTCGCGAGGCGTGGCGACCGATTCCAGGAGCCGGCCCGCCGGTCCGGACGACTGGAGGGTGTGGGGTGCGGCGGTGGTGACCATGGGTGTGTGCCTTTCACCCGGGGGCTGGGGACGAACGAGGTTCCGCGCAGACCCGGGACGGGCGACCATGCTGGGCATGCTCCTGACAGCATGAGGTCATAGGTCCCCCGCGTGTACAGGTGGCATATGACCAGCGCGCGAGGGCTGCCACGACCTACGAAGTGCGCCACAGCGCAGCCGGGACTCCCCGCAACCGGCCTTCACGCCCCGCGGTGGCCGTGCTCACCGACTGACCGCGCGCGTGGGCGACCCCGGCAGCGGCGGAACACTTCAGACCGGCGACTCGACCTGACGCGCCCTCTCCAGGCGGTGCCCCCGTCCGGGGACACTGCCGACAGACCCGGCAACAGCACTGTCCCGCCCGGCAGTCCCGGTCCCCCGCCGGCTCAGTCGCAGACCCCGTCCGTCCTGCTGCCCGGCGGAGCCAGGTCCTTCTCCCCCGACGAGAGGCCGCGCCCCGCTGTCGCGCACAGCTTCTCCAGCCATCGCTCCGGATCGAGTTCGAGGATGTGGCCGTCCGACCCGTCGACCAGACCCATGAACGCGCCGTCCGCGGTGAGATCGGCGGTCGCGCCGTACCCCGGTGTGAAGCGGTAGCGCTCGGTGCCGCCGCGGACATCCCAGGCGGTGTACTCGTTCAGCGTGCTCTGGGTGCTCAGAGTGGACTCCGAGGAGAAGGCGCTGAGCCATTGGACCCCCCGGTACGCCAGCGGCTCGAGCCACTTGTCCTCGCCCTCCTTGTCCATGTCCCACACCCGTACGCCGCCGTCGTAGTCCAGCACCGCGAGGAGCCGTCCCGTCGGGTCGAAGCCCAACTGCTTGACGACACCGAACTCCCTGCTGTCGATCGAACCGACCTCCCGGCCTTCTTCGAAGTCCCAGATCACGATGTCGTACTTCCCGGCGGGTGTGCGCACCGCCGCCTGCCCGTGCCCCGGGCGGGCCACCGCCCAGGTGCCGGCGGCCGCGAACGAGACCTCGACCGACTCCTGGGCCCTGGGCCGGTAGGCCGTGCCCGCTTCCCGGCCCCGCGCCAGGTCCCATCGCACGACGTACGACAACGCCGAGATCACCACATGCTCCGGGCCGTCGAAGGTGATGTTGACCCACGCCGGCGTGCGCCCGGAACGCGGGTCCGGGGCCGTGGGATCGATGTCCGGCGGTCGCGGCAGATCGATCGCGTCCCGCTCTTTCAGCGTGCTCCCGTCCATTTCCCAGACCAGGACGGTGCGGCCGTCCGCCGCCGGTGTGAGGACCCGTGTGCCGTCCGGGCTGTACGCGCCGTACTGGGCGGCCAGCGGACGGGACGGCCGCACGGCGGCCAGCAGTCTGTGCGTCCGCAGGTCCCACAGGCGCAGCCCCTCACCGTTGGCGTCGACGCTGATGACACGGTTGTGGTCGGCGTCGACGGTCCTGATCCGGGCGGTGAGCATGGCGCTGTCGAACGCGGACGGCTCCGGAACCCGTGCCACCATGACCGTCGCCCCGACCCCGACCACGGCCCGGAGCTTCTCGGGCGGGCCGGTGAGCGCCACGGCGGGCAACTGTGAGCTGCCCGTGAACGATTCGTCCTGCTGTGCGGGCGCGGGCAGGTCAAGGGTGCTGGGGCGCCCCGCGACCAGGTCGAGGACCAGGAACCGGAACCGGCCGAGCGAGGTACCGAAGCGCTGTACCGGGTTGATGAGGAAACGCCCGGACCGGTCCAGGCGCGGCACGTACAGCGGGCAGACCAGGCCCAGTTGCCGCGTGCTGTACTGATGGCGCACTTTCGGCGTACCGGTCAGGTCCCAGGACTGCAGGAACCCTTCCGGGGTGCACCGCACCAGCGTCCGGCCGTCGCCGCTGACCGTGACGGCGCCGGTCCGGTCCGCTCCCCACGTCGCCGAGTCCCGTTGGCCGTTACCGAGGTTCCAGCGGACCAGGCGGCCCTCGGCCCCTTCGGCCGCGCCTTCCTGAGTGATCCGGCCGATCACTGTGTCCTCCGGTCCGAACCACGCCTCGGCCGTCTCCCATCCGTCCGGTGCGCGCAGCGCCTTGCCCACGCGCCGGCCGCTCCGGGACTCCCAGGCCAGGACCCCTTCGCCGGGCAGTGCGGCGAGGACTCTGCGCCCGGTGCCGTCGAAGCGGAGGTCGGCGGCGGCGCGAGCGTTCTTCCGTACGGCGTCGCCGTCCCGCAGGACCACCGTGCGCCAGTCGCCTTCGTCTCCATCTCCCTCCCCGTCCCCGTCCCCGTGCTCCGGAGGGATTCCCAGGGACACCTTCCCGTTGGTGGACGCCCGCGCGGAGATGCGGCCGTCGGGCGAGAGCGTGACGATTCTCGATCCTGACGGCAGTCCGCGCTCGTGCACCTCGTCCGTGCCGAGCGTCAGACCGACGACGTCACCGGAGGTCATGCCCACGTTGATCCGCTTGCCGTCCTCGCTCATCGCGACATCGCGGACCGGAGCGTGGTTGTCCCACACCACCCGCTCCACGTGGCGCAGCCGAAGATACTGCCTGATCAACGCGGTCCTGGCCTCCGGCTCCTGGGCCGTCCGATAGGCCGCCCCCGAGAACAGCGCCGATGTCACCACCGACACGTCGTCGAGCTGTTCGGCCCGTACCGCCAACTGCTCGGACGCCGCCCGCCGCAGTTGTCCGTCGAGCTCCGCGTTGCGCGACAAGAAGAGCCCGGAGGCGACCACGGCGAGCACCGTCAGGACGGCGAGTCCGCCGATGAACCAGCGCTTCTGCCGCACCCGCCGCCGGACACGCTCCTCGCGCGCCGCCCGCCTCGCGACCGAGCGGTCGATGAACTGCCGCTCCGTTCCGGTCAGTTCGGGCCCCCGAAGCTCCATCCACTGTTCCGCCTCCGTGAGCGGCTCGCCTTCCAGGAGCTGCTCACGTTCCACGTCGTGCCGCAACTCCGCCCGCCAGGCCAGGAATTTCCGGTCCTGCCGCACCCGCTCCTCGAGCCGCTTCCAGGCGCCGATCAGTGCCTCGTGTGCCAGTTCGACGGTCACCGCGTCCCCGTCACCGCCCCGCAGTACGAGCAGCCGCCGCTCGGCGAGCGCGGTCGCGATCCGCCACCGCTCCGCGCCCGCCTCGTCCCGGCTCAGGGCGTTGCGCATCGGGGCCTCGCCGCCCGGCAGAAACCGGACGAGATCGGTGAGCAGCCGCATGGCCTCGGTCTCGTCGGCCTCGCGGACGCACTGCCCCCAGACGGTCTCGGCGTACCGTCCCAACGCGCCCTGGACGCCTCCGACTTCACGGTACGTGGCGAATCTCAGCCGCCCCACGGCCTGCCCGTCCCACAGCTGCGCCATGACGAAGCCCAGCAGTGGCAGCGCGCCGGGACCGTCTCCCGCGTCGTCGAGCATCCGTTCCGCGAGCCCGTCGTCGTACGTCACGGCAGGCGTCGCCTCAAGCGGGCGGCGGATCACCTGCTCCAGCTGCGCGCGGGACATCGGGGGGAGAAACCGCACCTGGCCGCGGCCGAGTGCCGGGCCGAGCAGCGGATGGCTGAGGGCCACGTCCGTGAAGTCCGACCTGAGGGTGACACACACCCGCAGTCCGTCGGGCTGGTGCACGGGAAACAGCAGCCGTACGGCCTCCTCGACCTCGTGGTCCGGTCCGGCGAGCAGTTCTTCGCCTTGATCGAGCAGGACGAGCAGCCGCCGCTCCCGCTCCCCGCCGGTCATGCGCAGGGCGTCCATGAGGCCGCGCTCGGCGAGGAGTTCCTCCAGCTGCCGCACCTCCTGGGCCCGTGCGGCTCCGCGCAGCCGGGGACGTACGGCCGTTACCAGCTCCGAGGCGAGGGCCGCCCGCAGGGAGACGCCCTCACCCGGGCGCACCACCAGCACGGCATGGCCCCGCTCGCGCAGCCGCGGCACCACGCCTGCGCGGGCGAGCGAGGACTTGCCGCAGCCGGAGGGACCGACGAGGGTGACGCACGGGTGTGAGCCGGCGAGCAGCGCGGTGACGTCGGCGATGTCGTCCTGCCGCCCGAAGTAGACGTCCGCGTCGGCCTCTTGGAAGGTGGACAGGCCGCGGAACGGGGACGCGGGGCGGACCACGGGCGCCAGTTCGGGCAGTTCACCGACCAGCGTGCGGGTGGGTATCAGAAAGCTCTGCCGGACTCCCCCGGGCTGGATCACGACGACCATGCCGGCCACGGCCCGCAGTTGTTCGTCCCAGACCGGGCTGCCGCTGAACCCCTCCTCGACGGGTACGCCGTGCGGATCCGCCTGGGACAGCTGCACCCAGCCCTCCGCGGTGCCGCCGCGCAGCCTTCCGTAGTGCCAGACGCCGCCCGGGGAGCGGCGCGGGAAGCCCGGCACGCGTACGTCGTGGCCCCATACCCGCTCGGTGTCGGCCATGTTCAGCGGGCGGGCCCCGGGTATCGGCGTACGCAGCCGGAGGACCGCGATGTCGCCGGTCTGGTCCGCCCGTACCGGAACCCAGCGCTCGACCTCCGCCGCGCTGCAGCCGTCGGCGAAGGGCAGGTCGACGAAGACCTCGGTGCCCGCGACCACTTCGTCCTCGCGGGGCCGGTCAAGGGCGTCGTTCACCACATGGGCGCAGGTCAGCACCAGTTCGGGGGCGACGAGAAAGCCGGCGCCCGCGATCTCGCCGCCGGGGCCCGTGACCCGGACCACGGCCGCGGCCAGTGCCTCTTCGGGGCTTCGCGACCCTGCCCCCGTGCCCGTCTCCGCAGCCGTCACCGCGACCTCCGCCCCCGTGTGACCCCTGATGGGTCAACTCCCCTGCCGAGTATTCCCGTTGAGGTCCGCGCGGTCACTTCTGTTCCGGATCGGGATGACCGCGGAGCCGGGCTACTTCAGCTCCATCGCCCGAACCCCTCCCCACCACTCAACGGGACGCCACCGCATGAGTGGCCGTGGCAGGTTCCGTCGCGCCGGCCGGCCCACATCACGCGCGGGCGCGGACGAGAACACGGATGGCGTGTGGGTGTCGTGTCTGGCGGACTCCGGCGTCGTGGTGAGCGGCTTCAGGGCCGTGGGGCGTCCGGTTGCGCGGCTGGTGCCGGGTGCCGCGAGGACCGGGACCGGTCGGCAAGCAGCTTCAGGTGTTCCGCGGAGGGGGACCCTGGTTCGGCGGTGGAGACGCCCAGGGTCTGCTCGGGGTCGTCGGCGGCGGTGAAGGCTTCGTAGCCCAGGACGAGGTCTCCGACGACGGGGTGGCGGAAGCGCTTGGTGCCGTGGGTGCGCTGGAACACGTCGTGGCCGGCCCACCAGTGGCGAAAATCCGCGTCCTGGACGGAGAGTTCGCCGACGAGCCCGGCCAGGGCGGGGTCATGCGGGTGGCGTCCTGCGTACAGGCGAAGTGAGGCGACGATGCCGCGGGCGGCGTCTTCCCAGTCGGCGTACAGGGTCCGGAAGTGGTCGTCGAGGAAGATCAGGCGGGCCATGTTGCGGCTGTGGGCGGGCAGGGCCTCGAAGTCCGTGTACAGGGCGCAGGCGAGGTGGTTGGCGGCCAGGACGTCCATGCGGCGCCCGTAGACGAGGGCGGGGACGTCGGTGAGGCTGTCCAGGAGCAGCCGCAGACCGGGGCGGACGTGCTGCGGGGGCAGCGGGCGGGGACGGGTGCGGGCCGGTTTGGCGACCCGGAACAGGTGGGCGCTTTCCAGATCGTTCAGGCGCAGGGCGCGGGCGATCGCGTCCAGGACGGATGCGGAGACGTTGAGGTGGCGTCCGCGCTCCAGGCGGATGTAGTAGTCGACGCTGACGCCGGCGAGCTGGGCGACCTCCTCGCGCCGTAGGCCCGGCACGCGGCGGGCGCCGGGCTGGGGTGCCAGGCCCGCCTCCTCTGGGGTGATCTTCGCGCGGCGCGAGCGGAGAAAGTCCCGCAGCTCGCTGTTCGGTTCCTGGGCCATGCCACCACCGTAGACCGGGGTGGCCCGGGGAGCAGCTGCGCCAAAGGGGGTCTGTCGGACCCCCGGTCAGAGTGGGTCTCCCGCCCCGGCCGTGAGCGGTGCTCGTCTGGTGGAAGAGCAAGCACGCACCTGGAGGCACCCCTGATGAAGCGCAGGATTCTCGGCGGCACCGGCATGTCGGTGAGCGAATACGCGCTCGGCACGATGATGTTCGGCGCGATGGGCAACACCGACCACGACGAGTCGGTCCGCATGATCCACACGGCGCTGGACGCCGGGATCAACCTCATCGACACCGCCGACGTGTACTCCGGCGGCGAATCGGAGGTGATCGTGGCCAAGGCACTCAAGGGCCGGCGCGACGATGTCGTCCTGGCCACCAAGTTCGGGCTGGCGATGGGCGAGGACCCCAATCGGGGCGGCGGCTCGGCCCGCTGGATCCGCCGCGCGGTGGAGGACAGCCTGCGCCGCCTGGACACCGACCATGTCGACCTGTACCAGATGCACCGCCCGGACCCGCACACCGACATCGACGAGACCCTCGGCGCCCTGTCGGACCTGGTCCGAGCCGGGAAGGCCCGTGCCATCGGCGGCTCGTTCTTCTCCCCCGAGGAGATCGTCGAGGCCCAGTGGACGGCTGAGCGGCGCGGTCACCACCGTTTCCGCACCGAGCAGCCGCCGTACTCGATCCTCACCCGCGGTGTGGAGAGCCGGGTGCTGCCCACGGCCCGGCGATACGGCATGGGCGTGCTGACCTTCGGCCCGCTCAACTCCGGCTGGCTCTCGGGCCGCGCGGATCCCACCACCGGGCACCGCGGTGCAGGGGCGGGGGCGAAGATGTTCGATCTCACCCAGCCGGGCGTACAGGCCAAGGCCGACGCCGTGCGCAAACTGACCGCTCTGGCCGCTGAGGCCGGCCTGCCGCTGCCTCATCTGGCCACCGCCTTCGTCCGTGCCCATCCGGCGGTCACCGCGGTACTCATCGGCCCGCGCCGCCCCGAACAGCTGACCGACCTCCTCGCCGCGGCCGGCGCAGAACTCGGCGACGACATCCTCGACCGCATCGACGAGATCGTCCCGCCCGGCGCCGACGTGAATCCCGGCGACTTCTACATCGACCCCACCCCGCCGATCACCGACAAACGCCTGCGCCGCCGCTGACCGTGGTCAGCAGACGGTTGTCCAGGAGGTGCGGCCGGTCCGTGCCGGCCGGCGGGATCGTAGGCGCCCTCAGTCCAGGCCCGGTCCAGGATCTCGTCGACCGTCTCGTCGACGGTCTGCGACGAGGTGTCGAGCCAGAGCCCGATCCTGGGCGTGCTGTCCCGCAGCACCTTGTCCAGATCACGCGGCTGCCAGTCCGGCCCGTATCCCGACTTGGCCCGCTTCTTCTCGCGCTCCGCGACGGCGTCCGGGTCGGGCGAGAGCACGACGACGGCCAGCGGACGGCTGGTGATGGACTCGGTGATCTCGGCCAGGTGCTCACCCAGCAGGATGTCCTGGACGACGGCCGTGAATCCGGCGCGGCAGTACGCGTCGGCGGACGCGGCGGCGAGCTGGTGCCGCAGTCTGAGCTGGGTGAGGGCCTGCGGCGGCGGATCGGCGGTCATGTGCACCTGGCCGTTGACGATCATGCGGCGGAAAAGGTCACCGCGCACATGAACGGAACGGGGCAAACGCTCGGCGAGTGCCTGCGCGACGGTCGATTTCCCCGCTGCGGTGACGTCCGATCCGACCGCTGGAGGCGCGGTGGCCGAGCCCGTCCGTGTGCGCAGACTGACCGACCAGGAGGGGCAGAAGCTGCAGCAGATCGTGCGCCGGGGCAGCAGCAGTTCGGTTCGCCACCGGCGGGCGATGATGCTGCTGGCCTCGGCCGGCGGGAACCGGGTGCCGGTGATCGCCCAGCTGGTGCAGGCCGCCGAGGACACCGTGCGCGATGTGATCCAGCGCTTCAACGAGATCGGCCTGGCCTGCCTGGACCCTCAGTGGGCGGGAGGCCGTCCCCGCCAACTCAGCCCTGACGACGAGGACTTCGTCGTCCAGACGGCCACCACCCGCCCCGCCAAGCTCGGCCGGCCCTTCACCCGCTGGTCGCTGGTCGCTGGTCGCTGCGCAAGCTCGTTGCCTACCTGCGGAAAGTCCACGGCCGGGTGATCCGCATCGGCCGCGAGGCGTTACGTGGTTTGCCCGCCCGCCGCGGTGTCACCTTCCAGCGCACCAAGACCTGGAAGGAATCACCCGACCCCGAGCGCGAGGCGAAGCTGGACCGGATCGAGGAGGTCCTTGACCGCACCCCGGACCGGGTGTTCGCCTTCGACGAGTTCGGCCCGCTCGGAATCCGGCCCACCGCAGGCTCGTGCTGGGCCGGACAGAAGCATCCCGACCGGCTGCCGGCCACCTATCACCGCACCCACGGAGTACGCCATTTCCACGGCCGCTACTCGGTCGGCGACGACCGCCTGTGGGGTGTCAACCGCCGCAGGAAAGGTGTCGCGAACACGCTGGCCGCGCTGAAGTCGATCCGCGCCGCCCGGCCCGACGGCGCACCGATCTACGTGATCATGGACAACGCCCGTCACCGTGACGTCCTGGCCGCAGAACGCGAGGAACGCGCCCGCATCCGAAGCGAGAAGGGCATCCGCTGGGGCGGGCGCCAGCGGGCAAGGCATTCACCGGGAAGGCCAACCGCCCGTCATCATGGCCTCATTTTGGCGACGTGAGCATCTCCAGAAGGATGCGCTGCAGATCGGTGCGGTCCTGCGGGGTGATCCTCGCCAGCCTGCGGTCGAACTCCGCCGCGAGCGCTGAGAGCGCGCGGTCCCGCGCCGCCTCGCCCTCGGCAGTCAGGATGAGCCGATGCCGCCGCAGGTCCTCGTCGTCGATCTCGCGCCGCATGAAACCCTTTGCGACGAGGTTGCGGACGTAGACCGTCACGCTCGCTTTGGGGATCATCAGCGCCGCCGCGAGTTCGGCAGGGTACGGCGACGCGGCCACCTCGGCCAGCACGAAGAACTCCTTCGTCTCCAGCCCGAGCTCGGCCAGTTCAGCGCTGCAGGCATCCATTACCACGCTCAGCAGACGCTGGTTCAGCGTCCACAGCTGCGCCCCGTCAACCGCCACGCAAGCCCCTCCGTCCGTCCAGGTGGTACAGTTCTGAATTAGTTCCAAATTGTATCAGAGAGTGTTTCGTACTGCACAGTTATGGAACAAACATTTACGCGAAAGGCGCCATCAGATGCTTCAGCACATCACGATCCCGCGCGGACCGATCGATCTCGCGGCCGACCTCCACCTGCCCGACAGCATCGACGATGCGGCGCCGCTGCGCGCCGTGGTGCTCTCCACACCCGGCAGCAGCGTGAAGGAGCAGATCGGCGCGAACTACGCATCCCGTCTCGCCGCCCGCGGCGTCGCGGCGCTCGTGTTCGACCCCGCCCACCAAGGTCAAAGCGGCGGAGAGCCCCGCGACCTCGAAGACCCCTACCGCCGCGGCGAGGACATCTCCTATGCGATCGACGCGCTCCGCACGATCCCCGGCATCGCCCCGGAACGCATCGGCGTCCTCGGCATCTGCGCCGGCGGAGGCTACGCAGTGCACACCGCCCGCACGGACCATCGCATCAAAGCGGTCGGCACGATCGTCCCAGGCAACATGGGCACGTCGTTCCGCAGCTTCCAGCCGGATGGCGCGGCGGCCGCACTCGACACCATGGCCGACGCTCGCATCGAAGAGACCCGCTCCGGCGAGCTGACCCGCGTGAACTGGCTGCCCGACACCTTGGAAGAAGCCACAGCAGCCGGGCTGACCGATATCGACACGACCCAGGCAGTCACCTACTACCGCACCGAGCGGGGCAGGAACAAACACTCCACGAACCGCCGCCTCTCGCGCGGCGACTCGCTGCTGCTGGGCTACGACGCCTATCACCTGGTCGACCAGCTCATGACCCAACCGCTGCAGGTCATCCTCGCCGGACGCACCGGCAACACCGGCTCCTACGAGTCCGGCATGCAGTTGTGGAAGCTGGCACCCAACCCGGTCGACCTCATGGTGATCGACAGCGCCGGCCACTACGAGATGTACGACGAGCCCGAGTACGTCGACGCCGCCGTCGACCGGCTCGTCAACTTTTACCTGAACAACCTGTAGATCATCCAACCCGGTGAACCAATGCGGTCACGGCACTACTGAAACCGCGGTGGGAGAGCTGTTGCACCAGCGCGGCTGGCGAACGGCTTTCACAGTCTCTGAAAGGGTGAACGCGTGGGCCACCCTGGTGAGCGCCATCGAGCAAGGCTACGGCGACGACATCTACGAGTACACCAACGACCTGTACGGCCGAAACTGGCTGCACGAGGCATGGCTCCTGCTGGACGAACACATCGTCCAGCTCTGGACCCCGCGGATCAAAGCCCTGGACGACCGGTACAAGGCTGCGACCATCGACGACGACGGCCAAGCACTCGACCAGTTCCACAGGCTGCCCGGCCCCGACCTGTGGTGGTGGCGGCGACACCCCCGCATCCTCACCAAAGACCTCGGGCGCTCGCTTCGCTCGGCTGGCGCCATCGGCACCGACCCGGACACAACATGACCCTCAGCCTCCTGAGATTACGGGACAGCCCTTATCAGCCCGACGAGGGCGGCGATGTCGAAGGCCGCGTCGTCCGCAGGGAAGCGGAAACCGGAGCCTCGCAGTCGCTCGATGGCGCCGGCCCGGCGGAGCGACGAGGTGTACTTCGTCGCCCTGAGCGACTTCAAGTCCGACTTGTTGCCCGGCACAAGTGAATCCTCTCCGTGGTCTCGGGAATCGATGTCGAGGTGGAGCGGCGTCGGAGAGCGCGCCGCCCGTCTTGCTGAATCAACGGTCCGCGGTTTTCTGCCATTTATGGCGTGGACCAATCGTTAGGGCGCTTCCGGACATGCGCGTACGCTCGCTCAAGGCCATCACGTCACAGATCGCTGTTCCGGAACGCCAGTTCGCGCCGTGCCTCAGCTCTGATCCGCGTCGTCCGTTCCGTGGGGAAGCAGAGGAAACAGCCGGGTGATGAGGGCCACCGGTCGGGCGCTGTCGGGCCGGGCCAGGGGGCGTTGTTCGCGGTCCTGGTAGGGCGCGAGCGCCCGTCGGATCGTCTCCGCGACCCGGCTCATCTCTTCGGGTGTCAGGTAGGCGACAGCGCTGAAGGCTTCGTCGTCGCGCCACTCGGCCGGCGCCCGGTCTCGCTGGGTCAGCCATCGTTGCCAGCTCTCGTCCTCCAGCCCTCGGGCCAGGTCACCGAACCGCTCCCCCGTGGACGCGTCGGCAGCGGGGCCCGGCTGCCTCAGGCGCCAGGGGCGGGCGCGGCCCCCGCGGTGAGGGGCTTCTTCGATGTATCCGTGGCGTGCGAGTTGCCGTAGGTGAAATGAACAGAGCCCGGAGCTGTGACCCAGCCGGGAGGCGGCTTCGGTCGCCGTGACCGTGCCGACTTCGGCGAGCAGGTCCAGCAGGGCTGTGCGGACCTCGTGCTCGCGCAGTCCGTCGCCCGTGTCGCGCGTTTGGTCGCGGGGAGTGTTGAGGTCATCTTCAGTCACTTTGCAAACTCTGCTACTTTGCAAAGGACTTGGCAAGCGGTTCTTGCCACAGGGCCACGGGCGCTCGCATCGGGCCGCGGTGATGTCCGCGGTCTCTGTGGTGTACGCAGAAGGGGAGACAGTGATGTCCGTTCGTCACGAGCGGTCCCGTTCCACCGACCGGCGAGTCCGTGTTCAGGGACGCCCGGTTGACTCCTATCCGGCTCTGCCGCCGGAGGCGGAGCGGGGGTCGGTGCGCCGGGTCACGGTGGTGGGTGAGGAGATTCTGAGCCGTTCGTGCCAGGAGGTGACCGCGTTCGGCTCCCCCGAGTTGTCGGCGCTGATCGACGACATGTTCCTGACGATGTATGTGGCCGACGGTGCCGGTCTGGCTGCCAACCAGGTTGACGTCGGCCTTCGGCTGTTCGTGTACGACTGCCCTGACGACTTCGGCATTCGGCATGTGGGCCATCTCATCAACCCGGTTCTGGACCTGCCCGATCCGGGAAGCCGCCGGCTCATTGACGACATCGAGGGCTGCCTGTCCGTGCCCGGTGCCGGCATGGCGGTTCCCCGCACCGATCGTGCCGTCGCACGGGGGCTCGACAAGGACGGCGCCCCCATCGTCATCGAGGGAACGGGCTACTTCGCCCGGTGTCTGCAACACGAGACCGATCACCTCTCCGGCCACACCTATCTCGATCGCCTCTCCAAGCGGGATCGCAGAGACGCGCTGCGACAGATGGCGGACCGCCGTGACGACGTCTTCGCCCAACGCGCGATCAAGGCGGCCGGCCTGGGGCAGTGAGTGAGGGGCCTTGGCCCCGGATCCCGGAGACTTGAAACGTGTATGCCGAGGATCTGAGAATGGACGGCGCGGACTCGGCCACCCACGCCGCTGAAGGCGGAGAACGCGGCCCCGTGACGGAGGCCGCGGCCTCGACCCGGTTGCGCGGGACGCTCGGTGTTCCGGTGGCACTCGTCCGAGGAGGCCGGGGTAGGCCGGTGAGCGGGCGGCCGAACGGTGTGACCGCAGCGGGGGCAGGGCACTTGGTCAGGGGTTTCGGCGCAGCCGGGTGCACGGATTCGAGGTGACCCGTGGGCAGGGGGAGCGGCCGGTTGCCGAAGGGACAGCGGCGGCTCCGGGTGCTCTTCTTCGTGAGGGAGCCGTTTCGGTTCCCGCCTTCGTGGGTCCGGGTGACCCGGCCGTCCGTGCCGGATCCTGTGGACTCACCCTTCTCTCCGGACAGGGGTTTCCGTATGAAGCTTCACCACATCGCCATCGCCTCCCTCGCCACCGCCTCCCTCATGGTCGGGGGTACGGCCGTGGCGTGGGCCGGCACAGGCACTGCCGCCACGCCTTCCGTGCGGACGGACCGTGCCCTGCCCGACCCCGTGGCCTGCGCGGCCTCCACCACCGCTGCCGCCGCGGCTGTCGCCAACGCGGCGGCAGCCGCCGACGCCGCCAAAACCGACGCGGCGACCTCGGCGGCGGCGGCCAAGGCTGTCGCCGCGGCCATCGCGGCCGGCGCGCCCACCTCCGCGCTGGCCGAGGCAGCCGCCACCGCCACGGCCGCCACGGCGGCGGCGGTCACCTCCGCCGACGCGACCGTCGCGGCCACCACCACGGCCGCCGCCGCCACCGCGGCAGCCGTAACCGCCTGCGCGACGGCCTGACATGCGACGCACCCGCACCATCCCGGCAGCCCTCGCCGGGGCCCTCGTACTGACCGGGGCCACAGCCGCCCTGGCGCCCGCCACCGCGCGGGCAGCGCTCGCCTGCACCGAGACCGCGCTGATCGCCGCCATCACCGCCGCCAATACCGCCGGTGGAGGAAACGTCGTCCTCGCGGCCAACTGCACCTACACCATCACCACACCGCACAGCAGCGACGGCGACGGCCCGAACGCCCTCCCTGTCATCACCACCGCCATCACCCTGACCGGCGACACCGACACGATCACGCGCTCAACAGCCCCCGGCACAACGGCGTTCCGTATCGCCAAGGTCGCCGCCACCGGCAGCCTCACGCTCAAGGGCAACACCACTCTGAGCAACGGCAGCTCCGCCGCGGACGGCGGCGGCATCCTCAACTACGGAGCCGTCACCCTCACCGCGAGCGCCCTGACCGGCAACACCGCCCGGGGCAGCGGCGGCGCGCTCGCCAACGCCAACATCCCGGCTCCCGCCAAGGGCCCGACGGCGACCTTCACGAACAGCACCGTCTCCGGCAACACCGCCGACGGACGGGGCGGCGGCGTCTACAACGGAACGCGCGGCTCGCTGACGACCACCAGCAGCGCCGTCAAGAACAACACCTCCGGAGCCGTGGGCGGAGGCATCGCCGCCGTCAACTCCACAGCGACCACTCTGAGCAGCACCCCGGTCAGTGCCAACAAGGCCCTCACCGCCGGAGGCGTCTACCGCCAGAACGGCACCATCTCCCTCACCACCTCCCCCATCAGTGGCAACACCCCCAACAACTGCGTAGGCAGCGCCCCTTCGGTACCGGGCTGCACCGCCTGACCTCCGGACGGGTTTCACGGCTGCGGGCTGCCTCCAGCGGGAAGCGGCCCGCACTCGAACCGCAGCCGGACGACGCCGCCTCGGCGGCCGTCCCGCCCGCGAATGCGGTGGGGCGTGGCGTGGCGCCTCGACAGGCTTCTACGTGCGTTCCGTCAGCAACTCGGCGAGACGTTCGGCGAACTCGGTCAGCCCGTCCAGTCGTGATCCGCCGCGGGCCATGCGGAAGCCGTGCCGACGCCCCCAGAACGCGGCCTGGACGGCGTGGAACTGAGCCCAGCGCTGGACGCGCGCGCGGTCGAGTTCCGCGGCCTCGGCGAAGATGTCCAGGATGCGGTGGGCGGCTTTGCCCAGGTCATCCGCTGCCAGCAGCGCCAAAGCGCGTGACTTGAGCAGCGTGCCGCCGTCGTACGCGGGATCTCCCGCGTACCCCTTGGGGCCGACGGCCAGCCACGGCTCACGGTCGGCACGCAAGATGTTCCTGGCGTGCAGATCACCGTGGACGAGGACATCCGGCTGAATGCTGCCCAGTTCACGGACGGTCGCCGTGGCGGCGTCCACGACGTGGCGCGGCATCGTGTGTGCCAGCTCCTCGGCGTCCTTGCGCAGCTCCTTCTCCCAGGCGTCGGCCTGCTCCCGCAGCCGGGGCAGGCCGGGCGGCGCGGGAACGGCCAGTCGGCGGCTGATCCGCGCCGCGACCGTCACGACCTCATCGTCGTCCTCGACTTCCGCGAGGGTCGACATGTGGACCCGCTCCAGCAGCATCGCGAAATCCACGTCGTCGCGCTCGTGCAGCAGGACAGCCCCGCGGCCGCCCCAGGCGGCGAAGGCATCCGGCTCATGGACGTTGCCGGGATGCGGAAACGACACCTTCAGCACAGCGGTCCCCTCGGTCCGCCGTCGTACCGGGACGATGACTCCGACACCCCCGTGCGTGACGTCGCCGTCCGGCACGCACCCCCAGCGTTCCAGCAACGCGTCCACGATCCCGGGCAGTTCGGCGAGCCATGCCGCTCCTGGCTCACCTTCGCGTTCGAGAGTGGTCTGCGTGAACGTATCCGGTACCGCGATCATCCGAGCACACTACCGCCGACGACAGCGCCAACGGGCCTCAGGCGCCCACGGTCCCGTCGACACCCTCGCGCAGGAAGTCCGCGTGCCCGTTGTGACGGCCGTACTCCAGAAGCACGTGCACCATCACCATCCGCAGCGATACCTCCCGGCCCCACCTCGGCTGACGCCCTGTCAGGTCCAGGGATCCGGCCTCCCGCTCGATACGGCGCGAGTTCTCCACCTCGGCCTCCCAGGCTGTGAACGCCTCGGCCCTGGTCGACGCGCTCGCGTCGTAGGCCGCCTGGAAGTCGATCGTGTCGGACCAGACCATGGGCGCGTCGTTGTCCTCGAACACCCGGCGGAACCACGCGCGCTCCACCTCTGCCATGTGCCGCACCAGGCCGAGCAGCGACAGCGTCGACGGAGGCATCGACCGCTGCCGCAACTCCTCGTCGGTGAGCCCTTCGCACTTCATGGCGAGGGTCGCCCGGTGGTAGTCGAGGAAGGCCCGCAACGTGTCGCGTTCGCTGCCAAGGGTGGGCGGTGCTGTGCGATGGTCGCTGCTCATCGGCCGTGCTCCTCGTCTGTGCCTGTGTCCGGGGCAAGTATCCACCAGCCGCACACAGGGCGGAGCTCAGTCCTGCCTCCCGTCGGCCGGTGCCTTCAGCAGCCGGTCCAGCTCGTTCCCCGCCTCGTCGTACCCTGCGTCGGAGATCCGTCGCAGCTCGCGCAGGTCGCCCGACGCGGCCGCGCGTCGGGTGAGCAGGAATCCGGCGTGCGTGGATCCCTCGTCCAACAGCTCGCTCAGCTCCCCGAGGTCGCCGGCCGTGTCGGCGAGGTCGGCCAGCCGGTCCAGAGCGGTCTCGCTGCCCTCGTCGGCCAGCTCGCGCAGGGTCTCCCGGTCGATACTCATATGGTCCATGGCGCCATGCTGCAAACCTGCCCCTGGGGAAAGGTCAAGCGGGACGCCGGCCGTGGGACGATGCCCCGGTGATCACCATCGGGCAGCTGGCCAGGTATGTCGGAGTGTCGATCAAGACCGTCCGGGTCTACCACGCCAAGGGGCTGCTCCCCGAGCCCGACCGTGACGCGTCCGGCTACCGGCGCTACGGCGCGGACGACGCCATCGATCTGATCAAGATCCGGACGCTCGCCGAAGCCGGTGTCCCCCTGGCCCGTATCCGGGACCTGAGATCAGCGACCGACGAGGAGTTCCAGCAGGCGCTGCGTGAGATCGACGGCGAGCTCACCGCCCGTATCCGCGGGCTGCTGGCGACACAGGGGCGTCTGCGCCGGCTCGCCGCCGGGCGGCTCGCGCCGCTGCCCGCCGAGGTCGGCGCCTATCTGGAGGACCTGGACCGCTGGGGATTCACGCCTCGCTGGGTGGACCTGCAACGTGATCTGTGGATCCTCGTGTTCGCGACCCACCCCGACCGTGCGATCACCCTGTTTCACGACCAGGCCGAGATCCTGGCCGACCCGGCGCTCCGTCAGCTCTTCCTCGGCTACGACCACGCGTACGACCTCGACGCCGACGATCCCCGCGTCGACGACCTCGCCCGCCGGATCGCCGAGGCACATCGGGAACGCTACGGACCCGGCGAACTGCCCTTGCTGGACGCCGGATCCGAGATCCCCGGCCTCATCCAGGGCACGGTCAACGCCTCGTCCCCGGCCTGGCGGCGGCTCGACACCCTCATTCGCGGACACCTGGACGTATGACACGACGTGTGTGGACGCACGGTCCCGGCGCGTCAACCGGCGGGCGGGCGTGGGCTGTTACGCGTCGGCGCTCACTCACGATCCTCACACAGCGAAACGGGGGCTGGACGACCTCCTCGTCCAGCCCCCCGTTTCTCCCGTTCCTAACCGACGGCCACGGCGCCGCGCAGCGCCTCACGCATCACCGCGAGCACCTCCGGCGCGCGCGAGCTGAGGTAGAAGTGGCCCCCGCGGAACACCTGGAGGGTGAACTCGGCAGTCGTGTGGTCGCGCCACACGTCGGCCTCCTCGACCGTCGCCTTCGGGTCCTTGTCGCCCACCAGGGCGGTGATCGGGCAGTCGACGGTCCCGTCCACAGGGCCGTACGTCTCGATGGCCCGGTAGTCGCTGCGGATGGCCGGCAGCACCATCCGCAGCAGTTCCTCGTCACCGAGCACCTGGGCGTCGGTGCCGCTCAGGGCCTTCATCTCGGCGACGAGGCCGTCGTCGTCACGCTGGTGGACGGTCTCCACGCGCTTCGTCGACGGTGCGCGCCTGCCGGAGGCGAAGAGCAGTGCGGGCGTGTGGCCGAGGCCTTCGAGCCTGCGCGCGACCTCGAACGCGACGACCGCGCCCATGCTGTGTCCGAAGAACACGACGGGCCGGTCGAACAGCGGCGCCACCACGGGCGCGATCTGGTCGGCCAGCACGCCGATGTCGTCCACACTCGGCTCGGTCCGCCTGTCCTGGCGGCCGGGGTACTGGAGGGCCACCACGTCGCTGTCGCTCTTGAGCGCGGCCGAGACGGGGAAGTAGAAGCTCGCCGATCCGCCCGCGTGCGGGAAGCACACCAGCCGGACCGGGGCGTCCGGTGCGGGGTGGAACCGGCGGAGCCAGAGGTCGCTGCCATCGGCAACAGTCATGTTCATTTCCGTTCTGCTGTCGTTGTCGTGCTCAGAGGGTTCAGAAGCTTCAGCGGCTTCAGCGGCTTCAGAGAATGATGTCGTCCCCGCCGCCGCCCAGCCAGGCCCGCACGGCGAGCGCCGTCGACTCGGAGTGGTCTTCCATGATCGTGAAGTGGTCGCCGGGGACGTCGGCGTCCTCGGTCGGGAAGGGCCACGTGGGCTGCCATGCGTCCTCGGTCTTCACTGCCTTCGGCACCCCCGGCGGGAAGGTGGCGTGCACGTACAGCGTCGGTGCCTCGATCGGTTCGGGCTCCCAGTCGCTGAACACGGGCACGTAGCCGCCCTGCCCGGTCAGTTGCGCACCGGTCAGCAGCTCGAACGCCTTGCTGGTGGTCATGCGCACCCTCAGCGCCGCCTCCAGCCGTTCCTCGAACGAGGTGGTCGCGGTGTAGGTGTCGAGCAGCACCACCGCCGCCGGTGCGCTGCCCTCCCGTTCGAGCAGTGCGCCCACGGCGTTGGCCAGCCAGCCGCCCGACGAGTAGCCGAGGAGCACGAACGGCCGGTCGCCCGCCTGCCTCCTGACGGCCTCGGCCTGGAAGCGGACGACGGCCTCCCTGGTCGCGGGGAGCGCCTCCCCCGGTGCGAAACCGGGGTGGGGCAGCACGGTCACGTCCCGCTCGCCCGCGAACACGGGGGCGAACCGGGCGAAGTAGTGCGGCCCGGAGGGCGCCATCGTCGGCGGGAAGCAGAGCAGTTGGGTTTCCGGCCCGGTCGCCAGCCTGATCGCCGACAGTGCGGGTACCTCGTCCGGTGTCTCGAACACCGGACGTATCCGCGCGGCGGCGGTCACCATCTGCCAGCCCTCCTCGTACAGTCCGAGGTCGCAGGCCTGCCGGTACAAGCCGGTGAACGTGTCCTCGACCGCCAGGGCGGCGGACGCGGCGGGGGCGCCCGCGGTCCCCAGAGCGAGTTCGCGCCGCAGGTACCCGGCGAGGTCCGGGCCGGTCGGCTGGTCGAACACGATGGTGGTGGGCAGCCGCAGCCCGGTCGCGCCCGCGAGCCGGTTGCGCAGTTCCAGCGCGGTCAGCGAGTCCAGACCGAGCTGGGTCAGGACGCCGGAGACGTCGAGTTCGTCCGGCGAGTAACCGAGCACGGCCGCCGCCTGGTCCCGGACGACCCGCAGCAGTTCCCGTTCCTGCTCCTCCTCCGTCAGTCCGGCCAGCCGCTGCTCCAACCGCTCCTCGCTCGGGGCAGCCGCCCTGGTGGCCCGGGGGCGCACGAGGCCGCGCAGCAGCGCGGGCACTTCCTCGGGTGCGCCGCGCAGGGCGCCGACGTCGAGGCGCATCGGCACCACGACCGCGTCGGCCGCCGCGCACCCGAGGTCGAACAGCGCGAGGCCCTGCTCCTCGGTCAGGCCGGTGACACCGGAGCGGGACATCCGCGCCACGTCGGTCCCCGCCAGTCCGTCGGTCATCGCACCGGTCGTCTCCCACAGGCCCCACGCCAGCGACGTCGCGGCCAGGCCGCCGGCGCGCCGGTGCTGGGCGAGCGCGTCGAGGAACGCGTTGGCCGAGGCGTAGTTGGCCTGGCCGGGATTGCCGAACGTGCCCGCCGCCGACGAGAACAGCACGAACGCCGACAGGTCCAGCTCGCGCGTCAGCTCGTGCAGATGCCAGGCCGCGTCGACCTTCGGCCGGAACACCCTGTCGATCCGCTCGGGCGTCATCGAGCCGATCACACCGTCGTCCAGCACTCCGGCCGAGTGCACCACGCCGGTCAGCGGGTGGTCCGGGTCCACCGCGGCCAGCAGTTCCGCCAGCGCGCCGGGGTCGGTGACGTCGCAGGCGGCGAGTGTGACCTGCGCGCCGAGGCCGGCCAGTTCCGCGCGGAGCTCGTCGGCGCCGGGCGCGGCGGCGCCGCGGCGGCTGGCCAGCACCAGGTGCCGGACGCCATGGCCGGTCACCAGGTGCCGGGTGACGAGGCCGCCGATCGTGCCGGTGGCGCCGGTCACCAGGACGGTGCCGCCCGGCGCGAACTCGACCGGGGACTCCTCCTCGGACGGCCGGGACGGCGCGAGGCGCGGCACCAGCAGGTCACCGGCGCGCACCGCCGCCTGCGGCTCGGCACCGGCGAGTACGTCCGGCAGCACCTCCCAGGACGCGTCGTGCACGTCCACGTCGACCAGCGTGAACCGCTCGGGGTTCTCGGACTGCGCCGACCGGATCAGGCCCCACACCGCCGCGTTGGCGAGGTCGGACACGTCCTCGTCCGGCCCGGTCGCGACGGCCCCTCGGGTCACGAAGACGAGGCGGGAGTCGAGGAACCGGTCGTCCGCCAGCCACTCCTGGGCCAGCCGCAGCGCGCGGAGGGCGGCGGTGCGGGCGCCGGAGACCGGCTCCGAGCCGTCCTCCGCGCACGGGATGACGACCAGCTCCGGTACGCCGGCCCCGGCGAGGTCCGCGAGGTCGCGGTGTTCCTCGACGGCGATGCCGGACAGGGCGAGACCCGCGCCGACCTTCAGGTCGTCCGGGCCAATAACAGCGCAACCGCGATTCGGAGCGGGAGTGGCCGCACGGGTCTGTGCGGCCACCCACTCCAACCGGAACAGTGAATCGCGGTGGCGCGCACCCCACTGGTCTGCGGCGATCGGCCGCAGCACAAGGGATGCGACCGTCGCCAGGGGGTGCCCCTGTACGTCGGTCAGCTCTAGGGTCACGGCGTCGGATCCGGCCGGCGTGAGCCGGACCCGGGCCGCGGTGGCACCGGTCGCGTGCCACCGGACGCCGTTCCAGGAGAACGGCAGCCGGGGGCGACCGGCGTCTTCGACGAGGCCGCCGAGCGTGCAGGCGTGCAGCGCGGCGTCGAGCAGCGCCGGGTGGGTGCCGAACGACGCGGCGTCCCGGTGCTGGGCCTCGTCAAGCTCGATCTCGGCGTACACGGCGCCCTCGCCGCGCCATGCCGCCCGGAGGCCCTGGAAGGCGGGCCCGTATCCGAACCCGGCCTCCGCCAGCCCGTCGTAGAGTCCGTCGACGTCGACGGACTCGGCTCCGGCGGGCGGCCATTCCGTGATCGCGGCCGGGCGGGTGGGGTCTCCGGTGGTGAGGAAGCCGGTGGCGTGCCGGGTCCAGTCGGTGTCGGCGACCGGGTCGTCCGGGCGGGAGTCGATGCTCAGCGTGCGGCGGCCGGAGCCGTCGTCGCCGCCGACCGACACCCGCAGTCGTACCCCGCCGCGTTCGGGCAGCACCAACGGGGCGGCGAGCGTCAGCTCTTCCACCTCGTCCAGGCCGAGCCTGCCGCCCGCGGACAGCGCGAGTTCCGCGAAGGCCGTGCCGGGCAGGAGGGTCACCTGCGCGACGGCGTGGTCGGCGAGCCACGGGTGCGTGTCCGTGCCGAGCCTGCCGGTGCACACGAGACCCTGACCGTCGGCGAGGTCCACGGCGGCGCCGAGCAGCGGGTGGTCCGCGCCCGCCAGGCCGAGACCACCGGCCGCCTCGTCGATGTGCAGGTCGCGAGGCGCGTCCAGCCAGTAGCGCTTGCGCTGGAACGCGTACGTGGGGAGTTCGACCGGGCGCCCGCCGGGGAGCAGCTTCGTCCAGTCCACCCGCACGCCCCGCGTGCCCAGCTCGGCGACAGCACCGACCAGCGCGGACTCCTCCGGGCGATCGCCGCGCAGGGCCGGTACGAAGGCCGCGTCGGGCGCGGACCCCTGGCCGAGCGCGGACAGCGTTCCGCCGGGTCCGATCTCGACGAACGTCGCCACGCCCTCGTCCACGAGGGTGGAGACGGCGTCGGCGAACCGTACCGACTCGCGTACGTGCCGCACCCAGTACGACGGCGAGGCAAGCTCCTCTGCCGTGGCCCGCGCGCCGGTCAGCGTCGACACGATCGGAATCGCGGGTGCCTCGTAGGACACGCTTTCCAGTACCGCGCGGAACTCGTCGAGCATGGGCTCCATCAGCGGCGAGTGGAACGCGTGGCTGACGCGGAGCGCGGTCGTCTTCCGGCCGCCCTCGCGCCACAGCTCCGCCAGTACGTCCACGTCGTCGGCGACACCGGAGATGACCACCGAGTCCGGGCCGTTGACCGCGGCGATACCGACGGTGTCCGGCAGGTCGGCGGCGACCTCGGCCTCGGTCGCCCGGATCGCGACCATCGCGCCGCCCTTGGGCAGCGCCTGCATCAGCCCGGCGCGTGCCGACACCACCGTGACGGCATCGGCCAGCGACCACACGCCCGCCACATGGGCCGCCGCCAGTTCACCGATCGAGTGCCCGGCCAGCACATCCGGCCGGACGCCCCACGACTCCAGCAGACGGAACAGGGCGACCTCGACCGCGAACAGCGCCGGCTGCGTCACGCCCGTCTCGTTCAGCGCGTCGGCGTCCTCGCCGAACAGGACCTCGCGGACCGCCGGGTCGAACTCACCCAGCACCGCGTCCAGCGCCTCGGCGAACACCGGGAAACGCTGCGACAGTTCACGACCCATGCCCAGCCGCTGCGACCCCTGACCCGAGAACAGGAAACCCACACCGCCGATGGCGACGGAGCCCGCGACCAGGCCGGGGAACGGCCGCCCCTC
>NZ_PHRF01000147.1 GCF_004151105.1 Streptomyces sp. L-9-10
GCAGCATGTCCTCGATCCACCGCCCCCACTCCCGCCGGAGACCAAGCCCCTCCTCCCGGGCCAGACAACCACCCAGCCCGAAACCCGCCCGCACCATGACATCACCCGCAAGCCGGCCCATCAGCACATACGTCGCACCCACCAGCACCTGCAAAGCACCACCCCCGCACCGGACGCCTCCCCGGCAATACGACGCACACTCCACGCCGCCCCTCCTCAACAGCCCAGGCCAGCACCCCCTTACCCGCGAAATAGAAATACAGCGCACCCTTACTCACCCCCGCCCGCCGGCCGATCGCCGAAAGCGAAGCAAGCGCGAACCCCTCCCGCACATACACCTCAGCAGCAGCACGGACCAACAACCACCGCGTACGAACCACACGGACCCGCTCAACCATCACACCCCCCTCCG
The DNA here is from genome assembly GCF_004151105.1 of Streptomyces sp. L-9-10. GTDB lineage: Bacteria > Actinomycetota > Actinomycetes > Streptomycetales > Streptomycetaceae > Streptomyces. Next base: position 413 of record NZ_PHRF01000147.1, read on the forward strand.
ACCGCCCGGCCCCGCCACAGAACACCCCAGCACAGAACACCCCACCAGAACCCGCCACACACAACTCACCGACACGAACCACCCCACCGA
>NZ_PHRF01000148.1 GCF_004151105.1 Streptomyces sp. L-9-10
GCATGCGTGGTGGCGCTCCTCGTGCCGGTCGCGGTCTGGCTGTTCCCCGAAGAGGACGGCGAGGGCTCCGGAGCGACACCCACGACCGATGCCGCCGGGTCCGTGCCGGCCGGCACGGACCCGGCGGAGGGGCCGCCGGACCACATCGTGAACAACCGCGTCTCGCAGGACCGCTGGACCCTGTCGGACGATCCGGAACAGGCCGCTCAGGGCATCGGCTCCTGCGACC
>NZ_PHRF01000149.1 GCF_004151105.1 Streptomyces sp. L-9-10
TGGGTGGGGTGGTGGGTGGCTGGTCGTTGTTTGAGAACTGCACAGTGGACGCGAGCATCTGTGGCCAAGTTTTTAAGGGCGCACGGTGGATGCCTTGGTACCAGGAACCGATGAAGGACGTGGGAGGCCGCGATAGGCCCCGGGGAGCTGTCAACCGAGCTTTGATCCGGGGGTGTCCGAATGGGGAAACCCGGCAGTCGTCATGGGCTGTCACCCGCTGCTGAACACATAGGCAGTGTGGAGGGAACGAGGGGAAGTGAAACATCTCAGTACCCTCAGGAAGAGAAAACAACCGTGATTCCGGGAGTAGTGGCGAGCGAAACCGGATGAGGCCAAACCGTATGCGTGTGATACCCGGCAGGGGTTGCGCATGCGGGGTTGTGGGAGTTCTCTTGATCGGTCTGCCGGCCGGTCGGCGAGTCAGAAACCGTATGGATAGGCGAAGGACATGCGAAAGGTCCGGCGTAGAGGGTAAGACCCCCGTAGCTGAAATCTGTACGGCTCGTTTGAGAACCACCCAAGTAGCACGGGGCCCGAGAAATCCCGTGTGAATCTGGCGGGACCACCCGCTAAGCCTAAATATTCCCTGGTGACCGATAGCGGATAGTACCGTGAGGGAATGGTGAAAAGTACCGCGGGAGCGGAGTGAAATAGTACCTGAAACCGTGTGCCTACAAGCCGTGGGAGCGTCGC
>NZ_PHRF01000150.1 GCF_004151105.1 Streptomyces sp. L-9-10
TCGCCCTGCGACATGACCTCGTACTGGAGTTCGCTGCCGTTGCGGGTCGTCAGGGTCCGGGTGGTGTGCCAGCCCTCCAGCGTGCGCAGGCGGCGCTGTGCGGCGACCACACCGGCCACCGCGACGGCGCCCGCCAGCAGGCTCGCGGCCGTCAGCGGCGCACGGTTGTCCCGGCCCGCCACGGCGGGGTGGCTGCGGTGCGTCGCGGTGTACGCCACCATCGGGTGCATGGCCACGAACGAGGACACGAACCGCCCCAGGCCCATCAGGAACCCGTTGGTGACATGGAAGGCCGCGGCGCTGGTGATCAGCGGGCGGGCCAGCCTGCCGCCGGCGAGATAGACGACGGGGAAGAGGCACTCCAGCGCCAGCACGCTGTGCGTGAGGTAGCGCGAGAGCTGCGGATGGTTCTCCGTCCAGCGGAACATCGGCTCATGGCCGTAGGTCCTGGTCCGCATGATCCCGCCGAGCGCGGACGCGTCCCGCCAGGGCTCACCGAGCAGCTTCACCCAGCCCGACACCGCGTACGACAGGCTCGACTGGAGCGCGACATACCAGATCAGCGCGTCCTGGGCCTCCGGCGACCTCACCAGCCGCGCCGCACCGGTGGCGGTCTGCACGAG
>NZ_PHRF01000151.1 GCF_004151105.1 Streptomyces sp. L-9-10
TGCAACACGGCCAGGTCCAGAGGCACCGGCACCAGCGCGGCACGCCCTGTCGAACCCGCCGCGTCGAACAGCGCCAGACCCTCGGCCGAACCGAGCGGAATCACACCGCCCCTGGCCATCCGGCGTACGTCCGCCTCGTCCAGCCCACCGGCCATGCCGCCCGCATCGCCCCACAGACCCCAGGCCAGCGACGTGGCGGCCAGACCGGTGGCACGGCGGTGCTGCGCCAGCGCGTCCAGGAACGTGTTGGCCGCCGCGTAGTTGCCCTGGCCAGGGCCACCGAGGATGCCCGCCACCGAGGAGAACAGGACGAACGCGGAGAGGTCCAGGTCGCGGGTCAGCTCGTGCAGGTTCCACGCCGCGTCGACCTTCGGCCGGAACACGGTGTCGATCCGCTCAGGCGTCAGCGAGCCGATCGTGCCGTCGTCCAGGACACCCGCCGTGTGTACGACAGCGGACACGGGATGCTCGGCCAGCAGGCCGGCGACGGCCTCCCGGTCGGCCACGTCACACGCCGCGAACGCCACCTCGGCGCCCAGAGCGACGAGTTCGTCGCGCAGTTCCTCGGCACCTTCCGCCGCGGCGCCGCGCCTGCTGACCAGCAGCAGGTTCCGTACGCCACGCTCCACGACCAGATGCCGGGCGAGAAGGCCACCCAGCGTGCCCGTCGCGCCGGTGACCAGCACCGCATCCGAACCAAAGCCGGGATCGTCCACCACGGACTGCCGGACCCGCGCCATGCGCGGCGCACTGGCAGCGCCCGAACGCACCGCCAACTGCGGCTCTCCCGTGGCCAGTACCGAAGGCAGCGCGTCGAGAGACGTGGTTTCGTCGTCGATGTCGACCAGGACGATCCTGTCCGGGTTCTCCGACTGGGCCGACCGCACCAGGCCCCACACCGCCGCCTGCGCGACGTCCCGTACGTCCTCGTCGGCCGTGGTCGCGATCGCGCCGCTGGTCACGATGGCCAGACGTGAAGCGTCGAACCGTTCCTCCGCCAACCAGGTCTGCACCACGTTCAGCGCCCAGTGCGCCGCCGCGTGGGCGCCCGCGACCGGGTCGGACGCGGAAGTGACCGGGCACGGCAGAACGACGAAGTCGGGCAGGTCCGCAGACCCCGCCAACGCCTCCAGGTCGCTCCACTCGGTCGTCGGGACATCGCCGTCGGACACCGGCACCGACACCCAGTCGACGCCGAACAGCGCGTCCCGATCCTGCCGCGTCAGCGTCGCCGACACGGGGCGCAGTTCCAGCGAGTCGATCGTGGCCACCGGAGCGCCGGTACCGTCCGCGACGGCCAACGCCACACCGTCCGCCCCGGCGGGCGACAACCGCACCCGCAGAACGGTCGCACCCGAGGCGTGCAGTCGCACACCCGACCACGCGAACGGCAACCGGTCGGAATCGCCGCCCGCCAGGCTGATCGCGTGCAATGCCGCGTCCAGCAGCGCCGGGTGCAGACCGAACCCGTCGGCCCCGATTCCGTCCGGCAGCACGATTTCCGCGAACACCTCGTTCCCGCCGCGCCATGCCGCGCGCAGTCCCTGGAACACCGGCCCGTAGGCGAAACCACCGTCCGCCATGCCGTCGTAGAGCCCGTCCAGGTCTACGACCTCGGCGCCCGCCGGTGGCCACTCGACCAGGGAGGTCCCATCGGAGCTCTCGTCGGCACGCAGCACGCCGGTGGCGTGCCGGGTCCACGTACGGCCGTCCTCCACGTCACCCGCACTGGAGTGGAAGGTCAGCTCACGTCGGCCGGACTCGTCCTCGGCACCGACCCACACCTGCACCCGCACCGAGCCGTTCTCCGGCAGGACGAGCGGCGCCTCCAGTGCCA
>NZ_PHRF01000152.1 GCF_004151105.1 Streptomyces sp. L-9-10
TGACTTTTGGCACGCTGTTGAGTTCTCAAGGAACGGACGCTTCCTTTGTACTCACCCTCTCGGGCTTTCCTCCGGGCTTTTCCCTTCGGTCTTGCGTTCTTGCGTTTCCGACTCTATCAGACTCTTTCGTGTCCGATTCCCCGTCGGAGCGGGGCCGCCTTCCAGTTTTCCGCTTTCGCGTTTCCCCTTCCGGCGATTCCGACTTTATCAGAGTGATCCGAGTCGGATTCCCACCCCCATTCGGAAGCCCCCGGGCACGTGATTAACTCGGGTTCCCGTCGAGGTGGAGCCGTAAACGTACTGGAGCGGGGGGCCTCGAAGCAAATCGAGGCCCCCCGCTCCGGGTGACGCATCGGACGATGCGTCAGACGCGTCAGACCTCGACCACCACGGGCAGGATCATCGGACGCCTGCGGTACGTGTCCGAGACCCACTTGCCCACCGTGCGGCGCACGAGCTGCTGGAGTTGGTGCGGCTCGGCGACACCGTCCGCGGCCGCCTTGCCGATGGCCTCTTCGACCTTGGGCAGCACGGCGGAGAACGCGGTGTCCTCGATGCCCGAGCCGCGGGCCTGGAAGTGCGGGCCGCCGACAACCTTGCCCGTGGTGGAGTCGACCACCACGAAGACCGAGATGATGCCCTCGTCGCCGAGGATGCGACGGTCCTTGAGGGAGGTCTCGGTGACATCGCCGACCGACAGACCGTCCACGTAGACGTAGCCGGCCTGGACCTTGCCCACGATCCTCGCCCTGCCGTCGACCAGGTCGACGACCACGCCGTCCTCCGCGATGACGATGTGGTCCTTGCGGACCCCGGTCAGCGCGCCCAGTTCGGCGTTGGCGCGCAGGTGGCGCCATTCGCCGTGGACCGGCATCAGGTTCTTGGGCTTGCAGATGTTGTAGAAGTACAGGAGCTCGCCGGCCGAGGCGTGGCCCGAGACATGGACCTTGGCGTTGCCCTTGTGGATGACGTTCGCGCCCCACCGGGTCAGGCCGTTGATCACGCGGTAGACCGCGTTCTCGTTGCCCGGGATGAGCGACGACGCCAGGATGACCGTGTCGCCCTGGACGATACGGATCTGGTGGTCGCGGTTGGCCATGCGCGAGAGCGCGGCCATCGGCTCGCCCTGGGAGCCGGTGCAGACGAGGACGACCTCGTGGTCGGGGAGGTCGTCGAGTGTCTTCACGTCGACGACCAGACCGGCCGGAACCCGGAGGTAGCCCAGATCGCGGGCGATGCCCATGTTGCGGACCATCGAGCGGCCGACGAAGGCGACTCTGCGCCCGTACTCGTGCGCCGCGTCGAGGATCTGCTGGATGCGGTGGACGTGGCTCGCGAAGCTCGCCACGATGATCCGCTTCTGCGCGTTCGCGAAGACCTGTCGCAGGACGTTCGAGATGTCGCGCTCGGGCGGGACGAAGCCCGGGACCTCCGCGTTGGTGGAGTCCGAGAGCAGCAGGTCGATGCCCTCCTCGCCGAGCTTGGCGAAGGTGGGCAGGTCGGTGAGCCTGCGGTCCAGCGGGAGTTGATCCATCTTGAAGTCGCCGGTGTGGACCGCCATGCCCGCGGGAGTGCGGATGGCGACGGCCAGGGCGTCCGGGATGGAGTGGTTGACCGCGACGAACTCGCAGTCGAACGGGCCGATGCGCTCGCGGTGGCCCTCGGTGACCTCAAGGGTGTACGGGCGGATGCGATGCTCCTGGAGCTTCGCCTCGATCAGCGCGAGGGTCAGCTTGGAGCCGATCAGCGGGATGTCGGGCTTCAGCCGGAGCAGGAACGGGACACCGCCGATGTGGTCCTCGTGGCCGTGGGTGAGCACGACCCCGTCGATGTCGTCGAGGCGGTCCCGGATGGTGGTGAAGTCCGGCAGGATCAGGTCGATACCGGGCTGCTCCTCCTCCGGGAAGAGGACGCCGCAGTCGACGATGAGCAGACGGCCGTTGTACTCGAAGACCGTCATGTTGCGGCCGATCTCGCCCAGACCGCCGAGCGGGGTGACACGCAGGCCGTTCTTGGGCAGCTTCGGCGGCGCGCCGAGTTCAGGATGCGGATGACTCAAAAGACTCTCCTCACCACACGCGCCACGTGCCGCAGAGGCACGTGGCGCGCATGACATTCGTGCACTTGCTGTTGTCTGTATGGACTGTTGTCCGGTGAAACCGATGTGTCGGTTTGTCTCGATGGGCTTATGTCTTCGCGTATTCAGTTGTGAAGTCTGTGATCAGAGCTGTACCCCGCCGGCCGCCAGATCGATCTTGAGCTGTGCCGTTTCATGGTCGGACAGCTCGACGAGCGGGAGGCGCAGCGGTCCGGCCGGCAGCTTCTGCAGCGTGAGCGCGGCCTTGGTGGTGATGACTCCCTGGGTGCGGAACATGCCCGTGAACACCGGGAGCAGCTTCTGGTGGATCTCGGTGGCCTTGTGGACGTCACCGGTGAGGTGGGCGTCGAGTAGTTCGCGCAGCTCCGGGGTGACCACATGGCCGACGACGGAGACGAAGCCGACCGCGCCGACGGAGAGCAGCGGGAGGTTGAGCATGTCGTCGCCGGAGTACCAGGCGAGGCCGGACTGGGCGATGGCCCAGCTGGCGCGGCCGAGGTCGCCCTTGGCGTCCTTGTTGGCGACGATGCGCGGGTGCTGGGCGAGACGGACGATCGTCTCGGTGTCGATGGGGACACCGCTGCGGCCCGGGATGTCGTAGAGCATGACCGGCAGCCCTGTCGCGTCCGCGATGGCGGAGAAGTGCCGGAAAAGGCCCTCCTGCGGCGGCTTGTTGTAGTACGGGGTCACCGCGAGCAGTCCGTGCGCTCCGGCCCGTTCGGCTGTGCGGGCCAGCTCCAGGCTGTGGCGGGTGTCGTTGGTGCCGACACCGGCGACGATATGGGCCCGGTCTCCGACGGCCTCCAGGACGGCCCGTACCAGCTGCTCTTTCTCCGCGTCGCTGGTGGTCGGCGACTCACCGGTGGTGCCGTTCACGACCAGGCCGTCGTTGCCCGCGTCCACGAGGTGGACGGCGAGCCGCTGGGCACCGTCGAGGTCGATTGCGCCGTCCGCCGTGAAGGGCGTGACCATGGCGGTGAGGACCCGCCCGAAGGGGGTCTGCGGAGTGGAGATCGGAGCCATGGGTAACACGCTACTCGCTGCTCAGCTCACCGTGTCCCTTTGGGGGACGGGACAAGAGGAGCCCGGCACTGCCTGCTCGGGGGTTCAAGCAGTGCCGGGTCCGTTTGATCAGCCTAGATGAACTTCTCGAAACGCCGCAATCCGGACACTTCACTCGGCCGACCGTACATCTGTGCCCCGGACAGGCCCGGAGCGTCTAGGGGGCGACCCGGCCGTTGGCGTTGAAGGCCGCGTGGGTGAGGGGCATGAGCTTCGCCCAGTGCTCCTCCATCCGCTCTCCGACCATCTCGATCTCCCGTTGCGGGAAGGACGGGGTCCTCGCCTGTTCGTGCTGGGTGCGCAGGCCGAGGAAGTGCATCAGCGAGCGTGCGTTGCAGGTGGCGTACATCGACGAGAAGAGCCCGACGGGCAGCACGGAACGGGCCACCTCACGGGCCACGCCCGCCGCCAGCATCTCCTGGTAGGCCTCGTACGCCCGTGCGTAGGAGTCCTCCATGACGCGGCCGGTCAGCTCCTGCTGCTCAGGGGTGCCGTCGACGAACACATACTTCCCGGGACGGCCCTCCTGGACGAGCTTGCGCGACGCGTCGGGCACGTAGAAGACCGGCTGGAGCTCTCGGTAGCGGCCCGACTCCTCGTTGTACGACCAGCCCACGCGGTGCCGCATGAACTCGCGGAAGACGAAGATCGGGGCGCTGATGAAGAACGTCATCGAGTTGTGCTCGAAGGGGCTGCCGTGGCGGTCCCTCATCAGGAAATTGATGAGTCCCTTAGACCGCTCGGGGTCCTTCGAGAGCTCTTCCAGGGACTGCTCGCCGGCGGTGGAGACGCGCGCGGCCCACAGCACATCGGAGTCACCGGCGGCGTGCTTGACCAGCTCGACGGTGACATCGCTGCGGAAGCTCGGTTTGGTCTCGGCGGGGGTGTCGCTCACCGGCGGGGTCCTTCCATTCGCATCGCACGGGCGGCGCCCACTCTACGGCTCGGCACTGACAGCGACGGACGGGCCGGCCTCGCACAGCGTTCATTGGTCAATTCGGGGAATTAGGGCACCGAATGGGGCTGTTGTTCGTCTCACTGAGTAGCAGCTGACACATCAGCGGCGTTCCATCACGAGAATCGCAAGGAGAGTCCCTCCATGTTCCGCCGGCGAGAGGCCGTCCCGTTCGCATTCGTCGCCGAAGCCGACAGCTTCCGCAGTAACGTCGCGCCCCCGCCCAAACAGCGGGCCGGCACATCCGAGGTCGTCAGCCGTGCGCTGATCGGACTGACCGTCGTCGCCGGATTCACCGGCGCGCTGCTTTTCGGACTGCCGTCCCTGGACACAAATCAGTCGGCCGGCCATACGCAGCAGTCCGAGGCGTCACAGGGCCGCTGACTCGTCCGGCCCCCCTGGGGTGGTCCGGTCGGGCCGGGGATCGATAGCCTCACCGGGCACAGCAATCGAGCGTGCTTGTGAGTGAGGATCAGTCGTGCCCCTGCCCTTCTTGACGGCCGACCGGGCTTTTGACGCGACCGATGACGTCGCGCTGCCCTTCGACGATCATGATCATTGGCGGCGTCCGTACCGCCCAGGCCCCTGGCGCGTGGTGGCGGCGGCGCTGCTTCTGCTGCTCGCCTCGTTCGTTCTGCTCGCGGCGATGATCATCGCGTTCGCGGGCGCGCTGTCCGGTGCGACGGTGTGTCTGGTGGTCGCCGGGGTGGTGATCGCCGTCGCCCTGCGCCTGCTCCGCGTGGGCGCGTGGGTGAGCCGGCACGGCGTACGCCGGGTGGGCCTGCTGCTGACGAAGACCGTGTCCTGGGACCAGGTCACGGCCGTGCGCACCGTCCAGCAGCCGGTTCGCTGGCTCGGGCTGCCGCGCACCGTACAGGGGCAGGCGCTCGTCCTCGTACGCCGGCAGGGTGAGCCGATTCAACTGCTCACCGACCACAACGCGGACTTCCTGTCGCGTGGTGAGGCGTTCGACCGGGCCGCCGACACCGTGGAGGCCTGGGGAGACGAGTACCGCGGCGTCTGACGCCGTCGTACGGACAGGAGAGCGGTACGAGCGGGGTCCGGCCATGGCAGGCCGGGCCCCGCTCTGTCATACGCCCTCTCGTGCGCGCTCCGGGGTACCTGGGGTGGCCGGGGTCGTCAGACCCGTACGGGCTTGCCGTCACGGAGCGCGATGGCCCGCTGCATCGCTTTGCGGGCACGGGGGGTGTCCCGGGCATCGTGGTAGGCGACCGCGAGCCGGAACCAGCAGCGCCAGTCGTCGGGGGAATCCTCGGTCTCGGCCCGGCGCTCGGCGAAGACGGCGTCCGCGGAGTCCCGGTCGATCCGGCCCCCGGCCGTACGCACCAGCGTGTCGACCGGCAGGCCGCCCTCGGCTTCCAGCTCCGCCGCGAGCCGGTTGGCGCGGGCGACGAACTGGGTGGTCTTCCAGAGGAACCAGACACCGATGAGCGGCAGGATCAGCACGGCGACACCGAAGGTGACGGTGAGTGCCGTGCCGTGTTCGATCAGCAGCACTCCCCGGCTGCCGACCAGGACGAAGTAGACGACCAGGACGGCGGCCGTGACACAGTAGGTGATCTTTGCACGCATGGGCTCAGCTCAGGTCGAGGAAGTGTTCCAGGCCGAAGGTGAGGCCGGGGGCGGAGACCACGCGCCGCACACCGAGCAGGATGCCCGGCATGAAGCTGCTGTGGTGCAGGGAGTCGTGCCGGACGGTGAGGGTCTCGCCCTCGCCGCCGAGGATGACCTCCTGGTGGGCGAGGAGGCCACGGAGCCGTACGGAGTGCACCGGCACGCCGTCGACATCGGCGCCGCGTGCGCCGTCCAGCGCCGTGACGGTGGCATCGGGCTGCGGGGCGCTGCCCGCCGCCGTGCGGGCCGCCGCGATCAGCTGGGCCGTACGGACGGCGGTGCCGGAGGGCGCGTCCACCTTGTTCGGGTGGTGCAGTTCGACGATCTCGACCGACTCGAAGTAGCGGGCCGCTGTCTCGGAGAACTTCATGGTGAGGACCGCGCCGATGGAGAAGTTCGGCGCGATCAGCACGCCCGTCTCCGGGGAGGCGGCCAGCGAGGTGTTCAGCTGCGCGAGCCGCTCGTCGGTCCAGCCCGTGGTGCCGACGACCGCGTGGATTCCGTGGCGCACACAGAAGTCGAGGTTGCCCATCACCGAGGCGGGGGTGGTGAGTTCCACCGCGACCTGGGCGCCGGTCTCGACCAGGGTCTCCAGCTTGTCGCCCCGGCCGAGGGCCGCGACCAGTTCCAGGTCGTCGGCGGCCTCGACGGCCCGTACCGCCTCGGCGCCGATACGGCCCCTGGCTCCGAGAACGGCCACGCGCAGCTTGCTCATTGCTCTGCTTCCTTCAGCGTCGGGGGTGCGGCCCGGTCAGGAGACCACGTCGTCGAGGCGGTCCGCCTGCTTGTCCTTGAGGGGTCCGATGACGGACAGCGAGGGACGGTGTCCCAGTACGTCGCGGGCGACCGCGCGTACGTCGTCGGGGGTGACGGCGGATATCCGCCCCAGCATGTCGTCCACGGACATCTGGGCGCCCCAGCACAGCTCGCTCTTGCCGATCCGGTTCATCAGCGCGCCGGTGTCCTCCAGGCCGAGGACGGTGGAGCCGGAGAGCTGGCCGATGGCGCGGCCGATCTCCTCGTCGCTGAGTCCGTCCTCGGCTGCCCGGTCGAGCTCGTCGCGGCAGATCTTCAGGACGTCGTGGACCTGGCTGGGCCGGCAGCCGGCGTAGACCCCGAAGAGGCCGCAGTCGGCGAAGCCCGAGGTGTACGAGTAGACGCTGTAGGCGAGCCCGCGTTTCTCCCGTACCTCCTGGAAGAGCCGGGAGCTCATCCCGCCGCCGAGGGCGGTGTTCAGGACGCCGAGCGCCCAGCGGCGCTCGTCGGTGCGCGCCAGACCCGGCATGCCGAGGACGACATGGGCCTGCTCGGTCTTGCGGTTCAGCAGATCCACCCGGCCCGCGGTGCGCACGGCGCGGCTGCCGTCGCGGGGGGCCAGGGGCGCGGCGTCCGCACGGGACAGGGCTCCGGCCTTCTCGAACGCCTTGCGGACCTGCCGTACCACCGTGGCGTGGTCGATGTTGCCCGCGGCGGCGACGATGAGACGCGTCGGGTCGTAGTGCTTCTTGTAGAAGCGCGCGATCCGGTCGCGGTCGAGGGCGTTGATGGTGTCGACGGTGCCGAGGACCGGCCGGCCGAGGGGGGAGTCGCCGAACATGGTCTGCGCGAACAGGTCGTGTACGCAGTCGCCCGGGTCGTCCTCGGTCATGGCGATCTCTTCGAGGATCACCCCGCGCTCGGCGTCGACGTCGACGGCCTCGATGAGCGAGCCGGTGAGCATGTCGCAGACGACATCGATGGCCAGCGGGAGATCGGTGTCGAGCACCCGCGCGTAGTAGCAGGTGTACTCCTTCGCCGTGAAGGCGTTCATCTCACCGCCGACCGCGTCGATGGCGGAGGAGATGTCGAGGGCGCTGCGCCGGGTCGTGCCCTTGAAGAGGAGGTGCTCCAGATAGTGCGTGGCGCCGTTGAGCGCCGGGGTCTCGTCGCGGGAGCCGACCTGCACCCAGATCCCGAAGGTCGCGGAGCGTACCGACGGGAGGGTTTCGGTGACGACGCGCAGGCCGCCGGGGAGGGTCGTCCGGCGGACCGTACCGATGCCGTTCTCGCCCTTGAGCAGGGTTTGGGTACGGGCGACGGCCCGCGCCTCCGAGGAGGTGCGGGCCGTCGTCCTGGAGCTGGCTGTCACTTAGCGCCCGTGGCGGAGCCGCTGTCGGACACAGTGTCCTTCGCCTCTTCGGACTCTCCGGCCTCTTCACCCTCGATGACGGGGATCAGGGAGAGCTTGCCGCGCTGGTCGATCTCGGCGATCTCGACCTGGACCTTCTGGCCCACACCGAGGACGTCCTCGACGTTCTCCACGCGCTTGCCGCCGGCGAGCTTGCGGATCTGCGAGATGTGCAGCAGACCGTCCTTGCCCGGGAGCAGCGACACGAACGCACCGAAGGTGGTGGTCTTGACGACCGTGCCCAGGTAACGCTCGCCGACCTCCGGCATGGTCGGGTTGGCGATGCCGTTGATCGTGGCGCGGGCGGCCTCTGCGGCCGGTCCGTCGGCGGCACCGATGTAGATGGTGCCGTCGTCCTCGATCGTGATGTCGGCGCCGGTGTCCTCCTGGATCTGGTTGATCATCTTGCCCTTGGGGCCGATGACCTCACCGATCTTGTCCACCGGGATCTTGACGGTGATGATCCGCGGGGCGTTCGGGGACATCTCGTCCGGGACGTCGATGGCCTCGTTCATCACATCGAGGATGTGGAGGCGGGCGTCGCGGGCCTGCTTCAGCGCGGCGGCCAGGACCGAGGCGGGGATGCCGTCGAGCTTGGTGTCGAGCTGGAGCGCGGTGACGAAGGTCTTCGTACCGGCGACCTTGAAGTCCATGTCGCCGTAGGCGTCCTCCGCACCGAGGATGTCGGTGAGGGCGACGTAGTGCGTCTTGCCGTCGATCTCCTGCGAGATCAGGCCCATGGCGATACCGGCGACGGGGGCCTTGAGCGGCACACCGGCGTTCAGCAGCGACATGGTGGAGGCGCAGACCGAGCCCATGGACGTCGAGCCGTTGGAGCCCAGCGCCTCGGAGACCTGGCGGATCGCGTACGGGAACTCCTCGCGCGTCGGCAGCACCGGCACGATGGCGCGCTCGGCGAGCGCGCCGTGGCCGATCTCGCGGCGCTTCGGGGAGCCGACGCGGCCGGTCTCACCGACGGAGTAGGGCGGGAAGTTGTAGTTGTGCATGTAGCGCTTGCGGGTCACCGGCGAGAGGGTGTCCAGCTGCTGCTCCATGCGGAGCATGTTGAGAGTGGTGACGCCCAGGATCTGGGTCTCGCCACGCTCGAAGAGCGCCGAGCCGTGCACGCGCGGGATGGCCTCGACCTCGGCGGCGAGCGTACGGATGTCCGTGACGCCGCGGCCGTCGATGCGGACCTTGTCCTTGATGACGCGCTCGCGGACCAGGGACTTGGTCAGCGCGCGGTAGGCACCGGAGATCTCCTTCTCGCGGCCCTCGAACTGCGGGAGCAGCTTCTCGGCGGCGAGCTCCTTGACGCGGTCGAGCTCGGCCTCGCGGTCCTGCTTGCCGGCGATGGTGAGCGCCTGGGAGAGCTCGCTCTTGACGGCGGCGGTCAGCGCCTCCAGGACGTCGTCCTGGTAGTCGAGGAAGACCGGGAACTCACCGGTGGGCTTGGCGGCCTTGGCGGCGAGGTCGGACTGGGCCTTGCACAGCGCCTTGATGAAGGGCTTCGCGGCTTCCAGACCGGCGGCGACGATCTCCTCGGTGGGAGCCTCCGCGCCGTCCTTGACGAGCTGGATGGTCTTCTCGGTGGCCTCGGCCTCGACCATCATGATCGCGACATCGCCGTCGTCCAGGACACGGCCGGCGACGACCATGTCGAAGACGGCGTCCTCCAGCTCGGTGTGGGTCGGGAAGGCGACCCACTGGCCCTTGATCAGGGCGACACGGGTGCCGCCGATCGGGCCGGAGAAGGGCAGGCCGGCCAGCTGCGTGGAGCAGGAGGCGGCGTTGATGGCGACCACGTCGTACAGGTGGTCGGGGTTGAGCGCCATGATCGTCTCGACGATCTGGATCTCGTTGCGCAGGCCCTTCCTGAAGGAGGGGCGCAGCGGGCGGTCGATCAGGCGGCAGGTGAGGATCGCGTCCTCGGACGGCCGGCCCTCCCGGCGGAAGAAGGAGCCGGGGATCTTGCCGGCCGCGTACATCCGCTCCTCGACGTCCACCGTCAGGGGGAAGAAGTCGAGCTGGTCCTTGGGCTTCTTGGAGGCGGTGGTGGCCGACAGCACCATGGTGTCGTCGTCCAGGTAGGCCACGGCGGAACCGGCGGCCTGCTTGGCCAGCCGTCCCGTCTCGAAGCGGATGGTGCGGGTGCCGAAGGTTCCGTTGTCGATAACGGCTTCGGCGTAGTGGGTCTCGTTCTCCACTAGTGTTTTCTCCTCGTGTTCGTCCGGTGCCCGTGTGGCAGGGGACGTGACGGAGAAGCGCTCCTTGGTGCGGGCCGGTCTTCGATCGAAGCACCCGGGCCCGCGGCATGGGCCGCGCGCCTTCCGGGAGCCACTACCGAGGACCGGCGGCGGCGGAGTTCGCTCCTCCTCTTCAGTTGTGCTCGTGCGACCAGATTACTGAGCTTCGCCGCGGGATGACATTCCGGTTGTCCCGGGCGGGGCGCTCGTGGGCCCGGTACGGGGGTGGTCGGCCCACCCGTACCCCGGCGCGTGCGCGACAGAACGTACGCGCGTACGCGAAAGGAGCGGCCCCCTGGAAGTGGGAACCGCTCCCTTCACGGTGTCTTACTTGGCACCGCCGGCCGCACCGCGGCGGATGCCCAGGCGGTCGACCAGCGTACGGAAGCGCTGGATGTCCTTCTTGGCCAGGTACTGCAGCAGCCGGCGGCGCTGACCGACCAGGATGAGCAGACCACGACGGGAGTGGTGGTCGTGCTTGTGGGTCTTGAGGTGCTCGGTCAGGTCCGAGATCCGGCGCGACAGCATGGCGACCTGGACCTCGGGGGAGCCGGTGTCACCTTCCTTGGTGCCGAACTCGGTCATGATCTGCTTCTTCGTAGCGGCGTCGAGCGACACGCGTACTCCTCGTAGGTCTTCGTGGCCACCGAGTGCCCCAGGTCGAATACTCTGGGGAGCTTCCGTTACTCGGGAGGCGGGGATCCGTTGGGCGCTGTTCCGGACGGTCCCGGAACGCGTACACAAACGGCCGCTACGTAGCGTACCAGCCCCGTCAGGAGGTCAGCGCCCGGATGGAGTGGTAGACGTCGAAGACCGCCAGACAGAGCGGTACGAGCGTCAGCAGGACGAAGGCCTCCGCGATCTCCAGGAAGCGGCCCCAGAAGGGGGTCACGCCCTTGCCCGGCACGATCAGGCCGATGGCGGTGATCAGGGCGGCGACGGCCGCGACGGCGGTGGTGAGCCAGACCGTACGGATGTCCAGCGCCGTGCCGTCACCCCGCAGGGCCTCGTGGATCAGCTCCGAGGGCGGGTTGAGGCAGAGCCCCAGCACCAGCAGCGCCAGGGCGCCGAGGCCCGCGGCCAGGGCGCAGCCGACCTGGGCGGTGTAGCGGAAGAGATGGGCGCGCATCAGCATGGCGATGCCGGTGGCGAGCGCGAGCAGCTGTCCCCACACGCTGTCGGAGAAGCCGAGCACCGCGGCGGCGCCCACGGCCACCAGCGCGCAGCCGCCGACCAGGCCGACCAGCAGCTCATGACCGCGCCGGGCCTGGGCCGCGATGCGCTCGGCGTCGACCGGGCCCTGGGGGACCGGGTCGGCACCGTAGTCGCCGACGGACGAACGGGGCGGCTCGAAGCCGATGGGGAGCCGGGCGAAGCGGGTGGAGAGGCCGGGCAGGAACGCCAGGGTTCCCACGGCGAGCGGGGCGCAGACCGCGGCCGTCTCGGCGGGGGCCATGTCGGTCAGGATCGCGACGAAGGTCACCAGCAGACCGACGGCGGCGGCGAACACGAACGCGACGAAGGCGCCGTCCCCGCTCGGAGTGACGATCATCAGGATCACCGCGGCGACGAGCACGGCCCCGCAGGCGAGCAGGAACTGCAGCCTGCCGGTGCCCTGGCCCTGTGCGAACGACAGCAGTCCGGAACCGGCGACGGCGGCGTTGGCCAGTGATCCGATGCCGAGGGCGATGGACGAGCCCCGGTCGTCGTAGATCCGGGCGCGTACGCCGGCGAGCGCGAGCAGCAGGACGGCCGTGACGGCGGCCAGGATGCCGGGCAGGCCGTGCATGTCGTGCCGGGGGTCGGCGGTCCACAGGACGAAGGAGAGCAGGACCAGCAGGACCGAGCCGCCGAAGAGCCCGGCGCCGCGCATCAGGCCGTCGGTCCAGAGCGTGCTGTCGCGGGCGACGGCGGAGGCGACGGCGTCCGAGACGTCGTCGAAGACCGCCGGCGGCAGGGACTCGGCGAAGGGCCGCATCGAGAGCAGCTCGCCGTCGAGGATGCGCTGGGCCGCCAGGGAGCGCGCGCTGTCGAGTACGGTGCCGTCCCGGCGTACCAGGTGGTACCCGACGGGGGCGCCCTCCGCGGGGCTCTGTCCCGACAGCCTGAGGATCTCCGGGTAGAGATCGGCGATGGGGATGTCCTCGGGCAGTGCCACATCGACGCGGCCGTCCGGCGCGACGACCGTGATCCGGCAGAAGCCGGTCCCGCCGCCGGCCGGAGCCACGGGACCGGGGTGACCGGTTCCTGCGGCCGCCGCTCGGGCCGTCTGGGCCGTCATGCTCACCTGCTGTTCCCCCTTGTGGTTCTGATGGATCGTGCGCGTGGACCGGGTACGCGGATCCGGTGCGCGGAAACCGTGCGCGGATCGTGTGCGTGGGTGGGTCCTGTGCGCGGATCGTGTGGATCGTGGGCCGCGTGCTGATACCGGGCCTTGCGCTACGACCCGAATCACCCTGTTTTTTGCACTAGTTCACGGGTGCGCAAACGCGTCGCGCCACCCTACCGCCATGCCTCCGTCCGCCACGCAAGTAGGATCCCTCCCCGCGGATGGAACCCGTCGCCACGGGGGCGCCGATAGGAAACATTCCGTCCGGCAAGGGAATTGGTGAGCTGTGAGCCAGATCGTCGTCAAGCGCCCACCACGGGTCCTGCCTGCCGAAGTACCCGGCGAGCAGGTGCAAGTGCAACCTCCGCCCGAGCTGCCGCGAGGACAGCAGGAGGGCGCGCTGATGCAGCTGCTGCCGATGCTGGGCATGGGCGGTTCGGTCGTCTTCTTCTTCATGACCCCGAACCCGATCATGCGGATCATGGGCATGGTGATGATCGCGTCGACGGTCGCCATGGCCATCGCGATGCTGGTCCGCTACCGCCGGGGCACCCAGGGCCAGCTCGCCGACATGCGGCGCGACTATCTCAAGTACCTGACGCAGACCCGGCGCACGGTACTGCGCACCGCGCGCCTCCAGCGTGACGCGCAGTACTACCTCCATCCGTCGCCGGAGCAGCTGTGGGCGCTGGTCGCCGAGGGCAGCCGGGTGTGGGAACGCCGGGTGGGCGACGTCGACTTCGGGCAGGTGCGCATCGGGCTGGGCAACCAGCAGCTCGCGACCCCGCTCATCGCGCCCGAGACGGCGCCGGTGGACGATCTGGAGCCGCTCACCGCGGGGGCGATGCAGCAGTTCCTGACCGCGCACAGCACGCTGGGCGGGCTGCCGATGGCCGTCTCGCTGCGCGCCTTCTACCACCTGACGGTCAGCGGAGAGCCGGAGTGCGTACGCTCCACGGCCCGCGCGGTGGTCTGCTCGCTCGCCTCGCTGCACTCCCCCGACGATCTGGTCATCGCCGTCGCCGCCGGGCGCGAGGCGGTCCCGCGGTGGGAGTGGACGAAGTGGCTGCCGCATGTGCAGGTTCCGGGCAGCACGGACGGCGCGGGCAGCCGGCGACTGATCACCACCGACGCGCGGGAGCTGGAAGAGCTGCTGGGGAGCCGTCTGGAGGGCCGTCCGCGCTTCCAGCCCGGCGGTCAGCCGCTGCTCGACCAGCCGCACATCGTGGTCGTACTCGACGGCCAGTCGGTACCCGCCATGTCGGCGCTCGCCGCGGCGGAGGGCCTTCAGGGCGTGACGGTCATCGAGGTCGTCCCGGGCGAGGTCACCGGCGCGCGCGGCGGACTGTCCGTGGTCGTCCACCCCGACTCGCTGCAACTGGAGTCGGGGCACGGCCTGGTGTACGACGGCGCGCCCGACCAGCTGAGCGCGGAGGCCGCCGAGGCACTCGCCCGCCAGCTGGCGCCGCTCACCGTGGCCTCGGGCGGGGACGACGACGAACCGCTGCTCGCCAACCTCGACTTCACCGATCTGCTGAATCTGGGCGACGCGGCCTCCGTCGACGTCACCCGCACCTGGCGCCCGCGCTCCCAGGCGGAGCGGCTGCGGGTCCCGATCGGTGTCGGCGAGGACGGCACCCCGGTGATGCTGGACCTGAAGGAGGCCGCCCAGGAGGGCATGGGTCCGCACGGTCTGTGTGTGGGCGCGACCGGTTCCGGCAAGTCCGAGCTGCTGCGTACGCTCGTACTGGGCCTGGCCGTCACGCACTCGTCGGAGACCCTCAACTTCGTCCTCGCGGACTTCAAGGGCGGCGCGACCTTCGCCGGGATGTCGCAGATGCCGCATGTCGCCGCGGTGATCACCAACCTCGCGGACGATCTGACGCTGGTGGACCGCATGGGCGACTCCATCCGCGGTGAGCTCAACCGCCGGCAGGAGATGCTGCGCGACGCGGGCAACTACGCCAACATCCACGACTACGAGAAGGCACGGGCCGCGGGCGCGCCCCTCCAGCCCATCCCCTCCCTCGTACTGGTCATCGACGAGTTCAGCGAACTGCTCACCGCCATGCCGGACTTCATCGAGATGTTCGTGCAGATCGGGCGCATCGGGCGGTCGCTGGGCGTCCATCTGCTGCTGGCCTCGCAGCGGTTGGAGGAGGGCCGGCTGCGCGGTCTGGAGACCTATCTGTCGTACCGGATCGGTCTGCGGACGTTCTCCGCGGCCGAGTCCCGTGCGGCGCTGGGCGTGCCCGACGCGTACCAGCTGCCCAACGTGCCCGGCTCCGGGTATCTGAAGTTCGGTACGGACGAGATGGTGCGGTTCAAGGCCGCCTATGTCTCCGGCGTGTACCGCACGAACCAGCAGCGGGCGGCGGCCCCCGGCGGACCGCTCCCGGTGGACCGCAGGCCCGTGGCGTTCACGGCGGCTCCGGTGCCCGTACGGTATGTCGAGCCGAGCACCACCCGGCCCGACGTGCCCGAGGCGCGTACGGGTGAGGACGACGCGCTGGCCGACTCCGTACTCGATGTGATCGTGCGGCGGCTGGAGGGGCGGGGCGCGGAGGCGCACCAGGTGTGGCTGCCCCCGCTGGACAACCCGCCGGCGCTCGACGAACTGCTTCCGGGACTCGCGGGGGTGGAGGGACGCGGGCTGACGCAGCCCGGGTTCGAGGGCGCGGGCCGTCTCGTCGTACCGCTCGGTGTGGTCGACAAGCCGTACGAGCAGCGCCGCGACACGCTCTACCGGGACTTCTCCGGGGCCGCGGGCCATATGCAGATCGTCGGTGGTCCCCAGTCGGGCAAGTCGACGCTGCTGCGGACGATCATCTCGGCGTTCGCGCTGACCCACACGCCGCAGGAGGTCCAGTTCTACGGTCTCGACTTCGGTGGCGGCGGTATGTCATCGATCGCGGGTCTGCCGCATGTCGGCGGCGTCGCGTCGCGCCTGGACCCCGAGCGGGTGCGGCGCGCGGTCGCCGAGGTGTACGGGATCCTGTCGCGGCGCGAGGAGTACTTCCGCGGCGCGGGCATCGACTCCATCGCCACCTACCGCAGGCTGCGGGCGCGCGGTGACATCTCGCCGACGGACCAGCCGTGGGGTGACGTGTTCCTGGTCATCGACGGCTGGGGCAACTTCCGTTCGGACTACGAGGGCCTGGAGCAGGCCGTCCTCGACATCGCGGCGCGCGGGCTCGGCTACGGCATCCATGTGATCCTCACGGCCTCGCGCTCGATGGAGGTCCGGGCCAACCTCAAGGACCATCTGATGAACCGCCTGGAGCTGCGGCTCGGCGACACCATGGACTCCGAGCTGGACCGCAAGTCCGCGGTCAATGTCCCCTCGGGGGTGCCGGGTCGCGGGCTGACGCCGGAGAAGCTGCACTTCATGGCGGCGGTCCCGAGGATCGACGGGATCAACTCCGACAGCGATCTGTCCGAGGCCACGGCCGCGATGAACCAGGAGGTGTCCCGGCACTGGACGGCTCCGGGCGCTCCCGCCGTACGGCTGCTGCCGCGCGAACTGCCGATGGCGGACCTCCCGGCGGGCTTCGCCCACCCGGAGCGCGGGGTCGCCTTCGGCATCGACGAGAACAACCTGGAACCGGTCTTCGTCAACTTCGAACAGGACCCGTTCTTCCTGGTGTTCGGCGAGAGCGAGGCCGGCAAGACCAACATGCTGCGGCTGCTCATCAAGCAGCTGACCGAGCGGTACGACGGCGACTCGTGCAAGCTCTTCGTGATCGACAACCGGCGCGCGCTGCTGGACGCCACCCCGGCCACGCACCTGGCGGAGTACGTCCCCATGTCCAACAACATGGAGCACCATGTGGACGCCCTGGTCGACCTGATGCGGCGCCGCACGCCGTCGGCGGATGTCACGGCGCAGCAGCTGCGGGACCGCAGCTGGTGGCGCGGCCCGGACGTGTACGTGCTCGTCGACGACTACGACCTGGTCTCGACGTCGAGCGGCAACCCCCTGGGGAAGCTGACGGAGCTGCTCCCCTTCTCGCGCGACGTGGGCGTCCGCTTCATCATCGCCCGCAACGCGGCGGGCGCGAGCAGGGCCGCGTACGAGCCGTTCCTCCAGCGGATGACGGAACTCGGCGCACAGGGCGTACTGCTCTCGGGCGACCCCCAGGAGGGCGAGGTGCTCGGCAACGTGAGGATGCGCCCGATGCCGGTGGGCCGGGGCATCTTCGTCTCGCGCCGCCGCGGAAACCCGCTGGTGCAGACGGGCCTGATGCCGGAGGCACACGGCTGACGATCGGGGCGGGACGCGGGGGGACACGTGGGGACGCGCGTGGGGGGACACGCGGCGGGCGCGTGACAGGGACACGCGGGGGGCGTGACAGGGGCACCGGAGGGGGGAGGCGAACACCTCCCCCCGGCCGTAACCACTCGGCCGGCTCAGTGGCCGGACGGTGCCAGATGTGCGCGCTCTCCCTGCGCGCCGAACAGGGCGAGCAGTTCCGCGGGCCGGCTGTCGGCGCTGCCGATCCAGTGCGGTACGCGGGTGTCGAACTCCGCGGCCTCGCCGACGCCGAGCCGGAACTCCTCCTCCCCGAGCACGAACCTGACCTGTCCGTCGAGGACGTAGAACCACTCGTATCCCTCGTGGGTCCGCAGTTTCCTCGTGGGTGCCCGGCCTGCGGGCGGATAGATCACCTTGTAGGCCTGGATACCGCCGGCCCGTCTGGTCAGTGGCACCATCACCAGCCCGGACCGCCGCACGGGCCGCAGGTGGACGCGCGGGTCGCCGGTGGGTGGCGCCGCGACCAGATCGTCGAGCGGGACGTCGTGCGCCCGCGCCAGGGGCAGTAGCTGCTCCAGCGTGGGGCGGAGCTTGCCGTTCTCCAGACGGGACAGGGTGCTCGCCGTGAGGCCGGTTTCGTCGGCCAGCGCCGCCAGCGTGGCGCTCCGCGCCCGGCGCAGGGCACGCAGACGCGGTCCGACTCCTGCCAAAACGTCTTCCTCGGGGGTGCCCATGATGCCCATGACCCGATAATGCGGATCCGCAACTTTTCTTGCAAGCGCGAAGCGGCGATGGCGATGCTGTCGGTACAT
Source organism: Streptomyces sp. L-9-10 (assembly GCF_004151105.1). Taxonomy (GTDB): domain Bacteria; phylum Actinomycetota; class Actinomycetes; order Streptomycetales; family Streptomycetaceae; genus Streptomyces. Next base: position 17,560 of record NZ_PHRF01000152.1, read on the forward strand.
CACCGGCGTCCGCGAGTCCGTACCGGATCACGCTCGGCACGCCGGCCGACGAAGGGGCGACTCAGATGGATTCCACCCGGCCACAGCCACCCACCGCCGCCGCCGGCACGGGCGACCGGGGCGCGCCGAGCGAGGACGCCGAGCAGTTCTGGGAGCGGCACTACCGCACCCGGCGCGCCTGGGACGCACGCGTCAACCCGCTCCTCGCCGAGACCGCCGCACCGCTGCGCCCCGGCGCGGCCCTGGATCTGGGCTGCGGCGCCGGCGGCGACACCATCTGGCTCGCACAGCAGGGCTGGCACGTCACCGCCGTGGACATCTCCGCCACCGCCCTCGAACGGATACGGGAACGTGCCCACGATCTCGGCATCGCGGGCCGGGTCGCCACCGAACAGCACGATCTGGCCCGCAGCTTCCCGGCCGGCGAGTTCGATCTCGTCTCCGCCCAGTACTTCCACACGCCGTTCCCGTTGCTCCGCGGCCGAGTCCTGCGCACCGCCGCACGGGCCCTGCGACCCGGCGGCCTCCTGCTGATCGTCGACCACGGCTCCACCGCGCCCTGGTCGTGGAACCAGGACCCCGATCTCCACTACCCCACACCCACCGAGATCGCCGCCGAGCTTGATCTCGACCCCGCGCACTGGTCCGTGCCGCGCGCCGACATGCCGCGTCGCCGGGCCACCGGACCGGCCGACGAGACCGCCACCGTCGTCGACAACGTCCTGCTCGTCCAACGCACCGCCGGATGACGCACCGCCGGATGACGCACCGCCGGATGACCGGAGTAACCGTCGGTTGACCGCCTGAACCACACGACGTCACGTCGGAACGGAGAGATTCGATGCCAGGAAGTGCGCGGCGGTCCCGGACACGGGCGCAGGACACCGGCCCTCCGAGGACCGGCGCCGACGAGAAGGCCACCCTGCGGGGCTTCCTCGACTATCTGCGGAACGCGATCGCGGACAAGGTCGAGGGCGCGCCGGAACCGCAGGTCCGGACAAGCGGAGTGCCCTCGGGCACCAGCCTTCTCGGGTTGCTCAAACATCTGGCGTTCGTCGAACGCTTCTACTTCCTCGGTGAGGATGCCGACCAGTGGCGTGCGACCATGCGGCCGTCCGCGGAGGACACCGTCGACAGCGTGCTGGCCGACTACCGCACGACCGTCGAGCGAGCGAACCAGGTCATCGGCGCCTGCCCCGATCTGGCCCTTCCCGCCCCGCGCCCGCCGCACCGGGGGGCGGCGCCGTCGATGCGATGGGTCCTGGTGCACATGATCGAAGAGACCGGCCGACATGCCGGCCACGCCGACATCCTCCGCGAGCAGATCGACGGATCCACCGGCCGCTGACACGCCCGGTACCGGCGCGCGGGGCACTGGGCCACCTCAGGTGGCCGGTTGGATCGGGTGAGGTGGCCGTCGGACACAAGGAAGGGTGGGCACCTCCCGTGCGTGCCCACCCTGACCTGTGACGGCTTCCGCCGTTGTGCCTACTGGAAGTTCGCGGCGGACCGCTTGTCGCCACTCTGGTAGGCGGGAGCTGCCTCGCGGACCGCGGACGAGATCTTCAGAAGGTTGCTGTGGATCTCGGTGGCCCTACGGTCCCAGTCGGCCTGGGCGACGTTGTACGCCTCCCGGGCCTCGCCCTCCCAGAGTTCGGACACGGAACGAATCTTCGCCTGGATGGCCTTGAGGCTCTGGTCGAGCTTGTCCGCCTGCTTCTTGATGTCGCCGGCGGCGGCCTCGAGCGAAGCGTACGTGACGATCATCGTGCCGTCGTCATATGCCATGGTGTCCTCCAACTACTGCCTGGGTGTGGTGCGATGGCCGAATTCGCGGGACGGCCATCAGGTATCAGAACTTGCTGAGGTTCGACGTCTGAGCCGTCGCGGTGGCGTCGCCGGAGTAGCCGTCGACCACGTCGATGCCCTTCAGGGCCGCCTCGACCTCGTCTTCGGTGTTGCCGGAGATCGTACGAGCGGCCTCGATCGCTTCCTGGAACTTGAGCAGCAGCTTGCCGATGCCCACCATGTTGTTGTTGATCTGCGTCTGCTTCGCGTTGAACGCGCCGGCGCCGATACCACGCCAGGCGCCTTCGAGGCTGTCGATCGTCGCCTGCAGCGCGTGCAGCTGCCCCTTGACGTCGTCAAAGCTGTTGGTGAGCTCGCCTTGCAGCGACTTGAGGGCTACGCCATTGACCTTCTGGACTGCCATTGGTCTTCCTTTCTCGAAGATCCCGGTGGGTGTGTGTCTCCCCGGGCCGTGCGTGAGCCTCGACGGCGGGTGGATGCCGGGGCCGGGGCGGTGTGGTGAGGTACGTGCGGGTCATACGGTCAGGCGGCGCGGCGCTTGCGGAGGACGAAGAAGGCTCCACCCGCGAGGACCACCACGACCGCGGCCCCACCGAGGATCAGGCCCAACTGGCTGTCGTCCTCTGTGCTCTTGCCGGCGCCCGCGGCGACGGCCTTGCCCCCGTCTCCGTCTCCGTCGCCCGGGGCGTTCGAAGCCCCCGAGGCCGGTGCCGACGCCGATCCGGAAGGCTCGGAGGAGGCCGAAGACTCGGACGAGCCGGGCGCGCCGGGAGAGCCCGGCGTCCGCTCATTGGTCAGAGGGCTGAGGTTGGGGTCACCGGGCTTGCCCACACCACGGTTGATGTGTGCACCGGGGCGCACGACGCCGTGGCCGGCATAGTTGCTGACCGTGCCCGGTTTCCAGTCCTCGCCTCGGCCGGCGGACTCGAACATGACGCGGAGGACCTGGTTCGCTGTCCAGTCAGGATTGGCGGACCAGATCAAGGCGGCGGAGGCGGAGGCGATCGCGGTGGCCGCGCTGGTTCCGCCGTCACCGTCACAGTACTTGGTGAAACTCTCGTCGCACCAACGAGGGATGTCGTTACCGGGGGCGGCGATATCGACAGAATCTCCGTGCTGGGAGTAGTCGGCTACGCGACCGTCCGGGCCAGACGCGGCGACGCCGACAACTTGCGGATAGCTTGCGGGGTACTGTTTCTTGTTGCCCTTCTGGGCGTTGTTCCCCACCCCCGCGAAGAACAATTTCCCCTTGCTTTCAGCGTACTTCACCGCCTCCCTCTCTTTCGGAGCGGAAAAGTCACTTGAGAAGGACATGCTGATGATCTGCGCGTCGCTGTCCGCCGCAGCCCGGATGGCGTCTTCCGCGTCGAAAGCATTGACCGACTGATTGTTCTGCATCTCTGTATCGGTAATGCGCATCGGGATGATCTTCGCATCGGGGGCCAGACCTCGGATTCCTCCGCTCTTCCCCGTACCTGCGATCAGTTCAGCCATGGTGGTCCCATGACCGCTGTAGTCGTCCGTGGCTTCACCAGCGGTGCCCGTGGCGTCGAAACCCTTGAGCACCTGTCCTGTCAGGGACGGTGTGGATGGATTAACTCCGGTATCAATGACAGCGACCTTGATGCCTTTGCCAGTGGCAGACTTCCAAATGTCCTCGGCGTTCATCGCGTCCAGGTACCACTGCTTCGACTGCACACCGTCCGCAGCAACGGCGGCCGGAGCCATACTGGCGATGCCCAGGGTGCACGCGCCGACCACAGCCAGCGCGCGGAGCAGCCCACGCCGCAATACAAATGGCGTTCCGCGCTTCCGGGCCTGGCTCATTCCTGCCGTCATCCTGACTTCCGCACCTTCCCTGTGCCTATTCGATGACCGGCGGCACGGCACCGCGCCGTCGAGCCGCCCACGTCTCTTCGTCTTCCGTCAGATAGTCAGGACGCTCAGACCCCGTGCGCTCCTGCTCTTCATCCCTGGGCCGGTTCCGACCGGAACCACGCACGAGTCCGGAGCCGCCCTGGGTGAAACCGCCAGCGCCGGGCCGTGAACCGGAAGCGCTGCCGCGTGGGGTGCCCACCACGCCGTTCGAACTGGCAGTGCCGCGGCCTCCGGGCCGAGGCGAGCCATTCGAGTTCGCGCCGATGACTCCGGGCTGGCCGACTCGCCCGGCAGGAGGCCGCCCTGCCGACGTTCCACCACTTCCGATGACGGTTCCGCGCGGAATGCGCGAGCCCGAGGAACCTGAGGTGGGGCGCTGCTGAGGCGTACCACCCACGATGCCGCTCGTACGGCCCGCAGCAGGCTGACCTGTCGTTCCCGGTCTACCGGCTGTGGGTGTCTGGCCAGGAGCGCCGGCGCGCCCCACCGGGGGACCACCACCCGTCACTCCCGGACGCCCGGCCGCCGGAGAGCGGTCTCCAGTAGCGCCTGCCTGTGCCACCCTCCCCAGAGGCGGGCCGCCCGCTCTCGGTGCTCCGGTCGGACCCGACGTTCGTGACGTACCGCCTCGCACGGGGTTGACCAATCCGGGCGCCACCGGAGGGACAGGACCACCGCTGGGGCTTGGCGGCCCAGCGGGAGAGGTAACGGGTGTGGCGCTGGGGGCCGTGGTGGGAGCCGGAGGTGCCGTGACGCTGTCGATCCGCATCGACGTGTCCGCAACCGGAAGGGGCGCGACGGCACCGATGGCCTCGGCCCGAGGACCGCTGCTCCCGTTCCCGAGATCCGCACGGCTCGACGGCGGCTGTTGCACGGTGGTGCCCTGTGCCCCGACTTCCGTCCCAGTCCCGCCAGAGGCCTCTCCCGTGCCAATCTGGCCACGTGGCCGCGGCACGGCCGCATTCAGCATCCCGGGGAATTTCGGCGGCTCCTGCCCGGCCAAGGACTCCTCGGAGACCGCGTAGAACGAGGCCAGGCGGTTCATCTGGTTGATGGCCTCCTGGCGGTCCTTCTCCACCTTCACGGCCTTGACGTACTCCGGGTTGTCGTCCGTGCGCTCCGGCAGAGGGAAATCCTCCACCTTCTTCGGGACCGCCCGGCCGTCACGCGGAGGCGCCGAGTTGCGCACCGAGGTCAGGCCCGTGCTCGCGACCTTCATCTGCGTGCCCGCCGCGTTGGCGAACGTGCCCAGGGCCCAGGCGTGCTTCGCGAGTTCTCCCCCGAACCTGCGGAACTCGGTGCCGGACTCGCCCTTCCACTCGACGGACATGACGTAGTCGTTGAGTTCTTCAGCGGCCTTGTTGAGGGCGTCCTTGGCGGCGACAAGCGCCTCGCCCGCATCCTCCAGATCCGACGGGTTCGAAGCCTCGACCAAGTCGAGCATCGCGTTGAGCTGGGCGCCTTCGAAGCTCGTCTTGCCGAAGAACCCACCCGGGCCGCTGCCGCCGAACCCGAAGCCTTCCATCATCGCCGCGACCTGCTCGAAGGCGTCAGTCGCGGTGAACTTGCCCTGAATCAGGGCCGAGTCCTGCTCCTGCTGTTGCTCAGGGGTCAGTTCTGGCTGCTTTTCGCCACTCATCAGCTATTCACCCCATGTCCTTCGTGACGGTCGCGGCCTCGCCACGCGGCTGCCCGGATTCAGCGTTCTTGTCCCCGTGCGTCGTGTCCCGCTTCTCACGCGCCGCAATCTCGTTGTCAAGCCGAGTCTGGATCGTGTGGAAACGCTGCCGAAGGTCTTCTTCCACGTTGTTGAAGCCGACCTCCGCCGCGTGCACCCCGATGCTCAGCATCTCGATCTGATCGCCGAGGGACTTGGAGAGCTTGACGAGCTCCGCATGGACACGGTTGTACTGCGTGAAGAACCCGTCCGCCTCCGCGAACGGCAGGTTGCCACCGCTGAAGGAACTCCTCGAAATCCGGTGTGCGGCCACCTTCTTGTTGCCGGCCGCGCCGTTCTCGAGCTCTGTCAGCAGCGCGTTCACACGCGTCTGGAAGCGCTTCAGCGCTCCGACGCCCTTCTCCAGGTCGCTTCCGGCGCTGGTTCCGCCCCCGCCACCACCACTTGCATCGAGCACGATGCCGTACCTCCCCGTTTGCCCACTCCCCGCACATCGTGCTCGCGGTGGCGTGAACATCACTGATCACATGAAAGCCACTCTATCTACTGGCTCTGACAGCCCCAAGTGCCTTATCCATCATGTGACTTCCCCCTACGACGAACCTTTGGTCCTACCCGGTTGCAATCCCCTCACAACTCTTTCGCGCATATTCACGGCCAGTTGACGATCCGCTAGCCACGCACCTCACCCGTCGCGCCCGTCGCAGCCGCCCCACTCGCACCGCCCGAACCACTCGACCCGCTCACCCGGCGCGTTCGCCGCCGCGCGTCGCGGAGTGCCACCGCGCCGCCCGCGATCGCGGCGACCAGGACGCCGCCGCCCACGACCACGTAGGTCGCCAGACGGGCATTGCGCTCCTCCGCTGTTTCTCCCAGGTGGAGTTGGGCCGGAGTGGGCGCTTCCGCCTTGTTGAGGCCCTCGTGGGCGACCGGCTCCTCGATGGGCTTGTCGTCCTCCGTCAGGGCCCGTACCGGGTCGATGACTCCCCAGCCCACCAGCCTGTCATGACCGGCTGTCGATCGTTCGGCGGTCTGCTGGATCTGCGCGACGATCTGCTGCCGCGTCCAGTCCTCGTGCTTGCTCTTGATGAGAGCGGCGACGCCCGCGACATACGGGGCGGAGAAGCTGGTGCCGTTGTCGGCGCAGTGGCCGCCGCCCGGGACCGTGGAGACCATGTCGACGCCGGGGGCCGCCACGCCGACGAACTCGCCGGACTGGGAGAAGGCCGCGCGTTCGTTGTTGCGGTCGGAGGAGGCCACGGCCAGGACACCCTTGTACGAAGCCGGGTAGGTCTCCTTGACGTTGCCGCCCAGACCGTCGTTGCCGGCCGAGGCGACGATGACGATCTCCTCCGCGAGAGCGTCGTCCACCGCCTGCTTCAACAGCGGCGTGGGTTCGACGGCGTTGGCCGTGTCCTGCGAGATGTTGATGACGTCGGCGTCCTCGGCGACGGCGTGCTTGATCGCCGCGGCGAGGGTCAGGGCAGTGCCGTTCCCGTCGGCGTCGTTCTGCTGGATCGGGATGATCGTCGCTTCGGGCGCGAGGCCGACGAAACCGGTGCCCGTCATGGCGCGGGCCGCGATGATACCGGCGACCTTGGTGCCGTGCCCCACGGTGTCCGTGGTGCCGTCCTCCTTGCCGCGCTCAAGCTTGTTGCCGTTGTCGTCCTTGAGGTCCCGGTCCATCATGTTCTTGCCGCTCTTGGTGTCCACGGCGGCCTTCAGCTGCCGGTTCTTGATGTCGACGCCCGTGTCGATGACCGCGACCCGCACCCCCTTGCCCCGGGACTGGGCCCACAGCTCGTCCAGCTGAACGCGTTGCAGCGACCAAGGCCTGCCCGCGTACTTCTTCCCGGGGTAGGTGCACTGGTCGGAATCCGCGGCGGCGGGGGACACGGGCAGGCCGATCAGCACGACCGTGGTGGCGGCCGAGACGGCGAAGAGGCGCCACCGAGCCTGAGTATGCGTGTGCGTGTGTGGCATGGTCACCCTCACGAGCCCTGCGGCTGGCGGGCGTCCGCCGTCGACAGTCGCGGTCCGGTCGGCAGGAACGCCGACCAGGCGGCGGGGATCGGCGCCGGATCGACGGCCTTGTAGCCGAGCCGGTTCTGGGCCTGCTGTGCTTCCTGCTGCGCCGCCTGCTTCTGTTCTTCCGACCCGGACGAGCCGATGCCGGAGTCGTCCGTCGCGCCGTCGCCGTTCGACTGCATCGCGTAGCGCAGTCCGGTGTCGGTGACGAGGAAGACGAATCCCGAGTCGGTCCTCGATCCCTTGAACTGACGGAAGAGCTGGCCGGATCCCGGGGTGACATAGCCGCTGCTCGACCCGGTCGGCAGCGTCGCGGGGAAGTCGGTGCCCGCCCACGTGCTGAGCGTGGTGGTGCCGTTGTCCTCGTCCACCTCGTGCAGCACGTTGCACACCGTGTTACGGCTGTCGTCGCCGGTGCTCGCCGAGTTGACGGACTCCGGAGCGTTCTCGGGCCAGTCCCGGTCCTGTCCGAACGCCTCGCCGGGCTGAATCGCGGCCCGGCTGACCGGCCTGGCCTTTCCCGCCTGGCCGACGTCGATCAAGTCCTTGCTGTTGAGCAGCAGCTTCGCGGTGAAGTCCGAGACGGGGGCGACCCGGCCCTCAAGGACCAGGTAGTGCTGGTTCCTTGTGCCGTCGGTGGCGGTGAGGACCGTGCCCACCTTGTCGGCCTCGGCATCCAGTTCACCGGGGGCGTCGGCGTCGGAACCAGGAATTCCGTCGATCTCCGGGAAGGTGATCCGGTCCCCCTTGTGCAGGGTGTCCAGCCAGCCGGTGGACACCCGCTGCGGCTTGGTGCCCGTGCCCACCAGTTGGCTCACCAGCAGGCTGTCCTTCTCCACCTCGTACGCCTTGCCCTCGGCGTCGACGACGTAACGGGTCCTCGTCGCGGAATCCTCCACGTACAGCAGCTGACCGCCTCGCAACTGGCTCGCGCCCTCGGTCTTCTTCTGCTCCCGTTCGGCGAAGACGAAGGACGCCTTCTGGATGGCCCTGCCGCCCTCGCCCGGCCGCTCGCAGACCGCCCAGCGCTTCGTGGCCCCGGCCTCCTTCGCGTCGGGCAGCCGGTCGGGGGCATAGGGGATGCCGAGCGTGGCGCCGTGCGGGATCTTGCCGTTGTCGAGCACCGACTCGTCGACGTTGATGACCTTGCCCTTGTCCGGGGCGAGGAGGAGCTTGGCGGAGGACATGTTCAGGACGGGGTGGAGCTGGGTCCTGTCGCCGGTCCTGAGCACCACATAACGCGTGGTGGACTTGCTGGCGATAATGACGTTCTCTTCGGGCTTGTTCCAGTTCTTGGGCGCCACCGGCTTGAACATCCCCCAGGCGCCGAACACCGCGAGAACCACCACACCGACGATCGCGCCGGGCACCACCGCGCGAAGCGGTCGCGGCGCGCCCTCCTCCGAGCCGGTCGGGCTGGGCTGTACGAACTGCGCGATCAGCCTTCGCTTCGCGAAGGTGTATGCGTTGAGTTCGTCCCGTCGTGATGCCATCTGTCCGCTGTCCCTCTCCCCCACCGGGCGACCAGGCTCCCACACTCGCCGAGCGGGCCTGCTGTCGTACCAGCCCCCTACTATGCATGCTGGCGCTTCCGTCGCACTGCTCCGGTAGGGTGATCGGCCGGTCAACGCCCGTAGGAAATTTGGTAATTACGGACACGAGGGGGCAACGCGGCGATGGGTACGGCGACGCGCGAGCGCAATGGGCGGACCACCGGACAACCCCCTGACCAGTCCCGGAGCAATTCCCGACGGCAACGCAGCAACGCCCGGCCGGTGACGCCTCCGTCGGCGGTCCCCGCGGCCACCACCCCGCGCGCCCTGTCGCGCACCAGCCGGGTCGGTCCCTTCCAGCTGCGTCAACTGGTGCTGGTCGAGGCGGCGGTCGCGCTGGCCCTGATCGGTGGGGCGCTCGGCGGGCTCTGGCTGGTGCCCACGCTCGTCATCGCCGCCGTGCTGGTGCTGGTCGCCGTGATACGCCGCCGCGGTCACGCCATACAGGACTGGGTGTCCACCGCCCTCGCCCTCCACTCCCGCAGACGGGCCGCGGAGCCATGCGCCTGGGAAGTCGATCCGTCGCTGGTTCCGGTCGTGGAGAGTGTGCCGGGATTCCGTCCCTTCACCTACGTCGACCGGGACCGTCGTACGGTCGGCATGCTCGGTGACGGCTCGTTCCTGACGGCGGTGGTACGGGTCGAGGCGAGCAGCGACGCGCTGCGCCCGGTGTTCGGGGCGCGGTCGCTTCCGCTCTCCCTGCTGGGCGATGCCCTTGAAGTCGACGACATCGCGCTGGAGTCGGTGCAGTTGGTGCAGCAGGTGCGGGCAGCGCCCGCGCCGCATCTTCCCGAGCAGTCGGTGGCCCGGCTCTCGTACGCCCCGCTCCAGGAGCGGACCGGAGCGCCCGCGCTGCGGCTCACCTGGGTGGCGGTGAAACTGGACCCGGAGCTGTGCCGGGAGGCCGTCGAGGCGCGTGGCGGCGGCATCGAGGGGGCCCAGCGCTGCCTGGTGCGGACGGCGGACCATGTGGCGAGCCGTATCACCGGCGCGGGTTTCCGGGCCGTGGTACTGGACCAGGACGAGCTGAACTCCACCATGGCGACGTCGGCGTGTGCGAGTCCGGCGCTGTCCGCCCGCGCGGGACGGCCGGAGACCGCGCCTCGTCGGCGTACGGCCGAGACACCGCGCGTGTGGCGGTGCGACAACCGCTGGCACACCACCTACGCGGTGGCCCGCTGGCCCGAGTTGGGACGGGCCGCGACCCCGCTGCCCAAGCTGGCCGCGCTGCTCACGGCGGCGCCGGCGTACGCGACGACCTTCAGCCTCACCCTGCGGCCCGGCACGCACCGGGGTTCGATGACCATGTCGGGTCATGTGCGGATCACGGGCGGCACCGACACCGGACTGGTGCGGGTGCGACGGTCGTTGGAGCAGGCGGCGCGGTCGGCGAAGGTCGGTCTCGTACGGCTGGACCGTGAGCAGCTGCCCGGCGTACTGGCGACGCTGCCCCTGGGAGGAGCGCGATGACCGCCGGAAGCGGGACGGCGCGCGGGCTGCGGGGGCTGCGCGGCCCCCGCCACGCGGGACACACGCTGGCCTTCGAGGATCTGGGCGCGCTGTCGCTGCCCGTCGGGGACGACGGGGTGGTGATCGGTGACGACGCCGAGGGGCGCCCCCAGCTGGTGGGGTTCCACCGTTCGACACCGTACGACGTGCTGCTGATCGGCGGGTTGTGGACGGCTCAGGTGCTGGCGCTGCGCGCGGCGGGCACGGGCGCGCGGGTGGCGGTCGAGACCGGGCGCGCCCAGGCGTGGACCCGGCTGGCGCAGGCCGCGGGCGCGGGGCTGGACTGCATCACGCTCCACGAGGTGGGCCGCGTCCCGCCGATGGGTGCGACGGTGGGCAGCCCGGTCGTGGTGGTCCGGGACTGCGGAATGCGGCCGCCGCGCGGGCGCGTGGTGTCCTCGCCGTGGCAGTCGGTGCTGACTCTCCTGCCGTATCTGAGCCCGGTCGCGCCCCGGTTGATGCGGGCCGCCACGCTGGTGGGTGTCCAGCGGGTGTCACCGCAGGAAGCGGAGCAGATCGGCAGGATCCTGGGGCTGTCCCAGGTCGAGCGCGAGGCCCTGCCCACGCTCGCGGACGGTGTGACGCTCTGGTGCGCCGGGCGTGAGCGCCACTGGGTGATGACGGGCGCCACGGACGCCGAGACCGGACTGCTCGGCGTCGCCCGCCGGATGGACTGATTCCACATCGGGAGTCCACATCGGGATTCCACACCCGGTGCCACGTCCGGCATTCGGCACCGGATCTTCACGTCGTGTGCGCACCGCGCGAACAGGCGTCGAACTTACCGGAGCGCCCTGTCGGCTTGAGGGGGCTGTCCTAAGATGTCCGAAGTGACGTCGGCCGTTACCGAAGGGAAGCTTGACTGATGGGGAGCGCACAGGAGAAGGAAGAGCTGTACGCCCTCGACATCTCGGGTGTCGAGTGGATCGGCGCCCCCGGCACGAGCGCGGACGAGGAGCGGGTCGAGATCGCCTACCTGCCCGAAGGGGCCGTCGCGATGCGGTCGTCCATCGACCCGGACACCGTGCTGCGCTACACCGAAGCGGAGTGGCGGGCGTTCGTACTCGGCGCGCGTGACGGCGAGTTCGATCTGCGCTGAGGCGGCCGGGACACAGGACGCACGGGCGGGACGTACAGCCAGGACGTACACAGGCAGGGGCGCGCTTCGGACGGAGCGCGCCCCTTACGTGTGCGTTCGGACGCGCGTTCCGGATTCCCGTCCCGGATTCCCGTCCCGGACTCTCGTCCCGCATTGTCGTCGCGGATTGTCGTCGCGGATTGTCGTCGCGGATTCGTGCGTCACGACGGCTCGGGGCTCGACACCGAGACCGGATTGTTGGGCAGCGCACACCGGACGGGCCGGAACCGGGCCGTGGACAGCGGGTGCACCCGACCGGGGTGGATTTCGCCAGGATCTCGTACAGGGATGTACGGATTTGACCGTTCGTCCCGTTCACTCTCCGCCCCGCACTGTTCACTTGAGGGCAGGCCGAGGGCGGTACATGTTGTACGGGACGGCCGTTGACGGACCGGGTCCGGCCTGACGTGTCGACGCCGTTGGCGATTAGGGTGGGTGTGGGCGCGGCAGCGTTGAACTTGTGGACAGGCCGACCGCGTCGTAAGGGGAAGAGCCGGGCGGACCGGACGTACAGATTCGGTCGCCCCCACCCACCACGGCACAAGGGTGCTCGACCACATCAGGAGGCAAAGTGAAGGGCGATCGGGACGAGACGCGCGGAGGCTGGAACCGGCCTGCCGCGGACGATCAGTCCGACGTGGAGCCCGAGATGACGGGTGAGTTCACCATCGACTACACCCCGCCGGCCTGGTACACGCAGAACACGCCGGGGGACACGTCCGGTGGTGGCGCGGCGAGCACGCCGCCGCCCGCGTCGTTCACGACCCCTCCCCCGCCGCCGGACGGTGCGCCCGTCGCCGTGCCAGGGCTGCCCTCGGGCAGTGGCTTCGAACCCCACTGGGCACCGGCACACCAGCCGGCACCCCCGGTGCAGGCGCCCGTTCAGATCCCGCCGCCCGAGCCCGCGCCGACGGCGGCCACAGCGCCCGCGCCCGCATCCGTTCCCGCACCCGCACCCGCACCCGCACCGGACGTTGCCCCGGTTTCGACTTCGGCCTCGGCTGCGGCTTCGGCTTCGGAGCCCGCTCCCGCCGCGTCGGAGCCGTTCGGCGGCGGCGACGTCGAGAGCGGGTCGACCATGCGGTTCTCCCCGGCGTCCCTCAAGCGGGAGATCGCCGAGCAGGAGGCGGCGAGGAACAGGGCCGCGGAGAGCCCGGAATCCGGTGCTCCCGAGGGACCGGACAGCGCCGAGGTCGTACGCGTGAGCGAGCCCGAGGGCACGCCCGATGCCGAGTCCGCGCACGCGCCCTCCCACGCGGTGGTCGCCGACGATACGGAGGAAGCGGGGGCGCCGGACGTACCGGAGCTCGCGGCCGACCCGGCCCCGGAGGCCGAGACTCCGGCAGTGCCCGGGACCACGGAAGAGGCCGAGGGTTCCCGGGAGCGTGAGGACGACGAACGCGACGGCGGCGTGACCGCCGACGCCGACGAACCGGCCGACCCCGCGCCCGCGCCCGCGGTCGTGGACGCGGTCACGGATGCCGTTCCCCCGGCCCCCGCACCTGCGGACGAGCCCCAGGACGCTCCCCCGGCCCCCGCGCCGGCCCAGCCCTGGGCCGCTCAGCCGGCCGCGGCCCAGAGCCCCGGACTGCCTCCGCTGCCGCCCGCGTACCAGCCCGCCGCGCCGACGGCCGCGCCGCAGTGGCCCGTACAGGCCCCCGCCCCGGTTCAGGCCCAGCCGTACGCGCAACCGCAGCCCGAGCCCCAGCCGCAGAGCCCCGCGCCGGCTCCGAACGCCTGGCCCGGACAGCCGCAGCAGAGCGGGTACGGCTTCCCCCACCAGGCCCAGCCCGGACACCAGGCCCAGCCGGGACAGCCCGGACACCAGGCGCAGCCCGGCTGGCAAGATCACCCTGGGCACCCCGGGCACCCGGGACACCCCGGCCAGTCCGGGCACCCCGCCCCGGCCGCTTTGCCGCCCGCCGTACCCGGCCCCGACGCCCCCGTCCCGCCGCCGGGTTACGGATTCCCGCACCAGCAGGGGCAGCCGAACCCGTACGCCCCCTCCCCGCAAGGCGGTTACGGCTTCCCGCAGCAGGGCCAGCAGAGTCAGCAGGGAGCGCCGGGCGGCTACGGATTCCCCCAACAGGGCCAGCCCGGACAGCCGGGACAGCCAGGCCAACCGGGACAGCCGGGACAGCCGGGACTCCCCGGCCAGCAGGCACACCCCGGTCAGCCGGGCGCCGGCGGTTCCGCGCCACTGCCTCCGCAGGCGTCTCATCTGCCCGTACCCTCCACCCCGAACCTCCCTGCCCAGCAGGCCCCGCACGCCCCCCAGCCCCCTCAGGCCCAGCCCCAACCGCATCAGCAGTCCACGCCCGGGGCGCCTCCGGTGGATCCGCGTACCGGCGCCGCCTGGCCCTCCGCCGTCTCGCACGATCACCGCGAGCGGTCCGTGCCCGGCGCCCCGCTCGGCTATACGGCCGCCGTGGAGCTCTCCTCCGACCGGCTGCTGCGGAACAACAAGCCGAAGGCCAGGAGCAGCCGCAATCCGTCCGGCGGTTCGCGCTTCAAGATCGGTGGGAAGGCCGCGGAGGCGGAGCGCCTGCGCAAGCTCGAACTGATCCGTACACCGGTGCTCTCCTGCTACCGGATCGCGGTCATCAGCCTCAAGGGCGGTGTCGGCAAGACCACGACGACCACGGCGCTGGGCTCCACCCTGGCCACCGAGCGGCAGGACAAGATCCTGGCGATCGACGCCAACCCGGACGCCGGCACGCTCGGCCGCCGCGTACGGCGCGAGACCGGCGCGACCATCCGCGACCTGGTCCAGGCGATCCCGCATCTGCACAGCTACATGGACATCCGCAGGTTCACCTCGCAGGCGTCCTCCGGTCTGGAGATCATCGCCAACGACGTGGACCCGGCCGTCTCCACGGCGTTCAACGACGAGGACTACCGGCGCGCGATCGAGGTCCTGGGCAAGCAGTACCCGATCATCCTCACGGACTCGGGTACCGGTCTGCTCTACAGCGCGATGCGCGGAGTGCTGGACCTGGCCGACCAGCTGATCATCATCTCGACGCCGTCCGTCGACGGCGCGAGCAGCGCGTCGACGACGCTCGACTGGCTGTCCGCGCACGGCTACGCCGACCTGGTGCAGCGCTCCCTCACGGTGATCTCCGGGGTCCGCGAGACCGGCAAGATGATCAAGGTCGACGACATCGTGCAGCACTTCGAGACCCGCTGCCGCGGGGTGATCGTGGTGCCCTTCGACGAGCATCTGGCGGCCGGGGCCGAGGTGGACCTCGACATGATGCGGCCCAAGACGCGTGAGGCGTACTTCAATCTCTCCGCGATGGTCGCGGAGGACTTCGTACGGGCCCAGCAGGCGCAGGGGCTGTGGACGGCGGACGGCCAGCCGCCGCCGCACCTCGTCCCGCCGATGCCGGGTCCCGGCCAGCAGCCGATGCCGGGGCAGTCCCCGTACGGCCAGCCGGCGCAGGGCCAGCCGTACGCGCCCCAGCAGTATCCCCAGCACTACCCGCCGCAGCAGCCGCAGCAGCACCATCCGCACCAGCAACAGCCGTACCCCTACCCGCCCCAGCAGCAGGCGGGCCCGCCCCAAGGACCCGGTGGTCAGCAGGGCTGGCAGCCACAGCATCCCTCCCCCGCCGGCCAGCAGCCCGGACACCCCCAGCAGCCCGGTCAAACCCATCAGCCGGGACAGCCGGACCAGTCCGGCCGGCCGGACTTGCAGGGACCCGTCCCGCCCGGTGGCTGGCCGCAGCAGCAGCCCCCACCAGCACCGCCAGCGCCTCAGCAGTAAGGCATCAGAGGTAGAGACCAATGAGGGGCCGTACCGTCTTCACGGTGCGGCCCCTCACCGCATTCCCGCAGACCACACGGGGTATGGGCGGCCGTTGACTCAGCCGGACGGGCGCTGATAAACCTTCGCTTCACCAGTTGGCGAATCAGCAGCAACCCGGCTTCTCCGTGCGAGTGATAACACGAGGTCACCGTCCATGGTCGAAAGAGTCTTCCCGCGCACGCCCCGGCAATCCGGCCGGCAACCCGGTCGGCGACCCGCCCGGCAGCCCGTCCGGCAACGCCCCCGTCTCCGTCTCCTCCTGGCCTCCGGTGCCGCCTCAGCCGCGCTCGTGGCCGGGAGCGTGATCCCCCTCAACCCGCTGCTCCCCGCGCCGCAGCAGGCCCAGGCCGCCGACGGCAAGAAGGTCCTCACCGTCGCGGTCAGCCAGAGCGTCGACTCCCTCAGCCCGTTCCTGGCCCAGTCATTGGTCAGTACCAGCATCCACCGGCTGACCTACGAGTATCTGACCAACTACGACCCCAAGGACGCGCACACGGTTCCGGGCTTCGCCACCGCCTGGAAGCCCTCCGCGGACAAGCTGACGTGGACCTTCACCATCCGCAAGGACTCGAAGTGGTCGGACGGCGTGCGGGCGACCGCCGAGGACGCCGCGTGGACGTTCAACACGATGATGACCGACGAGAACGCGGCCACCGCCAACGGCAGTTTCACCGCCAACTTCAAGAAGGTCACCGCGCCCGACCCGGAGACGCTGGTCGTCGAGCTGAACAAGCCTCAGGCCACCATGACCGCGCTCGACGTGCCGATCGTGCCCAAGCACATCTGGGAGAAGGTCGGCGACTTCTCCAAGTTCAACAACAACGAGTCGTTCCCGATCGTCGGCAACGGGCCGTTCATCATCACGGACTTCAAGGTCGACCAGTACATCAAGCTCAAGCCGAACAAGGACTTCTGGCGCGGTGCGCCCAAGTTCGACGAGCTGGTCCTCAAGTACTACAAGGACGGGGACGCGGCCGTGGCGGCGCTCCAGAAAGGTGAGGTGTCCTTCACCGCGGGCCTCACCCCCGCTCAGGCCGCGGCGCTGAAGAACGCCGACGACATCAAGGTCAACGACGCTCCCGGGCGCCGTTTCTACGCGCTCGCCACCAACCCCGGTGCCCGCTCGAAGGACGGCAAGAAGTTCGGCAACGGGCACACCGCGCTGCTGGACCCGGCGGTCCGCAAGGCGCTGTTCCAGGCCGTCGACCGCAAGACCGTCATCGACAAGGTCTTCCAGGGGCACGCCGTCGAGGGCAAGGGCTATATCCCGCCGCGGTTCGGCGCGTACTTCTGGGAGCCCTCGGCCGACCAGACGATCGCCTACGACCCCGCCGAGGCGGCCAGGACGCTGGACACGGCCGGCTACCCGAAGAACGCCGCGGGCAAGCGCGTCGGCAAGGACGGCAAGCCGCTCGACTTCCGGATCCTGTGCCACGCGACGGACCCGAACGACAAGGCCATCGGCAAATACCTCCAGGAGTGGTGGGGACAGCTCGGTATCGGGCTGAAGGTCGAGTGTCTGGACAATGTCTCCGACCCCTGGCTCGCGGGCGATTACGACCTGGCCTTCGACGGCTGGTCGGTCAACCCCGATCCCGACTACGTCCTCTCCATTCACACGTGCGGTGCGCTCCCCGCCACGCCCAAGGACAGCGGCGCCACGGACAACTTCATCTGCGACAAGCGGTACGACGACCTGTACGCCCAGCAGTCGGCGGAATACGACCCCGCCAAGCGCGCGGAACTCGTCAAGCAGATGGAATCGCGGCTGTACGACACCGGGTATATGAATGTCATGGCCTATCCGAACGCGGTCGAGGCGTACCGTACCGACCAGATCAAGTCGATCACGACGATGCCGGAGGCCGCCGGCAATCTCTGGGGCCAGGACGGCTACTGGAGTTGGTGGTCCGCGGTGCCGGCCGATGACGGCGGCGGTTCCGGCAGCTCTTCCTCGACCGGTGTGGTGATCGGGATCGGGGCCGCTGTCGTGGTCGTCGCCGCCCTCGGTCTCTTCGTCGCGATGCGTCGCCGTTCCACCGCGGAAGACCGTGAATAACCGATGAGCACCGCAAGCACCCCGGGTGTGGTGCGGGACGCCGTCGACGGCCCGGTGAAGACCGGGCCGTCCGGCTCCGCCCCCGCCACCTCGGGCACCAGGACCGCGTATCCGCTCTATGTGGCGGGCAAGCTGGGCGGCGCCGTCGTCTCACTGCTCGCCGTCCTCGTCACCAGCTTCTTCCTCTTCCGGATCATCCCCGGCGACCCGGTCAAGGCCATGACCCATGGCGTACCGACCTCCGCCGAGCAACTGGCCACGCTGCGCAAGCAGTTCGGGCTCGATCTGCCGCTGTGGCAGCAGTTCACCGACTACTGCGGCCGGGCGCTGACCGGCGATCTCGGCACCTCGTACCAGTTCCACACACCGGTCGGTGAGCTGATCGCCACGAAACTCCCGGCGACACTGCTGCTCACGGGCGTCGCCGTGGTGATCTACTCGGCGCTCGGCCTCTGGCTCGGCACCCGCTCCGCGTGGCGCAACGGCGGCCTGAGCGACCGCCTCAACACCGGTGTGGCGCTGACGCTCTGGTCCGTCCCGTCCTTCTGGCTCGGACTGCTGCTGATCATCGTCTTCTCGGTGGGCATCGGCCCGATCCCGGGCATGTTCCCCACCGGCGGCATGGAGTCGGGCGACTCGTCCGGCTTCGGCTACGTCCTCGACGTGGCGCACCACATGGTGCTGCCGGTGGCCACACTGGTCGCGGTCGGATACGCGCAAACGCTGCTCGTCATGCGCTCGTCGCTGCTGGACGAGATGGGCAGCGACTATCTGACGACGGCACGCGCCAAGGGCCTGCGGGACGATCTCGTACGACGCCGGCACGCGGTGCCGAACGCCCTGCTGCCCACCGTCACCATGGTCTTCATCAACCTGGGCCATGTGGCGGCCGGTTCGATCCTCGTCGAGACGGTCTTCTCCTGGCCGGGCCTCGGCGGACTGTTCTACCAGGCGCTGAGCGTGCCCGATCTGCCTCTCGTCCAGGGGCTGTTCGTCGTCTTCGCCGGGGCGATGATCCTGATGAACCTCCTCGCCGACCTGCTCTATCCGCTCCTCGATCCCCGGGTGGGCCGATGACCCTGGAGAAGACCCCGCCGGCCTCCACGGCACCCGCGGGCCCCTCGTCGCCTTCGGCCTCCTCACTCGCCTGGGCCCGCCGTCGCGGCTCGGTGACCCGCTTCTGGAAGGAGTACCGGACACACCGCGCCGGACTCCTCGGGCTCGCCGGGCTCGCGTTCATCGCCCTGATCGCCCTCCTCGCGCCGCTGCTCGTCGGCGGCGAGGTGCAGAGTGTGACCAACGCGCCCGGTACGGCCCTGGAGAAGCCGAGCGGTGAATTCCCGCTCGGTACGGACCAGTTCGGGCGCTCGCTGCTCGGCCTGCTGATCTGGGGCGCCCGGATCTCGCTGACCGTGGGGCTGCTGGCCGCCGCGCTGTCGGTGGCCATCGGCACCCTCGTCGGGGTCCTCGCCGGGCACTACGGCGGCTGGTTCGCGACGGTGGTCATGCGGATCACCGACTGGTTCCTGGTGATGCCGACGCTCGTGCTGGCGATCGTTCTCGCGACGGTCATGTCACGGTCCATCTGGACGGTGATCCTGGCGATCGGCGTCACCAGCTGGCCGACGACGGCGCGCCTGGTACGGGCCCAGACCATCGCCGTCGAGTCCCGTCCGTACATCGAGCGCGCCCGTGCCCTCGGCGGCGGCCACGGCCACATCATGACGCGCCACGTGCTGCCCAACGTGATGCCGCTGGTGCTCGCCCAGACCACCCTCGGCATCTCCAACGCCATCCTGACCGAGGCGACACTCGCCTTCCTCGGCCTCGGTGATCCCCTGATCATCTCCTGGGGCGGCATGCTCCAGGACGCGCGCGAGGCGGGCGCGGTCTCCTCGGGGCACTGGTGGTACCTGGCACCGCCCGGTATCGCGATCGCGTGCGTCGCGCTCACCTTCACACTCTGCGGCCGGGCGATCGAGGCCGTGCTCAACCCGAAGCTGGGGGTGTCCCGTTGACCGGCACGACACTGCTGGAGATCAAGGATCTCCATGTGACGTACGGCTCCGGTCCCTCCGCCGTACCCGCCGTACGGGGCGTCGACCTCACCGTCGAATCCGGCCGCAAACTGGGCATCGCCGGTGAGTCGGGGTGCGGCAAGTCCACCCTCGCGCTGGCGCTGCTCCGGCTGCTGCCCGCCTCCGCGCGGCTGTCCGGGGAGATCCTGCTCGACGGCGAGGACGTCCTCACCATGAAGTGGGGCCGGCTGCGCGCCGTGCGGTGGGCGGGGGCGTCCATCGTCTTCCAGGGCGCGATGCACTCGCTCAACGCGGTGCACCGGATCGGGGACCAGATCGCCGAACCGGTGCTGCTGCATCGCCGCGCCACCCCCGCCGCGGCCCGCTCGCGCGCCGGCGAACTGCTGGAACAGGTCGGGCTGCCGGCCGCCCGCGCGGACGCCTATCCGCACGAACTCTCCGGCGGCCAGCGTCAGCGCGTGATGATCGCGATGGCGCTGGCCTGCGATCCGCGGCTGATCGTCGCGGACGAGCCGACCACCGCCCTCGATGTGATGATCCAGGCGCAGATCCTGCGCCTGATCGAACAACTCGTCGCGGACCAGGGCATCAGCCTGCTGATGATCAGCCACGACCTGGCGGTCCTCTCGGACACCTGCGACCGGCTCGCCGTGATGTACGCGGGCCGGATCGTCGAGGAGGGCCCGGCGCGCACGGTGTACGACGCCGCCGAGCATCCGTACGGCCGGGCGCTCTCCGCCGCCTTCCCCCGCATCGGGGACCTGGCGTCACGGCGCGCACCGCGCGGACTGCCCGGCGACCCGCCGGACCCGTCGGCGCTGCCGTCCGGCTGTACGTTCCATCCGCGCTGCCCGGTCGCCCTGGACTCCTGCGCGACCGACGACCAGGAGCTGCGGGACGCGGGCCAGGACCGCCGCGCGGCCTGCGTACGGGTGGGCTCGACCGCACCCGCGGAGGTACGGCCATGACGGCGTCCGCGACCACCCCTCAGGAGCCACCCATGCCCGCTGCCCCCCTGCTCTCGGCCACCGGGCTGAACGTCACCTTCCCCGGCCGGCGCGGCGCGCCGCCCGCCCGCGCCGTCGACGGGGTCGACCTCGACATCGGCCCCGGCGAGATCGTCGCGCTCGTCGGCGAGTCCGGCTGCGGCAAGACCACGCTGGCACGCACCCTGCTCGGTCTGGTGCCGCCCACGGGCGGCGGGGTCAGCTTCGCCGGGGAACCGCTGGGGTACGGCTCCCGCACCCTCAAGGCGTACCGCAAGCGGGTCCAGCTCGTACTCCAGGACCCGAGCGGCTCCCTCAACCCGCGCCATACGGTGTACGACGCGGTGGCCGAGGGCCTGCGGATCCACGGCTACCGGGGCGACGAACGCGAAGCCGTCGCCGAGGCGCTCTCCCGCGCCGGCCTGCGCCCGCCCGAGCGCTTCTTCCTCCGCTACCCGCACGAGCTGTCCGGCGGCCAGCGCCAACGCGTCGTCATCGCGGGCGCGCTGGTCCTGAAGCCCGAACTGATCGTCGCGGACGAGCCGGTGGCGTCCCTGGACGCGTCCGTACGGGGCGAGATCCTGGCCCTCCTGCTGTCCCTGCGCGATGAACTCGGCCTCTCCGCGCTGGTCGTGACGCACGACCTGGGCCTCGCGTGGAACATCGCGGACCGGGTGGCGGTGATGTATCTGGGCCGGATCGTGGAGACGGGTCCGGTCGAGGACGTACTGACGAACCCTCAGCACCCGTACACGCAGGCACTGTTGTCCGTCCTCCCGGAATCGGACGGCCCCCCGGTCATCCTCACGGGCGAACCCCCGGACCCGTCACGCATCCCGGCGGGCTGCCGCTTCCACGCGCGGTGCCAGGTGCTGGCGTCGGGGGAGGCGGAGAGGGCGGGGGTGGCGGAGAGATGCAGGACGGCGGCGTTGCCGGTGCTGGTGGGCGGGGCGGCTACGCAGGTGGCGTGCCACTGGGTGGGAGCGGTTTAGGTGGCGGGTTCTTGGTTGCTGTCTCGTACGGCTGTACGGGGCCCGGGGCCTCCGGAGGTACATGTCCGGACGGCACGATTTACGGCGCGACCCTGCCCAGACGATGGTTCGGGCGTCCGCGCGCCACACATCACGCTTCAGTGTCCGAACACGCACCTCCTACGCCCCCGACCCCCTCCCCCCGGTGGTCCCACAACCCGCCGACCTGGGTGGGGGTGTAGGGGCGGGTGCGGCCCGGTGGCCCCGGCCAATCCCCGCCTCGGCAGGGGTGAGTGGGCTGCTGCGGCCCGCCAGTCCCTCCCTGCCGAGGGCCGGGCTGCGGGAGCGTGCCGCCGCGTCCCCCGCCCGCCCTCGCGCACGGCCGCGCCAGTCCGTGACGGGCCGTGAAGGGGGGCGCGCAGGGGGCGTGGCCGGGACGTAGAGCGTGATGTGTGGCGCACGAACGCCCGAACCAACGACAGGCCGGAGTCGCGCCGTACGGGGGTCCGGGGGTGTCCCCCGGGAAAGCACAGCATGCAGTCCCGGACGCGAGCCCCGGAGCACACCCCGGCAACAACCCGCACCCGGACCACCGGCACCAGCCGAAACGCACCCCGGACCACGCCCCCGCCGGAGGCGCACCGCGCCACCCGGCAACAACCCGCACCGCACCACCGGCCCCAGCCGAAACGCACCGCGCCCCGGACCGGGCTACTCCGCCGCCTCGATCAGCGCCCTCGACCTCTTCACGTCGTCCCCCATCGCTTCCAGCAGCGCCTCGATCGACTCGAACTTCCGCTGCCCCCGCACATACGACAAGAAGTCCACGGTCACGTGCAGCCCGTACAGATCCAGCCCCACCCGGTCGATCGCATACGCCTCGACGGTCCGCTCCGTGCCCTCGAACTGCGGGTTCGTGCCCACCGAGATCGCCGCCGGCATCCGTTCCCCGTCCGCCGTGAGCCATCCCGCGTACACCCCGTCCGCCGGGATCGCGGTGTGCGGCAGGGTCTCCACGTTCGCCGTCGGGAAGCCGAGTTCGCGTCCGCGCTGCGCGCCGCGTACGACCACGCCCTCCACCCGGTGCGGCCGGCCCAGGATCTCCGCCGCGCCGGCGACGTCGCCCTCGGCGACCAGTCTGCGAGTGAGGGTGGAGGAGAAGGGCTCGCCGCCGCCCGCCTCGCCGGTCACGTAGAGGTCGACGACCTCGACCTCGTAGTCGTAGGTCACCCCCAGATCGGCGAGGACGGCGACGTTGCCGGCGGCCTTGTGGCCGAAGCGGAAGTTCGGGCCCTCGATGACCGCGCGGGCGTGCAACTTGTCGACCAGGACCTTCACGATGAAGTCGGCGGGCGACAGCTTGGAGAACTCAAGCGTGAAGGGGAGGATCAGCAGCGCGTCCACCCCCAGGTCCGCCATCAGCTCGGCGCGCCGGTGGTGGGGCGCGAGCAGGGGCGGGTGACTGCCGGGGCGTACGACCTCGCTGGGGTGCGGGTCGAAGGTGACGACGACCGACTGCACCCCCAGCTCGCGCGCCCGTTCCACGGCCCGTCCGATGATCAGCTGGTGACCGCGGTGCACCCCGTCGTAGGAGCCGATGGTGACGACGCCGCGCCCCCAGTCCTGGGGGATGTCCTCCAAGCCACGCCAGCGCTGCACTGTGACCGCTCCTCGCCCGAAACCGTGTACTTCATTGCCGATTACGCAGCTCTAAGACTGCCATGCCCGGCGCCCATGGCCCTCACCGGCACCGGAGAACCCGGTGCGGCCGGCCGCGGGCCGAACACGCCCCCGTGCACCGGTGGTGCGCTCCGAGCGCCCGGCCTGTGGGGTGAGTGGCGGGTGCGGGGTGGACAGACACCCCTCCGGGAGGGGGACCGTGGGGCGGACAGGCGTGCCTGTCCGCCCCACGGTGGAGGGCTCAGCCGAAGACGGCGAGGCTCTTGGCCTTGCCGTTCTGCTCCTCGACCAGCGCCACGAAGCGCCCCTCGGGGTCGAACGCGGCCACCGGGGCCGTGGCGTACGAGGGCATGTCCAGCCGTACGCCGTTGATCAGCAGCTTGGCCCGCCTCTCGTCCACGTCCCAGCGCGCGAACGCCGCGGCGGCGGCTTCGGCGACCGGCATGACGGTCAGCTCCTGCTGGAGCTGGTCGAGCGTCTTCGCCGCGTCGAGCGCGTAGGGACCCACCCGGGTCCTGCGCAGCGCGGTGAGATGGCCGCCGACGCCGAGGCCGGCGCCGAGGTCACGGGCGAGGGCGCGGATGTACGTACCGGAGGAGCAGACGACGGAGACGACCAGGTCGAGGACCGGGGTGCCGTCCTCCGCGACCGCCTCGCGGACGTCGTAGAGCCGGAACGAGGAGACGGTCACCGGGCGGGCCGGGATCTCGAACTCCTCGCCGCCGCGCACGCGCGCGTACGACCGCTTGCCGTCGATCTTGATGGCGCTGACCTTGGAGGGCACCTGCATGAGGGCGCCGGTCAGCGCCGCGATCCCGGCGTCGATGGCCTCGCGCTTCACGGCGGAGGCGTCGGTCGAGGAGGTGATCTCCCCTTCCGCGTCGTCGGTGACGGTGTCCTGTCCCAGCCGGATCGTGCCGAGGTACTCCTTCTCGGTCAGCGCGAGGTGTCCGAGGAGCTTCGTGGCCCGCTCCACGCCGAGGACGAGGACGCCCGTCGCCATGGGGTCGAGGGTGCCGGCGTGGCCGACGCGGCGGGTTCTGGCGATCCCGCGCATCTTGGCGACGACGTCGTGCGAAGTGAAGCCCGACGGCTTGTCCACGATGACAAGCCCGTCGGGCGTGGTGTTCTGCTGAGTCATTCCGCGGCGGCGCCGTCCGTGTCGTCGGTGTCGTCCTCGTCGTCCTTGCGGTACGGGTCGGCCCCGGCCGCGTAGGTCTTGCCGGTCGACACCTGCCGTACCTCCGCGTCCTTGGCGCGCGCCTTGTCGAGGAGGTCCTCGATGGTGCGGGCGTTGTCCGGCAGGGCGTCGGGCACGAACGCCAGTGTCGGGGTGAAGCGGACGCCGGTCTGACGGCCCACCTCGGAGCGGAGGACGCCCTTGGCGCTCTCCAGGGCCGCCGCGGAGGCCGCGCGCTCCTCGTCGTCGCCGTAGACCGTGTAGAAGACCGTGGCCTCCCGCAGGTCGCCGGTGACGCGGGCGTCCGTGATGGTCACGAAGCCCAGTCGCGGGTCCTTGATACGGCGGTCCAGGGTCTCCGCGACCACGACCTGGATGCGATCGGCCAGCTTGCGGGCCCGCGCGTTGTCGGTCACCGGTCCGTCACTCTTCCTTCTGGGTTTCCTTGTGTACTGGTCAGTCTTCATCGCCGTGCAGCCGCCGTCGTACCGACAGCAGCTCCACCTCGGGGTGGCCGGCGACCATGCGCTCGCACCGGTCCAGCACATCCGTGAGGTGCGCCCAGTCACCGGACACCACCGCGAGACCGATCTCGGCCCTGCGATGAAGGTCCTGACCGCCGGTCTCCGCCGCGCTCACCGCGAATTTCCGCTGAAGCTCGGCGACGATGGGCCGGACGACGGAGCGTTTCTCCTTCAACGACCGTACGTCGCCGAGGAGCAGATCGAAGGACAGCGTCCCCACATACATGCGTTTCCGGATCCCCGCCGGTACGGGTTCAGATGCCCTGCCAGCGCTTGGCAGGGGCACAAGAACCGTACACGGAACGGCCGGGGCCGATCGACGGAATATGCGTCCCGTCGACCGGCCCCGGACCGGTTGTCGCGCGTCAGCCGCGCGGCTTCTCGCGCATCTCGTACGTCGCGATGACGTCGTCGATCTTGATGTCGTTGAAGTTTCCGAGGTTGATACCGCCCTCGAAGCCTTCGCGGATCTCGGTGACGTCGTCCTTGAAGCGGCGCAGACCCTGGATGTTGAGGTCCTCCGCGATGACCTTGCCATCGCGGACGAGCCGGGCCTTGGTGTTCCGCTTGACCTCGCCGGAGCGGATGAGAACACCCGCGATGTTGCCCAGCTTGGACGAGCGGAAGACCTCGCGGATCTCCGCCGTACCGAGCTCGACCTCTTCGTACTCGGGCTTGAGCATGCCCTTGAGGGCGGACTCGATCTCCTCGATCGCCTGGTAGATGACCGAGTAGTACCGGACGTCCACACCCTCGCGCTCGGCCATCTGCGCGGCACGCCCCGCGGCGCGCACGTTGAAGCCGATCACGATGGCGTCGGAGCCCATGGCCAGGTCGATGTCCGACTCCGTGACCGCACCCACACCGCGGTGCAGGACACGGATGTCGACCTCGTCGCCGACGTCGAGCTGGAGCAGCGAGGACTCGAGGGCCTCCACCGAACCGGACGCGTCGCCCTTGATGATGAGGTTGAGTTCCTGCACCAGACCGGCCTTGAGGGCCTCGTCCAGGTTCTCCAGGGAGAACCGGACGCCCCTGCGGGCGAAGGCCGCGTTCCGCTCACGAGCGGCACGCTTCTCGGCGATCTGCCGGGCGGTGCGGTCCTCGTCGACCACGAGGAAGTTGTCGCCGGCGCCGGGGACGTTGGTGAGACCCAGGACCAGGACCGGCGTCGACGGCGCCGCTTCCTCGACGTTGTTGCCGTTGTCGTCGAGCATCGCCCGGACACGGCCGTACGCGTCACCGGCGACCATCGTGTCACCGACGCGCAGCGTGCCGCGCTGGACGAGCACGGTGGCGACGGCGCCGCGACCGCGGTCGAGGTGGGCCTCGATGGCGATACCCTGCGCGTCCTGTTCCGGGTTGGCCCGGAGGTCGAGCGAGGCGTCCGCGGTGAGGACCACGGCCTCCAGCAGGCTGTCGATGTGCAGGCCCTGCTTGGCGGAGATGTCGACGAACATGGTGTCGCCGCCGTACTCCTCGGCCACCAGACCGAACTCGGTGAGCTGACCGCGCACCTTGGTCGGGTCGGCGCCCTCGACGTCGATCTTGTTGACCGCGACCACGATCGGCACGTCGGCCGCCTTGGCGTGGTTCAGCGCCTCGATCGTCTGGGGCATCACACCGTCGTTGGCCGCGACCACCAGGATCGCGATGTCGGTGGACTTGGCACCACGGGCACGCATGGCGGTGAACGCCTCGTGACCCGGGGTGTCGATGAAGGTGATCTTGCGCTCTTCACCGTTGACGTCCGTGGCGACCTGGTACGCGCCGATGTGCTGCGTGATACCGCCGGCCTCGCCCGCGACGACGTTCGTCTTGCGGATCGCGTCCAGCAGCCTGGTCTTACCGTGGTCGACGTGACCCATGACGGTCACGACCGGCGGACGGGACACGAGGGCTTCCTCGCCGCCCTCGTCCTCGCCGAACTCGATGTCGAAGGACTCGAGCAGCTCGCGGTCCTCCTCCTCGGGGCTGACGATCTCGACGACGTAGTTCATCTCGCCGGCGAGGACCTGGAGGGTCTCGTCGGAGACGGACTGCGTGGCGGTGACCATCTCGCCGAGGTTCATCATCACGGCGACGAGCGACGCCGGGTTGGCGTTGATCTTCTCCGCGAAGTCGGTGAGCGACGCACCGCGCGACAGCCGGACCGTCTGGCCCTGGCCGCGCGGCAGCATCACGCCGCCTACCGACGGGGCCTGCATGGCCTCGTACTCCTGGCGCCTCTGCCGCTTCGACTTACGGCCACGACGGGCGGGCCCGCCGGGACGGCCGAACGCGCCCTGTGTGCCACCACGGCCGCCGGGACCACCCGGACGTCCGCCGAAGCCGGGACGGCCACCGCCGCCACCGAAGCCGCCGCCACCGGGACGACCCGGAGCGCCGCCACCGCCGCCGCCACCCGGGCGACCGGCGAAACCGCCACCGCCGCCGCCACCGGGACGGCCTGCGAAGCCGCCGCCACCGGGACGACCGCCGCCGCCACCGGCACCGCCGGGACGACCGCCGCCACCGGGACCACGGCCACCGCCGGGGCCACCACCGGGACGCGGACCGGCAGCGGGACGCTGCGGCATCATGCCCGGGTTCGGACGGTTACCACCGGGGCCACCGCCGGGACCCGCGGCGCGGGGCGCCTGCGGACGCGGCATACCGCCGGGGGTGGGACGTCCGGTCTGTCCACCGGGACCGGCCTGCGGACGGGGACCGCCCTGACCGGAGCCCTGCGGGCGCGGACCACCGGGGGCACCGGGGCCGCCGGGACGCGGGGCGCCGCCGGGACGGGGCGCCTGCGGGCGCGCCATTCCGGTGGAGCCACCCGAGGTGAAGGGGTTGTTGCCCGGACGCGGGCCCGCGGGGCGGGCACCGGGACGCGGGGCCTGGCCGGGACGCGCGCCGCCGGAGCGGCCGCCCTGGCGCTGGTCGCCCTGGCGCTGGTCGCCCTGGCGCTGATCGTTCTGCCGCTCACCCTGGCGCTGGTCGCCCTGGCCGCCCGTGGGGCGGTTGGACGGACGCGGGCCGGGGGTGGCACCGGGCCGGGGACCGGCGGCCGGGGCCGACGGGGGCGCGGTGAACTCCGGGGCCGCCGGTGCGGCGGGCGCCGGCTTCGGCGCGGCGGCCGCGGGCCGCGGGGCCGGAGCCGGGCGCGGGCCGGGCGTCGGCGCGGCGGAGGGGGTGCTCCTGGGGGCCTCGGCGGCGGCCGGCTTGGGGGCCGGGACACCGGGCTTGGGGGCAGCGGGACGTGCCGCCTGCGCCGGGGAGGGCGCGGCGGGCCTGGCGGGGGTCGCCTTGCGGGGCGCCCCGGGCTTGGCAGCGGACTTGCCGGCGTTGCCGCCGGGCCCCTGCAAAGCGTCAGTCAATTTGCGTACAACCGGCGCCTCGATCGTCGACGACGCCGAACGGACGAATTCACCGAGTTCTTGGAGCTTGGCCATGACGACCTTGCTCTCCACGCCGAACTCCTTGGCGAGTTCGTATACCCGGACCTTAGCCACTTCGCTCCTTTTAGGTCCGGGTTACCGCCGGACCGTCGCTACTTCATGGGCGTACTCATCGCGTACTCATCGAGTGCTCATCGCAATCTCGACCTACTTCCAACTCGCGAGGTACCTGAACCGCACGGGGCTCCGTGCCGTACTTCTTCCTACAGTGCTGCCTGCACTGTGATCGCCTCGACCACACGGCGCAGCTCCGCGCTGTCGAGCGGTCCCTGGACCCGGAAGGCCCGGGGGAACGCCCGGCGGCGGACCGCCAGATCGAGACAGATCAAGGCGGGGTGCACATACGCACCCCGGCCGGGCAGCGTACCGCGTTGATCGGGAACACATTGTTCTCCGGTCACCACGATGCGCAACAGATCGTTCTTGGCCGCTCGCTCCCGGCAGCCCACGCAGGTGCGCTCAGGGCATGCACGGTCGATCGTCCGGCCAGACACGTTCAAGTCTACCTCCCCGCGCCGACGTCACCCCTTTGGGGCAAGGTTCGAACGCCCGCCGCCCGAAAGATCGTGTCGATGTCCGGCGGGGCCGGGTCACGGCTCACCGTGACAGGCCGCCACCGCCGGTCGTCCCTGATCGTCGGAGCGGATATTCAGCCGCGGTCGCGACCGCGGTCCCGGTCGTCCCGTCCACGGTCCCGGTCGTCGCCCCGGTCGCGGTCGTCGCCGCGGTCCCGGTCGTCGTCCGTGAGCTCCGTGTCCGGCCGGATGTCGATGCGCCAGCCGGTCAGCCGGGCGGCGAGCCGGGCGTTCTGCCCTTCCTTGCCGATCGCCAGCGACAGCTGGTAGTCGGGCACGGTCACCCGCGCGGAGCGGGCACCCAGATCGACGACCTCGACCT
The DNA here is from genome assembly GCF_004151105.1 of Streptomyces sp. L-9-10. Taxonomy (GTDB): domain Bacteria; phylum Actinomycetota; class Actinomycetes; order Streptomycetales; family Streptomycetaceae; genus Streptomyces. Next base: position 46,743 of record NZ_PHRF01000152.1, read on the forward strand.
TGGTGACCCGGGCGGGCGACAGCGCGTTCGCCACCATCTCGGCCGGGTCGTCCGACCAGTCGACGATGTCGATCTTCTCGCCCAGCAGCTCGGCCATGACATTGCGCACACGCGCGCCCATCGGGCCGATGCAGGCGCCCTTGGCATTGAGACCGGAACGTGTCGACCGTACGGCGATCTTGGTGCGGTGGCCGGCCTCGCGGGCGATCGCCGTGATCTCGACGGAGCCGTCCGCGATCTCCGGGACCTCCAGCGCGAAGAGCTTCTTCACCAGATTGGGGTGGGTCCGCGACAGCGTCACCGACGGCCCGCGCACCCCCCTGGCCACCCTCACCACGTACGTACGCAGCCGGAGACCGTGGGTGTACTCCTCGCCCGGCACCTGTTCCTGCACCGGAAGGATGGCTTCCAGCTTGTCGTCCAGCTTGACCAGGACGTTCTTCGGGTCCTTGCCCTGCTGGACGAGACCGGCGACGATATCGCCCTCCCGGCGCGCGTACTCGCCGAAGGTGACGTCGTTCTCGGCGTCCCGCAGCCGCTGCTGGATGACCTGGCGGGCGGTGGTCGCGGCGATCCGGCCGAAGTCCGACGGGGTGTCGTCGAACTCCTTGGGCTCCTGCCCCTCCTCCAGATCGGCCGGGTCCTCCTTGGCCCAGACCGTGACATGGCCGGTGTCCCGGCTCAGTACGACCCGGGCGCGCCGGTGGCTGCCCTCGGTGCGGTGGTAGGCGATGAGGAGGGCCGATTCGATCGCCTCGACCAGCAGGTCGAAGGGAATCTCCTTCTCTTGTGCCAAGCCCCTCAGGAGCTTCACATCGATGTCCACGGCTACGCCTCCTCTTCCTTCTTGTCCTTGCGGCTGAACTCGATCTCCACGCGCGCCTTGTCGATCCCCGCGAACTCGATCCGGCGGGCGGTGGGCTTGCGCCCCTTCACGCCCGGGACTTCGAGGTCGAGCCCCTCGTCGTCGACGGTGAGAATGCGTGCCACCAGTTCGCCGTCCTCGTGGAGCTGGAACCTGGCCAGCCGGCCCACGGCGCGCACGTAGTGGCGGTGTTCGGTCAGCGGGCGCTCCGCCCCGGGAGAGGTCACTTCGAGCTGGTACTCGTCCTCGCCCATCGCGTCCGTCTCGTCGAGCTTGTCGGAGATGGAGCGGCTCAGCTCGGCGCACTCGTCGAGGTCCACGCCCTCGTCGGAATCCACCACGACCCTCAGCACACGACGCCTGCCCGCCCGGGACACCTCGATCTCTTCCAGATCCAGGTCCTTCGCGCTGACGAGCGGTTCCAGCAGTCCGCGCAGCCTTTCGCTCTGGGTGGTGCTCATCCGGGTGACTCCTCGGCCGCGTGTGCTGTTGTGGGATCGTCGCGTGTCAGATCAAAGGGTATCCGGTCCCAAGGGGTGTTGCCGTCCACCTGGGGGTGACCCGCGGGTACGCTCGCCTGCGGTGATCATCGCGAGGCCCGAGGAGAGACGCGTGGGGCGCACGGGGACGACACGGAGACACGCTCTGATGGCCGCGGGCGCCACGACGGCCGGTCTGCTGACCGGCTGTTCCCAGGACTCGCCGGCCGCGGACAGTCCGGCGGGCATCGCGCGGGCGGCCGAGATCGAGCGCGCGCTGCGGGTGCGCGCGGCAGGCACCAACCGGGAGTTGCTGGGGCAGTACGACGCCGTGCTGAAGCGGCACCCCGGGCAGCGCGAGCGGCTGGCCCCGCTACGGGCCGCGGTCGTACGGCAGTTGGCGGCGCTGGCCCCGGAACCGTCCGGGTCCGCGAGCCCGTCCGCGTCGCCGTCCGCCGCTCCGTCCGCGCCCGTCACGGCCGCGGCCCCGGCGCCCGGCTCGCCCGGCGTCCCGGCGGAACCGGCGGCGGCCCTCAGGGCGCTGGCCGCGAACGAGCGCCGCACCAGCGACGCGCATACCGCGGCGCTCATGGAAGCGCCCCCGGAACTGGCCCGGTTGCTGGCCTCCCTCGCGGCGGCGAGCGCCGCCCACGCCTATCTGCTGACGGAAGGATCCCGCTCATGAGCACGGCGCGGACGACGCGGAGGGCGTGGGCGACGGGCACGGCGACCGGGGCGAACGCCGGTGCGCTGGACGCCGCGCAGGCCGCACTCGCCGCGGAGCACGCCGCGGTGTACGGGTACGGGGTCGTCGGCGGTCGCGTCGGCGGCGCGCGCCGGAGCGAGGCCACCAGCGCGCACGCGGCGCACCGGGCCCGGCGCGACGCACTGGCGCGGACCGTACGGGACCTGGGCGGCACGCCCGCCGCCGCCGCTCCCGCGTACGCCCTGCCCTTCCCCGTACCGGACTCCGCCGCCGCCGTGCGGCTGGCCGCCCATCTGGAGGACCGCGTCGCGGGTGTCTACTCCGATCTCGTACGGGCCTCGGAGGGCCCCTTGCGGCGGGAGGCGGCCGGCGCGCTGCGCGAGGCCGCCGTGCGCGCGGTGCGCTGGCGCGGGACCGGCGTAGCCTTTCCTGGGCTCGCCGAGCGAGCGTGAGCCCGTGAGCTCGGAAAGGGAACAACGCACGTATGGGTTTCGAACCGCCGCGGCGTCTGGTGCGCACGCTCGGCGAGAGGTACGGGGAGACCACCGCCGCCGCGTGGCTGGAGCGGCTGCCCGGCATCGCCGGTGAGGCGGTCGCCCGGCGGGGGCTGGAGGTCGAGCGGGTGATCGCGCCCGGTGGCCGGAGCGGTCTGGTACTGCTCGTACGGCGGTCCGACGGCTCCCCCGCGACGCTCAAGATCGTCCCGCCGTTCGCGGCTCCCTCGCGGGAGCGGGCGGCGCTGGCGCACTGGAAGGGCTGGGGGGCGGCGGAGCTGCTCGACGCCGCGGACGACGGCGGCACGGACGCCCCGGACACCGCCGGCGGCGCGCTGCTCCTGGAGCGGCTGCATCCCGAGGTGTCGCTGCGCTCCCTGCCGGAGGCGAAGTCACTCCTGGAAGCGGCGGGTACGGTGCGCCGGCTGTGGGTCGACCCGCCCGGGGGCCATGGCTTCGAGACGGTGGCCGAGCGGACCGCGCGGGAAGCGGTGGCGCTGCGGACGACGGCCGACGACACGCTCGCGCCGCTGGTGTCGGCGGCGCTGGCGGCGCGCGACGAACTCTGCGCCTCGGCCGCCGAAGTACAGCTCCTGCACGGCGCCTTCGGCCAGGGCAAGGTGCTCGCCGGCGACCGCGCGCCCTGGCTGGCGGTCGGCCCTGAGCCGCTGGTCGGTGAGCGCGCCTACGATCTGGCCCGGCTGGTGCGCGACCGGGTCGAGGACCTCGTGGCGGCGTCGTCGGGGGCGTCCTCGGCCCGCCGCCGGGTCAACAGGCTGGCCGATTCGCTGGACCTGGACCGGGAACGGGTGCGTGGGTGGACGCTGTTCCGGGCGGTGGAGTCGGGGGTGCGCACGCTTCGGGCGGGCCGTCGGCAGAGCGCCGAGCTGCTGCTGGAGTTCGCGGGCTGGCTGTAGAGCCCCTGAACCCTTGAGGAGTTCCCCGCCGGACGGGCCGGGGATTCCTCGTGGGACGGGCTCGGCAGGCCGGCCCGTCCCACGACACGTACGGGTCAGGCGGTCAGGCGGGCGATCGCCTCCGCGACTGTCAGTTCCTCGCGCTCGCCCGTGCGGCGGTCCTTCAGCTCCAGGACACCGTCGGCCGAGCGGCGGCCCGCCACCAGGATCTTGGGGACACCGATCAGTTCGGCGTCGGTGAACTTCACACCCGGCGAGACCCCGGGGCGCTCGTCCACCAGCACCCGCAGCCCGGCCGCCGACAGCTGCTCGGAGACGTCCAGCGCGAGTTCCGTCTGGAGCGCCTTGCCCGCCGCGACGACATGGACGTCCGCCGGGGCGATCTCGCGGGGCCAGCACAGCCCCTGCTCGTCGGCGCTCTGCTCGGCCAGGGCCGCCACCGCGCGCGAGACACCGATGCCGTACGAGCCCATGGTCACGCGGACCGGCTTGCCCTGCTGGCCGAGGACATCGAGCTGGAAGGTGTCGGCGTACTTGCGGCCGAGCTGGAAGATATGGCCGATCTCGATCGCGCGGTCGAGCTTGAGGCCCGTACCGCAGGCCGGGCAGGGGTCGCCCGCCTCGACGACGACCACGTCCAGGTAGTCGTCGACCTCGAAGTCCCGCCCGCAGACCACGTCGCGCGCGTGGGTGCCGGGCTTGTTGGCGCCGGTGATCCAGGCGGTGCCGGGGGCGATCCGGGGGTCCGCGATGTAGCGGATCTTGAGGCCCTGCGGGCCGACGTAGCCCCGTACGAGGTCGGGCCGGTCCTCGAAGTCCTCGGCCGTCACCAGCTCCACCACCGCGGGCGCGAGGTGTTCGCCGAGCTTGCCGAGGTCCACCTCGCGGTCACCGGGGACGCCGACGGCCGTGATCTCGCCGTCGACCTTGACGAGCAGGTTCTTCAGGGTCGCCGAGGCCGGCACGTCGAGGAACGCTGCGAGCGTCTCGATGGTCGGGGTGTCGGGGGTGTCGAGCTCCTCGACCGGGCCGGGCTCGGTGGCCGCGGGCACGGACGCGGTGAAGGTGACGGCTTCGGTGTTGGCCGCGTAGTCACAGGCGGGGCAGTCCACGAAGGTGTCCTCGCCGGCCGCGGCGGGCGCCAGGAACTCCTCGGAGGCGGAGCCGCCCATCGCACCGGAGACCGCCGAGACGATACGGAAGTCGAGGCCGAGGCGCGCGAAGATCTTCTGGTACGCCTGGCGGTGCAGCGCGTACGACTCGGCCAGGCCCTCGTCCGTGGTGTCGAAGGAGTACGAGTCCTTCATCTGGAACTCGCGGCCGCGCAGCACACCGGAGCGCGGCCTGGCCTCGTCGCGGTACTTCGTCTGGATCTGGTAGAGCATCACCGGCAGGTCCTTGTAGGACGTGCACTGGTCCTTGACGACCTGGGTGAAGATCTCCTCGTGCGTGGGGCCCAGCAGATAGTCGGCGCCCTTGCGGTCCTTGAGGCGGAACAGCAGGTCGCCGTACTCCTCCCACCGGCCGCTGGCCTCGTACGGCTCCCTGGGCAGCAGCGCGGGCAGCAGCACCTCCTGCGCGCCGATGGCGTCCATCTCCTCGCGGACGACGCGCGAGACGTTGTCGAAGACCTTCTTGCCCAGCGGCAGCCAGGTCCAGATACCGGCGGACGTACGGCGGACGTACCCCGCCCGGACGAGCAGCTTGTGGCTGAGCGTCTCGGCGTCCGCCGGGTCGTCGCGCAATGTCTTGACCATCAAACGGGACATGCGCTGGACCTGGGACATGGGGAGCACTCCTGCGTTCTCTCGGCTGATGCCTGGAGGTTAGCCGGGGCACGCCCGCGGGCGGAAATCAGTTGTCCGCGCCGGCCGCCCTGCGCAGCGGGAGCGGGGCGCCCATCACGGCGTACGGCTTGGGGGCGCTGGGGAAGTGGACCTGGCGGGCCAGGTCCGTGTAGCCGAGCGTGCGGTAGAGGCGGCGTGCCGGGCTCTCGATGTCGATCGCGGAGAGGATCGACCTGGGTTCGCCCGCGCTGTCGGTGATCGCGGTGATCAGGGCGCGGCCGATGCCCCGGGCCTGGAACTCGGGGTGGACATGCAGCTCGGTGATCACGAAGGAGTCGAGGAGCCAGCCCTCGGAGCCGGTGGTGCGCAGATACGGCTCGACGACGGTGGACCACCAGTGGGCGCGGTCGTTGGGCAGGCCGTACACGAAGCCGACGAGCCGGCCGGTCACGGTGGTCGCGCCGAGGGCGCGGGAGCCGCGCAGCAGCAGATGCCGGAGCACGATGTGGCGGCGTACCTCGATCTCGTCGTCGCTGAGCCCGAAGGCGAGGGCCTGTACGGCGAGCGCCTCGTCGACGCGTGCGGCGAGATCGACCGGCCCTACCTGTACGTCGGGGGTGCGGGGGCTGCCCCCGGGAATGCTCAGCATGGGCCGAACCCTACTTTCAGAACAGCACGCTCATGAAGGCGCCCACTTCACGGAAACCCACCCGGCGGTACGCCGCTCTGGCAGGGGTGTTGTAGTCGTTCACGTACAGGCTGACGACGGGCGCCACATCGGCCAGCGCGTACCGTACGACCGCCGCCATGCCCGCCTCGGACAGGCCGCGGCCGCGGAATTCGGGGTCGACCCAGACACCCTGGATCTGGCAGGCCCGGGGGGTGGCGGCGCCGATCTCGGCCTTGAAGACGACCCTGCCGTCGTCGATCCGGGCGAACGAGCGTCCCGCGCCGACGAGTTCGGCGACGCGCGCCTGGTAGAGCAGTCCGCCGTCACCGGCGAGCGGCGAGACACCGACCTCCTCGGTGAACATCGCCACGCAGGCGGGCATGATCACGTCCAGCTCGGCCTTGCGGATACGGCGCACGAGGGGGTCGGGCGCGACGGTGGCGGGCAGTTGCTCGGTGACCATCAGCGGCTGGTGGGCGCGGATCTCGCGGGCCGGGCCCCAGTGCGGCTCCAGCAGCCGCCACAGCTGGGCGGTGGGCTCGGCGGGGCCGACGATCGAGGAGCAGCGGCGGCCGGTCCTGCGGGCCCGGTCGGCGAAGGCGCGCACGGCCTCGGGGGTGGCGCAGATCGGTACGAGGTTGGCGCCGGAGTAGCAGAGCGAGCGCAGCCGCCCGTCCGCGTACCAGCCCCACATCTCGCCACCGAGGCGCCAGGGGTCGAGCCCCGCGACCTGTACGCGGGACGTCACGAAGGCGTTTTCGACGGGCTCGCTCTCCAGGACGGCGAGCGCGGCGTCGAGTTCGCCGGGTTCGAGGACCCGGGTGGTGGTCTGCGTCAACACGAGGGGGCCTCACCATACGTCTGCCGATCTCCGCACTGTACCCGGCGCCTTCCCGGTATGCCGCTCATCGGAGCAGGATCCGGTATCGCCGCAGGTCAGAGTGCGAAGGGTCCCGCAGCCGATGCCCGGGGGCGGTGGCTGCGGGACCCGTTACGCACATATGTCCGCAGGCGGACACGGTGGCCGGCACAAGGGGCGCGGTCAGCGGACGGAGACCTCGGGCTCGCCCGAGGCGATGCCGTCCTTCTCCATCTGCTCCGCGATCTTCATGGCCTCGTCGATGAGGGTCTCCACGATCTTCGATTCCGGGACGGTCTTGATGACCTCGCCCTTGACGAAGATCTGGCCCTTGCCGTTGCCGGACGCGACACCGAGGTCGGCCTCACGGGCCTCGCCGGGCCCGTTCACGACACAGCCCATGACGGCCACGCGCAGCGGGACCTCCATGCCCTCCAGACCGGCCGTCACCTCGTCGGCCAGCTTGTAGACGTCGACCTGGGCGCGGCCGCAGGACGGACACGAGACGATCTCCAGCCGGCGCTGGCGCAGGTTGAGCGACTCCAGGATCTGGATGCCGACCTTGACCTCCTCCGCCGGCGGGGCGGAGAGCGAGACCCGGATCGTGTCGCCGATGCCTTCGCTGAGGAGGGCACCGAAGGCCACCGCGGACTTGATGGTGCCCTGGAACGCGGGTCCCGCCTCGGTGACGCCGAGGTGCAGCGGGTAGTCGGACTGCGCCGCCAGCTGCCGGTACGCGTTGACCATGATCACCGGGTCGTTGTGCTTCACCGAGATCTTGATGTCGCGGAAGCCGTGCTCCTCGAACAGCGACGCCTCCCAGAGCGCCGACTCGACGAGCGCCTCCGGCGTGGCCTTTCCGTACTTCGCCAGCAGACGCGCGTCCAGCGATCCGGCGTTCACGCCGATACGGATCGGGGTGCCGGTCTCGCCCGCCGCCTTCGCGATCTCCTTGACCTTGTCGTCGAACTGCTTGATGTTGCCCGGGTTCACCCGCACCGCCGCGCAGCCCGCGTCGATCGCCGCGAACACGTACTTCGGCTGGAAATGGATGTCCGCGATGACCGGGATCTGCGACTTCCGGGCGATCGTCGCCAGCGCGTCCGCGTCGTCCTGGGTCGGGCACGCGACCCGTACGATCTGGCAGCCGGACGCCGTCAGCTCCGCGATCTGCTGCAACGTCGCGCCGATGTCGGACGTGCGCGTCGTGGTCATCGACTGCACCGAGACCGGTGCGTCCCCGCCGACCGCCACCGACCCCACCTGGATCTGACGGCTGACCCGTCGGTCGGCGAGCTTCGTCGGAACGGACGGCATTCCGAGAGAAATTGCAGTCATCTGCTGTGCAACCCCAAGGTGTGGATCAAGGTCCCGAGATCGGCGGGCTCCAGCCCCCGAGATTACGCCACCGCGTACGGAGCAAGCACATCCACGCGAAAACTCCACCCAAAGATAAGCGGCCGGACACGAATGGTGTCCGGCCGCCGTGAATCGGTTCCAATCAGCTGATCTTGACCGGGTTGAAGACGTCGGCGACGAGAACGAGCAGGGTGAAGCAGATGAAGATCCCCGCCACGACATAGGCGACGGGCATCAGCTTCGCCACATCGAACGGGCCCGGATCGGGCCGCTTGAACAGCCGTGCGAGCCTGCGCCGCAGCGATTCCCAGAGCGCGCCCGCGATATGCCCGCCGTCCAGGGGCAGCAGCGGCAGCATGTTGAAGAGGAAGAGCGAGAGGTTGAAACCCGCGAGCAGGAACAGCATCATCGCGATCTGGTTCTGTGCCGGGATGTCCAGCGTCATCACCTCGCCGCCGATGCGCGCCGCGCCGACCACACCGACCGGTGAGTCGTCCTTGCGCGGGCCGTCGCCGAAGGCCGCGCTCCAGAGGTCGGGGATCTTGGAGGGCAGGGCCACGATCGATTCGACGCCGTCCCCGATCATGGTGCCCATCCGGTCCACGGACTGGGGGAACGAGAGCGGGACGATCTCGGTGGAGGCGGCGAAGCCGAGATAGCCGGCCGGTACGAACTTGTCCGGCACGACCTCCCCGTCGGAGTCCTTCTCGGCCACCATGTTCTTGGCGAGCGTGGCGTGCAGCACCCGCTCGGTGCCGTCGCGGTCGACGGTGATGGTGGCGGGGCCGATCGTCTCGCGGATGAGGCCGGAGAGCGTCGACCAGTCGTCGACCCGCTGCCCGTTGAAGGCGACGATCTTGTCGCCCTTCTGGAGACCGGCCGCGCGGGCGGGCGAGACCGGGTCCTTCTTCTCACAGGTGTCGCGCTCCTCGCTCTGCGAGATCACGCACTGCTGGACGCCGGCGACCTGGGTGGTCTGGGTCTGGAAGCCGAAGCTCATCGCCACACCGATGAAGATCACGGCGGCCAGGACGAGGTTCATGAACGGACCCGCGAACATCACGATCACGCGCTTCCACGGCTTGCGCGTGTAGAAGAGGCGCTTCTCGTCGCCCGGTCCCAGCTCCTCGAAGGCGGCGGAGCGCGCGTCCTCTATCATCCCGCGCCACGGCGAGGTGGAGCGTGCCTCGATCCTGCCGTCGGGGCCCGGCGGGAACATCCCGATCATCCGGATGTAGCCGCCGAGCGGGATCGCCTTGATCCCGTATTCCGTATCGCCCTTCGTGCGCGACCAGATGGTCGGCCCGAAGCCGACCATGTACTGGGGCACGCGGATGCCGAAGAGTTTGGCCGTGGAGAGATGGCCCAGTTCGTGCCAGGCGATGGAGAAGAGCAGTCCCACGACAAAGACGGCAATGCCGAGGACCGTCAACAGGATCGTCATGCGCGAGCCTCCGCTGGCTGTTCTTCACTGAATGTCGCTGCCGTCTCACGGGCCCGGGCGCGGGCCCAGGTCTCCGCTTCGAGGACGTCCGCCACGGTGAGCGAGGTTCCCGTACGGGGGGTGCCGTGCTCCGCGACGACCTCTGTGACCGTATCCATGATGCCGTTGAACGGCAGCCGTCCGGCCAGAAACGCGTCGACGCACTCCTCGTTCGCGGCATTGAACACCGCGGGGGCCGTGCCGCCCAGGGTGCCGACGTGCCGGGCGAGTCCCACGGACGGGAACGCCTCGGTGTCGAGCGGGAAGAACTCCCAGGTCGAGGCCGTGGTCCAGTCGAAGGCGGGCGCGGCGTCCGGCACCCGGTGCGGCCAGCCGAGACCCACGGCGATCGGCCCGCGCATATCGGGCGGAGTCGCCTGGGCCAGGGTCGAACCGTCGTTGAACTCCACCATCGAGTGCACATACGACTGGGGGTGTACGACGACCTCGATGCGCTCGAAGGGAATGTCGTACAGCAGATGTGCCTCGATCACTTCGAGGCCCTTGTTGACGAGGGTCGCCGAGTTGACCGTGATCACCGGACCCATGGCCCAGGTGGGATGCGCGAGGGCGTCCTTGGGGGTGACGTGCGCCAGCTCGGCCTTCGTACGGCCGCGGAAGGGCCCGCCGGAAGCCGTCACCACCAGCTTGCGCACGTCGGCGCGGGCGCCGGCGGCCAGCGCCTGGAAGAGCGCGGCGTGCTCGGAGTCGACGGGGATGATCTGGCCGGGCCTGGCCAGGGCCTTCACCAGCGGGCCGCCGACGATCAGCGATTCCTTGTTGGCGAGCGCGAGCGTACGGCCCGCCGTGAGGGCGGCGAGGGTGGGCGCGAGTCCGATGGAGCCGGTGATGCCGTTGAGCACGGTGTGGCAGTCCGACGCCGCCAGTTCGGTGGCGGCGTCGGGTCCCGCGAGGATCTCGGGAAGCGGTTCAGCCGTCCCGTACCGCCCGGCGAGCGCCTCCCGGAGCGCGGGCACGGCCTCCTCACGCGCGACCGCGACGGTACGGACCCGCAGCCGCCGCGCCTGCTCGGCGAGCAGTTCCACGCGACCGCCTGCGGCGGAGAGCGCGGTGACACGGAAGCGGTCGGGGTTGCGCAGGACCAGGTCGATGGCCTGCGTGCCAATGGATCCGGTGGAGCCGAGGACGACGATGTCCCGGCGGCCTTCGGTCGGATCGAAGGCGATGTGCGGATCGGCGAGAGGGGCTGGGCAGTCGCTCATGCCCCTATTCTCGCCTCATCCCCGCGCCGGGAGGACAGCGCGCCCCGGCAGGTGCCCCCGTGCGCCCGTCTTCACCGCTTCTCCGCGGCGTCCCCGGCCGCCGCGGAGAACTTCTGCCACTGCGCCTGGATGATCTCGTCGGGCACTCCCCCGACGTCCTTCGTACCGGTGATCTCGGCGCGGAAGGAGAGCGTGGTGGAGCCCGAACGTACGACGGTCAGATACTCGTACAGCTTCAGCGTGCCCTTCACGTCGAGGAGCGTGAGGCGGTACGCCCTGGCCTCGTCCCCCACGTCCGGCGCCCCGGCGGGCTCCACCTTCAGATACGTCGCCTTCGCCAGCGCCCGGTCCTCGGTGAACCCGCCCGCGCACTCGCGCCCGGCCGTGCCGAGGGCCTTCATCACACCGGCCGCGTCCGGCGCGGTGTACGAACGCAGCTGTACGGAGACGGTGAGGCCGAGCAGCTCGTCGGGTATGTCGGCCTTGCGCTGGACCTCGGCGACGGGGTCGAACGCGGTGGCGCCCTTCGCAAGGCTGACGAGCGGCTGGCAGACGGCGGGATCGGCGGTGTAGTCGTCGCCGAGCGGCGCGCCGAGGGCGTACTCGGAGGCGGTGTACGCGCCGATCCTCTCGCCGTCGGTGAGGGACGCGGCGGTGAGCCGGTCCTCGGTGAGCGGGGCGGGCCCGGAGGCGGCGGCGGAGGGCTTGTCGGCCGTTTTCCCGCTCGGTTTCCCGCCCTTGCCGTCGTCGGCGCCCTGCCCGTCACCACCGCACGCGGCCGTCCCGGCCAGGACGAGCCCGGCGGCCACCGCCCCGAGCCCCCGCCGTGTCCGTCGTGCCCGCCGCTTCCCGGCCTCGAACATGCCCGCCCCCGTCGTCGGTCGATCGCGCCGAGTTGACGGCGCGACTCCCGATTGTGGGGCATGCCACGACACTCCGGGGCCCCGGCCCGGCGCTCGGAACCGGCACTCAGAAGTGCGTCGTGATGCCGAACTTCTCGCGGAGCATGGCCATGTCGTGGCGGTCCCGGTCGGCCGGCTCGTACCCCTGGTGGAACAGGACCTGCTGCCCGGCCGAGATGCACCGGACCGTCGTCCCCCCGATGGTGCCCGTGGTGAAGCACTCCGCCGGGTACACGTAGGGCTTCTCCGGGTCCAGTGACGACTGGAGCGCCGAGCCGTCCGGGGCGAAGGCGAGGGGGTGGAAGTCGATCTCCTCACCCGTCGGGCGGGCGAGGACGAAACGCACCGGGCGCCAGTCCAGGGTCTCTGCGAAGCCCGCGCCGGACAGCGCCTCGATGACGCGGGGCTCCTGGTCGGCGCGGTGCAGGAGGTCCAGATCACGGTGGGGGCGGGTCTGGGCGCCGAGCAGGGCGTCGATGCCCCAGCCCCCGGCGATCCAGACGTCCGCGTCGGCCTTCCGCAGCATGGTCAGCACGGACAGTACGTCGTCGACGGTCATCACGCGGCGGCACGATACGCCGTCAGTTCCGGGCGCCACCAACCGTTTTCGCGGTCGCGGAAGGCACCGGCCGCCGGTGACGAGTTGGGCCGGGCGCATTGACACACCTCACCCGCGGCCCGATTCTGAGAGCGCTCTCAACCCCTACTCGTGGGGGATGAGAGCGCTCTCATCCCCCACACGCCAGGAGGTAGAGCGTGCTTGGTACCAGAAAGTTGCTCGCGGCACTCGCCGCAGCGGTGATCTTCGCGACGGGGTTCACGGCCGCCGGCCCCGCGGCCCCCGCGGAGGCCGCCGTTCCCACGACCATTCCGCTCACCATCACGAACAACTCCGGGCGCACGGACCCGGTCTACATCTACAACCTCGGCACGCTGCTCACGACGGGCCAGCAGGGCTGGGCCGACGCGAACGGTACGTTCCACGCCTGGCCCGCCGGGGGCAATCCCCCCACCCCGGCGCCCGACGCGTCGATCGCCGGGCCCGCCAACGGGCAGTCCACGACGATCCGGATGCCGAAGTTCTCCGGCAGGGTCTACTTCTCGTACGGCCAGAAGCTCGACTTCAGGCTGACGACCGGCGGGCTGGTGCAGCCCGCGGTACAGAACCCGTCCGACCCGAACCGGAACATCCTGTTCAACTGGACCGAGTACACCCTCAACGACGCCGGGCTGTGGATCAACAGCACACAGGTCGATATGTTCTCGGCGCCCTACGCCGTCGGCGTCAAGGCCCCCAACGGCACCACCAAGACCACCGGCCATCTCAAGGCCGGCGGCTACAAAGGCTTCTTCGACTCCCTCCGGGGCCAGCCCGGCGGCTGGGCCAATCTGATCCAGACCCGGTCCGACGGCACAATCCTGCGCGCCCTCTCGCCCGGTCACGGCATCGGGGCCGGCAACCTGCCCGCGTCCGTCATGGACGACTACATCAACCGGGTGTGGAGCAGGTACACGACGTCCACACTGACGGTGACCCCGTTCGCGGACCAGCCGAACACCAAGTACTTCGGCCGGGTCTCGGGCAACACCATGAACTTCACCAACAGCGCGGGCGCGGTCGTCACCTCGTTCCAGAAGCCCGACGCCGACTCGATCTTCGGCTGCTACAAGCTGCTGGACGCGCCGAACGACCTCGTACGCGGCCCGATCTCGCGCACGCTCTGTGCCGGGTTCAACCGCTCCACGCTCCTGGTCAACCCCAACCAGCCGGACACGAGTGCGGCGAACTTCTACCAGGACACGGTCACCAACCACTACGCCAGGAAGATCCACGCGCAGATGGCCGACGGCAAGGCGTACGCCTTCGCCTTCGACGATGTCGGCGCCCACGAGTCGCTGGTGCACGACGGTGACCCGCAGCAGGCGTACATCACGCTCGATCCGTTCAACTGACACCCGCCGGGCGAACGCGACCGTCCCGTGGCCGGACTTCCGACTCCGGTCACGGGACGGGGCGCTTTCAGCGCGGCGAGGCCCTCACGGGAACAGCAGGATCCCCGCCAGAATGATCACGATGATCGCGATGGCGACGGCCATGACCTTCCAGGCCGTGCTGTGGACCGGGGGCGGCCCCTTCGGCCCGCCTCCGCGCGGCCTGTCCTCCGGGAGCCGCGGGTTCTCCGGCCGGCCATGTGCGTAGAAGTCGGCGTCCCTGGCCATGGCAACCCCCTCACAGAGGTCGATGAGCCCCGCCCGGCACGGGCGGGAGATTCCGCAGGTATCTCTATATTCCTACGTATTCACTTATATTTTACTCGCTATTCGGGCAAACGTGCGGACCGGCCGGGCGCCTCCGTACGCGGACGCGACCCGGCCGGTCCCTCATGGGCCTCGGCGGATCAGTGGACGGGACGGTGCACGTTCTCCCGCTGGGACGGTCCGGGGGTCGCGTCCGCGATCCAGGGGCCCTCGCCGCTCGGGTCGATGACACCGGCCTCCAGCCAGGTGTACGTACCGGCCAGGACGCCGTTCACGACCTTGCGGTCCAGGTCGTCCGTGTTGGACCAGAGCCGGGTGAAGAGCTCCTCGACCCGGATACGGGCCTGCCGGCAGAAGGCGTCGGCCAGCTGGTACGCCTCGCGGCCGTGGTCGCCGCTCGTCCGCATCAGCTCCGCCCGTACACAGGCCGCGCTCATGGCGAACAGCTCGGCGCCGATGTCCACGACCCGGCCGAGGAAGCCCTGCTTGGTCTCCATCCGGCCCTGCCAGCGCGACATGGCGTAGAACGTGGAGCGGGCGAGCTTGCGCGCGTTGCGCTCGACATAGCGCAGATGCGTCGACAGGTCCGGGTACCCCGCCGGGTGGAACTCCGCGTACGAGCCGGGCAGCTGCCCCGGTCCCGCGACCAGCTTCGGCAGCCAGCGGGCGTAGAACCGGCCCGCCTGCGCACCGGCCCGCGCCTTGTCCGAGAGCGACGCGTCCGGGTCGATGATGTCGCCCGCGACCGCGAGATGGGCGTCGACCGCCTCGCGCGCGATCAGCAGATGCATGATCTCGGTGGAGCCCTCGAAGATCCGGTTGATCCGCAGATCTCGGAGCATCTGCTCGGCGGGTACGGCACGTTCGCCACGCGCGGCCAGGGAGTCCGCGGTCTCGAAGCCCCGGCCGCCCCGGATCTGGACCAGTTCGTCGGCCATCAGACAGCTCATCTCGGAGCCGTACAGCTTGGCCAGGGCCGCTTCGATCCTGATGTCGTTGCGGTCCTCGTCCGCCATCTGGGAGGCCAGGTCCACGACCGCCTCCAGCGCGAAGGTGGTGGCCGCGATGAACGAGATCTTCGCGCCCACGGCTTCGTGGCGGCCGACCGGCCTGCCCCACTGCTCACGGGCGGCCGACCATTCGCGGGCGATCTTCAGACACCACTTGCCCGCGCCCACACACATCGCGGGCAGCGAGAGCCGGCCGGTGTTGAGGGTGGTGAGGGCGATCTTCAGGCCGGCGCCCTCGGGTCCGATGCGGTTCGCGGCGGGGACCCTGACCTGGTGGAAGCGGGTCACCCCGTTCTCCAGACCGCGCAGGCCCATGAACGCGTTGCGGTTCTCGACCGTGATGCCCGGGGAGCCGGCCTCGACGACGAACGCCGTGATGCCGCCCTTCCCGTTCTCCGTCTTCGGTACGCGCGCCATCACGACGAGCAGATCGGCGACGACTCCGTTGGTCGTCCACAGCTTGACGCCGTCGAGGACGTACGAGTCGCCGTCGGGGACGGCGGTCGTGGCGAGCCGCGCGGGGTCGGAGCCCACGTCCGGCTCGGTGAGGAGGAAGGCCGAGATGTCGGTGCGGGCCAGGCGCGGCAGGAAGGCGTCCTTCTGCTCCTGGGTGCCGAACAGCTTCAGCGGCTGCGGTACGCCGATCGACTGATGGGCGGAGAGCAGCGCGCCGATCGCCGGACTGGCGGAGCCGACCAGGGCCAGGGCCTTGTTGTAGTACACCTGGGTGAGACCGAGCCCGCCGTACTTGGTCTCGATCTTCATACCGAGCGCGCCCAGCTCCTTGAGGCCGTTGATCACCTCGTCGGGGATCCGGGCCTCGCGCTCGATCCGCGCGCCGTCGATCCTCGTCTCGCTGAATTCGCGGAGTTTCGTGAGGAACTGCTCGCCGCGCTTGACGTCCTCGGACGCCGGCATCGGGTGCGGATGGATGAGATCGAGGCGGAAGCGGCCGAGGAACATCTCCTTGGCGAAGCTCGGCTTGCGCCAGCCCTGCTCCCGGGCCGCCTCGGCGACCTGGCGTGCTTCCCGCTCGGAGACCCTGGGCCTGCCCTGGGGTTCCTGCGGTGCGGATGCTGCTGAGGGTGCGGATGGGGCGGACATGAGGAACTCACCTCGCCGCGGAGTCGGGTCCAGAGACGGATCGACCGGCCTGGTACTACTCGTCCGTATCTACCCGATTCCCGCGACCCGCACCAGTCGTGGCGCGGGCCGCGGGAACGCGGCGAGGGTGCCGGGGGCCCTCCACGAGCGCCCCGGGAGCTCCTTCTAGAGGGCGAGGCCCGTGAGCACCATGACGCGCTCGTAGGTGTAGTCGTCCATCGCGAACCGCACGCCCTCGCGGCCCACGCCGGACTGCTTGGCGCCGCCGTACGGCATCTGGTCGGCGCGGTACGAGGGGACGTCGCCGATGATCACGCCGCCGACCTCCAGCGCGCGGTGGGCGCGGAAGGCGGCCTGCACGTCATGGGTGAACACCCCTGCCTGGAGGCCGTACTTCGAGTCGTTGACCCTCTCGAACGCCTCGGTCTCGCTCTCGACGCGGCGCAGGGTGAGGACGGGCCCGAAGACCTCCTCGCAGGAGATCGTGACGTCCGCGGGGACCTCGGACAGGACGGTCGGCGCGTACGTCGCCCCGTCCCGCTTGCCGCCCGTGAGCAGCTGGGCGCCGGCCCGTACCGCCTCGTCGACCCACGACTCGACGCGCTTGGCCGCGTCCTCGCTGACGAGCGGCCCCACATCGGTGGCGTCGTCGCCGGGGTCGCCGGTGACCTGGGCCTCGACGGCGGCGATGACCTTGGGCACGAGACGTTCGTACACCGAGGCGTCCGCGATCACGCGCTGGACGGAGATACAGGACTGGCCGCCCTGGTAGTTCGAGAAGGTGGCGATCCGGGTCGCGGCCCAGTCCAGGTCCTTCTCGCTCGCGTAGTCGGCGAGGACGACGGCCGCGCCGTTGCCGCCGAGTTCGAGCGTGCAGTGCTTGCGCGGGACGGAGTCCATGATCGCGAAGCCGACCTTGTCCGAGCCCGTGAAGGAGATCACCGGCAGCCGCTCGTCCTGGACGAGGGCGGGCATCCGGTCGTTCGGCACGGGCAGTACGGACCAGGCGCCGGCCGGCAGGTCCGTCTCGGCCAGCAGCTCGCCGAGGAGGAGTCCGGAGAGCGGGGTCGCCGGGGCGGGCTTGAGGATGATCGGGGCGCCGACGGCGATGGCCGGGGCGATCTTGTGGGCGCAGAGGTTGAGCGGGAAGTTGAACGGCGCGATACCGAGGACGACGCCACGGGGGAAGCGGCGGGTCAGGGCGAGACGGCCGGCCCCGCCCGGGTCGGTGTCGAGGCGCTGGGCTTCCCCGCCGTTGAAGCGGCGGGCCTCTTCGGCGGCGAAGCGGAAGACGGAGACGGCGCGGCCGACTTCGCCCCGGGCCCACTTGAGGGGCTTGCCGTTCTCGGCGGAGATCAGCCGGGCGATCTCCTCGGTGCGCTCGACGAGCCTGCGGGAGACATGGTCGAGCGCGGCGGCCCGTACGTGCGCGGGCGTCGCGGCGAACTCGTCCAGGACCGCGTGCGCGGCGGCCACGGCCTCCTCGACCTGGTTCTCGGTCGGCACGGCCACGGTGCCGACGAGCCGGCCGTCCCAGGGGGAGGTGACGTCGAAGGTGTCCTCGCCGGTGGCCTGGCGGCCGGCGAGCCAGAAAGCGTGGGTGGAAGTCATTGCGAGTCCGGGCCCTTCCGAAGAGATGGCGGTGTCTGGTTCCACGGTAGGGGTGCGGACCCGGGTGGTCGTTTGTCCGGGGTGGAGTGGTGTGGTGGGGGACGTGCTACGCATTGTCGTAAGCGCCCGCCACGCGCGGTCGCCGGTGGAGGCGCGCGGCGGGTCAGGCCCTGTCCGGCCCGTCCGGGTGTGCCGGCTACTCGGCCGAGGGCGCGGGCACGGGCGACGCCGTCGTCTTCAGGGCCAGCCACAGCTCCATCCGTACGTCCGGGTCGTCCAGCGAGCGGCCGAGGATCTCCTCCACCCGGCGCATGCGGTAGCGCAGCGTATGACGGTGGACCCCGAGGTCGGCCGCCGCCGCGTCCCACTGGCCGTGGCGGGAGAGCCAGGCCCGCAGCGAGGCCACCAGATCCCCGCGGCCCTTCGCGTCGTGCTCGTACAGGGCGCGGAGCATGCCGTCCGCGAAGGCGCGTACCGCGTCGTCCGCGAGCAGCGGGAGGATCGACCCCGCCGCCAGCTCCTCGTGCTCGACCAGCGCCCGGCCGCGTCTGCGGGCCACCGAGAGGGCCTGCTCGGCCTGTTTGTACGCGCCCGCCGCCGCGATCGGGCCCGTGGGCGCGGAGAGCCCGATGACGACCCCGGCGTCCTCGGCCTCGCGCCGGGCGTATCCCTCGCTGGCCGTGACCACCGCCCCGCCGTCCACGGCGAGGACGATGAGCCGTTCCCCGCCGTCGGGGACCGCGAGCAGCGCCTCACCCGCCCGTGCCGCCGCGGCCTCCAGCGCCTCCGTGAGCAGCTGGAGCGGATGGCCTGCCTCCGGGTCCGGCACGGGCTTCGACTGCTTGGCGGGCTTCATCGATTCGGCCGATTCGGCGACCAGCAGCCGGAACGGGGCGTCGAGCAGGCCCCCGTACAGATCACCGGCCACGGCCCGCGCGTGGTCGGGCTGGCCGGAGAGCAGCATCCGCAGCACGGCCGAGCCGAGCCGCTGTTCGGCGGCCTGAAGGGCGCGCGACCGCTCCGTGGTCAGCGTCAGCAGCGCGATCGCCGAGTGGACCGCGTACCGCTCCGCGGTGCCCAGCGCCGCTCCCGTACCGACGGCGAGCGCGCCGCGCATCCGCCGGCCCGTGCCCAGGGACTGGAGCTCGACCCGGTCCTCGGCGCCGCCCGACGCCTCGTGCGGCGCGTCTCCCGCCGCCCCGACCACCGCGCTCGCGGGCGCGGGCCGCTCCCGCAGCCGTTCCACCTCGCCGGTCAGCCGGGCGGCCCGTCGCGCGGCCCACTCGGGCGCGGCGGCGACGACCGCGCCCGACGCGTCGTACAGCGCCGCCCAGCCGTCCACATGCGCGGCGAGCCGGGCCAGCAGCGCCGCGGGCCCTTCGACGAGAGCGGCGCTGGTCAGCTCCCGCTGCGCCTCGAACCCCGCGGTGACCGCGCGGTACTGGTCGGCCGCGAGCGCCGCCGAGACGGCCTTGCTGATGGCGAGGAAGGGGGTGCGCCGCGGGACGCCCAGGAGCGGCAGCCCGGCTTCCCGCGCGGCTTCGACGAGTGCTTCCGGGACGTCCTCGTAGTTGACGCCGACGGCGAAGCCGAGCCCGACGACCCCGGCGCCGACCAGCCTGCGGACGTAGCGCCGCATGGCCTCCGGATCACCCGCGTCCAGGGTCGTCGCCGTGATGAGGAGGAGTTCCCCGCCCTCCATGTACGGCACGGGGTCGGCCAGCTCGCTCGCGTGGACCCAGCGCACGGGCGTCTGGAGCCGGTCCTTCCCCGCACGCACGGTGAGGTTGAGCGCCGGATGCTGGACGAGCGAGGCGAGGGTGGGCGGCATGGTGGAACCGTAGGGCCTTCGGCGAGGGAGGGGCAGGGCGGCGGCCGGAAGACGCCACCTCGGACGATTACGCCGTCCCGTATGAACGGCGCCCCTCAATTCTGCCAGCTTGTACGAGCCGGCGGCCGGGGTGGCGGTGGCCGGGCGGCGCCGGGCCCGCGTGGCCGGTCCGCGGGGTCAGTTCCGCAGATCCACCAGCACGGGCGTCGCGTGGTCGCCCCCCACCGTCCGCAGCGACAGCACCGCGTGCCCCGCGGGCACCGAGTGGGCCAGCTCGGAGGCCGACCAGCGCTCGCGCTCGACCTTCCGTACGGTCACCGCGTCCGTCGTCACGGCCTTGCCGGTGACCAGCTTCCGGAACGCGTGAATGGCCCGGGTCAGCGGCTGGTCGGCGAAGACCGTGCGCTGGGTGACGTCCCGGGTCTCCACCCACTCCGTACCCCAGGCCTCCGCGAAGCGCTTGCCGTCCCAGGTGGTGATCCCGGAGAAGGCCATCCGGCAGCCGACGGCCCCGAGCAGCGCGGTGTGCAGCGCCTCCGGCACATCGTCGAGCGTGCGCAGGGTGAGCAGCGCGCCCGCGTTGACCGACCGCAGCCGCTGCACCCCGCGCAGGGTCTGGCCGGTGAGGGTGCGGGTCGCGTCGTCCAGGACGAGGCAGGCGAAGAGCGAGCGGTCGGCGCGTACGGCGGCGTTCGCCGTGAACTGGGCGAGGACGAGCCTGGCCAGCATCCGCGAGGCCTCGGCGTGCCCCCGTTCGGGCAGGTCGACACGGACCCGGAGCGGATGTTCCAGGGTGCGCAGCGAGAACGGCCGGGTTCTGCCGCTGGTGTCGAAGAAGCCCGCGAACGCCGGGCGGTCGAGCAGCGCGATCCGGTCGGCGAGGGCGCTCCCCGCGTCTCCCTGGGCCGCGGACTGGCGTTCCCTGGTGTCGAGTTCGCGCCGCATGGCGTGGTGGCCCCCGGCGTCGAGCGCCTCGCGCAGGGCGGCCAGTGCGGCCGGCGTGCCGTCGAGCAGCTCGCGCAGTTCGGGTACGGCGGGGAGCCGGCCGTGTGCGGCGCGGAACGGTCCGAGCAGCTGCGCGAGCGCGGTGGTGGCCCGCCTGCCGTCGGTGTCCGCGAGATCGCCGACGAGACCTTCGGCGAGTACGGCGGCGGCCTCGTCCGGGTCGTCCGTCCCGCCGTACAGGTCGAGGTCGTACACCGACCGCGGGTCGCCGAGCCGGATCACGACGTCGTAGGCGCTGTCGGGGCCGAGCTGGGTCCCGGCGGCGCAGACGGCGATGACGACGGCCTGTCCCGCGAGCGCCTGGAGGGAGAGCGACTCGACGACCGGCCGGACGAGGGCATGGGTCTTGCCCGCGCCCGGCGGCCCCACGGCCAGCAGCGAAGTCCCCAGCAGGACCGGGTCCAGCGCGAGCCCCGTACCGCGCCGGGGATACGGATTGCGCTCCCCGTCGTGGACCGTTCCGAGCCGGACCTGCCGTACGAGCAGATCGTGCCGGGCCGCGCGGACGGGCAGATCGCGCGCACCGGAGGGGTGGACACAGGCCGCGGCGCCCTGGCCGCGCACGGCCTCGGCGAATGCCGTGAGCCGGGAGGGATCGGCCCGTACGGAGTGCCAGGCACGCCGGATCCGCGCGTAGTCGACGTCGTTCATCCGCCCGTCCCGCACCTCGGCGGCGAGCCGTGCGGCGGTCTCGCCCTGGCCGGCGGCCCGGAGCTGGGGCCACTCGGCGAGGTCGTCCTCGGGCTCGGGGTGCGGCGGGGCCTCCTTGGGCGCGACCCCGGGGACCTTGCCGAAGACGCGGCGGGCGAGCTCGGGCCAGCGGCCGAGCCGTCCGAAGAGGACCAGGAGCCCGCCGATGACCAGCGCGTTGTAGATGCCCTGGGCGATGGCGCCCTCCTGCGTACCGATCCACCAGCGGTCCGGAGTGAGGAGGAAGAGCGGCCAGAGCCAGAAACCGCCCAGATAGCCGTTCCACAGCAGCGACCAGATCAGCAGGCCCGCGAGGAGCGAGATCAGCGCTCCGCTGACCAACTGCCGCACCGGCGTGCGCTCCGGCTCCTCCGGGGGGCGTGGCCGGTGTCCGTACGCCCATGTCCCGGGCGCGTCCGCGACCCGGGGTACCCGCAGCCACTCGCCCAGCGTCGGGCCGCTGTCCGGGGCGCGCTCCGGCGCGGGCGGAGCCGCTTCGAAGGCGCCCGGGGCGAAGGCGCCGGACGGCTGGAAGGCACCGGACGGCGGACCCGTCGGTGATGGCGAGGACGTCGGCATCGGCGGTGGCGTGGGCGGCGGCCCCGCCGGCCGCGGCACAGGGGTGGCGCGCGTGCCCGGTGAGTCGTGCGTGCCGTCGGTGTCCATGAACCCCTGCCCCCTGACCAGTCGGGCCCGCGCTGTGCAGTCCGCCCGTGTGCAAGCGTCGATCTCGTGTACAAGCGTCAATCTAGTGCCCGTGCACGGGTAGTTCACCGTTCCGCGCCCACCGGGTGTCGGGCCGCCCCGCCGTGCCTCCCGGCCCCGCCGCGGGCGCCACCTGTCCGTCACGGACAACGACACGCGCCGGTTACTACCGAACGGCGCATGCCCGCACCCCTCCGCCACCCCTAGCCTGCGAAGAAAGCCGAAGAAAGACCCCGGAAACACCTCCAGGAGCCCCTCATGACCGCCATTCCGCAGGAGCGCCGCCTCGTCACCGCCGTCCCCGGTCCGAAGTCGCAGGAGTTGCAGGCCCGCCGTACCGCCGCGGTCGCCGGCGGCGTCGGGTCCGTGCTGCCCGTGTTCGCCGCCCGCGCCGACGGCGGGATCCTCGAGGACGTGGACGGCAACCGGCTGATCGACTTCGGTTCCGGGATCGCCGTGACCTCGGTCGGTGCCAGCGCCGAGGCCGTCGTACGCCGTGCCTCCGCCCAGCTCGCGGACTTCACCCACACCTGTTTCATGGTCACGCCGTACGAGGGGTACGTCGAGGTCTGTGAGCGGCTCGCCGAGGTGACGCCGGGTGACCACGCGAAGAAGTCCGCGCTGTTCAACTCGGGCGCCGAGGCCGTCGAGAACGCCGTGAAGATCGCCCGTTCGTACACCAAGCGGCAGGCGGTGGTCGTCTTCGACCACGGCTATCACGGCCGTACGAACCTCACCATGGCGCTGACCGCGAAGAACATGCCGTACAAGAACGGCTTCGGGCCGTTCGCGCCGGAGGTCTACCGGGTGCCGGTCGCCTACGGCTACCGCTGGCCGACCGGTCCAGAGAACTGCGGCCCCGAGGCGTCCGCCCAGGCCATCGACCAGATCAGCAAGCAGATCGGCGCCGACAACGTCGCCGCGATCATCATCGAGCCGGTGCTCGGCGAGGGCGGCTTCATCGAGCCGGCCAAGGGCTTCCTGCCCGCGCTCGCGAAGTTCGCCAAGGACAACGGCATCGTGTTCGTGGCGGACGAGATCCAGTCCGGCTTCTGCCGTACCGGCCAGTGGTTCGCGTGTGAGGACGAGGGCGTCGTCCCCGACCTGATCACCACCGCGAAGGGCATCGCGGGCGGTCTGCCGCTCGCCGCCGTCACCGGCCGCGCCGAGATCATGGACGCCGCGCACTCGGGCGGCCTCGGCGGTACGTACGGCGGCAACCCGGTGGCCTGCGCCGCCGCGCTCGGCGCCATCGAGACCATGCGGGAACTGGACCTCGCCGCGAAGGCCCGCCGTATCGAGACGGTCATGAAGGGCCGGCTCGCCGCTCTGCGCGAGAAGTACGACCTGATCGGTGACGTGCGCGGCCGTGGCGCCATGATCGCGATCGAACTCGTGAAGAACCGCGAGACCAAGGAGCCGGCCCCGGAGGCGACCGCCGCGCTCGCCAAGGCGTGCCACGCGGCCGGGCTATTGGTCCTGACCTGTGGCACCTACGGCAATGTGCTGCGCTTCCTGCCGCCGCTGGTGATCGGCGAGGACCTGCTGAACGAGGGCCTGGACATCATCGAGCAGGCGCTCGCCACCGTCTGAGCCGCCGGAACCGGCCGTCTGAGCTGCCGGAACGGGGACCGGGACCCGCAGCGGCGGCCCCGGTCCGCCACACCCGTCAGGGCCTGTGAAGAAGGTGTGCGAGGCCGATGGCGGGATGCGTTTCGGACTGTCGGTGCCCGCGTGCCTGACGTACCGTTTCCGCAGATGAGAGAAACACCCCGCTCGCAGGGGACTGCGGGCGACACCGGAGCGGGGCATCCCCAGCACCGCTTTGGTCGTGCCTTCGCGCACACCACTGGAGCCTCCGGCTCTGGAGCACCTCACCGATCGGATGGCCGCCCGCCCCAAACCCCCCGGGGCGTGCGGCACACCGGTCCGCACGGCCGCCCCGGAACTACCCCCCCTGTTCCCGGGCGGCCGTCCTTTTTCCCCCGCCCCGCCCGGCGGTTCTGGCTTCCCTTCGCGCTGTGCGCGGCCCTCTTCGCGCTCGTGACCTGGCAGGTGACCGCCGACGGACCGCTGCGTTCGGCCGACGAGCGTGCCGGTCACGCGCTCGCGGGCCGGGGGCCCAGACCACTGACGGAATTCTTCGCCGATCTCGGCAGCATGTTCGTCGCCGTGCCCGTACTGGCCGTGGCGATCGGATACACGCTGTGGCGCGGGCAGCGCGCACGGCCGCTGACGGCGGCGCTCGCGATGGCAGCCGTGCCCGCTCTGGTCGTACCGCTCAAGATCTGGACCGACCGGCCGGGCCTGTTCACCGACGCCACCGGGTACTACCCGTCCGGGCACACGGCGACGGCGATGGTCGCGTACGGCGCCGCCGCGCTGCTCCTCGCCCCCGGCCCGCCGCGGAACCGGGCGGTGCCCGCCGCCGTCCTGCTCACCCTGGCGACGGGCACCGGTCTCATGCTGCGTGGCTACCACTGGCCGCTGGACGTCCTCGGCAGCCTGGCGCTGTGCGGGATGGTGCTCCTGGCTCTGGAGCGGGCACTCCGCGTGGCCGGATCGCGCGATGTCAGCCGAAGTACGCGTCGAAGTTCCGCGAGAACTCCCACTGGTTGAAGCGGTCCCAGTTGATCGACCAGGTCATCAGTCCGCGCAGCGCGGGCCCGGTGCCATGGGTCTGGTAGGAACCGCAGTCGGTCTTCTTGGTCAGGCAGTTCAGCGCCTTGTTCACCTCGGCCGGTGACGTGTGCCCGTTGCCCGCCTGGGTCGAGGCCGGCAGGCCGATGGCCACCTGGTCGGGGCGGAGCGCCGGGAAGACCTTCGTGGTGTCACCGGCGACCGGGAAGCCGGTGAGCAGCATGTCGGTCATGGCGATATGGAAATCGGCGCCGCCCATCGAGTGGTACTGGTTGTCCAGACCCATGATCGGGCCGGAGTTGTAGTCCTGGACGTGCAGCAGGGTGAGATCGTCGCGCAGCGCGTGGATCACCGGGAGGTACGAGCCGGCGCGCGGGTCCTGGCCGCCCCAGGGGCCGGATCCGTAGAACTGGTAGCCGAGCTGTACGAAGAAGGTCTCGGGGGCCATGGTGAGGACGAAGTCCGCGCCGTACTTGGCCTTGAGGGTCTTGATCGCGGAGATGAGGTTGACGACGACCGGGGTCGTGGGGTTGCGGAAGTCGGTGTCACCGGTGTTCAGCGAGAGCGAGTGGCCCTCGAAGTCGATGTCCAGGCCGTCCAGACCGTACTCGTCGATGATCTTGGAGACGGAGGAGACGAAGGCGTCGCGGGCGCCGGTGGTGGACAGCTGGACCTGGCCGTTCGCGCCGCCGATGGAGATCAGGACCTTCTTGCCCGCGGCCTGCTTGGCCTTGATCGCCGCCTTGAACTCGGCGGCGGATTCGACGTTCGGGCATTCGGCGACCGGGCAGAGGCTGAAGCGGATGTCGCCGGAGGTGACCGAGGTGGGTTCGCCGAAGGCGAGGTTGATGACGTCCCACGAGGCGGGCACATCGGCCATCCGCGTGTAGCCGGAGCCGTTGGCGAAGCTGGAGTGCAGATAGCCGACCAGCGCGTGGGCGGGCAGGTCCGCGCCGCCGCCTCCGCCGCCGCCCGAGGCGGAGGTGGTGGCGGTGACGGCGGGCGAGAGGGTGGAGGCGCCGGTGGCGTTGGTGGCGGCGACCTGGAAGCTGTACGCCGTGGCGGGGCTGAGTCCGGTGACGGTGGCCGAGGTGCCGCTGACGTCCAGTGCCCTGGCGCCGCCCCGGTAGACGGTGTAGCCGGTGGCCCCCGTGACGGGCGCCCAGGAGAGCGCCACGGAGGTCGAGGTGACGGTGCCGGCCCGCAGGCCGGTGGGGACGGCCGGGGGCTGCTCCGGAGCACCGCCAGGACCGACGAGGGTGAGGTCGTCGGCGTAGTAGGCGGGCGTGCCGTACCACCCGTGGGTGTAGACGGTCACCGAGGTGGTGCTCGGGCCGGTGCGGAAGCTCGTGGTGAGCTTCTGCCAGTCGGACGCGGACTGCGTCCAGGTCGAGACATCGGTGGTGCCGGTGCCGGAGGCGCCGAGATAGACGTAGCCCCCGCGGACCCAGGAGCTCAGTGTGTACGCGGAGTCCGGCTTGACCGTGAGGGTCTGCGAGCACTTGGCGTTGTCACTGCCCGCGGGGGTCCCCTTGAGCGCGCCGCTGCCGCCGTGGACGGGGGTGGTGACGACGGCGCCGCTGCCCGCCGTACAGCTCCAGCCGGTCAGGCCGGATTCGAAGCCGCCGTTGCGGGCGATGTCCGCGTCGGCGGCCCGTGCCGTCTGGGCGGCGGCGACGAGTCCGCCCGCGGTGAGTACGGCGGCCGCGAGGGCGGCCACCGGTCTTGGGTACAGAGCAGGACGTCTGGTGCGTTCCACAACTGCCTCCGGGCATGGGGGAAATGAGGTGGCGGAGCGCGCACAGCATGGTCCAGACCAATTGCTTGGTCAAGACCTCTGACAGCGCCATCCCGGAACCGTCCCCGCTCCCCCGCTCAACCCGCTCACCCACTCCCACCCCCGCGCTCCCGGGTCACGCGGCGCCGCCCTCCCCGCCCCCGTCGCCGCCCCGGTCCCCCGCGGCGATGTTCGCCGCCGCCTCGTGCATGGCCAGTTCCAGCAGTGACGCGTCGGTGAGCGTGCCCGAGCCGTCCGGCGGGATCAGCCAGCGCATGCCGCCGCTCGTCCGCCCCGGGTACGGCACGACGATCCAGGTACCGGAGCCGGCGCCGCGTACGCCCGTACCGAGCCAGCGCGCGACCGTGCCCGGCGGCACGAAGAACCCCATCCGCGCGTCGCCGAAGTCGGCGAGCACGGGGCCCGGCCGGTCGACGAGCCTGGTCAGCACGTCGAGGGTCGGATAGCCCAGTTCACCGGGGAGGATCAGCACGTCCCAGCGCCTGCCCGCGGGCAGGAGAGCCACCCCCAGGGGGTTGCGCTCCCACTCCCGCCGGCAGGCTTCGGGATCCGGTGCCACCGAAATCAGCCACTCCACCGCGCTGTTCGCCCCTGAGCCGGTCATCTGCCCGGCCTCCCCTCCGTATTGTTGGACAATCTGTCCACAAGGAGGAGACACGGAGGATGCCGGTCGATGACGCGGGTTCGGCCGGTGATCTTGCGGTGATCTGGATCACAGGGGCCCTCGCGTCCGGATCACAGGGTCCGGCGGATCCGGATCGCCGGGGTCCGGCGGCGCGGCTCAGCTGTCGAAGCCCAGCCCCAGCCGGTCCATGGTCCGCAGCCACAGATTGCGCTGTCCGCCCCGGGCGTCCGCGCGGGCCAGCGACCACTTGGTGAGTCCGATCCCGGCCCACGCGGCCGGTTCGGGCGGGAAGGGCAGCGGCTTGCTCCTGACCATCTCCAGCGCGGTGCGCTCGGTCCGTTCGCCCGCCAGGAGGTCGAGCATCACCTCCCCGCCGAAGCGGGTCGCCCCGACGCCGAGCCCGGTGTAGCCGGCGGCGTACGCGACCCGGCCGTCGTACGCCGTACCGAAGAAGGCCGAGAAGCGCGAACAGGTGTCGATGGCACCGCCCCAGGCATGGCTGAAGCGCACCCCCTCCAGCTGCGGGAAGCAGCGGAAGAAGTGGGTGGCGAGCTTGAGATAGGTCTCCGGGCGGTGGTCGAGCGCCGTGTCGAGCCGCCCGCCGTACGGATAGATCGCGTCGTAACCGCCCCACAGGACGCGGTGGTCGTCGGTGATCCGGAAGTAGTGGAACTGGTTGGCGCTGTCGCCGAGTCCCTGACGGTTCTGCCAGCCGATCGCGGCGCGCTGTGCCTCGGTCAGCGGCTCGGTCATCAGCGCGTAGTCGTAGACCGGGACGGTGTACGGACGCACGCGTCGGACCAGCGAGGGGAACACATTGGTGCCGAGCGCGACCCTGCGCGCGAAGACCCGCCCGTACGGCGTACGGACGGCCATCCCGGACCCGGCTCCGGCTCCGGTCCTGGTACGCGCCAGCTCCAGCCCGGGGGTGTTCTCGTAGAGGCGCACCCCGAGGTCCGCACAGGCGCGCTTGAGGCCCCAGGCGAGCCTGGCCGGGTGCAGCATGGCGACACCGCGCCGGTCCCACAGCCCGCCCAGGAACGTCGGCGAGTCGACCTCGGCGCGCACCGCGTCCCGGTCGAGCAACTCCACCCCGGTGCGGCCGTGGCGCCTCCCCTCCTCGTACAGCCCGTGGAGGTCGTCCAGCTGGTACGGCTCGGTGGCGACGTCGATCTCGCCGGTGCGCTCGAAGGAGCAGTCGATGGCGTAGCGGGCGACGGTCGCCTCGATGGCGTCGAGATTGCGTTCGCCCAGCTCCTCCAGTTTCCGCAGCTCGCCCGGCCAGCGCGCGAGCCCGTTGCCGAAGCCGTGGGTGAGGGAGGCGGCGCAGAAGCCGCCGTTGCGGCCGGAGGCGGCCCAGCCCACCTCGCGGCCCTCGATCAGGACGACGTCGCGTTCCGGATCGCGTTCCTTGGCGAGCAGCGCGGTCCACAGCCCGCTGTAGCCGCCGCCGATCACGAGCAGGTCGCACTGTTCGTCGCCGGTGAGGGCCGGCAGGGCTCCCGGCCTGCCGGGGTCGTCCAGCCAGTACGGGACCGGC
The DNA here is from genome assembly GCF_004151105.1 of Streptomyces sp. L-9-10. Lineage (GTDB taxonomy): Bacteria > Actinomycetota > Actinomycetes > Streptomycetales > Streptomycetaceae > Streptomyces. Next base: position 75,305 of record NZ_PHRF01000152.1, read on the forward strand.
CGGGCGTCGGAGAGCGATGCGGCGGAGAGCGCCGCGGTGGCGGTACGCATGGCGCTTGGGGCCATGTCTTCCAACTCCTTACGGGGGAGGGTGAGGGCCGCTCAGGCGGTGGCGGTCTTCTTCCGCCGGTTGCTGATCAGCTGGCCGCCGACCACCAGCAGTACGGCGATGACGAACATCGCGGTCCCGATGACATTGATCTGCACCGGCGTGCCGCGCTGCGCGGAGCCCCAGACGAACATGGGGAAGGTCACGGTCGAGCCGGCGTTGAAGTTGGTGATGATGAAGTCGTCGAACGAGAGCGCGAAGGCGAGCAGGGCGCCCGCCGCGATCCCGGGGGCGGCGATCGGCAGCGTGACCCGTACGAAGGTCTGCACGGGCCCCGCGTAGAGATCCCGCGCCGCCTCCTCCAGCCGGGGGTCCATCGACATGACACGGGCCTTGACGGCGGTCACCACGAAGCTGAGACAGAACATGATGTGCGCGATGAGCACGGTCCAGAAGCCGAGCTGCGCGCCCAGGTTGAGGAAGAGCGTCAGCAGCGAGGCGGCCATCACGACCTCGGGCATCGCCATCGGCAGGAAGATCAGTGAGTTGATCGAGCCGCGGGCCCGGAAGCGGTAGCGGACCAGCGCGAACGCGATCATCGTGCCGAGGACGGTGGCGCCGAGCGTCGCCCAGGCGGCGATCTGGAGCGAGAGCGTCAGTGAGCCGCACAGGTCGGCGACTCCGCACGGATCCTTCCAGGCGTCCAGCGAGAAGCGCTGCCAGGAGTAGTTGAAGCGCCCGTTCGGCTTGTTGAAGGAGAAGACCATCACGACGACGTTGGGCACGATCAGATAGCCGAGCGTCAGCACGCCCGCGATGACGACGATGTTGCGTCGGAGCCAGCGCATCAGACCAGGTCCTCCGTCCCTGCTCGGCGGATGTAGAAGGTGACCATCAGCAGGACGATCGCCATGAGGATGAACGAGAGCGCGGCGGCCGTCGGATAGTCCAGGACCCGCAGGAACTGCGTCTGGATGACGCTGCCCACCATCTTCGTGTCGGTGGAGCCGAGGAGTTCGGCGTTGACGTAGTCGCCGCTCGCCGGGATGAAGGTGAGCAGGGTGCCGGAGACGACCCCGGGCAGGGAGAGCGGGAAGGTCACCTTGCGGAAGGTGGTCAGCGGCGTGGCGTACAGATCGCCCGCGGCCTCGTGCAGCCGCCCGTCGATGCGCTCCAGCGAGGTGTAGAGCGGCAGGATCATGAAGGGCAGGAAGTTGTAGGTGAGTCCGCAGACCACGGCCATGGGGGTGGCGAGCACGCGGTCGCCCTCGGTCCAGCCGAGCCAGCTGGTCACGTCCAGCACATGCAGGGAGTCCAGGATGCCGACGACCGTGCCGCCGTCGGCGAGGATCGTCTTCCAGGCGAGCGTACGGATCAGGAAGCTGGTGAAGAACGGGGCGATGACGAGGACCAGCAGCAGATTGCGCCACCGTCCGGCCTTGAAGGCGATGAGATACGCGAGCGGGTAGCCGAGCAGCAGACACAGGAGCGTGGCCGTGCCGGCGTACAGCAGGGAGCGCACGAACTGCGGGTAGTACTCCTGGAGCGCGTCCCAGTAGGTCTGGAAGTGCCAGGTGACCTCGAAGCCCTTCTCCAGGGAGCCGGTCTGTACGGACGTCGAGGCCTGGTAGACCATCGGCAGCGCGAAGAAGACCAGCAGCCAGAGGATGCCGGGCAGCAGCAGCCAGTACGGGACGAGCCGCTTGCGCCTGGAGGCCTTGCGTACCGGGAGTTCCGGCGGGGTGGCGGGCGCGGCGGGAGGCGCCTCGGTGAGCGTCACGAGACCTCCTCGTCCACCGTCTCGATGCCCGCGTCAATATCCTGGGCGGCGTCCAGACCGAAGCTGTGCGCCGGGTTCCAGTGCAGGACCACCTCGGCGCCGGGGGCGAGCCGGCTGTCCCGCTCGACGTTCTGCGCGTACACCTCGAACTCCGGACAGACCGGGCTGTCGATCACGTACTGCGTGGAGACCCCGATGAAGCTGGAGTCGGCTATCCGTCCGGTGATGCGGTTGCGGCCGTCGGGGATGGCACCCGCGTCGTCCGCGTGCGCCAGCGAGATCTTCTCGGGCCGGATGCCGACCAGCAGCCTGCCGCCGCGCGAGGTCGGGGCGGAGCACCGCCCCGCGGGCAGCCGCAGTGTGGCGCCCCCCGCCGTGACCACCAGGTCGTCGCCGTGGATCTCGGCGACCTCGGCCTCGATGAGGTTGGAGGTGCCGAGGAAGTTGGCGACGAAGGTGGTGTCCGGGTTCTCGTAGAGATCGGCGGGGCTGCCCAGCTGCTCGACCACGCCTCCGTTCATCACCGCGACCGTGTCGGCCATCGTCATGGCCTCCTCCTGGTCGTGGGTGACATGGATGAAGGTGATGCCGACCTCGGTCTGGATGCGCTTCAGCTCCAGCTGCATCTGGCGGCGCAGCTTGAGGTCGAGGGCGCCGAGCGGTTCGTCGAGCAGCAGCACCTGCGGGTGGTTGATCAGGGCGCGGGCGACGGCGACCCGCTGCTGCTGGCCGCCGGAGAGCTGGTGCGGCTTGCGCTTGGCGAAGTCGCCGAGCTGGACGAGATCGAGCATCTCGCCGACCTGCTTGCGTACGGACGTGATGCCGCGGCGGCGCAGCCCGAAGGCGACGTTCTCGTAGATGTCGAGGTGCGGGAAGAGCGCGTAGCTCTGGAAGACGGTGTTGACCGGCCGCTTGTACGGGGGCAGGCCGGTGACGTCCTTGTCGCCCAGGTGGACCGTGCCGGTGGTCGGCTCCTCCAGGCCCGCGATCATCCGCAGGGTGGTGGTCTTGCCGCACCCCGACGCGCCGAGGAGAGCGAAGAAGGAGCCCTGCGGCACGGTGAGATCGAGCGGCTGGACGGCGCGGAAGGATCCGTACGTCTTGCTGATCCCGGACAGGCGGACGTCGCCGCCGCCCCGGCTGGTGGATGCAGTCTCTGTCATGGGTAACGGTCCCGGGGATGAGAGAGGTGGACGGGCTGAGACCAGGCCGTCCCCGGCGATGGGGGTGGTACGGCGTCAGGCGCCGATGAGCTTGGCGAACTTCTGCTCGTACGCGGTCTCTTCCTCGGCGCTGAGGGAGCGGAAGGCGTGCGAGGCGGCGGCCATCGCCGCGTCCGGGAGGATCAGTGTGTTGTCGGCCATCGACTTGTCGATCTTCGTGAGTTCGGCGCGCACCCCGTCGACCGGGCAGACGTAGTTGATGTACGCGGCGAGCTGGGCGGCGACCGGCGGCCGGTAGTAGTGGTCGATGAGCTTCTCGGCGTTGGTCTTGTGCCGCGCCTTGGCCGGGACCAGCAGATTGTCGCTGGAGATGATGTAGCCGCTGCGGGGGATGGCGAACTTGATGTCCGGGTTGTCGGTCTGGAGCTGCACGACGTCCCCGGCCCAGGCGACACAGGCCGCGATATCGCCCTTGTCGAGGTCGGCGGTGTAGTCGTTGCCGGTGAAGCGGCGGATCTGCTTCTTGTCGACGGCCTTCTGGAGACGGGCGACGGCGGCGTCGAAGTCGTCGTCGGTGAAGCTGCCCGGGTCCTTGCCCAGATCGAGCAGGGTCATTCCGATGGAGTCGCGCATCTCGGAGAGGAAGGCCACGCGTCCCTTGAGCCGCGGGTCGTCGAGCAGCTGGGACACCGAGTCGACCGTCCGTCCGCCGGTGGCCTTCGCGTTGTAGGCGATGACGGTGGGGATTCCGGTCCAGGGATAGCTGTGGGCGCGGCCCGGGTCCCAGTCGGGTGAGCGGAACTGGTCGGAGAGGTTCGCGAACGCGCGGGGCAGCTGGGCGGGGTCGAGCTTCTGCGCGTAACCGAGCCTGATCATCCGGGCGGCGAGCCAGTCGGTGACGCATATGAGGTCACGGCCGGTGTCCTGGCCGGCCGCCAGCTGGGGCTGGATCTTGCCGAAGAACTCGACGTTGTCGTTGATGTCCGCGGTGTACTTGACGCTGATGCCGGTGCGCCTGGTGAACGCCTCCAGCGTCGGATAGCGCTTCTCGTCCTCGCTGACGTCCATGTACTCGGTCCAGTTGGAGAAGACGACCCGCTTCTCGTCGGCCGAGTGGTCGGTGGACGCGGGGCCGTCGCCCTCCCGCTTGGCCGGCGGGATCCCGCAGCCGCTCAGACCGGCGAGCCCGCCGATCGTGAGCGCGCCGACACCGGTGGCGCGCAGCATGGAACGGCGGGTGAGGGCACCCCTGCCGCTGGTCAGGCTGCGTCGCATCGCGGCCAGTTGGGCCCCGGAGAGACGGTCGGGCTCGTACTGCTCCATGCGCTGTGCCCTTTCGGGTGGGTGGTCACTGCGGGCGGACGGTCACTGGGGGCGGTCCCCGAAGATCGTGCGGTGCCAGTCCTTCCTGGCCACCGCGGTGTTGTCGTACATCACATGCTTGACCTGCGTGTACTCCTCGAAGGAGTACGCCGACATGTCCTTGCCGAACCCGCTGGCCTTGTATCCGCCGTGTGGCATCTCGCTGATGATCGGGATGTGGTCGTTGACCCAGACGCAGCCGGCCTTGATCTCACGGGTGGCCCGGCCGGCCCGGTGGACGTCGCGGCTCCAGGCGGAGGCGGCGAGACCGTACGGGGTGTCGTTGGCGAGCCGGATGCCCTCGTCGTCGGAGTCGAAGGGCAGGACGGCCAGGACCGGGCCGAAGATCTCGGACTGGACGATCTCGCTGTCCTGGGCGGCGCCGGCGACGAGAGTGGGGCGGTAGTACGCGCCGTCCTTCCACACGCCGCCGGGCGCCTCGCCGCCGGTGACGATCCGGGCGTATCCGCGCGCCCGGTCGACGAAGCCGGCCACCCGGTCGCGGTGGGTGTGCGAGATCAGCGGGCCGAGGTCGGTGGCGGGATCGAAGGGGTCACCGATGCGCACGGTCTCCATCAGTTCGGCGACGGCGCCGACGAAGGCGTCGTACAGCGGGCGCTGTACATAGGCGCGGGTGGCGGCCGTGCAGTCCTGGCCGCCGTTGATGAGGGAACCGGCGACCGCGCCGTGGACGGCGGCTTCCAGGTCGGCGTCGTCGAAGACCAGGAAGGGCGCCTTGCCGCCGAGTTCGAGATGGAGGCGTTTGACGGTGGCGGTGGCGATCTCGGCGACGCGCTTTCCGACGGCGGTGGAGCCGGTGAAGGAGGTCATCACGACATCGGGGTGGCCGACGAGACGTTCCCCGGCGTCGGGCCCCGCGCCGCTGACGATGTTGATCACGCCGTCGGGCAGTCCGGCCCGCTGGGCGGCCCGCGCGAACATCAGCGAGGTGAAGGGGGTGTTCTCGGCGGGCTTGAGCACAATGGTGTTGCCCGCGGCGACGGCCGGGAGGATCTTCCAGGCGGCCATCTGGAGCGGGTAGTTCCAGGGCGCGATGGAGCCGACGACGCCGATCGGCTCGCGGCGTACGTACGAGGTGTGATCGGCGCTGTACTCACCGGCGGAGGCGCCCTGGAGATGGCGCGCGGCGCCCGCGAAGAAGGCGGTGTTGTCGATGGTGCCGGGGACGTCGAACTCGGTGGACAGCTTGATCGGCTTGCCGCACTGGAGCGATTCGGCGTACGCGAAGTCGTCGGCCTGTTCGGCGAGGACGGCCGCGAACCGGTGCAGGGCGTCGGAACGCTCCCCCGGGGTGGTGCCCGACCAGCCGGGGAACGCCTCGCGCGCGGCGGCGACCGCGGCGTCGACATCGGCCGGGCCCGCCAGTTCGTACGCGTACAGCTCCTCGCCGGTCGCCGGGTTCACGACGGCGTGCGTACGTCCCGAGGTGCCCGGACGCGGCCGCCCGCCGATGAACTGCGCACCGTCCGCGAAGCGGTCCCGCACCTGGAAGCGGTTGGCCATGACGCTCTCCGATGTTCCAGCTGGTTGGTCAGCTGTTGTTCCGGCTGTTGTTCCGGCTTCAATTGAGTGCCGATCCTGACAGAGCACTGCCACCTCAACAAGGGATTCCGTTGTTGCCTTTTGGTTACGCGACGGAATCGGTCGACCATGTGTCGCGTCAGCGTGCTGATCCGCGGACGGAATGTCAGTGGTGGCTGCCAGACTCGCATGCATGGGGAAGAACGCGGAGCCCTCGGGGCGCTCAGGGCATTCGGGGCGTGAGAAGTACCTGCTCTTCTGGGGGCACGCCCCGCGCCGGGACGGCACGCTCGGCGCGAGCTGTCTCAGTCAGTGGTGGCCGTCGCCGTTCACGGTGGACGGGGTGGAGTACGCGACGGCCGAGCACTGGATGATGGCGGGCAAGGCACGGCTCTTCGGGGACGAGGAGGCCGAGCGCGCCGTTCTGGAGGCGGCGAATCCCGCGCTCGCCAAGAAGGCGGGACGGCTGGTGCGCGAGTTCGACGAGACCGTCTGGGAGCGCGAGCGCCTCGGCATCGTGGTGCGGGGCAGCGTCCACAAATTCGGGCAGGATGCCGCGCTGCGCGGATTTCTGCTGGCCACGGGCGACCGGATACTCGTCGAGGCCAGCCCGATGGACCGGATCTGGGGCATCGGGCTGGCCTCGGACGACGAGCGGGCGCTGGATCCCGCGCGCTGGCGCGGGCTGAATCTGCTGGGCCTGGCGCTGATGGAGGCGCGTGAGCGGCTCCGGACCGAGGCCGGGACCGGGACGGCGACTGGGACTGGGACTGGGTCCGTGGCCGCGGCCCCTGGCTCGGCCGGGTCTAGCGGGTGACGTCGACTACCAGCGAGGTGCTGTAGTCGTCGTAGGTGCTGTCGTAGTCGTTGTTCCGCTCCTCGTTGATCGCCTGGGTGATGCCCCAGATGATGAAGCCGAGGAAGATGACGCCGAGTGCGATACCGATCGACCCGAGGATGACACCGGCGCGGGCCTGGCCCTCGTTGGTGGCCTGGCCCCGCTGCACCCTCTTCCTGCCGACGATGCCGAAGATCAGCGCGAGTACGCCGAGGACGATGCCGCCGATGCCATAGAGACAGAACAGACAGACGGACAGGATGCCCAGCACCATCGCGGCGACGCCCATACCGTTCGCCGGGGGCTGCCAGCCGGGCTGGCCGTATCCCGGCATGCCCGGATAGGGCTGGGCGGCGGGGTAGCCGGGATAGCCATAGCCCGGGGCCTGTCCCGGTCCCGCGCCGGCGCCGTACGGAGCGGCGGGGTGCTGGACGGGCGAGGCGCCCGGGTAGCCGTAAGGACCGGGGGCGGGCTGGGCAGGTCCCCCGGGGGCGGTGGGCGGCGGGGGCACGGCGCCGAACCGCGGCCCTCCGGTCGGCGCATCCATGATCGTCGGCATGTTGTGCACCGATTCCCCCGACGGCTGCGGGGGCTGCGGGGGCTGCGGATGCCGCGCGGCCTCTGCCGGCGGCTGCTGTCCCGGAAGCCCGGGTGATATCGGCGGCGGCGGCAGCGGCGCCGGCTTGTCCAGCGGAATCCGCTGCTCGGGCGGAGCCCACGGATCACCCGGCTCGTAGCCGCCCGGCGGCTGCTCGCTCTTGTCTGACATGGGCCTCCCCCATCGTAATTCCGTCATGCTACGGGCTCCGCTCCGCACGGAAACGGCCCGGCCTACGATGATCCCTGACCCGAGCGGCCCCGGGCAGGGTGCGGACGTCCCGTCCCTGCCCACGGCCGCTCCCTCTTGGCACCCGCCCCAGCATCCGGAGGACCCCGATGACCGATCTGCACCCCTTCATCGCGGGGCTGCCCAAGGCCGAACTGCATGTGCACCATGTCGGATCGGCGTCGCCCCGCATCGTGGCCGAACTGGCCGCCAGGCACGCGGACTCCAAGGTGCCCGCCGACCCCGAGGCGCTCGTCGACTACTTCACCTTCACCGACTTCGCGCACTTCATCGACGTCTATCTCTCCGTCGTCGATCTGATCCGTACACCCGAGGACGTCCGGCTGCTGACCTTCGAGGTCGCCCGTGACATGGCCCGCCAGAACATCCGCTATGCCGAGCTGACGGTCACCCCGTTCAGCTCGACCAGCCGCGGTATCCCGGAGCAGGGCTTCATGGAGGCGATCGAGGACGCCAGGAAGAGCGCCGAGGCCGAGTTCGGGGTCGTGCTGCGCTGGTGCTTCGACATCCCCGGCGAGGCCGGGCTGCCCGCGGCCGAGGAGACCGCGAGGCTCGCGGTGGACCTGCGGCCCGAGGGACTGATCGCCTTCGGTCTCGGCGGCCCCGAGATCGGGGTGCCCCGGCCGCAGTTCAAGCCGTACTTCGACCGTGCGATCGCCGCGGGCCTGCACTCCGTGCCGCACGCCGGTGAGACGACGGGCCCGGAGACGGTCTGGGACGCCCTGCGCGACCTGGGCGCGGAGCGCATCGGCCACGGCACGAGCGCCGTCCAGGACCCGGAGCTGCTCGCGTACCTCGCCGAGCACCGCGTCCCGCTGGAGGTGTGCCCGACCTCCAACATCGCCACCCGCGCCGTTCTCGATCTCGACGAACACCCGATCAAGGCGATGGTCGCGGCCGGTGTGCTGGTGACGGTCAACAGCGACGACCCGCCGATGTTCGGCACGGACCTCAACAAGGAGTACGGGGTGGCCGCCCGGCTGCTCGGCCTGGACGAGCGCGGTCTCGCGGATCTCGCGAAGAACGGTGTCGAAGCCTCGTTCCTCGACACGGACGGCAAGAAGCGGCTCACCGCCGAGATCGACGCGTACACCGCCCAGTGGCTCGCGCGCTGACGATGGCCGGCGACCGGACGGACCGGGACACCGCCGCGCGGACCGTCGTCGCCGTCGGCCACCGCGGTGATCCCTACCGCGTGCGGGAGAACACCCTCCCGTCCGTGCGCTCCGCGCGGCGGCGGGGCGCGGACGCGGTCGAGATCGACGTCAGGCTCACCCGCGACGGCGTGCCCGTGCTGCTGCACGACTCCACACTGAAGCGGCTCTGGGGCCATGACCGGCGGCTGGCGGAGCTGACGTACGAGGAGTTGCGCGCGCTGACGGACGGCGGCGTCCCGACGCTGCGCGAGGCGCTCACGGCGGCGGACCCGGACGGGGCGCCCGGCGGGAACGCGGGCAGCGGGAACGCGGGCACGGACGGGACGCGTTTCATGGTGGATCTTCCCGGCGCGACCGAGGAGTCGGTACGCACGATCATCGGCACGGTGCGTGACTGCGACGCCGCCGAGCGCGTGTACTACTGCGCGGGTCCGGGCGCGATGCTCGCCGTCCGCGCGGCGGACGCGCGCGCCGAGATCGCCATGACATGGACAACGCTCGCGCCTCCGCGTCCGGCCCTGCTCGCTGCGGTGCGGCCGCGCTGGCTCAACTACCGGTTCGGGCTGGTCAGCCGGGAGCTGGCCGACCGCAACCACCGGGACGGCCTGCTGGTCTCCGCCTGGACCGCGGACACCCGGCGCAGCATGCGCCGGCTGATCGCGCACGGCGTCGACTCCGTCACCACCAACCGGATCGATGTCCTGGCCGGGCTCCTGGGGACTCGTCGTTCCCGAGCCCCCGGGCATACGGTCGGGGATGACGAGCCGCCTGCCGTGATCGACGGTCCCTCCCGTGATCATGGCGGGCGCGACAGGAGCAGAGGAGCAGATGTGTCCGACGACCACGACTACCCGCGCGCGGCGGGACGTATCCGCTCCGACATCGCCCACAACGCGCGCGTCTGGAACTACTGGTTGGGCGGAAAAGACAATTATCTGGTGGACCGCGCGGTCGGCGACCGGATCACCGGCATGTACCCGAGCATCGGGGAAGTGGCGCGCGCGGACCGGGCGTTCCTCGGCCGGGCGGTCCGGCATCTCGCCGGGGACCTGGGCGTACGGCAGTTCCTGGACATCGGCACGGGCCTGCCCACCGTCGACAACACCCACGAGGTGGCGCAGCGGATCGCGCCCGAGTCCCGGATCGTCTATGTCGACAACGATCCGATCGTGCTGGCGCACGCCCGCGCGCTGCTGACGGGTTCGGCGGAGGGGGTCACCGAGTACATCGACGCGGACGCCCACGATCCGGACGGGATCCTGGCCGGTGTCGAGCCGACGCTCGACCTGCGGCAGCCGGTGGCGGTCATACTGCTCGGCATCCTGAACTTCGTCCTCGACACCGACGAGGCGCGGTCGATCGTACGGACGCTGCTGGCCGCCGTGCCCTCCGGCAGCTTTCTGGTGCTCACCCACCCCACGCTGGAGCTGGGCGGCGACGGCAACGCCGAGGCCATGCGGTTCTGGAACGAGAACGCGACTCCGCCGATCACCGCCCGCGGCCGGACGGACATCGAGTCCTTCGTGGCCGGTCTGGAACTGCTCGAACCGGGCATCGTCTCCTGCGCGCGCTGGCGCCCCGACCCGCGCCGGGACGACGGCGCGGCGGAGGTGGCCCAATTCGGCGTGGTGGCCCGCAAGCCCTGACGTGCCGGGAACAGGGAGGAGCCAAGGGGCGGGTGCGGGTGGCGGAGCGGTGTCCTGCGCCGGTCCGTGGGCCGTCGACATCGGGGTGGCCCTGCTCATCCAGGCGGCGGTGACCATTCCGTTCGTCGTGCCGCGCGGGCCGGGGCTGCCGCCCGCCGACTGGCCGTCGTACGGTCTGACCACGCTGGCCGTGCTGCCGCTGGTCTGGCGGCGCCGGGCGCCCGTGACCGTACTGCTGGCCGTCGTGGTGGCGCAGATCCTCTACAAGTTCACGCTGGACGGTCCGGGCCAGACGCTGCCGTACACCAGTCTGATGGCGCTCTACACCGTCGCCGCGCTGTCCCCCGCCCGCCGCCGCGTCCCCTCCGCCGTACTGACCTTCGCGCTGGTCCCTCCGGGGGTCGCGGTGAACTCCGGGGAGGCACGACACCGCCCCCGACGCCGAGGCGCTACGGGCCGCACTCGCCGGTCTGCCCCGCGCCGACGCGACCGCCGCGCTGGTCAGGGTCGGCGGCGACGGCAGCTGGCGCGGCAGCGCGGGCGTCCACGATCTGCGCGGCGGCCGGCCCGCCGACGAGGTCCACCGCCGTGTCCTGGCACCGCTCGGTCTGCGCGACACGTACTTTCCCGGCGCCGATCCGCGTATCAAGGGGCCGCACAACCACGGCTACCAGTCGTTCCCCCGGCCCGGCGATGGCTCCGGCGGTGGCTTCGAACTGCGTGATGTGACGGTGTGGGGGGCCACGGAAGCCTGGGCGGCGGGCGACGTCATCTCCACCACCGCCGATCTCGAACGGTTCGTCCAGGCCCTGTTCCGGGGCCGGGTGGTGCCGGAACCGCAGCTGGAGGAGATGTTCACCCTGCCGGACCCGACCGTGCGCGACGTCGTCTCCGGCGACCCCGCCGCGTACAGCGCCGGTCTGTCGATGACGACGCTCGGGGGCCGCCAGGTGTGGGGCAAGACGGGCGGACGACGGGGCTACAACACGGCGGTCGGTGCCACCCGGGATCTCTCCCGGACCCTGGTGTACAGCGTCAACGCGACGGACGCGAAGGGCGCGGACATGAACCCGACCGCGCTGAAGCTGATGGTCGCCACGTTCGGCGCGCCGTCCGAGGGCCAGGCCCCGCCCGCGTAGGCCCGCCACGGTGAGAGAGCCCCGCCCGCGCAGGCCCGCGCCCTCACACGTCGGCGCCCGGGTCCTCCCTCGACGGTCCCGGCTCCTCGGCCCTGAGCGTCTCCGGCGGCACCTCCTTGGCGCGGGCCGTCAGCACCTTCCCGATGAACAGGTCGTAGACGAAGACCCCGATGAGCCCCCCGACCAGCGGTCCGATGATCGGGATCCAGAAATAGCCGCTGAACCACTGGAAGGTGCCCGGTAGCGCGATGTCCCCCCAGCCCACGATGTACGTCCACAGTCGCGGCCCGAAGTCACGCGCGGGGTTGATCGCGTATCCGGCGTTCGTCCCGATGCTCAGACCGATCGCGAAGACGACCAGACCGATCAGGAACGGTGCGAGATTGGACAGGGGCCCGCTGTTGCGCGTGTCGATGAGCGCGCAGACCAGAATAAGGAGAATCGCGGTTCCGATGACCTGGTCCAGGAAGGGACCCCACCAGGAATTACCGAAGTATTCGGCCGGGAAGGTGGCGAAAATCGAGAAGGTGGAGAGTGACTCGTCCCTGGCGACTCCGGCCTTGTCATTGAAATCGTCGATGGCCCAGCTGTACGCGGCGAAGACCACGGCGGCGGCGAGAAAGGCGCCCAGGAGTTGCGCGCCCCAGTACGGGAGGACCTTTTTCCAGGGGAATCCGCGGCGCGCGGCGAAGGCGAGCGTGACGGCCGGGTTGATATGCCCTCCGCTGATACCTCCGGAGACATAGACCCCGAAGACCACGCCGAGCCCCCAGCCCCACGAGATGATCAGCCAGTTCGCCGCGCCGAAGGCGACCGTCTGGCGGCCCGAACCCGGGAGCCCGGCGACGGCCACGGCGACCGACCCGCAGCCGAGCAGGATCAGTACGAACGTTCCCAGGAATTCCGCGAGCAGCTCACCATTGAGTCCTTCGTGGTAGCCACGGCGCTTTGTACTGGTGGTCGCACTGGTGGTCGCCATTGCTCCTCCTGCTTCGGACAGGCTTCGGACAGCCTTCGAGCATCCATCAGACGGCCCGAGCGGGCCTTGATAGAAGCGACTGTAGGACCGTCCGGTGGAATGCGCCCGGCGAGTGCGGCGCACAGCTGAGGGCCTGTCACACGGGCAGGTGAGCCATTCGGGTGAGGGTTTTCCGCCGCGCGCGAACGAAAAGGGCGGGCGGTGGACAAGAAGTCCACCGCCCGCCCTTCCGACGGGAATTCCGCTCGGCCGGGGAATCGCCCCGGCGGCCTGGTCAGCCGTCGAGCGAGGTCATCACGTGCTTGATACGCGTGTAGTCGTCGAAGCCGTACGCCGAGAGGTCCTTGCCGTAGCCGGACTTCTTGAAGCCGCCGTGCGGCATCTCCGCGACCAGCGGAATGTGGGTGTTGATCCAGACGCAGCCGAAGTCCAGGGACTTCGACATCCGCATCGCGCGGCCGTGGTCCTTGGTCCACACCGAGGAGGCGAGCGCGAACTCGACGCCGTTGGCGTACTCCAGCGCCTGCGCCTCGTCCGTGAAGGACTGGACGGTGATGACCGGTCCGAAGACCTCGTTCTGGATGATCTCGTCGTCCTGCTTGAGGCCGGAGACGACGGTCGGGGCGTAGAAGTAGCCCTTGTCACCGACCCGGTGGCCGCCCGCCTCGACCTTGGCGTGGGCCGGCAGCCGCTCGATGAAGCCGGAGACCTGCTTCAGCTGGTTGGCGTTGTTGAGCGGGCCGTACAGCACATCCGCGTCGTCCGCGGCGCCGGTCTTCGTGTCGGCCGCGGCCTTCGCGAGCGCCGTCACGAACTCGTCGTGGATCGACTCGTGGACGAGGACGCGGGTGGCGGCCGTACAGTCCTGGCCCGCGTTGAAGTAGCCCGCCACCGCGATGTCCTCGACGGCCTTGGCGATGTCGACGTCCTCGAAGACGACGACCGGCGCCTTGCCGCCCAGCTCCAGGTGGACGCGCTTGACGTCCTTGGCCGCCGACTCGGCGACCTGGATACCGGCCCGTACGGAACCGGTGATCGAGGCCATCGCCGGGATCGGGTGCTCGACCATCGCCCGGCCGCTGTCGCGGTCGCCGCAGATGACGTTGAAGACGCCCTTGGGGACGATCGCGCCGATGATCTCGGCCATCAGCGTGGTCGAGGCCGGGGTGGTGTCCGACGGCTTGAGCACCACGGTGTTGCCCGCGGCGAGGGCCGGCGCGAACTTCCACACGGCCATCATCATCGGGTAGTTCCACGGCGCGACCTGCGCGCAGACACCGACCGGCTCGCGGCGGACGATGGAGGTGAGCCCCTCCATGTACTCCCCGGCCGAGCGGCCTTCGAGCATCCGGGCGGCGCCCGCGAAGAAGCGGATCTGGTCCACCATCGGCGGGATCTCTTCGGTACGGGTCAGCTCCAGCGGCTTGCCGGTGTTCTCGGACTCGGCGGCGATCAGATCCTCCGCCCGCTCCTCGAAGGCGTCCGCGATCTTGAGCAGTACCTTCTGGCGTTCGGCCGGGGTGGTGTCGCGCCAGGCCGGGAAGGCGGCCGCGGCGGCCTCCATGGCGGCGTCGACGTCGGCCTGCCCCGAGAGCGGGGAGGTGGCGTACACCTCGCCCGTGGCCGGGTTGACCACGTCGATGGTCCGCCCGTCCGCGGCGTCCCGGAACTCTCCGTTGATGTAGTTACGCAGCCGGCGCAGCTCGGTGGTCACTGCCACCCCTCCTGTCGGAAGTTACGTATCGGAATGTCCGATGGGTGAGACACCCACCCTAATCGGTCGGTCGACGCTTTCGACAGGCCGGACCCCCCACAACTTCGGATTCGGTGAGATTTGATCGCCTCAACAACGAATTTCATCGATACAGGGTTGCGGGACAGACGAGTCGCAGTGCACAGTGAAGCGCGTGGCCAGTCGCAGCGCAGACTCCAGGACAGACTCCAGGACCGGGAACGGATCATCGCCGTCCATCGATGCCGTGTCCCTCGCGATCATCGAACAGCTCCAGGAGGACGGGCGACGTCCGTACGCCGCGATCGGCAAGGCCGTCGGCCTCTCCGAGGCGGCCGTGCGCCAGCGCGTCCAGAAACTGCTCGACCAGGGCGTGATGCAGATCGTCGCCGTCACCGACCCGCTCACCGTGGGTTTCCGGCGCCAGGCGATGGTCGGCATCCATGTCGAGGGTGATCTGGATCCCGTCGCGGACGCGCTGTCGGCCATGGACGAGTGCGAGTACGTGGTGATGACCGCGGGCTCGTTCGACCTGATGGTGGAGGTCGTCTGCGAGGACGACGACCACCTGCTGGACGTGATCAACAAGCGGATCCGCGCGCTCCCCGGCGTGCGCTCCACCGAGAGCTTCGTCTACCTCAAGCTGAAGAAGCAGACCTACATGTGGGGAACCCGATAGCCGTGAGCAAGGACCTCTCCAAAACCGCGTACGACCACCTGTGGATGCACTTCACCCGCATGTCGTCGTACGAGAACGCACCCGTGCCCACCATCGTGCGTGGTGAGGGCACCTACATCTACGACGATCAGGGCAAGCGCTACCTGGACGGTCTCTCGGGGCTGTTCGTGGTCAACGCCGGGCACGGCCGCCACGAGCTGGCCGAGACCGCCTACAAGCAGGCGCAGGAGCTGGCCTTCTTCCCGGTCTGGTCGTACGCGCACCCCAAGGCCGTCGAGCTGGCCGAGCGGCTCGCCCACTACGCGCCGGGCGACCTCAACAAGGTCTTCTTCACCACGGGCGGCGGCGAGGCCGTCGAGACCGCCTGGAAGCTCGCCAAGCAGTACTTCAAGCTGACCGGCAAGCCGACCAAGTACAAGGTCATCTCGCGCGCCGTCGCCTACCACGGCACACCGCAGGGAGCCCTGTCGATCACCGGTCTGCCGGCCCTGAAGGCACCGTTCGAGCCGCTGGTCCCGGGCGCGCACAAGGTGCCGAACACCAACATCTACCGCGCGCCGCTCCACGGCGACGACCCCGAGGCCTTCGGCCGCTGGGCCGCCGACCAGATCGAGCAGCAGATCCTCTTCGAGGGCCCGGACACGGTCGCGGCGGTCTTCCTGGAGCCGGTGCAGAACGCGGGCGGCTGTTTCCCGCCGCCGCCCGGGTACTTCCGGCGGGTCCGCGAGATCTGCGACCAGTACGACGTCCTGCTCGTCTCCGACGAGGTCATCTGCGCCTTCGGCCGGCTCGGCACGATGTTCGCGTGCGACAAGTTCGACTACGTACCGGACATGATCACCTGCGCCAAGGGCATGACCTCGGGCTACTCCCCGATCGGCGCGTGCATCGTCTCCGACCGGCTCGCCGAGCCGTTCTACGAGGGTGACAACACCTTCCTGCACGGCTACACCTTCGGCGGCCACCCGGTCTCGGCGGCGGTCGGCCTCGCCAACCTCGACATCTTCGAGCGCGAGGGCCTCAACCAGCACGTCCTGGACAACGAGTCCGCCTTCTTCGACACGCTGAACAAGCTGCACGACCTGCCGATCGTCGGTGACGTCCGCGGCAACGGCTTCTTCTACGGCATCGAGCTGGTGAAGGACAAGGCCACGAAGGAGACGTTCACGGACGAGGAGACCGAGCGCGTCCTGTACGGCTTCCTCTCCAAGAAGCTGTACGAGAACGGCCTGTACTGCCGGGCCGACGACCGCGGCGACCCGGTCGTGCAGCTGGCGCCGCCGCTGATCTCCGACCAGTCGACGTTCAACGAGATCGAGGGAATCCTGCGGTCGGTGCTGACGGAGGCGTGGACCAAGCTCTGACGGTGACGGGGTTCCCACCCCCGCATGACGGCCCGGGTGCCGCCTTTCGAGTGAGAAGGGCGGCACCCGGGCCGTGTGCTGTCCGTACTCCCGGCTTCGAATCCCTACCGTGCCCAGTGACCGATCGTCGCCGCCTTCGTTCCCCCGGACGGGGGAGGTAAATCCGAACCGAGGTGTACGCCAATGGTGGCCCCACCGGACAACGACGTGCTCTGGGCGCGTTCTCTGAACTACTCCCACAACGGCTCCCCCGCACTCGACAGCGTCTCGCTCGGGGTGCGCGAGGGTGAGATCCTCGCCGTCAACGGCCCGCGCGGCAGCGGCAAGACCACTCTGCTGCGGTGTCTGTCGGGTCAGCTGGTGCCGCAGGAGGGCGAGGTCTGGTTCAACAGCTCGCCGGTCCATACCATGAGCGCGGCGCTCCGCGAACAGCTGCGCCGCGACCGCTTCAGCTGGATCGGCCCCGAGCCGTCCCTCGTCCCCGAACTCAACGTCTGGGAGAACGCGGCCCTGCCGCTGCTGATGCGCGGCTCGTCCCATCGCGCCGCCAAGGCCGCGGCGATGGAGTGGCTGGAGCGCCTCGACATCGGCGGCTGCGCCCGTAAACGGCCGTACGCCCTGTACCAGGCACAGCGGCAGCGTGTCGCCGTCGCCCGCGCGCTGGTCACCACGCCCTCGGTGCTCTTCGCCGACGAGCCGGCGGCGGCGCTGCATCTCACGGACGGCGCGCAGGTGCTGCGCACGCTGACCACCGCGGCCCGCTCGCACCGGATCACCGTCGTCCTGGCGACACTGGACGAGGAGCTCACGGCGCTGGCCGACCGTACGGTCTCACTGGTGGACGGACGCCGGGTCAACTCGCTCCGGCCGTCCGAGGCGGAAGGCCGGGCCGCGTGCTCGCTCTCCGTCTAGGCCGCGGCGCCCACCCCCTGGTCCTGCTGCGCCGGCTGCTGGTCGCCGCCGCCTCCGCCGGGGTCGGTTTCCTTCTCCTGTGCACACTGGGCTGGGCACTGGACCACCCGGCCGGGTCCCAGGCGCGGCTGCTCTGGTGTCTGATCCCGCTGGCCGCGACGGTGCAGTTCGCGGTCGCCACGGCCCGTACCGATCAGAGCACCCTGCCCCGTTCCGGGCTGTCGGCGGTGGGCCTCGGCCCGTCGCGGCTCGCGGCGCTGGCCGCCGCGTCGACCGCCGTATCGTGCACCCTGGGCAGCGCGGTGGCGCTGCTGTTCTTCCTGCATCTGCGCGGTGATCTGACGGGGATGCCGTTCGACGGCGAGGCCGCGAAACTGCTCGCCGCGGGCCGGCCGCTGCCGCTGGGCGCGGCGCTGACGCTGCTGGCCGCGGTGCCGGTGCTGGCGTCGGCGGCGACCTGGCTGGCGCTGCGGACGCGCACGACGGCCGGGCTCCCGCCCGCTCCCGCCAGGACGCCGGTCCGGCCCGTCAACGCCATGGTGATGGCGGCGGATCCGACCACGGACACGGCCGCGGATACGGATCCGGATGCCGATACGCGTACCGCGTCGGGCAAGGCCATCGAGGCGGCGGAGGCCGCGGACGCGGCGAAGGCCCCGGACACCGCCGTCAGCGAGCCGAGGGTCCTGCTGCCCGCCCGCGTCCCCGATCCGGGGCCGACGCCGGCCGGTCTGCCGTGGGGTGTCGCGATCGCGGCGGCGGGGCTCGCGGTCGAGACGTACGCGAGCCGGGGCGGTGGCGGCACCCCGCCGCCGCTGCCGGGCCACTTCGACGGCAGTTCGGCCGGAGTGCTGGCGGGCTGGGCGCTGACGGCGGTCGGCCTGGCGCTGGCCGGACCGGGGATCACCCATCTCTGCGGCCTGCTGCTCCAGGCCGTGCGCCCCGGCGCGATCCGGCTGCTGGCGGGCCGCACGCTGATGGCCGAGGCACGCCGTATCGGACGCCCGCTGGGCGTGCTGTGCGCGGTGGTCTCGGGCGCGTTCGCCGCGGCGACCCTGTACGGGCCCGGTGACGAACGGCCCTTCGGCCCGCTCACCGGCCTCGGCGCCGCCCTGGTCATCGGCTGCACGGTGGCCACGGTTCTGACGGCGGTGCTGGAGGCCAAGCAGGCCCGTGTCTCCACCACCGAGTCCCTGTACCGGCTCGGTGCCCCCGCCACGCTCCTGCGGACGGCGGCGGCGGTGCGCGCGACCACGATCCTCGTGGTGTTCGCCCCGCTGACCTGGGCCGTGGCGGCCCTGGCGGCGGTCCCGCTGACCAACTGAGCGGCGCTCCGTCCGGACCGGCCGTGCCCCGCCCGAGTGCGGGGCACGGCCGGTTCCGGATTTCGGGGGCACGGCCGGTTCCGGATTTCGGGGGCACGGCCGGTTCTGGATTTCGGGGGGACGGCGGGTTCCGGATTTCCGGAGGACGACGGGCCCGGGAGACGGGGCCGGCGGGCCGGAGGGCGGGGGCCCTGGCGGCAACACCCCGCCGGCCACGCCCTATCGTGACCCCATGCCGAACGACGCCCAGTCCCCCGCGCACGCCCAGGACCACGAGATAGAGACCCTCGACGAGTTCGACCGGGTCGTGCGGGCGGGCACGCTCGGCGGATACCGGCTCCAGTCCGTCGATCTGACGGCCCGTACGCCCGAACTGCTCCGTACCGACACCGCCGACGCCGTCTTCCTCGGCTGCCCCATGGAGCCCCGCGCCGCCGACAAGGTCCGGTCCGACGGCGCCATGGTGTTCCCGCCCGTCCCCCATCTCCCGTTCGATCCCTACCGGGGGTTCGTCTACTCGCCCGACCAGCTCTTCGAGGGGCTGGCGGAGGGCGGTTACGAGGCCACGCCCGACGCGCGCGCCTACGCGTGGTTCCAGCGGACCAAGGCGGACGGCGACATCCTCGCGTCCATGCTGCGCGCGGTGCACGACGACGCGATCTCCGACGCCCTGGACGAACTCCTCGCGGGCGCCCGGGTGGTGGGGGTGATGGGCGGACACGCGATGGCGCGCGGTACCGACGCGTACGCCGGCGCGGCACGGCTCGGCCGCTCGCTCACCCGTACCGGACTGACCGTGGCGACCGGCGGCGGGCCCGGCGCCATGGAGGCCGCGAACCTCGGCGCGTACGCGGCCTCCCACCCCGACGACATGCTGGACGAGGCGCTCGGCATGCTCGCGAAGGCACCGTCGTTCGTCCCCTCCATATCCGACTGGGCGCGGGCCGCCTTCGCCATACGCGCGCGCTGGCCCAAGGGCGAGGCGTCGATCGGGATCCCCACCTGGTTCTACGGCCATGAGCCGCCCAACGCCTTCGCCGCGCACATCGGCAAGTACTTCGCCAACGCCACCCGCGAGGACGGCCTGCTGGCGCGCTCCAACGCGGGCGTGGTCTTCCTGCCGGGCGCGGCGGGCACCGTCCAGGAGATCTTCGACAACGCGACGCCGAACTACTACGAGTCGCGCGGCGAGCCGACGCCGATGGTCCTGGTCGACCGGGCCCACTGGACGGAGCGGCTGCCTGCCTGGCCGCTGCTGACGGCGCTCGCGCGGGAGCGCCGGATGGAGTCCCGTATCGCGCTCGTCGACACGGTGGACGAGGCACCGGCGGCGCTCGCCCGGCTCGCGGCGGGGGGAGCGGTGGGGTGAGCGGCGGCAGCGGGCTGTCGGCGGGGGAGCGGGCTGTCGGGCGGGCGGAGCGGCGGGCTGTCGGCGGCGCTCAGGCGAGCAGCGCGGCGAGCCGGTCGTACGAACGGTCCCAGTCCCACTCCGTACGCACCCACTCGCGCCCCTTGCGCCCCATCTCCCGGGCGGCCTCGCGGTCGCGGAGCAGCGCCACGAGCCGGTCCGCGATCTCGTCGGTGCGGCGGCCGTCCACGACATGTCCCGTCTCCCCGTCGCGTACGGCGTCGGGCGCTCCGCCCGAATCGCCCGCCAGAACGGGCAGTCCGGCCGCCGCGGCCTCCAAGTAGACGATGCCCAGGCCCTCCACCTCCAAGCCGCCCCTGCGGGTGCGACAGGGCATCGCGAAGACATCGGCGGCGGCGAAGAACGGCGGCATCGCGGCGTGCGGATGCCCGCCGGCGAGGACGACCTCGCGCTCCACGCCGCGCGCCGCCGCCAGCCGGCGCAGTCCGCGCTCGTACGGTCCCGCGCCGACGAGCAGGAGCGTCGCGTCCGGGACGGCGGCGCGTACCCGGGGCAGTGCGCGGATCAGCGCGTCCTGCCCCTTGCGGGGGACGAGCCGGGCGGCGCACAGGATCACGGGCCGGTCGCCGAGTCCGTACGTCTCCCGGACCGTTCCGCCGTCGTCCCGGGGCCGGAACGCGTCGGGGTCGACGCCCGGAACGAGCCGCTCCAGCCGGGCGGCGCCGGACGCTCCGCGCCGCTGGGTGCCGAGCGCGGCGGCTATCGGCGCGCGGGTGCTCTCCCCGAGACAGGTCATGGTGTCGACCCCCGTCCCGATCCGCCGCAACAGCCCGCGCGCGCCCGGCGTCCGGGCCCACCACACCTCATGACCGTGCGTGGTGGCGACGAGCCGCCGTATCCCGGCCTCGCGCCGCAGCCGCCCCGCCATCAGGCCCAGCGGCGCCGCGGCCCCGAACCACACCCGGTGGCAGCCGTACCGGAGGGCCAGTTCCACCGCGCGGGAGGTGGCGCGCGGAGTCGGCAGGAGGGTGGCGGCGCGGTCCCGGACGACGGGGTAGGGCAGAGCGGCGTCATGGGCGGCGGCCCCAGGCTCGGACGAGGTGAACACGACCACCCCGTCCGGCGGAAAGCGGTCCGTCATGGCCCGGACGAAGGTTTCGATACCTCCTTGCCGGGGCGGAAAGTCATTGGTGACGACGAGCGTCCGGGGCAGAGTTCCGGGCACGGGGTCCCTCCTTGCGGAAGCGGAAGCGGGCCTCGCGGTACGAGCCGGACCGAGCAGGCCAGCAGCACCAGCGGATGGACGAGATAGCCGAACCGGCTGGCCGGCATGAGCGCGATCGCCACGGTGAGCCCGAGAGCGAGCCGCCGGGCCGCCGCCGCGACGGTGCGGGGCGGGCGTACAAGAAGTGAGCCGGCCAGCAGCGCGGCGGCGACGGCGAGCAGCACGGCGGCCACGAGCGCACCGCCCGGCACGTGATCCGCGAGCAGCCGGCCGGGGAACGGCGAGGCCGCGGGCGACGGGGTCGCGGTGAGACCGAGCGGGAAGGCGATGACGTTGCGGTGGAAGCCCGCGGGGCCGGCGAGCGCGACGGGCGCGACGGCCGCCGCGACGGCCGTGAGAGCCACTGCCCCGCAGCGCAGCGCGGGCCGCCCTCCGGAGCGCGCCGCGAGCAGCGCGACGGCCACCGGCAGCGCGGGCCAGGCCGTCCACTTGAGCACGGCGGCGGCGCCGAGCACCAGCCCGGCGCGCCCGGCCCGGCCCTGTCCGGCGAGCGTCAGTCCCAGACACATCAGCCCGGCGACCGGCAGGTCGACTCCGCCGACCGCGAGCGGCAGCGCCACCGGAGGACACGCGGCGATCAGCAGCACCGTCGGGCTCCGCCGTACAGCGAGCACCAGCGCGCCGAGGAAGCAGCCGGCGAGCCACCAGCGCGCATCGCCCGGGAGCGCGCCGAAGACCGCCATGCCGGGCAGATACGGGTTGTAGTCGGCGAGTCCGGCGGGCTCCGGTACGTACGGGCTGCCGGTACGCAGCAGCAGTTCCCCGGAGCGCTCCACGACGTCGACCTCCAGCTGCCCCCGGCCCGTGCCGACGAGCAGCAGCAGCGGCAGCGCCACCGCGCCCGTCACCGCCACGACCGCGGACCTCCGCGCCCCGCCGCCCGGCCGCCCGGCAATCAGCGCCGCCGCCGCGTAGCCGGCGGCGGCGATCCCTCCCCACACCCGGTGCGGAGTCGGACCGGACACGAGACCGAAGGCCAGTGCCACGACCGCGCACGCCGCCCAGCCGAACACCCGGTGCCGCGCCCGTCGCGGACCCCCTTGAGCCGGCATGAAAACCCCCTTTCCTGGCGTGGCTCCGAGGCTAGGAAAGGGGCATGCCCGGCACGTCAACCGTGGCTCCGGTCCCGGGAGTCACCCCGTGGTACGAGATCCGGGCCGGGGATCAGCCCGTGCTCCGACGCGGCCACCGGCCGGGATGCCGAAGAATCGGGGGTATGAACGACCGATTCGGGACCCTGCGGGCACGGCTGCGCCGCATGGTCGGCTGCCCCGCGTATCCCTGGGTCACCGGAGCCCTGCTGACGGGCTGTGCGGCGGCGGAGCTGTGGCGGCTGCCGGCCGGGCCGACGGTCTCGGCGGGGGTGCTGGTCTCGACGGCGTCCCTGATGTGGCGCCGGGCCCTGCCCGCGGTGTCGATCCTGACGGTGGCGTCGGTCCTGATCAGCTTCACCGCCAGTCCCTCGTCCAGTCTCTACGCCACAGCGGCGGCGGCCGGGCTGATCGGCTGCTACACCCTCGGCCGACAGCGGGTACAGCACCCCGCGCTGCTCGTCGGCGCTGGGTTTCTCGCGGCCCTGGCGGCGAATCTGGTGCACATCAGTACGTGGCAGCGCACCGCCCGGGACCTCCTCCCCTCCATGCGGCGGGGCGACGCGTTCTCCCTCGGGTGGTTCGCCGAGACCTTCGTCCTGACCGCCGTGGTCCTCGGCGCCGTCAGCACCGGCGACGCCGTACGCGCACGCGAGGAGACCCGGCGCGAACGGAGCGCCGCGCAGGAACGGCTGATCGCGATGGAGCGCCGCCGGGCGGCGGAGGCCGAGCGCGCGGCGATCGCCCGCGAACTGCACGATGTCGTCTCCCATTCGGTCTCGATGATCGCGGTGCAGGCGGAGAGCGCGGCGTACACCACCCCCGGCCTCTCGCCCGAGGCCCGGACCGCGTTCCAGGACATCGCCGGGACGGCACGCTCCTCGATGGCCGAACTGCGGCGGCTGCTCGGGGTGCTGCGCACCCGTCCCGACGAGAAGGCCGCGACCGCGCCGCCGCCGTCGCTCGACGCGCTGGACGAACTGCTGGAGCAGCACCGCGCGGTGGGCGGCGAGGCGGAGCTGCGGTTCACCGGCGAGCGGGGCGCCGCCGGCGAGCGGAACGGACCGCCCGCCTCCTGGGAGCTGTCGGCGTACCGCATCGTGCAGGAGGCGCTGACCAACGCGCGCCGGCACGCGCCCGGCGCCCGTACGCTGGTGGAGATCGGCTACCTCGCCGACCGGCTGGCCATCCGGGTCGGCGACGACGGTCCGGGGCCCGCCCCCGACCGGCCCTGGGGACACGGTCTGGCGGGGATGCGGGAACGGGCCGCCCTGCTGGGCGGGCGGCTCACGGCCGGTCCGGGGCCTGACGGCGGTTTTCTCGTGGAGGCGGAACTCCCTTGGTGATCAGGGCGATCGTGGCCGACGACCAGGCGGTCGTACGGACCGGCTTCGTCAATCTGCTGGCCACGCAGGACGACATCACGGTGGTGGCGGAGGCGGAGGACGGCGTCCAGGCGGTCCGTGCCGCCGCCGAGCACCGGCCCGATCTGGCGCTGCTCGACATCCGCATGCCGCACAAGAACGGCATCGAGGCGGCCCGCGAGATCCTCGCCGCGTCCGGTGGATCGACGAAGGTGCTGATCCTGACCACCTTCGATCTCGACGAGTACGTGTACGACGCGCTCGCGGCGGGAGCCGGCGGCTTCCTCCTGAAGGACGCGACCTTTCCCGAACTGCTGCACGCCGTACGGGTCGTGGCCAGGGGCGACGCGCTGCTCGCGCCCGAGGTCACCAAGCGGCTGATCGCGGAGTTCGCGCGGCAGCGGGAGTCGGTGCTGCCCGTGCGCACGCTGGACGGGCTGACCGCGCGCGAGGCCGAGGTGCTCGTACTGATCGCGCGCGGTCTGTCCAACGCCGAGATCGCCGGCCGGCTCACCATCTCGGACCACACGGTCAAGACGCATATCAACCGGCTGTTCGCGAAGATGCGGCTCAGGGACCGGGCGCAGGCGGTGATCCTGGCGTACGAACTCGGTCTGGTGCGGCCGGGGGCGGGGCGCCATGGCCCGTGAGGTACGGGGACGGCCCGGCCGTGTCCGCCGCCCGACCGCCCGGCCGGTCCCGGTCCCGGTCCCGGTCCGATGCCCGCACGCTCTGCGGGTCCTGATCCGCCGCCCTCATGCCCGGCCGGTCCTGGGCGGCCGGCACTCCGGGCCGGTCCTGGGCGGCCAGCACCACCACCTCCTCGGCGGCGAAGGCGACCCCCACCTCCGCGCCCTCCTCCGGCGCCTCGCGCAGCCCGCACTCGGCCTCGATGTCCGGTGCGCCGGTGAGTGCGCCGGGCCGTAGCAGTACGGCGACCCGGCCGCCGGTGAACGTACGCGCCCCGACCGTGCAGGGCAGCCCTTCACCGGGGGCCACGAGACGTACCCCGGCGGGCCGCACCAGCACCGTCCGCTCGCCCTGGGCCGATCCGCCGGGGACCGGGACCTTCCCCCAGACCGTGTCGGCGACCGCGCCGCTCACCGTCGCGTCCACGACATTGCCGAAGCCGAGGAACCGCGCGACGAAGGCGGAGGCGGGCCGCTGCCAGACCTCCAGCGGGGTGCCGGTCTGGGCGATACGGCCGTCGCGCATCACCACCACCCGGTCGGCGAGCGCGAAGGCCTCGCCCTGGTCATGGGTGACGGCGAGCACGGTCGTACCCAACCGTCCGAACAGTCCGCGCAGTTCGACCACGAGCCGGTCGCGCAGGCCGCGGTCGAGCTGACCGAGCGGTTCGTCCAGCATCAGCAGCCGCGGCCTCGGCGCGAGCGCCCGTGCCAGCGCCACCCGCTGCTGTTCGCCGCCCGACAGCTCGGCGACGGCCCGGCGGCCGGCCCCCGGCAGTCCGACGAGGTCGAGCAACTCATCGACGCGGCGGTCCTGTTCGCCCCGGGTGGCGCCGCGTATCCGCAGGCCGAAGGCGACATTGCCGCGCACGTCACGCTGCGGGAAGAGCTGGTGGTCCTGGAACATCAGGCCGACGCCGCGCCGGTGCACCGGTACCCCCGACTGGTCGGAGCCGTCGAGCGCCACCCGTCCGCCGGCCGGCTCCTGGAGCCCGGCGACCACCCGCAGCAGCGTCGATTTGCCGCTGCCGCTCGGTCCGAGCACACAGACGATCTCGTGCTCGGCGATCTCCAGATCCACCGCGTCGAGCGCGGTGCGGGCGCCGAACCGTACGGTCACGTCCGACAGGGTCAGCAAGGCCATCAGAACTCTCCCGAGCGGTCGGTACGGATACGTTCCAGCGCCAGCAGCGACACCGCGCACACCACCATCAGGACCGTGGAAAGGGCCATCGCCTGGCCGTAGTTCAGCTCGCCCGGCCGCCCCAGCAGCCGCGCGACGGCCACCGGCAGCGTCGGCCGGTCCGGGCGGGCGATGAAGACCGTCGCGCCGAACTCGCCGAGCGAGACGGCGAACGCGAACCCGGCGGCGACCAGCGACGCCCGCCGTACCAGCGGCAGATCCACCTCCCGCCAGGCGCGCAGCGGCGACGCTCCGAGCACGGCCGCCGCCTCGCGCAGCCGTCCGTCGACCGCCCGCAGCACCGGCAGCATGGTCCGTACGACGAAGGGCACCCCCACCAGCGCCTGGGCGAGCGGCACCAGGATCCAGGAGGCCCGCAGATCCAGCGGCGGCTTGTCCAGCGTGATCAGGAAACCGAAGCCGACGGTCACGGCCGAGACGCCGAGCGGCAGCATCAGCAGCGCGTCGAAGCCCCGCACGAGACGGCCCGCGCGCCGGGTGAGCGCGGCGGCGGCCAGCCCTCCGACCACCAGCGCGACGGCGGTCGCGACGAGCGCGTACCGCAGTGAGTTCCAGACCGCTTCCAGCGGCGGTACGAGGAAGGTGCCGCCGCTGGACTCCACCGATCCGAGGGCCCGGTAGAAGTCGAATCCGTATCCGCCGGGACCGTCCAGGGAGCGTTCGACGAGCACCCCCAACGGCACCAGGATCAGCAGCAGTACGGTGCCGAGCACCCCGCCGAGCAGCGCCCACTGCCCGGCGCCGCGCGGCCGGCGTGCGGTCAGCGCGGGGTCGACCAGCCGCAGCGCGGTCTCCCGCCGCCGTACGGTCCACGCGTGCACCGCGAGGACCGCGCCGACCGCCGCGAACTGCACCAGCGTGAGCACGGCGGCGGTGGGCAGATCGAGGAGCTGCGCGGTCTGCCGGTAGATCTCCACCTCCAGGGTGGAGAAGCCGGGGCCGCCCAGGATCTGTACGACCCCGAAGGAGGTGAAGGTGAAGAGGAAGACCATCAGCGCGGCGGCGGCGACGGCGGGACCGAGGGCCGGCAGCGTCACCCGCCACCAGGCCGCGAACCGTCCCGCGCCGAGCACCCGGGCCGCCTCCTCCTGGCGCGGGTCGAGCTGCGCCCACAGCCCGCCCACCGTCCTGACGACCACCGCGTAGTTGAAGAAGACATGCGCGAGGAGGATCGCCCAGACGGAGGTGTCGAGCCGTACGCCCCACAGGTCGTCGAGGAGTCCGCCGCGCCCGAGCAGCGCCAGGAAGGCGGTGCCGGCCACGACGGTCGGCAGCACGAACGGGACGGTGACGACCGCGCGCAGCAGCTGTTTGCCGGGGAAGTCGAAGCGGGCGAAGACATACGCGCCCGGCAGCGCGATCAGCAGCGTCAGCGCGGTGGAGGCGAGCGCCTGCCAGGTGGTGAACCACAGGACGCCGAGGATGTCCGGGCGGGCCAGTACGTCCCCGATCCGGCCGACCTGCCAGCCGCCGTCCGTCTTCAGTCCCCGGCCCACGATCGCGGCCACCGGATAGGCGAAGAAGACGGCGAAGAAGGCGACGGGCACGGCCATGAGGGCGAGCCGTACGGCGTTTCCGCGCCCCCGGCCCCTGCCGCGCCCCGGCCGTCCTCCCCCCGGCGTCCTGGGGGTTACTTCACTACGAGTGAGGACCACGACTGGATCCACTGCTCACGGTGGGCGGCGATCGTGTCGGGGGCCACGGCCTCGGGCGTGTCGACGGTCGCGCCGAACTTCGTGAACAGCTCGGGCAGCGCGACGTCCTTGACCACGGGGTTGACGAACATGTTCAGCGGCATGTCCGCCTGGAACTTCTCGCCGATCAGGAAGTCCAGCAGCGCCTTGCCGCCGGCCTCGTTCTTCGCGCCGCCCAGCAGACCGGCGAACTCGGTCTGCCGGAAGCAGGTCCCGGTGGAGACCCCGGTCGGCGCCTCCTCGGGCCGGGGCTCGGCGTACAGCACCTCGACGGGCGGGCTGGAGGCGTACGAGACGACGAGCGGCCGGTCGGCCTTGGCCTTCCTGCCGCCCGCGGAGCCGGAGAAGCTGTCGTTGTACGCCTGCTCCCAGCTGTCCACGACCTGGACTCCGTTGTCCTTCAGTTTCTTCCAGTAGTCCTGCCAGCCCTTGTCGCCGTACCGCGCGACCGTGCCGAGGAGGAAGCCGAGGCCGGGTGAGGAGGTCGCGGCGTTCTCGGTGACGAGGAGGTTCTTGTACTGGGGCTTGATCAGATCGTCGAAGGTCCGCGGTGGCGCCAGCTTCTTGTCCGCGAAGTACTTCTTGTCGTAGTTGACGCAGATGTCGCCGGTGTCGACCGGGGTGACCCGGTTCTTGTCCTTGTCGAGCCGCGCGCTCTCCTCGACGCGGTCCAGGCCCTTCGCCTTGTACGGCGTGAACAGGCCGTTGTCGAGGGCGCGGGAGAGCAGGGTGTTGTCGACACCGAAGAAGACATCGCCCTGGGGCGAACCCTTCGTCAGGATCTCCTTGTTGAGGGCCTCCCCGGCGTCGCCGCTCTTCAGGACCTTGACCGTGTAACCGGTCTCCTTGGTGAACTCCTTCAGCACGGCGGGCGAGGCGTTGAACGAGTCGTGGCTGACGAGGGTGACGGTCCTGGACTCCGGACCGCCGCTGCCGCCGTCACCGGACGGTGTGGAGCCGCCGGACCCGCCGCAGGCGGCGAGCGCCGAGACGCCGAGCGCGGCGGCGAGCGCGCCGACGGCCGCCCTTCTCGTGCTGGTACGCGTACGGGTGCGGGGACGGATACGGGTACTGCTCACTGACTTTCCTCCTGGGATGTCCAGGAGAAGACGCGGCCCTGCCCGGGGTCCGTACGGTCCGGACTCCGGGCAGGGCGCTACAGCTTGAGTGGTGTCCGAACTTCCTACCCAGAATGACCTGGGCAAGGTTCAGAGGGTCTGCGACCGCTGCCCGCTCCCACGGACATGTGCCGCACTCTCAGCGCTGTGGCGCTCCCCTGTCGGAAAATATGCAATACGTTCAGGCCAAGGTTACCCCGTGGCGCCGTACCGACTCCTCCCGCGCTCCTACCGCTCGGAGGCCGCCAGCTGTCCGCACGCCCCGTCGATCTCCTGGCCCCGGGTGTCCCGTACGGTCACCGGCACGCCGTGGGCCGCGATCGCCTCGACGAACGCCTTCTCGTCCTCGGGGCGCGACGCCGTCCACTTCGAGCCGGGCGTCGGGTTGAGCGGGATCAGATTGACGTGCACCCGCTTGCCCTTGAGCAGCCGGCCCAGCCGGTCGCCGCGCCACGCCTGGTCGTTGATGTCGCGGATCAGCGCGTACTCGATGGAGACCCGGCGGCCCGACTTCTCCGCGTACTCCCAGGCGGCGTCCAGCACTTCCCGTACCTTCCACCGCGTATTGACCGGCACGAGGGTGTCGCGCAGCTCGTCGTCGGGCGCGTGCAGGGAGACCGCGAGCCGGCACTTGAAGCCCTCGTCGGCGAAGCGCAGCATCGCGGGCACCAGACCGACCGTCGAGACGGTGATCCCGCGCTGCGAGAGGCCCAGACCGTCCGGCTCGGGGTCGGTGAGCCGGCGGATCGCCCCGACCACCCGGTTGTAGTTGGCGAGCGGCTCGCCCATCCCCATGAAGACGATGTTGGACAGCCGCGAGGGGCCGCCGGGGACCTCGCCGTCACGCAGCGCGCGCATCCCGTCGACGATCTGGTGCACGATCTCGGCGGTGGAGAGGTTACGGTCCAGACCGGCCTGGCCGGTGGCGCAGAACGGGCAGTTCATCCCGCAGCCCGCCTGCGAGGAGATGCACATGGTGACCCGGTCCGGGTAGCGCATCAGCACCGACTCGACGAGGGTGCCGTCGTGCAGCCGCCACAGGGTCTTACGGGTGGTGTCGTCGTCGCACGAGATGTGCCGTACCACCGACATCAGGTCGGGCAGCAGCTCCGTGGCGAGCTTCTGGCGCGCGGCGGCCGGGATGTCGGTCCACTGCTCGGGGTCGTGCGCGTACCGCGCGAAGTAGTGCTGCGACAGCTGCTTGGCGCGGAACGGCTTCTCGCCGATCGCGGCGACGGCCTCGCGGCGCTCCGCGGGGGTGAGGTCGGCGAGATGCCGCGGGGGCTTCTTGGCTCCGCGAGGCGCGACGAAAGTGAGTTCTCCGGGTGTCGGCGGGGCCATGAAAAACCAAATCTCCTCGGTGCGGCGAGGCCGGGCTACCCCCGCTGTGGCGGGGAGTACGGCAGGACGGTGCCGGTGCCGGGAGACCTCACGGGAACGGCTTCACAGCCGCGGGGCTCAAAAGGGCCCGCCACCCGTGAGCGGCGAGCCCTTTCAGGGTAACCGGTACGGGTAGTGCCGCGACGGGCCGACCTTGCCGGGGACGAGAGCACTATCCGGAGCCCACGAAGAGCACCAGCAGCAACCAGACCACGGGCGCCGTGGGCAGCAGGGAGTCCAGCCGGTCCATGATCCCGCCGTGGCCCGGCAGCAGCGTGCCCATGTCCTTGATGCCGAGATCGCGCTTGATCATGGACTCGCCGAGATCACCGAGGGTGGCACTGGCCGCGACCGCGAGCCCGAGCAGCAGTCCCTGCCACCAGACCCCGCCGTCGATCATGAACTCCATGCAGAGCGCACCGGCCGCCATCGCGAAGCCGACGGCTCCGGCCAGCCCCTCCCAGGTCTTGCCGGGGCTGATACGGGGCGCCAGCTTGTGTGTGCCGAAACGCCAGCCGACCGCGTACGCGCCCGTGTCGCTGACGACCGTCAGCAGCAGGAACATCAGCACGCGCCACGGGCCGTCGTGCGCGGTGAGCATCATCGCGACGAAGGTGGCCAGGAACGGCACGTAGAACGCGGCGAAGACCCCCGCCGTGACATCTCTGAGATAGCCCTCGGGCGGTTCCGTCATCCGCCAGATCAGCACCGCGAGCGCGGTGAGGGCCATCGCGACCCAGGCACCCTCCGCCCCTCGCGCGTACCCGGCGACGACCATCGCGGCGCCGCCGACGGCGAGTGGCACGAGCGGTGCCTTGATGCCCTTCTTCTCGTCGAGCCGTGAGGTCAGCTCCCACAGCCCGATCACCACCGCGACCGCTATGACGCCGATGAAGACGGCCTTGACGATGAAGAGCGAGGCCGCGACCACCGCGCCGAGCCCGATACCGACCCCTATGGCCGCACGCAGATCGCGTCCGGCCCGCTTCTTCGGCGGGGGTGGCGGAGGGGCTGCCATGGGCTCCTGCGGGGTGTTGTCACGGAACGGGGGGCCGCCCGGCCGAGCGGCCCCCCGGTCGTCATCCTGGTTCCCGCTGTCGGCGGGTCCGTCGGGCACGATGGGCATGGGCCGAGTCTGCTGTGCGGGATGCTCATCGTATGCGGGACCCGCCGGGACAGCCCCCGGGTCGGTCGGTCCCCAGTATCCGGCTGTCGACGAGGCTCCCCGGGAAGAGTCGTTCATCAGACTTCGAGCAGCTCGGCTTCCTTGTGCTTCAGCAGCTCGTCCACCTGCGCGACATACTTCGCGGTGGTGTCGTCGAGCTCCTTCTCGGCGCGGCGGCCCTCGTCCTCGCCGACCTCGCCGTCCTTGATCAGCTTGTCGATGGTCTCCTTGGCCTTGCGGCGGACCGCGCGGATCGAGATCTTCGAGTCCTCGGCCTTGGTCTTGGC
The DNA here is from genome assembly GCF_004151105.1 of Streptomyces sp. L-9-10. Taxonomy (GTDB): domain Bacteria; phylum Actinomycetota; class Actinomycetes; order Streptomycetales; family Streptomycetaceae; genus Streptomyces. The sequence continues at coordinate 106,464 of NZ_PHRF01000152.1, forward strand.
GACCTTGATGAACTCCTTGCGCCTGTCCTGCGTCAGCTCGGGGAACACCACCCGGATGATGTTGCCGTCGTTGCTCGGGTTGACTCCGAGGTCGGAGTCGCGGATCGCCTGCTCGATATTGCGCAGCGCGCTCTTGTCGAACGGGGTCACCACGGCCATCCGCGCCTCGGGTACGGCGAACGAGGCGAGCTGGTTGATCGGGGTCAGGGCACCGTAGTAGTCCGCCACGATCTTGTTGAACATCGCCGGGTGCGCCCGCCCTGTGCGGATCGCGGCGAAGTCGTCTTTGGCGACCAGGACGGCCTTCTCCATCTTCTCCTCGGCCTCGAGGAGGGTCTCTTCGATCACCACTTGCTCCTGCGTGTCTTGAGTGGGCCCGGCGTGCGAATCGGCCGGCGGAACCTGCGTCGCGTCTTGTCCTGCACGGTGTCCGACCGGCAGGGCTTTGTCCATCCCGTGCGGGGCGGCCCCGGATCAGCTCCGGGTGCCCTGGTCGCTCACGAGCGTGCCGATCTTCTCACCCTTGACCGCACGCGCGATATTGCCTTCCTTCAGCAATTCGAAGACGAGGATCGGCAGCTTGTTGTCCTGGCACAGCGTGATGGCGGTCATGTCGGCGACCCGCAGATCTCCGGCGATCACCTCGCCGTACTCCAGGGCGTCGAACTTGACCGCGGCGGGGTTGGTCTTGGGGTCGGAGTCGTACACCCCGTCGACCCCGTTCTTCCCCATCAACAATGCCTCGGCGTCGATCTCCAGCGCGCGCTGGGCGGCCGTGGTGTCGGTCGAGAAGTACGGCATGCCCATACCGGCGCCGAAGATCACGACGCGGCCCTTCTCCAGGTGGCGCACGGCGCGGAGCGGGATGTACGGCTCCGCGACCTGCCCCATGGTGATGGCGGTCTGGACACGGGAGTCGATGCCCTCCTTCTCCAGGAAGTCCTGGAGCGCGAGGCAGTTCATGACCGTGCCGAGCATGCCCATGTAGTCGGAGCGCGCCCGGTCCATGCCGCGCTGCTGGAGTTCGGCGCCCCGGAAGAAGTTGCCCCCGCCGATGACGACCGCGATCTGGGCGCCGTCACGGACGACGGCGGCGATCTCGCGGGCGATGGCGTGGACGACATCGGGGTCGACGCCGAGCGCTCCCCGTCCGGCGAACGCCTCACCGGACAGCTTCAGCATGAAGCGTCCGCGGCCGTGGTTCCTGCCGTCGTCGCTCTTCTTGCCGTCGTCGCTTGTGTCGGCCTGTTCCATGGAGATCTCCTCGTGCGCATACGAAGAAGGCCATTGCCGGGGTCCTTGCGGTTCCCTGTGCGGCAATGGCCTCCTCGTCAGATCTGCGGCCGCCCGGCAGGTACCCGGACGACTGCGTCAGACCCTATCGGGGTCTTGGGTTGATCGCGTACAGACTCAGACGCCGACCTTGATGCGCACGAAGCGCGTCAGGGCGACACCGGCCTCGTCCAGGACCTTCTGGACGGACTTCTTGTTGTCCTTGGCGAACGCCTGCTCCGTCACGACGACGTCCTTGAAGAAGCCGTTGACACGACCCTCGACGATCTTCGGCAGGGCGGCCTCGGGCTTGCCCTCCTCGCGCGAGGTGGCCTCGGCCACGCGGCGCTCGTTCTCGACCGTCTCGGCCGGGACCTCGTCGCGGCTGAGGTACTTCGGCGCGAAGGCGGCGATGTGCTGCGCGACGTCCTTGGCGACCTCGGCGTTCTCCTTGTCCAGCTGGACGAGGACGCCGACCTGCGGCGGGAGGTCGGGCATGGTGCGGTGCATGTAGGCGGCCACGTAACCGCCGGTGAACTGCGCGAAGCGGTCCAGGACGATCTTCTCGCCCAGGTTGGCGTTCGCCTCGTCCACGTACGCCTGCACGGTCTTGCCGGCCTCGATCTCGGAGGCGAGCAGCGCCGGGAGGTCGGCCGGGGACGTCGCGGCGACGTGGGCGGCGAGCGTGTTGGCGACGGTCTGGAACTTGTCACCCTTGGCGACGAAGTCCGTCTCGCACTTCAGCTCAAGGAGAACGCCGGAGGTCTTGTCCTCGGAGATGAGGGAGACGACGGCGCCGTTCTCGGCCGAACGGCCCTCGCGCTTGGCGACGCCCTTCTGGCCCTTGACACGGAGAAGCTCGACGGCCTTGTCGACGTTGCCGTCGGCCTCGTCGAGCGCCTTCTTGCAGTCCATCATGCCGGCGCCGGTGAGCTCACGGAGCTTCTTGACGTCAGCGGCGGTGTAGTTCGCCATGATCTGTAATTCTCTCTCGAAGGTCTGAAGGATCTACGGGTGGACGGCGGGGGCCGGTGGGCCCCCGCCGTCGACTACCGAACCTGGGGAAGGTCAGGCCTGCTCGGTGTCCGCGGCCGGAGCCTCGGCGGGGGCCTCGGCCTGCTCCGCGTCGGCGACCTTCTCCGTCTCGGCGGAGGTCTGGACGTCGCCCTCGGCCTCGGCCTTGGCCTCGGCCGGCTTCTCGGCGTCGTCCTTCTTCTCGCCCTCGAGCAGGTCGCGCTCCCACTCGGCGAGCGGCTCGCCGGCGGCCTTCTCGCCCGGCTTCGAGTCACCGGTGGCGACGCCGGAACGGGCGATGAGGCCCTCGGCGACGGCGTCGGCGATCACGCGGGTGAGCAGGGTGACGGAGCGGATCGCGTCGTCGTTGCCCGGGATCTTGTAGTCGACCTCGTCGGGGTCGCAGTTGGTGTCGAGGATCGCGACGACCGGGATGTGGAGCTTGCGCGCCTCACCGACGGCGATGTGCTCCTTCTTGGTGTCGACGATCCAGACGGCGCTGGGCACCTTCTGCATCTCGCGGATACCACCGAGGGTCTTCTCCAGCTTGGCCTTCTCGCGGGAGAGGACCAGCAGCTCCTTCTTGGTGAGGCCGGAGGCGGCCACGTCCTCGAAGTCGATCTGCTCAAGCTCCTTCAGACGCTGAAGGCGCTTGTAGACGGTGGAGAAGTTGGTGAGCATGCCGCCCAGCCAGCGCTGGTTGACGTAGGGCATGCCGACGCGCGTCGCCTGCTCGGCGATGGCCTCCTGGGCCTGCTTCTTCGTACCGACGAACATGATGGAGCCGCCGTGCGCGACGGTCTCCTTGACGAACTCGTAGGCGCGGTCAATGTACGACAGCGACTGGAGCAGGTCGATGATGTAGATGCCGTTGCGCTCGGTGAAGATGAAGCGCTTCATCTTCGGGTTCCAGCGACGGGTCTGGTGACCGAAGTGGACGCCGCTCTCCAGCAGCTCCCGCATCGTGACGACGGCCATGGCCGTACTCCTTGAGATACTCGGTTGTCGCGTCCGCCGGACGGCAGTCGCGCCTGACGCCCCGATGCGCTGTGCCACGGAAGACCGAGACCGAGAAGCGCTGACATCGGCGCGAAAGGGCCGATGGCGGGGCGTGCGAAGTCGACCCGGTGACCCGGATCGCCACAAGAAGTGTACGGGACCTTCGCACCCCTGGGTGACGGCGTTGTCCACAACCGGTCGGTACTCCACAGATCCCGTTCATGATCAGCGCGATGGCGCCGCCATGCGGGACCGTGGACGGCATGACTACTTTCCGTAATCACTTCGGCACACTCGTCCTTCTCGTCCCACGCCGCGTACCGCTCGTACGTGTCGCGCTCGGCGCACTCGTCGCCGTCGTCCTGGCATCGCTCGGGCTGTGGGCCGCGCCGGAGGCGGTGGCCGCGAAGGCGCCCGGCGGCGGCGAGGGCCGGGCCTGGCCCGTGGGTTCGCGTCCGGGTCCGGCGGTGCTGCGGGGCTGGGAGCCGCCCGCATCGGCGTACGGCCCCGGTCATCGCGGGGTGGACCTGGCCGCGGCGGCCGGGGCGCCGGTACGCGCGGCGGCGGCGGGCCGGGTCTCCTTCGCGGGCCAGGTGGCGGGGCGCGGGGTGCTCTCGATCACGCTGTCCGGTACGGGGGATCCGCCGCTGCGGACCACCTACGAACCGGTGTCACCTCTCGTCGCCGTAGGAGACGAAGTGACGGCGGGCCAGCGGGTCGCCACGATGGCGGACGCTCCGTCCCACTGCGCGCCGGGATGTCTGCACTGGGGTCTGCTGCGGGGCAGGGTCCATCTGAACCCGCTGTCCCTGCTGCCCCGCGCGCTGCTGCGCCGGGGCCCGTCGCGGCTCCTGCCGGTCTTCGGTGTCCCCGAGCCGGAGCCGGAACGAGCGCAGCGGGGCGCGCGATGGGCACTGGCGGCGCATCCGCCGGCGTACGCGCCGTCGGTGTACGTGCCGCCGGTGTACGTGCCGCCGGTGTACGTGCCGGGCGCTCAGCCCCGTACGCCGCGCAGCGCCATGGAGACGGCCGCCTCGGCGATCTCCTGGGGTGCCTCGGCCGCGCCGAGCTCGATACGTCTGACGGCCGCGTCCACGACGCCCTGGAGCAGCATGGCGGCGAGCCGGGGCTGTTCATGGCCCAGTTCACCGAGAGCCTCCACGATCATGGCGATCAGACCGCCGTGCGCGGCACGGATCTTCTCCCGGGCCCCGGCGTCCAGTTCGCTCGCGGAGATGGCGACGACCGCGCGGTGGCGCCGGTCCCCGACCAACGCGAGCTGACGGCGCACATACGCCTCGATCTTGGCCTCGGGCGTCTGCGCCCCGGCCATGGCCGCCTCGACCTCGGCCGCCCAGAGCGGGAAGTCGACGGCGCACAGTTCCTCGACGACGGCGGCGCGCGAGCGGAAGTACTCGTAGACGGAGGACCTGGCGAGGCCGGTGCGCTCGGCGAGTGCGGGGAAGGTCAGCGCGTCCGTACCGCCTTCGGACAGCAGGGAGCGCGCGGCGTCCAGCAGGGCGCCTCGTTGCATGGTCCGGTGCTCGGCCACGGAGGCCGCTCGAATCCTGGGCACGCCTCCACTCTACGGATGAGCGGGCGCCCCCACAGCGTCAGCGTCCGACGTCGGCCAGCTTCGCCCGCAACTGAAGCACGGACTTTGTGTGGATCTGGCTGACCCGGCTCTCGGTCACCCCGAGGACATGGCCGATCTCGGCGAGCGTGAGGCCCTCGTAGTAGTAGAGCGTGACGACGGTTTTCTCCCGGTCGGGGAGGGTGTTGATGGCCCGTGCGAGCAACCGTCTCAGCTCACGGTCCTCGGCGACCTCCACCGGGTTGTCGGCGGCGGTGTCCTCCAGGGTGTCCATGAGGCTGAGCCGGTCACCGCCCTCGCCGCCGACATGCAGCAGTTCCTCCAGCGCCACGACGTTCGCCAGGGACAACTGGCTGAAAACCGCGTGCAGTTCCTCCAGCGCGATCCCCATCTCGGCGGCGACCTCGGGCTCCGAGGGCGTACGCCGCAGCTGGGCCTCCAGCGTGGCGTAGGCGCGCTCGACGGCCCTGGCCTTCTGCCGCACGGAGCGCGGGATCCAGTCCAGGGCGCGGAGTTCGTCGATCATCGCGCCGCGGATACGGGTGATCGCGTAGGTCTCGAACTTGATGGCCCGCTCGATGTCGAACTTCTCGATCGCGTCGATCAGACCGAAGACCCCGGAGGAGACGAAGTCGGCCTGCTCGACATTGGACGGCAGTCCGACGCTCACCCGGCCCGCCACATACTTCACCAGGGGCGAGTAGTGCAGGATCAACTGCTCGCGCAGCCGCTCGTCGCCCGTGGCCTTGTACGACCGCCACAACTCGTCGAGCGACGAGGGCGCGGGGGGCCGCACGCCGCTCCGGGCGGCAGGGGGCGCCGCCGCGCGGTCAGACCCGGAGGTGTGCTGGGGCATGGGTCGCCTTGAGCCGTTCTGCTGTGACGTGCGGGGGGACATCTGTCTCGGGGGCCGGAACGCTGGTGAGCGTAGCGTGACTGACGCATCGCGCTGAGCGAGGAACGGGCGCCCGTACCCGCCATGACGGACGCCGCCGACCACACCGTCGATCCGGGGCCGACGCCGCTCGCGCCGGCCCCTGGTGCGTCACGGATCGAGAGGCAGGGGTCATCCGCATCACCTTTTCACCCGAATGCCCCAGGTCAAGTACCGCCTCGCCGCGCGGCGGCCAACTGCCAGCCGTCGCCATGCCGTTCGACGTACCCCAACGAGTGCAGTTCGTACAATCTGCCGAGCGCCTCGTCCGTGGTCGTGCCCGCGCCGCGCGCGATCTCCGGCCCCCGCGAGGCTCCCCGCGCGGGCAGCGCTTCCAGTACCCGTGCGCTGACCGGATCGAGCAGATCCCTGGGCAGTACGGGGCCGCGTCGGAGCGGTGCCAGCTCGCCCATGTCTCCCACCAGCTCGATCACTTCCGCGGCGTCCGTGACCAGCACTCCCTCACCGCGCAGCAGTTCGTGCACGCCCGCCGAGAGGCCGCTGGTGGCGGGGCCTGGCACGCCCATCGTGAAGCGGCCGAGCCGCTGCGCCGCGCGCGCGGTGACCAGGGAGCCGCTGCGGTACTCCGCCTCCACTACGACCGTGCCCCTGGTGAGCGCGGCGATCACGCGGTTGCGGAGGACGAACCTGCTGCGGGTGGGATGGTCGCCCGGCGGTAATTCACCGATGACCAGGCCCTGTTCGGCGATGCGTCCGATCAGCTCCGTATGACCGCGGGGATAGACCACGTCGACCCCGCAGGCGAGGACGGCCACGGTGGCACCGTCGGCCGCCAGCGCACCGCGGTGCGCGGCGCCGTCCACACCGAACGCTCCACCGGAGGTCACGACCCAGCCGCGCTCCGCCAGACCAGAGCCCAGACTCGCCGCCATATGTGCCCCGTACGGAGTACACGCCCTGGCGCCGACCACCGCGACGGAGCGCAGTGACCAGAGCCGCAGATCCGCCGCTCCACGCACCCACAGCCCGATGGGCGCCGCGGCTTCCAGGTCGTCGAGCTGGCTGGGCCACTCCCGGTCGCCGGGGCAGACGAACCGGCCGCCGAGCGTGTTCACCGCCGCCAGATCGCGTTCGGGGTGGGCCGTCGCCGCCCGTGTCCGATAGCCGCCGAGCCGCCGCTCACCGGCCTCGGTGAGCTGCTCGGGTCCGGCGTCCGGTGAGGTGAGCAGTTCCAGCAGCCGAGCCGCCCCGAACCTCCGCAGCCACTGTCCGCCGCACTCGTCCCCCGGTTCCAGAATCCGCGTGAGCGCGGCCCGCGCCAGCCGCTCCGCCGGGGTGACGGTGGTCATGACGCCGCTCCTGCCGCCGCACCCCGGGCCACGCCGGTACGCAGCTCCAGCGCCAGCGCCACATCGCGCGATTCCGGCCGGGCTCGCCCGGCGAGGTCCGCGACCGTCCAGGCCACCCGCAGCACCCGGTCCAGGCCGCGCGCGGTGAGCAGGCCACGCTCCAGATCCCGTTCGGCCGCGGCGAGCGCTCCGGGGGCGACGGGCCAGCGCGTACGCAGCTCATGGCCGGGCACCTCGCTGTTCACCGTCCAGGGTGTGTCCTCCAGCCGGGCCGCCGACCGCTGTCTGGCCTCCCGTACCCGCACGGCGACCGCCGCCGTGGACTCGCCCCTGCCGCCCTGCCCCAGCAGATCCGCGCGGTGGACGGGCTGGACGCCGACCCGGAGATCGACCCGGTCGAGCAGGGGCCCGGACAGCCGGGCCTGGTAGCGGCGGATCGCCGAGGGCGGGCAGTCACACGCCGCCCCGACCAGCGTGTGCCGCCCGCACGGGCAGGGATTGGCCGCGAGGATCATCAGAAACCGCGCGGGCAGCCGCACCACCCCGGCGCTGCGTGCCACCACCACATGGCCGGACTCCAGCGGCTGCCGCAGGGCGTCCAGCGCCCGGCCCGAGAACTCCGGCGCCTCGTCGAGGAAGAGCACCCCCCGGTGCGCCAGCGACACCGCGCCCGGCCGCGGAAGCCCGTTCCCGCCGCCGACCAGGGACTGCATGGTCGCCGAGTGGTGCGGGGCGCAGTAGGGCGGGGCGCTGACGAGCGGCTCGCCGGGCGGCAGCATGCCCGCCACCGAGTGCACGGCCGTGACCTCCAGGGCTTCCTGTCCTGTCAGCGGCGGCAGGACGCCGGGCAGCCGCTCCGCCAGCATCGTCTTGCCCGCGCCCGGTGGTCCGTGGAGCAGCAGATGGTGCCCGCCGGCCGCGGCCACCTCCAGCGCCGTACGGGCCGGTTCCTGGCCCGCCACGTCCGCGAGATCCGGCCGGTGTCCGTCGTCCGTCCCGGCGCCCGTGGCCAGGCCGGTGCCGACCCCGGCGCCGGGCACCATCAGCCCGGCGAGCATCGCGTCGGGACGTCCCCGCGCGGTCTCCGGCGGCTCCTCGGGCACCGGTTCGCCGGTCAGTACGGCGATGAGCTGGCGCAAGGTCCGTACGCCGAGGACCGACACCCCCGGCACCAGGGAGGCCTCGCCCGCCGTCTGCTCGGGGACGACGACCTGGCGGTAGCCCGCCTCGGCCGCCGCGAGCACGGCGGGCAGCACCCCGCGTACCGGCCTGACCCGTCCGTCCAGGCCCAGCTCCCCGATCAGCACCAGATCGGCGATGGCCCTGGGATCGATCCGTTCGGCGGCCCCGAGCACCGCGGCGGCCACGGCGAGGTCGAAGCCGCTGCCGCCCTTCGGCACGGACGCGGGGCTCAGCCCCACCGTGAGTTTCTTCTGCGGCCACTCGCCCCCGGAGTTCACCACGGCCGCCCGCACCCGGTCGCGGCTCTCCACCAGGCTCTTGTCGGGCAGCCCCACCAGGGTGAAGGCGGCCACTCCCGGCTCCAGATCCGCCTGGACCTCGACCACCACGCCCTCGACGCCCAGCAGCGCCACCGAGCACGCACGCGCGAACCCCATCAGGCCACCCCCTGGGCATGCTCGACCACGGGCGCGCCCCGGCCGGGCAGCAGCACCCCGATCAGATCGATCCGCACCCCGCCGGGCGGCGGACCGCCGTACCGCTCCAGCCAGCAGTGCGCGAGCCGTTTCAGCCGGTCCGCCTTCACCGGCGTGACCGCGGCCATCGGATGCTCGAACCAGCCGGCCCTGCGGGTCTTCACCTCGCAGACGACCAGTACGTCCCGGCCCCCGCTGTCCCGGTCGCGGGCCACGATGTCGATCTCGCCGACCCTGCCGCACCGCCAGTTGCGCGCCAGCACGGTCATCCCCGCGTCGGCCAGCCGCCGCGCCGCCAGATCCTCGCCGTACCGCCCCAGTGCCCCCGTCGCGTTCATTCCGGCACCACCTCCGGCACCGACTCTGACGCGAGCGCCCGCAACTAGTGGATCTTGGTGGACAACCCGGCGGTTGTGGAAAACTCGCTCACTCGTCCGTGACGCTCCCGCGCCCGAGCCCTCACGCAGACGCGCTCACGCAGACGCCCTCACACCGGCGCCCTGAGGCAGAACCCTCACTCGGGACGCCCTTTCACACCATCGCCCCCGGCACGATCACGCCCTTCAGCCGCCGGGGAGTTCGAGGTCGCTCTTGTTCAGCTCCTCGATATTCACGTCCTTGAACGTGAGCACCCGTACCTGCTTGACGAACCTGGCCGGCCTGTACATGTCCCAGACCCAGGCATCGGCCATCGTGACCTCGAAAAAGACCTCACCCTGCACCGAGTGCACCTGCATCTCGTAGTCATTGGTGAGATAAAAGCGACGCTCGGTCTCGATCACGTATTTGAACAGACCGACGACATCTCGGTACTCCCGGTAGAGCTTCAGCTCCATCTCGGTCTCGTACTTCTCGAGGTCCTCGGCGCTCATGGCATGTTCCCCTTCAGCCGTACGTCCCCCCATTGTGCTCCGGCCCTCGCGCCCCTAGACGCTCTCGGGGGCGAGGTCCACCGGCGCATCCGGGGGACCCTCATCGAGCAGCGTGCGCAGCAGCTCGGCGAGCCTGGTCGGATACACCGTCTCACGCGCCGCCGACAGTTCGGCGGAGGTCCACCACCTCAACCCCGCGACACTTCGCAGCTCCAGCTCGGTCAGCCCCCCGGGCGATGTCTCGGTCTGCGTCGTACGTGCCAGGAAGTACCACTCATCCTGATCCCAGCGGCGCCCGTCGAACGGGAAGGAGCAGGTCCGGCGCCACAGCACGGGCCCCAGTTCCACCTCTGTGATCCCTGTCTCCTCCGCCAGCTCGCGCAGCGCGGCCTGCTCCCGGGTCTCGTCGCCCTCCAGACCCCCGCCGGGCGTGAACCACCAGTCGTTGTCCGGATCACCGGGCTCATAGCCGTGCAAGAGCAGAATCCGGTCCTCCGGATCCAGCAGCACCACCCGCGCCACCTTCCGCAGCGCTCGCCCACCCGGCCCGGCAGCGGTCTCATCCGATCCGGCGGCCCCACCCGGCCCGGCGGCCCCGGTGACCCCGGCGGATTCAGCGGACACCCGCGGACACCCCTTCACCGCTCCTGCCACCGGCCCGCGGCTTCGAGAACCACCGGGCGACCGGCCCGTACGCCGCCCCGCCGAAGATCAGCAGCGCCCCGGCCACCACCGCCGCCACGATCAGCCGCACCGGCCCCGGCCCGGACACCCCGCCCGGCAGCGCCGCGAAGCCCGCCGGCCGCTCGATCACGCCGCCCAGCGGCCAGGCCACGGCATCGACGCGCGCGTCGACCGCCGAGCGCGGCACCGACCCCTGCCCCGCGTCGTCCAGATGGATCCGGGAGTCCAGCGAACCGCTGCGTTCATCACCGAGCAGGAACAGCTTCCCCTCGGGCACGGTCGCGTCGAAGTCGGTCGTGGACGCCCGCCCGCCGATCATTCCCTGTACATACGGCTCCTCGACCGCCGTGCCGTTGACGGTCAGCCGGCCGTCCGCGTCACAGCAGGCGATCTTGTCGCCGCCGACCGCGACCACCCGCTTCACCATCGGCATATTGGCCCAGTCCGCGTCCTTGAAGACCACCACGTCGCCGCGGCGCACCTCGTCGCCGGATATCCGCTGTGCCAGCACCCGGTCCCCGGCCTTCACGGTCGGGTCCATCGAATTGGTCGGAACGGTGTACGGCAGATACTCGACGGCTCCCCACCCGAACCCGCCGAGGAAGAGCACACAGCCGACGGCCACGGCCAGCCCCGACAGCACACTGCCGAGGCGGCCGTGGCCGCCGTTCGAACGTTCCGCTCGTCCTGATCCGCTCATCCCAGCACTCCCCCCGTTCCGGAGAACGATCACTCACCGTTCCGGAGAATGATCCTCGGAGATCGACGATCCGGGACGGCACCCTACCCGGCGGTACGCCCCCGGGTCAGCCTCCTTCGGCGCCACAGGACGAACGGCACCGCTCCGGCCAGGCCCAGCGCCCCCGGAACCGCGGCCGAGGCCACCGACGCCGCCGCGCTCAGCCCGGACTGGTCGAACGTGCCGGGCACCGGAAGCAGAGACCAGCGGTTGACCGGCCAGGCCACCACAAAGGCGCGCCCGACGACCTCGTCGTTGGAGACCGTGCCGTTACCGGTCAGCTCCTGGTGGTAGCGGGAGTCCAGCGAGTTCTGCCGGTGGTCGCCCATCACCCAGATGCTGCCCTTGGGCACGTCGATCGGCCCGAACGGCTTGTCGTCACAGGGAGTGTTGCCCGGGTAGATGTAGTCCGTCTCGTTCAACGGAACCCCGTTGACCTGAACCTTTTCGCCCTTCTTGCACTCCACCGTGTCACCGCCGACCGCGATGACCCGCTTGATCAGATCCTTCTCCTCGGACGACGGCATCAGCCCGATGAAGCTCAGGAACCGCTGCGCCACATTCGGCTCGGGTGCCTGGGTGTTGTCCAGCCAGCCGCCCGGGTCATGGAAGACGACGACCTCGCCACGCTCCGGCTCGGAGCCGAACCAGGGGGTGAGCTTGTCCACCAGCACCCGGTCGCCCCGTTGCAGGGTGTCCTGCATCGAGTCCGAGGGGATCGAGAACGCCTGCACCAGGAACGTCTTGATCAGAAGCGCCAGCAGCAGCGCGATCCCGATGAGGAGGGGCAGCTCCTTCCAGAAGGAGCGCGGTTTCCTCGCGTCCGGTCCGTCTTCGTCGCCGTCCCTGTCGCCGTCATGGATCCCGCCGGACCCGCTTCCGCGTTCCATCCGCCTGTCCGTCACGTTCTCGGGCGACTCGGCGAGCTGCTCGTGTCCCTCCTCGGGATCATCGTGTCCGGATCGTGCGCCGACCGCCACATCCCCCACATCCACTCCTCACTCCGTGCGATTACTCCGTGCGACCGCCTGCCCCGGAGACGGGACAGGCCCACCACTCCCATAACGAGCGGGAGTTCCGCAGGGCTCGGGAGCCGGATCAATCCGTTCAGATCCTGGGAAGACAGCCTATGGGACGGTCCCAGTGCCGTCGTCGGCGCGGCGCGCGGATCCGGGACCGAAGCGTAGGTCTCCCGCTCCTCCAGTCGCCGCCAGTGACCGACCGGCCAGGCGATGACGACCGCGCGGCCCACGACCTCGTCCTCCGAGACGGTCCCCTTGTCCGCCTCCTGGAGGTGGAAGCGGGAGTCGGCCGAGTTGGACCTGTGGTCCCCCATCACGAAGATGCGTCCGGCCGGCACCCGTACCTCGAAGGGGATCGTGGAGGGCGCGTTCCCGGGGTTCAGATACGGCTCGGTCAGCGGCGTGCCGTTGACGGTGACCTTGCCGTCCCGGTCGCAGCACTTGACGGTGTCCCCGCCGGTCGCGACGACACGCTTGATCAGATCCTGCTCGTCGGCGGACGGCAGCAGTCCGATGAACGTCAGCGCCTGCTTGACCTGTTTGATCACGATGGGCGAGTTGTCCGGCGCCGGCTTCTCGTCCTGAAGCCAGTTGCCGGGGTCCTTGAAGACCACGACATCGCCGCGCTCCGGCTTCGAGCCGAACCACGGCGTGAGCTTGTCCACCAGCACCCGGTCGCTGATCCTGATCGTCTGCTCCATCGATCCCGAGGGGATCACGAACGCCTGCACCAGGAAGGTCTTGAGGACGAGCGCGATCAGCACCGCCACGGTGATGAGGAGCGGTATCTCCTTCGCCGCGGACCTCTGACGGCGACGCTTGACCCGGCGGGCGAGCTTACGGCGCTCCGCGCGCCCCGGCAGCGTCCGGCCGGTGGTGGGCCGGGAGCCGGTGGGCAGCCGGGTGTCGGCCCCATGGCTGGGAGGGCGACGGCGCCCCCGCTTACCCATGGACACCGCCCCGGGCAGGGGTCCCTATGGCGGCCGGGACCGCCTCGTCACCCGGGGCCGCCTCGTCACCCGGGTTCCGTACACCGTGGAAGGCCCCTGTCGGCTCCAGGACGGCCCAGCGGCCCAGCGGCCAGCCGATCCAGTCCGCCCGTCCGATGACCTTGTCCACGGGCACCATGCCGCCGCCGGGGTCGCCGAGATGGTCACGGGAGTCGCGGGAGTTGCTGCGGTGGTCGCCCATCACCCAGAGGGTGCCCTGCGGTACGACGATGTCGAAGGGGACGCTGGAGGGCGCGTCACCGGCGTACAGATACCGCTCGTCCACGGCCCGGCCGTTCACCTCGACCCTGCCCCCCTTGTCGCAGCAGACCACGCGGTCACCCCCCACACCGACCACGCGCTTGACGAAGTCGGTCTCGGCGGGCTCGGCGAGACCCAGGGCCGCGGCCGCCCCGTGCAGCAGCCCGGTGACGGGGTTCTCGCTCGACGGCTCCTGGACGAAGGATCCGGTGCCGTCGAAGACCACCACATCACCGCGCTCCGGCGCGGTACCGAAACGGTACGCCACCTTGTTGACGAGTACCCGGTCCCCGACCTGGAGGGTGGGTTCCATCGAACCGCTGGGGATCAGGAACGGCTGCACCACGAAGTTGCTGAGGAGCAGCGCGAAGACACCGCAGACGAGCCCGAGCAGCCCCACTCTTCCCCAGGAGAGCCCGGACAGTCCGGGCAGCCGGGATAGCCTCCGGGAGGAACGGGGGGAACACGCGGAGCGCGACCCCTCTTCCGTCCCGTCGTGGGACGCGGAAGAGCGATCGCGCTCCGTCTGTCGTGCTTCGGTGTCCATCGGGGCCAGATCTTATCCGGCGGCCCTGTGGACCCGGTGCGCGTCCGGGCCGGCCCGGACGCGGCGGGCTTACCTGTCGCGCTTCTCCTTGATCTTCGCGGCCTTGCCGCGCAGCTCACGGAGGTAGTACAGCTTGGCGCGACGGACGTCACCGCGGCTCACGAGCTCGATCTTCTCGAAGATCGGGCTGTGCACCGGGAAGGTGCGCTCGACGCCGACGGAGAAGGAGACCTTGCGGACCGTGAAGGTCTCACGGACACCGGAGCCCTGGCGGCGGATGACCACGCCCTTGAACTGCTGGATACGGGAGCGGTTGCCCTCGATGACGCGTACGTGGACGTTCACGGTGTCACCGGGACGGAAAGCGGGGAGGTCGCTGCGGAGCGACGATGCGTCGACGACGTCGAGCAGGCTGGCCATGAAGGTCTGCTTCCTCGCTGATGCCACAGGTCATCAGCGGATATCGAGAGAGTCTGATGTGCCGTTCGCGTCGGGCGGGCGTCGTTCCCCCTGTGGCAGGGGCGCACACCGGACGTACAGCAGCGGCCTATTCTTCCATGGCCTCGGGCCTGCGCCAAAATCGGCCGCCGGGCTCCGGCGCCCAGCCCAGGATGGAGAGCATCTCGCGGTCCTTCTTGTCGAAGGACGCCGGGTCGCAGCGCTCGATCAGATCGGGCCGGTTGAGGGCGGTGCGCCGGAACGCCTCGTCCCGCCGCCAGCGCGCGATCCTGCCGTGGTGGCCGCTGAGCAGCACCTCGGGAATCCCGCGTCCGCGCCACTCCGGCGGCTTCGTGTAGACGGGGCCCTCCAGCAGATTCGCCATCGCGCCGGGGGCGAAGGAGTCGTCGCGGTGCGACTCCGCGTTGCCGAGCACGCCGGGCAGCAGCCGGGCCACGGCCTCGGTGATCACCAGTACGGCGGCCTCGCCGCCGGCGAGCACATAGTCACCGATGGAGACCTCGACCACCGGTATCCGGGTCGCGTACTCGTCGATGACCCGGCGGTCGATGCCCTCGTAACGCGCGGGGGTGAAGACCAGCCAGGGCCGCTCGGACAGTTCGACGGCCAGTTCCTGGGTGAAGGGGCGGCCGCTGGGGGTGGGGACGACCAGGACCGGGCCACGGGCGCCCGACTCGTAGCCGCCCGCCAGGACGTCGTCCAGTGCGTCGCCCCAGGGGTCGGTCTTCATGACCATGCCGGGACCGCCGCCGTACGGGGTGTCGTCGACCGTGTTGTGCCGGTCGTACGTCCACTCCCTGAGGTCGTGTACGTGCACGTCGAGTCGCCCGCGCGCGCGGGCCTTGCCGACGAGCGAGACGTTCAGCGGTTCCAGGTACTCCGGGAAGATCGTGACCACATCGAGCCGCATCAGCCGCCGTCCCTGCCGGACGCGCCGTCCTCGCCGGATGTACCGGACACGCCGTCCTCGCCGGTGCCCGCGGCCCCGGAGTCGCCGTCCCGGCCGGAAGCGATCTCCGCCCCGTCGTCGATCAGCCCCGGCGGCGGGTCGATGACGGCCCGCTGCTCCTCCAGGTCGATCTCGGTGACGATCTCCTCCACGAAGGGGATCATCACCTCGCTGCCGTCCGGCCGCTCCACGATGAACAGGTCCTGCGAGGGCAGATGCGAGATCTCGGTGATCCGCCCGATCTCCGTGCCGTCGGCGAGCACCACGTCCAGGTCCATCAGCTGATGGTCGTAGAACTCCTCGGGGTCCGCGGGGAGTTCCTCGGGGTCGACCTCCGCGATCAGCAGGACATTGCGCAGCGCCTCGGCGCCCGTACGGTCGCGTACGCCCTCGAAGCGCAGCAACAGCCTGCCGCTGTGCACCCGGCCCGTCTCGATCCTCAGCGGTCCGGCCTGGGCCGGCTCCGTGGCGAGTACGGCGCCGGGCCCGAGCCGCAGTTCGGGCTCGTCCGTACGTACCTCGACGGTGACCTCGCCCTTGATCCCATGGGCGCGGCCCACCCGCCCGACCACCAACTGCACTGACACTCCACCTTCTTGTTCACGATCACGCACCGGGAACAGCGAAGGCCGGGAAGGCCATGGCCCTCCCGGCCCCTGCCGGTGTCCTGCTGTCTCAGCGGACCTGGTCCACGTCGATGAGATCGACGCGGATGCCACGGCCGCCGATGGCGCCCACGACGGTCCGCAGAGCACGTGCGGTGCGGCCGTTGCGGCCGATCACCTTGCCGAGGTCGTCCGGGTGCACCCGGACCTCCAGCACACGGCCGCGGCGCAGGGTGCGCGAGGCCACCTGCACTTCGTCCGGGTTGTCGACGATGCCCTTCACGAGGTGCTCGAGAGCCTCCTCGAGCATGCTCAGGCCTCGGTCGACTCGGCGGCGGCCGAGGACTCGGTCCCGGCTTCGTCGGCCTTCTTGTCGGACTTCTTGGCCTTCTGAGTGATCGCCTCACCCTTGGGCTCGTCGCCGGCGTCCTTCGCGGCGGCCTCGAAGAGGGCGCGCTTGTCGGCCTTCGGCTCCGGCTGGAGCAGCGGCGCGGGGGCCGGCAGGCCCTTGTGCGCCTGCCAGTCACCGGTGAGCTTGAGGATCGCGAGAACCGGCTCGGTCGGCTGGGCGCCGACGGACAGCCAGTAACGCGCGCGCTCCGAGTCGACCTCGATGCGCGAGGGGTTCTGCACCGGGTGGTACAGACCGATCTCCTCGATGGCCCGGCCGTCACGGCGGGTACGGGAGTCGGCGACGATGATGCGGTAGTGAGGCGAACGGATCTTGCCCAGACGCTTCAGCTTGATCTTGACTGCCACTGGAGTGGTGTCTCCTGGTCTTGACGTGGTTGGGCACAACGGGATGCCGCGTGGGGTTGCGGTACCCGATCCGCCCGATGGACGCGTCAGCCGGAGGAGAGAGGGGTCCTGTGCGACTGTCGAGTACAGCTGGCCATTCTGCCATACGCCCGCGACCGGGCATGACCCGGTGGCGGGCAGGCGGCGGGAGCGTCCGGGACGGCCGGTGACTCAGCCCGCGGCGCCGACCACTTCGGGGATGCGGAAGGGCTTGCCGCAGCCGCCGCAGACGATCGGGGCCTGGGCGAGGACCGACGGTACGACCCGTACGTTCCGCCCGCAGTCACAGACCGCCTTGACGCGCACCCCGCCGCCGGACGAGCCGTGTCTGGCGGCCGGGCCGCGGAAGCTGCGCTTGGTGTCGGCGGCCGTCGCGACCGTGTGCGCCTTGAGGGCGCGCTGCAATCGCTCGATCGTGGGGCGGTACCGCCGCTTCGCCTCGGGGCTGAGCGAGACCAGGGAGAAACCACTGCTGGGATGCGGCTCCTCGGGATGGTCGAGGCCCATCTCCTCGGCGATCGCCAGGAATCGGCGGTTGTGATAGCGGCCGGCCCGCGAGGTGTCCCGGACACCTCTGGCCGCGGCGATGCCATGGACCGCTTCGTGAAGCAGTCGTTCGAAAGAGAGCTCGGCGCCACAGGCGGACGACGACTCTCCGATCAGGGACTCTGGCGCGGCAAGATCCGGCAGCTCGGGGTGGGACCGCTGAATATCGGCCCACGCCTGCGCCAGCTCTGCGGCGAGAACAGGTGGTGTCGTGCTCACGTCGTGAACAACGAGCCGGAAGGCTCCCGGGTTCCATTACGGGGCATCCCAAATAATTTGCACGTACCCGTCAGTTGCCATTGATGCGTCCGGACGAGGGCGGGTGCGCTGATCTGCGGAGAAGTCTCACAGCTCCTACCAAGGTGGTACGTAGCGTCTCGTACGCTTCGACGCGTAGACGATCTACGTACACCGGCGCTTCCTCTTGAAGAGGAGCTTCTCCCCTTCGAGAGGGGCTCCCCGCGGAAGGGGTTCCGGCGGGGGGACTCGGTGGACGCCTGGTGACGGATCCGCTCAATACGCGCGGGCCACAATGGCGACACTACCCGCCTCATCATCCGTTTCCGGCACCGCCCCGTCCTCCGCGACCAGGCACCGCACGGAGGCCCCGCGCTCGGCGAGAGCCGCCTCTCCCCCGGCCCCCAGCGTCGCCCAGGGGATGCGTGCCCAGCCGCCCGCGGCGGCGGCCTCGGCGGCCTCCTCGACGGTGGAGACGTCGGCGGTGCGGGCCTCACGGCGCGCCCTGGACTCCGTCAGCAGCAGCGCCTGGTCGTCCTCCAGGACCGTGGGCAGCAGCCCGGCGAGGGCGCCGGCCGCCACCGGTTCCTTGCCTCCCGGGATCCGGCGTACGAGCATCGCGGTGCCGTTCTCCAGGTCGCGCGGGCCGATCTCGATCCGTACGGGCACCCCCTTCAGCTCCCAGTCGACGGCCCGGCGGCCGAAGGGGATGTCGGTGCGGTCGTCGATCCGGACCCGGACGCCGGCGAGCCGGAGGCGGTCGGCGGTCTCGCGGACGGCGGCCAGGACCGGCTCGTCGCCCTTGATGGCCAGCACGACGGCCTGCACGGCGGCGAGCCGCGGCGGGACGCGCAGTCCGTCGTCGTCGCCGTGGGACATGATCAGTCCGCCGACCATCCGGGTCGAGGCGCCCCAGGAGGTCTGCCAGACCAGCTCCTCGGTGCCCTCCTTCGACAGATACCGGGTGTGGAAGGCTCGCGCGAAGTTCTGTCCCAGCTCGTGGCTCGTGCCCATCTGGAGGGCCTTGCCGTCGCCCATCATCCCTTCGAGCGTGAGGGTGTTGACGGCTCCGGCGAAGCGCTCGCGCGCGGTCTTGCGGCCCAGCACGACATCGATCGCGAGGACCTCGGTCATGAAGTCCGCGTAGACGTCGCGGTGGATGTGCGCGGCATAGTCCCTGGCGTCCTCGTAGGTGGCGTGGGCGGTGTGGCCCTCCTGCCAGAGGAATTCGGTGGTGCGCAGGAAGACGCGGGGGCGCATCTCCCAGCGGACGACATTGGCCCACTGGTTGATCAGCAGCGGCAGATCGCGGTAGCTGCGCACCCACTTGGCGAAGTACTCGTTGACGATCGTCTCGGAGGTGGGCCGTACGACGACCGGCTCCTCCAGGTCCTTGCCGCCGCCGTGCGTGACGATCGCCAGTTCGGGCGCGAACCCCTCGACGTGCGCCGCCTCCCGGGTCAGATACGACTGCGGGATGAGGAGCGGGAAGTACGCGTTCGAGGCGCCGGCGGCCTTGATGCGGGTATCCAGCTCCTGCTGCATCCGCTCCCACAGACCGTACCCATATGGCCTAATCACCATCGTGCCGCGCACCGGCCCGTTGTCGGCCAGTTCGGCCTTGTTGATCAGATCCTGGTACCAGCGGGGGAAGTCGTCGGCCCGGGGCGTGAGAACAGGTGCCTTCGCCATGGCGGGCATCGTACGGGCTGGGACGAAAGGAACCGGCCATGCGCGCGGGAGCGCACGCCCGGGGCATACACGCTTTGCCCGCCGCCCACTGGACGCGGGCACGGATGGGGAGTTCTCTGGCATACGGGGGAAGAACGCGCGCATGCACACGGGGGGAGTCCATCAGGGCACGACCGACCTCTCGGCGGATTGGGGCGCTATCCATGACACGTACGCTCGGCGGGCACCACCAGCAGCTCTCGAACGCGGTCACGGCACCGGCGGTCTCCGCCGAGGCGGGCGCGCGCGCCCGCGACTGGGCCGAGATACAGGAACGGATGCTGGTGCCGCTCTACGAAGCGGTGTACGAGCGCCTGGAGGTCCGGAGCGGGACCCGGGTGCTCGGTCTCGGCTGCGGCTCGGGGCTCGCCCTGCTGCTCGCGGCCGCGCGGGGTGCGCGGGTGACCGGCGTCGATTCCGACAACGAGCGGCTGGCACTGGCCCGCGAGCGGCTCCGCGCCGACCTGGAGCGGGACGGCCGGACGGACCGGGCGGCGGACACGGGCACACTGCTGCCGGTGGACCGGATGGCCGACGCCGCGCCGGGGCCGGGCCGTTCACCGTACGACCTGATCACCGCCTTCCAGCCGATCGGCTCCGTGGCGGGCGACGCGAAGGGGCTGGGGCCGGCGCTCGACGAGGCGATACCACTGGCCCGGCGCGGCACGCCCGTGGTGCTCGCGGCCTGGGGTCCGCCGGAGCGCTGCGCCACGGACGGCGTCCTGCGGGTCGCGGGTCGGCTGGGCGACCGCCCGCGCAGGGGCGCCCGGCGGCCGGGGCACCGCGACGATCTGGAGGAGGTCGCGGCGCGGGCCGGGCTGAAGCCGGACGGTTCGGGGCGGGTGGCCTGCCCGTTCGGGTACGCGGACCAGGAGAGCGCGGTCCGCGGCCTGTTGTCGACAGGGGTGTTCGACGGCGCGATCCGGACGACGAACCGCCGGCTGGTGGAGAAGGAGATCGGCGAGGCGCTCCATCCGCATCTGCGCCGTGACGGCACGGTCTGGATGCCGAACGTCTTCCGGTATCTGATTGCCCGTACGCCCTGAGAGCCGCCCATAACGGACCGGTACTAAACCCTGGACAGTATCCGGAATTCTGTTTACTGTCGCATCCGTGACTGGCTTCGACGAGCGTTTCCTGACCCGCAACGGCCTCGCGGCCCGGCAGCTGGCGGTTCTCCTGCTGAACCACGAGCCGGAGACCCGGCTGCCGCGCGTGCGGGACTTCGCCGTGGAGCTGGGCGTGGGGAACGGCACCGTCCAGGCCGCGCTCCAGCTGCTGGAGAACGCCGAGGCGATCGAGACGACGGCCCGGGGCCATCTCGGCACCTTCCTCGTCCGCTCGGACCGCTCCATACTGTGGCGGCTCTCCGGGCTCGGCACGCTCCTCGCCGCGATGCCGTTGCCGTACTCCCGCCGGTACGAGGGGCTGGCGACAGGGCTGCGCGCCGCCTTCGAGGAGGCCGGCGCGCCCTTCGCGATCACCTTCATGCGGGGCGCCGGCGCCCGTACGACCGCCCTCCTCGAAGGCAAGGTCGATCTCGTCGTCCTGTCGCGCTTCGCCGCCGACCGGCTGATCGAGGACCATCCCGTCGAGCTGGTCGCGGATCTGGGCCCGGCCACCTATGTCGGGGCGCACGGCCTGCTGCTGCGGCGCGGCTCGGACCCGGAGATCCCGGGGCTGCGCGTCGCCGTCGACCACGCCTCGGAGGATCAGCGGATGCTCGCCGAGCGCGCGTTCGCCGGGCGCTCGGACATCGAGTGGATCGAGGCGTCGTACATGCAGCTGCGCGATCTGTTCGAACACGATCTGGCCGACGCCACCGTCTGGAACCTCGATGAGGTGCAGGGGCTGCTCGGTATGAGCGTGGACGTCCTGCCGCTCGGCGACGAGGTCACCCGCGATCTGTCGCTGCGCAACTCCAGCGCGGCGATCATCGGCAGGACGGAGGGGGCGAAGGCGCTCGGCGCCGTACGCGAGTCCCTCGATCTGTCGGTCGTCACCTCCCTCCAGGCCGAGGTGTTGCGCGGTGAGCGCACGCCCTCGTACTGACCGCCACCGCCCCGGCCACGCGAAAGGACACCCCGCGCGTCGACGCGTCGGCTCAAAATACAAAATCCTGGTTACTGTCTCTTCGTTACCCCCGAGGACCGGACCCAAGGAACCGGACCCGAGGAATCTGATCGAAGGAAAGGAAGACCCAAGCCCATGGACGACCAGCTCGCCCTCCGCGTCCGGCTGTTCCGCGAGAGCGGCCAGGTCAGGCCCGAGGTCGCCGCGTTCGTGACCGGGGAGCTGGACTCCCTGGCCGCCGAGGGCCATACCGTCACCGAGGCCACGGCGGGGATGCTCACCAGCCATCTGATGATGGCCCTCGACCGGCTGCTCGACGGCGCGCCGATCGAGGAGTTCAGGACCGACGGGCAGGTGGCGGCCGAACTCGCGGACCACCCCGAGGCCGTGGCCCGCGCCCGCGCGGTCTCCGTACGCGCCGAACGGGAGCTGGGTGCTCCGCTCCCCGACTCCGAGATCAACTTCCTGGGCCTGCATCTCGCCGTACTGGCCCAGAACTCGCCCGCCTCACCCCACTCGTAGGTCTCATCCCACTCGTAGATCCCACATCTCTCCCGTAGGTCCCCTCTCACTCGTAGCGCGAAGGACCCAGCCATGACGAAGATCCTCACCGGCGGCGTCGGCAAGACCGAGGTCGCGAACACCGTCTCCGCACTCGCCCTCGGCGGTCTGGAGATCACGGTCTCCAACGACATGGACGCCGCGATGAAGCTCCGCGCCGGGCAGGCCGACTACTACCTCGGCACCTGTCACACCGGCGCCGGTGCCTCCCTCGGCATCCTGGTCGGCCTCCTGGGCCGGCCGCTCTGCCACACCTTCGGCCGCCACGTCCCCGCCGAGGACGAGGTCACCGCTCTGCTGGCGGACGGCAAGAAGGTCTTCGGCTTCGCCATCGACCAGATCGACGTGATCGCCCCGATCATGGCCCGCGCGATCGCCGCGCGCGGCTGAGAAGACCTGCCAGGACCCGAGGAGAGACCCCGTGAGCACCACCGTCCTCGCAGCGAGTACCAGTCTGGACTTCTCGCTGACGCAGAAGCTTTTCGTCATAGCCCTGTGCGCGCTGACCGCCTTCATCGCGCACATGGCGCTGGCCGTGTTCAACGACGGCGTACGCCCCTTCATGCTCGACTTCATCCAGGGACGCTCCAAGCGGACCGCCACCACCGCGGTCTCCTTCGGCCTCTCGGCGGGCTTCATCTTCGGCCTCGGCGCCCCGATGGCGCTGTCCAGCGGGGTGCTCAACCCCTGGCTGCTCTTCCTCCCCACCGACATCC
This sequence comes from Streptomyces sp. L-9-10, assembly GCF_004151105.1. GTDB lineage: Bacteria > Actinomycetota > Actinomycetes > Streptomycetales > Streptomycetaceae > Streptomyces. Next base: position 129,034 of record NZ_PHRF01000152.1, read on the forward strand.
TGGGCATCCTCGCGCCGAGGAAATGGCTCGCGCCGCTGCTCGGCGGCGCCTGGGGCGCCGTGGTCGTCTTCGGTCTCAACGGGGCCAATGACGTCGCGCACGATCTGCCCGTCGACTTCCTGACGGCGATGCAGCAGATGTCGACGCCGATCCTCTTCCTGTTCACGCTCTTCCCTGTGCTCGCCATCACCAAGCAGTTCGGGCGGCTGCGCGGCGGCCTGGCGGCCGTGCTGGAGCTGGCGCTCGTGATCATGACGATGAAGCTCTGGCCCAACGTCTTCGCCGGCTCACTGGCGATGGCGGCCGGTGTGCTGCTGCTCATCGGCTTCGCCGTCCGGAAGGACCTGCTCCAGCGCACGGCGGACCGGGCCGCCGCACGGGCGGCGGGCGAGGAGACCTCGGGTACGGGGCAGCGGGCGGTGGCCGGGGACGATCCGATGGCCTCGCTCTTCAGCGCCAGCGCGCTGCGTCTGCGCCGGTATCTGCCGCTGTTCATGGTGCTGGGCGCCGGAGTCTGTGTGCTGGCGCAGATGCATATCTTCGGCGGCGGCGAGGCGACCAGCTTCCTGATCGCCAAGGGCCAGTACAGCGAGGCCGCCCAGGTCGACTTCTACCGGGTCTTCGGCTTCATCCCGCTGATCGCGACGACCGCGCTCGCGTCCGGCGCGTACGGCATCGCCGGTTTCACGCTCGTCTACCCCATCGGCTATCTGCTCCCCAACCCGATCCTGGCGGCCGTCGTCGGCGCCGTGGTCTTCGCCCTCGAAGTGCTGGCCCTGTCCTCCATCGGCAAGGTCCTGGGCAAGCTGCCGAGCGTGCGGGACTCCTCCGAGCATCTGCGGAGCGCGATCACCGACACCCTGCAACTGGCGATCCTCTTCGGCTCACTGCTCGCGGCCAATGTCATGGGCGGCGGACTCGCGATCCTCATCGTCGGCGGGCTCTATCTCCTCAACGAGGCGATGGGCAGGCCCGTGGTGCGGATGGCGGCGGCGCCCGCGGCGGTCATCGTCGGCGGCGTACTCCTCAACCTCCTCTACTGGCTGGACCTGTTCACCCCCCTCAAGGGCTGACCCCGCGACGGTCCGGACAGGACCGCCAGGAAGGCACCCCCACGCTCATGCCTCATCTCACCACCGTCGCCGGGCCGCTGCCCGTCTCCGCCGTGCGCGGCCCGGCACTCTCCCACGAACATCTCGTCCTCGATCTCGACCGTACGGGCGACGGCGCCGCCGTCCTCGACGCCGGGCGCCACCTGGACGCCGTCACCTCCGAACTGACCGCGCTGCGCGCCGAATTCGGGCTTTCCCTGGTCATCGAGCTGACCTGCCGCGGCATGGGCCGCGACCCGCGCGCCCTGGCCCGCGTCGCCGAGAAGTCCGGGGTCGCGGTGGTCGCGGCCACCGGCTGGTACTACGAGCCGTTCCACCCGGACGAGATCGGCGGCACGTCCGTCGGCCGGCTCACCGAGACCCTGATCCAGGAGATCACCGACGGGATCGGCTCCACCGGGATCCGGCCCGGCGTGCTCGGCGAGATCGGCAGCCATGGCGACCGGCCCAGCGAGCCTGAGAGCCGGGCGCTGCTCGCCTCGGCGCACGCCGCCGCCGCCACCGGTCTGTCGGTCGCCACCCATGCCCAGCTCGGCCGTGGCGGACTCGCCCAGCTCGAACTGCTCACCGGTACGGGCCTGGCTCCGCACCGGATCTGCCTCGGCCACCAGGACCTGCTGGACGATCCCGCCGTCCACCGCGAACTGGCGGCGAGCGGCGCGTACGTCGCCTTCGACACCGTCGGCAAGGAGTCCTACCAGAGCGACGACACCCGGCTGCGCCTGCTGCTCGCCCTGCTGGACGCCGGTCACGCGGACCGCGCCCTGCTCAGCTGCGACATCTCGCGCCACGGCTATCTGGAGTCGGAGGGCGGCCAGGGGTACGGCCATCTCTTCCGGTCCTTCCTCCCCAAGGCGCGCGCGGCGGGCGTGGACGACGAGCTGATCGACCTGTTGACCCGGCGCAATCCGCTGCGCTTCCTGACCGGCGCGTACACGGACGACGCCCCGGCCACCGACGCAGACGTAGACACCGACACCGACACCGACACCGACACCGACACCGAGGAGATCTGAGATGCCCGTGCTCCCGCGGACCTTCCCGCTGGCGACCGTCACCCTGGAGGACGCGGCCCAGCGGCAGTTCCGCCTCCTGGAGTGCACCGCCGCGCACTTCGAGGGACCACGGCTCTTCGAGGCGGACGCCGGTGTCGTACCGGGTCTCGGCCGCCCCCGTACGACCGCCCGCGTCGAGGCCGTACTCGCCGACTACTTCGGCGCCGAGGACGCGGCGCTCGTCCAGGGCGCGGGTACGGGCGCGATCCGCGCCGCGCTCGCCGCGGCCGTCTCCCCCGGCGACCCGCTGCTGATCCACCGGGCCCCGGTCTACCGGACGACCGCCGTCACCCTGCGCGGCCTCGGGGTCCGTACCACCGAGGCCGACTTCAACGACCCCGCGGCGCTCCGCCGGGCCCTGGAGTCCGGCGCGTTCTCCTGGGCGTACGTCCAGCACACCCGGCAGCGACTGGCCGACTCCTACGATCCGGGCGAGGTCCTCGCGGCCTGCCGCGCCGCCGGGGTCCGCACGGTCGTCGACGACAACTACGCGGTGATGCGCGTACCCGCCTCCGGGGTGGAACTGGGCGCGGACGCCTCCTGCTTCTCCCTCTTCAAACTGCACGGCCCCGAAGGCGTCGGCGCGGTCGTCGGCACCCGCGATCTCGTCGGACACGTCCGCGCCGACAACTACTCGGGCGGCGGCCAGGTCCAGGGCCACCAGGCCCTCGACGCGCTCCGCGCCCTCACCCACGTCCCCGTCCTGTGGGCGCTCCAGTCCCGGGTCGGCGCGGAGATCGCGGAGCGGCTCGCCGCCGGTGAGGTGCCGGGCGTCGCCGAGGTACGCGTCGCCAACGCCCAGGACCGCTGTCTGCTGGTACGGCTCGACCGTCCGGTCGCCCGTGAGCTGCCCGCCGTCGCCGCGCGGTACGGCGCCGCGCCCTATCCCGTGGGCTCCAACTCCCGCTACGAGATCGCCCCGCTCGTCTACCGGATGTCCGGCTCGTCGCTGGACGACTCCCCCGAGCTCGCCGACTGGACCGTACGGATCAACCCCATGCGGGCCGGAGCCGATCTCGTGATCGGGATCCTCCGCCGTTCGCTGCACGACCTGAAGGGCTGATCGTGTTCCTGGACACCGTCCTCACCCGCAACCCCGCGCTCGTCGACACGGCGACCGCGCTGCACCGCTCCGGTGCCATCCCGCCCGACACGTACGTCATGGACGCGGACGCCGTCGAGGGCAACGCCGCGCTGCTGGCGGCCGAGGCCGAACGGCTCGGGCTCTCGCTGTGGTTCGTGGTCAAACAGTTCGGCCGCAACCCCGAGCTGATCCGGGCGGTCGCCCGGCACATCCCGCGGTTCGCCGCGATCGACCCCTCCGAGGCCCGCACCCTGCACGCCACCGGAGCGGGGGCCGGCAACCTCGGCCATCTCGTGCAGATCCCGCGCCGCGACCTGCCCGAGCTGCTCGCCTGGCGGCCCGAGGCGGTGACCGTCTTCGATCTCGCCAACGCGCGGGCCGTCTCGGCGGCCGCCGGTGAACTGGGCTTCGTCCAGGACGTGTTCGTACGTCTCGAAGGCGTTCCCGGCTCCGTCTACCCGGGGCAGGAAGGCGGCGTGCCCCTGGACGCGCTGGACGAGTTCGCGTCCGCCGCCGAACAGCTGCCGTCGATCCGTATCGCGGGGGTCACCGCGTTCCCCTGCGTCCTGTGCGACCCGGCCACCGGCCTGCCCGCCGCCACCCCCAACTTCGAACTCGCCCTCAAGGCAAGGGAACTGCTCACCGCCCGCGGCCACCACCCGGTCGCGCTCAGCGCCCCCAGCGCCACCTCCATGGCGACGCTGCCCCTGCTGGCCGAACGGGGCGCCACCCACGGCGAGCCCGGCCACTCCCTCACCGGCACCACCCCGCTCCACGCGATCGACCCGCACCAGCCGGAACAGCCCGCCTACGTCTACGTCAGCGAGGTCGCCCACACCCTCGCGGACGGCAGGCCCGCGCTCTACGGCGGCGGCTTCTACAGCCGCGCCGGCATCCGCACCGCCCTGCTGCCCCGCACCGGTCTGCGCCTCCCGGTCCAGGACGCCCCCGCCGAGAACATCGACTACTACCGGCTGCTGGACGCGCCCCCCGCCGACGAGGTGCGGGCCGGGGACACCGCCGTACTCGCCTTCCGTACGCAGATCTTCGTCACCCGCTCGACCGTCGCGGTCGTCACCGGCCTCTCCACCGGAAACCCCCGGCTGACCGGCCTGTACGACGCGCGGGGCCGGGCCCTGTAAGGAGCCACCGTGAGCAAGACCGTCATCCTCGTCATCGACGGATTCGGGATCGGCGCGATGCCGGACGCGGGCGCGCTGCGTCCGGGCGATGCCGCGGCCGACACCTGCGGGCACGTACTGGACCGCTGCCGCGCGTCCCTGGGCCGCCCGCTGCGGCTGCCCGCGCTGGGACAGCTGGGCCTCGGCCTCGTCCATCCGCATCCCGACCTGGCCCGGTCCACCCGGCTGCCGGTGACGGCGGGCCGCGCCGCGCTCGGCTACCCGGGGGCGGACACATACGCGGGCCACCAGACCATGATGGGCGCGGACTTCAGCCGCGTCACGGTGGCCCGGCTGGCCGACCACCTCCCCGAGGTGATCTCGGCCCTGTCCGCGGCCGGCCACCGTGCCGAACCGCTCGACGGCCGGCCGCTGCTCCTGGTCGACGGCGCGGTCCTGGTCCACGACAACCTGGAGGCCGACCCTGGCATCAACTGGAACGCCTCCGGCCGCCTGGACGACCTGCCCTTCGACCGGATCCTCGCGATCGCCCGTACGGTACGGACCGTGGCACCCGTCGCCCGCGTCATCGCGGTCGGCGGCCACGCGGACGGGCCTCTCAGCACGTACGTACGCGACGGGGACGGCGGCACGGTCGGCCTGGACACCCCGGCCAGCGGCTTCTACCGCAACGGCGGACTCGAAGTCCAGCACCTGGGCGCGGACATCGACCACACCCGCCGGCTCCCGGACCTGGCGGCCCGCGCGGGCATCCCGGTGACGCTCGTCGGCAAGGCGGCGGACATCCTGGCGTGCGATGCCGCCGTACGGCGGCCGGCTGTCGGGACGGCGGAGGTCCTGACCCACACGCTGGAGGCGGTACGCGCCCCCGGCGACGGGCTCGTCGTCGCCAACGTCCAGGAGACGGACCTCGCCGGACACCAGCAGGACACCGACCGCTACGGCCGGATCCTGGAACAGACCGACGCGGGGCTGTCGGCGCTGCTCGGGCTGCTGTCCGGGGCGGGCGACCGGCTGACGGTGACGGGCGACCACGGCAACGACCCGACGATCGGCCACGCGTACCACACGCGCGAATACGTCCCGGTCCTGACGTACAGCCCTGACGGCGCGGGCCCGGAACTACGGGCGGACGCGGGGACGCTGGCGTCGGTGGGAGCGGATGCGTGGGCGTGGCTTCGCCGCGGTGTGCGCGGGTCCCTCCAGGTGCCGGGGCCTGGGCCGGTTTCCTCGTGCGGGTTGCCGCCGGGTGGCGCTCCGGGGCTCGCGCCCGGGACGCCATGGTGCGACGCTCCGTGATCGCCGGGAGACCTGTGTCCGCGCTCCGGCCCATCCGCCTCTACTTCTACGGCCGAGCTGTGGCGGCAACGTCGCCGAAGACCTTTTCGGCCCCGATCCGCCGTATGCGTTCGGTGCCCCATTCTCCCAAGGAGGCAAGGGCGGCGTTGAGCGAGACGCCGTGCTCCGTCAGGGAGTACTCGACCTTCGGCGGCACCTCGCGGTACACCTCACGGTGCACGAGTCCGTCTTCTTCCATCTCCCGCAGATGCTGGATCAGCATCTTCTCGCTGACACCCGGCAGACCGCGTCGAAGCTCGGCGAACCGGCGGGTCCCGTAGTGGTGCAGTTCCCAGAGGATGAGCGACTTCCACTTGCCGGCGACCACGTCCATCGCCGCGTCGATGCCACAGAAATAGGGACCACGTCGCGCTGACGCTGCCATCCGCCCCCCCAGGAGGTACTTACTCACGGGTGAGTACCCGACTAATTAGTCCGTACTGGTCAACCCTACTGGCTGCGGAGAGGATCGAGCCGAAGGACGAACACGAGGGGGAGAGCCGAAAAATGACAACCGACAACAGCGTTCAGGTGAGTGTTCTCGGGCTGGGGGCCATGGGCAGCGCTCTCGCGGGCGCCCTGGTGAAGGCCGGATACGCGACCACATGCTGGAACCGCTCACCGGGGAAGGCGGACGGCCTCGTCGCGCAGGGCGCCAAGGCCGCCGACACGGCCGGCGACGCGGTCCGGGCCGGCCGACTGCTGATCGTCTGCCTGCTGGACCACGCGTCGGTCCATGAGGTGCTCGATCCGCTCTCCGGCGAACTGGCCGGACGAACCCTGGTCAACATGACCACGACGTCACCCGCTCAGTCACGGGAGTTGGCCCGCTGGGCCGCCCAAGCGGGGGTCGCGTATCTGGACGGCGGCATCATGGCCGTACCGCACATGATCGGCGGGCCTGGGGCATCGATCCTCTACAGCGGTTCGGCCGATGTCTTCCATCGGTACAAGCCGCTGCTCGACCTGTGGGGAACCAGTACCTACTTCGGTGAGGACGCCGGGCTGGCGTCCCTGTACGACCTCGCCCTGCTCGCGGGCATGTACGTCATGTTCGCCGGATTCATGCACGGCGCCGCCATGGTCGCGCCGGCCGGCGTGACGGCGGGCGAGTTCGCCGCCAAGGCCGCACCGTGGCTGACCGCCATGACCGGCGCCTTCGAAGGGTTCGCCGCGGTCATCGACGGCGGGGACTACACCGTCGAAGGGCAGCAGAGCCTCGGCTTCTCCAACCTCGGTGACCTCCTGGCCGCCAGCTCCGACCAGGGCATCAGCACCGAGGCAGTGGCCATGGTGCAGCGGCTCGTCCAACGCCAGATCGATGCGGGCCATGGAGAGGAAGGCTTCGCCCGAATCATCGAGAGCATCAAGCAACCGGCTGACAACTCCTGACAAAAGGAGGTTTCCGGACCTCCGGGAACGACGGGGTGTCAGTTGTCCGGGCGTCAGAACGCATGCGTGGCATTCGGGCCCGCGCGGCCTCACATCCGGGATCTCAGGACGTCGACCTCACAGCCCGGCGCGAACGGGTCGAAGCCGTGCTCGGTCAGCCAGCGAACTGCCAGCAGGCTTCGCAACGACCACCACGCGTGGATCACGTCGAGGTCGACGTCGGTGCCGTAGCCGGCGACGACGTCACCGAGGTGCTCCTCGTGTCCGAGCGTGAAGGTGGCGAGGTCGTACAGGGCATCGCCCTGGCCCGCCTCGGACCAGTCGATGATGCCCGTGACCTCGTCGCCGTCGACGAAGACGTGCGCGACCTGCAGGTCGCCGTGCGTGAACGCCGGAGTCCACGGCCGGAGCGCGGCCTCGGCGACCTGGCGGTTGCGGGCGACCAGGTCGGCGGGCAGGAAGCCGTTCGTCACGAGCGACTCGCACTCGTCGTCGAGTTCCGCCGCCAGCGCGACGATGCTCCGGCCGGCCCGGCCGGGCCGGGGCGGCAGCGGCGCGTCGTGCAGCCTCCGGATGGCGGCGCCCGCCGCGGCCCACGCCGCCGACGACCCGGTCGACGGCCCGCCGAGGCGCCCGACCGTCGTCCCCGGGAGTGCGGCGATCGCGAGCACGGGCGGCTTGCGCCACAGGACCTCCGGGGTCGGGACCGGCGCGAGGGACATCGCCTCGATCTCGACGTCGATGCGCGCCTGATCGGCGTCCACCTTCAGGAACACATCGCCGACGCGCAGGGTCGCGCGCTCGGAATGGGCGACAACGACTGTGACCTCATCCATGGGCGACCAGTATCCCGGGGATGATCGCCGACGTCGCCGGGTTTTACCGCGTGCGAGGGCGGGCGGGGCGAGGCGGCGGCACCGTCCCGCACCCCGCCGGAGACGCACCGCGCCCCGCCCAGGGGTCAGCTCATGAACTTCTTGAACTCGTCCGGGAGTTCGAACGACTTGTCCTGCCCCCCGGCCGGCAGGCCGTTCGCCGCCTCTTCCCGGCGCGCCAGCGCCGCCTGTTCCTCGGCCTTGCGCTTCATCGGGTTGCCCGACCGCTGCTTGCCCTTCGCCTGCTTCGTCTTCTTCTTCGCACGGCCGGGCCCGCCGCCCATCCCCGGAATGCCCGGCATCCCCGGCATCCCGCCGCCCTGCGCCATCTTCGACATCATCTTGCGGGCGTCGAAGAACCGCTCCACGAGGTTCTTCACGGCGCTGACCTCGACGCCGGAACCCCGTGCGATCCGAGCCCGGCGTGAGCCGTTGATGATGACCGGGTCCTGACGCTCCCCCGGGGTCATCGACTTGATGATCGCGGCGGTGCGGTCCACGTCCTTCTCGTTGATGCTGTTGATCTGGTCCTTGATCTGCCCCATGCCCGGGAGCATGCCGAGCAGCTTGCTGATGCTGCCCATCTTCCTGACCTGTTCCATCTGCGCCAGGAAGTCGTCGAGCGTGAAGTCCTTGCCCTTGCTGCTCGCCAGCTTGGAGGCCATCTTCTCGGCCTCGGCCTGGCTGAACGTCTTCTCCGCCTGCTCGATGAGGGTGAGCAGGTCACCCATGTCGAGGATGCGGGACGCCATACGGTCCGGGTGGAACGCGTCGAACTCGTCCAGCTTCTCGCCGTTCGAGGCGAACATGATCTGCTTGCCGGTGACGTGCGCGATGGAGAGGGCCGCGCCGCCGCGGGCGTCGCCGTCGAGCTTGGAGAGGACCACGCCGTCGAAGCCGACACCGTCACGGAAGGCTTCGGCGGTGTTGACCGCGTCCTGCCCGATCATCGCGTCGACGACGAAGAGGACCTCGTCGGGGCTGACGGCGTCGCGGATGTCCGCGGCCTGCTTCATCAGCTCCTCGTCGATGCCGAGGCGGCCCGCGGTGTCGACGATCACGACGTCGTGCTGCTTGGTCCTCGCGTACTCGACGGAGTCCTTGGCGACCTTGACCGGGTCGCCGACCCCGTTGCCCGGCTCGGGCGCGTACACCGAGACGCCCGCGCGGTCGGCGACCACGGAGAGCTGGGTGACGGCGTTGGGGCGCTGGAGGTCACAGGCGACGAGCAGCGGGGTGTGGCCCTGGCCCTTGAGCCAGAGGCCGAGCTTTCCGGCGAGGGTGGTCTTACCGGCGCCCTGGAGACCCGCGAGCATGATCACGGTGGGCGGCTGCTTGGCGAAGCGCAGGACGCGGGTCTCGCCGCCGAGGATGCCGATGAGCTCCTCGTTGACGATCTTGATGACCTGCTGCGCCGGGTTCAGCGCCTGGGAGACCTCGGCGCCGGCCGCGCGCTCCTTGACCTTGGCGATGAAGGCGCGGACGACGGGCAGCGCCACGTCGGCTTCGAGCAGGGCGATACGGATCTCGCGTGCCGTGGCGTCGATGTCCTCCGGGCTGAGGCGCCCTTTGCCCCGGAGGCTCTTGAATGTGGCTGCGAGGCGGTCGGAGAGAGTGTCGAACACGGCGGTCGCGGATCCTCAGGTCGGGGGCGGATGAGGGGGCTGTCCCCTACAGCTTCGCGCTATGAAGGACAGACCGTTCCCCAGGGTATCCGGCCGCGCGCGGTGCGGTCTGCCCTGTGGGGGCTCGGCCGTTCGGCCGAGCCCCCGGCCGCGACGTCAGCGCAGCGCGGCCTCCACGGCGCCGGCCAGCTCGGCGGCGGCCTTCTCGGGCAGCGGCCGGCCCCGCTCGTTCGTGACATAGAACGCGTCGACCGCGTTGGCGCCCAGCGTCGACACATGCGCGCTGCGCACCCGTACCCTCGCCTCCTCCAGGGCGCGGCCGATGCGGTGCAGCAGCCCCGGTGCGTCCTGGGCGCGTACCTCGATGACCGTCGCGAGCTGGGAGGCGGTCGGCGCGACGGTCACGCGGGGCGGCGGAGCCGTGACTCCCCGGCGGCGCGGATACGCGGCCTCCCGCTCGGCGAGCCTGGACGGGATGTCGAGCGAGCCGTCGAGGGCCCGTACGAGATCGGCGCGGAGCCGGGCGGCCTGCGGCAGGGAGCCGTATTCGGCGGCCACCCGCCAGCTCAGCAGCAGGACCTCGGTGGTCTGCTTCCGTCCCGCGTCCTTGCCCAGCTCGGCGGGCAGCTCGACGGCGCGCAGATCGGCGGCGCGTACGGTCAGCCGGTGCAGGGCGAGCACCCCGGCCGCGGCGGGCAGGACGCCCGGCTGGTCGGGCAGCGCGATGAGCAGTTCGACGCCGACGGGTTCGGGTTCGCCGTCGTCCTGCGGGGCCTCGGCCTGGGCGTGCAGCGCCAGTACGGGACCGCCGGTGCGCAGCGCCTCGACGGCCAGCCGTTCCTGCTCGGCGCTGGGCGCGGCGGGTTCCGGCTCGGTGACGGCGTCGCCCGCGAGGACGGCGGCCACGCGCGCGACGAGGTCGTCGACGAGCGAGGCGCGCCAGGACGACCAGGCCGCGGGGCCGGTGGCGAGCGCGTCGGCCTCGGTGAGGGCGTGCAGCAGTTCCAGGGTGGCGAGCGAACCGACCCGGGTGGCGACCGCGCTGACGGTCGCGGGGTCGTCCAGGTCGCGCCGGGTCGCGGTGTCGATGAGCAGCAGGTGGTGGCGTACGACCGTGGCGACGACGCCCATGTCCTCACGGTCGAAGCCGATCCGGGAGGCGACGTCGCGGGCGATGACCTCGCCGGCCACGGAGTGGTCGCCGGGCCAGCCCTTGCCGATGTCGTGCAGCAGGGCGCAGATCAGCAGCAGGTCGGGGCGGCCCACGCGGCGGGTCAGCGAGGACGCCTGGACGGCGGTCTCCACGAGATGGCGGTCGACGGTCCAGGTGTGGACGGGGTTGCGCTGCGGCCGGCAGCGGACCCGCTCCCAGTCGGGAAGGAACTGGCTGATCAGGCCCTCGGCCTCCAGCGCCTCCCAGACGGGGACGGTCGACTCGCCGGCGCCGAGCAGGGTGATCAGTTCCTGGCGCGCCTCGGCGGGCCAGGGCACGGGCAGCGGCTTCGAGGCGGCGGCCAGCCGGCGGACGGCGTGCAGCGAGATCGGCAGACCGGCCTGGGCGGCGGCGGCCGCCGCCCGCAGGGGCAGCACGAGGTCGCGCTCCGGGCGGGCGGTACGGGCGAGGACGACCTCGCCGTCCTGCTCGACGACGCCTTCGGCGAGCGGGCTGCGGTCCGGGGCGGGCTTGGCGCCGAGCATGGCCCGCAGCCGGGGCCGCACGGCCCGGGAGCGCAGTACGCGGTTGACCTCGCGCCAGGTGACGTCGGAGGCGTACGAGACGGTGCGCGCCGCCTCGTACACCTGCCGCAGCAGCGCGTCGGCGTCGAGCAGGCCGAGTTCCGCGGCGACCGGGTCCTGTTCCTGGAGGGCGAGCCGGTCGGTGGCGCGGCCGGTGGTCAGATGCAGGGCGTCGCGGGCGTCGAGGAGCCGGCGCCGGGCCTCGTAGAGCCCTTCGCGGGGCGCGTCGGCGAGCCAGGAAGCGGCGATGGCGCGCAGCGCGGTGGCGTCGCGCAGTCCGCCCCTGGCCTCCTTGAGGTCGGGTTCCAGCAGGAACTGGAGCTCGCCCTGGCGCTCGGCGCGCTCCCGGCAGAGTTCGTCCAGCTCGGGGAGGCGTTTGAGGGCGCTGTTGCGCCAGTCGGCGAGGATCGCGGTGCGTACGCCGCCGACCAGGCCCAGGTCCCCGGCGACATGCCGGGCGTCGAGCAGCCCGAGCTGCACCTTGAGGTCCTCGCCCGCGGTCCTGCGCACCTCGGCCGGGGTGCGTACGGAGTGGTCGAGGGCGAGCCCGAGGTCCCACACCGGGTACCAGACGCGGTCGGCGAGTGCGGCGATCGCGGCGGGGCCGGAGGCGCCATCGTGCAGGAGCAGCAGGTCGAGGTCGCTGCGCGGCGACAGTTCGCCGCGGCCGTAGCCGCCGACGGCGACGAGCGCGGCGCCCCGTACCCCGGCTTCCCTGGCGGCGGTGGTGAACAGCGCGTTCAGCCAGTCGTCGGTCAGTCTGGCCAGGGCGGCACGGCGCGGCGGCCCGGACTGCGCCTTCTCCTGGAGGAGGCGCAGCCGGGCCGCCGCGTAGCCGCTGGGTCCCGAGTCTGCCTGTTCGGTCATCTCTTCGAGGCTCGTCACCCAGTCGTTCCCATCTCTAGAGTGCGTCCGGGCCGCGCTCGCCGGTCCGTACCCGGACCGCCGTGTCGACCGGCACGCTCCATACCTTCCCGTCACCGATCTTGCCGGTGCGGGCGGCCTTGACCACCACTTCGATGAGCTGTTCGGCGTCGCCGTCCTCGACCAGCACCTCGATGCGGATCTTCGGTACGAGGTCGACGGTGTACTCGGCACCGCGGTAGACCTCGGTGTGGCCGCGCTGGCGGCCGTAGCCACTGGCCTCCGTGACCGTGAGCCCCTGGACGCCGAAGGCCTGCAGGGCCTCCTTGATCTCGTCCAGCCGGTGTGGCTTCACGACTGCGGTGATGAGCTTCATGCGTCCACCTTCTTGGTCTTCGCCGCGACGGCGGCGTTCTCGGCCTGGCTGGCGGCGGCGACGCTACTACGGCCCGACGGCGAACCCCCGACCGCGCTGAAGTCGTAGGCGGACTCGGCGTGGTACGCCATGTCGACGCCGCTCGTCTCGTCGTCCTCGGAGGCCCGGAAGCCGATCGTCGCGTCGACGATCTTGGCGAGGATCCAGGAGACCACGAAGGAGTAGGCCATCACCGCGAAGGCACCGACGGCCTGCTTGCCCAGCTGCGAGAGTCCGCCGACCCCGCCGGTGGCGAGGACACCCACGAGCAGGGTGCCGATGACACCGCCGACGAGGTGGACGCCGACCACGTCGAGGGAGTCGTCGTAGCCCAGCTTGAACTTGAGGCTGACGGCCCAGGAGCAGACCGCTCCGGCGACGACACCGATGAGCAGGGCGCCGAAGGGGTTGACGGCCGCACCGGACGGGGTGATCGCGACGAGGCCCGCGACGGCGCCGGAGGCGGCGCCCAGCGTGGTGAACGCGCCGTGCCGGATGCGCTCGTAGATCAGCCAGCCGAGCATCGCGGCGCCGGTGGCGATCTGCGTGTTGAAGGCCATGAGGGCGGCGGTGCCGTTGGCGGCCAGCGCCGATCCGGCGTTGAAGCCGAACCAGCCGAACCAGAGCAGTCCGGCGCCGAGGACGACGAGCGGCAGGTTGTGCGGCCGCATCGGGTCCTTCTTGAATCCGATCCGCTTGCCGACGACGAGGACCGCGGCGAGCGCTCCGACACCCGCGTTGATGTGGACCGCCGTACCACCGGCGAAGTCGATCACCCCGAGCTTGAAGAGCCAGCCGTCGGACTGCCAGACCCAGTGCGCGATCGGGAAGTACACGACGGAGACCCAGAGCGCGATGAACAGCGCCCAGGCGCTGAACTTCACACGGTCCGCGAGGGCACCGCTCATCAGCGCGGGGGTGAGGACGGCGAACATCAGCTGGAAGAGGGCGAAGGCGAAGACCGGAATGCCTTCGGTGCCGCCGGTCAGGGTGTCGACCGTGATGCCCTTGAGGCCGATGTGGTCGAAGTTGCCCAGCAGACCGGCACCGATGTCGTCACCGAAGGTCAGCGAGTACCCGTAGAGCACCCACAGCACGCCGACGATCCCGAGCGAGATCAAGGACATCATGAGCATGTTGAGGGCGCTCTTCACCCGCACCATGCCGCCGTAGAAGAATGCCAGGCCGGGCGTCATCAGCATGACGAGCGCGGCACTGATCAATACGAATGCGGTATCTGCGCCATTCAAGGCCAGCGTCTCCTCGTGGTCGGAACGGCCCGTGCGGATGCTCAAACTAGGTGTGGGCCGACTGTGCTGAGGAGATTGGCGCAGCGCGGTTTCGGCCAATGCCGCTCGATGTTTCGCGGCAGTGACGAAGACGTCCTGCGTGTTACGTGCCGATGAACCGGCGGATCCCGGCCGCCGGCCTGGATACCCTCTGCGGACATCGGAAACCGGCCGCGGCGGTCACCCTGTGTCCTGGCGGCGGGGGAGCCGTGTCGGGCTGTACGGGGTGACTGCCGCGGCCGGGGCTTTCGGCGGGGCGGTGGGGCGGGTCCGGCCGGTGGCCGGGGGCGTCCGCCGCTCAGACGGCCTCCGCGGACTCGGGCAGCTGGGCGGTGAGCCGCTCGGTGAGATCGACGACACCGGTGACGTCGCCGAACTCCCTGGCTGCGGTGTCGAGCGTCTTGCGGAGCCGGGTGTTGACCCGCTCGGAACGGACGCTCTCCGCCACCTTGAGGGCCTTCTCCGCAAGGGCCGTGGACTGCTCGGGCTCCCTCTTGAGGAGATGGACGGTGGCCAGGCCGATGAGGTTCAGCGCATACGACCGCTGGTGGTCGGTGTCCTGGGCGAACAGGTCGACGGCGCGGCGCATGACGGGTTCGGCGAGGGAGGCGTAGGTGGGGCTGCGGCCGGCGACGTAGGCGAGGTCGCGGTACGAGTGGGCGTTCTCGCCGTTGAGTTCGGCCTCGGAGAAGAAGCGGATCCAGTCGGGCTCCACCTCGCCGTCGACCCCGGCGTCGGAGAAGGTGTCCTCGGCCATCCTGACGGCCCGCTTCGTCTTGCTCGGCTGCCCCATGTTGGCGTACGCGCGCGCCTCCATCGCATACAGCATGGCCTGGGTCCGCGGGGTGGCGCAGTCGCGGCTGCCGTACTGCGCGAGATGGATCAGCTCCAGCGCGTCGTCGGGCCGGCCGAGATGGATCATCTGGCGGCTCATGGACGAGAGGATGTACGAACCGAGCGGCTTGTCCCCGGCCTCCTTCGCGGCGTGCAGGGCGAGGACGAAGTACTTCTGGGCGTTGGGCTGGAGGCCGACGTCGTAACTCATCCACCCCGCCAGCTCGGCCAGTTCCGCCGCGCACCGGAAGAGCCGTCGCGAGGTGGCCTCGGGCTGAGGCTCCTGGAGCAGGTCGGTGACCTCGTGGAGCTGACCGACGACCGCCTTGCGGCGGAGTCCGCCGCCGCACTGCGCGTCCCAGAGCCGGAACATCGCGGTGGTCGACTCCAGCAGATCCAGCTCGGGCGCGGAGAGCCGGCCGGCGCGGGACGGGGGGGCGACGGGCTCGTCGGGCTGCTCCTGGCCGCCCGCCGACGTGGGCACCAGCCAGCGCTGCATGGGCTCCACCAGCGCGGGTCCGGCGGCCAGCGCCAGTGAGGTGCCGAGGAAGCCGCGCCGCGCCAGCATCAGATCGCTGCGGGAGAACTCACTGATCAGCGCGACGGTCTGCGGGCCCGCCCAGGGCAGATCGACCCCGGACACCGAGGGCGACTGATGCGCGGAGCGCAGCCCGAGCTCCTCGACGGCGACGACGGCGCCGAAGCGCTCGGAGAACAGTTCGGCGAGGATGCGCGGGATCGGCTCGCGCGGCTGCTCGCCATCGAGCCAGCGGCGCACCCGCGAGGTGTCCGTGCTGATGTGGTGCGCGCCCATCTGACGTGCCCTGCGGTTGACCTGGCGCGCCAGTTCGCCCTTCGACCAGCCACTGCGCAGGAACCACGAGCCGAGCTGCCCATTCGGGCGCTTGCCGGTATGCGTACCGCCTGCGCCACTGCCGCCCACTGGAACGCCCCCATCCGCTGAAGCCACTTGTCGCGCGAACCGGTATCAGAATGCCGCGAGCACGGGGTGTCTGTCCGCCGGTTGCGCCCCTTCGAACAGGAAACCGAGTTGCCCTTGGCATACCCGCGGGAGTGTCCTGCCCCGGGTTCGTGTACTGAAAGTAATCCTACGATCACTGTCCCAGCGAGGGTGATTCCACAATCGCCACCATTCGCCACCCCTTCGAATGAACTCGCCCCCGGCCGGGCGCGATTGACTTGACGCACGTCGACCGGAGCGGACCGAAGCGCTGTACGCCGGGGCGCGCGAATCCGGTCCCACTACCCCCAATGCCACTTCGCGCCGCCTCGACCGCCCCGATGGCGACGGAGTGTCACGGGCACACTGCGAGACGTAACCACCGGCGAGTTCGACCCGTTGGAGGGGGCATGGGCTTCACGATCGGCGGCATCCGGGAGATGCGGTCCGGCGCGCGCCGCCGTGGCCGCACCACTGAGTGCACCACGGTGGCGGAGTACACGGGCCTGTGGGGCTGGGACGTGATTCCCGGCGTTCCCGAGGCGGTTCCCACGGCACGGGCCTCGGGCGAGCGGTGCTCCTGCGGCGAGCCCGACTGCGCGGCGCCGGGCTCCCATCCCCTGGCGTTCAGCCCCGAGGTGTCGGCGGGCGCCACCCTCGACGATGTCACCAAGGCGTGGTCGGAGGCACCGGGCGCGGCGGTACTGCTGCCGGTGGGCCGCGGCTTCGACATCATCGACGTGGCGGAACCGGCGGGGAGCCGGGCCCTGGTACGGCTCGAACGGATGGGGCTCCCGCTGGGCCCGGTCATGGCGACGCCGGCGGGCCGCGCCCACTTCTTCGTGGCACCGGGCGCGGCGGCGGAACTGCCGGAGCTGCTGTACCGGATGGGCTGGGACGACGCGGACCTGGACCTGCACGGCCTGGGGCCGGGGGCGTATGTGATGGCGCCGCCGTCGGAGGTGGCGGGCCTGGGACCGGTGCGGTGGCTGCGCCCGCCCTGCCTGGACACGGCGGCGGAACCACCACCGGCGCGGCTGCTCCTGGGCACGCTGGCGTACATCTGCCACCGCCTGGCCTGACGGGAGTCGCCGTCCGGCGGTGCGCCTCCGGCGGGGGCGTTGTCCGGGGTGCGTTTCGGCTGGGGCCGGTTGGTCATGTGCGCGTTGTTGCCGGGTGGCGCTCCGGCCTCGCGTCCGGGGCTGCAAGCTGCGCTTTCCGGGGGACACCCGGCCCACGACAACGAGACCGCACCCCGGAAACCGGCCCCCGCCGAAACGCTCCCTAGTCCCCGATCAGCGCGTTCACGAATGCCTCGGGTTCGAACGGGGCCAAGTCGTCCGCTCCCTCGCCCAGCCCCACCAGCTTCACCGGCACCCCCAGCTCCCGCTGCACCGCGATCACGATGCCCCCCTTGGCCGTGCCGTCCAGCTTCGTGAGGACGATGCCCGTGATGTCCACGACCTCCGCGAACACCCGCGCCTGCACCAGCCCGTTCTGGCCCGTCGTGGCGTCCAGGACCAGCAGCACCTCGTCCAGCGGACCGTGCTTCTCCACGACCCGCTTGACCTTGCCCAGCTCGTCCATCAGCCCGGTCTTGGTGTGCAGCCGGCCCGCCGTGTCGATGAGGACGACGTCCGCGCCCTCCGCGATGCCCTCCTTGACCGCGTCGAAGGCGATCGACGCGGGGTCGCCGCCCTCGGGGCCTCGTACCGTACGCGCGCCGACGCGCTCGCCCCACGTCTGGAGCTGGTCGGCGGCGGCGGCGCGGAACGTGTCCGCCGCGCCCAGTACGACCGAGCGGCCGTCCGCGATCAGTACGCGTGCCAGCTTGCCGGTGGTCGTGGTCTTGCCGGTGCCGTTGACGCCGACGACCATCACGACGGCCGGGGTGTCCAGGCCGCTCTCGGTCTTCACCGCGCGGTCGAAGTCCGTGTCGAGGAGGGTGACGAGCTCCTCCTTGAGGAGCGTGCGCAGTTCTTCCGGCGTGCGCGTGCCGAGGACCCGTACCCGCTCGCGCAGCCGCTCGACCAGTTCCTGGGTCGGCGTGACACCGACGTCCGCGATGAGGAGGGTCTCCTCGATCTCCTCCCAGGTCTCCTCGTCGAGGTGCTCGCGCGAGAGCAGCGTGAGCAGTCCCTTGCCGAGGGAGTTCTGCGAGCGGGCGAGCCGGGCGCGCAGCCGGATCAGCCGGCCGGCGGACGGCTCGGGGATCTCGATCGCGGGCGCGGGCGGCTCGGTGACGACCGGATCCTCGACGGCGACCGGCGTCTCCGTGGCGCCCGGGAGGCCGACCTCCTCGATCGTGCGGCGGGATTCGTCGTGCGGCGCCTCCGCCTCGTCACCGACATGTGGCTCGGCAGGAGGAGCTGTGAGGGTCGGCGTGCTCGACGGCGCCTCGGGCGGCAGCTTCTTCTTCTTGCGGCTGCCGACCACGAGCCCGCTGATCAGGCCGACCGCGACCAGGGCGATGACTACAACAAGGATGACGATTTCCATAACGCTCCCAGTATCGGCCACGGCCGGGACCGGCCCTGGCTTCAGAGGATCACACGAAGATCCTCGTTATGATTTGGACCTTTTGAGCTGAACGTACGATGCTGGGGGTTCTGGGTTCGCCCGGACTCCCCTCTCTGGCCCCCCACCTCTGTACGGAGCCTCTTCATGCCCCACGCCTCCGAAGGCGCCATGGAGACCCGCGGTCTGGAACCCGTCCCCGATGACGAGCGCACCGGCCATGTCCGCCAACTCTTCCCCACCTGGGTGGCGGCGAACATTAGCGTGCTGCTGCTCACGATGGGCGCCGGTCTGATCGTCTTCAACGGTCTGAACTTCTGGCAGGTGCTGACCGTCGCCGTCGCGGCGCCCGTCGTGTCGTACGGCATCGTGGGGCTGGTCTCCCTCGCCGGGAAGCGCGGCGGCTCCCCGGGTATGGCGCTCTCCCGGGCTGTCTTCGGCCAGCGGGGGAACCTCTTCCCCGGCACGCTGATCTGGGTCGCCCGCTGGGGCTGGGAGACGATCAACGCGGTCACCGGCGCCTATGCCGTGCTGACGGTTCTCGACTTGCTCTTCGGCGTCAAGCGCAACACTCCGCTGATCGTGATCACGTTGCTGCTCTTCGTTGCCTGCACCTTCCTGGTCTCGGGACTCGGCATCAAGGCGCTGCGGGTCTGCAGTACCTGGTCGACGTATCTCTTCGGTGCCTTCAGCGTGCTGGTGCTGGTGTATCTGGTGATCCACACGGACTGGTCCGCGGTCTTCGGCCGGCCCGCGGGGTCGACGGCGATGATGATCGCGGGAATCGGGACCGTCGCGGCGGGCGGGATCAGCTGGGTGCCCTCGGGCCCGGACTTCACGCGTTATCTGCCCCGGTCCGCCTCCGGCCGGGCGATGGTCGGCTCGACCGTCGGCGGCGCGGGGATCGTGGTGCTCCCGATGGTGCTGATGGGCGCGGTGATGGCGGTCGGCACCCCGGGTCTCGCCAAGGCGCAGGACCCGGTGTCGTTCATCGGCGAACTGCTGCCCGCCTGGATCTCGGTGCCCTATCTGCTGATCGCGCTGGTCGGTATGTTGCTGATCAACTCGATGTCGATGTATTCGGCGGGCTTCACCGCGCAGACCCTGGGCATCAAGGTGCCGCGCGCCTGGGCGGTCAGCGTGAACGCGGTGATCAGTCTGATCCTCGGCTTCCTGCTGATGGTGGTGGCCACCAGCTTCATCGGCTCGTTCATCTCGTTCCTGACGCTGCTCGCGGTGGCGTTCTCGGCGTGGATCGGCGTCTTCGGGGTGGACATGCTGCGGCGGCGTACGTACGACGGCGCGGCACTGATGGACACCACGCGGACCAGCGCCTACTGGTACCGGGGCGGCTTCGCGTGGTCGGCGATGGCCGCCTGGGGCACGGCGCTGGTGGTGGGGCTGCTGTTCACCGGAGTGGACTGGTTCTCGGGCCCGCTCGCCGGGACCTGGCCCGGGGAGAACGGGCTGGGCTGGGTCATCACGACCGTCGTGGCGGCGGCTCTCTACGCCGTCCTGCCGCGCGACCGGAGCACGGCCCCGGCCGGCGAGCGGTCCGAGGAGGAGAGACTGGCCGTCTGAGGGCTGTCCCGCCCTTAGCCCATCTCTTCGAGCGTCCTGCCCTTCGTCTCCTTCACGAACAGCAGCACGAACGGGATCGAGAGCACGGCGAAGCAGGCGTAGATGACATACGTGCCCGAGAGGTTCCAGTCGGCGAGGCTCGGGAAGCTCGCGGTGATGGCCCAGTTGGCGATCCACTGCGCCGAGGCCGCCACACCGAGCGCGGCGGCGCGGATCCTGTTCGGGAACATCTCGCCGAGGAAGACCCAGACGACGACGCCCCAGGACAGCGCGAAGAAGAGTACGAACACATGGGCCGCGATCAGGGCGACCGTCCCCTCCGTGGCCGGCAGCTTGCCGTTCACCAGCGGCGCGGAGAACGCCCATGCCTCGAAGGCGAGCGCGACGGCCATGCCCGACGAGCCGACGAGCGCGAGGGGTTTCCGGCCGGCCTTGTCCACCAGGACCATCGCGATCACGGTGCCGATGATGTTCACGATCGACGTGGTGAACGAGTAGAAGAACGAGCTGGACGGGTTGATGCCGACCGACTGCCAGAGCGTCGCCGAGTAGTAGAAGGCGACGTTGATGCCGACGAGCTGCTGGAACATCGACAGTCCGATGCCGACCCACACGATGGGCAGGAAGTAGAAGCGGCTGCCCTTCAGGTCCTTGAAGGTCGACTTGTGCTCGCGGCGCATGGCGTGGTCGATCTCGGCGACCCGGGCGTCAAGATCGACGTCCTTGTTCTCGACCTCGGCGAGCACCTTCTTGGCGCGGTCCACCTTGCCCACGGAGATCAGATAGCGCGGTGACTCGGGGATCGCGAGGGAGAGCAGGCCGTACAGGAGCGCCGGGACGACCATCACGCCGAGCATCCACTGCCAGGCCTCCAGGCCCAGCAGCTTGCCGCGCTGGTCGCCGTCGGCGAGCTGGAGGATGCCGAAGTTCACCAGCTGGGAGACGGCGATACCGATCACGATCGCGGCCTGCTGGAAGGAGCCGAGCCGGCCCCGGTAGGCGGCCGGGGAGACCTCGGCGATGTACGCGGGGCCGATCACCGACGCCATGCCGATCGCGAAGCCGCCGATGATCCGCCACGCCGCCAGGTCGTAGATGTCGAACGGCAGCGCGGACCCGACGGCGCTGATGGTGAAGAGGCCCGCGGAGATCTGCATACAGCGGATGCGGCCGATCCGGTCGGCGATCCGGCCCGCCGTGGCGGCGCCGATCGCACAGCCGATCAGGGCGATGGCGATGACCTGCGCGAGTGCCGCCGAGCCGATGTCGTATCTGCTCCTGATGGCTTCGACGGCGCCGTTGATCACCGAGCTGTCGTAGCCGAAGAGGAAGCCGCCCATCGCGGCCGCGGCCGTGATGAAGATGACATGGCCGAGGTGTTCCGGTGAGGCCGCGCGGCCTCCGGACGGCGGTACCTGCGCTGTGTCGGTCACGTGTACTCCTGGTGCCGCCCGGCTGCCTCGGCCGGGCGTGGGGTGGGCGAGCCTTTCCAGTGGGTCACACCTTGCCCCCGGCCACCACTTGTACGCGTGCCCGGCACGGATCCGCAGGTGATACGGGGTCAGCGCAGCCGCTGGCTGATGACCTTGGAGACCCCGTCGCCCTGCATGGAGACCCCGTACAGCGCGTCCGCGACCTCCATCGTCCGCTTCTGATGCGTGATCACGATCAGCTGGGAGCTCTCCTGGAGCTCCTGCATGATGCGGATCAGCCGCTGGAGGTTGGTGTCGTCGAGCGCCGCCTCGACCTCGTCCATCACATAGAACGGGCTCGGCCGCGCCTTGAAGATCGACACCAGCAACGCCACCGCCGTCAGGGACCGTTCGCCGCCGGAGAGCAGCGACAGCCGCTTGACCTTCTTGCCCGGCGGCCTGGCCTCCACGTCCACCCCGGTGGTGAGCATGTTCTCGGGGTCGGTGAGGATGAGCCGCCCCTCGCCGCCCGGGAAGAGCCGCGAGAAGACCCCCTCGAACTGTTCCGCCGTGTCCCGGTACGCCTCGGTGAAGACCTGCTCGACGCGTTCGTCGACCTCCTTCACCACGAGCAGGAGATCCGCCCGGGTCTTCTTCAGGTCCTCGAGCTGCTCGGAGAGGAACTTGTGGCGTTCCTCCAGCGCCGCGAACTCCTCCAGGGCGAGCGGATTCACCTTTCCGAGCTGCTGATGCGCCCGTTCGGCCGCCTTGAGCCGCTTCTCCTGCTCGGCCCGTACATACGGCCTGGGCTGGTTGCGCGGATCCGCCGGGTCCTCGGGCAGCTGTTCGCCCTCGGCGGGCGGGGACGGCGGTACGAGCTGATCGGGGCCGTACTCCGCGATCAGCCCGGCCGGTTCCACCCCCAGCTCCTCCAGGGCCCTGGCCTCCAGCTGCTCGATCCGCATCCGCTTCTCGGCGCCGAGTACCTCGCCCCGGTGCACGGAGTCGGTGAGCTTGTCCAGTTCGGCCTTGAGGTCGCGGCCCTGGTTGCGTTCGGCGGCCAGTTCGCGTTCACGCTCGGCCTTGGCCGCCTCGGCGGCGGCGCGGTCGGCCTCGGCGCGTACGACCGACACCTCCACATGCGCCAGCAGCTGCCGGGCTCCGGCCGCCACGGCCCCGGCCACGTGGGCCTCGTGGCGCAGCCGCGCGCGCCGCTGTTCCGCGCGGGCCCGTGCCTCGCGTTCGGCCCGCGCGCCCCGGTCGAGCGCGTCGGCCCGGCCCGCGAGCCCCTTCACCCGCTCCTCGTGGGTGCGGACCTGGAGCCGGGCCTCCATCTCGGTCTGCCGGGCGTTGGCGCCGTCGGCGGCGAGCCGGTCCCGTACGGAGGTGTCCGGTTCCTCCTGGACCGGGGCCTCCTCGGCGACCAGCAGCCGTTCCGCGAGTTCCTCCGCCTCGTCGGTGGCGCGCTCCAGCGCCTCCTGGGCCTTGGCGGCGGCCGCGGTCGTACGCTCGGCCTCGCCTGCCGCCGCGCGGGCCTGCCCGGAGAGCCGTCCCAGCCGTCCGGACACGGCGGACTTCTCCCGGTCGGCGGCCCTGCGCCGCTCCCCCAAGTCCTCGACCAGTGCCGCGCACTCGGCGCGCCGCTCGGTGGCCCGGCGCTGTGCGCCCGCCAGTTCCTCGCACCGTACGGCCAGTTCCGCCAGGTCGGCGGCGGCCTCGTCGACGGATGCCTGTACCTCCAGCAGGCTCGGCGCGCCCGCCGAGCCGCCGTGCGCGAAGTGCGCTCCGAGCACATCGCCCTCGGCGGTCACGGCGGTGAACGAGGGGCGCGCGGCGACCAGGTCCTCGGCGTCCTCCAGCGTCCCGACGACCACCGTGTCCCGTACGAGCCGGCGTACGGCGCCCAGCAGCTCGGCGGGTCCGCTCACCAGGTCGATGACGTGCGGCACGGCGCCGACGGCGGTCGCGGTGCGTACGGAACGGTCGGCGGTGGCGTCCGTACCGCGTCCCTCCGCCGCCGCCTGGCCGGGCACGCCGGGGGCCGCCCCCGAGCGGACCGGGTGGCCGGGCTCCTCCTCACCGGGAGGGCCGGCCAGCAGCAGGGCCGCGCGGCCCGCGTCCCGTGCGCGCAGCAGCCGGATGGCCTCGGCCGCCGTTGTCGGACCGGCGACGGCGATCGCGTCCGCGGCGGCGCCGAGGGCCGCGGCCACCGGGATCTCGTATCCGGGGGTGACGGTGAGCAGTTCGGCGGCGGGGCCGAGCAGACCGGAGAGGCCCTCACGGGCGGCGAGCAGCGCGCCGGTGCCGTCCTTGCGGCGCAGGCCGAGGGCGAGCGCCTCGTGGCGGGCCGCGAGGGCCGCGCGTTCGCGTTCGGCCGTGGTGGCGGCCTCGCGCGCCGCCGTCAGCGCGGCCTCCGCCCCGGACAGGGCTTCGCGGGCGCTGTCGTACTGTTCGCCCAGTTCATGGTCCTCGGCGTCCAGGCCGTCCACCTCGGCCTTGAGCTGTTCGTACTCCTCCTGGGCGGTGACCGCGCGCTCGCGCGCCTCGTCACGGGACGCGGCGAGGCGGCCGATCTCGGCCTGGGCCGAAGCCGCCCGGCCGCGGGCGGCGTTCACCTGGCCGTGCAGCCGGGCGAGGCCCTCGCGGCGGTCGGCGATCGCCCGTGCGGCGTCCTTGAGCCGGCGTTCCTCCGCGGCGAGTTGCCGTTCCAGCTCGGCGCGGTGCGCGACGGTGTCCTCGCGGGCGTGCTCGGCCGCCTCCAGCGCGGCCTCCAGTTCCGCCTCCTGCTCCCGGATGCGGGCGGCCTCGCGCTCCATGTCCTCGGGGTCGCGGCCGCGCCGCTCGTCCGTGGGGGCCGCGGTCGCGCTCTTCACCCGCGCGTCGGCCAGCGAGACCGTGCCCCGTACGCGCTCGGCGAGCTGGGACAGTTCGTACCAGGTCTGCTGGGCCCGCTGGAGGCGCGGCGCCAGCCGGCGCACCTCGTCCTCCAGCTCGGCTTCCCGGGTCAGGGCGGCCTTGAGCCGGCCCTCGGCGTCCTCCTTGCGCTGCTTCAGCTCGGCCTCGTCCGCGATCTCCGTACGGAGCGCGTCGCGCATCCTGACCAGATCGTCGGCGAGCAGCCGCAGCCGCGCGTCGCGCAGATCCGCCTGTATGACGGCGGCCCGCCGGGCGACCGCCGCCTGCCGTCCGAGGGGTTTGAGCTGGCGGCGCAGCTCGTCGGTGAGGTCCTGGACGCGCGCCAGGTTCGCCTGCATCGAGTCCAGCTTCCGCAGCGCCTTCTCCTTGCGCTTGCGGTGTTTGAGAACTCCGGCGGCCTCCTCGATGAACGCCCGGCGTCCCATCGGGTCGGCGTGCAGTACGGAGTCGAGCTGGCCCTGGCCGACGATGACATGCATCTCGCGGCCGATACCGCTGTCGGACAGCAGTTCCTGGATATCGAGCAGGCGGCAGGTATCGCCGTTGAGCTGGTATTCGCTGCCGCCGTTGCGGAACATGATCCGCGTAATGGTGACTTCCGCGTAGTCGATGGGCAGCGCACCGTCGGAGTTGTCGATGGTCAGCGAGACCTCGGCGCGGCCGAGCGGCGGGCGTCCGGTCGTCCCGGCGAAGATCACGTCTTCCATCTTGCCGCCGCGCAGTGATTTCGCTCCCTGCTCGCCCATGACCCAGGAGAGCGCGTCCACGACATTGGACTTACCCGAGCCGTTCGGGCCCACCACGCAGGTGATCCCCGGCTCGAAGCGCAGCGTCGTGGCGGAGGCGAAGGATTTGAACCCGCGCAGGGTCATGGCCTTGAGATGCACGCCGCCGGACTCTACCCGGCTCCGATCGTCCCTCGCCGGTTTCACCGCCGAACGCGCAGGGCACATCAGACGTTAAGAAAGGCGTGGCAGCGCCAACAATGCTTCGTACAGCGGAAGATGGAAAGAAAGAAGGGACGCCGAAGCGTCCCTTGCATATCTTGCGAGAGTGTTTCTCACCCGACCCCGAGGGGGGCTGTTGTCAGGTGAGCGCGGGCTCCGCCTGGGGTACATCAATGTCGATGCCATTGAGCAGCGACTCTCCGGGGTGCTGTGCGACGGCGGCGTTCAGCACGTCGTTCTCGGACTGGATCCGTACGAGTTCGGATTCGAGGTCCTGGACGCGCTGCTGGAGCCGTCGCATCTCGGCGAGGAGTCGCGGGTCGGAACCGCCGACATAACCGAGAAGCGCCTTTGCCATGATGAATGGTCCTCCACACTGAGTGACCGACCGAATGCGGTGTGGGTCGTGAGGGAAATCGCACCCGCGGTGCCTGGCAGTGCTTGTTCTTCACTGCGGTTCTTACTGCCAAACAGCTAAGGTGCGCGGGGATTCCAGAGTCTCACCAAAAAGTTTGACGGTCAACACGATCACAGCCCGCAGGGGCGGGCGGCCCGGCGGCGGGCGCCCGCGAAGGGTGCGGCGCCGGCTCTTCCACGGGGTCCCCGGAGTGTGGAGATCATCCCTGTCCGGGCAGCCTGGCACGACTGGCGGTTCTTGGCAACCACCAGGTCACCGCGGACCCGCGCATGTGCCATCGGCATTCCCGGGGCCTCTCGCGGCGCCCCCGAGGGCGCGATCTCAGCGGATCGCGAAGGTCTCGTAGCCGCCGCGCGGGGTGTCCCAGATCTCAGTGACTCCGTCCACACGCCCGGGTGTGTCGGCGGAGCGCAGCCATTCCAGCAGACGGTGGCAATTCTCACGTGGCCCCTCCGCGACGACCTGCACCCTGCCGTCGTCCAGATTGAGGGCGAATCCGGTGAGACCGCCGATCTCCAGAGCGTTTGCCCTGGTGAACCAGCGAAAGCCCACTCCCTGCACTCTGCCGCGTACCCAGGCCGTCAGTCGCACGTCGTCTTTCATGCACGCAAGCTAACCGGCCGATTGCTTCACGTACCCGGCGCCCCCGCAGACCATGCCGTACAGTCCCGTCGCAATAGTCTCACTCGTACGGGTGAGACACGGACACGTTGCCGTCGAGAGCATGAGGAAGGCACATGGGACGCCACCGCCGCTCAGCCGCCGCCCCGCCCGTCGAGGACCACGTGGACGGTGCGCGCCGGAAGAGGCGGATCGCCACCCCTGTACGCACCGGTCTGCTGGGTGCCTCCGCCGCCATGGCCGTAGGAGCCGTAGCCGTCGCCTCGGGCCTGCTGCCCGGCGGCGGCGACCACTTCACGGTCGGCGGCAGCGCCAACGGCGGGCAGATACGTACCGAGGGTGCTCCGGAGCTTCAGCAGCAGGGCGGCTCGTCCGCCGATCCGACGCGGGAGAGCCCGGCCTCGCCGAGCCGTGGCGCCGAGCGGACCCAGCCGCCGTCGGCGTCCGCCTCGCCCACTCCGCGGAAGCCGTCCGTCACTCCTTCGAAGGAATCGACCGAGTCTCCGGCCGCGCGGCCGGAGAAGAAGACGAAGCCCGCCGCGGCCCCGCCGAAGCCGAAGACCGAGATACCGGCCCGCTCCAGCGAGGCCCCGGCGCCCGAGCAGACCACCGAGCGCGCCGCGGAGGCGCCCGCCGCCGGTTCCAGTTCCTCCGAGGCGGCCGTGCTCTCCCTGGTCAACAAGGAGCGCGCGAAGGTGGGGTGCAGCCCGCTGCGGGCCGATGCCTCGCTCGGCAGGCTGGCGCAGAACTTCAGTGACGACATGGCGGAGCGCGGGTTCTTCGACCACACGGACCCGGACGGCAAGTCGCCCTGGGACCGCGCCGACACCGCGGGCGTCAAGAACCTGGGCGGCGAGAACATAGCCAGGGGGCAGGCCAGCGCCCAGTCCGTGATGGATTCGTGGATGAACAGCGAGGGTCATCGCGCGAACATATTGAACTGCGACTACACCCGGCTGGGTGTCGGTGTCCACACCGGCTCCGGCGGCCCGTGGTGGACGCAGGACTTCGGCTTCTGAGCCCGGCCCGCCCCGGAGGGATTCCCGGAGAGATTCACTTACCAGACGAAAGCGCCATCTACCGGACGGTGCTTTCGGTTGTAAAGTCACCGCCATGGACGCCTTCGATGTCTTCTCCCGGCAGTGCCCCTCGCGCGCGACGCTGGAGCATGTGACGGGCCGCTGGGGCAGCCTGACGGTCGGCGCCCTGTACGAGAGCCGCCTCCGCTTCAACGAACTGCGGCGGCGCGTGGACGGCGTGAGCGAGAAAATGCTCTCCCAGACCCTGCACACGCTGGAGCGTGACGGTCTGGTGGTGCGCGAGGCGCGGCCGGTCAATCCGCCGTGGGTGGATTACGAGCTGACGCCGCTGGGCCGGGAGGTCGCCGAGCGGCTTCTCGGGCTGATCCAGCTGGTGGAGGGGCGGATGCCCGAGGTGATCTCGGCGCGCGAGCGCTACGACGCGACGCGCGGAGCCCTCTGACAGCGCGGGCAGAAGTAGCTGGACCGGTTCATCCAGGGCCGTCGGCGTATCGGTGTGCCGCAGCGCCGGCACGGCTCGTCCTCACGTCCGTACGCGTCGAGCGACCTGTCGAAGTACCCCGATTCGCCGTTCACATTGACGTACAGGCTGTCGAAGCTGGTGCCGCCGACGTCGAGGGCCGCGTTCATCACGTCCCGTATATGACCGAGCAGCTCGACGGCGCGCGGCCGGGGCAGCGTGGCCGTGGGGCGTTCGTAGTGGAGGCGGCTGCGCCAGAGCGCCTCGTCCGCGTAGATATTGCCGACGCCGCTGATCAGCGACTGGTCGAGCAGGGCGCGCTTGACCGTCGTACGGCGCAGCTTCAGCGCGGTGAGGAAGGCGGCGTCGTCGAAGGCCGGGTCCAGCGGGTCCCTGGCGATGTGCGCGATGACGTCGGGCAGTCCGTCGGGGGTGTTCTCGTGGAGGGAGAGTCCGCCGAAGGTTCGCTGGTCGACGAAGCGCAGCTCGGTCGCGAGGCTGTCGGCGAAGCGGATCCGGATGCGCAGATGCTTCTCGTCGGGGGCGCTCTCGGGCTGGACCAGCAGCTGGCCGCTCATCCCGAGATGGCCGAGGATCGAGGCGTCCGTGTCGGCGAGGGGCAGCCAGAGGTACTTGCCGCGCCGCCGTGCCGTACCGATGGTGTGCCCCTTGAGCTGGGCCGCGAAGTCCTCGCCGCCGGCCGTGTGCCGCCGTACCGCGCGCGGATGCAGGACCTCGGTCGCGGCGATGGTCCGGCCGCTGACCCAGCGTTCGAGTCCACGCCGGACGACTTCGACCTCGGGCAGCTCGGGCACGGGACGCTCCTGGGGGTGAAAGGGCCGGAACGGGATGCGCCCCCCACGCCGTACGACGACGCGAGGGGCGCACCCGAAGGAGAGAGCAGGGACGCTCAGGCGTTGGCGGCGTCCGCGGGAGTCGGCTCCGACGGGGCGGAAGAGGTGTCGGCGGCCTCTCCTGCCGTGGCGTCGACGCCGTCCTCCACGTCAACGTCGCCGTCGGCGTCGGTCTTCCCCGCCGCCTCCCGTTCGTCCGCCGCGGTCCGGATGGACCGCCAGGCGGACTCCGCCGCCTGCTGCTCCGCTTCCTTCTTGCTGCGGCCGGTGCCGGTGCCGTACGAGACACCACCGACGCGGGCGGCAGCAGTGAAGGTCTTCTCGTGGTCCGGGCCCGTTTCCGTGACGAGATACTCGGGCACGCCGAGGCTCTCCGCCGCGGTCAGCTCCTGGAGACTGGTCTTCCAGTCCAGGCCGGCCCCGAGATTCGAGGACTTCTCGATCAACGGGTCGAAGAGCCGGTGCACCAGCTCGGACGCCGCGTCGAGGCCCTGGTCGAGATAGACAGCGCCGATCACCGCTTCGAGGGTGTCGGCGAGGATGGACGCCTTGTCCCGGCCGCCCGTGCCCTCTTCGCCCCGGCCGAGCCGGATGAAGGAGCCGAGTTCCAGGCCGCGGCCCACTTCCGCAAGCGCACGCGAGTTGACCACCGCGGCCCGCAACTTGGCCAGCTGGCCTTCGGGCAGATCGGGGTGGGTGCGGTACAGCGTGTCCGTGACCACCAGGCCCAGCACCGAATCCCCGAGGAATTCGAGCCGCTCGTTGGTGGGCAGACCGCCGTTCTCGTACGCGTACGAACGATGGGTCAGCGCACGCACCAGAAGGGCGGTCTCGAGCTGATACCCGAGCCGCCCTTCCAGAAGCGTGTGGGACGAGGCTGTGCTGACATTGTCTGTCTGCTTCTTGGCATGGGACAGTTCAGACATCGCGCCTCTCACCAGCCGCTCAGACCTCGAGGACCTGGCGCTTGTTATAGGTGCCGCAGCTCGGGCACGCGATGTGCTGCAGCTTCGGCTCCTGGCAACGCTCGCACGAAACCAGGGTGGGGACCGCAGCCTTCCACTGCGACCGGCGGTGGCGCGTGTTGCTGCGCGACATCTTCCGCTTCGGAACAGCCACGGCTACTTCTCCTGCTTCTCGTCGACGCCCGCTTCGGCGCCGCCCATGTTGTCCTTCTCGCCGTCCTTGACGGTCTCGGCGAGTCCCTGCAGTGCCGCCCAACGGATGTCGACGGCGTCGTGGTGGTGGTCCGGGTTCTCGTCCAGCCTGATCCCACATGTGGAACACAGACCGGCACAGGTCTCCCGGCACACCGGCTGCATCGGCAGTGCGAGCACCACCGCATCACGCAGCACCGGTTCGAGGTCGAACAGGCCATCTTCGATGAAGAGTCTGTCGTCGTCCTCGCTGTACTCGGCGTCAGCGGCCGGCTCCGCACGGGTGCGGCCCCGGTCATCGGCGTCGTGGTACGAGAACATCTCCTGGAAGTCCGCCGCCACTTCCTGGCTGAGCGGCTCCAGACACCTTACGCACTCCCCCTCGGCCGCCGCACGGGCGGTGCCCGTGACGAGCACGCCCTCCATGACGGATTCGAGGCGGAGGGTCAGTTCCACGGGCGCCTTCTCGGGCGTCCCGATCACCCCCGCGATACCGAAGTCCTTGGGGGCGGGCACCGAGCGGGTCAGCTTCTGGAGCGCACCAGGACGCCGCCCCAGCTCGTGTGTGTCGAACACGAGGGGGTCGCGGTGGTCGAGGCGCGCGTTCAGGGCTTTTCCCGCTTTCGGATCGTGAGGGGGGCCGCCACCGTCGCGGAGGCGAGCGGGCGGCATGGGTCGCGGACATACACGCGGCCGAAGAGCCAGGGTACTGGACAGGCCGCCGTAGGCCCAATCCGGCCCCTCGGGGAGACCGGACGGAGCGCGCGGTCCCGGCGCCCCGTCCCCCGCGCGGCTCCGGTCTCCCGGCCGCGCGGCCTCAGTGCCCTTGCTCGTACCGGCGCAGCTGCTCCAAATCGATCATGCTGGTGTCGAAGAGGCTGGTCTCGTCGAGGGCGCTCTGCTGCGGCTCGTGGGCCGGGGGCAGCGCGTGCTGCTGCGGCTGGGCCTCGGGCTGCTGCTGCCAGCCGTAGTTCGGGTCGTACCCCTGTGCCTGGCCGTGGCTCTGGTCCTGGCCGTACCCCTGCTGCTGGTACGCGTACGGGTCCTGCTGGTAGCCGTACGCGTCCTGCTGCTGGTAGCCGCCGTAGCCGGCCTGGGTGGCGTACGCGGGGTCCTGGTAGCCGGCCTCGGCGTACTGGGGCTGCGGCGGGGCCTGGGGCGGCGTCTGCGGGTACGCGGGCTCGGCGTAGGGCTGCTGGACCGGCACCGGGGGCCGCTGCTCCGCCACGGGCTCCTGGACGCCGTCCCGGGGGCTCCCCGCGAGGTCCGCCAGATAGTCCGCGTCGCTGGTGCGCCCCTGCGGGCCCGCCGCGTCCTGGGCGGCCATATGCGCCCCGAGGTCGTCCGAGTCGGTGCGGCCGTGGAGTTTCTGCCTGCCGCGGCCGACCGCTTCGAGGGTCTTGGACAGGACCGCCTCGAAGGCGCCGAACTTGGCGTCGATGTACTCGTCGGCCCGCCGGATCAGGGTGCCGGGGTCGTCGCTGTACTCGGGGGCGTCATCGTCGTCACCGCCGGTGGCGCGGCCGAGCAGCTTCTCGCGGCCCCGGTCGACGGAGCCGATGGTCTTGGTGAGGACGACCTCGAAGTTGGCGAGCTTGGAGTCGACGTAGTCGTCGGCCTCGGCGCGGATCTCCTCGGCGTCCCTGCGTGCCTCGGTGAGGATGCGGTCGGCCTCCTCCTGGGACTGCCGGGCGACCGCGGTGTCGGAGATCAGCCCGGAGCGCTGGGCGTGCGCCGCCTCGATGATGCGCTCGGCCTCCTGGCGGGCCTGCTCGGCGAGCTGCTCACGGCCGCCGATCAGCTCCTGGGCCTGGGCCAGCGAGCCCGGGAGCGCTTCCCGTACCTCTTCCAGCATCGCGAGCAGCTCGGCGCGGTTCACCACGCAGGACGCCGACATGGGCATGGAGCGGGCACTGCCGACCGCGTCGACGATCTCGTCGAGCTTCTTCTGTACGTCCACCGTGTGCTCGCCACTCTCTCAGCTGGTTTGGAGACGGACGCAACGACTGTACGGCCAGTTCGAGCCCGTCCGACACCGGATGACGGGCCGTCAGTTCCTCAGCGCTCGCCGA
Organism: Streptomyces sp. L-9-10; assembly: GCF_004151105.1. Lineage (GTDB taxonomy): Bacteria > Actinomycetota > Actinomycetes > Streptomycetales > Streptomycetaceae > Streptomyces. The sequence continues at coordinate 160,752 of NZ_PHRF01000152.1, forward strand.
GGCGTGCCAGCAGGGCCGAGTGGACGGCCGCCGGCAGCAGGTGGGACACGTCCCCGCCCCAGGTCGCGACCTCTTTGACCAGGGAGGAGGAGAGGAAGCTGTAGGTGGGGTTGGTGGGGACGAACAGGGTCTCCACTCCGGAGAGCCCGTTGTTCATCTGGGCCATCTGCAGCTCGTAGTCGAAGTCGCTGACGGCACGCAGGCCCTTGACGATGGCCGGGATGTCGCGCTGCTTGCAGAAGTCGACGAGCAGTCCGTGGAACGCCTCGACCTCCACGTTGCCGAACTCGGCGGTGACCTCGCGGATCAGACCGATCCGTTCCTCGATCGTGAACAGCCCCTTCTTGGACTGGTTGATCATCACTGCGACATGGACGACGTCGTACAGCTTGGAGGCACGGGCGATGATGTCGAGATGTCCATTGGTGATGGGGTCGAAGGACCCCGGACAGACGGCGCGGCGCAACTTGATTCCCTCGCTCTCCGGTCCGGTCATGGTGCGTCTTCACTCGTAGAGGCGGCGCGACCGTACCAAAGCGTCCCTTCGCCGTAGCGACGGGACCGCAAAGGCTCGAAACCCTCCGGCCAGTCGAATTCCCCGCCCCTGGTGCTGCGTTCCACGGTGGCGACGGCATCGCCGCTGAGCCACCCCCTTGTGCGGAGTGTGAGGAGTATCTCCCGAAGATCGTCGTCGGTGACGGCGTACGGCGGATCGAGGAAGACCACGTCGTAGGGGGTGTCCGGGACCGGTCCCGTGACGATCTGCTCGGCCTTGCCGGTACGGACCTCCGCGCCGGGCAGTCCGAGCGTCGTGACGTTCGCGCGGACGGTACGGGCGGCGCGGCTGTCGGCCTCGACGAGCAGCGCGTGCGCGGCGCCGCGGGAGAGCGCCTCCAGGCCCACGGCGCCGGATCCCGCGTACAGATCGGCGATCCGGATGCCGTCGAGGGTGCCGAGGAGCGACTCCCAGCTGGAGAAGAGGCCCTCACGCGCCCGGTCGGAGGTGGGGCGGGTGCCGGTGCCGGGCGGTACGGCGAGACGGCGTCCGCCGGCGGCACCGGCGATCACGCGGGTCATGGAAGTCGGATCCTCGGTTCGATGGGGTCGTCTGCTCGACGGGTCGTGTACGGGGCTGCTGCTCGATGGGTCGTACGGGTCCGCGCGGGGCCCGGGGAGTGCTCTGACCCCACGATATGGCGTATGCCCCGGGCGGGCCCGGCCCGGTGCCCGTCCCCGGGTCAGCCCTTGTCGAGGTACTGCTCGCGTTCGGTGTCCAGCAGGGCGTCCAGCGCCGTGCGCAGTTCCGGCGAGCCCGTCAGCTCCGGGTCCTCGGCGACCACCGCGGCGGCCTCCTCGCGGGCGGCGGCGATGATCTCCTCGTCCTCGATGACCGCGAGCATCCGCAGCGAGGAGCGCACCCCGGACTGGGCCTGGCCGAGGACGTCGCCCTCGCGGCGCTGTTCGAGGTCGATACGGGACAGCTCGAAGCCGTCGAGCGTGGCGGCGACGGCGCCGAGCCGGGCCCTCGCCGGGCTGGCCTCGGGCATGTCCGTGACCAGCAGGCAGAGGCCGGGGGCCGAGCCGCGGCCGACGCGTCCGCGCAGCTGGTGCAGTTGGGAGACGCCGAACCGGTCCGCGTCCATGATCACCATGGCGGTGGCGTTCGGGACGTTCACACCGACCTCGATGACCGTGGTCGCGACGAGCACGTCCACCTCGCCCGCGGCGAAGCGGCGCATCACGGCGTCCTTGTCGTCGGGCTGCATCCGTCCGTGCAGGATCTCGACGCGCAGCCCCTGGAGCGGTCCCTTGGCGAGCTGCCCGGCGACCTCCACGACAGCGAGCGGGGGCCGCTTCTCCGCCTCGTCCTCCGCGGACGGCTTGGACGCCTTGGATGTCTTGGACGGCTTGGATGTGCCGGACTTCTGGGCCGCCTTGTCGTCCTCCTCGTCGTCACCGATCCGGGGGCAGACGACGTACGCCTGATGCCCCTTGCCGACCTCCTCCCGCACCCGTTCCCAGGCGCGGGCGAGGAAGTGCGGCTTGTCCTGGGCCGGGACCACATGGCTGGCGATCGGCGAGCGCCCCGCCGGGAGCTGGTCCAGGACGGAGGTCTCCAGATCGCCGAAGACGGTCATCGCGACCGTACGGGGAATGGGGGTGGCCGTCATGACCAGCAGATGCGGCGGCTGCTTGCCCTTGGAGCGGAGTGCGTCCCGCTGCTCCACGCCGAAGCGGTGCTGTTCGTCCACCACGACCAGTCCGAGGTCGTGGAACCGCACCTTGTCCTCGATCAGCGCGTGCGTGCCGATCACGATCCCGGCCTCGCCGGTGACCAGATCGAGCAGCGCCTGGCGCCGCGCGGCCATGCCCATGGAGCCGGTGAGCAGCACGACCTTGGTGCCGTGCTCGGCGCCGCCGAGCATCCCTCCGTGCGCCAGCTCGCCCATCATGTCCGTGACCGAACGGTGGTGCTGCTGGGCGAGCACCTCCGTGGGCGCCAGCATGGCGGCCTGCCCGCCCGCGTCGACGACCGCGAGCATCGCCCGGAGCGCGACCAGCGTCTTGCCCGAGCCGACCTCGCCCTGGAGCAGCCGGTGCATCGGGTGTTCGGTGGCGAGGTCCGCGAAGATCTCGCCGGTGACCTTCCGCTGGCCTTCGGTGAGCGTGAACGGCAGGTCGGCGTCGAAGGCGTCCAGCAGCCCGTCCCGCACGGGTCCGCGGGCCACGGCGGGCAGCTGCGTGTCCGCGTACCGCCGCCGGGCCAGCGCCACCTGGAGGACGAACGCCTCGTCCCACTTCAGCCGCTGTCTGGCGGACTCGATGTCCGCCCGGCTCTCGGGCCGGTGGACCTTCAGCAGCGCCTCGGGCAGCGAGGAGAACCCCCGGCCCTCGCGCAGCGCGGGCGGCAGCGGATCGACGGCCTCCGCGGCTCTGGGCAGCACCGCGTCGACCGCTTTGGTGATCTTCCAGGACTCCAGCCCCTTGCAGGCCGGATAGATCGGGATCAGCTTGCCCGCGAAGGCGTCCACGGCCTCCGCGGTGTCCTCCGTGGACCCGTCGTCGCCGCTGGCCCTGCCGAGCGGCACATAGGTGGGGTGCGCGAGCTGGAGCTTGCGGTTGAAGACGGACACCTTGCCCGCGAACATCCCGCGGCTGCCCGGTGGCAGCTCCTTGTGCGGCTTGTGGATCCCCCTGCCGAAGAAGACCAGTTGGAGCCGGCCGCTGCCGTCGGTGAGGGTGATCTCCAGCCGCTGGCCCCGGCCGTGGTTGAACGTCAGGATCCGGGAGTCGGCGACCTGCGCGACCACCGTGACGTCCTCGTCCAGCGGCAGATCGGCCAGTTTGGTGAGCTGGCCGCGCTCCTCGTACCGCCTCGGGTAGTGGTGCAGCAGATCGCCGACCGTGTGCAGGCCGAGGTGTTCGGCCATCACCTTCGCGGTGGCGGGGCCGAGCGTCTTCTTGAGGGATTCATCCAGCGCGGGCACGCGATCCATTGCACACCACGCCACTGACAGGCTGCTACTCCACGCCGATGAGCAGCGGAACGGACTGCCTGCCGCCCCGGTAGACCACGGTGTCGACGGCCAGATGGCCGTCCCGTACGTAGAGCTCCAGGCGGTCGGCCAGCGCGTCCGGCGCCTCGTCGCCGAGCACCAGCGTCACCAGTTCGCCGCCGGCCGCCAGCATCCGGGAGAGCACCGCCTCGGCGGTGGCGGCGAGATCGGCGCCGATCACCGCCACGTCGCCGTCGATCAGCCCGAGGACGTCCCCGGCCTGGCAGATTCCCGCCATGGTCCAGGACTGCCGTTCGGCGACGGCCAGTTCGGCGTAGCGGGTGGCGCCGGCCGCGGTGGTCATGGCGACCACGTCCTCGTCGAAACGGCGGTCGGGCTGGTGCACGGCGAGCGCGGCGATGCCCTGGACGGCGGCCCGGGTCGGGATGAGGGCGACCCGTACGCCCTCGGTGCGGGCCTGTTCCGCGGCCGCGGCGGCGGTGTGCCGCAGCGCGGCGTCGTTCGGCAGGAGCACCACCTCGCGCGCGTGGGCCCGCCGGATCGCCTCGACCAGCTCACCGCTGGCGGGCGGCTCCCCGGGGCGCGCGAGCACGGTCGTCGCGCCGGCCTCGGCACACACCCCCGCGAGCCCCTCGCCGGGGACCACCGCGACGACGGCCCGCTGGACCCGCTCGGGCGCCTCCTCGGCGGCGGCGCCGAAGTGGGTGATACGGATGCGGTACGGGCGTCCCGCCTCGACCCCGGCCTCCACGGCGGCGCCCGCGTCGTCGGCGTGGATGTGCACGTTCCACAGCCCGTCGCCGCCGACGACGACCAGGGAGTCCCCCAGCCCGTCGAGCCTGGCCCGGAGCCGGGCCACGGCGCGGTCGTCCGCCTCCAGCAGATAGATCACCTCGAAGGCGGGGCCGCCCTCGGGGGCGCAGTACTCGATCGCCGGCTCGACCGCGGCCGGGTCCTCGTACCGGCGCCGGCCCATCGGGAAGGCGGCCGGGGTCTCGCCCGTGAGGGACCGCACCAGAGCGCCCAGGACGGCCAGCAGCCCGCGCCCGCCGGCGTCGACGACCCCGGCGCGTCCGAGTACGGGCAGTTGGTCCGGGGTGGCGGCGAGCGCGGCGCGCGCTCCCGCGTACGCCGCGCGTACGGTCACTCCCGCGTCCGCCGACCCGCTCCGTTCCGCCGCGTCCGCGGCGGCGGAGGCGACGCTGAGGATCGTGCCCTCGACGGGGTGGGCGACGGCCTCGCGGGCCAGCCCCGCGGCCCGGCGCAGCGCCGGCGCGAGCCGCTCCCCGCCGGTCTCCCCGGGATCCGCCGGGGCCGCGTCCGCCAGTACCTCCGCCATCCCGCGCAGCAGCTGCGCCAGGATCGTCCCGGAATTCCCCCGGGCACCGATCAGCGCGCCGTGCGCCATGGCCCGTACGGCATCGGCCGGCGCGGGCAGGGAAGAGCCGGTCTCATGGGCCGCGAAGACGGCCTCGACCGCCTGCGCCGCGGACTCCACGGTCAGATAGAGATTGGTGCCCGTGTCACCGTCCGCGACCGGATAGACATTGATCGCGTCGATCTCCTCGCGCTCCCGGCCGAGGGCCTCCAGCGCCAGCGAGCACCAGCTCCGTACCGCTGCTGCGTCGAGGGTCTGCGGCACCTGAGGGTCCTCCTTGAGCGGCCTGGATGCGGGCTGCACGCAGGGTAGCCCGGGGACGCGGGGCGAACAGCGGGCCAACCTGGGGGAACGGAGCCGCTGCGCGTCATGGTAGTTTTCTTGTACCGAGGCAGGCGTTGTATGCTGCTGCGGTTGCCCGATGAAAGTCGGGTCAATCCCCCGGCAACGCCACATCAGTCACTGATTCCCGGCACGCCGGATTTCTCTGTACGAGCATCTGAAGTCTTTGGAGTGACCCGTGGCTGCCAACTGCGACGTCTGCGGCAAGGGGCCGGGCTTCGGCAACAACATTTCGCACTCGCACCGCCGTACGCCCCGTCGCTGGAACCCGAACATCCAGCGCGTGCGTGCCGTGGTCGGTCGGACGCCGAAGCGGCTCAACGTCTGCACATCGTGCATCAAGGCCGGCAAGGTCTCGCGCTGACGCCTGCGTCGTAGCGCAGCCCCTGCGGTTGCCTTGAAAAGCCGGTCCACCTCGGTGGGCCGGCTTTTTGCCGTGCTCGGGCGTGCCGTCCGCGACGGCGCCGCCACGCGGCACCGTCAGCGGAGACGCCACAGGTGGTCCACCGGGCCGATCCCCGTGCCCAGCGGAAAGCCATGCGCGATCGCGCCCGTCACATACTCCTTGGCCGCTCTGACGGCCGCCACGACGCCCTGCCCCCGGGCCAGGCCCGAGGCGATCGCCGACGCGTAGGTGCAGCCCGTCCCGTGCGTATGCCGGTTGTCGTGGCGCGGTGCCCGCAGCCAGTGTTCCTCGCTGCCGTCGGTCAGCAGATCCACCGCGTCCCCCGGCAGATGCCCGCCCTTGATCAGCGCCCAGCGGGGCCCGAATTCGAGGACGGCGCGGGCCGCGCGCCGCAGCCCCGTCTCGTCCTCCACCCGTACGCCGGTGAGCTGGGCCACCTCGTCGAGATTCGGGGTGGCGACGGTCGCGACCGGCAGCAGTTTCGTCCGTACACCGTCCAGCGCCGAGGCGGCCAGCAGCGGATCACCGTGCTTGGAGACACCGACGGGGTCGACGACCACGGGGGCGTCGGTCCCGGCGAGCAGTTCCGCGACAGCCGCGACCAGTTCGGCGGAGGAGAGCATGCCGGTCTTCACGGCCTGCACGCCGATGTCGTCGACGACTGCGCGGTACTGGGCCCGTACGGCCTCCACCGGCAGCTCCCAGGCGCCGTGTACGCCCAGGGAGTTCTGTGCCGTCACCGCCGTGAGCACGCTCATGCCGTGCACACCGAACGCCAGCATGGTCTTCAGATCCGCCTGGATGCCCGCACCACCGCCGGAGTCCGATCCGGCGACGGTGAGCACGCGCGGTGGTACGGACGGTGGCGTCACACTCTCGGCTGTCGGCATGGTGCCGAATCTACTGGGCGTCCTCGATGTCTCCGAAGTGGTCCCAGCCGCCCTTGCTGGTCCAGGGCGCCCCGTCGACCGTCACCTGGGGCAGCGCGGAAGGGTTGAGCACCTCCCCGATCACCTTCCAGCGGGCCGGCAGCTTCACGTCCGGCGGGAACGTGGCGACGATCGCGTGGTCCTCGCCGCCCGTCAGCACCCACTGGAGCGGGTCGATCCCGACCGCCTGGCCGATGTCGTTCATCTGCGAGGGGATGTCGATCAGACCGGAGCGCAGATCGATACGGACCTTGCTGGCCTCGGCGATATGGCCGATGTCCGCGACGAGTCCGTCACTGACGTCGGTCATGGCGGTGGCACCGAGCCCGGCCGCCGCGGGGCCCGCGTGGTACGGCGGCTCCGGCCTGCGGTGCGCCTCCACGAAGGCGCGGGGCGAGCGGAAGCCGCGCGAGAGCACCGCGTGCCCGGCCGCCGACCAGCCCAACCAGCCGGTGTAGGCGATGACATCGCCCGGCCGGGCACCGGACCGGGTGACCGGCTCGTGGTTGCGGAGATCACCGAGCGCCGTGATGGCGATCGTGATCGTGTCACCGCGTACGACATCACCGCCGACCACGGCCGCGCCCGCGACCTGGCACTCGTCGCGGATGCCGTCCATCAGCTCGGTGGGCCAGGTGACCGGGAGTTCGGCCGGGACGACCAGGCCGAGGAGCAGCGCGGTGGGAACCGCGCCCATCGCCGCGATGTCGGCGAGGTTCTGCGCGGCGGCCTTCCGGCCGACGTCGTACGCCGTCGACCAGTCACGGCGGAAGTGCCGCCCCTCCAGCAACAGGTCCGTACTCGCCACGACCCTGCGGTCGGGCGCGGCCACGACCGCGGCGTCGTCGCCCGGCCCGAGCCGGACCGCCGGGGTGGTGGTGAGCCGGGAGGTGAGTTCTCTGATGAGACCGAACTCCCCCAACTCGCCCACGGTTCCCTTCACCGAGTCTCCCCTCTCATCACCGGGCCGCAATCGCGGTCGCGGTCCTTCACTGCTGTCGGTACCGTCATGAGTCGCGTCAACTTCGTCTTCCGTACGCCACCCTGCGGGCGCCACCCGGGACCCGGGTCTCCCCGCCGCACTCGGCGACGCGATACCGTGGCGTCTCTTTCCCCCACATGATCCTCGTGGCCGCCCTGGAGGTTCCGTGGTACAGGCGTACATCCTTATCCAGACCGAGGTGGGCAAGGCGACGACCGTCGCCGAGACCATCGCCAAGATTCCGGGAGTTATCCAGGCCGAGGACGTCACCGGTCCCTATGACGTGATCGTGCGCGCTCAGGCGGACACCGTCGATGAGCTGGGCCGCATGGTGGTCGCGAAAATCCAGCAAGTGGAAGGCATCACCCGCACCCTGACCTGCCCGGTCGTGCACTTGTAGCCCCCGTCTACCCTTGGCCGGTGACCATTTCCTGTCGCCCGCCGTTCCGCCGCAGGCTATCCGGCCGTCCGCTCGTCCGCCTGTCCGCCGTCGTTCTGCTGGCGGCGGTGGCGGGCTGTTCCTCCACCGACGCGTCGGTGTCGGTCGCGGTTCCCCGTCCGCCCGCGGACGAGGCCGCGCTGTGCCGGGCTCTCCACAAGGAGCTGCCGAAGACCGTCTCCGACCTGGGCCGGGCTGATCCCGAGCCCTCTTCCGAACTGACCGCCGGGTGGGGGGACGCCGCGATCGTACTGCGCTGCGGTGTCCCCCGGCCCGAGGGGATGAGCGATGCCCAGTCGGACGCGGTGGAGGCGAACGGCGTCAACTGGATGCTGGAGGAACGGGACTCGGGGCCCCGCTTCACCACCACGTACCGCAAGACGTATGTCGAGGTCACCATGGACAAGCGGTTCACGCATGACTCCACCCCGCTCGCCGAGCTGGCCGCGCCGGTCAGCAAGACGATCCCGTCCAGTCTGTGACCGGACGCGACCGAACGTGACCGGACGCGTCCGGCGGGGCCTCTGACGAGGGCCGGATCCGGATACGGGGGTCAGCGCAGCCCGGTGGGCCGGCGCAGCGCCGCCTGGATCAGCCGGTCGATCAGCTCCGGGTAACCGACCCCGCTCTCCTGCCACATCCGCGGGAACATCGAGATCGGGGTGAAGCCCGGCAGCGTATTGATCTCGTTGATGACGAACTCGCCGTCCTCGGTGAGGAAGAAGTCCGCGCGGACGAGGCCCTCGCAGGAGGCGGCCTCGAACGCCTCGACGGCGAGCCGCTGTACCTCGGCCGTCTGCTCCTCGGTGAGGGGCGCGGGCACCAGGCCGGTGGCCGAGTCGATGTACTTGGCCTCGAAGTCGTAGAAGTCGTGCGCCGTGACCGGCGGGATCTCGGCGGGCACGCTCGCCCGGGGGCCGTCCTCGAACTCCAGCACCCCGCACTCGATCTCGCGGCCCCGCAGCAGCGACTCCACCAGGATCTTGGGGTCGTGGCGCTGGGCCTCGATGATCGCCTCGTCGAGCCCCGAGGCGTCCTCGACCTTGGTGATCCCCATGGAGGATCCGGCGCGGGCGGGCTTCACGAAGAGCGGCCAGCCGTGCTCGGCGGCGAAGCCGGTGATCTTCGCGCGGGCGGCGGCGCCCTTGGCGCCTTCGGGGCCCTGCTCCCATTCGCGGGGGCGGATCACCAGATACGGGCCGACGGGCAGCCCGAAGGAGGTGAACACCCGCTTCATGTACTCCTTGTCCTGTCCGACGGCGGAGGCGAGGACGCCCGCGCCGACGTACGGGACACCGGAGAGTTCCAGCAGGCCCTGGAGGGTGCCGTCCTCTCCGTACGGGCCGTGCAGTACGGGGAAGACGACATCGACCTCGCCCAGCGCCTTGGGCACGGAACCCGGCTCGCTGTAGACGACCTCGCGGTTGCCCGGGTCGACGGAGAGGACGACACCGCCGTCGGTGGACTCGGCGATCCGGTCGACGCTCGGCAGCACGCGGTCGGCGATGGCCATCCGCTCCGGATCGTCGGCGGTGAGCGCCCAGCGGCCGTCGGTGGTGATACCGATGGGCAGAACGTCGTACTTCGTCCGGTCGATGGACCGCAGCACGGCCCCGGCCGTGACCACGGAAATGGCGTGCTCGGAGCTCCGGCCGCCGAAGACGACGGCCACGCGCGGCTTGCGGAGCTGCTGCTCAGGGCTCTGGGGGGAGTTCTCGCTGCTCATATCGCGATGAGAGTACCTGTTGGTAGCGCCCGAGTCAGCGTTGGTCGCGGCCGGGTCGGCGCCGGTCGCGCGAAGTCAGCCGCGCTCGGACTTGGCGCTGCGCGACATCAGTTCCTTGAGCGCGACGAGCGGCGGCTTGCCGTTGTGCACGATGTCCACGACCGTCTCCGTGAGCGGCATCTCGACGCCGTGGCGGCGGGCGAGATCCAGCACGGACTCACAGGATTTGACGCCCTCGGCGGTCTGTTTGGTGACCGCGATGGTCTCCTGGAGGGTCATTCCGCGGCCGAGGTTGGTGCCGAAGGTGTGGTTGCGGGAGAGCGGCGAGGAGCAGGTGGCGATCAGATCGCCCATGCCGGCGAGGCCGGAGAAGGTGTGCGGGTCGGCGCCCATGGCGAGGCCGAGCCGGGTGGTCTCCGCGAGGCCGCGGGTCATCAGGGACGCCTTGGTGTTGTCACCGAGGCCCATGCCGTCGGCGATGCCGACGGCGAGACCGATGACGTTCTTGACCGCGCCGCCGAGTTCGCAGCCGACGACGTCGGTGTTGGTGTACGGGCGGAAGTACGGGGTGTGGCAGGCGGACTGGAGCCGTCGCGCGACGGCCTCGTCCCGGCACGCGACGACGGCGGCGGCCGGCATCCGTCCGGCGATCTCCTTGGCGAGGTTGGGGCCGGTGATGACGGCGACCCGCTCGGCCGGGGCCTTGGCGACCTCCTCGATCACCTCGCTCATCCGCTTCGCCGTGCCGAGTTCGACGCCCTTCATCAGCGAGACGAGCACGGTGTCGGCGGGCAGTACGGGCGCCCACTCGGCGAGATTGCCGCGCAGCGTCTGCGAGGGCACGGTGAGCACCGTGAACTCGGCGCCGCGGGCCGCCTCCGCGGGGTCGGTGGTGGCCCGTACGCCGGCGGGCAGTTCGAAGCCGGGCAGATAGTCCGGGTTGGTGCGCGAGGTGTTGATCGCCTCGACGACCTCCTGGCGACGGCCCCAGACCGTCACGTCGCACCCCGCGTCGGCGAGGACCATGGCGAACGCCGTACCCCACGAACCCGCTCCGAAGACGGCGACCCGCGTCACTTCGACCCCTCTTCCGCGGCCTTGCGCCGCTGTTCCGCCCTGGCCTTGCGATGGTCGTACGCGGCCGTGGGCACCGGCTCTCCGCGCAGCTCGGAGAGCAGTTCCGTGATCGCGGCCATGATGACCTCGGTGACCTCGCGCAGCAATTCGGGGGTGATGTCCCTGCCGTAGTAGCGCGCCAGGTCCACGGGCGGCCCGACCAGCACATGGTGCGTCTTGCGCGGGAAGAGGTGCGGCTTCTTCGCGTACGGCGGCAGCAGCAGGTTGGCGCCCCACTGCGCGATGGGGATGACCGGGCACTTGGTCTGGAGGGCGACCCGGGCGACGCCCGTCTTGGCGGTCATGGGCCACAGGCCGGGGTCGCGGGTGAGGGTGCCCTCGGGGTAGAAGGCCACGCACTCGCCGCGCTCGACGGCGTCGATGGCGGCGCGGAAGGCGCTCAGCGCGTCGCTGGTCTCGCGGTAGACGGGAATCTGGCCGGTGCCGCGCATCACGGCCCCGATGAATCCCTTGGTGAATAGGCCGTGCTTGGCGAGGAAGCGCGGAACACGGCCGGTGTTGTACTGGAAGTGCGCGTACGCGAAGGGGTCGACATGCGAATTGTGGTTCACCGCGGTGATGAATCCGCCGTCGGCGGGAATGTGCTCCGCACCCTTCCAGTCCCGCTTGAGCAGCACGATCAGCGGCGGTTTCGCGATGGCCGCCGCCAGGCGGTACCAGAAGCCGATTCTGCGGCGGGACACTCGGACACCTTCCTCTTTCTCACCCGGCTCATGCCCGGCTGCCGGGGGTCAAGTGTGGCCCCGGGCCCCTGCTCTGTCGAGAACACCGTACGCCTCGCCTCCGGGACCACCTCTGTGGGCCGGGACGGTGCCGGGCCACAATAGAGGGCCGATACACCTGGGCCGCCACAGCATGGACGGAGAGTCCGCCACGAACACCGACCCGACCGCCCGCTGGTCTCTGGTCGTCCCCCTCAAACCGCTCCGGCTGGCGAAGAGCAGGCTCGCCGGGGCGGCGGGCGACGCCCTGCGCCCGCGGCTCGCCCTCGCGTTCGCGCAGGACACCGTGGCAGCCGCGCTGGCCAGCCCCGCCGTCCGGGATGTGGTGGTCGTCACGGACGACCCGACGGCGAGCGCGGAACTGGCCGGACTGGGGGCCCGTATCGTGCCCGACTCCCCGGCGGGCGGTCTCAACGCGGCGCTGGCGCACGGCGCGCGGGCCGTCAGGGCGGTACGGCCACAGGCGGCCGTGGCCGCGCTCAACGCGGATCTGCCGGCTCTGCGGCCCGCCGAACTGGCCCGGGTGCTCTCCGCCGCAGACGCATTTCCGCGCGCCTTTCTCACGGATGCCGCCGAAATCGGCACGACATTGCTGACGGCCGCTCCCGGTGCCGAATTGAATCCGGCTTTCGGCGGTCCGTCCCGGCATCGGCATTTGTCCTCGGGCGCGGTGGAAATAGTCCTGACCGGGGTCGATTCCGTACGGCGGGACGTGGACACGGGCGATGATCTGCGGGCGGCGGCGGCGCTGGGCCTGGGCCCGTACACGGCCCGCCGGTACGCGCCGTACGGCCCGCTGCCCGCGGCCTGGCCGGCGGGCCGTACGGCGGGCACCGGCGGCCTCCGCGGGCCGGCGCGGGACCGCTACGCTGCGGTTATGCAGGCGACCTCGTACACATACGATTCCGAGACCCGCGCCGGGAGTGTGCTGCTGGACGACGGCACCCCGGTGGAGTTCGACGCGGCCGCCTTCGACGCCGGCGGGCTGCGGCTGCTCCGGCCGGGACAGCGCGTGCGGATCGAGACCGAGGGCGAGGGCGCGTCCCTCCGGATCACGCTGGTGACGCTCCAGACGCTCTGACGCGTCGCGCACGGGGCCTTCCGGTTGCCGGTACAACGCCGCGGGCCGGGCTCCCCGAGGGGAGCCCGGCCCGGCGCGTGTGGCCCTGTGCCGCTTCTGCCTACTTCTTCCTGGCGGCGGTCTTCTTCGCGGTGGTGGTGCGCGCGGTGGCCTTTCGCGCGGGGGCCTTCTTGGCCGTCGCCTTCTTGGCCGGCGCGGTCTTCTTCGCGGTGGCCTTCTTGGCCGCGGCCGTCTTGGCGGTCTTCTTCGCCGGCGTGGCCTTCTTCGCGGTGGCCTTCTTGGCGGCGGAGGTCTTCTTGGCCGCCGTCTTCTTGGTGGCGGTGGCCTTCTTGACCGCGGTCTTGCGGGCCGCCGCGGTCTTGGCGGTGGCCTTCTTGGCCGCGGCCTTCACGGTCGTCCGGGCGGAAACGCCGCCCGAGAGGCTGCCCTTGGGGGCCTTCTTGACGGCCACATCGTTCTTCGGGAGCTTCTTCGAGCCGCTGACCAGGTCCTTGAAGCCCTGCCCCGCGCGGAAACGCGGCACCGAGGTCTTCTTGACCCGGACGCGCTCACCGGTCTGCGGGTTACGGGCGTAACGGGCCGGGCGGTCGACCTTCTCGAACGAGCCGAATCCGGTGACCGAGACCCGGTCACCGGCGACCACCGCGCGGACGATCGCGTCGAGTACCGCGTCGACCGCGTCCGCGGCCTGCTGACGGCCGCCGACCTTGTCCGCAATCGCTTCTACGAGCTGCGCCTTGTTCACGTCTTCCCCTTCGGAGACATTGCCAGAACGAAAGTGTTCAAGCTTTTTCGCACGTTAGGCAGATATATACCGCAAATCAAACACGAAACGGGCTAATCACCCTAGTGCCGCAACGAAGTCGACCTGGCGGAGATCCGCGGAGGTCAGTCGCCTTCCGGAAATCGACCCTCGTCCAGGTCCTTCATCAAGCGGTCCAGACGCCGTGCCGCTTCCGGGAGATCATGTTTCGCCGCGGCCGTGATGACCAGCAGCTTCCGGGAGAGCGCCATCCGTACGCCATCCGGGACTTGCAGAGCACGCACCTTCGCGTGCGCTTCTTTGAGTTGTTCGGCGACTAACCCGTAGAGCTTGAGTTGGCTGTCGCGTTCCATGCACCGATTGTGCCATCTGGGGCGAGTTGTCGCCCGACGGGGGCTCAACAAGCAACTGCACCCCCTGCCAGGAGGCAGGGGGTGCAGTAGGGGAAAAGCGCTGCTCAGGCGGTAATTGTGCGCGGTTTGAAGGACGGCCTGGCGGCCTCGTACGCGGCGATCTCCGCTTCGTTCTGAAGGGTGAGGCTGATGTCGTCGAGCCCGTTCAGCAACCTCCAGCGGGCGTTCTCGTCAAGCTCGAAATCAGCCGTCAACGTTGCTCCGTCGGGGGAGGCCGCCCGCACCTGGCGCTGCTCCAGGTCGACGGAGACCTCGGCCGTGGGGTCGCTCTCCGTGATCTTCCAGAGGGCGTCCACGACCGGCTGCTCCAGAACCACGGTCAGCAGACCGTTCTTGAGCGAGTTGCCGCGGAAGATGTCGGCGAACCGGGAGGAGATCACGGCCTTGAAACCGAAGTTCTGGAGGGCCCAGACGGCGTGTTCACGCGACGATCCCGTGCCGAAGTCCGGTCCCGCGACCAGCACCGTGGCCCCCGCGTACTCGGGACGGTTGAGGACGAACTCGGGGTCCTTGCGCCAGGCCTCGAAGAGCCCGTCCTCGAAGCCGTCGCGGGTGACCTTCTTGAGCCAGTGGGCCGGGATGATCTGGTCGGTGTCCACGTTGCTGCGGCGCAGCGGTACGGCCCGGCCGGTGTGGGTGGTGAAGGCTTCCATGGTTATCGCGCTCCAGCGGGCGTACGGGCGCCGGCATCGGTGTCGGACAGATCGGCGGGCGAGGCCAGGTGGCCCAGCACGGCGGTGGCGGCGGCGACCTGGGGAGAGACCAGGTGGGTACGGCCGCCCTTGCCCTGCCGGCCCTCGAAGTTGCGGTTGGAGGTGGACGCGGAGCGCTCGCCGGGCGCGAGTTGGTCGGGGTTCATGCCCAGACACATCGAGCAGCCCGCGTGCCGCCACTCCGCTCCCGCCGCGGTGAAGACCTTGTCCAGGCCCTCCGCGACGGCCTGGAGGGCGACCCGTACCGAGCCGGGGACCACCAGCATCCGTACGCCGTCGGCGACTTTGCGGCCGTCGAGCAGCGAGGCCGCCGAGCGCAGGTCCTCGATACGGCCGTTGGTGCAGGAGCCTACGAAGACGGTGTCGACCCGGATGTCGCGCAGCGCCTGCCCGGCGGTCAACCCCATGTATTCCAGGGCCTTTTCAGCGGCGTGGCGCTCCGAGGCGTCCTCGTACGAAGCCGGGTCGGGGACGTGCGAGGAGAGCGGCGCTCCCTGGCCGGGGTTGGTGCCCCAGGTGACGAACGGGGCCAGTTCCGCGGCCTCGATGAAGACCTCGGCGTCGAAGACCGCGTCGTCGTCGGTGCGCAGGGTCCGCCAGTAGGCGACCGCCGCGTCCCAGTCCGCGCCCTCGGGGGCGTGATCACGGCCCTTGAGATAATCGAAGGTGGTCGCGTCGGGGGCGATCATGCCCGCCCTGGCGCCGGCCTCGATGGACATGTTGCAGATCGTCATCCGCGCTTCCATCGAGAGCTTCTCGATGGCGGAGCCGCGGTATTCGAGGATGTAGCCCTGGCCGCCGCCGGTGCCGATCCTGGCGATGATCGCGAGGATCAGGTCCTTGGCGGTGACATCGGCGGGCAGTTCGCCCTCCACCGTGATCGCCATGGTCTTGGGGCGGGCCAGCGGCAGCGTCTGGGTGGCCAGGACATGCTCGACCTGGCTGGTGCCGATGCCGAACGCCAGCGCGCCGAAGGCACCGTGCGTGGAGGTGTGGCTGTCGCCGCAGACCACGGTGGTGCCGGGCTGGGTCAGCCCCAGCTGCGGGCCCACGACATGGACCACGCCCTGCTCGACATCGCCCAGCGGGTGCAGCCGTACACCGAAGTCGGCGCAGTTCTTGCGCAGCGTCTCCAACTGGACACGCGAGACGGGGTCGGCGATGGGCTTGTCGATGTCGAGGGTGGGGGTGTTGTGGTCCTCGGTCGCGATGGTGAGGTCGAGCCGCCGGACCTTGCGGTCGCTCATCCGGAGGCCGTCGAATGCCTGGGGGCTGGTTACCTCGTGCAGCAGGTGCAGATCGATGAAGAGGAGGTCGGGCTCGCCCTCTGCGCGCCGGACGACATGATCGTCCCAGACCTTCTCCGCGAGTGTCCTACCCATCGCTTTCCCTCCGACCGGCTCTCACAGCCGGCACTCCTAGAGATATGTGGGCCCACGTCCGTTCCCCACGCACCGGACGTCGACTGGAGACCCGTCGGTCCGCGGGCCCGTCCATACAGGTTCGCAAGTTCCTTGGGAAATTGAACTTGCGTTTCACAGAGTGAGACGCGAGTATCGTTTCATGGACAACTCTAGCGGCGTCGGCGTTCTCGACAAGGCTGCTCTGGTATTGAGCGCCCTGGAGTCCGGTCCGGCCACCCTCGCCGGACTGGTCGCGGCGACCGGGCTCGCACGGCCCACGGCACACAGACTGGCCGTGGCACTGGAACATCACCGGCTGGTGGCGAGGGACATGCAGGGCCGGTTCATTCTCGGCCCGCGGCTGGCCGAGCTGGCCGCCGCGGCCGGCGAGGACCGCCTGCTGGCCACGGCCGGACCCGTACTCACACATCTGCGGGACATGACGGGCGAGAGCGCGCAGCTCTACCGACGCCAGGGTGACATGCGGATATGCGTGGCGGCGGCCGAGCGGCTCTCCGGACTGCGGGACACGGTCCCGGTCGGCTCCACGCTCACGATGAAGGCGGGCTCTTCGGCCCAGATCCTGATGGCCTGGGAGGAGCCCGAGCGGCTGCACCGCGGTCTTCAGGGAGCCAGGTTCACGGCGACGGCGCTCTCGGGCGTACGGCGCAGGGGCTGGGCCCAGTCGATCGGCGAGCGCGAGCCGGGCGTGGCCTCGGTCTCCGCGCCGGTACGGGGGCCGTCCAACCGCGTGGTCGCGGCGGTCTCGGTATCCGGACCGATCGAGCGGCTCACCCGGCACCCGGGCCGGATGCACGCCCAGGCCGTGATCGACGCGGCGGGCCGGCTGAGCGAGGCCCTGCGCCGCAGCGGCTGATCCCTCGCCCTCGCCCCCGGGCCCTGCCCTTTCCGTACGCTCCCGCCGCACGTCCCGTTCCGTACGTTCCTCCACCGGCAGGCCGCTCCAGCGCCGCAGCGGCCGGGCCGAGGCCGGACTCCGGCGGTTCCCGTGGAGGCGGCGCGGTGGAGTCCGACAGGAGGGTGAGCGGCGGCGGTTGGCGGCGCGGTGGCGGTAACGGCGAACAACGCGAAGGCCCTCCCGCGAACGGAAGGGCCTTCTTGTACTGCTCGATGTACCCCCGACCGGATTCGAACCGGCGCTACTGCCGTGAGAGGGCAGCGTGCTAGGCCGCTACACAACGGGGGCATGGACCGAAGTCCAGCTGGGCTACCAGGACTCGAACCTAGAACAACGGAACCAGAAACCGTCGTGTTGCCAATTACACCATAGCCCATAGGTGGTTTAGACCAGTACCCCCGACCGGATTCGAACCGGCGCTACTGCCGTGAGAGGGCAGCGTGCTAGGCCGCTACACAACGGGGGCCCTAGCGATCCTGCATCGACGTGTCCGGGTGCGACCCGAATTCGTCGGAGAGAAGGATCTGTACCCCCGACCGGATTCGAACCGGCGCTACTGCCGTGAGAGGGCAGCGTGCTAGGCCGCTACACAACGGGGGCGTTGCAGAAACATCTGCGCTGGGCTACCAGGACTCGAACCTAGACTAACGGAACCAGAAACCGTCGTGCTGCCAATTACACCATAGCCCACCAAAACTGAACCCCCGGACGGGGGTTTGTCTGGCTTGCGCCTCCCGGCCGGACCTTTCGGTCTTCTTGGGCGGCGCAGGAAGAACATTACCCGATCGCGGACAGCGCTCCAAAACGGGTATCGCCGCGCAGCAGGCCGGGAAGCTGGCCGAGATCGGTGATCCGCACCAGCTCGGGGCGCCCGCCTGTCCCGTCCCGGTCCAGCCAGACGCCGGCGAGACCCGCGGCCACCGCCCCGCCGGCGTCGATGTCCGGCTCGTTGCCCACGTACGCCACCTCCCGGGGGTCCAGCGCCATCGCGTCGCAGGCGGCGTGGAAGGCGGCGGCGTCGGGCTTGGCGACCCCCAGCTCGACCGCGCAGACCACGGCCTCGAAGTGATCACGTACCCCGAGGACGCGCAGCTTGCGGTCCTGGTTGCGGAGGCTGGAGTTCGACAGGACGGCCTGCCGGTAGTCGGCGGCCAGCGCGTCCAGCACGGCGAGGCTGTCGGGAAACAGCGACCAGGCGGACTCGAAGTGAACGATGTACCGCTGGAACCAGGCGTCCGCCTCCGCGTCGCTCAGCTCGGCCCCGAGGAACATCCGTACGCGGTCGCGCCGCTGGCCCTGGAAGTCCGTCTCCCCCGCGGCGAACCGGCCCCAGTTCAGATCGGTGATCTCCCGCCAGCGCCCGAGGGCCTGGTCGACCGTGGGAAACCGGTCGGCCAGGCCCTCGGCGGCGAGATGATCGTGCATGCCGGCACGGTCCGCGCTGGTGTAGTCGAAGAGGGTGTCGTCTATGTCCCAGAGGACGGCACGGATCGGCATGGCACCGACGGTACTCCGCGACGACCGACCGGGCCGGGGATCGGGGCGATCCCCGGCTCCCGGCCCCGGCCCCGGCCCCCGCCTCAGGACGTCAGCTTCGCCAGTGCCGCGTCGATCCGGGACAGCGTGCGCTCGCGGCCCAGGATCTCCAGGGACTCGAAGAGCGGCAGGCCCACCGTGCGGCCCGTGACCGCGACGCGGACCGGGGCCTGTGCCTTGCCCAGTTTGAGGCCGTGCTCCTCGCCCGCCGCGAGTACCGCGTTCTTGAGCGCTTCGGCGTTCCACTCGGCCTCGGCGATCTTCGTACGGGCCGTGGCCAGCAGCGCGTCCGCGCCCGGCTTCATCGCCTTGGCCCAGGACGCCTCGTCCTCCACCGGCGCGTCGAGGAAGAGGAAGTCGACATTGGCGGTGATGTCCGAGAGGACCGTGACCCGGGTCTGGGCCAGCGGGGCCAGCGCTTCGAAGGCCGTGGCGTCGAAGGACTCCGGGGCCCAGGGCGCGTGCGGGGCCCTCAGCCAGGGGCCGCACGCCTCGATGAACGTCTTCACGTCCAGCAGCCGGATGTGGTCGGCGTTGATCGCCTCGGCCTTCTTCAGGTCGAAGCGGGCCGGATTGGCGTTGACGTCCGCGATGTCGAACGCGGCGACCATCTCCTCCATCGAGAAGATGTCGCGGTCCGCGGCGAGCGACCAGCCCAGCAGCGAGAGGTAGTTGAGCAGCCCCTCGGGCAGGAAGCCGCGCTCGCGGTAGAGGTTGAGGGACGCCTGCGGGTCGCGCTTGGAGAGCTTCTTGTTGCCCTCGCCCATGACGTACGGGAGGTGTCCGAACGCCGGGATCTCCTTGGCGATGCCCAGCTCGATCAGCGCCTTGTAGAGCGCGACCTGGCGCGGGGTGGAGGAGAGCAGGTCCTCGCCGCGCAGGACGTGGGTGATCTCCATCAGCGCGTCGTCGACCGGGTTGACGAGCGTGTAGAGCGGGGCGCCGTTGGCGCGCACGATCCCGTAGTCCGGGACGTTCTCCGGGGTGAAGGTCAGCTCACCGCGGACCAGGTCCGTGAAGGTGATCGGCTCGTCGGGCATCCGGAAGCGGACGATCGAGGTGCGGCCCTCCGCCTCGTACGCCGCCTTGCGCTCGGCGGTCAGATCGCGGCAGTGGCCGTCGTACCCGGAGGGCCGGCCGGCCGCGCGGGCCGCCTCGCGGCGCGCGTCCAGTTCCTCGGTGGTGCAGTAGCAGTGGTACGCGTGGCCCGCGGCGAGCAGCTTCTCGGCGGCGTCGCGGTAGAGGTCCATCCGCTGCGACTGGCGGTACGGCGCGTGCGGACCGCCGATCTCGGGGCCCTCGTCCCAGTCGAGCCCCAGCCAGCGCATCGAGTCGAGCAGCTGCTCGTAGGACTCCTCGGAGTCGCGCGCCGCGTCGGTGTCCTCTATGCGGAAGACCATGGTGCCGCCGCTGTGACGGGCGAACGCCCAGTTGAACAGGGCGGTGCGGACCAGTCCCACATGGGGGTTGCCGGTCGGCGAGGGACAGAAACGTACACGGACGGGTCCGTTAGCCACGCTTGATCACCTTGTTGGTGAGAGTGCCGATGCCTTCGATGGTGACGGCGACCTCGTCGCCGACGCTGAGGGGGCCGACCCCGGCGGGGGTGCCCGTGAGGATGACGTCGCCCGGGAGCAGCGTCATGGCCTCGGTGATGTGGACGATCACGTCCTCGATGGAGCGGATCATCTCGCTCGTCCGGCCCAGTTGCCGCTGCTCGCCGTTGACCGTGCACTGGAGGGTGAGGTCGGAGGGGTCGAGATCGGTCTCCACCCAGGGGCCGAGCGGGCACGAGGTGTCGAAGCCCTTGGCGCGGGACCACTGGTTCTCGCCGCGCTGGGCGTCGCGGGCCGTGACGTCGTTGGCGCAGGTGTAGCCGAAGATGACGTCCTTCACGCGCTCACGCGGGACCTCGCGGCACATCCGGCCGATGACGACGGCGAGTTCGGCCTCGTAGTGCACCTCCGTGGAGAAGGAGGGGTACTCGATGGCGTCGCCGGTGCCGATCAGCGCGGTGGTCGGCTTGAGGAAGACGACGGGGACTTCCGGTACGGCGTTGCCCAGTTCCGCCGCGTGATCGGCGTAGTTGCGGCCGATACCCAGGATCTTGTTGCCGATCACGGGCGGCAGGAGCCGGACCTTGCTCAGCGGGACCTTGGTGCCGGAGAGCTCGAAGTCGGCGTACGGAATGCCCTTGATGATGTCGAGGACGAGGCCGGCGGGGTCACCGCTGACGTCGCCCTCGACCGCGCCGAAGGCGACATTGCCGTCGATGGAGAATCTGGCGATGCGCACGGGATGCTGTCGCCCCTCACTCTTGCTCGCTGGTCTGGAGACTGACACTCCAGGCTAGACGAGAGGAGGGGTGGGGTGGATCAGCCGGATTCGGGCCCGGCGGGAACCTACTGGGCGACGGGCGCGTCCATGAGAGTCGTACGGCGGGGGTTGGCGGTCCGGTTCGGCAGCTCGACGGCGTGCTCCGGGTGCTCCACGGGGACCAGTTCCTCGGCGTCTTTCAGATGCGCCAGCGTGGTGCGCCGGGGGTTGGCCGTGGTGCGGAAGATCATCGTCGTCTTCATCTCTGCTGTCAGACCCTGTCGGTGTACGGGCGCCGGGGCGCCGCTTGTCGGATATGCCATCCCTGTAAAGCGTCAGGCTAAACAGCCAATTCCCCACCGGGGCGGGCATCCACCGGCGATCATCGTGTGAGTTTGCTCACGACTCACCCGGCATTTCCCGCATTACGGGCAGCGCCCACTACCCAAGGAAACGGACAATGCGTTACTGAACGTTGCATTCCGCTCCTGATCATCAGGTCTGGGACACCCCCCACCCGTAAGTGGCTCGTCAATAAAAGTCCCTTTCCTCCGCGAACCCTTTCTACGGCTTGTGACGCACCGCTCACACCGTGTCATTCAGGTCACAGGGCAGCCGTCTGCCCTTGTTGGAGATCCTGCACTGTGCTGGAATTCCCCCCACCGCCGCGGGTTTCAAGCACCGGCGCGCAAGGGCGCGACGCAGCGCCGAGTGGCGGTGGGGAAGGGGAGCACGCGCCGGTCACTCACGACCGCCATGGGGAGCGCTCAGCGCCCCACGACGCCGACACCGTCCCGCCGTTCGCGGGGGGACGCCTGGTCCAGAGGTTGCGACGCTAGTGCAGGGACGTTTCAAGAGGGATAGCAGCGCTGCGGCGGAGCAGGAGTCCCGTGGCGGAACCGACCGCGGCTCCTCGCCCCAGCACACCCAGAACCCGGGCCCGGCATCGTCCGGCGAGACCGGCGGACGTGCCGGACGCCCCGGGACGGCTCCGGGCGGCTCGGGAGCCCCGGCCACGCCCCAGTCAGCGCCCAAGGCAGCGGCGCCGACTGACGCGGGGTCACGAATAGCGCTGCGCAACTGGCGCATCAGCACGCGCCTGGTGGCGCTGCTCACCCTCCCCGTGGTCGCGGCCACCACGCTGGGTGGACTCCGGATCAACGAGTCGTTGAACGACATGCAGCAGCTGGAGCACATGCAGCTGCTGACCAAGATGACCAAGGAGGCGACCAGCCTGGCCGCCGCGCTCCAGCTGGAGCGTGACGAGTCGGCGGGTCCGCTCAACAACGGCGTCAACGCCAAGGACTTCAAGGTCCAGGACCGCCGCACCTCGACCGACCGCGCGAAGAGGGCGTTCCTCGACGCCACGGTCGACATCGGCAACACGGACGGCGACCAGGCGCTGGAGAGCATCCGCTCCAACGTCAACCAGATCGCCACCCAGGTCAACAAGATCAACGAGATCCGCAAGGACGCCTACACGTCGGACGCGCACTCGCTGACGGTCGACGCGTACAGCGGACTGATCGACTCGCTGCTGAGCCTCTCGCAGGACATGGCGCAGGCGACCAGCAACCCGGACATGATCAAGCGGACCCGCGCCCTGGCCGCGTTCTCGTCCGCCAAGGAGTACGCGTCGATCCAGCGGGCGATCATCGCCGCCGCGCTGCCGGCCGACCCGAAGACCAAGGGCAAGCTCACCGAGAACGACCGCCTCTACGGTCTGGCCGCGGCGACCAAGGAGAAGAACGCCCTCACCTCCTTCAGCCGGCTCTACGAGTCGATGGGCGGCGACGCCGAAGAGCTGATGGCTCCGCTCAACGGCCAGGGGAACCCGGAGATACAGGCGTCCGAGAAGTACGCGGACCGCGTCCTCGGCACCACGGACGGGCTCCGGACGCAGCCCAACCGCTCATATCTGGACTGGACCGACCAGGCTTCTACGCGGATCGACGCGATGAAGACCATCGAGGCCACGCTGCTGGGCGAGATGGAGGGCAAGGCCCGCGAGCTGCGCACGAGTTCGCAGCAGGACGCGATCATCAACGCCGCCGTGATCCTGCTCGTGCTCGGGGTCTCGCTGGTCGGCGCCTTCGTGGTGGCCCGCTCCATGATCCGCTCGCTGCGCCGGCTCCAGGACACCGCGACGCGGGTCGCCCAGGACCGGCTGCCCGAGCTGGTCAAGCAGCTCTCCGACTCGGACCCGCAGGATGTCGACACCTCGGTCGAGTCGGTCGGTGTGCACTCCAAGGACGAGATCGGAAAGGTCGCCGCGGCCTTCGATGACGTGCACCGCGAGGCGGTCAGGCTCGCCGCCGAGCAGGCCCTCCTGCGGGGCAACGTCAACGCGATGTTCACCAACCTCTCGCGCCGCAGCCAGGGCCTCATCCAGCGCCAGCTGTCCCTCATCTCCGAGCTGGAGTCCCGCGAGGCGGACCCGGACCAGCTCTCCTCGCTCTTCAAGCTCGACCACCTCGCGACCCGTATGCGCCGTAACGGCGAGAACCTCCTCGTCCTCGCGGGCGAGGAGCCGGGCCGCCGCTGGACGCGCCCCGTCCCGCTGGTCGACGTGCTCCGTGCCGCCGCCTCCGAGGTGGAGCAGTACGAGCGCATCGAACTGGCCTCGGTTCCCACGACCGAGGTCGCGGGCCGGGTCGTCAACGACCTCGTCCACCTCCTCGCCGAGCTGCTGGAGAACGCCACGTCGTTCTCCTCGCCGCAGACCAAGGTCCGGGTCACCGGTCACGCGCTGCCCGACGGGCGGGTGCTCGTCGAGATCCACGACACCGGTATCGGCCTCTCGCCCGAGGACCTCGCGGCGATCAACGAGCGGCTCGCCTCGCCGCCCACCGTGGACGTCTCGGTCTCGCGCCGCATGGGTCTGTTCGTGGTCGGCCGGCTCTCGCTGCGTCACGGCATCCGGATCCAGCTGCGCCCCTCCGACTCGGGCGGTACGACCGCGCTGGTCATGCTGCCGGTCGATGTCGCCCATGGCGGCAAGAAGGGCCCGGTGGGCCGGCCGGGCGCGGGCGTCGGTCCCGGCGGCCAGAACGGCGCGGGCCAGGCTCCCGCCGGTGCGGGCGGCCAGTTGACCGGTGCTCCCGGCGCCGCCGGTGGCAGCCGTCCCGGCCTCGCCACCGGAACCGGCGGCGGACTGCTCGGCGCGGGTGCGCCGCGTGGCCAGGTGGGCGCCGGTACGGGCCCGCGCGCCGCGCTGCCGTCCCGCGGCGACGGCTCCCAGGGCGGTGGGTCACGGGATCCGCAGCGTCAGGGGTCGGGATCCGGCCAGCCCAGTGTCTTCAGCCAGAACGCCTTCGGCGCGCCGCCGCAGAACGGTCCCGGCCAGAACGGTCCGGGCCAGAACGGTCCCGGCCACGGTGGTCAGGGACAGAGCGGCCAGGGCCGTACGGACCGTCCCGGCGCGCAGAGCGGACCGAACAGCGGGCAGGACCAGGGCGTCCGGGCCGGCCAGGGCGGTCAGAACGGCTTCAGCGGCCACGCCCAGAACGCCTTCCAGCAGGGCGGCGCCCCCGACCGCGGCCGGCAGCTCCCGCCGCCCGGCGGACCGCGCGCCGAACTGCCCGGTGGCAACCCGCAGCCCCCGTCCCCGCGCTCGCAGACGACGAGTTGGGGCAGCGAGCAGCAGGCCGTCCCGCCGCGTCCCTCGCTGGACACCCCGCGCGGTCACGAGGAGCACGAGTCCGCGGGCCGGTTCGCCCGGCCCACGGCCGAGCAGCAGGGCCCCGGCCCCACGGCGGAGTTCCCGCGCCCGGACTTCAACGGGCCCCGGCCCGACCAGAATCCGGCGCAGCGCGGTGGCCCGCAGGACCCGTCGTCCACGGCGGCGTTCCCGCGTCCCGACTTCGACGCGCCGGCTCCGGCGGGCTACGGCTCCGGGGAGTACAACGCCCCGCAGGGCCAGAACGCGCAGTCCGGCTTCCGCCCGCCGGCGGAGTACCCGTCGTCGGAGTACGGCGCTCCGCAGCAGGGCTTCAACGCGCCGCGGCCTCCGGCACCCGCTCCGGCGCCCGGTTCCGAGGGCGGCTACCGCCCGCCGAGCCTGCCGCCGCAGCCGCAGCCGGAGGCGCTGCCCCCGGCCGGTCCCGGTGACGGCCGTACCCCGCTGTACGACACCCTGGAGACCAACTGGTTCCACGGTTCGCAGCAGGGCGGCGGCCAGCAGCCGCAGGACCGCGGTCCGGCCGCGCAGTCCCCCGTACCGCCCGCGCAGCAGCGCGAACCGATGCCGCGGCGCGAGCCCGCCAACGGTTCGGGGCCGGGCGGCCAGGGCACCGACGGCTCCGGTTTCCAGACGTCCGGGACGAACGATTCCGGTTTCGGTGCCCCGGGGGCGAACGGCTCCGGGACCAACGGCGCCGGCATCACTTCCTCCTGGCGTACGTCGCCCAACGACGAGCTGGTGCGCCAGGCCGAGAGGGTCAAAAAGCCCCAGGCCGGCGGCATCACCACCTCCGGTCTGCCCCGCCGGGTCCCGCGCGCCAACCTGGTGCCGGGGACCGCGCAGGAACAGAACAACCAGGCCGGTCCGCAGGTCTCGCGTGCGCCGGCAGACGTACGCGGCCGGCTGACCAATCTCCGTCGGGGTATCCAGCAGGGTCGTCAGGCGGGCAACACCGGCCCGACGAACAGCGGCTTCAACCTCGGCACCTCTCACCAGCAGGAGCGTTAGTTGAGTCCGATGAGTCAGGCTGCGCAGAATCTGAACTGGTTGATCACCAACTTCGTGGACAACACCCCTGGGGTGTCCCACACGGTCGTGGTCTCCGCCGACGGACTTCTGCTGGCCATGTCCGAGGGCTTCCCCCGCGACCGCGCCGATCAGCTCGCGGCCGTGGCGTCCGGTCTGACCTCGCTCACCGCGGGGGCTTCCCGGATCTTCGAAGGCGGCCCGGTCAACCAGACCGTGGTGGAGATGGAGCGCGGCTTCCTCTTCCTCATGTCCGTCTCCGACGGTTCCTCCCTGGCCGTGCTCGCGCACCCCGAGTGCGACATCGGCCTGGTGGGGTACGAAATGGCCCTCCTGGTCGATCGCGCCGGTACGGTCCTCACCCCGGACCTGCGCGCCGAGCTCCAGGGAAGTCTGTTGCACTGAGGCTCCCGAGGACCGCCCCAAGCCCCATCACCGTCAGGCCGCCCAACCGGCCCCCCACCGGCCAAGTCAGACGGCACGCAGACACCCTGCTGTCACGCCCGGAGGATTCATGACCCCGCCACCCGCCTCTCACGATCCGTACGGCGCCTCGGTCGACGCGTCGTACGGTCACGAAGGCGATCAGCCGCTGGTACGTCCGTACGCCATGACCGGCGGCCGGACCAGGCCGCGGTACCAGCTCGCCATCGAGGCGCTGGTGAGTACGACAGCAGACCCGGCGCATCTCGCCACCCTGCTCCCCGAGCACCAGCGGATCTGCCACCTGTGCCGTGAGGTCAAGTCGGTGGCCGAGGTCTCGGCGCTGCTGACGATGCCGCTGGGCGTCGCGCGCATTCTCGTGGCCGACCTGGCGGAAGCGGGCATGGTCGCGATCCACCAGCCGGGTAACGGAGAGGCCGGCGGCACGCCGGATGTGACACTGCTCGAAAGGGTGCTCAGTGGACTTCGCAAGCTCTAGCGGCGGAGCGGCCCGGTCGACCACCAGCGCGAAGATCGTGGTGGCGGGCGGCTTCGGCGTGGGCAAGACCACGTTCGTCGGCGCCGTCTCGGAGATCAACCCGCTGCGTACCGAAGC
>NZ_PHRF01000153.1 GCF_004151105.1 Streptomyces sp. L-9-10
GGGGGGGTGCCCCTATGGGTTTCGTCAACCCGTGGGGGCGGGTTGGGGTTCGTAGAAGGTGCCGTCTCGGAGCATGGCGAAGAGGACGTCTGCTCGTCGGCGGGCGAGGCAGAGGAGGGCTTGGGTGTGGTGCTTGCCTTGGCTGATCTTCTTGTCGTAGTAGGCCCGGGAGACGGGGTCGGCGAGGGCGGCGAACGCGGAGAGGAAGAAGGCCCGTTTGAGCTGTTTGTTTCCTCTGCGAGAGGGTTGTTCGCCTCGGATTGAGGAGCCTGAGCTGCGGGTGGCCGGGGCGAGGCCGGCGTAGGCGGCGAGGTGGGCGGCGGACGGGAACGAACTGCCGTCGCCGACGTCGATGAGGATCCTGGCTCCGGTCCTGACGCCGATCCCCGGCATGGATGTCAGGACCTTGGAAAGAGGGTGGTTCTCCAGCAGTTCCTCGATCCGGCCGGCGAGGAGTTTGCGCTGGTCGAGGACTGCTGTGAGCGAGCTGGCGAGGCTGGGGACGATCAGTGCGGCCGCGTCGGTGCCCGGGACGACGACGGTCTGCTCGTCCAAGGCGGTGAAGATGTCCTCGACCAGCCGTTCGGCCATTCTCGGGGCCTTCGGACGTATCAGGGTCACGAGCCGTCGTCTGCCGGCCTTGCGGATCTGGGCCGGCGAACCGAACCGTTCCAGCAGCATCAGGACGGCCGAGTGCTGGATCCGCGGGCCGAGGACTCGCTCCAGGTGCGGGTGGATCTGTGTCATCAGGCCGCGAAGTCGGTTGCTGATTCGGGTGGCCTCGCCGGCCAGGTCGTCGTCGAACCCGACGATCATCTCGAGCTCGGCGATGGTCTCGTCCTCAAGGTCGACCGAGCGGAGTGTGTGCGGCATGATGCGGGCCGCGTCGGCGATCACGAAGGCGTCGCGGGCATCGGTTTTGGCCTCGCCGGGGTAGAGGTCGGCGATCCGTCGCATCGTCAATCCGGGCAGATAGGCGACCGGGCAGCCCATGTCCCGGGCCACCGCCAGCGGCAGGGCGCCGATCGAGGCCGGCTGATCGACCACCACGAGGACGGTCCCGTGCTTGGCCTTCAGCTTGCCGAACACTTCGCGGAGCTTCGGTTCGCTGTTGGGCAGCCGCTTGTCGAAGGCTTTCTTCCCGGCCGGCGTGACGGCGGTGGCATGGTGTTCGCCCTTGCCCACGTCCAGGCCGAGGAAGGCGCCGATGTCGCTGACGTCGATCACGTGCATCCTCCGGTCGTTCCCACCCGGCCGTCCGTCGGCACCGATCGCCACATCCACATTACGAAGAGCCTCCCTGCCTCCCGGAGGAGTCGGTGGTCATGCCCCTAATCAGCGGTCTGTCAGTGCCTCCGGGACCGGTGACACCACCCCCCGGGCCATACCTTCAACAGGGGGGAGCAGTCATGCCGGTCCCGGAGGCCGGGAGCCCCATTGCGGAACCACGAAAAAGGTAATGGGGGGG
>NZ_PHRF01000154.1 GCF_004151105.1 Streptomyces sp. L-9-10
GCCAAGGTCGAGGTGCAGGGCCTGCTGGAGTCCATCAACCCGCCCGGACTCGGAGAGTTCGGGCAGCTGGCGAGCGTGGCCGCCATCGGCACCGTGCTCGCGTTCACGCTGATCGCCTCGGCGGAGAGCCTGTTCAGCGCCGCCGCGGTGGACCGCATGCATGACGGTCCGCGCACGGACTACAACAAGGAACTCATGGCGCAGGGCGTGGGGAACACGGTCTGCGGGGCGCTCGGCGCGCTGCCGATGACCGCGGTCAT
>NZ_PHRF01000155.1 GCF_004151105.1 Streptomyces sp. L-9-10
CCAACCGGCCCCTACACGAAGCAAGTTCATTCGCCCTCATACCATCAGGAAACCACCAAGACGACCACTTGCCCAGAGACGTAACAAAGCCCTACTAGCGCGTGTTGCGGGGGTGTCCGGCGACTGTTCGGGGTTACCTTCTGCGGCTGCTCCAGATGATGGCGGCGGCCAGGATGAGTGCTGGGCGGGTGTGGTGCGTGTGGGTGGAGGGCCGGCCGCGGCCGGACGCGGCTCCGTTTGCCGCAGGGCGCGGGGTGGGGTCGTGGTTCGCGAGGTTGCGCAGGATTTCGCGTGCCTGCTGGAGGCTTCCGGGGGCGGCGATCATGAGTTCGAGTGCGGTGCGGGCGGCTTGCTGTTCGGAAAGGGTCTCCTGGGCGAGGCCGAACATGATGGTGCGCAGGTTCTCTCCGAACACCTCCGTGATGGACAGTTCGGGGCACAGGTGGCGGATGGATCCTTCGAGGTTGGCGAAGGATTTTCCGAGGAGGGCGATCACGGGGCTGGACTGGATGCCCCGGCGGGTGGCGTGGGTAAGGACGGCGGTGAGGGTGACGCCGAAGTTGAGTTCCTCCAGTGAGGCGGAGGTGACCTTCGGGACGAGGGCGGCCATGTCGGTGCGGAAGCCCGGCAGGTCGGCCCAGGGGGTGGGGTGTCCCATCTCGGTCCAGGTCTTCGCCAGCCCGGTGCCGTCGTTGGCGGCCACGTTGAGCAGGGCCAGGACGAGGCTTCTGCTGACGTTGGCCTCGACGCGGCCGGCCATGCCCCAGTCGATCAGATGGGCCGGGTGCCCGGGGGCGACGAAGATGTTTCCCGGGTGCGGGTCGGCGTGGAAGTAGCGGTCGAGGAAGAACCCCCGGAACATGAACGCCATCAGGTCCCGCCCGATACCGGCGCGCTCGTCGGCCGTGAACGTCTCGGGGTCGGCGTCGCGGATCGATGTGCCGGGTGCGAGGGACTGCACCAGGACCCGCCGTGTCGGGTCGAGCAGGACGAGGGGGACGGTCAGGTGCTTGTGCTCCTCGGTCAGGCGGCGGGCCATGCCCATGTTGGCGGCCTCCTTGCGGAAGTCGCTCTCGCCCTCCATGGCGTCGAAGAGCACCCCGAGCATGGCCGGCAGGTCGATCACCGTGGTGAACCGGGGTGCGGCCCGGGCGATCATGCGGGCCGCCCGCCGCAGGA
Source organism: Streptomyces sp. L-9-10 (assembly GCF_004151105.1). Classification (GTDB taxonomy): domain Bacteria; phylum Actinomycetota; class Actinomycetes; order Streptomycetales; family Streptomycetaceae; genus Streptomyces. Next base: position 1,180 of record NZ_PHRF01000155.1, read on the forward strand.
CGGCCATGTCCTGGGTCATGACCGTCTCCACGCCGGGGCGCTGGATCTTGACCGCGGCCGGTGTGCCATCGGCCAGAACGGCGCGGTAGACCTGGGCCAGCGACGCCGCCCCGAGCGGCGTACTGGTGTCGATCTCGCGGAATAGGCGTGGCCAGCGGGCTCCGAACGCTTCCACCAGGACGGGCTCGAACATGTGGAACGGCACCGGGGTGACCTGGTCGTGGAGCTTCTCGAACTCTTCGATCATCGCCGGGGGCACGAAGTCGGGGCGGGTGGAGAGCATCTGCCCGACCTTGATGTAGAACGGCCCGAGCGACTGCAGAGCCTCGCGCACCGTCCGCGCCCGCTCCTGCCCCTCCTCCCCGGTATCACCGCCGCCGCGCCTGGACCGGCGCGTCTCTTCCACGAGCAGACGGCCCAGCACACCGGCCACGTACCGGGCGCGAGCGGACACACGTCCTCCAAAGGCAGTCACGCACGATCGGCACCGGGGAACCTCCGCGCGTCGGAGGCGGGCCGCCGTCGCCGGCCCCGGCAGTGCCCGGGACGCCCCTACGTGGTCTCCGCCTACGCGTTCCGGCCGGGAGGCGAGCCGTCGCCGGCCGCATCGGACAGCGGCCCCGCCATGCCCGACGACCGGCCGGCCGCCCGAGCCGCCATGGGCACGGCCGCGGAGAGAGCGGTGAGAAGCACCTGAGCGAGAACCTGGTAGGTGCACTCACTGCGGCTCTCGCCTTCCCTGACCCGGAAACGACGACCGCGCCGCACATCGTCGGCCAGCTCCTCCACAGTGACCGGGCGACGCGTGAGCGTGTCGAACAGCCGCCCGCCCTCCGTTCGGACGAGGTGGCGCTCCGCGTCCGTGCCCGTCGGAGGGTTGGGGGACACACCGTCCGTACCCGTACCGGTCCGCACGGTCACCCACGTGCCGTCACCGGGGACCGCCCTCCCACCGGCTCCTGCCCGGACGGGGTGGCCTCGGCCAGACGGCCGATCCTCTCCTCCATCGCGGCCAGCTCCGCCCACAACCGCTTGAGTTCCTCCACCCGGGCCTGTGCGCTCCGGACGTCTTCGCGGGTGCCGGTGGTGTCCTTGTCCTTTTCGTCCTCCAGGAGGACGAGGACCGTCTCCCGGGCCTTGCCGTCCACGCGCGCCGCGCAGTCGAGGAGACCGTAGGCGCTCTCCCCGGCGCCGTCCATGACGGCGCCGACGAATTTGATGATGCCGCGACGCGGCCAGGTCTCACTCATGACAGGCTGCTCCTTCTGCTCGGGTCCGCCGTGAACGACGGCTCTGGCGACTGGCGTTCGTCAGCTTTCTGAGTGCCCACTCCGAGCCTGGTGACAACCCCGCCCACAGGGCGTGCGGGAGCACACGCAACGCCCCACACGACCGCCCGCCGGAAAACGCTCCGCACACGCGCCCGTCGGTACGTTCTCCGTCGTGGACCGCCCAACCCCCCACGCCTGGCGTCCACTCGGGGCCATGAGCGGCACCCCCGCCCCGCGCCCTCAACAGCCGTCCCTCGGTGCGAGCCCCTCCACATCCGGCTCACGGTCGCGGTAGGTCTCCTCCACGAAGGCGAGGAAAGCATCTACGTCCGCCGCGTTCGACGCGATCCCCACCGACACCCGTACCGCGCCCGCGGACGCCAGCCCCAGCCCGTCGAGGTACTCCTCGATCGTGCGGGCATGCCGCCGTGCCAGGGACCGCAGGAGCGGTACATCGAGCGAGAAGGCCGCCTCCACGGCACCCGGATTGCAGAAGCAGCCCGTGCGCAGAGAGATGCCCTGGCGGCCACCGTCCCGGGCGACCACGCGTTCGTCCACCACCCGGCCACGCACGTCCAGGAGGTTGAGGGCGACGGTGCCACCGCGCCTGTCACACGAGGCGGGCCCGTACAGGCGCACCAGGGCGCTCCCGTCCGAGTGGCGCAGCGCGCCGAGCCCGGCGAGCAGCCTCCCGGTAAGAGTGGACACGTGGGTGTGCACGGCGTCCATACCGATCGCGTCGATCCACCGGAGACCCGCCGTGACATCCGGTACGGAAAGGAAGTTGACGGTGCCGTCCTCGAAGGCGGCCTCACCGTCGGCCATTTCGTGCCAGCCGGCGCGGGCGCTGGCGATCCGGATGGTGCCGCCGGCGAACCAGGGCCGTCGCAGCCGTGCCAGTGCCGTGCGCCGCGCGACGAGGCAGCCGATCCCGGTCGGGTAGCCGAAGACCTTGTACCAGCTCACCGCGATGAAGTCGGGTCGCACCCGGGACAGGTCCAGACGGTTGGCCGGGACGAACGCCGCCGCGTCGAGCAGTGTGTCGTAGCCGCGTTGACGGGCCTCCTCGACCCACTCCAGCGGATGCCGCACCCCGCTGAAGTTGCTCTGCGCGGGAAAGGCGAGGAGTCCCGTGCCCGGCCGCACCGGGCACAGAGCGCGCACCATCCGCTCCGGGGAGACGCGCAGGTCCGGCCCGAGCGGTACGTACTCGACCGCCGTGCCGGAGGCGCGGGCGTACTCCCGCAGGCCGTTGACGGAGTTGTGGTTGTCCATGGGCAGAACCAGGCGCCCGCCGGAGGAGAACGGGTAGGCCTCACCGACGAGGCGCAGCGCGCCGGTGGCATTGGCCGTGAACACGGCGGCGTACTCGGCGGAATCGGCGCCGAAATGCCGCAGCACAGCGCTCCTCGCCTCGGCCAGGAGCGCTCCTGAGCGGCCCGACGTCGGGTTCTGCGAGTGGGGGTTGCCGAAACACTCCTGGGCGACGCGACCGGCGTGGGCGCGCACCAGGGAACGCGGCGGCAGCCCGGCCCCGGCGTGGTCGAGGTAGACCTGCGCCCGCTCGTCGAGGTAACCGAACTCCGCCGCGCGCAATCCCGCTGTCACCATGGTGTCGCACCCCGCTTCACGGCCGCACGGTACGACGGGATCCACCGCCCGCGCCCGGCATCACTTCCGTGCTTCGGGAGCGGATCCGCCGGCTTCCGCGCCGCCCGGAATCGCGGCCGGCGGTCCGATCCGCACCTGCGCGGAGGGCATCACAGGCCCGTGGCACCCGCCGTACCGGCACTGGCCCGCGCGGTCACACATGTGTCCCCGGGAAATGGCCCCCCGCCGGGTCCTGCGCGGACGGGGTGGCCTCGGCCAGGCGGCTGATCTTCTCCCGCAGCGCGGCCAACTCCTCCCACAACCGGCGCAGTTCCTCCCCCTGGGGATCCGGACCCCGGGCGGCCTCGCGGGTGCCGGCGGTGCCCTCGCCCTCGTCCAGGAGGACGAGGACCGTCTCCCGCGCCTTGCCGTCCACGCGCGCCGCGCAGTCGAGGAGACCGTAGGCGCTTTCCTTCGCGCCGTCCATGACGGCGCCGACGAATTTGATGACGGCGTGACGCGGCCAGGTCTCACTCATGACAGGCTGCTCCTTCTGCTCGGGTCCGCCGTGAACTACGGCTCTGGCGACAGGTGTTCGTCAGCTTTCTGAGTGCCCACTCCGAGCCTGGTGACAACCCCACCCGGAGGGCGTGCGGGAGCACGCGCAACCCCGCACACGACCGTCCGCCGGAAAACGCTCCGCACACGCGCCCGTCGGTACGTTCTCCGCCGCGTACCACCTCACCCCCACGTCTGCCATCCACCCGGGGCCGTGCGCGACACCCCGCCCAGTCCGGGCGGACGGACGAATCACGGCGGGCGTACACGGCGGGATTCGCACGCCCGGGGCGTACACATCTGGCGCATGCATACGTCAAGTGCGCCTTCGTGCTCTCTACCCGGGGAGGTGGGGCTGGGGCGATCCTGCGAGGGGACGTAACGAATATGCAGGGGCTGCTCCGGCAGACCGCGGAATCGGTGCCGCAAGTGAGGCTGGTGTCGTGTGACCACTGTCGTGTCCCCTCCCCCCACGGCCCGGCCGATGCTGGAGACGGTGGACGGTCCCGCCGCGCTGCGCGCACTCGCGCCGGCCCGGCTGCCCGCGCTGGCGGCTGAGATCCGGGCCTTCCTCGTGGAGAAGGTGTCGGCGGCCGGGGGACATCTGGGGCCGAACCTGGGTGTGGTGGAACTGACGATGGCTCTGCACCGGGTCTTCGACGTCACCGCGGGTGACGTCCTGCTGTTCGACACCGGGCACCAGGCGTATGTGCACAAGCTGCTGACCGGACGCCGGGACAGATTTGACGTGCTGCGCCAGGAGGGCGGGCTGTCCGGCTATCCCAGTCGCGGCGAGTCGGCGCACGACTGGATCGAGAACTCGCACGCCTCGACCGCACTGTCGTACGCGGACGGCCTGGCCAAGGCCCGTGGCCTGTCGGGGGAGGCGGGCACGGTGGTGGCGGTGGTCGGCGACGGCGCGCTGACGGGCGGCATGGCCTGGGAAGCCCTCAACAACCTGGGCGCGGGCGGGCGTGGCAGGGGGTACGGGCCGGCCGAGACCGACCAGGCCGACCGGCTGCACGCCGTGAGCCCCGCCCCGCCCGCTCAGGTACCCGCCCCGACGGGCTCCGGCCGGGGGTCGTGGACGTCGTTGTTCTCCCGCGCGGTGCTGGAACTGGGCGAACAGCACGATGAGGTGGTGGCGGTCACGGCCGCGATGTCCGGGCCCACCGGCCTGGCGCCGTTCGCGGAAAAGTTCCCGCGGCGGTTCTTCGACGTGGGGATCGCCGAACAGCACGCGGTGACCTCGGCGGCCGGGCTGGCGATGGGCGGCCTGCATCCGGTGGTCGCGGTGTACGCGACGTTCCTGAACCGGGCGTTCGACCAGGTACTGATGGACGTCGCGCTGCATCGGCTGCCGGTCACGTTCGTGCTGGACCGGGCCGGGATCACCGGCCCCGACGGCCCCTCGCATCACGGCATGTGGGATGCCTCGCTGCTGTCCCTGGTTCCCGGGCTGCGTCTCGCGCTGCCACGGGACGGCGCCCGGCTGCGGGAACTGCTGGCCGAGGCCGTCGCCTGCGCGTCGGGGCCGACCGCACCGCGGTTTCCCAAGGGAGCGGTGGCACAGGATGTTCCGGCGCTGCGGACCCAGGGCACGGTGGATGTGCTGGCGGAGTCGGGGATCCGTGATGTGCTGCTGGTCGCCTACGGTCCGCCGGCCGCCGCGTGTCTGGAGGCAGCCGCCGCTCTGGCCGCCCGCGGGATCGGGGTCACGGTCGTCGATCCGCGCTGGGCCCTGCCGGTCAGTGCGGCCCTGGCGGACCTGGCCGCCCGGCACCGGCTGGTGGTCACCGCCGAGGACAGCTCGCGCACCGGCGGTCTGGGCAGCGTGCTGGCCCAGGATCTCGCCGACCACGCGGTCACCACCCCCCTGCGCACGCTCGGGCTGCCAAGGGCGTTCATCCCGCACGGCGAGCGCGGCCCCCTCCTGGCCCGGGCCGGGGCTGTCCGCCTCGCGGATCGCCTGCGCGGTTCTGCGTGCGCGGGCCGGCGAACCCGGCCCACCCGACCGCTGCTTCGACGGGAGTGCGGCATGACCGCCGTCGAAGCGATGATCACCGGCTCCGCGCCGCCCGACGAGCACGGGACGGCAGCGCCCTGCGGCCCGCCGCCACCACAGCACCGGGCAGTCTCGCCACCTCCGTGGCCACCCGCATGTCGTGGCCAAAGGAACCGTGCGGACATGACAGCCCAGCCGACGCCCATACTCTCGGCGTGAACCCGCGAGCCCACTCGGCGACCTCGCACCCGGCAGGGCCCGCGCACTGCCGCACCACCTGACCGTCACACCGGCCGGCCGGACCGCTCCGGCGGCCGTTGAACGCACGGCGCCGGCCGCGGTGGTCCGTCCCGAGCCTCGCCACCGGCACCCCACTCGGCCACGTCATACGGGCCCGCGGGAACGCCGCCCCCATCACTCCACACCACGACGGAGTACGCCATGCACCCGATCCCGGACACGACCGCCCCGCAACTGCTTCAACTGCCGCCGCTGTACTGCCCCATCGACGCGGCCGCTCACCCCGAGCACGACAGCATCGACCGCGATTCCCAGATCTGGCTCGACCGCTACCGCCTCTACACCAGCGACATCGACCGGGCCTGGGCCATCGCACGAAACTGCGCAGAGGCGATGGGCCGTATCTATCCCCAAGGCATCGCCGACCGCGTCGCACTCACCGCCCGATGGCTGCACTGGATCTTCTACGTCGACGACGTCCGCATGGAAACCGCCGTCACCCCCACCAAGCTGGTATCGGCGATCGGCCTCACCAGCCACCTGCTCCGCGTCATGGAGTCCCCGGCCACGGAGCCGACGGCGGATCAGACCGGCCCGGTCGCCGCGCTGCAGTCACTCATGGTCTCGGTACAGGCCGTCGCCAGCCCGACCCAGCTGTACCGGTTCGTCGAGGCGCACCGCAAATGGTTCCACTCCATCCTGTGGGGAATGGCCAACCCCGCCCCCGCCGGCCTGGACGAGTTCCTGCACCTGCGGATGCTGAACGCCGGCGGCGCCGCCAGCCTGTCCTGGTCGGAGATCACCACCGGCGAGGAGATCCCCGGCGCCGAATTCCACTCCCCCGCCATGCGCGCACTCCAGGAATCGTCCTTCCTGATGATGGCCCTCGACAACGACCTGCTCTCCTACAACCGCGAACTGCTCGTCGACGGAAGCACCCGCAACATCGTGATGCTGCTCTCCCGGCTGAACAACTGCCCGCCCGAACAGGCCGTCCACCAAGCCGTGGCCTTGCGGGACCGCCTCACAACACTCTTCCTGAGCCTGCGCGAGCAGGAACAGCCCGAACTGAGCGCCCCCGCAAGGGCCTACGTGGCGGACCTCGGCTACGCGATCCGCTCCAA
>NZ_PHRF01000156.1 GCF_004151105.1 Streptomyces sp. L-9-10
TGTTCGCGGTGGAGGTGGCGCTGTTCCGGCTGGTCGAATCGTGGGGTGTGCGGACCGACTTCGTGGCGGGGCATTCGATCGGTGAGGTCGCGGCGGCGTATGTGGCGGGGGTGTTCTCGCTGGAGGACGCCTGCCGTCTGGTGGTGGCGCGTGCGTCGCTGATGCAGGCGTTGCCGGTGGGTGGTTCGATGATGGCGGTGCAGGCGACGGAGGACGAGGTCGCCCCGCTGCTGTCGGGTGAGGTGTCGATCGCGGCGATCAACGGCCCCTCGTCGGTTGTCGTTTCGGGTGATGAGGATGCTGTCCTGGCGGTGGCGGCGCGGTTGTCGGAGCAGGGTCGTAAGACCACGCGTCTGCGGGTGTCGCACGCCTTCCACTCGCCTTTGATGGATCCGATGCTGGACGACTTCCGCACCGTCGCGGAGGGCTTGTCGTTCGCGGCTCCCCGTATCCCGGTCGTGTCGAATCTGACCGGTGG
>NZ_PHRF01000157.1 GCF_004151105.1 Streptomyces sp. L-9-10
CCTGTGCGGCCCGCCGCCCCGGCCCCGGCCCGCTGGGCGTTCCTGGGAGACGGGCCCGGCCGGACGGAGACCTCCGAGCCGGCCCGCGTGTACGCGGAGGTGGATGACTGTTTCGTAGCGGAGTCCTGTGAGTGTGCTGCCGCGTTGTTTGATGTCGGTGCAGGTGACGTCGATGTGGAGTGTGGCGGGTGTGTCGGCGGTGAGGATGTGGTCGGGGTCGACGGTGTAGTGGAGGTCCCGCATGAGGAAGTGGTGGCCGAGGGGGACGCCGAATTCGGCGTGTGCGAGGAGGGATCCGGTCTGGCGGATGGTCTCGGCTGCGAGCATGGGGTCGTGGTGGGGGCCGATGGGGCTGAAGAAGCTGTGTCCGCGGGGCCATTGGGCTGTCACTGTGAAGTGGGTGTTGTCCTTGCGTTTCCAGTCGGTGAGCATGACTTCGGCGACGGCTGCGCGGTGGACGAACTCTTTGGGCACGGTGGTGGTGAGTGAGGGAAAGCGGAACAGGGGTGGTGCGGCCTGCTGGTAGGGCTGTCTGTTCTGTGCGGGTGCTTCGTGGCTGAGCGGGCGGGCGGGCCGGAAGGTTATCGCTGTCATCTTTCCCCCAAAATGACGGTGACGAGAAGTGGTGTGGGTGTCTCGCGGACCCCAAAGATACATACCACCCGGTTTATTTTCCACTGTTTCTTCATGTGCCCGGGAAGGGAAACCGGCAGATCCGCTTCCGTTCGTGACACCGGCCCGCGGTACCGGCCGGCCGCGGGCCGTTGCGGGCTGTTCCCGGTTCCGGCAAGGCCGGAGCGGGCGGGCCGCGGCCCGCGGGCCGCGGGTGTGCGGGCGGGTCCCGCCGTGCCGCGGCCGGGTTCGCGGGGGGCGGGTCCCGCCGTGGTGGAGGCGGGGGTTGTGGAGGCGGGGTGTGCGCGGCGGGGTTGGCGGGCGGCGGGCGCGGTGGGCGCGGTGGGCGGTGGGCGGTGGGGTTGCCGGGGCTGCCG
>NZ_PHRF01000158.1 GCF_004151105.1 Streptomyces sp. L-9-10
GGCTGCTGGAGGAGTGGGGCACGGGTGAGGAGCGGTCGGAGCGGCTGACGCTGGCAGGGATCTTCCGCGCTCAGCTGGAACGGACTCCTGACCTGCCCGCGGTGATCACTGACGAGGTGACGCTGACGTACGCGGAGCTGCACGGGCGGGCGGCACGGCTGGCGCATTTCCTGATCGGTGAGGGGGTGCGTCCTGGGCAGCGCGTCGCGGTGGCGATGGAGCGCGGCGTGGAGTGGCTCGTCGCCATGCAGGCCGTCCTGCACGCGGGCGGCGTCTACGTACCGCTGGATCCGAAGTTCCCCGCCGAGCGGTTCGCGCACATGCTGGCGGACTCCGGCGCGGTACTGGTGCTCGCCGAGTCGTCGTCCCTCGGCGCGGCCATGCCCGTCGACGGTGGAGTCCGCGTTCTGGAAGTCGACTCCCTGGGTGGGGAGTTGGCGGGGTTGTCGTCGGTTCTTCCTGAGGTGTCGGTGGATGTGCGGCAGCCGGCGTATGTGATTTATACGTCGGGTTCGACGGGTG
>NZ_PHRF01000159.1 GCF_004151105.1 Streptomyces sp. L-9-10
GGCTCAGCTGAGGCCCGCGCTCCTGGCGCGGTCCACGGCCGGGCCGATGGCCTTCGCCACCGCCTCCACGTCCGCCGCCGTGGAGGTGTGGCCGAGGGAGAACCGCAGGGTGCCCCTGGCCAGGTCGGGATCGCTGCCGGTGGCCAGCAGGACATGGCTCGGCTGGGCCACACCCGCCGTACAGGCGGAGCCCGTTGAGCACTCGATGCCCTGGGCGTCCAGCAGCAGGAGCAGCGAGTCGCCCTCGCAGCCGGGGAAGCTGAAGTGCGCGTTGGCGGGCAGCCGGTGGTCCGGGGCGCCGCCGAGGACCGCGTCGGGGACGGCCGTACGTACCGCCTCGATCAGATCGTCCCGCAGGGCGCCGATGTCGCGGGCGAAGTCCTCGCGCCGCTCGGCGGCAAGCCTCCCCGCGACGGCGAAGGAGGCGATCGCGGGGACATCGAGGGTCCCGGAGCGCACATGCCGCTCCTGGCCACCGCCGTGCAGGACCGGTACGGGGGTGTGCTGACGGCCGAGCAGCAGGGCGCCGATGCCGTACGGGCCGCCGACCTTGTGGCCGGAGACGGTCATCGCGGCGAGCCCGGAGGCACCGAAGTCCAGCTCCGTCTGGCCGAGGGCCTGGACCGCGTCGGAGTGCAGCGGGATGTCGAACTCGGCCGCCACCTCGGCCAGTTCACGGACCGGCAGGATGGTGCCGATCTCGTTGTTGGCCCACATCACGGTGGCGAGGGCGACATCCAGCGGGTTACGCGCGATGGCCTCGCGCAGCGTCTCGGGAAGCACCCGGCCGTAGGTGTCGACCGGCAGGTACTCGACGGTCGCGCCCTCGTGCTCCCCCAGCCACTCCACCGCGTCGAGGACGGCGTGGTGCTCGACGGGGCTGGCGAGCACCCGGGTCCTGGCCGGGTCGGCGGCGCGCCGGGACCAGTACAGGCCCTTCACGGCGAGGTTGTCGGCCTCCGTACCGCCCGAGGTGAACACCACCTCGCTGGGCCGTGCGCCGAGGGCCTCCGCGAGTGCCTCGCGGGCCTCCTCGACGGTACGGCGGGCCCGGCGCCCGGCGGCGTGGAGCGAGGACGCGTTGCCGGCGAGGCCGAACTGGGCGGTCATCGCCTCGATCGCCTCCGGCAGCATCGGAGTGGTCGCGGCGTGGTCGAGGTAAGCCATGGTGGTCCCGATTCTACGAGCCGGGACCGGCCGGTCACGCAGCCGGTCCGCCCGGACCCCCGGCATACGGCTCGATAACGGCGGTGGCGCGCGGGCCCGCGCCGGGGCCCGTCACTCCCGGGGCGCGCGGGCCAGTTGGCGCGACTGGGCCACCAGCCGGTCCGCGGTGTCCCAGACCTCCGCGTCCTCCTCCAGGAAGCCACCGGCCAGATTGCGGGTGGTGATCGCCACCCGGAGGGGGCCCGGTGCCGGACGGGCACGGACGTGCGTGGTCAGTTCGATGGTCGGGGTCCAGCCCTTCAGCCCCAGGTCGAAGGAGGTCGGCGGCAGGGCGTCCACGGTGAGGAGCAGGGAGTAGGGATCGGCGTCGCGGCCGTCCGCGAACCTGAACCACGCGCGCATCTCGCCCTGTCCCGACGGCGCGCCGAGCGCCCAGCCGACCGTGGCCGGATCGATCCGCATGGCGAGGCGGTCGAGCATCGAGAAGTCGCCGGGCGGCGGCGGTCCCGCGTCCGTGCCGACGCATCGCTCCAGCGGCGGGATGGCGGGCGGCTTCGCGGTCGTCCGTACGTCGTCGGGCAGCGCGTCCAGGTCCCCGTAGGAGGCGATGACCCGGAGCCGCTCGACCTCGCGGCCGTCCTCGGCGGTCTGGAAGAGGGACGCCTGTCCGGTGGAGAGCGTCCGGCCCGTCCGTACGGTGACGGTACGCACCACGGCGGGGCCGGGCGTCGACGGCGTGAGGTAGTGGGCCGAGACGGCGAAGGGGTCGGAGTGCGGCAGCGCGTCGCCGAGGGCGCGGCCGATCAGCGCCAGCAGATAGCCGCCGTTGGCGGCGTTCATGATCGTCCAGCCCGGGGAGAGCTGTGCGTCGTAGACGCCCGGTGCGCGGAGGGTGACGGCGGTACCGCGGTCGAACTCGCTGTCCCCGATGGTTGCCTGTGCCATGACAGTCAACGTACAACAGGATTGTACTAAGCGGTAGCTTACGAAGGTGAGGGCTCCTCGGCCGCGGCCGAGCGCCGGTTCCAGGCGCGGGGCGCCCGCCAGTGGAACCGCATCGCGAGCAGCCTCAGCACGAACGCGGTCAGCACGGCGAACCCGCTGGTCAGCCCGTTGAGCGCGTCGAAGCGAATACAGAGCGCCACCATCGTGGCACCGACGATGGCGGGGACGGCGTACAGATCACGGTCCCAGCGCAGCAGCGAGGGCACCTCGTTGGCGAGGACGTCGCGGAGCACACCGCCGCCGACCGCCGTGGCGAGTCCGAGCGCCGCCGAGGCGGTGAGGCCGAGACCGTACTCGTACGCCTTGGTGGTGCCGGTGACGCAGAAGAGGCCGAGTCCCGCCGCGTCGAAGACGTTGACCGCGCCCTGGATGCGTTCCACCTGCGGGTGGAGGAAGAACACCAGCGCGGTGGCCACCAGCGGCATGGAGAAGTAGCCGAGGTCGGTGAAGGCGGCCGGCGGGACGGCCCCGATGATCAGATCGCGGAGCAGCCCCCCGCCCAGCGCGGTGATCTCGGCCAGTACCGCCATACCGAAGACGTCGAAGTTCTTGCGTACGGCGAGCAGGGCGCCGGATATCGCGAAGACGAAGATCCCGGCGAGGTCGAGCGCATGCTGAACGGAGGGCGTGAAGAGGTCGTGGAGCACTCGGACATTGTGCGGGATCGCCGGGGCACCTCCCGAAGGAAGGCCCCGGCGGTCCCGGTCATGCGCGCGTGGGTCCCGGGTCGTGAGCCCTGGGGCCGATGACCCGCTCCTACTCCTTGGCCGGGCCTTCCGCGCCCTTGGCTTCCGTGCCCTTGGCCTCGGCGACCTTGGCTTCCGCGGCCTCGGAAGGCGCCGCGGAGGCCGCGTCGGCGACCGACGTCCCCGCCGCCAGCTCCACCGTCTCCCGCGCCGCCACCGACACCGTGTCCTCCGGGTGCTGGTCGGGCGCGTTCTCCGGGTGGTGGCAGGCCACCTGCTGGCCGGGCTTCAGCATCTGCATCGGCGGGTCCACCGTCGTGCAGATCTGCGTCGCCTTCCAGCACCGGGTGTGGAACCGGCAGCCGGTCGGCGGCGAGATCGGCGACGGCACATCGCCCTTGAGCAGGATGCGGTCGCTCTTGACGCCACGGCGCCTGGGGTCCGGAACCGGCACCGCCGACATGAGCGCCTTGGTGTACGGATGCATCGGCGCCGAGTACAGCGACTTGCGGTCCGCCAACTCCACGATCTTGCCGAGGTACATGACCGCGATCCGGTCCGAGACATGGCGGATGACGGACAGGTCGTGCGCGATGATCACGTACGTCAGGCCCAGCTCGTCCTGGAGGTCGTCCAGCAGGTTGACCACCTGCGCCTGGATCGACACGTCCAGCGCGGAGACCGGCTCGTCGGCGACCACGAGCTTCGGATTGAGCGCGAGGGCGCGGGCGATCCCGATGCGCTGCCGCTGGCCGCCGGAGAACTCGTGCGGGTAGCGGTTGAAGTGCTCGGGGTTGAGGCCGACCAGTTCCAGCAGGTTCTGGACCTTCTTCTTGACGCCGCCCTCGGGCGTCACCCCCTGGAGCTTGAACGGCGCGCTGACGATCGTGCCGATGGTGTGCCGGGGGTTCAGCGACGAGTACGGGTCCTGGAAGATCATCTGGACGTCACGCCGCAACGGGCGCATACCGCGCACACCCAGATGCGAGATGTCGTGGCCCTCGAACTCGATCTGTCCCGCGGTCGGTTCGAGCAGCCGGGTGATCAGCCGGCCCATCGTCGACTTGCCGCAGCCCGACTCGCCCACCACGCCCAGCGTCTCACCGGAACGCACATCGAAGTCGATGCCGTCCACGGCCTTGACCGAGGCGACCTGCCGCTTCAGCAGGCCCTTCCTGATGGGGAAGTGCTTCTGCAGGCCGGAGACCTTGAGCAGCGTCTCCCCCGGAGCGGCGTCCTTGTTGAGAAGGCCGGCACCGGCGCTCTGGGCGGGAATCGTCACGTCTCTGTCCTCGCTTTTGTCCTCGCTCACAGCTGGGGCGCAATCTCTTCGGTCCAGATGCGCTTCCGGTCCGGCTCCGGCATGTGGCAGGCGGCCCAGTGTCCGGCCGCCGCCTGGGTCAACTCGGGGCGCGTGGTACGGGTGATGTTCCCCTTGGGCACGTCGGCGTAGGGACAGCGCGGGTTGAAGGCGCAGCCGGACGGGAGGTTGATCAGGGAGGGCGGGGAACCCTTGACCGGGATGAGACGCTCGGTCTCCTCGCGATCGATACGCGGCATCGAACCCAGCAGGCCCCAGGTGTACGGGTGGCGCGGCTCGTAGAAGACCTTCTCCGCGGGACCCCGCTCGATGCACCGGCCGCCGTACATCACCAGGATGTCGTCGGCCAGCTCGGCGACGACGCCCAGGTCGTGCGTGATGATGATGACGGCGGAGCCGAACTCCTTCTGCAGATCGCGGATCAGGTCCAGGATCTGCGCCTGGACCGTCACGTCCAGAGCCGTGGTCGGCTCGTCGGCGATCAGCAGGTCGGGGTTGTTGACCAGCGACATCGCGATCATCGCGCGCTGGCGCATACCGCCCGAGAACTCGTGCGGATACGAGTCCACCCGCTTGTCGGGCTGCGGGATGCCGACGCGGTCGAGCATCTCGACGGCGCGGCGCCGCGCGGCCTTCTTGTCCACGTTGTGATGGACCTGGTAGGCCTCCACGATCTGCTTGCCGATCGTGTAGTACGGATGCAGCGCAGACAGCGGGTCCTGGAAGATCATCGCCATGTCGCGGCCACGCATCTTGCGCACCGTGTCCGGGTCGGCGGTGAGCAGTTCCCGGCCCTTCAGCCAGATCTCGCCGGAGACCTGCGCCTTGCGCTTCCCGTACTGGCCGGTGGTGTGCAGCCCCATGATGCCCATGGAGGTGACGGACTTGCCGGAGCCCGACTCACCGACGATGCCGAGGGTCCGGCCCTTCTCCAGCTGGAAGCTGAGCCCGTCGACGGACTTGACGATGCCGTCGTCCGTGGGGAAGTGCACGCGCAGGTCGCGCACTTCCAGGAACGCCTCGGAGGGGCTGGTGTCGGCGGCGACCGGCTCCCCCAGGGCCGCGCCGCTCTTGCTCAGGTCGGTCATGCGAGCCTCACTCGGGGGTCGATCACTGCGTACAGAATGTCCACGACGAGGTTCGCGACGATCACCGCGAGCGACGTGATCAGAGTGACGCCGAGGATCACCGGCAGGTCGCGGTCGTTGATCGCCTTGAGCACGGCCTGGCCGAGACCGGGAAGACTGAACGTGGTCTCGGTGAGGATCGCACCGCCGATGAGGGCGCCGAGGTCCATGCCGAGGAGGGTGAGGATCGGCGTCATCGTGGAGCGCATGGCGTGCTTGCCGATGACGACGGGCTCACTGAGCCCCTTGGCCCTGGCCGTGCGGATGTAGTCCTCGCCCATCACTTCCAGCATGGTGGCCCGGGTGATCCGGGCGTACATCGCCGCGTAGAGGAAGGCGAGGGTGATCCAGGGCAGGAGAAGGCCGCCGAACCAGCCGCCGACGCTCTCTTCGAGCGGTACGTACTGGGCGTCGAGCCAGCCGAGACCGTAGCTGAAGATCGCCAGCGAGAGCAGACCGGTGAAGTAGATGGGCAGCGAGACGCCGGCCAGGGCGACCAGCATCGCGCCGCGGTCCCACAGGGTGCCCCGCTTGAGCGCGGAGAGCACACCGGCGGCGAGGCCGAATATCAGCCACAGGACAGCGGCACCGATCGCCAGTGCCAGGGTCACCGGCAGCCGGTCGGTGAGCACCGGCCAGATGGCCTGCTCGCTGCGGAAGGAGTAGCCGAAGCAGGGAGCAGAGCAGTGCGTGACGTCTCCGCCCGCCGAGTACGTACGACCGACGAAGATGCCCTTGAAGAACTCCCAGAGCTGAACGAAGATCGGGTCGCCCAGCTGGAGCTTCTGCCGGATGGCCTCCACGGCCGCGGCGTCGGACGTCTTGCCCACGTACATCGTGGCCGGGTCGACGCCCGCCCACTTGGGGATGATGAAGAAGATGCAGAAGACCACCAGCATGATGACCACTAGCATCGCGGCGACGGCCATGAGCCGCCTGATGAGGTATGCGAGCACTGCTCTCGGCCTGCGGCGGACCGTGGGCCACCGGGGTTCACCCGGTGGCCCACGGTCACACCGCGCCGGCCTTCACCTGCCTTTCGTGCCGTACGGCGGGTGTGCCGGGTGGTGTTACTTCACAACGCCGAGGCTGGTGAAGTCGTACTGACCGCTGTACGCGTCCGTGGTGTAGACGTTCGTCAGCCGGCTGGAGCGCCAGTTGATGAACTTCTCGAAGACGAAGGGCAGGTAGTAAGCGCCCTCCATCACCTGGTGGTTGATCGCGGTGGCGAGCTGCTCCTTCTTCGCGGGGTCCAGTTCGGTGACGAACTTGGCGAAGTTGGCGTCGATCGCCTTGTCCTTGATCATCGCGAAGTTGTTGTTTCCGCTCTCAAGGATGTACTTGCTGCCCCACAGCGGCAGACCGTAGCCCTGGACCGACGGGAAGTCCGGGCCCCAGCCCATGATGATGATGCCGTAGTTCTTCTGCTGGACGACCTTCGGGTTACCGATGATGCCGCCGGTCTGCGAGCCGTCGAACTGGTCGATCTCGACATCGATGTTGATCTTCTTCAGCGACGCCTGGAGCGACTGCGCGGTGGCCACCTCGACCGGCTTGTTGTTACGGACCGCGATGGTGGTCTTGAATCCGTCCGGCTTGCCGCAGGCCTTGAGCGCTTCCTTGGCCTTGGTGATGTCCGGCGCGCCGCCGTTCTTCGCCGTGCCGTACGGGTCGTACTTCTGGCCCTCGGAGCCGGGGACCGACGGCGGCAGCATGTTGGTGCCGATGTCACCGCCCGCGAGCGGGCCACCGCGCGCGGTCTGCAGGGACTTGTGGTCGGCGCCGTAGATGACGGCCTTGCGGCACTCGATGTTGTCGAACGGCTTCACGTTCTGCGGGAAGACCGCGTAACGGATGTAGCCGGAGACCGGGTTGTCCAGATTCTCCTTGTTCTCCTTGAGGGCCTTGTTGCGACCCTGCGGGGAGAGACCGGTCTGGTTGATGTCCAGGTCGTAGTCGCCGGCGATCAGACGGTTGTCCATGTCGTCGGCGTTGCTGAACAGGTTCAGGGTGATCTTGTCCGGGAGCGCCTTGCGGACCGGGTCCGAGGACTGCTTCCAGTTCTCGTTGCGGACGAGCACCAGGGACTTGTTCGGCGAGTACGACTGGAACTTGTACGGGCCGGAGGAGAACGGGTGCAGACCGTACTTGGACTTGGTGTCCTTGTCCTTGCGCACCGGCGAGGACGACGTGAGCGCGAGGATCTCCTCGAAGTCACTGTTCGCGGTCGGCAGCTTGAAGATGATGGTCTTCGCGTCCGGCGTCTCGATGGCCTTCAGACCCTCCTTGGAGGTGTCCTTGTAAGGGCCCTTGTACTTGCTCTCCGGGTCGAGGATGTCCTTCAGGTAGACCGGACCGCCGGAGAGCACGTCCTGCGCCCACTGGCGCTCGATGCCGTACTTGACGTCCTCGGAGGTGATGGGCTTGCCATCCTCCCAGGTGATCCCGTCACGCAGCGTGAACGTGTACGTCTTGCCGTCTTCGGAGACCTTGGCGCGCTCGGTGGCGAGGTCCGGGGTGAGCTCCGAACCGGTCTTGCCCGGCTCCGTCTTGCTGGTGACCAGCTGACGGCTGTAGTAGCGCATGAAGTTCCACGCGAAGCCGTAGTAGCCACGGGTGGTGTCCCACGAGTCGGCGTCCTGGGCGCCCGCGAACTTGAGCGTGCCGCCCTTCTTCGTGGAGGCGTTGGCGACCTTGTTGTTGCCCGCGTCGAAGCCGGGGGCACCACTCTTGTCGTCCTTGCTTCCACCGCCGCCGCCACACGCCGCTGTGGTCAGCAACGCCGCGACCACGGCAGCAGCGGCCAGGGCCTGCTTACGCCGCCCAGTGGTGCGATTGGTAGTCACGATCTCGGATCCTCCGGTGTGAGTAGCGGCCCGTGGAAACGCGGGCCCCGATGTAACGCGAATCAGCTGCAACGCGAACCAGCCGGCACGCAGATCAGCGCGAACCCTTCGGGTCGAGCGCATCACGTACGCCGTCGCCGAAGAGGTTGAAGGAGAGCACGGTGATGAAGATGGCCAGACCCGGGATCAGCATGTACATCGGATCCGAGTCGTAGTAACTCACCGCGGAGGAGAGCATCTGGCCCCACGAGGCGGTGGGCGGCTTGACGCCGACACCCAGGAAGCTGAGGGCCGCCTCGGTGAGGATGTTGGTGGGGATCATCATCGTCGAGTACACGATGATCGGGGCGATGATGTTGGGCAGCAACTCCTTGAACAGGATGTATACCTGCCCGGCCCCCAGGCTCCTGGCCGCCTCCACGTATTCGCGCTCGCGCAGCGAGAGAGTCTGGCCGCGGACGACCCGGCCGACGTACGGCCAGCCGAAGAAACCGATCACCAGGATCATCACCAGCAACCGGACACCGCTCCCGGACAGACCGAGCATGTCGTTCGGCATGACGGAGACCAGCGCGATGATGAAGAGCAGCTGCGGGAAGGACAGCAGCATGTCCATCACGCGGCTGATGAGCGCGTCCAGCCAGCCGCCGAAGTAGCCCGCGATCACGCCCAGAACGGTGCCGAAGACGACCGCGACCACGGCGGACAGGAAGCCGACGAGCAGGGAGACCTGCGCGCCGTAGACGATCCGGGCGAAGATGTCGCGGCCACTGACCGGCTCGACTCCGAACCAGTGTTCCGAACTGATACCGCCCCAGGAACCGATGGGCGTCGAGAAGAGCGGGTCGATCAGATCTTCGTGGTACTCGTCGGGAGACTGCCCGGACAGGCTCGTGATCAGTGGCGCCAGGAGCGCGATCACGATCAGCACGAGCACGACGGAGCCGCCGGCGAGCGCCATTTTGTCCCGCTTCAGGCGCTCCCAGGCAATACGACCGAGGGAGCGACCCTGGACCGACACCCCCTGGGCGACGGCGACTTCTTCCGTCGCGCTCGGGGCCGCTTCCGTGGTCGGCTCGTGCAGTGGTGCCGTCATCGTGGCAAGAACCCCTCTCAACCGGCGGTCACCGGCCCCCACTTGCCGCTGTAGCGGCCTGTTCCCATCAGCATCGCGAGCGACGTCGTGACTCCGTCACGCACGTCCGGCCACTCGCACAGAGGCCCGAAAAGGCCATGCATGCGGGGAGTCTTCATCGCGTGCGTGATCACCCGCCAGCCCTGCCGGTGAATGGATGCTCAACCGTGATGCTCTTAGAGGTGTTCCGTTATCCGGACGGCGGGTAGCCATGTACGGACGACTGCCATTAGGGACGAGGGGGCCGAGATGCCCTATACGACGCCTCCCGGGCAGAGCGCCCATCGCCCATCAACTGCCCAGTAATGGACGGTTCTACGCGCGTCCGGGCGGCTCAGAAGGATGTTCGGTCGCCCATTGGTCCAGTCCTTCCGGGGTGCGCGCCCCGGCCGGCGTCCGGCGCCGGTCTGACACGCGTACGGGGCTGTCCACAGAGTGAACAGCCCCGTACGGCGTCGGTCAGTACGTGCGGGTGGCGGGCGGCGGGTAGCCGTATCCCGAAGCGGGCGCCGGCCCGGCATGCGCCTCGCGGTCGTAGAACGGCCTGGTGTTGGCGCGCAGCCACATCGTGACCGGGTCGTACTCGTCGGACATCGCGACCGTCGAGACCGGCAGTCCGTCCGGGATCGCGGCGATCGACTGCCGCATCATCGTGTGTACGGAGTCGACGGAGCCGGGGTTCGTGTCGTACAGGTCGAGACCGATCGCCAGATACGGGGCGCCGAGGGACGGCTGCACCCAGGCGCGGCGCAGGGAGCGCACGGCGGGCGTGCGGTGCGCGTTCTGGGTGAGCTGGGCGTAGAACTGCGGGAGTTCGATGGCGGGCTCGGAGAGCCTGAGCGGTCCCGCGGGCATCCGGTCGAGACCGGTGGCGATCCGGCGCAGATCGAGCCAGGGGATGCCGACACCGCCGCCGGGGGCGTGCGGATTGAGCCAGATCCCCCAGCGGTCGGGGTAGAGGGCGCGGGCGATGTCGCGGCCCGGGACCACTTCGTGGGCACGGTTCCAGCCACTGACCGCCAGTTCCTGGGCGGAGGTGACGCACGGGGCGTACCCCAGGCCGTCGATCTCCATGTTCCCGTACTGGGCGTCGGACGTTCCGGCGCGGCCGTGCCAGAGCAGCATCCAGACACTGTCGTCGGCGAGCGCCTGGAGCAGCGCCTCGTACGCGTCGTAACGTCCTGGCGTCACCTGGCGCAGCATGTGCTCGACCTGCCCGGCCGCCGCGGTGCCTGACGCGCTCACTCTGGGTCCCGCCCCTCTTCGATCCACCACTCGTCCAGCCCCCCGAAGTCCGCGCGTCCCGCACGCCCGCCGCGGTCCGCCGCGGGAGGGGCGACCCGCCGGGCACACGGTGCGACGGTCCAGCCATCAAACCAGCTTAGAGGGGCTTCCTGACACAGACTTGACGACCGGCGCGCCCGCTGTGGGGGTGCGGGCGTGCCCGGTCTCTTTCCCTGTCCTGCCCGTGGCCACGGGCCCGTACCCGCGACTGCCCGTTCCGTCCCGGACCATGCGGCGGACACGGGTCAGCCGCGCCGGAGGACGGGAGTCAGCCGCGCTGGTAGAACGGCCGCACCTTCTCCAGCAGCCAGTCACCGACCGGGTCCTGGGCCACGTCCAGCAGGATGAGATTCACGGGCCAGCCCACCGCCACCCGCCCCAGCGCCCGGCCGAGCGCGTCCATGGGGGCGTTGCGGTCCGCCGCCTCCCAGGAGGAGAGCTGGACCCCGATGAAGAGCGCCGGGGGATCGCCCTCGACGCTGGCGAGCGCGCGGCGGGCGGAGAGCACCACACCGGACGCCTCGAACTCGGCCCCGGCGGCGGAGAGGAACTCGACCGGGTCCTCCTGCCAGTCCGGCTCGAAGAGCCGGACCCGGCCCCCGCTCGCCGGGCCGTCGAGCGGCGTACGCCCCACCCGGCACAGCTCGGCGACGGCCGGCGGCGGCAGCGGCATGCCGACGACGCCGCCCGGGTTCACCGCGATGCCGAGCTGCGGGGGCAGGCCCCGGGCGAAGTCACGGGCGGGGGCGACGGCGAAGGCCATATGGGCGCCGACACACTGGAGGAACTGCTGCTCGGAGCTGAACACCGGCACATACGGGAGGCCCTCGATCTCCATCGTCGGCAGATCGAGGTTGGGGCTGTCGGGACCGCCCCCCTGGGGCAGCGGCACCCAGACCTCACTGCGTCCCAGGACCTCTATCAGCCGTCCGCCCGCCGCGTCGGCACCGAGCGAGGCCACGAGCACCTCTTCCAGCTCGTTGCCCGGCCATGCTGTGTTCACCGTGCTCTCCTTCGCCACCCTCGCCCCCGCGGCAGCACCTTAAACCGAGGCCGGACCCCTGCGCCGCCACCGAACGGCTTCGCCCGGCCCCTCGGCCGGCCCGCCGGGGCTCAGTCCGCCCGGGTGGCCGGGAAGGCGATCCGCTCCAGGGCCCCCGCCGCGTCCCGGTCCAGGAGGACCGCCGAGGCGCAGCCCCGGGGCAGGCGGCCGGTCTCGGCGTCGGCGATCAGGCGGCGGACCGCGCGGCGGTGCCGGGCGAACGCGTAGCCGGACACGCCCCGGCCGCGCTCCCGCTGGCCCTCGCGCGCCACCTCGGGCGGGACGTCCAGCAGGACGAGATGGAGCCGTCTGCCACGCCGTCGGGCCTCACGGGCCAGCCAGCTCCGCACCCATGTCTGCGTACCGCAGTCGTGGACGACGACGCTTCCGCCCGAGCCGAGCGCGCGCCGCAGCCCCGCGTAGTGGGCCAGCCGGACGAGCGGGCGGTAGACGGCGTACGGCAGGGCGCCCGGCAGCCGGCGCGCCCAGCGGTCCCTGGTGTCCTGGGAGTCGATGCCGGTGGCCTCGGCGGCCCGCCGGATCAGGGTGGATTTGCCGCTGCCGGGCAGCCCGGAGACGACCACCAGATCCCCTTCGGCGAAGACGAGACTCTTCGTGCCGCGGCCCCTCGGCCGGCCGGCCGCGGCGGCGGGCCCCCGTCCCCGCAGATCCCGGACGACCCGCGCCACGCGAGCCGCGCCGTCCAGGACCGCGCCGTCCAGGACCGCCGCGTCCAGGCCGGGTGCGCCGGGCGGTGCGGCCGCGGCCGTCTGCGTCGGCACCCCCGCGGTCGTCGTGTACGTACCGGACCCCTGCGACATCATCGCCGTCCCCCTGTCAGCTCAGTCGACCTGGTCCATGACCCTTGCCCAAGAAGTGTAAAGAAATGGTAATGCGCCACAAGCTTTTTCCGGGGCCCGGCGAGTTGAGGACCGGGCTCCCCGCTCGGCGGCGATGCGTGCGATGATGTGCCCGCCAACTGCATACCGGCCGTTTGAATCCGCGCGGGAGAGTCCCGGTCACCGTGTGTGCGCCGGGCGCCGAAGGAGCAAGTCCCTCCCTTGAATCTCTCAGGCCCCGTACCGCGTGGATGAGGCAGATCTGAAAAGCGGGCCGCAGCTCTGCGGCTCCACCCAAGGTGCAAGTCATGTCCGCTCTCACGTGTGGCCGTGATGAACCTCTCAGGTTCCGATGACAGATGGGGAGGATCGTCCTCGCCGTCATGCCCTGGGAGTCACACCGATGAGCCATGTCCCCCCGAGCAGCACCAGCACGCCCGGCACCTCCGCCCCCGGCGCCCCGCGTCTCACCGCCCTCGACGCCACGCACCGCGCACTGGGCGCGACCATGACCGACTTCGCGGGCTGGGACATGCCGCTGCGGTACGCGAGCGAGCGCGACGAGCACCACGCCGTCCGCACCCGCGCCGGTCTGTTCGATCTCTCCCACATGGGTGAGATCACCGTCTCGGGACCGGCGGCCGGCGATCTCCTCGACTACGCGCTCGTCGGCAACATCGGCGCCGTCGCCGTGGGCCGCGCCCGCTACACCATGATCTGCCGGGAGGACGGCGGGATCCTGGACGACCTGATCGTCTACCGCCTCGGCGAGGACACCTTCATGGTCGTCGCCAACGCCTCCAACGCCCAGACCGTGCTGGATGCCCTGACCGCCCGCGCCGAGGGGTTCGACGCGGCGGTACGCGACGACCGCGACGCGTACGCGCTGCTGGCGGTCCAGGGGCCCGAGTCCCCGGGCATCCTGAAGTCGCTGACGGACGCCGATCTCGACGGCCTCAAGTACTACGCGGGCCTGCCGGGCACCGTCGCCGGTGTCCCCGCGCTGATCGCGCGTACGGGCTACACCGGCGAGGACGGCTTCGAGCTGTTCGTCGAACCCCGGTACGCCACGCGGCTGTGGCAGGCGCTGACCGAGGCCGGCGAGGGCGTCGGGCTGGTGCCCTGCGGGCTGTCCTGCCGCGACACCCTCCGTCTGGAGGCCGGTATGCCGCTGTACGGGAACGAGCTGTCCACCGCCCTGACCCCCTTCGACGCCGGCCTCGGCCGGGTCGTGAAGTTCGAGAAGACCTCGAACGGCGGCGCCTTCGTCGGCCGCGAGGCCCTCCGGGCCGCCGCCGAGCGCGCCGCGTCCGCCCCGCCCCGCAAGCTCGTCGGCCTGATCGCCGAGGGCCGCCGGGTCCCGCGCGCCGGGTACCAGGTGGTCGCCGGGGGCGCCGTCGTGGGCGAGGTCACCTCGGGCGCCCCGTCCCCGACCCTGGGCAGGCCGGTCGCCATGGCCTACGTCGACGCCGCGCACGCCGCGCCCGGCACGGCGGGCGTCGGGGTCGACATCCGCGGTTCCCACGAGCCGTACGAGGTCGTGGCGCTGCCGTTCTACAAGCGCCAGAAGTGATACCGACGTCAGCACGCCCTTCGGCACCGTCTCGGTCCGTAAGACAGCTGTTCCGCACCACACCCTCGCGTACAGGAGAATTCAGGTCATGAGCAACCCCCAGCAGCTGCGCTACAGCAAGGAGCACGAGTGGCTGACGGCCGCCGAGGACGGTGTGTCGACGGTCGGCATCACGGAGTTCGCGGCGAACGCCCTCGGCGACGTCGTGTTCGCCCAGCTTCCCGAGGTCGGTGACACGGTGACCGCGGGCGAGACCTGCGGAGAGCTGGAGTCCACCAAGTCGGTCAGCGATCTGTACGCCCCGGTGACCGGTGAGGTCACCGAGACGAACCAGGACGTCGTGGACGATCCCTCGCTGGTGAACTCCGCCCCGTTCGAGGGCGGCTGGCTGTTCAAGGTACGTGTCGCGCAGGAGCCCGATGACCTGCTCACCGCCGATGAGTACACACAGTTTTCCGGCAACTGAGA
This sequence comes from Streptomyces sp. L-9-10, assembly GCF_004151105.1. Lineage (GTDB taxonomy): Bacteria > Actinomycetota > Actinomycetes > Streptomycetales > Streptomycetaceae > Streptomyces. The sequence goes on from NZ_PHRF01000159.1 coordinate 14,494, forward strand.
CCCCAGGGACCGTGATGTCTTCGAAGTCGCTTCTGAACGCCTCGCTCCATGAGCTCGACCCCGACGTCGCCGCCGCCGTCGACGCCGAGCTCCACCGTCAGCAGTCCACGCTCGAAATGATCGCCTCGGAGAACTTCGCTCCGGTCGCGGTCATGGAGGCGCAGGGCTCCGTACTGACCAACAAGTACGCCGAGGGCTACCCCGGCCGCCGCTACTACGGCGGCTGTGAGCACGTCGATGTGATCGAGCAGATCGCCATCGACCGGGTGAAGGCGCTCTTCGGCGCCGAGCACGCCAACGTACAGCCGCACTCCGGCGCCCAGGCGAACGCGGCGGCGATGTTCGCGCTGCTCTCCCCCGGCGACACGATCATGGGTCTGAACCTCGCCCACGGCGGGCACCTCACCCACGGGATGAAGATCAACTTCTCCGGCAAGCTCTACAACGTCGTCGCGTACCACGTCGACGACAAGACCGGCCAGGTCGACATGGCCGAGGTCGAGCGGCTGGCCAAGGAGTCCCGTCCGAAGCTGATCGTGGCCGGCTGGTCGGCGTACCCCCGCCAGCTGGACTTCGCGGCCTTCCGCCGGATCGCGGACGAGGTCGGCGCGTATCTGATGGTCGACATGGCGCACTTCGCCGGTCTGGTCGCCGCGGGCCTGCACCCCAACCCGGTGCCGCACGCGCACGTCGTCACGACCACCACGCACAAGACCCTCGGCGGCCCGCGCGGCGGTGTGATCCTCTCCACCAGGGAACTGGCGAAGAAGATCAACTCCGCGGTCTTCCCGGGCCAGCAGGGCGGCCCGCTGGAGCATGTCATCGCGGGCAAGGCGGTCTCCTTCAAGGTGGCGGCCACGGACGAGTTCAAGGAGCGCCAGCAGCGCACGCTGGACGGCGCCCGGATCCTCGCCGAGCGGCTGGGCCGGCCGGACGTCACCGAGGCCGGTGTCTCCGTACTCTCCGGCGGCACGGATGTACACCTCGTTCTCGTCGATCTGCGGAACTCGGAGCTGGACGGCCAGCAGGCCGAGGACCGGCTCCACGAGATCGGCATCACGGTCAACCGGAACGCCGTCCCGAACGACCCGCGCCCCCCGATGGTCACCTCGGGCCTGCGGATCGGCACGCCCGCCCTGGCCACCCGCGGCTTCACCACCGAGGACTTCACCGAGGTCGCCGAGATCATCGCGGCGGCCCTGACGCCCTCCTTCGACCGCGAGGCGCTGGCCGGCCGGGTCACCGCGCTGGCCGAGAAGCACCCGCTGTACCCGGGCCTGTAGCCATCCGTACGGCCTGAGTTACGGGGCACCGCGCACACTGGACCGTGCGGCGCGGTGCCCCGCACCACGTTTCCCCGCACCAGGTTCCCCCGCGTGTCACCGTCATCTCCGCACCACCCCGGCAGACAACGGCGTCTACCAACCAGCAAGGAGTCACCCGTGGCCATCTCGGTCTTCGACCTGTTCTCGATCGGAATCGGCCCGTCCAGCTCCCATACGGTCGGCCCGATGCGCGCGGCGCGGATGTTCGCGCGCCGCCTCAAGAACGAGGGCCTGATCGCCCACACGGTCTCGATCCGTGCGGAGCTGTACGGCTCGCTCGGCGCGACCGGCCACGGCCACGGCACGCCCAAGGCCGTGCTCCTCGGCCTGGAGGGCAACTCGCCGCGCACCGTCGACGTGGAGAGCGCGGACGAGCAGGCGGAACGTATCCGCAGCAGCGGCCGGCTCAATGTGCTCGGCATGCACGAGATCGCCTTCGACGCCGGTGAGGACCTGGTCCTGCACCGCCGCAAGACCCTGCCGTACCACGCCAACGGCATGACCCTCTTCGCGTACGACGCCGCCGGTGCCGTCATCCTGGAGAAGACGTACTACTCCGTGGGCGGCGGCTTCGTCGTGGACGAGGACGCGGTGGGCGAGGACCGGATCAAGCTCGACGACACCGTGCTGAAGTACCCCTTCCGCACCGGCGACGAGCTGCTGCGGCTGTCGGCCGAGACCGGTCTGTCGATCTCCGCGCTGATGCTGGAGAACGAGAAGGCCTGGCGCACGGAGGACGAGATCCGCGCCGGGCTGCTGGAGATCTGGCGGGTCATGCAGGCGTGTGTCTCACGCGGGATGGCCCGCGAGGGCATCCTGCCGGGCGGCCTCAAGGTCCGCCGCCGCGCCGCCCATTCGGCGCGCCAGCTGCGCGCCGAGGGCGATCCGCAGACGCACGCCATGGAGTGGATCACGCTCTACGCGATGGCCGTGAACGAGGAGAACGCCGCGGGCGGACGCGTCGTCACCGCCCCCACCAACGGCGCCGCGGGCATCATCCCGGCCGTACTGCACTACTACATGAACTTCGCGGCCGGCGGCGCCACGGCGGAGGAGAAGGACGAGAACGTCGTCCGCTTCCTGCTCGCCGCCGGCGCCATCGGCATGCTCTTCAAGGAGAACGCCTCCATCTCCGGCGCCGAGGTCGGCTGCCAGGGCGAGGTCGGCTCGGCCTGCTCCATGGCCGCGGGCGCCCTCGCGGAGGTCCTGGGCGGCAGCGCCGAACAGGTCGAGAACGCGGCCGAGATCGGCATGGAACACAACCTCGGCCTGACCTGCGACCCGGTCGGCGGCCTGGTCCAGATCCCGTGCATCGAACGGAACGGCATGGCCGCGGTGAAGGCGGTCACGGCGGCGAAGATGGCGCTGCGCGGCGACGGCAGCCACAAGGTCTCCCTGGACAAGGTCATCAAGACCATGAAGGAGACGGGCGCGGACATGTCCGTCAAGTACAAGGAGACGGCGCGCGGCGGGCTCGCCGTCAACATCATCGAGTGCTGACAGAGGCGGCCGCCGGTCGCGGCTGACGACCGGCGCCGGTATCGCCGGCCGATTCAGCCGGTCTGGCGCGTACGCGAGGCCGCGAGCGGTTCGAGAAGCCGTCGCGGCGCGCTGAGCATGGCGGATACGGGATCGGGACCGGAGTGCGCCGCGTCGAACCCGGGGCCCGGCTCGATCCGGATCTCCGGGACCGGCGGGGCCGAACCGCATTCCTCGCAGCGCCCCTCGGGGTCGAGCAGACCGCCGTCCCGGTCATGGCGCAGGTCGCGCTTCGCCCCGTCCGGCGAGTAGTGGGCGTCGCCCCAGGCCATCATGGCGCGCACGATGGGCCAGAGCGCTATGCCCTTGTCGGTCAGCCGGTACTCGACGCCGCTGGCCCCGTCGTCGTCCCGGGTGAGCACACCCTCCCGTACCAGGAGCTTCAGCCGGTTGGCCAGGACGGCGCGCGGGATCCCGAGCTGGCCGGCCAGGTCACCGAACCGGCGGACCCCGAAGAACGCGTTACGGACGATGAGCAGGGTCCACCGCTCTCCGACGACCTCCAGCGCGCGTGCCAGCGAGCAGTTGCGGTCCGCGTAGGTGCTGGGAAGGGTCATACGTCTGCCTCGATAGTTCGCTCACTGAACTGACCCGTGTTACGTTAGCACGGTTCACTGACCGAACTGCCTGAGCCGTCAGCGGCGGCACGGAGAAGGGGCGGGATGGTGAAACGACCCGAGCGACCGGACCGGCCGGACCGGTGCCGGCCGCCGGCGGTGGCCTCGACCGGCGGGAGAGGACGATGAACGGCAGGCCCTACGCGGAGAAGAAGTTCGCCGAGATCAACGGCGTGCGGATGGCCTACCTCGACGAGGGTGAAGGCGATCCGATCGTCTTCCAGCACGGCAATCCGACCTCGTCCTATCTGTGGCGCAACGTGATGCCCCATCTGGAGGGCCTGGGCCGGCTGATCGCCTGCGATCTCGTCGGGATGGGCGACTCCGGCCGGCTGGCACCGTCCGGCCCGGACCGCTACTCCTACCTGGAGCACCGCGAGTACCTGTTCGCGCTGTGGGAACACCTGGGCCTCGGTGACGACGTCGTGTTCGTCCTGCACGACTGGGGCTCCGCGCTCGGTTTCGACTGGGCGTACCAGCACCAGGACCGGGTCGCCGGAATCGCCTATATGGAGGCGATCGTGGCTCCGATGAGCTGGGACGACTGGCGCGACGGTCCTCGGCGGACCTTTCAGGGTTTGCGTTCTCCGGCCGGCGAGTCGATGGTCCTCACCGAGAACATGTTCGTCGAGCAGGTGCTGCCGACGGGGATCCTGCGGGATCTGAGCGAGGAGGAGAGGGCGGTCTACCTGGCTCCCTACCTCGAACCGGGCGAGAGCCGCCGTCCCACGCTCAGCTGGCCGCGCCAGCTGCCGATCGACGGCGAACCCGCCGGGGTGGTGCGGATCGTCGACGACTACGGCCGCTGGCTCAGCACATCCGCGGTGCCCAAGCTGTTCGTCGACGCGGACCCGGGCGCGATCCTGATCCGGAGCCCGCGCGCGTTCTGCCGCACCTGGCCCCACCAGACCGAAGTGACGGTGCCGGGCGCGCACTTCGTCCAGGAGGACAGTCCGGATCTGGTCGGTGCCGCGCTGGCGGATTTCGTCCGGGGCATCCGCGGCACCTCCGTCCCGGGCGTGCGTGACACCGGAGCGCACGGATGACCGGGGCCCCGGCCCCTTCGCCGTGCGCACGGCGACCTGGTGCGCGCACGGCGGCCCGGCAAGGCGCCGTACCTCCCTCCGGTCCCCCTCCGACAGCACGCGGAGATCTACGGAAGGTGTGCGGATGACCACCGACGACAGGCTTTTCCTGATCACCGGCGCGACCGGCAGAACCGGGGCCGGGACCGTCGATCTGCTGCTGGAGCGCGGTCACCGCGTCCGCGCCCTGGTGCACCGTGAGGACGAGCGCTCCCGCGCACTGGCCGAGGCCGGAGCCGAGATCGCCCTGGCGGACCTGCACGACCTCGACGGGATGGCCGCGGCCATGCGGGGCGTCACCGGCGCGTACCTGTGCCACCCGATCCTCCCCGGCCTGATCGAGGCGACCGCCTACTTCGCCCAGGCGGCGACCGAGGCGGGTGTCCGCTCCGTGGTCAACATGTCGCAGATCTCCGCCCGCCGCGACGCCGGCAGCGACGCCGCCCGGCAGCACTGGGTGTGCGAGCGCCTGCTGGACCGGACCGACCTGCTGACCGTACACATCCGGCCGACCTTCTTCGCCGAGTGGCTCACGATGTGGTGGGAGAAGCGGGACGGCGAGGGCCACCTGCGGCTGCCGTTCGGCGACGGCCGCCACGCCCCGGTCACCGCGGCCGACCAGTCCCGGGTGATCGCCGCCCTGCTGGTCGCCCCCGAGCCGCACGACCGGGCGCTCTACACCCTGCACGGCCCGGTCGAACTGAACCACCACGAGATCGCCCGGATCATCTCCACGACGCTCGGCATCCCGGTGCGCTACGAGCCGATCGGTGTCGAGGAGTTCGCCTCGGCCATGACGCGGCGCGGGCTGCCCGCACACCTCGTCCAGCACTTGAGCAACGTCGCCGTGGACTACCGGAACGGTGTGTTCGCCGGCACGAACGACAACGTCGAGCGGATCGGTGGGCACGCGCCGCTGTCCGTCGAGCAGTTCGTCCTCGCGCACACGTCCGACTTCGACACCAGCGGCCCCAACTTCGCCCCCGCCCCCTGACGCGGTCGCGGGCGGGGTCAGGCCCCGTACTGATGGGACGGGCAGGCCGGACAGCCCCCGGAGACCGTCATGTGACCCGTCACCGGGTGCTGAGCCAGTGCGGGTCGGGGACCACCGTCAGGATCGCCGACAGCAGGACGATCGCCGCCAGTACGGCCAGCTCCGCCCGCGCCGGGGGCCCGGCGTCCGCGCCGCGGCGCAGCCGGTTCCTGGCGGTCAGGGCGAGGCCGCTCACGACCGCGACCAGCAGCAGTTTGGCGATCAGCACACGGCCGTACGCCGTGCTGAACACGACGTCGGCGGGGAGCCTGCGCAGGGTGGAGAGCGTTCCGGTGGCGGCGAGCGCGGCGAAGAGCCAGCCGGCGAGCCGGGCGTAACGGGCGAGCACCTGGCGGGCCGCCGCCGGGTCCTCCCGGCGCAGCCACATCGTGCGCAGTACGTACAGCAGTCCACCGGTCCACAGCGAGGCCGCGGTCAGATGGACGGTGGTGAGGGCGGTGCCCAGCATCGGGGTGTACGGCTCCGGATGCGCCCGCAGGGCCTCCGCGCCGACGACCACGGCCAGCGGCGCGAGGGCCGCCAGGGGTCGGTTCACGGCGACACAACCGGCCGCCAGCAGAAAGCCGTTGGCCATGAAGAGCAGCAGACGGCCCTCGACGGTGCCGTACACGGTGGTGATGTCGAGGCCGCTCACGGACGCGAGCAGGATGATCTGCCCCGCCGAGGCGGCCGCCCCGGTCAGCGCGGCGGCGAGGGCCCAGCCGCGGGGCGCGGGGCCGGTACGGGCGAGCCTGGCTCCGGCCAGCTCGCCGAGGTGCAGCGCGAGCCCGGCGAAGACGGCGAACCGCAGCGCGGTGATGCCTCCCGCGCCGGGTATGCGCAGCTCACCGGTCCCGCGCGAGGCTATGGCCGGACCGAGCGGTACGAGCAGCACGGCGAACAGGACACCACCGGCTATCAGGGCGGCCCTGCGGCCGGCCGAGCCGGTGGCTTCCTCGGCGGACGGACCCGGATATATCACCGTTTGATCTTCTCTGCCCGGCGCGTCTTCCGGCAACGCGAGCGGGGCGAGCGGCTGATGGTCCGGGCCGTCCCGGGCGCTCCGGCCCGCACCACCGCCCCCGGATCAGCCCTTGCGCGAGGCCAGGAACTCGTCGAACGTCAACAGCCCGTCCCCGTTGCCGTCGTGCGCGTTGATCACGGCCTGCGCGACCGTCTCGGTCACATGGAAGTCGCCGAGCTGCGCCATCACGCTCTTGTACTCCGCCGCCGTGATGAGTCCGTCGCCGTTCGCGTCGAACCGCTCGAACGCCTTGCGCGCCTCGTCAATGTCCGCCACTGTTCCGCCCCTTCGTGATGCCTGCTGACGGGGTCAGATTATCCGTACACGTTCACCCGAACGGCGGCAGCCCAGGGCGGTAGGGGAACACCACCGGGGTAACGCCGCCGGGACCGAACGCCCGCGGTGTGCGGGCGTTCGGTCCCGGCGGCGGAAACGAGTACGTCCGTCAGCCGCGCCACGGCTGGTAGTGCGGATTGTCCAGGCACTCCGACATGATCTCGGTCTTCTTCACCTTGTCGACCGGGCAGACGCCGACGATCCGCTCCCGGGAGATCCCGCCGGGGAAGGCGACCTCCACCTGGTCGGCCCACTTGTGCGTGTCACCGATCGTCTTGTTGACGTCGATGCCGCCGGGGGCGTCGATGTAGTAGTTGAATCCGCTCTTGTACCACTGCTTGTACAGGTCGTGGTCATAGCTGGTGGAGACATAGGGCGAGGGCTGGTTGACCAGGACGTACCTCTCCACGTCGTACTGCCCGTCCAGCGGCGCCTTGGGCTGGAAGCCCTGCTCGAAGACGACCTCCGGCTTCCGGCTGTCGGCGCGGTAGAGCTGCCGGCAGTCGGTGCGCCAGGCGGGCGTCGGGGTGATCCGGTTCACCTCGACCGTGTGGTCCGCCGCCGCGAACATCGGGTCCTCGACGCGGGGGCAGGTTTCGGCGGCCTTGAAGGAGGCGGCGTGCGCGGGGGCGGACGTGACCGGGGCGGACCCGGCCGGGGACCGCGTGGACGCGGCCTCGGTGGCGGAGGCCGGAATCAGGACGGCGGTGACGGACAGGGCGACGGCGGCGGCCCGCCGCCGCGAGCGAGAGGTGATCATGGGGTGCACCCTCCACGCTGTACGACGGCGGGCCGTGGACCGTCACCCCTCCGGGGGCGTGTCGTCCGTAACCGTGCCCGCACCATGACAACCCTGCCCGCACCACGACGAGTTGACGTCGGCCCGACACCAGCTCCGCGTCGGTTCCGCCACCTCCGTGCCCGGCCGGTGTCAGCGGAAGACCCCCGTGTGCCCGAGCGAGTAGCGGCCGGGCTGCGGATAGACCGCGAGTCCGTGCGGACCGCCGCCGACCGGGATCCGGGCGATCTCCTTGCCGCTGCGCGTGTCGATCGCGTACACCTCGGAGTCGTAACGCCCCGCCAGCCACAGGACCTTGCCGTCCGACGAGACCCCGCCCATGTCGGGGCTGCCGCCGTCCGGCAGATGCCACTTCTTCGCCAGCTTGTTCTTGGCGAAGTCGAAGACGGAGATGGTGCCCTCACCGCGGTTGGAGATGTACATCTCCTTCGAATCCCGGCTGACGTACAGGCCGTGGCATCCCTCGCCCGTCGGCAGCAGCTTCGGGGTGGTGAACTTCTCCCCGTTCAGCACCCACACGCCGTGGGCCATCATGTCGGCGATGTAGAACGTCCTGCCGTCCGGCGAGATCTTCACGTCCTGCGGCATGGCGCCCTGGAAGGGCAGCTTCTGCTGGGAGACGACCTTCATCTGCTCCGTGTCGACCTTGAGCAGTTCACCGGAGAACTCGCACGACACGATGAAGTACCGGCCGTCCGCCGAGAAGTCGGCGTGGTTGACGCCCGCGCAGGTGACCGGCTCGGTCTTCTTCACCTTCATGGTGTGCGGATCGCGGAAGACCAGCTGACGGTCGAGCGAGGCCATGACGATCGCGTACTTGCCGTTGGGCGTGAAGTAGAGGTTGTACGGATCGTGTACGTCGACCGGCTCGCCCGCCTTGCCGGTGGCGGGGTCGATGGGGGTGAGCGTATGGCCGCGGTTGTTGTTGACCCAGAGGGTCTTGAGATCCCAGGAGGGCACGACATGCTGTGGCTGTCTGCCGACGTCGATGGTCTCGATGACCTTGTAGGTGGCGGGGTCGATCACCGAGACCGTGTCGGAGTGGGTGTTGGGCACATACACCCGGGACAGGAAGCCCTTCACGATGGGCGAGAGCATGCCCGGCCGGTCGGCGGCGTAGATGTCCTTGGGGTCGAGTACGGGTGGCATGCCCGGCAGTCCGGCCGGCACGCTCCGCTCCGGTACGACGGGCCGGGCGGCGGCCTTGGTCGCCTTCGGCGCGGGCCGCTCGGTGTCCTGGCTCGCGCAGCTCGCGAGCAGGGCGAGGGCGGCGGTTCCCAGCAGGGCGGCGGTGCGCCTGGCGATCCGGTCGGCGGTCCGCGAGGTGGTGGGGGCGGGCCGCTCGGTGGTCCGTGGAGTGAGGGGAAGCATCAGGTCAGCAGCTCCGTGGTCGTCACCGCGCGCAGGCCGCGGCGTTCCAGTGCGTCGAGGAGGGCGGGCAGCGCGGCGACGGTGTCCGCGTAGCCGAAGTGCAGGCTCACCACGGAGCCGTTGCGGATCTGTCCGGTGACGGTGCGGGTGACGGCCGCGGCGCCGGGCGAGGTGAAGTCGAGCGAGTCGACGTCGTACGAGAGGACGTGCGGGTAGCCCGCCTTCCGCGCCAGCCGCTGGACGAGCGGGGTGGCGTACTGCGTGCGGGAGGGGCGGAACCAGCTGCCGATCGAGCCGGTGAGCTTGCGCAGCCGCTGGGCGCAGCCGGTGATCTCCGCGTACGCCGCGGCCTCGTCCAGTTCGGAGATGTCGATATGGCGCAGCGTGTGGTTACCGAGATCGTGGCCGCCGTCCAGGATCCGGCGGGCGAGGGCCGGGTGTTCGTCGAGCCAGCCGCCCACGGCGAGGACGGTGATCCGGGCTCCGGCGCGTTCCGCCTCCGCCAGCACCGCGGTGGCGGTGGCGGGGTCGCCCTGCCCGTGGAAGGTGAGGGCGACCTGTGCGCGGTCGCGTGGGCCGTGCGCGATCTCGGCGGGCTGCCCGGGGAACCGGCGCGGCGCGGGTGCCGTACGGACGGCGGGCCGGCCGTTCCCCGGGCTGGGTCCCGCGGACGTTCCGGCCGCCGATCCGGCGGCGGATCCGCGCGGCGGACCGGACACGGAACCGGTGGGTGTGGCGGGGGCGCTGTCCGTACAGCCGGTGGCGAGGGCGCCCGCCACGGCCGCACCGGCTCCTGCGCGCAGTGCACTGCGCCGGTCGATCGGAATCACGCCCCCATTTAAGGGGGAAGGAGGGTGAAAGGTGACGATTGACCGGTTAAGCGACCTTACGGGTCGTCACCTTCAGGGCAGCTGGCGGTCGGAGACCCGCATCTCGAACCAGGTGTTCTTGCCGCGCGGCAGCAGATCCACCCCCCACCGGTCGGAGAGCCGGTCCACCAGGAAGAGGCCGCGCCCGCTGGTGTCCATCTCCTGCACCGGCATCAGACAGGGCAGTCCGCGCGAGGGGTCCCGCACCTCGATCCTGATCCAGCCGCGACGGCGCAGCATCCGTAACCCGAAGACCCGGGCGCCGGTGTGCCGTACGGCGTTGCCGACGAGTTCCGAGACGAGCAGGACGGCGTACTCGGCGGTCTGCGGCGAGAGCGCCCACTGTTCCAGCACCACGCAGTGGGTGATACGGCGGGCGGCGAGGGCGGATTCCGGGCGGGAGGGCAGACGGACTTCCGCCTCCGTCGGATTGCCGAACAATTCCAGCGCCTTGTGCGCCTGTTCGTCGTCGACGGACGGTATCCACCGCGCTGCGGCCGCGTCGCCGCGCTGCCGCGGTTGCTCCACACCCTCCAGGCCCGCCATGTCCCCCATCATGGCCGCCCAGAACCCTCCCGGGGGCCGTTCCGGGTGAATCGACCCCCCGGAATGAGTCATTCCAGGGGGCGCGCACGGCATATGCCAAGGGCAGAACTTGGGCTTGCACAACCACTCTGACCTGCGATGACGACCCGCTACCGGGTGATCACCAAGAGCGATCACGGCAAATATCTTAAGGTTCTCTTAAGGTTGAGCTAAGCCGGGCGCCGGGTTGACGCCGCCCTGTTCCCTCCGCCAACAGGGCCGCTTTCAGAGGAACTTGGCCTTCCCGGGGCCGTCCTCCACGAACGACCGCATGCCGCGCTCGCGGTCCTCCGTGGCGAACAGGCCCGCGAACCAGTTGCGTTCGATCGTCAGACCGGTCTCCAGATCCGTCTCCAGACCCGCGTCGACCGACTCCTTGGCGGCCCGCAGCGCGAGCGCGGGTCCCTGGGCGAGCTTCGCGGCCCAGGCGTGCGCCTGCTCGTACACCTCTTCCGGCGGGACCACGCGGTCGACCAGGCCGAGCGTCAGCGCCTCGTCGGCCTTCACCTGACGGCCCGTGAAGATGAGGTCCTTGGCCCGGGAAGGACCGATCAGCCGCGCGAGCCGCTGCGTACCGCCGGCGCCGGGGATCAGGCCGAGCAGGATCTCCGGCTGGCCGAGCTTGGCGTTGGCCCCGGCGATCCGGAAGTCGGCGCAGAGGGCCAGTTCGCAGCCGCCGCCCAGCGCGTAGCCGGTGACCGCCGCGACGACGGGCTTGGGGATACGGGCGACGGCGGTGAACGACTCCTGGAGCGCCCGGGAGCGCGCGACCATCGCCGCGTGGTCCCACCCCCGCATCTCCTTGATGTCGGCGCCGGCCGCGAAGACCTTCTCGCCGCCGTACAGGATCACGGACCGTACGTCGTCGCGCCGGCCCGCTTCGTCGGCCAGCTCGCGCAGCCGGTCCTGGATGGAGGAGTCGAGTGCGTTCATCGGGGGGCGGTCGAGCCGGATCGTGCCGACGCCGCCGGAGACCTCAAGGTTCACGAATGCCATACGGGCAGGTTAACCGGCGCTAACCGACGGCGACACCGGCACGGGTTCCGGTACCGGTACGCGTACGCGTACGCGTACGGGCACGGAGTACCGGCGGTGGGGACGCGGACGGGCCCGGTGCGCCCAGTCGCGGCGCACCGGGCCCGTGTCTCCTGCGAGGGCCTCGACGGAGGTCCTACTTCGTCCACTCCGACCAGGACATGTTCCAGCCGTTCAGGCCGTTGTCCGGGGCGATCTGCTTGTCCTTCGAGTTCTTCACGATCACCACGTCACCGATGAGCGAGGAGTTGTAGAACCACGCCGACGGAGTGCCGTTGTTCCCGCCGCCGCGGATGTCCCGCAGCCCCACACAGCCATGGCTGACGTTCGCGGAGCCGAACGTGCCCGCGGACGCCCAGTAGTTGCCGTGGACGAAGGTGCCCGAGGTGGACAGCCGCATCGCGTGCGGCACGTCCTTGATGTCGTACTCGCCGCCGAAGCCCACCGTCGCGCCGTTCATCCTGGTCACCTCGTACTTCTCGCTGATGACCATCTGACCGTTGTACGTGGTGGTCGACGGGGCGCCCGCGGTGATCGGGATGTTCTTGATCTGCTTGCCGTCCCGTACGACCTTCATCGTCTTGGCGCTCGCGTCCACGGTGGAGACCTGGCTGCGGCCGATCGTGAACGTGAAGGACTTGGCCTGCTCGCCGTACACGCCCGGCCGGCCCTCTACGCCGTCCAGGTTGAGCTTCACGGTCACCTTCGTGCCCGCCGCCCAGTACTTCTCGGGGCGGAAGTCGAGGCGGTCGTTGCCGAACCAGTGGCCCTCGATCGGTACGGACGGCTCCGCCGTGACCGTGATCGCCTGCTCCACCGCCTCGGGCTCGGTGATGCCCCGGGTGAAGTTGATCGAGACCGGCATTCCGACACCGACCGTGGAACGGTCCTCGGGCGTGTAGTGGCCGATGAAGGTGTTCTTCGGTACGAGCGTGGTGAAGGTGGTGTCCTTGGCGGACTCGCGGCCGTCGGCGTCCTTGGCGATCGCGTGCACCTTGTACTTGGTGGCGCCGGCGAGATGCTGGAGCGGCTCCCAGCTCGCGCCGTCCGCGGCCAGCTTGCCCTCGACCGGCTTGCCCTTGTCGTCCTGGACGGTGACCGTGGTCAGTTTGCCCTTGCCGGCCGAGACCTTGAGGGCGCCCGTGGTCGCGACCGCCTTCGCCCCGTCCTCCGGGGCGATCGTCACGACGGCCGCCGAGGCCGCGTTCTCCACCTTCCCCGCGCCCTCGCCGTTCTTGCCACTGTCACCCGTGCCGGAACCACCGCCTCCGCCGCACGCCGTGACCACCAGGAGCAGCCCCCCGAGCATCAGGGCCAATGGCCCCGTTCCCCCGTGTCCCCGTCGTCCCGTGCGCCGTTCCGGTCCCTCGCCCCGCGGCGCCCGGCCCGACCCGGCCGATGTCCCCGATATCGGCAGCCCATTCACTATGGTCGTCTCCCCTCGCACGGCCTGGCCCCGCCACGGCCCGCACTCCCGCGCGTCGAGTGCACGCGCTCGCGACAGATAATCACACCGGAAGCCTTACGGTGATCTCGCGTCTGTCACCATTCGGTCCCAACAGGCCGGGACGGTGCAGGTCATACGGGCCGTACGAGGGGACGGCCGCGTGCCGAGGGGCTCCGCGGGAGCCCTGGCGGGTGGCCGGTGGGGCGTCAGTCGGCGGGGGAGGCCGAGGGTGCGGGGAGGGCCGAACCCGCCTTCCAGCGCTTCCAGTCCAGGTTCCAGCCGCCCAGACCGTTGTCGGGTGCGACCGTACGGTCGTGGGAGTTGACCACCTCGATGACATCGCCGATCAGGGTCCGGTCGAAGAACCAGCCCGCCGGGGTGTCGGGGCCGCCGCCCTTCACGTCCCGCAGTCCGACACAGCCATGGCTGACGTTCTGGGAGCCGAACGTGGTCGCGGGCGCCCAGTAGTTGCCGTGCAGAAACGTCCCGGACGTGGTGAGCCGTACCGCGTGCGGCACGTCCTTGATGTCGTACTCACCGCCGAAGCCGACCGTCCTGCCGTTCATGCGCGTGACGTCGTACAACTCGGTGACCACCATCTTGCCGTTGTACGTGGTGGTCTTGGCCGCGCCGGCGGTGATCGGCACGGTCGAGACCAGCTCCCCGTCGCGCCGTACCTCCATGGTGTGCTCCTCGGCGTCGACCAGCGAGACCTGGGAGCGGCCGACGGTGAAGCCGACGGTCTTCTCCTGGATGCCGAACACGCCCGGTGCCGCCTGGACGTCGCGCAGGGCCAGACCGACCGTCACTTCCGTGCCCGGCTCCCAGTACTCGCGGGGCCGGAAGTCGAGACGGTCGTGGCCGAACCAGTGCCCGGCGATGTCCACCGGCGGGTCCGCCGTCACGGTGATGGCGCGTTCGACGGCCGCCCGGTTCTGGATCGTGCGGTTGAAGTGGAAGGAGATGATCATGCCGGTGCCGACGGTGGCGCGGTTCTCCGGGGAGAAGTAGCCGATGAACCGGTCGGTGGGGACCGCCGTCGTGAAGGTGGTGTGGCGTGCCGAGCGGCGGCCCGCGCCGTCCACGGCCACCGCGTCGACGCTGTACTTGGCTGCCAGCGCGACCCGCGCGCCGCTCTCCGGCGTCCAGGAGCGGCCGTCCGCGGAGATCCGTCCGCGGAGCTCGGTGGGTTGCGCGTCCTCCACCTGTACGACCTTGACGCGCTCCAGCCGGCCGTCCGGCACCCGCACCGCGATCGGATCGGAACGGCCGATGCCCTTCGTACCGTCCTCGGGGGTGATCCGGATCGTGTCCCCGGGAGCGCGCGACTTGCCTTCCGTGAACGATTCGGCGCCCGCGCATCCCGCCAGGCCGGCCAGCAGGCCGGTCATCAGTCCTGCCCATGTCAGGACGGCGGCCGCGCCGGTCCCTGCCCGCTTGGGCTCTGTCCGCTTCAGTACGTGTCTCACGTCCCGCCCAACGACCACGCCCCTCCGGGGGAAACGTGAGGGCGGGCCCTCTTGCGGGCAGAACAGGTGGGAGGACCACGCGAGGGGAGCCACGGCCGGGACGTCGTGCGCCCGATCCGCGAGGCCGACGAGCCGCGGGAGGCCGGTCAGTGGCGAGCGCAGCCGAGCAGAAGGCAGTGCAGGAGAAGCGGAAGGAGGAGAGCGAGGGGAGGGACACGGAGAAGGTCGCGGAAAAGGTCGCTGAGAAGGTCGCGGAGAAGGTCGCGGAGAAGGGGCGGGAGCGGAGGAGGGAGATCCGGGACGGCAACGGTCACCGCCGCGAGCCCGGTGCCCCGAGGCCCGTGGTCTGGCCGGGCACGCCGACCCCGCTGGGCGCGCGCTACCGGGTGGGCCCCGACGGCGTGGCGGGCACCAACTTCGCCCTCTGGGCGGGCGGCGCCGAGGCGGTGGAGGTCTGTCTGTTCGACGACAGCGGCGCCGAGACCCGGTTGTCGCTGACCGAGCTGACCCATGAGATCTGGCACGGCTTCGTGCCCGACATCCGGCCTGGACAGCGCTACGGATACCGGGTCCACGGCCGCTGGGACCCCTGGACGGGCGCCCGCTGGAATCCGGCGAAACTGCTGCTCGACCCGTACGCCCGTGCGGTGGACGGAGACTTCGGGCTGCCTCCGGAGGTCTACGGCCATGTGCGCGACTGGCCGCAGCGGGAGGTGGCCGACACCGTGCGGGACGGCCGCGACTCCGCTCCGCACGTCCCCAAGGGGGTCGTCGTCCATGACAGCGCGCCCGACGACGAGTGGGCCGACGACCGCCGGCCCAAGACGCCGTGGGCCGATTCGGTCATCTACGAGCTGCATGTGCGGGGCTTCACCAAGCTCCACCCGGGGATCCCGGAGAAACTGCGCGGTACGTACGCGGGACTCGCGCACCCGGCGGCCATCGGCCATCTGCGGCGGCTCGGGGTGACGGCGGTCGAGCTACTGCCCGTACACCAGTTCGCCCATGAGGACCATCTGCTGCGGCGCGGGCTGCGCAACTACTGGGGCTACAACTCCATCGGCTACTTCGCGCCGCACGCGGGCTACGCGGCGAGCGGCACCCGGGGGCAGCAGGTCGCGGAGTTCAAGGGGATGGTGCGCGCGCTGCACGCCGCGGGGATAGAGGTCATCCTCGACGTGGTCTACAACCACACGGCGGAGGGCGGGGAGCAGGGGCCGACGCTGTCCCTGCGCGGTATCGACAACCGCGGCTATTACCGGCTGCCCTCCGACGCGCGCAGATACACGGACTACACCGGCTGCGGGAACACCCTCCATGTGGTCCAGCCCCAGGTACTGCGGCTGATCACCGACTCGCTGCGCTACTGGGTCACGGAAATGGGGGTCGACGGCTTCCGCTTCGACCTCGCGGCGGCGCTGGCCCGCTCGATGCACGACGTCGACATGCTCTCGCCGTTCCTCGCGGTGATCGCCCAGGACCCGGTCCTGCGCCGGGTGAAGCTGATCGCCGAGCCGTGGGACGTGGGCAACGGCGGCTACCAGGTCGGGTCGTTCCCCCCGCTGTGGACGGAGTGGAACGACCGCTACCGCGACGCCGTACGGGACTTCTGGCGCGGCGCGCTGCCCGATGTGCGGGATCTCGGCTACCGGCTCTCGGGGTCGAGCGATCTGTACGCGTGGGGCGGCCGGCGGCCGTACGCCTCCATCAACTTCGTCACCGCGCACGACGGCTTCACGCTGCGCGATCTGGTGTCGTACGAACGGAAGCACAACGAGGCCAACGGCGAGGGCAACAGGGACGGGACGAACGGCAACCGCGCCTGGAACTGCGGGGTGGAGGGCGAGACGGACAACGCGGGGGTCAACGCCCTGCGGCGGCGGCAGTCGCGCAATCTGCTCACCACCCTGCTGGTGTCGACGGGCGTGCCGATGCTGGTCGCGGGCGACGAGATGGGCCGTACGCAGGGCGGCAACAACAACGCGTACTGCCAGGACAGCGAGGTCAGCTGGCTGGACTGGTCCCTGCTCGCGAGCCCCGACGGGCAGGGGCTGCACGCGCTGACCGCCCGGCTGCTCGCCCTGCGCCACGCCCATCCCGTACTGCGCCGCCGCGCCTTCTTCTCCGGCCGGCCGCAGGCTCCGGACGGGCTGCGCGACCTGGCGTGGTTCACCCCGCGGGGCTCGGAGATGACGGAGGAGGACTGGTACGCGCCCGCCCGGACACTCGGGCTCTTCCTGTCCGGGCGGGACATCCCCGGCCGGGACGCGCGTGGCGAGAAGATCACGGACGACAGCTTCCTGACGGTTCTGCACGCGGACGGCCGGCCGGTGGAGTTCACGCTGCCGGGGCCGCCGTGGGGGCGGGCGTACGAACTGGTGGTCGACACCGCGCGGGAGGAGCAGACGGAGGCGCCGGGCACGGTGTACGAGGGAGGGGCGAAGGTCACGGTCCCGGCGCGGGCGGTGCTGCTGTTCCGGGTGAAGGGGTGAGGGCGGACGGCGGGTGTGACGGGAAAATCACATGAGCGATGTCAGTGGTGAACCGTAGGCTCGCTCCTGATGTCCGAAACACATGCAGACACCAAGGACCGGTCCGCCGTTCGCTCTCTGCTGCGGCTGTGGCCGTACGTGCGACCGGTGCGCGCACGCCTGGCCAGTGCGGCTTTTGTCGCGATCGTCGCGTCCTGTCTCGGGCTGGTGTTCCCCCTCGTACTGAAGTGGATGGTGGACGGTCCCGTCGCGGACCGGGACACCGGGGGCATCTGGCTCGGGGCGCTGATCCTGCTGGGGCTGGGGATCGTCGAGGCGGTGCTGTTCGGTTTCCGCCGCTGGCTGGTGGCGCGGCCGCTGGCCGGTGTGGAGGCGGCGATGCGGGCGGATCTCTACCGCCATCTGCAACGGCTGCCGGTGGCCTTCCATGACCGGTGGCCGTCGGGTCAGCTGCTCTCGCGCGGGACGACGGACCTGATGCTGTTGCGGATGTTCCTGGCGTTCCCGCTGACGTTTCTGCTGGTGAACGCCACGACGATCCTGGTGGGTTTCCTGATTCTGCTGATGCAGGACTGGTCGCTGGGGCTGGTGCTGATGACCCCGGTGGTCCCGCTGGTGATCCTCTGCTCGTTCTTCGAGTCGCGGTTCGCGCTGGTCGCGCGCCGGGCGCAGGACCAGGTGGGCGATCTGACCACGGTGGTCGAGGAGGGCGTGCTCGGCATCCGGATCATCAAGGGGTTCGGCCGCCACCGCAGCCAGTCCCTCGCGTTCCGCGCGCTCACGCGGCGGCTGCGCGAGACGGAGCTGGAGAAGGCGCGGCTGCTGGCGGGCATCTGGGCCCTGATCATGGCCATTCCCGAACTGGCCATCGCCGCCGCGCTGGTGCTCGGCACGGTCCAGGTCGCGGACGGCGGACTCTCGACGGGCACGCTGGTCGCGTTCCTGTCGACGGCGCTGGCGCTGCGGTGGCCGGTGGAGTCGATCGGGTTCCTGCTGGCGATGAGCCAGGAGTCCGCGACGGCCACCGAGCGGTTCTTCGAGGTGATGGACGTACCGGAGGAAGCGGAGGACGCGTCGGGGAGCCCGTCCGGGGAGACCTCGGGTCGGGAAACCGGCGGCGGGCTGCGCTTCGAGGGGGTGACGTTCCGGTACCCGGACGCGGAGGCGGGCTCCACGCCCGTCCTGGAGCGGATCGATCTGCACATCAGACCCGGCGAGACCATGGCCGTCGTCGGGGCCACCGGCTCGGGCAAGACCACGCTGACCGCCCTCGTACCGCGACTGCACGAAGTGACCGCCGGGCGGATCACGCTGGACGGCGAGGACATCGCGCTGATGCCGCGCGAGCGGCTGCGGGAGCTGGTGTCGGTGGCGTTCGAGGAGCCGACGCTGTTCTCGGCGACGGTCGGGGAGAACGTACTGATGGGCGCGGAGGACGCCGACGAGGACGCGCTGCGGCGGGCGCTCGACGTGGCCCAGGCGGGCTTCGTCAAGGATCTGCCGCGGGGCACCGGGACGGAGGTCGGCGAGCAGGGACTCAGCCTCTCCGGCGGTCAGCGCCAACGGCTCGCGCTGGCACGGGCCGTGGTCGGCCGGCCGCGCTTCCTGGTGCTCGACGATCCGCTGTCCGCGCTGGACGTGCATACGGAAGCGCTGGTGGAGGCCGCGCTGCGGCAGGTGCTCAAGGAGACCACGGCGCTGGTGGTGGCGCACCGGCCGTCGACGGTGCTGCTCGCCGACCGGGTGGCGCTGATCTCGGGGGGCCGGATCGCCGCCGTCGGCACCCATCAGGAGCTGCTGCGGAGCAGCGAGGAGTACGCGTGGCTGATGTCCGGGGCGGATCGGGATCCCGGGGCCGGGGCCGCGGCGGATTCCCGAGCCGGGGCCGCTTCAGGGGCTGTTGAGGAGAGCATCCGATGACGACGTCGACCACCACGGGCCAGGACGCGCCGGGCCCGGACGCGAACGGCCCGTCCGGGCCCGGCGGCAAGGACTCCCCCGCGTCACCCGCCGCGCCCGGCGCCGCCGAGGCCCCCGCCACGGCGGTCGGCGGCACGGCGGGCCACGCCGCGACGGACCCCGCCACGGCGGCCGACGACCCGTTCGGCCAGGACGCCCTGCCCGCGCCCCCGGGCGCGACCGGCGCTCTGCTCCGGTCCCTGCTGACGGTCCGGCGCGGAAGGGTCGCGCTGGCCGCGCTGCTCCTGCTGCTCCAGCAGGCCGCTTCCCAGGCGGGCCCGCTGATCGTCGCGTACGCCATCGACCGCGGTGTGCCCGCCTTCCGCGACGGCGACAACGGGCCGCTGTACGCCGTCGGGGCGGGATATCTGATCTGCGCGGTGGGCTCGGGGGCGTTCCAGTACGCCTTCATCCGGGTCGCGGCCCGGGTCAACCAGGACGTACTGCTCGATCTGCGCGGCCGGATCTTCCGCCATGCCCAGGCGCTGAGCCTGGACTTCCACGAGCGCTACACCTCCGGGCGGCTGATCTCCCGGTCGACCACCGATGTGGAGTCCCTGCGCGAACTGCTCGGCGAGGGCCTCCAGGAACTCATCGGCGTGGTGCTGGCCTTCGTCTACATCTCGGCGATGCTGCTCTACCTGGACGTGGGCATCGGGTCGCTGGCCGTGGTCTCCTTCGTACCGCTGTATCTGCTGGTGCGGATCTACCAGCGGCGGGCCGGAGTCGTCTTCGGCCGGCGCTCCACGGCGATCGCGGCCGTGATCGTGAAGTTCGCCGAGACGATGAACGGCATCAGGCCGGTGCAGGCGTTCCGGCGCGAGCGCGCCAATGACGCGGACTTCCACACGCTCAACCACCGCCACGAACGCAGCAACGGCGACGCGCTGCTGGAGATGGCCCGGTATGTGGTCGGCTCCCGGTTCGTCGCCAATACCGCCGTCGCCGGGATCGTCCTGTGGGGCGCCTACCGGGTGGCGGACGGCACGCTCGCGCTCGGTGTGCTGGCCGCGGCCGTGCTGTATCTGCGCAGGCTGTACGACCCGATCGACCGGCTGGGGATGTTCCTCAACTCGTACCAGTCGGCGGCGGCCTCGATGGAGAAGATCGCGGGTCTGCTGGCCCAGACGCCCTCGGTGCCCGAGGCGTCGAACCCCCGGACGCTGCCCGCGCTCACCGGCGAGTTCCCGGGCCGTGAGGCCGTCTTCGACGGGGTGAGCTTCACATACCGTACGGGCGGCGAGGTGCTCCCCCGCTTCGACCTGACGATCCCGGCCGGCCAGACGGTCGCGGTCGTGGGCTCGACGGGCGCGGGCAAGTCCACGCTGGCGAAGCTGCTGGCGCGGTTCTACGACCCGACGGAGGGCCGGATCCTCCTCGACGGCGTCGACCTGCGGGAGCTGAACACGCCCGAGCTCCGGCGCGGGGTGGTGATGGTGACCCAGGAGGCGTTCCTGTTCTCCGGCACGGTCGCCGAGAACATCGCCCTGGGCCGCCCGGACGCCTCCCGCGAGGACATCGAACGCGCGGCGAGGGCCATCGGCGCCGATGAGTTCATCAGCGGCCTGCCCGACGGCTACGACACGGACGTACGCAAGCGCGGCGGCCGGATCTCCGCGGGCCAGCGCCAACTGGTCGCGTTCGCCCGCGCGCTGCTGGCGAATCCGGCGGTCCTGATCCTGGACGAGGCGACCAGCTCTCTCGACATCCCGGGCGAACGCGCGGTCCAGCGGGCCATGGACACGGTCCTGCGCGGCCGTACGGCGGTGGTCATCGCGCACCGGCTGTCGACGGTCGAGATCGCGGACCGGGTGCTGGTGATGGAACACGGCCGCGTCGTCGAGGACGGCACCCCGAAGGACCTGATCGCCGGCACGGGCCGCTTCGCGGGCCTCCACCGCGCCTGGCGCGACAGCCTGGCCTGACCGCGGCCCGCGACGGGTGGACTCGGCTGCTTCACCCAGCGCGCGTGACCGGGGCCGAGCTGGTCTGCTGGTCCGGGGGGCGTCGTGTCCGTACCCCTCCGTACTCCCCGGAGAGATCCAGATGAGCAGCTATCGAGTCGCGCAGGTCGCCGCCGCCGGCGGGCCGTTCGAGATCGTCGGGCGCGAGGTCGCGCGGCCGGGCCCGGGGCAGGTGCGGGTGGTCGTGGATGCCTGCGGGGTCTGTCACAGCGACAGCGCCTTCGTGGACGCCCAACTGCCCGGCGTACGGTTCCCGGTGGTCCCCGGGCACGAGATCGCCGGGCGTATCGAGGAGCTGGGCGAGGGGACGGAAGACGCCTGGCGGGTGGGCGAACGGGTGGCGGTGGGATGGTTCGGCGGCAGCTGCCACCACTGCGTGCCGTGCCGCCAGGGCGACTTCATGGTGTGCGACAACCTGAAGGTCCCCGGCTGGAGGTACGACGGAGGTTTCGCCGAGTCGGTCATCGCCCCCGCCGACGCCCTGGCCCGGATCCCCGACGCGCTGGCGGCGACGGACGCGGGGCCCATGGCCTGCGCCGGGGTGACCACGTACAACGGGCTGCGGCGCAGCTCCGCGCGGGCGGGTGACCTGGTCGCCGTCCTGGGCATCGGCGGCCTGGGCCATCTGGGGGTGCAATACGCGGCCGCGATGGGCTTCGAGACCGTGGCGATCGCCCGCGGAGCCGCCAAGGCGGACTTCGCCGGGCAGCTCGGCGCGCACCACTACATCGACAGCACGGCGGACACCACCGTCGCGGACGCGCTCCAGGCGCTCGGCGGCGCCAAGGTCGTGCTGGCCACCGCGGCCAACGCCGACGCCATGACGGCGACCCTCGACGGGCTGTCCCACCGGGGCGAGCTGGTCCTCATCGGTGCGGCCCCCGAGCCGTTGAGCGTCGCCGCGGGCCCGCTGCTGATGCGCGGCCGGATCATCCGCGGCCATCCGGCGGGCACCGCGCAGGACGTGCAGGACACCATGGAGTTCAGTGTCCTGCACGGCATCCGCCCGATGACCGAGGTCCTTCCGCTGGACCGGACGGCCGAGGCCTACGAGAAGATGCTCTCCGGCGCGGCCCGCTTCCGGATGGTGCTCACCCCCCGCTGACGCGCCACGGACCCGCTCTCCCACCCGCCGGTCAGGGGTTGTGGAACCGCACCTCCGGGTGGGCCGCCGTCGGGCCGTCCAGCAGAGGCCGTGCGATGCCCCGCAGATGCTGGTCGAAGAAGGCACCGACATAGGCGCGGGTGAGATCGATCGAGCGCGTGGCGGGCAGTTCCGGCACGGGGAGGCCGAGGTTCCCGGCGAGGAACGGGGCGTCGGTGAAGGTGAAGTGGTCCGCGCCCGCGACGGTCAGCCAGCGCTTCCAGCCGTCCAGACGGTCCCAGGCCGCGTCCCAGCTCTCGTCCCCGCCGCCGGGCCGGTGGGTCCGGTCGCTGCCCAGCATCATGAAGGGGCGGCCGTCGAGCCCCTGGTCGGGTACGGAGCCGAGGAAGGACCCGTCCATGTTGACGCCCGCCCGGACGCGGCTGTCGCCCGCCATGGCGGAGCCCGCGCTCGCGCCCCCGAGCGAGTGTCCGGCCATGCCGATCCTCTTCTTGTCGATCAGGTGGGCGTATCGCCAGACCGGCCGGCCGCCGGTCAGCCGGTCCAGGAGGAAGGACACGTCCCGGGCGCGGACCGTGGTGGCGACGGTGTAGTCCTCGGACTCGTCGAGCACGTCGCAGGCGGCGCAGGTCAGCGTCCGGCCGCCCGGGAAGGCCGCGCCGGCGGACTCGTAGGCGTGGTCCACCGTGGCGACCACGTACCCGCGGCTCGCCAGGTCCTCCGCGAGGCTGGTGAGGGTGTAGCGGGCGACGGTGAAGCCCGGGGAGAGCACCACTAAGGGATGCAGACCGCGTTCTGAGGGGCGGGCGTTGACACGGCTGTGGACGCCGGTCGCGCTCACCGTCTCCGGCGGAGCGGCGTCCTCCAGATTCTGGAACTCGATGAGCAGCCGGACTTCCTCCGTGGTGGCGTACCGGGCAGGCGTGCCCGTACCGGCGTGGGCGGGGTAGTACATGGTGACCATCAGTTCCCGGGCACCCGCCAACGGCACCCAGGGGTCGGGGCGGGACTGGTCGGTGAGGTGCAGTGTGTGACGGCCGACCGCGTACGGGCCGGTGGGCCGGGGCAGTGGGGGCGCCTCGGCTCTGGCCGGGGAACCGGGCGTGGCGGTCGCGGTGACGGGGACGGGCGCCGGTACCGCCGAGGCGGTACCGGCCGCGACGACCGGGAGCGCGAGTGCCGCGGCGGTCGCCGTACGGTGAAGTCGCTTCATGCCGACGACGCTAGGCGAGGCGGCCCGGCAGCGCCTCCGACCACGGACCGAGCCCGACCCTGACTCCCGCCCCATCCCCCCTGTCCGCGGGAGTCAGGGTCGCTCGGCCCACGGCCTGACTCCCGGTCACACCCCCGTGGTGGCCGGTCCGTCCCCGAGGACCTCGATCAGGCTGGTGAAGCTGTCGGCGGCGTGACCTGCCGTCACCCCGCGCCGGAACAGGCCGAGGACCGCCGCCGGAAGCGTCGTGTCGACCCCCGCGTCCCCGGTGGTGTGGACGACGTGGTCGACACTCGCCGCCCCCATGGCGAGCCGGTCCACATCGCCCGGGTACTCACCGCGGTCGATCCTCGGCGCGTAGAACGCGAGGAAGTCGGGCAGCGACGCGAGCGTGGGAACGGCGTACGGCAGGAAGTCCCCGGCGGAGATGCCGTGCGCGCGGGCGACGGCGAGGGCGTGCAGGGAACTCGTCATGGCGGTCCAGAAGATGTCCATCTGGAGCTGGTAGTACAGCGGCGCCAGGGCCGGGTCCTCGCCGAGGTAGTCCGTGCCGGTGAGGACGCCGAGGGTGGCCGCGTGCTCCTCGAAGACGTCCTTGGGGCCGCTGTAGAAGGTGGCCGACTCCGGCTTCCCGATGCCCGAGGGCGGCACCTGCACCCCGCCGCTGAGATGACGGGCGCCGTGCCCGGCCGCCCAGGCGGCGGCCTCGTGGGCCCTCTTGGGGGTGTCGGAGCTGAGGTTGACGAGGACCCGGCCGGCGAGTGCGCCGGTGGCGGGCCCGAGGAGGGCGTACATCGCGTCGTAATCCGTCAGGCTGAGGATCACCAGCTCATTGGCGGCCAGCGCCTCGTCGACCGTGGCCGCGCGGACCGCTCCCCGCGCCACCAGTTCGTCGGCTCTGCTCGCGGTCCGGTTCCACACGGTGACCTGATGGCCACCGTCCAGGAACGCGCCGACCATGGCCCGGCCCATCGGCCCCAGCCCGATGACGGTGACGGGCGTGGCCGAGGCGGTCGGCGTGACCGGTGTGGCCGATGTGCCCGGCATGACTGTCTGCTTGCTCATGGGACTTCCCCTCCAGAACGGCATCTTCGCGACGCGTCACGAGAACGCGCGTCACAGCGCGCCACGAGAACGCATCACTAGAACGAACGCTCTATCCAGCGATCGGTCCAGAACGTAGCATGCTTCTAGAACGAACGCTCTATCCGATACCCTGACCCGGTGAAGACCACCGCGCGGCACCACTCGGACCGGGACCCGCAGGCCACACCCGGCACCCGCGAACGGGTCGTCAGGGCGGCCTCACGGCTGATGCAGCGACAGGGGTACGACGGGGCCGGGATCAAGCAGATCGCCCAGGAGGCCAACGCCACACTGGGCTCCGTCTACCACTTCTTCCCCGGCGGGAAGCAGGAGTTGGCCGTTGCCGCGATCGATCACGGCGACCGCGAGTTCGCCACGATCCTGCGTGAGGTGCTGGACAGCGAGGAGGACCCGGCCAAGGCGGTCATCGCCTGCGCCGACAGTCTCGCGACGGGCCTGCGCGCCTCCGACTGGATCGACGGCTGCCCGGTCACGGCCACCGCCCTCGGGACGGCCGGCCGCGCACCCGACATCCAGCGGGCCGCCGCACTGGCCTTCGCGCACTGGCGCGGGCTCGTGACCGACGCGCTGCGCCGCGCCGGGATCCCCGACGGGGACGCGCGGAGCCTGGGTCATACGGTGATCAGCACGCTGGAGGGCGCCGAACTGGCGGCCCAGGTGTCCAGGAGCGACGAGCCGCTGCGTACGGCGGGGACGCATCTCGCCCGGCTGATCACCTCGTACCGGCCCGCCTGAGCCGGAGCGGTCCGGGCGGCACACGAGAGGCCGCGCGCCACACACGCCGCGCACCACACGCCGCGCGCCACACGCCGCGGGCTACACGCCACAGACCGCGTGCCGGGGCGCACCGCGGGCCGGGCCCCCGTCACATACAAGCGGTGGTACGAAACGAGCCACAATCCCCTGCGGCCGGGCCAGGGCACAGCGGCCCCACGCACCACACCCCGTTCACAATCCACAACGCCGCGAGTCGGCCGCCCCATCGCCGCGCCCTGTCCTCACCCTGTCCGGATCCAGCCCGGTCCGGCGACCGCGAACCTCCCGCAACACCGCCGCAATGATCCACGAAACGTCCGCTTAACGAACAGGACCTTTCGGGCAGCGAACGAATTCCGGCCAACTTGTTGACGCGCTCCTGACAGCGAGCCGCCACACCTGCCACTCTTCCCCCGTTCTCAGCACCACTCTGCTCCGCGTGCACTGTCCGGACGGCCCATCGAGCTGCCCGGTACCCCCCTCGCAGAAGGAGTTCGCGTGAGACCCACGCTCAGCCGCCGCGCCACCGCGACCGGCGCTCTGCTCGCCGCAGCAGCTCTCCTCACCGTCGGCGTCCAGGCCGGCACCGCCTCCGCCCAGCCGGACAGCGCGCCCGCCGCGCCCGCCGCGGGCAAGGCCGACCCCGGAGCGCTGCCGCGCACCCTCTCCCCCGCCCAGCGCGCCGCGCTGATACGCGAGGCCGACGCGACCAAGGCGGCCACCGCCGAGGAACTCGGCCTCGGGGCACAGGAGAAGCTCGTCGTCCGCGATGTCGTCCAGGACGTCGACGGCACCACGCACACCCGGTACGAGCGCACGTACCAGGGCCTTCCGGTCCTCGGCGGTGACCTCATCGTCGCGGCGACGAAGGCGGGCGCGACCCAGTCCGTCAGCAAGGCGTCCGCGTCCGCGCTGAAGAACGTCGCCACCGCGGCCGACATCGCGCCGGCCGTCGCCGAGAAGCAGGCGCTGGGCGCCGCCGCCGCCGACGGTTCGAAGAAGACCGAGGCCGAGCGCGCGCCGCGCAAGGTGGTCTGGATGGCGCAGGGTTCGCCGACCCTCGCCTACGAGACCGTCGTCGGCGGACTCCAGCACGACGGCACCCCGAACGAGCTGCACGTCGTCACCGACGCGGCCACCGGCAAGAAGCTGTACGAGTGGCAGGCCGTCAACAACGGCGTGGGCAACACCCAGTACAGCGGCCAGGTCACCCTCGGCTCCGTCCAGTCGGGCTCGACGTACAACCTGACCGACACCGGCCGTGGCAGCCACAAGACGTACAACCTGAACCGCGGCTCGTCCGGCACCGGCACGCTCTTCTCCGGTCCCGACGACGTCTGGGGCAACGGCGCCGCGTCCAACGCGGAGACCGCGGGCGCCGACGCCGCCTACGGCGCCGGGGAGACCTGGGACTACTTCAAGAACGTGCACGGCCGCACCGGCATCCGCGGTGACGGCGTCGGCGCGTACTCCCGCGTCCACTACGGCAACAACTACGTCAACGCGTTCTGGCAGGACAGCTGCTTCTGCATGACGTACGGCGACGGATCGGGCAACGCCAAGCCGCTGACCTCCATCGACGTGGCCGCGCACGAGATGTCCCACGGCGTCACCGCCGCCACCGCCGGTCTGGTCTACAGCGGCGAGTCCGGCGGTCTGAACGAGGCCACCTCGGACATCTTCGCCGCGGCGGTCGAGTTCTACGCCAACAGCCCGCAGGACCCGGGTGACTACCTCGTCGGCGAGAAGATCGACATCAACGGCAACGGCACCCCGCTGCGCTACATGGACAAGCCGAGCAAGGACGGCGCGTCCAAGGACTACTGGTACTCCGGTATCGGCAATGTCGACGTCCACTACTCCTCGGGCCCGGCGAACCACTGGTTCTACCTGCTCTCCGAGGGCAGCGGCGCCAAGGTCGTCAACGGTGTCTCGTACGACTCCCCGACCTCGGACGGTCTGCCGGTGACCGGCATCGGCCGGGCGAAGGCCGAGCAGATCTGGTTCAAGGCGCTCACCACGAAGTTCACCTCCACGACCAACTACGCGGCGGCCCGCACCGGCACGCTCGCGGTCGCCGGTGAGCTGTACGGCACCACGAGCCCCGAGTACACGGCCGTCGCGAACGCCTGGGCCGGTATCTCGGTCGGCACCCGCCCCGGTGGCGGCGGCGGGGGCGGCACGGTCTTCGAGAACGCCGGAGCGGTCGCCATCCCGGACAACGGCGCCGCGGTGACCTCGTCGGTCAACGTCACCGGAGTCACGGGCAACGCCCCGTCCAACCTCCTGGTCGGCGTGGACATCACGCACACCTGGCGCGGTGACCTGGTCGTCGACCTGGTCGCCCCGGACGGCACCGCCTACCGGCTGAAGAACTCCAGCGGCAGCGACTCCGCCGACAACGTCACGGAGACCTTCTCCGTGAACGCCTCGTCCGAGGTGGCCAACGGCACCTGGCAGCTGAAGGTCCAGGATGTCGCGGCGCAGGACACGGGCCGTATCAACAGCTTCAAGCTCACCTTCCCGACGAGCTGATCCGAGCCGTACGACCGTACGGCCGCCGTACGACTGACCGGCGGAACCGCCCGGGGTGTGACGACACCCCGGGCGGTTCCCTGTCCGCCCCGCCCCGCCCCGAGCCGCCCCGCGCGGCGTCGGGCCGGGCCGCTCAGCGCCAGGGAATGTTCCGCCACGGGCTGCCCTCGTTCTCCGTCAGCAGACGGTGGGCGACGACGTTCTGCTCGTAGAACGAGCCGTACTCCTCGCCGTCGAAGCGCAGCACCCTGCCCAGCGCGTACGCCGCGGAGAAGTCCTCCCACGAGCGGTAGGCCGGCTTGCTCAGCGCTCCGGCGTGCACGATCGCCTGCTGGGCCTCGTACGGATCGCAGAAGCGTGCCGACAGCCCCCAGCGGGCCAGGTTCACCGCACGCCCGTAGTCATAGGCGACCGTGGTGGTCACCCTCCCGTCCGGGGGCAGCAGCCCGTCGGCGCGGAACCGGGCCTCGTACCGGAGGATGCGCCGCACCAGTTCCTCGATGCCCCTGACCGTGTCGTGGCCGGCCCCGAGGTCCTGGGCGTGCCCGGCGGCCGTCTCGCGCCACAGGTCGGCGGACGGCGGCCCGCCGAGACCGGCCCGCAGCTGCTCGCGCACCCGAAGGGTGAAATCGGGCTCGGGCGGGCTGTTGCGCGCGTCCAGCAGCGCGTTCAACTGCGCCTGCCAGCCGGTGCGTTCGGTGATGCCCCAGGAGTCGCGGAGCTGTGCGCGTTCGGTGGCGTAGTCGTGGTAGGCGGTGCCGACCTCGTTCCACGGCACGCCGTTCCCGACCGCCAGATGCGCGCCGCAGGCCAGACCGTAGGCGAGCGGTCCGTGCAGCGGACCGTGCCGCAGTGCGGTCAGCCGGTCGTCGGACGGGCGGTCGTTCTCCGCGTAATAGCGGAGCCACAGCGCGCGGTGCTGGGGCATGGCGGGCAGCAGAAGCTGCGCCGGGGTACCGGCGTTGACCGCGAGCAGCTGCTGCGGATCCCGCCACTCGAACTCGGCGATCCACTGGAGGGACACGCCGTGGAACACCCACTCGGGGTGCCACGGCGGCAGCATCCCGCGGGTGAGGACGGGCTTGCAGCTGCGGCCCGCCTCGTCGCGGTGCGGGCGCCAGCGCACCCGGTCGGGCGCCGCGTCGACCTCGGCCTTCGGTGCGCCGATGTACAGCTCCGCGCCGGCCAGCACCCGTAGCTGCGCCTCCGTGTCGCCGCGCGCCCCGGCCTCGTACAGCAGGCGTTCTGTCTCGGAGGGCGCTGTCCAGGGGGCGCCGTACGCCGGGTTGCCGGGGTGGTGGGGAAGAGGTGGGCTCATGACCAGGGGATGTTCCGGTAGGGGCTGGTGGGGTCCTGGACGAGGATGCGGTGGTGCGCGAGCGACTCCTGGTACCTGACGTCGGAGTCGTCGTCCCCGTCGAAGTGGATCAGCCGGGTCAGCGCGTAACCGAGGGAGAACTCCTCCCAGGATCCGTAGGCCCGCCGAGCCAGTTCACCGATCCGCACGACGGCCGTCTCGGCCTCGTGCGGATCGCAGTAGCGCGCGCCCAGCGCCAGCCGGACGACGTTGACCGCGCGCCCGTGGTCGAAGGCGGCCAGGGTGTCGATCCGTCCGCCGGGCGCGAGGATGCCGTCGGCGCGGAAACGGTCCTCGTACCGGACGACGCGCCGCAGGGACTCACCGGCCTCCATCAGCTCGGCCTGGGACGCGCCGCGCCGGTTCAGCGCGGCGGTGACGCTGTCGGACCACTCCTGCCGCGAGGGCTCCCGCTTCAGCCGTCCGACGAGACCGAGCCGGGTGCGGAGGACGAACTCGTGGGTGCGGCCGATGAGCCGGGTGGCCATCAGCGCGTCGAGCGTCTGCCGGTACGCGGCGCGGTTGCCGATGTGCCAGGGGCGGTACAGCCGGGCGATGTCCGTCTCGTAGTCGAGATACGCGGCGCCGAGCTGGTTCCAGGCGATGCCGTTGTTGACGGCGAGATGGGCGCCGAGGGCCAGTCCGTACGCGACCGGCCCGTGCAGCGGACCGCCGCTGTGCGTGATCAGCCGGTTCTGCCGGGGGCCGCCGGACGCCGCGTCGGCCTTGAGCCACGCCCTGCGGTGTGCCGGGCGGGCCTTGACGCTCGTCGCGCAGGGCGTGCCCGGGTTGACCGCGAGCCACCACTTGTTGTCCGGCCAGGACGCGGCGAGTCCGGCCAGGGTGGTGCGGCGGAACACCCACTCCGGATGCCAGGGCGGCAGCATGCCGGGGGTCAGGACGGGGACGAGGGTGCGGCCTGTCGCGGGGTCGGGCTGTGACGGGAGCGGCGCGGTGTAGCCGGGGGTGTCGGCGTGCAGCCGGGCGACGAGCACGTAGAGCGGGGAGCGGGAGAGCACGTCGAGTACCGCGTCCCCGTCGTCGCGCGCGGTCGCCTCGTACAGCAGCCGCTCGGTCTCGGTCGGTGGCGCCCAACGGGTGTCCGTATCCGTGGCCTTGTCCGTACTCGTTGTCACGGCCCGATCCTACGGAAGCGGTCCGGGGCCGCTGTGGGGCAGGTGGGGAGGACTCGTTCACGGCCGATGCGTGCCGGGGCGTGCCGAGGTGTCCGCCGCGTTCACGACGGAAGGGAGCGGGTCATGCGTCGGCGCGTGGCTCGCTCCGCGGCCGGTCGCGGCGAGCCGGGTCGGCGGCGCGGACGAGCTGGCGCAGCGCGCCGTAGAAGACCTCGTGGTCCACGACGGCGGGCAGGATGACGGCGAGATGCCCGGTCAGTACGGGGAACTCGTCCGGGTCCAGCGCCGCCAGCGCGCTACGGGTCACCGCCAGCGAGGACTTCGGATCGCGGTGATCGACGAAGGTCGCGCTGCCGAGGGTGAGCAGATACATGCGGCGGTACGCGGTGACCGCCTCCTCGGGTGTCATGCCCGCCCGGATGCTGTCGGCGAGCTGTGGCTCCACCAGCCGCCCCAGCAGCTGCGGCCCGAGCCACGGCCGGCCGCCGCGCAGGGCGAGCAGCCCCGGATGGGCGGTCAGCGACGCGTAGAGCCGGCGGAAGCGCGCCTCGGTGGCACGGGCCCAGTCGGTGCCGGGCGGGATGTCCGGCAGATCGGCCGCGAGGTGGTCGGCGCAGAGGTCGAGCAGCCCGGCGAGATCCGTGCAGCGGCGCTGGACGGTGGCGTGGGCGACACCGAGGCGGGCGGCCAGCGTACGGAAACTCAGGGCTCCCGGCCCTTCCTCGTCGACCAGCGCGAGCGCTGTCGCGGCGATGCGGCCGGGGGTGGCGGAGTCGAGGGACGCGGATTGCCGGGGCATGCGAGCCAGCGTACGGTACACCGTATCGATACGAGGAGCAGCCGGTGCGAGAACTCAGCCACGACGACATCAAGCAGGCCACCGACCGCATCACGGGACACGTGCGCCCCGTGGCGGTCGCGCCCGCCGATCCCGGCGCCGCCCAGCTGTGGCTGGCCCTGGAGCACCTTCAGCACACCGGCAGCTTCAAGGCACGCGGCGCCCAGAACTTCCTGCGCGCCCATCGCGAGGAGGGCACCCTCCCCGACGCGGGCGTGACCATCGCCTCGGGCGGCAACGCCGGACTCGCCTGCGCGTGGGCCGCCCGGCAGCAGGACGTGACCGCCACGGTGTTCCTGCCGGAGACCGCGCCGCCGGTGAAGGTCGCGCGGCTGCGCTCGTACGGCGCCGACGTACGGCTGACCGGCGCGTCGTACGCCGAGGCGCTGGCCGCCTGCCAGGACTTCGCCGCGACGACCGGCGCGCTCGCCTCGCACGCGTACGACCACCCGCTGATCGCCGCGGGCGCGGGCACCCTGCTGGAGGAGATCCACCAGCGGATCCCGGATCTGGACACCGTGGTGGTCTCGGTGGGCGGCGGCGGGCTCTTCGCCGGGGTGGCCACCGCCGCGCGGCACCACGGCATCCGGACGGTGGCGGTCGAGCCGGAGAACTGCCGCGCCCTGAACGCGGCGCTCGAAGCGGGCCGGGTGGTCGACACCCCGGTCGACTCCGTGGCCTCCGACTCCCTGGGCGCCTCCCGCGCCACGACGCTCGCGCTGCGCGCCGCGCAGCACGACGGCGTGCGCTCGGTCCTGGTGCCGGACGCGGAGATCATCCGTGCCCGGCGCGCGCTGTGGACGGACTACCGCCTCGCGGTCGAACACGCGGCGGCGACGGCTCTCGCCGCGCTGACCGTGGAGGGTGAGGGGTACGGGTACCGGCCCGTCGAGGGCGAACGGATCTGCGTGGTGCTGTGCGGGGCGAACACGGACGTGGCGTCGCTGGCCGGGCCGGACGGGAGCGCGTGAGCGACCGGCGGACAGCGGCCGGCCGATCGTGAGTGACCGGCCGGCGGGGGTCCGTGGTGTGATGGCACGGTGAGCCGCGCCGCGGAAGAGACCAACCGCCACATGCTCCGGGCACGGGACGCGATGGACCGCGCCTACGCGCAGCCGCTGGACGTCCCGGCCCTGGCCCGGATCGCGCATGTGTCGGAGGCACACTTCACCCGCACCTTCCGGGCCACGTTCGGCGAGACACCACACCGCTACCTCCAGCGCCGCCGTGTCGAGCGCGCGATGTACCTGCTGCGGGAGACGGACCGCAGTGTGACCGACATCTGCTACCAGGTCGGCTTCGGCAGTCCGGGAACCTTCAGCCGTACGTTCCGCGACATCGTCGGCCGGCCGCCGAGGGCGTACCGCAAGGAAGCGACGGCCGCGAACGTGCCGACGTGCTTCACGAAGGCGTGGACGCGCCCGCACACCTGACCGCCCGTACGCCTGACCGCCCGCACACCGGACCGCCCGCGCTGCCCCGCGCCGTTGTCCGGCGCCCCGCGCACCTTGTCCGGCGCCCCGTGCCCCGCGTCGGGACTGAGCAGTTTTGGATAAGTTTTCGCCGGACTCGCTCGGTAGCGTGATGCACATGTTCAACGCGATCACACACTCACAGATCTACGTACTCGACCAGGACGAGGCCCTCGACTTCTACGTCGGCAAGCTCGGCCTGGAGGTCAACGCCGATGTCGACCTGGGCTTCATGCGCTGGCTGACCGTGAACGTCCCCGGCCACCCGGACCGCCAGATCCTGCTGGAGAAGCCGGGCCCTCCGGCGATGTCCGAGGAGACGGCGCAGCAGGTCCGCGAGCTGGTGGCCAAGGGCGCGACGGGCGGCTCGCTCTTCTTCAGCACGGACGACTGCCGCAAGACGTACGAGAAGCTGCTGGCGCTGGGCGTCGAGTTCACCGACGAACCCACTGAGCGCCCGTACGGAACCGACTGCGGCCTCCGCGACCCGTTCGGCAACAGCATCCGCTTCACCCAGCCGAACACCTGACCCGCGACCGCCCGACCCGGGACCGAAGCCCGCTCCCGCCCGCCACCGGCCGCCCACTGCCGGTGGCGGGCGGGGACCGCGGCCTCACTCCGCCTCCGCCCGCACCCTTCCCCGCCTCACCGCGTCCACCAGTGCGCTGTGGTCCCGTTCGTTCTGGTCGGCGTAGCTCTCCGCGAACTCCGCCAGCGCGGCGTCGAACGCCTCGCCCCCGCCCAGATAGGCGGCGATGGCGATACGGTCGCCCGACCTGGCGTGGGCGCGGGACAGGGTTTCCCCGCAGAGTTCGCCGAATACCCGCATTCCCCTCGGCACCATGATCTGCGGCGTCAGGATGCCCTTCCAGTCGTGCAACTGGCGTATGTAGAAGTCCCGTTGGCGGCCGTCGGCCCCCTTCACCCGGTCCCACCCCAGGAAGACGTCGCCGACGGCCTGCATCAGCCGCTGTCCCGCGACCACGCGCTGTCCCTGGTTGTCGTACTCGCTCTCCCCGACATGCGCGGCGAGCACCGAGTGGTCGGCCTCCTTGGCCTGGAGGATCAGGGGGTCCTCGTCATCCCTGCCCAGCAGCAGCAGAATCCAGCAGCGGGTTCCGACGCTGCCCACGCCCACGACCTTGCGTGCGATGTCGGCCACCCGGTACTGCCTGAGCAGATGCGCCCGTTCCGTGGGCAGGCTGCGTCCGTACCGTTCGACGAGTGCGTGGAGCTCATGGGAGATCCGGTCCCGCTCGGCGCCCGCCAGCAGGTCGTCGATCGGCACGACCAACGGCGGGTCGCCCACGAACCGGCGTTCGCCGTCGCGGAGTTCGGTGAGTTTCCCGAAGGCCTGGAGGCTGTCCTTGGTACGCGCCTTCGCCATGGTTTTCGACACCCGCCCCCGGCCCTTCGCACTCAGCCGCCCGGCCACCAGCCGCTGGAGCTGTTCCGTGTCGGCGCTGTCGTACCACACCTCAAGATGGCCCATCCCCGCGTACTGCCGCATCCGTTCGCGGTACGCGCGTACGGCGGCCCGGACGATCCCCGCCCGCTGCTTGGCCGAGTAGCCGTTCTCGCGTCCCGCGATCACCAGGCTCGCGGCCAGCCGTTTGACATCCCACTCCCAGGGGCCCGGCAGGGTCTCGTCGAAGTCGTTGATGTCGAACACCAGACGCCGCTCGGGCGAGCCGAGCAGCCGGAAGTTCACCAGATGCGCGTCTCCGCACAGCTGCGCCCTGATGCCGGAGGTGGGGGTGGTGGCCAGATCGCCGGCCATGATCGCGGCAGCGCCCCGGTAGAAGCGGAACGGCGACTCCGTCATCCGTCCGTAGCGGAGGGGGACGAGGTCCGGTACGCGCACGGCCGACTGTTCCTCGATCACGTCCACCGGGTCCGGACGGCCCTCGGCGGGACGGAACCCGGCGTGGCCGGACCGCGGCGCCTTCTTGCGGGCGGCCCTGCCCCGGTCCGCCCGCTCCCTCGGCGACAACGGCCGCCTGTCACCCGAGATTCCGCCGGCCTTGGTCATGGCGTGCACTTCCCGTCCGAGAGTGCGGTGACGCCGGCGTGCGACGGCGCGCCGGTGGCCCCGCGCGGCTGCCCCCGGTGTTCCCCGTCGGCGCCCCCGCGTCGGCCCCCGGCGCCCTCCCCGTCCATTATCCGTGGCCCCCTGCCGCCCGCATCCCGGCGATACCCGCGTCTCCGCCTCTCCGCGTCAGCCCGCATCTGCCCGCCGGATCCTTGGGCCGTCCGCCCAGGTCCTAATCTGGCCCCCATGACCGATCCCCACGGCGCGCGCCCGCCGATACGCGTCCTCCTCGCCGACGACGAGGCGATGATCAGGGCCGGAGTACGGGCCATCCTGGACGCGGCCCCCGGAATCGAGGTCGTCGCCGAGGCAGCCGACGGGCACGAGGCGGTGGAGCTGACGCTGAGGCACCGGCCCGATGTGGCGGTGCTCGACATCCGCATGCCGCGGCTCGACGGACTGCGCGCCGCGGAGGAGCTGCGGCGTACGGCGCCCGACACCGCGCTCGTCATGCTCACCACCTTCTCCGAGGACGCCTACATCACGCAGGCGCTCGGGTCCGGGGTCAGCGGTTTCCTGCTCAAGTCCGGCGACCCGCGCGAGCTGATCGCGGGCATACAGGCGGTCGCCGACGGGGCCGCGTTCCTGTCACCCGTCGTGGCCCGGCGCGTGATCACGCAGCTCGGCACCGGACGGCTCTCGCGGGCCGCCGAGGCGCGCGCCACTCTGGAGCCGCTGACCGCGCGCGAGCGCGAGGTGGTGGCCCTGGTCGGGTCCGGGCTGTCGAACGCGGAGATCGCCCAGCGGCTGTACGTCGTCGAGGGCACGGTCAAGGCCCATGTCAGCGCCGTCCTCGGCAGGCTCGGGCTGAAGAACCGCGTACAGCTCGCGATCCTGGCGTACGAAGCCGGTCTCGTCGACGACGCGCGGGCCACCGAGCCCGGCTGACCGCGCGCTCCCCGCCCCGTACCCCGAAGCCCCCGTACCCCCACCCCTCGCCACCCCCACCCCTCACCCCTCACCCCTCACCCCTCTGCCCCCTACTTTCGGCCAGGGACTCCGCCTGCCCGCCTCCGGCAAGCTGGG
>NZ_PHRF01000160.1 GCF_004151105.1 Streptomyces sp. L-9-10
AAGACCTTCAAGAGCAACGGCAAGAGCGGCAAGGACACCAAGGGCGGCAAGGACGGCAAGGGCGCCGACGGCCCCAAGGACCTCGGCAACATCTCCTTCGAGGGACTCTCGGGCGCGATGACCGAGGACGTGGTCGTCATGCGCGCCAAGACCGGCCCGGACGCCGGGAAGATCACTTTCGTCTACACCTTCTCCGTCAGCGGCACGGCGGGCGGGGTGGCGCAGGCCAAGGGCAGCAGGATGCAGCAGGTCGCGGTCACCTACGACGCGGCGGCCTACGACCAGGAGGAGAAGGACGACAAGCCGCACCACCCGCAGAAGCTGACGATCACCACCAGCCAGGAATCCGGAGACGGCCCCGGCATCCAGACCGGCGCGGGAGCCAACGCGGGACCCGTGACCATCGACGTCGGCGGCGGCGGCGGAACCGTCAACTCCCAGATCCACACCGAGTCCGCCGAGGTCACCCTCGACAACGACACCGACAGCACCGCCGTCGAGGACTGGCTGCGCGGACGCGGCGACGCCCCCGCCAGCAACCCCCTGCCCACCCCCTCCGACGCCGCCGAAGCACTCGACGACGACGCGGG